>NZ_JAHREP010000004.1 GCF_019084545.1 Marinobacterium ramblicola
ATAAATCAGTCAACGAACCGACAAAAAGGGGACATCTCAAACCGCGAAAAAGAGGACTTCTCAGACCGGCATTGACAGTATCAATGCCGTGGACGTTGGCCCACTGCTCAAGCAGCTCTCTGGCAGTGTCCGGGATCACTCGCTTGTCCTCGTCGCCCTGCCAGATCGACAGCCTCGGCCAGGGGCCGGTGTGGTCGCTGGCATCACGCACCAGATCGCCCCACTCCTGTGGCGATAGATCCTTTATAGGGACGGATCCGGCTCGGTCGGCATCGACACCGCAGTCGGTTAGCGCTGTGATGGAGTAACGTGCACATTTATAGGGAATACCGGCGATGATGCCGCCGCCCGCAAACAGCTCCGGGTAGGTAGACAGCATTACCGCGGTCATAGCGCCACCCGCCGAGAGGCCGGTCACAAAAACACGGCGGGTGTCCGACTGCTGCTTGTCCGCCAGATGATCGATCATCTGCTTGATGGAGAGCGCTTCCCCTTCCCCACGATCAATATCATTGCCCCAATCCGTCCACCAGAAGACCCAATCCAGATAATGACTGCCGTTGAACCAGTTGAAGCACAAAGAGCTGTTGTTGGCCTTCTGCTGCTCAGGCAGCAGCAAGGCAAAGCGCCAGCGATCGGCCAGCTCGACCCAGCCGCTCTCATCGTCATACGCGGATGCGCTCTGGCTGCACCCGTGCAATGCCACCACCAGCGGGCGGCCTTTTGGCAGGTCATCCGGGATATATTCGTACATGCGCAGATCACCGGGGTTTGAGCCGAAACCGGTCACTTCTGTGAGCGTAGCGGCGCGAGCCGGGCTCAAGCCGGCAAGCAATAGTGCTGTCAGCAACGCCACTATTAAAGCTTTTAAAGCCGGCTTCTGGATCGCTTTCGCATTCAAACCAATACCTAATCGATTGTGCATGTCCGTCTGCCTTCTGATTATTGGGGGTGTTTATAGCTGCCAGGCTGCAACTTCATAAGACGCTACTGGGAACCAATCAATACGAAAAGTGGGACCGGAGCCCTATTTCATTACAAGCCAACAAAAGCGTTCGCCTTGACGTACGTACCTAAAGGCGTACACTTTGGTGATTATTTAAACACAACAAAGGTGCGTCATGACCGGAATTACTGCAACTGAGGCGCGCAGCAACCTTTACCGATTGATTGATGAGACCGCCGAATCCCACCAACCCATCACTATCATGGGTAAACGGAACAAAGCAGTCCTGGTATCGGAGGAAGATTGGTCGGCCATTCAGGAGACACTTTACCTGCTATCTGTTCCAGGTATGCGGGAGTCTATTCGTGAGGGGATGGATACCCCTGTAGATGAGTTTGATGAGGAGCTGGATTGGTGACATGGAAGTTGGTTTACAGCAAGCAAGCTCAGAAAGATGCTAAGAAACTGGCCTCCAGCGGCCTCAAGTCCAAAGCTCAGGAGCTGTTGGCAATCATCGCCGAAGATCCTTACCGCAAGCCGCCTCCCTTCGAAAAGCTGGTGGGCGATCTTTCAGGCGCCTATTCACGCCGTATCAACATTCAGCACCGCCTGGTTTACCAAGTGCTTGATGAAGAGCAGGTAATAAAAGTGCTCCGGCTTTGGAGCCACTACGAGTAAGGCACAATCCAACAAAAATTTCGAAGCAGGTTTGTGCCTTACGACTGTTAGGCTCAGAGATTACCCCGCATCCGCAACCAACCCCGCCGCCTCAATCCCAAACACAGCACATTGCTCATCGATATCGGACAGGTCACCGCTGATCCCTACCGCGCCGACGATCTCGTTGTCGCTGTTACGGATCAGTACACCACCCGGCACCGGTACGATCTTACCCTGCGCCAGAGTATTCAGTGCGGAGATAAACGCCGGGCGGTTCTGTGCGTCCTCCCCCAGGGCGCGGGAGGATTTGCCCACGGCGACGGCGCCCCAGGCTTTGCCTATGGCCACGTCCGGGCGGATCATGCTGGCGCCGTCCTGGCGTTGCAGCGAGATCAGTGTGCCGCTGGCGTCCAGTATCGCCACGGTCAGCGGCGCGGTGTTCAGTTCAAGGCTTTTGCCGAATGCGGCGCGGGTGATGGTGATCGAGCTTTCCAGATCGAGTTTGCCCATTTTCCACTCTCCTCTAAGAGATTAATTGTATTTATTTGAAGCTAGAGTTCGGTTTTAAACGGTAAAACGGAACGCGAATGCGGTTATTGGAGATGGTTCGTTCAGGCCGGATCTAAATAGTCTGTACTGAGCGCATTGAACTGTTGCTGCTGGGCGAAGCGTCCGATCAGTTGCTTGGCATTGTGATCACAGTCGATATCGCTGCCGGTATGGAGCTGAAGCAGCGACCGGTAGACCGCTTTGACCCCTTCTTCGTAGGCCCGGTGGCCGTTGAAGTGGATCCGCACTCCCCGCTGGCGCAGTTCGTCGATGCTCAGCTCTGACTTGGCGTAGTCGATCAGCATCAGCGGCAGGTCGGTGACGCCGTTCAGCTGCTCCAGCAGCTCTTTTGATGTCTGCCCGAAAATACAGATGCCATCGACGCCGGTACGGCTGTAGGCCGCGACCCGTTCCAGGATCGCCGGTAGCGGCTGCTGGGCGTGGGTGCGGGCGAACAACGCCATGCCGCTATCCCTACGCGCGTTCAGCGCGGCGTGCAGTTTGCTGCAGCCCTCTTCGATGCTGCTCAGGTTCAGCTCCGGCTGTTTGTAGCGCCTGGGAATAACGGTGTCTTCGATGGTGATGACGGCGGCACCGGCGTGCTCGAGTTCGGTGACCGTGCGCATCACATTGAGGGCGTTGCCGTAGCCGTTGTCGCCATCGACGATCACCGGCAGGCTGGAGGCCTGACACACCCGGCGCGCCTGGTCGGCCAGTTCGCTGAGGGTCAGCAGGTAGATATCCGGCACGCCCAGCGCCATCAATGAGGTGACCGAGCCGCCGAGTATGCCGACCGAGAAGCCGATCTCCTGGGCCATGCGTGACGAGAGGGGGTCGAAGACCGAGGCGCATCGTACGCACTGCCGAGTCTCCAGCAGTTCACGTAGACGCAGTCGTGCAGCAGAACTCATGATCGGTACCTGTTTTAATCGATGGTAAAGCGTCGGAAGAAGTGCCCCCTCGCCAGGCGAGGGGGATGTTCGGTGTTACAGTGCGATCTGGGTGGCCAGACCTTGCTCGAGCGCCAGCTTGGCGGCAGCCGAAGCCACGGCGAGATCCTGCAGGCCCACGCCGGTGCCGTCGAACAGGGTGATCTCCTGGTCGTCACGACGGCCGGGATGGGTGCCGTTGATCACCTGGCCGATCGGTGTGATGTCATTTTCGCTGATCAGCCCTGAGGCCACGGCATGCTGCGCCTCACCGATGGAGATCGACTGGGCCACCTCATCGGTGAACAGGGTTGCCGCCGCCAGCAGCTCCGGATCGACCTCCATCTTGCCCTTGGTATCGGTGCCCATGCAGGCGATGTGGGTGCCCGGCTTGATCCAATCTTTCATCATCAGCGGTTCGAACGCCGAGGTGATGGTGATGATTACATCCGCCTGCGCGCCCAGCTGCTGCTGGTCTACCGCTTCGAACGGCACACGCAGCTCATCGCAGACCGCGGCCAGACGGCTCAGGTACTCCGGGTGCGGGTTCCACGCCACCACCTTTTCGAACTCGCGCTGCTCGAGGGCGGCGCGCAGCTGGAAGGTGGACTGGTGCCCTGCTCCGACCATGCCCAGTACCTTGGCGTCCCTGCGGGCCAGGTAGGCGATGGATACGGCCGACGCCGCGGCGGTGCGCACGGCGGTCAGGTAGTTGCCGCCGACCAGCGCCTTCAGGCGGCCGGTATCGGGGTCGAACAGGATCACCGTCGACTGGTGGTTGGTCAGGTTCTTTTGCACGTTGCCCGGCCAGTAGCCGCCGGATTTGACGCCGAGCACCATACCGGCGCGGTCAAATCCGGATTTGAAGCCGTACAGGGCATCGGCGTGGCCGATCGCCTCACGCACCACCGGGAAGTTGTAGGCATCGCCGCGCGCCATGGCGCCGAATACGCTCTCGACCGCCTTGAACGCCTCGGGCCGGCCGACGATCTGTTCGCAGACCGCTTCGGATACGATCGAGACCAGGGTGTCTCGCTCGGTTCCGTTTACACCTGCTGCATTAGCAAGAGTCGTCATTAAATCTCTCCTCTCGTGAAGCCTGCTGCCCCTGAGGGCAGCAGGAGTGGGATCAGTACGCCTTACCGCGGGCGGAGACCGGCCACAGGGTCTCGACCTTGCCGTTACGTACGCCGACGTAGTAGTCGTGTACGTTGCAGGTCGGGTCGCAGTGGCCCGGTACCAGGCGCAGCTTGTCGTTGACCTTCAGCACACCGGTCGGATCGGAGATCACGCCGTGCTCGTCGGAGCATTTGATGTACTCGACATCGTCGCGGCCGAAGATGAACGGCAGACCGCTGTCCACCGACTGCGCCTTCAGACCGGCGTCGCAGATCGCCTTGTCGGCCTTGGCGTGGCTCATGACGCTGGTGAGGATAAACAGCGCGTTCTCCCACTCCCCCTGGTCGATACGCTTGCCGTCTTTATCGAGAATGCGGCCGTAGTCGGCATCCATGAAAGCGTAGGAACCGCACTGCAGCTCGTTGTAGACGCCGGAGTTACTCTCGAAGTAGTAAGAGCCGGTGCCGCCGCCGGAGACCAGTTCCGGTTCCAGCCCCACCTCCTTGAGGCCATCCACGGCAGCCTTGACCTGCGCGATGGCGATATCCAGCTTCTCCTTGCGTGCCTCGTAGGTATCCAGGTGCTGCATGGCGCCCTGGTAGGCCTGGATGCCGGTGAACTTCAGGTTGGCGGCGGCGTCGATCGCCTGAGCGATCTGGACGACCGCTTCGGTGGTGGTGACGCCGCAACGGCCCGCGCCACAGTCGATCTCGACGAAGCACTCCAGCTCGGTACCGTGCTTTTGCGCGGCGGCGGACAGTTCGGCGACGTTGTCGATGTCATCGACGCAGACGATGGTGCGCGCACCCAATTTCGGCAGTTGCGCCAGGCGGTCCAGTTTCAGCGGATCGCGGACCTGGTTGGAGACCAGGATGTCCTTGATGCCGCCGCGGGCGAACACCTCGGCTTCGGAGACCTTCTGGCAGCAGACGCCGATGGCGCCGCCCAGTGTCTCCTGCAGCTTGGCCACATCCACCGACTTGTGCATCTTGCCGTGAACCCGGTGGCGCATGCCGTGGGCCTTGGCGTAGTCGCCCATCTTCTTGATGTTACGCTCCAGGGCGTCCAGATCGAGGATCAGGCAGGGGGTCTGGATATCGGCTTCATCCATGCCCGGCAGGGCTGGAACGTCGTAGCCTACTTCGAGGTCTTGCAGATCAGTTTGTGCGTTCACTTCAGTGCTCCTATATCTGTTGTCGTTTCAGCCGTTCACTTGAGCCAGGGCAGTTTGTCGAGGTCCACGTTGCCGCCGGTGATGATCACGCCGACGCGCTTGCCGCGGAAAACCTCCGGGTTCTTCAGGATGGTCGCCAGCGGCACGGCGCTGCTCGGCTCCATCACGATCTTCATCCGCTTCCAGATCAGCTTCATGGCATCGACGATCTCCTCCTCGGTGGCGGTGAGGATGTCGGTGACATGGTGGCTGACGAAGTGCCAGGTCAGATCCTTCAGCGGCACCTTCAGGCCGTCGGCCACGGTCTCCGGGGCGTCGTCGGCGATGATGTGACCGGCGCGGAACGAGCGTGCGGCGTCATCCGCATTCAGCGGCTCGGCGGCGTAGATCTTCACCTCAGGGGCGATGGTGGACAGGGTCAGGCAGGTGCCCGAGATCATGCCGCCACCGCCGATCGGTGCGATCACCGCATCCAGGTTCTCCACCTGGGAGTACAGCTCCTTGGAGCAGGTCGCCTGGCCGGCGATAACGCGCGGATCGTTGTACGGGTGGACGAACTCGGCACCGGACTCGGCCACCACCTCGGCGAAGGTGGCTTCGCGGGAGCTGGTGGAGGGCTCGCACTCGACGATCTTGCCGCCGTAGCCGATCACCGCATCCTTCTTCGCCTGCGGTGCGGTGCGCGGCATTACCACGGTGACCGGGATGCCGCGCCGGCCTGCCGCATAGGACAGGGACAGCGCGTGGTTACCGGAGGAGTGAGTGGCCACCCCTACCCTGGCCTGCTCTTCGGTCAGACCGAACACGGCGTTACAGGCGCCACGCACCTTGAACGCACCGGCCTTCTGGAAGTTCTCGCACTTGAAGAACAGCTCGGCGCCGGTCAGTTCGTTCAGGAACCGGGAGGTCAGCACCGGCGTTTCATGGATGTAGGGCTTGATCCGCTCATGGGCGATCAGTACATCGTCGTATGTTGGAATGTTCATCGTTGTCTCGCTCACGGCATACCTCGGTGATCGCAATTATTGGTTGGCAGCGGCGGTGGCGCGGTAGTACTCCTGCGCCGCACGTACACCCGAGCCCAGCTCAATCGGGTAGTCCAGATCGGCCATCGCCATCTCGATGGTGGCAAGGCCCGACAGACACATAACGTCGGTCAACGAGCCCAGGTGGCCGATACGGAACGCCTTGCCGTTCATCTGGCCCAGGCCGATGCCGAAGGAGACGCCGTAGGTGTTGAACGCGTGCTCGGTCAGCTTGTTGCTGTCGAAGCCTTCCGGTACGTAGATGGCGCTAACGGTGTCGGAGTACAGCTCCGGCGACTTGGCGCAAAGCTTCAGACCCCAGGCGTCAACCGCCTTGCGTACACCCTCCGCCAGGCGGAAGTGACGGGCGTAAACATTCTCCAGCCCCTCTTCGAACAGCATCTTCAGGCTCTCGCGCATGCCGTAGATCAGCTGCAGCGGCGGCGTGTAGGGGAAGCCGCCGTTGGCGTTGGCCGCCATCATGTCGCGGAAATCGAAGAAGGTGCGCGGCAGGGTTGCAGTCTCCATCGCCGCCAGTGCCTTCTGGCTGACGCCGAGAATCGCCATACCGGTGCTCAGCATGAAACCCTTCTGCGAACCGGAAACCGCGATATCAACGCCCCAGGCGTCCATCTCGAACGGCATGGAGGCCAGCGAGCTTACGCAGTCGACGAACAGCATCGCCGGGTGGCCGGCAGCATCCATCGCACGGCGAACAGCGGCGATATCGCTCTTAACGCCGGTGGCGGTTTCGTTATGGGTCGCCAGCACTACCTTGATCCTCTTGTCCTTGTCGGCGCGCAGCGCCTCTTCGAACTTGTCGGCCGGGGCACCTGAACCCCACTCGCAGTCGATCACCTGAACTTCGAGGCCATGACGCTGGCACATGTCGATCCAGCGGTGGGAAAACATGCCGTAGCGCGCCACCAGTACCGTGTCACCCGCGGACAGGGTGTTGGTGATAGAGGCTTCCCATCCGCCGGTACCGCTGGCCGGGAAGGTGATCACCTGCCCCGTTTCGGTACCGAATACACGCTTGCAGTCCTGCAGCACGGGCGCGAAGGTCTCGACGAAATCCGGCGCGCGGTGGTCACGGGTCTGCATATGCATGGCGTTGAGCAACCGATCAGGAATGTTGGTCGGGCCTGGTATGAAAACGGGGTTCTGGTCTGACATGGTGATTCGCTCTTATTGGTAATACTTAAGTCGATACCAACATATGAAGAACCCAGATCAACCGCAATACGCAAAGATTTCACATTACGAAATACTTGATTTATCGGTCAGATTTTTTAATAACTACTTGTATATAAAGTGCTTTATTTATTCCAACCGGCAAAAACCATGAATTTCACAATATGAAAATTGGTATTTTTTTATTGCGATGTGGTAGATTGAGCGAAAATTACACATTGTGAAATTTAGATCCTCAAGACCTGATTCACAGATAAAGCGCCATTTTCAAAGAGTTATCCCAGGAGGCCTGTCATGTCAGAATCTAAACCGGAAGCCCGTATCCAGGTCATCGACCGGGCCGCCATCCTGCTGGATGTGATCTCCCGGTACTCAAAACCGGTGAAACTGAAGGTGTTGAGTGCGGATGCCGGACTGCACCCTTCTACCGCGTACCGGATACTGCACTCGCTGATCGATAACCGCTTCGTCGAGCGTAGCGGTGCCGGCGAGTACCGGCTCGGCCAGCGCCTGCTGCAGCTCAGCAACCGCCTGCACACCGATATCGACCTGCGCGCGGTGGCGATGCCCTATATGGCGAAGTTAAGGGACAAGCTGGGGGAGACGATCAACCTGACGATCCGCGAGGGCGATGTTGTGATCTATTTCGACAAGGCCACGCCGAACCGGATGATGCATGTGCAGCAGATCGTCGGCAGCCGGGCACCGCTGCATGTCACCGGTGTCGGCAAACTGATGCTGGGCAAGGGTGGTGCCCAGGAGATCGCCGGTTATGCCCAGCGCACCAACCTGCCCGCCTATACCCGCAACACCTTCAATTCACTGAAAGCGCTGACCGAAGAGTGCCTGGCCGCAGCCGAGCGCGGATATGCGCTGGATAACGAGGAAGCGGAGATCGGCGTCGGCTGCATCGGGGTGCTGATCTACGATCAGAGCAACCAGCCGGTGGCCGGGCTGTCGCTGTCGGCCCCAATGGAGCGGCGCAAGGATGAGTGGATTGAGGATGTGGTCGCGGCGGGTAAGGCGATCTCCGAGCAGTTGGGGTATCGACCGGAGTAAGGCAACACCGGTCGCCCCACTCTGTATCGGCTAACCTACCGAAACGGAATCTTCCCTGTCGGCGGCGCTGTTGCCGCCCCTGTTCTCCAGCGCGACAACCTGGTTGCGCCCCTGCTGCTTGGCGGTATAGAGCGCATCGTCGGCCAGGCTTATCCAGTCGTCCAGTGTCGCCCCTTCATCCTCGTGAAGCGCGATACCGATCGATACCGTGTAGTGAATTGTTTGCCCCTGGTAGTCAACCGCATCGTCCTGCACCAACCCACGCAGTCGCTCGGCAAGCGCATGGGCGCCCTCTTGGTTGACACGCGGCAAGAGGATCAGGAACTCCTCGCCCCCCCAACGGGAAGCGGTATCCTCGAGCCGGATCGCACTGCGCACCGCGTCGGCGAAACATTTAATCACCTGATCGCCCGCCGCGTGGCCGTAACGGTCGTTGATCTCTTTGAAGTAGTCGAGGTCGACCATCAACAGCGCCCCCGACTCGCCATAACGGCTGAAACGGTGGAACTGTGTCTCCAGCACCTCTGCCATCGACCGTCGATTGGGAAGACCGGTCAGATGGTCGGTCTGCGCCAGGCGAGTCAGCTCGGCCATCAGCGCATCCACCAGGCTCTCCCAGCGGGTGAAGATGCGGTAGTTGAACACCCCGATCGACAGCACGATCAGGGCGACGACCCAAAAGAAGATCCAGACCGTGGAGGTCAGCACCTCCGTCGCGTTCATCAACGGCGAGTCGGACACCCCGGACAAAGCGGTTTCAACCCGCTCGACGCCCAGTTTGATGGTCAGAAAGCCGTAACCCAGAACGCCGAGTACCAATACCATCACCAGCCGCAATACGCGACGGCTCAGATCTTCCACCTCAGGCGCACGCAGGATGGAGCGCTCCGCCTGCCAACGGGCCATAAAGGGGTGGGTGAGAAACAGAATCGGGCCGACGATAAACATCGACTGCAGGAAAGCGCCCAACCACCAGCCCTGCCAGATCGGCAGCAATCCAAGAGTGTCGACTTGGTTGGTATAGCACCATATAAGTGCACCGGCGGAGCTGAATATCGCGCCGATGAAGTTAATCAGTACAAAGAAAGCAAGGGACTGAATGCTGCGAAGATCACGGGGAATACGGATAGCGCGATAACCGATCGAGACGGCGGCGAAACCCAGAGGATCTGCGAAACTGAACAGCAATGCCCAATCCAGCGGCATCCCTGAATAGAGCGCCAGCACTAAAGTGGCGATGTACGCAGGTATTGCGCCCCAAAGCCAGCCGAAACAGAGTGTCCACCAGAGGCATATCAGCAAAGGCGGGTAGATGGTGATAAATACTTCGATACCGCCGAACGGCAGAGGCAGGCCTGACCATCCCTCGACGACGACGAGCAGACCGAAGGCGATGGAGGCAACAAGCGACAGCAGCCATCCACCGAGTACAGCCTTCTTTTCGGTGGGCGTCCCATATTGCCGCAGACGCGCGAACGTCATCGACAAGTAGGGCTCTTCTCCCTTCACCAGCCCGAGACGCGCAGCCAACTTCTTTGAAAGCATTCCAGACATCCTGCACTTGGAGCTTTTTCTGTTTTAGAAAGAATAGTCGTTAAACTCCATCTATGTATTAGACCGGCGACGGTATTGGATGAATTCGAACTATAAAACAGCCGCATCCGCAGCGGCCACGACAGTGGTGTCCCCCTAACTCTTCGGAGTCCTGACAGGTCAGGTTACTACCGCCCTCGGCAGTGAAAGGAATTGATTTCCTACCGTTTCACCCCGCTGAGCAGCTCCACACGTTCTGAATCGTAAAAATATTAGAAACGCTCCTCACAGATAGGAACGACTCGAATTAAGAGACGATGTGGTAAATCGCAGACTAGTTTGATCCTGATCGCAGCTGAAACAGGCTTTCTTTGATTGTGCTAACAAGCCGGGTTGTTGCTTCGTTAATATGTGTGGAGACGATGAGTGTGTTCTCTGTTTGCGGCAGTGTGGGTAACCCCTCGTCAATAATGATCATTCCAGATTCAAGGGCCATCTTTGGAATAACACCAATGCCAATACCCGCTCGCACGGCCGCGAGTATGCTGGTCCAACTGTGACTGGTAAAAGCGACGCGATGCGGTAGGTTATATTGCTTCAGTAGGCGAAGTGCCTCATCCCTGCCCAAACTGCCCTCCGGAAGTAAGGCTAGCGGGATAGGGGCGCTAGGCTGCAGTGGATGTGCTTCCGCCTTTACCCAGACCAATTGGTCGTGCCCAAGGCACAGACCAATGCCCGACAACGACGACATGTCGACCAGCGCTATATCGAGTTCTCCATCTGCGACCAGTGACGCTAGATAGTGGGGACGATAATCGCAAACGACCTCAAGCCTCACCTCTGGGTAGGAGAGCGCGTAAGTCTGAAGTAATGGAGTGAGCGACTCCGTTACATAATGGTCGTGGGTGCCAAGACGTACCTTTCCCTTAATGCCAGCATTTAGAAAGGTACCCAGAATCCGGTCGTGCAGACCGAGCAGCTGATGGGCGTGAGACCGAAGTTCTTCACCCGCCGCCGTTAGCTTGACTCCATATTGAGCACGCTCTAGCAGTGTTACCGTTACCAAAGTTTCAAGGCGGCTCAACTGCATGCTGACGGTAGATGGCGCCCGATGCAGCTGTTTGGCTGCTACCGTGAGGTTGAGCGTATCAGAGACTACAACGAAGGTGCGCAGCAACGAGATAGGCAGGTCAGTCATAAACTGGCTTCAATTTTTTTGAGTGAAATCGTCACTATTTATCTATTTGTAAAATAGCCCAACCGAGTATTTGTTAACCCAGCAATTAAGGAATCCCATTATCGAATCGAAGATCAAAGACCTATACGACACTTACTCCTAACCATAGCTTGATGGGAGATTCATTTCGTCCAACAACCAATCACGAAACTCTCTGGCGATGGCTCGCTCCCTGTTCAACCCGGGGCTGACTACGTAATACGCCTGGGCGCATCGCATCGGACGATCAACCAGCACCTCCAACTTGCCGGCCTCCAACTCGGTAGACAGCAGTTCTTTGGAGCCCAATACCACCCCCTGCCCGGAGATGGCCGCCTCCAGTGCCAGCAGTCCATTGCCAAACTGCAACACCTTACAGGCGTTCAGCTCCTCCTGGCCCTGCTGTCGGAACCACTCTCGCCAGCCGCAAAGATCCTCAAAGCGAGCCAGGGTGCGATCACATAACAGGGTGTCAGAATTCAATGCCATGAATGCGGCTTCGGAACTCAGCCCCGGTTTGCACATCGGCACAAGATCAAGATGCATCATGCGCTGCAGTTCCAGATCATCATAGTCGCCATAGCCCAGTCGCACCGACACATCGATCCCGGCTCGCTTGAGTTGCGATACACCAAATCCACTGTCACGACATGAGTCAACCGAGTGCAAGCTCGCCTGTAGCCGCACTTCGGCGTCGGGGAACTGGGCATAGAAACGGTGCAAACGCGGTACGATCCATTTGGTGGCGAACAGCGGTTCGGCACAGACGGTGATCACTTTGCGCTCTTCACTGTACAGGCGAATTTTATCGACGGCGTTGGCCAGAACCTGGAAGCCCTCATGCAGCTCGGGCAGGGACGCGCGCGCGGCGGGGGTCAGGCTGACGCGACGGTGATGTCGCACAAACAGCTCAACTCCCAGATACTCCTCAAGTGCTTTGACCTGGTGACTGATCGCTGCCGGGGTGACATTCAGCTCCTTCGCCGCCTTGGCGAAGCTTTTGGTGCGCGCGGCAACCTCGAAATACGAGAGTGCGATGAGCGGGGGGAGTCGTGACATAACAAGTACTCTTACTCTTCAGAGCTGCCACTGTAGCAACACATCAGCTGAATAGTTGGCCCTTCTGGCACAACTATTCAGCGATGCACCTCCTGCACCGGTTCAGCTCGCTTGCGCTTCCGCTAGCTGCTGACGCAGGACGAACTTCTGGATCTTTCCGGTTGAGGTTGTGGGGATACGTTCGAAGATAATTTTCTTCGGCGCCTTGAAGCGGCTCATGTTTTGCCGACAGAACTCGATCAGCTCCTGCTCGGTCAGTTCGCTGCCGATACGCAGCTGCACGAATGCCGCAGGCACTTCACCCCACTTTTCATCGGGAAGAGGCACCACCGCCGCGAGCTCGACATCGGGGTGGCGCTGGATAACATCCTCAACCTCCAGCGAGGAGATGTTCTCTCCCCCCGAGATGATCACATCTTTCGACCGGTCAGAGATCTTGATGTAGCCATCCTCATGCACGACCGCCAGATCGCCAGTATGGAACCAGCCGCCTGCAAACGCCTCTTCGGTAGCTGGCTCGTTGCGCAGATACCCCTTCATAACGATGTTGCCCCGGAACATGATCTCGCCCACGGTCTTGCCATCGGCGGGGACCGGCTGCATCGTGTTCGGGTCAAGCACCACGACCTCTTCCTGAAGCGGGTAGGTCACCCCCTGGCGTCCGTTGAGTTGAACCCTTTCCTCCAGGGTGCGACCAGCCCAATCATCCTGCTTGACGCATACGGTGGCAGGGCCATAGGTTTCGGTCAGACCATAGACATGGGTGAGTTCGATCCCGATTCGCTCCATCTTCGCCAGCACGGCCGCTGGCGGCGCGGCACCGGCAATCAGCCCGGAAACCTTGTGCTCGATCGGCGAGGACTGGACCGAGGCGGCATCAGCGATCATCGAATGTACGATCGGTGCACCACAGTAGTGTGTGACGCCATGTTGCTTGATCAGCTGCAGAATCAGCTCCGGGTCGACCTTGCGCAAACAGATGTTCGTGCCGCCAATCGCTGCCAGCGTCCAGGGGAAGCACCAGCCGTTGCAGTGAAACATCGGTAAGGTCCACAGGTAGACCACATTAGAGGCGATGCCCCAGGACAGGACATTACTGACCGCATTCAGATAGGCGCCACGATGGTGGGTTACCACCCCCTTCGGATTGCCCGTTGTACCCGAGGTGTAGCCTAATGCGATTGCATCCCACTCGTCGGACGGTGGATTGCACTCGGCCAATTCAGATTGCTCGGCAAGCAAAGCTTCGTATTCGAGGTTACCGATAGAGGCATCCAGGCCGCAGCTCGGATCGGCAACATTGATGACGATAGGCGCCGGGCTATCGAGCAGCGACAGCGCTTTCTCGACGACGCCAGTGTACTCCGGATCCACCAGCAGCAGCCGAGTCCGGCTATGATTAAGGATAAAGGCAACCGCCTCCGCATCCAGGCGGATATTGATTGAGTTTAGTACCGCCCCCGTCATCGGCACCCCGAAATGCGCTTCATACATTGCGGGCACATTTGGCAGCATGACGGAGACAGTATCGCCCCTGGAGATACCGTAGCCCTTCAATACCGAGGCCAGCTGACGGCAACGTTGATAGGTTTCAGCCCAGGTAAAGGATATGTCGCCATATATCAATGCGATGCTATCAGCATAAACAGACGCCGCCCGTTTGATAAAACTTAGCGGAGAGAGCGCCACGTAATTGGCTGGCGTCTTTTCGAGCGCCTGATTATAAGAACATAACCCGTTCATAATATTTGTACTCTTATTTTTTAACGAAAAAGTAGACCAGGATTAAATCAGGCTGGGTCTCTGTTACCCGCCAGCGGACAGAGCCGGCTTTCGCCGGCGAACGTTGGGCACGGGTTACCGAGTCGGCTGCACCCAGGTCGGCTTGCGCTTTTCCAGGAACGCATCAATGCCCTCCCCTGCATCGGGGCTCATCATGTTTTCAGCCATCACGTTACCTGCGAACTCATAGGCTTCAGACAACGACATCTGCCGTTGCGGGTTGAACATGGACTTGCCATAGCGGACGGCAGAAGGACTTTTGCTCAGAATTTTCACCACTTTCGCGGCGACAGCATCATCCAGCTCTTCGTCGGCCACGACACTGCTGATCAGCCCCCAATCCAGCGCCGTCTCGGCATCGATGACATCACCGGTCACCAGCATATCGAAGGCGCGTTTGGCCGAGATGCTTCTTGAGAGCGCAACAGCGGGCGTTGAACAAAACAATCCAACGTTTATGCCCGGTACTGCGAAGCGCGCTGATCTGGCGGCGATAACCAGATCACAGCTGGCGACCAGCTGACAGCCAGCAGCCGCCGCGATACCGCTGACTTTTGCAATCACCGGAACCGGCAGTGCAACGATACTCTGCATCATTTTGCCGCAGCGCTTGAACAACGCTTGATAGTATTCCCGCTCCGGATGCGAGCGCATCTCCTGCAGATCATGGCCCGCACAGAAACCGCGACCTTCAGCGCTAATCACCACACAGCGAACACTGGGATCCACCGCGATATCGTCCAGTTCGGTTTGCAAAGCGATCAACATCGCTTCAGACAGGGTATTCAGTTTGTCCGGCCGGTTCAGGGAAAGGAAGACCGCACCGTTACTATCGGTTCTAAGAAGAATGTCTTCATTTGATGAATTGATACGCACGCTTTCTCTCCTAGAAATATCGAGTTTACGAATGATTGATTTCGACACTGGCCGTTATTGAGTTCCTGATAAAGCAGTTCTTGTGTGCTCTTTCATGGATTTTTTTAATCATTTCCTGGTCAGGAGACTTATCACCACCAAAAACGATCTTCGGTGTCAAAATTATACGTGTAACTTCCATCCCACCTTTTAAGCTTTTTTCCAGAAATCCCTGTGGATTATCCTGATAGGACTCGACCTTGAACCCCTGAAACTCTGCAATCGCCAGGAAAAACAACATATGACAGCTGGATACCGCGCTCACAAGCATCTGTTCTGGATCAGCGCAATCTGGATCGCCCTTGAAATCGACAGACGCCGAAACATCAAGCTTCTGATTGCCGTTCAACGTAACAACATGATTGCGAGAGTATGTTTTTTCATCTGTGTCATGCGGTTTCTGGTACCAGCATATTTCTGCTTCATGTATAGACATCTGATAGAACCTTCTTATTCGTTTACCTGAGCAACTCTCTGCATGATATGAAGAACGTACCGAGGGCGGGGGCTAAAAGTAGTCAAAAACGTGTGTTATAGGACTATTTTTTCGTAATCCATAGACCATTTAGACTAGGCATATCCCAGCTAACTCAGGCCGCGGTTATCCAGCCGCTCTGGAGACCCCATTCTGCCTGCCATTTCGCCTGGAAAAGACCAGCCATGGCAGAGGCTCTATGAAAAATCTCATCTCATCTGTCACACATGTCTGGATACGGCTGACACAACAGAAAACCTTCCTTTGAGTTACGAATCCTAATCAATACACTTAGAAAGGATCGTTTTACACTCTAACCCCCTACAGGTAACGTGAAGTTCAGATCGACGTAATGAGCCATTTAAAAAATGTTCCAATACACGAGTTTACTCACTTTTAATAAGTGTATTTTATTTCTCAAGGCTTTTAGACGTAGAAAATAAGCGACTTAATGCCTGTATCTTCTCCCAGCAGATATATAAAACAACGGAGCAAGCCAAAGATGAAAATCATCGACGTCGAGTATGCAATTATTGGCGCCGGGACGGCCGGATTAGGTGCTTACTCTAAGATCAGTCGCAAAACGGACAGCCTGGTCATGATCCAGGATGGCCCCTACGGCACAACTTGCGCCCGAGTAGGCTGCATGCCCAGCAAGCTGCTGATCACGGCCGCCGATCATGCACACGATATCGAAACCAGCGAGTTTTTCGGTATCGAAAGCACGGGGACAGTCAATGGCAGAAAAGTGCTGGAACGTATGCGCCGGGAGCGGGACCATCGGTTCGTTGCGCGCAACCTCCAGTATGTCGAGAAGATACCGGCCCACCATAAAATCGAAGGGCGCGCTCGCTTTATCGCACCGGGTCACCTGATTGTCGGCGACGGGGTTGAAGTCAAGGCGAAGAAAATCATTCTTGCCTGTGGCTCGAGGCCCGAAATCAGCGAGGTGTTCAACCCCGTTCTGTCACGCGTGCTGACCAGCGATACGATCTTCGAGATAACAGACCTGCCGCGTTCCGTTGCCGTCATTGGCCTGGGGGTCATTGCGCTGGAATTGGGACAGGCACTGCACCGCCTGGGTGTTAAAACCACTTTGTATGGCCGTTCCGGAAAAATAGGCGGCCTTACCCATCCGGATATGCAGCAGGAAACCCTTAAGACCCTCAGCAATGAGCTGGAGATCTACCCCAGCGGTACCGTGGAGAGAACCTGGGAGGATGAAGGCGCCTGGATCCAGTACCGGCAGAGTCATGGTGAGACGGTAACCAAGGTATTCGACCGAGTGCTGGTGGCAACCGGCAGGGTGTCCAATGTCGATCGCCTGGATCTTGAGGCCGCTGGTGTCTCATCCGATCAGCACGGCAATCGGTCTTTCGACCCCGATACCCTGTCCTACCCCGGACACCCCATTTTCATCGCCGGCGATGCAACCGACGTGCTACCGGTATGGCATGAAGCCTTCGATGAAGGCCGCATCGCAGCTGACAATGCGATGCACTACCCGGATACAGTGGACGCCAAACGCCGCACGCCGCTGATGATCTACTTTACCGACCCGCAGATGGCGATTATTGGCAAAACCTACCAGGAACTGCAAAGCCAGGAGATTATCGTTGGCGAGCTGCCATTCGCCAGCCCACGGCATATCGTGTGGAACAAGGTCGATGGCCGTATTCAAGTGTACCTGGAGGCACGAACAGGCAAGATCCTGGGGGCAGAGCTGCTTGGCTATCAGGCCGAACACCTGGCCCATATTCTGGCACTGGCCATCACTCACCAGATGACCGCCGAGCAGGTGCTGGAGATGCCCATCTACCATCCGAGTGCCGAGGAGCTGCTGCGCGACGTGTTGGAAAACGCTCAGCGAAAAAGATAATCCCCCCAGATTCGGCCTTTGGCCAGCCGGTTAAATTTTGCTGCGCCCAACCGAACTCTTGGACAGCCCTGCCCATGAAGCTCGGTGTGTGCAGCTCACGATGGCACTTCGCCGCTAAGGTACCCTCCGAGGCGGCTTTTTTTAACTTTTTAGAAGAGTTTGAATTCTTAATTCACGATCCTGTCCACAGGCTCGTTCTCAAACTCTTCCTACAAACTCTTTGGTGAAGCCCTTGAAAGAGATGTTTACTTCCATCATTCGTAGCATTGGCGAGAATCCGGATCGCGAAGGTCTGCTCGATACCCCGGCGCGCGCAACAAAGGCGTTGGAGTATCTGACCAGCGGCTACCGGACAAGCCTGGAAGAGGTTGTCAATGGCGCGCTGTTCGAGTCCGACAACAGCGAAATGGTGATCGTCAAAAATATCGAGCTCTACTCATTGTGCGAACACCATCTGCTGCCTTTTATCGGCAAGTGCCATGTCGCTTATATCCCTTCCGGCAAGGTAATCGGCTTATCCAAGATAGCGCGCATCGTCGATCTGTTCGCTCGCAGGCTGCAGATTCAGGAGAACCTGACCAAGCAGATTGCGGACTGCATCATGGAGGTGACCGGCGCGGCCGGGGTCGGTGTCGTGGTTGAAGCCAAGCATATGTGCATGATGATGCGCGGCGTCGAAAAACAGAACGGCTTGATGACGACGTCAATGATGCTGGGGCAATTCCGTAAGAGCGGCGCAACACGCGCCGAATTCCTCTCTCTTATCAACTGATTCGCCACGCTCGCCTGGTGATAATCACGCGCAATCCGGAACCGATATAGCGCTCAACCGCTCTATCGGTTCCTTCGTCCTTGCTTCAGAAGTTCAACTCCAAAAACAATTCACAGCGTGATTATCCAGCACTAACAGGGCTAATCAACCTGCTTAGAAAACGTCGTTTTACACCCCTCGCCACTCTTCTTAGGATCATTATTCGGATCTGCTTCGCCGCCGCGATAATAAAAACAAACAGGACTTATATAATGAACCAAACCGCTCAACGCAGACTATTAACAACTGAAAGTGATACGGAATACGACGAGGATACGGGCTACTACGATACGGACTACACAGTAGGGCAGGATAACGTTCAGGTTATGGGTATGGACATCCACAACCCCGTTTTCGGCGTAAGCGCCGGTCTGATTCTGCTTTTCATTATCGGAACACTGCTGTTTCCCGCCGAAGCCAAAGTTGCCCTGACCGGCGCGCGCAGCTGGTCGATCGAAAACTTCGATTGGCTGTTCATGATTGGCGCTAACGCCTTCGTGTTTTTCTGTCTGGCCATGATCCTGCTGCCGATCGGTCGGGTTCGCCTCGGTGGTGCCTCCGCTCGTCCGGAGTTCTCCACTGTCTCCTGGTTCTCGATGCTGTTTGCCGCCGGCATGGGTATCGGGCTGATGTTCTGGAGTGTTGCCGAACCCGTCGCCTACTACACCGACTGGTATGGCACGCCGCTGAATGCGGCAGCCAACACACCGGAGGGTGCTTCAATGGCGCTGGGTGCCACCATGTTCCACTGGGGTCTGCACCCCTGGGCGATCTACGGTGTCGTCGCACTGGCGCTGGCGTTCTTCTCCTATAACAAGGGCCTGCCGATGACACTGCGGTCAGCCTTCTACCCGCTGCTGGGCGAACGCTGCTGGGGGCCGATCGGGCACCTCATCGACATTCTGGCGGTACTGGCCACTATCTTCGGTCTGGCCACATCCTTGGGACTTGGCGCGCAACAGGCGTCCGGAGGACTTAACTACCTGTTTGGCATTGAAAACGACATCACCACTCAGATCGTGGTGATTGCCGGTGTGACCAGTGTAGCACTGCTTTCCGTGGCGCGCGGTCTTGATGGTGGCGTCAAGCTGCTCAGCAACATCAACATGATCATCGCTGCCGGCCTGGTTGCGCTGGTTATCGTGCTCGGTCCGACGCTGGAGATCTTCAGCTCCATGGGCTCAATCCTGGGCAGCTATGCCGAAAACATCGTACCGCTGAGCAATTGGGTCGGTCGTGAAGACAGCTCCTGGTTCCACGGCTGGACCGTGTTCTACTGGGCCTGGTGGGTGTCCTGGTCACCGTTCGTCGGCATGTTTATCGCCCGCGTTTCCAGAGGCCGTACCGTACGTGAGTTCATGATCGCCGTGCTGCTGGTGCCTACCCTGGTGACCCTGGTCTGGATGGGTGTGTTCGGCGGTACCGCCCTGGAGCAAGCGCAGGCTGGTGTCGGCGCGCTGGCTGGGGGGATCACCGATGTTTCACTGGCCATGTTCCAGATGTTTGAGAATCTGCCGCTGACCATGCTGATGTCCTTTGTCGCCGTCATGTTGGTACTGGTGTTCTTCATTACCTCAGCCGACTCCGGCTCACTGGTCATCGACAGTATCACCTCCGGCGGTAAAACCGACGCCCCAATGTTGCAGCGCCTGTTCTGGGCAACACTGGTGGGTGTTATCGCGGCCGTGCTGCTGGTTGGTGGCGGCACCGAGGCGCTGACAGCCCTCCAGGCCGGTGCGATCACGACCGGACTGCCATTTACTCTAGTGCTAACACTGATGTGCTTGAGCCTTTATAAAGGTCTCAAAACGGAAATACGCTAGTACGTATTTAGAATATAAGCTAGGAACAAGCCGGCATAAAGCCGGCTTGTTTAATGGCGTCTAGCCGAAATTTTCATCGCTTCGGCTTGGAGCAATCTTCGATAGGACATAAAACTTACTCGCTCGTCCGATTCTTAATTTCCATCAGTTGCGACAAACTAAGCGAAGTTGATTTAACATCCTTGGTTACCATATAAATATAATAGCGATCGATGCCGATATCTTCGTCGAGTAACTGCTCAATTAACGCCTGGAAATTGAACAGGCTGGTTGTTATGACCTTGAGTACATAGTCACAACCACCACCAGTCGCGCAGCATTCAACTATTTCATC
This sequence comes from Marinobacterium ramblicola, assembly GCF_019084545.1. Classification (GTDB taxonomy): domain Bacteria; phylum Pseudomonadota; class Gammaproteobacteria; order Pseudomonadales; family Balneatricaceae; genus Marinobacterium_D; species Marinobacterium_D ramblicola. The sequence goes on from NZ_JAHREP010000004.1 coordinate 20,483, forward strand.
GATACTCTGTATGCGTTTTTCAAACCGATCAAAATCTGACTTTTTATGTGCCTTTAGAGAAACAGTCACAAAAACCTTGGTTATGTCGATAATTTTATCAACAGCGACCTGTCCTCGATAACCCGTTATAAGACCCGCATTTTTGAGCTTGGTAAGTCGTAACCAGCAGGGTGTTGGCGAAAGATTGACCAATTCGGCAAGCTGGTTTTTGCTTATTTGTCCATGCTGCTGCACAGCACTCAAAATCCGGATATCCATTGCATCTAGCGCGACTTTTTTCATATTTTTAACGCTACAAATAGCATCCTATAGGCACGAGTTTAGTTGCCCGGATGAAGATCTTCAATTTTCAAACGGCTAACACAAACGGGTGAGCTGCGCCCATTTTATCGGTTTCGCACAGGGCGTTCGCTCGAACGGCGATTAGCGAGTATAGCGTCAGAGGAGGCGGCCGAACAGAAAAATGGACGTCGGCGTTGCCTGCTATGTGGGTTTATATTTAGCCCGCCGACGCTTGAGTTATCGGTGGTTCCGAAACGATGCTAAGGGGGCAGCTGTGCACACGACATGACGCCGATGGCGCTAAAATCGCCCTAGTTCAGGTATCTGTCGAGGTAAGGGTGGGAGCAGGAAGGGTCGGGAGCATTAGGCTGTCGCTTAACTAAGCACCCTGCTAATCCCGGATCGATGAGCGATCCGGCTAACCTGAGTTTGTTTCACGCTACGGGATGAAAGGCAGGCCTCTAATGCCAGGGTTTAGAGTGCCTGCCTATCTCGTCTATCCATCAATTAGACGGTCAGACCTTTAGGTTCGGGAAGGGAGTGTGCGCGACAGCATGCGGTGACTGTATTCGCCAGTAGACACGCAATGGTCATCGGCCCCACACCGCCGGGTACCGGTGTGATAGCACCGGCAACCTCTTTGGCGGCTTCGTAGTCCACATCGCCGACCAGTCGCGTCGTACCGTCTTCTTGGTCAATGCGATTGATACCCACGTCAATCACGGTTGCGCCCTCCTTGAGCCAGGATGACTGAACGAAATGAGGCTGGCCGACTGCGGCAACAACGATATCGGCCTGCCGCAGGATATCCGGCAAATTCCTTGTACGCGAGTGAGCGACGGTTACTGTGCAGCTCTCTCTGAGCAGCAACTGGGCCATGGGCTTACCGACGATGTTGGAGCGCCCAATCACCACCGCATTCAACCCTGACAGGTTGCCGCAATACTCGCGCAGCATCATCAGGCATCCCAAAGGGGTGCAGGGCACCATCGCCTTCTGCCCGGTGGCGAGCAGGCCCGCATTGGAGATATGAAACCCATCCACATCCTTGGCTGGATTAATCGCATTGATCACCAGCGCTTCGTCGATATGCTTCGGCAAGGGAAGCTGGACGAGGATGCCATGTACCGACAGATCGTAGTTGAGCTGTTCAATCAGCGCCAACAGGTCAGCTTCGGAGGTATCGGCAGGCAACTTGTACTCGTAGGAGTGCATGCCGACCTCTACGGTTTGCTTGCCTTTCGAACTGACATAGACCTGGGATGCGGGATCATCTCCTACCAGTACAACCGCAAGGCCGGGCGTAATCCCATGCCTCTGTTTGAGGTGCGAAACATGCTCAGCTACACTCTCACGTAGTATCGCTGCGAACGCCTTACCGTCGATGATCCGAGCAGTCATGCCTGTCTCCTTCTTCGATCGCGCACCGCCTGACAAAGGTTAACAACCTGCATAGTCGGTGCACTTATATTCGTTGTTGTTTTAGTTACGCAGCTCTATAAAAAAGCTGCGATTGCCCAGCCAGGAAAAATGCAAACAGGCGTCTATTAAGGGGTTGCGGTACCCTTTGTATTTCCTGGCATTACGCTGCTGAAGCCGGCCGCCCTGAAGCCCCGCCATGCTCGGTAATCCAATGTGCGTTGGCGGTAATCCCTCCCAACGGGAAGAAGTGCACCTGCTCAACACCGAAGTGCGGATGGCGCTCTTTATGAGCCGCGAGCTCAAGCAATATATCGGTCGGCTCGTAGGGCATAATCAGCTTGGATACATCCTTCGCCCGGCGCTGTAGCACCCGCATACTGGGGCCCACACCACAGGACAAAGCATATTTCATCAGGGTCTGCAGCTTGGCAGGTCCGGCCAGGCCCATATGAATTGGCAGGTCTATCCCCTCCTCCGCCAGCCGATCGGCCCAGGCGATCACCGGTGCTGCCTCGAAACAGAACTGGGTCGTGATCGCCAACTTCGCATCGGTGCGTTCGGAAAAGGCCCGCTTCCATTTCAGCGCTTGCATGACCAGCCTGTCAGAGCCATCGGGATCGATATCGCGGTTTCCCTCAGGATGACCCGCAACGTGCAGATGCTCGAAATCGTTAAACAGCCCGGTCTCGATCAGCTGAATAGAGCTCTCGAATTCTCCCGCCGGCGTGCTCAGTCCGCCACCCAGGAGCAGTGCCTGTTTTACGCCCGCCTCGCCCTGATATTGGGCGATCCAGTTCGCCAGTTCCGCACGGTCCTTGATCACACGGGCCGGAAAATGCGGCATTACCGGGAAGCCTTCATCGGCCAAGCGACGCGCGGTGCGCACCATATCCTCAATCGGCGTGCCGTCGATATGGGCTATGTAGACACGGGTACCTTCGGGCAGGAGGTCACGAAAATTCTCCACCTTCTCGGCAGTCTTCGGCATAACCTCTATCGAATAGCCGCGCAGGATGTTCTCCAGTAGATGAGGCCCCTGCCCCTCCTTGCTGGCGTCCGCGGATTTACAAAGAAAAGAGAACAGCCCCATACAATGTCTCCCGTCTGCTGGCTCTCGGCCAGGCTCTGTTTTTATAGTTGCAATGAGCGTCCGTTGGCACAGGAGGTGTCCGCTTGCCCTTTGGGCATCACGGCACCGTAAAATCTGTCTCAGCCGGCTGTATTGGCGGCGCAGGCCAGATCCTGTGCCCCTGGAAGAACCTACGGTGATAGCCTGCTATCACCGTGCGTCTTGCTGACGACTTTTAAGCTGCCGCGATTTTCTTGTTGGGATCGAAGAACGGTCTTTCGACCACGGTGGCGGTCCGCTTCCCATTGGGCATATCCACTTCCAGGGTCGTGCCAATCTCTGCAACATCCGCGCTTACCATCGCCAGCGCGATATTCTTCTCCAGACGCGGAGAGAAGATCGCCGAGGTGACCTTGCCCACGGACTGCCCCTCGTTTTCCAGCGTCCAGAACTTGGTGTTCGGACCCGACAGGGCCGGACCGTCGATCAACACGCCGACCTGCTTGCGGGATACACCCTGTTCACGGATTCGCTTGAGGGCCGCCTTACCGATGAACTCGGCTTCCATATCCAGCTCAACCAGCCGATCCAGGCCCAGTTCATACGGGTTGGTGTTGATGTCCATATCGGCGTGATAGGAGAGCATGCCGCCTTCGATGCGGCGAATAGAGGATGTATGCCCCGGCTTGAGACCAAAGGGAGCACCCGCCGCCATGATCTTTTCCCACAGCTCGTCGCCCTTCGAGGAGTCCTGCAGATAGAGCTCATAGCCCAGCTCGCTGGACCAGCCGGTGCGGGACACGATCAGCGGAATGCCGTCGAGGTCATACTCGCGCAGCCAGTAGTAACGGAGATCGGTGATGCTGTCACCGAACAGCGCCTTCATGATCTCGCCGGACTTCGGCCCCTGCAGCTGAAGCGGAGACACGTCCGGCTCGCGGATCTGCACGTCCAGGCCAGAGTTGACGGCCACGCCCTGCGCCCAGAGCAGAATGTCGCTGTCCGCAAGGGAGATCCAGAAGCGGTTCTCTTCCAGACGCAGCAGGATAGGATCGTTCAGGATGCCGCCGTCGGCATTGGTGATCAGCACATATTTGCACTGACCCACGGCGCACTTCGACAGATCCCGAGGTGTCAGCATTTGAGCAAATTTTGCGGCGTCAGGACCGCTGATCTCGACCTGACGCTCTACCGCAACGTCGCAAAGAATCGCGTCGTTTACCAGGTTCCAGAAGTTTTGTACCGGATCGCCGAAATCACGCGGAATATACATGTGGTTATAGACCGAGAATCCGGTGGCCCCCCAACGCACAGTGGCGTCGAAGTACGGAGATTTACGGATCTGTGTGCCGAAACCAAACTCTTTTTGCTCTTGCTTGCCCATCTACTCATCCTCTTATTGTGCGGCCGTTTTTCAGATCTGTGGTTACCAACGAGCGGTAACGCTTGAATAAGGAAATGATATGAGGAACACACTGAATACGAGGCCTAAAGGGGGGCGACCAAACTGCATATCAGGACTAATTTTGGGTACCCTTTGGACCGTTTAGACTACAGCCAGGCAGAGAGCCGGATAGCACCCAAAATGCATACGCTTTAACACTCAAAACGGCTCTGGGCGCAGCTCTTACGTAGAGGTTTCATAAGCCTAGCGGCGAGGCGAAGTCATATCGGGCGATGGTGTGAACACGAGAAGGGAGATCCTCTAAATGGCAAAAGCGGATCACCCGATTGGCCGGGGGATCCGCTTGTTATTTAGAGCAGCTGAGCGTTGAAGGGAAAATCAGTGCCCCGGGAAGACAATCGTCTTGTTGCCGTTGAGGAAACAGCGTCGCTCAACATGCAGTTTGATCGCCTTTGCCAGTGCAAGACGCTCGGTGTCGCGCCCTTTTGCCACCAGCCGATCCGGGGTATAGGTATGATCCACCGACTCCACGCCCTGGGTGATGATCGGACCTTCATCCAGGTCTTTACTGACGTAATGCGCAGTCGCACCCACCAACTTCACCCCTTTCTCATAGGCCTGATGATAAGGCTTTGCACCTTTGAATCCCGGCAGCAGCGAGTGGTGGATATTGATCGCACGTCCGTGCAGCTTCCTGCACATATCATCGGAAAGTACCTGCATGTAGCGCGCCAGCACGACCAGATCGGCCTCGGCTTTCTGGATGATATTCCACATCTCCGCTTCCTGCTGCGGCTTGCTTTCCGCAGTAATCGGCAGGTGGTAATACGGAATGTTGTACCACTCAGCCAGCCTTTGCAGGTCAGGATGATTGGATATGATAGCCGGAATCTCGATGTTGAGCGCCCCGATGCTGTGACGATGCAAAATATCCTGAAGACAGTGATCATACTTGGATACAAGGATAACCACCTTGTCTGGAATCGATGAATCCCGCAGATCCCATACCGCATCAAAGGATGCTGCGCGATCTCCAAACTGGCTGCGCAGGCTTTCTTCAGCCAATTCACCGGCACCTATATAGCGGAACTCCACTCGGAAGAAGAAACGCCCAACATCATCATCGTCAAAGGTATGTATCTCATACGCATAACACTCATGCTTATACAGGCATCCGATTATCAGATCGAGTACACCCAGTTTGCTGGCTGAGCTACCGCTGAGGATATAGGTTTTTTCGTTTGTGTTCATAACACCGGGTCCTTTAATCAATTCATGCGCCGTTTAGGCTTCAGAAGATATTGGCGTTGGAAAAACCTGCGCTCGAATATCTTCTGATGGGTCTTGGACTGATATATTTTTATTAGTCGACGTAAATTCGCTGAGGCTTAACCTGCCGCGATTTTCTTGTTGGGATCGAAGAACGGTCTTTCGACCACGGTGGCGGTCCGCTTCCCATTGGGCATATCCACTTCCAGGGTCGTGCCAATCTCTGCAACATCCGCGCTTACCATCGCCAGCGCGATATTCTTCTCCAGACGCGGAGAGAAGATCGCCGAGGTGACCTTGCCCACGGACTGCCCCTCGTTTTCCAGCGTCCAGAACTTGGTGTTCGGACCCGACAGGGCCGGACCGTCGATCAACACGCCGACCTGCTTGCGGGATACACCCTGTTCACGGATTCGCTTGAGGGCCGCCTTACCGATGAACTCGGCTTCCATATCCAGCTCAACCAGCCGATCCAGGCCCAGTTCATACGGGTTGGTGTTGATGTCCATATCGGCGTGATAGGAGAGCATGCCGCCTTCGATGCGGCGAATAGAGGATGTATGCCCCGGCTTGAGACCAAAGGGAGCACCCGCCGCCATGCTCTTTTCCCACAGCTCGTCGCCCTTCGAGGAGTCCTGCAGATAGAGCTCATAGCCCAGCTCGCTGGACCAGCCGGTGCGGGACACGATCAGCGGAATGCCGTCGAGGTCATACTCGCGCAGCCAGTAGTAACGGAGATCGGTGATGCTGTCACCGAACAGCGCCTTCATGATCTCGCCGGACTTCGGCCCCTGCAGCTGAAGCGGAGACACGTCCGGCTCGCGGATCTGCACGTCCAGGCCAGAGTTGACGGCCACGCCCTGCGCCCAGAGCAGAATGTCGCTGTCCGCAAGGGAGATCCAGAAGCGGTTCTCTTCCAGACGCAGCAGGATAGGATCGTTCAGGATGCCGCCGTCGGCATTGGTGATCAGCACATATTTGCACTGACCCACGGCGCACTTCGACAGATCCCGAGGTGTCAGCATTTGAGCAAATTTTGCGGCGTCAGGACCGCTGATCTCGACCTGACGCTCTACCGCAACGTCGCAAAGAATCGCGTCGTTTACCAGGTTCCAGAAGTTTTGTACCGGATCGCCGAAATCACGCGGAATATACATGTGGTTATAGACCGAGAATCCGGTGGCCCCCCAACGCACAGTGGCGTCGAAGTACGGAGATTTACGGATCTGTGTGCCGAAACCAAACTCTTTTTGCTCTTGCTTGCCCATCTACTCGTCCTCTTATTATGCGACCGCGTTATCAGCTCTGCCGTTAAACGCTTGAACAAGGAAATGATATGAGGAACGAACTGCAGGCGGAGCCTAAACAAAGGCCAGAAAGCCCCTTATCAGGACTATATTTCTGCTCCCTTTGGACCGTTTAGGCTAATGCCAAACATGAGAGCAAATCGCGAGGAATAGGCATACTCGCACCGATTCAACAGCAGACCGATGGATTCACCTGACTCAAAGATCTGCTAGAGCTGAGCAAGCGTTGGCGCTGAACAAGATCACTGTGCAAGCAGTTTGCAAACGGACAGAGAAAGGGCAGTAGATGGCTACAAAAGCCCAGAAACGAAAAAAATCGCCAGCAGGCGATTCATTCAGGTCTCTGATTTTAATGGTCGGGACGGCAGGATTTGAACCTGCGACCCCTTGCACCCCATGCAAGTGCGCTACCAGACTGCGCTACGCCCCGACTAGGCGGAGACCTGAAGGTCTCGAAGAGAGATGCGAATACTACATTAAGGTTTTGATAATTGGAAGCTTTTATCGAACGGTTTTTAACAGATCGCGGATCGATTCAAGCTCGGTGATGGTCTGGCGCAGCAGCTGACGGTAGCGCTTGGCATCGTCCCCTGCCTGCTCCCCTTTCAACCACTGACGGGCGCCGACAATGGTAAAACCCTGGTCATACAGCAGGCTGCGGATCTGCCGAATCAGCAGCAGGTCCTGGCGTTGGTAATAACGGCGATTGCTACGCTTGACCGGCTGGATCTGCTCGAACTCCTGCTCCCAATAGCGCAGCACGTGCGGTTTCAGGTCACAGAGTTTGGCAGCTTCGCCGATGGTGAAATAGCGTTTGCCGGGTATCGGCTCCAGCTCAGTCTGCTGAGTTGGACTGCTGTCCGGCATAGGCTTCTACACGTTCCTTGAGCTTTTGGCCTGGACGGAAGGTCACGACCCGGCGTGCCGAGATCGGGACCTCCTCTCCAGTTTTGGGGTTCCGGCCCGGCCGCTGGCGCTTATCGCGCAGATCGAAGTTGCCGAAGCCGGACAGTTTCACGTGCTCGTTTGACGCCAGACTGGCACGAATTTCTTCAAAGAAGGATTCCACCATCTCTTTCGCTTCGCGCTTGTTGAGCCCCAGTTCGTCGAACAGTCGCTCAGCCATATCTGCTTTAGTCAAAGAGCTCATGACACTCACCCTGTCTTAATCTCTTAATGTCGCTCCGAGCTTTTCGTTCAGAGCAGTGACGACAGCGCTCACTGCGCTGTTTATTTCTTCATCATTAAGAGTGCGTGATGGATGTTGCCAGGTCAAGCCCAGAGCCAGACTTTTTCGTCCCGGTTCAATACCTTGGCCCTGATATACGTCGAACAGAGTGACCTGTTTGAGGTACTCGCCGGCACTTTCAGAGGCCACTTCACGCAGCTGCGCGAAGGGGGTTTCGGCACTGACAAGGATCGCCAGATCGCGACGCGACTCGGGGAACTTGGACAGTTCGGAGAAGCGTGCCACACGGCCGTCGATCACCGCATCCAGTTCGACTTCAAACAGGAACACCGGGCCGGTCAGGTCCAGCGACTTCTGCAGAGACGGATGCAAGGCACCGATACGACCGACCAGTTCGCCATCGAGCAGGATCGCGGCACTCTGACCCGGATGTAGCGCCACATGGCTGTCGGCACGGAAGCTGAAGCGAGCGGCGTTGCTGCCCAGGCCCAGCAGGGTTTCCAGATCGCCCTTCAGATCGAAGAAGTCGACCTTGTCGTTACCGGCACTCCAACCCTCCGGCTGACGGCTGCCGCAGATGATACCGGCCACCACGTTCTGCTGCTGCAGGCCATCGGCTGCCGGCACGAAGCGCTGACCGATCTCGAACAGACGTACACGCGACTGCTGACGGTGCTGGTTGTACTGTACCGCCTTGGCCAGACCCGGCCAGAGTGTGGTGCGCATTACCGCCATCTCGGCGGAGATCGGGTTGGCCAGCGCCATTGGTTCATGCTGGTCGTCGAACTGTTTGGACAGGCCCGCTTCGATGAAGCTATAGGTGATCGCTTCCTGGTAGCCCAGCGAGATCAGGTGCGCGCGTACACGGCTCTGGTTTACTTTCGCTTCAGCGATCGGCGGAATCGGCAGCTCGGCACGCGGGGTACGTACCGGCAGATTGTTGTAGCCGTAGACGCGGGCGATCTCTTCGATCAGGTCCATCTCCAGGCTGATATCGAAGCGGTAGCTCGGTACGCTTGCCAGCCACTCGCGCTCGCCGTTAGCCTCCAGGGTCAGGCCCAGACGGGTCAGAATCTCTTCGATCTCCGCGGCCGGGATCTCCAGCGACAGCATCGACGTGACCTTGTCGTGGCGCAGACGCACCTTCTCCACCTTCGGCAACTGCTCTTCAGCGACCGCTTCGGTCACCGGCCCCGGCTGACCGCCAACGATGTCGAGCAGCAGCGCAGTGGCACGCTCCATGGCACGACGCTGCAACTGCCAGTCGACGCCACGCTCGAAGCGGTGGGAGGAATCGGTATGCAGGCCGTAGCTGCGGGCGCGGCCGGCGATCGCCAGTGGTGCGAAGAACGCACTCTCGAGCAGAATATCGCGGGTTTCATCAGTCACCGAGGTCGGTTCGCCGCCCATGATGCCGGCCATCGCCACGGCAGATGAGCTGTCGGCGATCACCAAGGTATCGCTGTTGAGCTTGACGGTCTGACCGTCGAGCAGCGTAAGTTCCTCATCCTGCTGCGCCATGCGCACCTGGATACCGCCGTTGAGCTTGTTCAGGTCGAAGGCGTGCATCGGCTGACCGAGCTCGATCAGCACGTAGTTGGTCACATCGACTACCGGATCGATGGAGCGGATACCGGAGCGACGCAGCTTCTCCTGCATCCACAGCGGCGTTTCTACGCCCGGATTGATGTTGCGGATCACACGCGCCAGGTAGCGCGGACAGCCGTGCGGCGCCACCAGCGTCGCCTCGATCTGATCGTCGATCTGCGGCGCAACCGGTGCACAATCGATCGCGGTTACGGGCACCTTGTTCAGCACGCCCACTTCGCGCGCCATACCGGCGACACTGAGGCAGTCGCCACGGTTCGGCGTCAGGTCCACATCAATGATCTGGTCGTCGAGCTTTAGGTAGTCGCGCAGATCGACACCGACCGGGGCATCGGCGGCCAGCTCCATCAGGCCGGCATGGTCGTCTGACAGGCCCAGCTCATCCTCGGCGCAGAGCATGCCGAAGGACTCGACCTGACGCAGTTTTGCCTTCTTGATCTTGAAATCGCCCGGCAGCACGGCGCCGACCTGGGCGAAGGGCACCCGGATGCCGGCACGCGCGTTGGGCGCGCCGCATACGACCTGGAAGGTCTCCTTGCCATCGCTGACCTGACAAACGCGAAGTTTGTCCGCATCCGGATGCTGCTCGGCGCTGAGAATCTCGCCTACAACGACACCGCTGAACGCGCCGGCCACCGGCTCGACGTCGTCCACTTCCAGACCCGACAGGCTGAGCTGATCGGCCAGGGTCTGGGTATCGATTTCGGGCTGCACCAACTCGCGCAACCAGTGTTCACTGAATTTCATGCTGCTGTCCTGAATTCGTTCAATTCTGGGTGGGGCCGATCAACGGAACTGGCCGAGGAAGCGCAGGTCGTTCTCGAAGAACAGACGCAGATCGTCAACGCCGTAGCGGAGCATCGCAAAACGCTCAACGCCCATACCGAAGGCAAAGCCGCTGTACTCCTCCGGATCGATACCGGACATCTCCAGCACCTTGGGATGCACCATGCCGCAGCCGAGCACCTCGAGCCATTTGCCGTCACCGCGGTCGATATCCACCTCGATGGAGGGCTCGGTGAACGGGAAGTAGGAGGGACGGAAACGCACCTTCACGTCCTCTTCGAAGAACTCACGCAGGAACTGCTCCAGCGTACCCTTCAGGTCGGCGAAGCTGATATCTTTGTCGATCAGCAGACCCTCGACCTGGTGGAACATCGGCGAGTGGGTCTGATCGTAATCGCAGCGGTAGACACGGCCGGGGCAGATGATGCGGATCGGCGGCTTCTGCGCTTCCATGGTGCGCACCTGCACCGGCGAGGTGTGGGTACGCAGCAGGGTGTGGGCATCGAAATAGAAGGTATCATGCATCGCCCGCGCCGGATGGTGAGCCGGAATATTCAGCGCCTCGAAGTTATGATAATCGTCTTCAATCTCGGGACCTTCCTCGACGGTGTAACCGATGCTGCCGAAGAACGCTTCGATACGCTCCAGCGTCTTGGTCACCGGATGCAGGCCACCGAGCTGCTGGCCACGGCCGGGCAAGGTGACGTCGACGGTTTCCGATGCCAGTTTCTGCTCCAGCGCCGCCCCTTCGAGCTGAGCCTTGCGGGCATTCAGTACTTCAGACAGCTCGTCCTTGGCCTCGTTGATCTTGGCGCCAGCTGCGGGGCGATCCTCGGCGGATAGCTTGCCGAGCCCCTTCAGCAACTGGGTAAGATGCCCCTTCTTACCGAGGTACTGAACACGCACATCGTCCAGCGCCTTTACGTTATCGGCCTGCGCGACCGCCTGTTTGCCTTCCTCCAGGAGGGCGTGAAGATTTTCCATGTCCGGCTCCAAACAAAAATAGGGGAAGAGTTGGCACCCTTCCCCTATTCGATTCGATCAATTACCTACTGATAGGCGGGTGTGACTTACGCCAAAGCCGCTTTGGCTTTCTCAACCACCGCAGCAAAAGCTACCTGCTGGTGAACAGCCAGGTCAGCCAGTACCTTACGGTCGATTTCGATGTTGGCCTTCTTCAGACCAGAGATAAAGCGGCTGTAGGACAGACCGTTGATGCGGGCAGCAGCGTTGATACGGGCGATCCACAGAGCGCGGAACTGACGCTTACGCTGACGACGGTCGCGGTAAGCATACTGACCAGCTTTGATAACCGCCTGCTTGGCTACACGGAACACACGGCTGCGAGCGCCGTAGTAACCTTTAGCCTGTTTCAGGATCTTCTTATGACGGGCACGAGCCTGTACACCACGTTTTACGCGAGGCATAGCAATTCCTTCCTATATATAAAGTTGATTCAGACTAAGGCTTACAGATACGGCAGCATGCGCTTGACCAGAGCCTGGTCGGCAGCATGAACCTGCAGCATCGGGCGCAGCTGACGCTTACGCTTGGTGCTTTTCTTGGTCAGAATGTGGCTTTTGAAGGACTGCTTGTGCTTGATGCCGTTAGCAGTTTTCTTGAAACGTTTTGCCGCACCGCGGACAGTTTTAATCTTAGGCATTTTCAATCTCCACGCATTCGTTTGTAATACGCCAGCCGAAAACCGACAAAACCCACACTCTTGACCACAAGGGCCAACAGCGCGGGTTCAGGCGAAAAAGCTGACTATTTCTTTTTCGGGGCGATGACCATCACCATCTGGCGACCTTCCATCTTCGGCTGCTGCTCTACAGTACCGAGCTCGCCGAGGTCAGCCTCGACACGCTGCAGCAACTGCATACCCAGCTCCTGATGGGCCATCTCACGACCACGGAAACGCAAGGTCACCTTGGCCTTGTCCCCGGCTTCAAGGAAACGTATCAGGTTGCGCAGTTTTACCTGATAATCCCCTTCTTCCGTACCGGGACGGAATTTCACTTCCTTGACCTGCATCTGAGACTGCTTCTTCTTAGCCTCATTTGCTTTCTTCTTCATCTCATACTGATGCTTACCATAGTCCATGATCTTGCAGACAATGGGATCAGAATCAGAGATCTGAACCAGGTCAAGTTCGGCTTCCTGAGCGAGCTCAAGAGCCTGATCAATCGTTACGATACCAACCTGCTGGCCATCTGCGCCGATTAGGCGGAGTTCGCGAGCACGAATGTTTTCGTTAATTGGCGGCAAATTCTGACGAGCGCCGCGCTTGTTATCACGCCTGATAGTGTTATCTCCTGAAGATTTTTATTGCTGACGCCCTTTACGGGTCACTTCCTGACTCAGCAAGTCAAGCAGGGCATCAACCGGCATGGTGCCGAGGTCCTCACCGGAGCGCGTACGCACTGCAACGGAGCCGGACTCTACTTCTTTATCGCCTACCACAAGAAGGTAGGGCACTTTCTGCAAAGTGCGCTCGCGGATTTTAAAGCCGATCTTCTCGTTTCTCAAGTCCGCAATCGCCCGATATCCGTGATTTTCGAGACGCTCGTTCACCTGCTTGACGAAATCGGCCTGTTTGTCGGTGATATTCATCACCGCAACCTGCACCGGTGCCAGCCAGGTCGGCAACGCGCCGGCATAGTGTTCGATCAAAATACCGATAAAACGTTCGAAGGATCCAAGGATTGCGCGGTGCAGCATCACCGGGGTTTCGCGCTCACCCTGTTCGTTGACGAACTGGGCACCGAGGCGGCCCGGCATGGAGAAGTCGACCTGAATGGTACCACACTGCCAGATACGACCGAGACAGTCGCGCAGGGAGAACTCGATCTTCGGACCATAGAAAGCGCCCTCGCCCGGCAGCTCATCCCAATCCAGTCCTGCGGTATCCAGTGCATCGGCCAGCGCCTTCTCCGCCTTGTCCCAGCTCTCGTCGGAACCGACGCGCTGATCGGGACGGGTGGAGAGTTTGTAGATGATGTCGCTGAAACCGAAGTCCGCGTAAACCTCGTGCAGGAAGTCGATAAACGCCGCTACTTCCGACTGGATCGAGTTTTCGGCGCAGAAGATATGCGCATCGTCCTGTACGAAGCCACGTACGCGCATGATGCCGTGCAGCGCGCCGGAGGGCTCGTTGCGGTGGCAGGAACCGAACTCGGCCAGTCGCAGCGGCATCTCGCGGTAGGAGCGCAGCCCCTGGTTGAACACCTGGATATGGCAGGGACAGTTCATCGGCTTGATGGCGAAGTCACGGCTCTCGGAGTGCGTGGTAAACATCTGCTCGTGGAACTTGTCCCAGTGACCGGATTTCTCCCAGAGCGTACGCTCGACCACCTGTGGGGTCTTGATCTCCTGGTAACCGTGCTTGCGCTGCTTGGCGCGCATGTACTGCTCGATCTGCTGATACAGGGTCCAGCCGTGCGGGTGCCAGAACACCATGCCCGGCGCTTCCTCCTGCAGATGGAACAGGTTCAGCTGCTTGGCCAGCTTGCGGTGATCGCGCTTCTCCGCTTCTTCCAGGCGATGCAGGTAGGCTTTCAGCTCCTTCTTGTCACCCCAGGCGGTACCGTAGATACGCTGCAGCATCTCGTTCTTGGCATCGCCGCGCCAGTAGGCACCGGCAACCTTCATCAGTTTGAACGCCTTGATATGGCCGGTGGACGGTACGTGCGGACCACGGCAGAGGTCGATGAAATCGCCCTGACGGTAGAAGGAGAGCGGCTCCTCGCCCGGGATCGATTCGATGATCTCGACCTTGTACTTCTCGCCCATCTGCTGGAACATCGCCACCGCTTCACCGCGGTTCATGATCGAACGGCTGACCTGCAGATCCTGCTTGGACAGCTCGTTCATGCGCTGCTCGATCCTGGCCAGGTCCTCCTGGGTAAACGGACGCTCGTAGGCGAAGTCGTAATAGAAGCCATCCTCGATCACCGGACCGATGGTGACCTGGGCGCCAGGGAACAGCTCCTGCACCGCCATCGCCATCAGGTGAGCACAGGAGTGACGAATAACATCCACACCCTCTTCATCCCGTGCGGTGACGATCGCCAGCTGTGCATCCTGCTCAATCAGATAGCTGGTATCGACCAGCGTACCGTCGACCTTGCCGGCGACAGCGGCCTTGGCCAGACCCGCGCCAATAGAGGCTGCAACGTCGTAAACGGTTACCGGGTGATCGAATTCGCGAGTACTCGCATCGGGGAGGGTAATAACAGGCATCAGAGTTCCTTAAGCTTAGTGGTGGCCCCTACGACAGGTCACATAAGTGCTCTTTTGGCAGCCCCGGAAAGAGCCGCCGTGAAAATAAGACCGCAAAGTATACCGCCCCACCGCGGACAGCTCCAGCCGCAAAGACATGGATACGGACAAACTCTGCATGAACGCGTACAATTTAGAGCACAAAGGGTGACAGAAATATAAACAACCATATGCCCCGAATTCGACTTCGCATCAGCACCCGGCTGATGATCGTGCTATGCCTGCTGGTTCTACTTCAATCCGCGCTGCTCGGCGGTTTCGCGCTCCGCCATCTGGCCGACTCGCTCGAGGATCAGATGGCCCAGCGTGCACTGCAGCTGGCCTCGATGATCGCGCAGACCCCCTCCATTCGGGAGGCGGTGGCGGCCAACGACAGCGCTGCCACGCAACGGATCGCCAGCGAACTGCGCGACGCCACCGATGCCAGCTTCATATCCATCGGCAACGCCCAGGGGATACGCCTGGCCCATCCACTGCCGGATCGGATCGGCAAGCCGATGGTCGGCGGCGACAACGACGAAGTGCTCAAGCAGGGGCACACCATCATCTCCCAGGCGGTCGGCAGCATGGGGCCGTCGATCCGCGGCAAGGCGCCGGTATTCAACGATCTGGGCGAAGTGGTCGGCGTGGTCTCGATCGGCTACCTGACCCAGGAGATCGACGACACGGTGCTGACCTACCAGCGGGTGGTGATCGCCGTGACGCTTCTGCTTCTGGTGCTGTCGGTAATGGCCGCCAGCTGGATCGCGCGCCGTTTCCGTGCTGCCATATTCGATCTGGAACCGCATGAGATCGCCACCCTGTTCGAGGAGCGCAACGCTACCCTGGAGTCGATCCGCGAAGGGATCATCGCGATCAACGCCGAGGGTCAGATCACCACCTGCAACCGTGCCGCGATCGAGACTCTGGGGCTGGAGCAGGGGGACGTGGTCAACCGACCTGTCCGCGAAGTTGTCCCCGACAGTCGCCTTCCCGACCTGCTGGAGAGCGGTGAACCGGAGTTCGATACCGAGATGGTGATCGGCGGGCGCAGTCTGATCATCAACCGCATACCGATCCGGGTCAAAGGCAAACTGACCGGTGTCGTCGCCAGTTTCCGTGTCCGCGACGAACTGGCGATGGTCAGCCGCCAGTTGACCCGCATCAGCCAGTACGCCGAGACCCTGCGCAGCCAGGCCCATGAATATGCCAACAAGCTGCACACCATCGCCGGCCTGATCCAGCTCGACAAGAGTGACGAGGCACTGGAGCTGATCGGCCAGGAGACCCGCGACCACCAGGCGATGCTGCGCTGGCTGGTCGATTCGGTGGACGACCCGGTGGTCTCCGGCTGCCTGCTCGGCAAGTTCAACCGCGCCCATGAATTGGGCCTGCAACTGGTGATCGACCCGGACAGCCACCTGGGTCCCCTCCCCGCCAACATTACACCGGAACGCCTGGTGACGTTGATCGGCAATCTGATCGACAACGCCCTCGACGCCTCGCTCAGCGCCAAGGGACGCAGTGTCTTCCTGTCGATGACCGATATCGGCCAGGACCTGATCTTCGAGGTGGAGGACCAGGGCCACGGTATCGCCGCGGAGGATATGCCGCGGGTGTTCGAGCGCGGCTTCAGCCGCAAGGCGGAGGGGCGCGGCATCGGCCTGCACCTGGTTAAAGAGGGGGTCAGTCAGTTGGGCGGCGAGATAGTGGTGGAGAACCTGGACGCGGGTGGAGCCCGGTTTACCCTTTACCTTCCGAAGGAAACCAAGGAGAGCGTTGGATGAGCACCCCCTTAGGCATCGTCATCGCCGAAGACGACCCGCAGATTGCGGAGATTCAGCGCCGTTTCGTGGAGCGCGTTCCCGGTTTCGAGATTCGAGGCATCGCCCATACCACGCGGGATGCCCGTGAGCTGATCGAGGTGATGCGCCCCAATCTTGTGCTGCTCGATATCCAGTTTCCCGACGGCAGCGGCCTGGACCTTCTGCGCGAACTGCGTGCGGCACGGCAACCTACGGATGTAATCCTGATCACTGCCGCCAAGGAGGTAGAGAGCCTGACCGAAGCGCTGCGTTGCGGCGTGTTCGACTACATCCTCAAACCGCTGGTCTACGAGCGCCTTGAGCAGGCGCTACAGAACTACCAGGCTCACCTGGAGCGTCTGCGCCAGCTCGAGAGCCTGAGTCAGCAGTCGGTGGATGGTCTGCTGCCGCGCAGTGGCACAAACACTCCCCATTCGCCGGCGACGGTCGCCTCACGCCTGCCCAAGGGGATCGATACCCTGACCCTGGACAAGGTGCGCTCGGTGATGAAGGAGACCGCCGACAGTTTCAGCGCCGAGCAGGTAGGTGAAAAAATCGGCTCCAGCCGCACCACGGCGCGACGCTATCTGGAGTATTTGGTATCGGAGCGGGAGCTGGAGGCGGACATCAACTACGGCAGCATCGGTCGCCCCGAGAGGCGCTACCGGCGTCACACCGGCTGAGGCGCCCGCGGGGTACCGTACATCCTGTACATAAAAAGAAACCACCTGAGGCTGGGCCAAAGGTGGTGAAAGATGCCGAACAACAGGAACCTGAGTTATCCGGCAGGTGCAAGAATGCTCACAGCACAGGCTTAATCGGCCTCCTCCTCGATCTCCATCCGGGCACGGGCATTTTCCATGCGCCGACGCAGGATCGGACCGAGAATGTAGGGCAGCGCCAACCCGGCGAAGGCTACAACCCAGATACCGATGCTCAGGCCGCTGGAGAACAGGATCGACCAGTCGCCGTCGGAGATGGTCAGTGCATGACGCAGGCTGCGCTCCATCTCCGGCCCCAGCAGCATGCCGAGGATCACCGGCACCAACGGCACCTCCAGCTTACGCAGCAGGTATCCGAGCAGACCGAAGCCGACCATGAAGTAGAGATCCAGCGCGCTGTTGCTGATGGAGTAGATCCCCACCGCGGCGATCAGCGTCACCACCGGCATCAGGTACTTGGGCGGGATGCTGAGCAGCTTGACGAACAGACCGACCATCGGGATGTTCAGGATCAGCAGCATGATGTTGCCGACCAGCAGCGCCGCGATCACGCCCCAGACCAGTTCCGCGTTCTGGGTAAACAGCATCGGACCCGGCTGCACGTTCAGCGAGATCAGCATCGCCAGCAGTACTGCGGTGGTACCGCTACCTGGCACGCCCAGGGTCAGCATCGGCACCAGCGCGCCGTTTGCAGCGGCGTTGTTGCCTGCCTCCGGCGCAGCGACTCCACGCGGGTCACCCTGGCCGAAGTGTCCACTCTTGCCAACTATGCGCTTCTCCAGCGAGTAGCTGAGAAAGCTGCCCAGCGAGGCACCCGCCCCCGGCAATACGCCGGCGACAAAGCCCAGCACCGAGCCGCGCAGGCTGGTCGGCAGAACATGCAGGATATCGCTCAGCTTCAGGTTGAGCTTGTTCAGCGTCGCGCTGCCTGCGCCTTCGCTGATATGGCGCTCGATGAAGAACAGCAGTTCACTGACCGCAAACAGACCGACGATGGCGATAATGAAATCCACACCCTCGTATAGCTCAAGGATGTTGTAGGTATAACGCTGGTTCCCGGTCGAGATATCCACACCGACGGTGGAGATCATCAGACCCAGCGCAGCAGCAACCACGGTCTTGACCTGGTTCTTGCCGGTCACCCCGCCCAGGGTGGCGAACGCCAGCGAGAACAGCGCGAAATACTCGGCCGGGCCGAAGTGCAGCGCGAAGCGTGCCAGGATCGGCGCCAGAATGATCAGGCCGATGGTGGCCAGCAAACTGCCGATAAAGGAGGCGATGGCGGAGATCGCCAGCGCTTCCGCCGCCTTGCCTTGCATCGCCATCGGATAGCCGTCCAGCGTGGTCATCATCGCCGGCTCGTCACCGGGGATGTTGAGCAGGATGCTGGAGATTCGTCCGCCATACATGGCACCGGCGTAGACCGAGGTGAGCAGGATCATCGACGCCGCCGGCGACAGGCCAAGGCTGAACGCCAACGGAATCAGGATCGCCACACCATTGGCCGGGCCGAGCCCGGGCAGGGCACCGATCAGCGTGCCGAGCAGCGCACCGATGGCGGCGAACATCAGGTGTTCCGGCATCAATGCGACAGAGAAACCATGCAGCAGAAAATTCAACGTTTCCATCAGTTCAGCTCCATCAGGTCAGCTTGAGAATGCCGGCCGGCAAGTGCAGCTCTAGCAGGAAGTTGAACAGCAGATAGATCGACACCGCACTGCCCAGGCCGGTCAGCCCTGCCGGTATCGGTTTTGCGCCCATGCGCCAGCAGAGCACGGCGACCATCAGCGTGGTGGAGATCACGAACCCAAGCGGCGCCAGCAACGCGGCAAATATCAGCAGCAACACCAGCACAAAGCCAAGGTCGAGCAGTGTCTTCATGCCCGGCCACTCCTGGTCGGGATCGGGTTTGACGATGAGGTAGACGCTGGAGAACCCGAGAATCACCGCCAGCAGCAGCGGGAAGGTTTCCGGTCCGACAGCCTCGACACCGCCAAAAGGCTCGGGGAACAGACTGGCCTCCCAGCCGTACACGACGGCCAGGAGGAGCATCAGGATTCCCAGGATGCGATCGCCGATCATTTGATCAGACCGATCTCGGTAGACAGATCACGGATTTCCTTCACCTGCTGCTGGACGAAGGCTGTGAACTCCGGACCGGATTTGTGGAAAGGCATCAGACCGTTCTGCTGCATCACCTGCTTCCAGTTGTCGCTCGCGTAGACACCATCGATGGTCTTGGTCCACCACTCGAAGGCATCATCCGGAACACCGGCGGGCAGGTAGAAGCCACGCCAGTTCGGCGCGATCGCATCGATACCCTGCTCTTTGGCGGTCGGCATATCGGCATATTGACCCGGCAGGCGCTCTTCGGACATCACCGCCAGCACACGCAGGTCGCCGGACTCGACGAAGCCGAGCACTTCGGACACGTCACCGGTGAAGCCCTCGATATGGCCACCGACCACCTGAGTGATCGCCTCGCCACCGCCGCTGTAGGCCAGGTACTTGATCTTCGGCAGGTTACCGACACCGGCAGCCTTCGCCGCGATCAGCACTTTCAGGTGGTCCCAGCCACCGGCCGCGCTACCGCCGCCGAATTTGACCGACGTCGGGTCCTCTTTCAGCGCGTCCATCAGCGCGTTCAGATCCTTGTAGGGGGAGTCCTTGGATACCGCGATCACGCCGTAGTCCGCTCCCAGAGCGCCGACCCACTTGACCTGGTCAGCGTTCATGCCGACGAACTGGCCCTGCGCCAGACGGGTGGTGGTAGCGGTACTGGCCGCAACCAGCAGCGCGGTATCGCCTTCACGCTTGGAAACGGTATGCGCAAACGCCACACCGCCACCGGCGCCCGGCATGTTCACGGTCTGCACGTTGCCATCGATATACTTCAGATCGGAGAGGATCTTGCCGACGCTGCGGCAGGTGAAGTCCCAACCACCGCCCGGGTTGGCCGGTGCGATACACTCGGCGGAGCGTGCCGGTTCGAAAGCGAAGGATTGGGAGGTTGCGAAAACGAGTGAGGTAGCAAGCAGCAGCTTGCGAACGGAACGTTGCATCAGCGTAATCTCCAACTTTGTTGTTGTAGTGTTGTCGGCTCGATCTTTTTTGGGGGCAATCGAGCCCTGCGATACCAGTTGCGGTATCCGATCACGCTGAAAAGATAGTGCGCAGTATCCTGGTTAGATAGCTAACGCAATTAAGAAGTTTTTAATACTTAAAGCCCTTTTTGTGCATATTGTTCACGGCATCCTTGTGCAGCATCAGCTCAAGCGAGCCGCCACCCCGTCATGCCTGTTCGAGACGGAACATATAACCCGTCGTCGGATTCACAATAAGCGCAGCACACACCATTGCCACTAAAACAGATCCTTCAGCCGATAGTAGAGCATGCCCAGCGCCAGCAACGGCGAGCGTAGCGCCGGTCCACCCGGGAAGGTCATATGCTTGACCCGGTCGAAGATATCGAACCGCTCCGCCTGCCCCGACAGCAGCTCGGCGATGACGCGTGCCGCCATATGGGTGGCGTTGACGCCGTGGCCGGCATAGGCCTGGGCATAAAGAATATTGGGCGCATCGGGCAATCGGCCGATCTGCGGAAGACGGTTGGCACCGATGCCGATCATACCGCCCCACTCGTATTCGACCCGGACCCCTTTCAACTGCGGGAATACCCGCTCCAGGTTGGGCATCAATGCCCCGGTGATATCCCGTGGATCGCGTCCGGAGTAGTTGCACAAACCGCCGAACAGCAGACGTCGATCGGCCGACAGATGGAAGTAATCCAGCGCCACGCTGAGATCGGCGAAGGCCATGTTTCCTGGGATAATGTCACGGCACTGCGCTTCGCTCAGCGGTTCGGTGGCGATCAGGTAACTGCCGGCGGGCAATACCTTACCGCCGATATGGGGCTCCAGCTTATGGCCGATGTAGGCGTTGCCGCACAGCACCAGGTAGCGGCAGCTGACCTCGCCGGAGGGTGTGACCACCTTGGGCTTGTCACCCTTGATGATCTTCTCGGCCGGGGTGTATTCGAAGATCTGCACACCCGCATCGCGCGCAGCACCTGCTTCACCCAAGACCAGGTTCAGCGGATGCAGATGACCGCTGCCCATATCGATCATGCCGCCCAGGTAGCGCTCGGAGCCGATCACCTCATGCATCTGCTCGCGCTGCAGGATACGGGTTTCGGGCTGATAACCCAGGCTCTGCAGGAACGCCTGGTCCTCCTCCAGTTCGCGCATATGGCGTGGTTTCAACGCCAGGTCGCAATAGCCCATCTGCAAGTCGCAATCGATAGCATGACGGGACACCCGATCCCGTACGATCTCCACCGCTTCGATCCCCATGCGGGCGATGGCGTCGATCCCCTCGCGGCCGATCTCGCCGGCAAACTGCTCGATGCCGTGGCCTATACCGCGAATCAGCTCGCCGCCGTTGCGCCCGGAGGCGCCCCAGCCGATCCGGCGCGCTTCCAGCAGGGCTACGCTGAAGCCGCGCTCGGCCAGCTCCAGGGCGGTATTGACGCCACTGAAGCCGCCGCCGACGACGCAGACATCGACACTGATCACGCCCTCCAGCCGCGGATACTCGACCAGTTCGCGCGCGGTCGCGGTATAGAAGGACTCAGGATGACGTTCCGTGTGCACGGGGGTGTTCATAGATGCTCCATAGTCACGAATGCGAACACATTCTATCGAATTCAGGGCAGCGGCTGCTGCTGGGTAATACAGTGGATATTGCCGCCGCCGAGCAGGATTTCCCGCCCCGGCACAGTCACCACCCGACGCTCCGGATACAGGCGCTGCATCAACTCCTGCGCAGTCGCATCGGCCGGATCGCCAAACCGTGGCATGATCACGCCGCCGTTGACCAACAGGTAGTTGATATAGGAGCCGGCCAGGCGGATAGAGGGATCCCGCGGCTGGCTGCCGTCATGATGATCGACACCGGCGCACTCCTCGGCGGTCGCATACAGCGGTCCGGGGATCGGCATACGATGCACCTTCAGTGTGCGGCCGGCCGCATCGGTGGCGTTGGCCAACCTGTCCAGCGCCGCATGACAACTCTCATAGTTCGGATCGGTCTTGTCATCGGTCCAGGCCAGCACCACCTCGCCCGGACGCACGAAGCAGCAGAAGTTATCCACATGGCCGTCGGTCTCGTCGCTGTACAGCCCCTCAGGCAACCAGATGGTCTTGCTGATACCCAGGTACTGCTGCAGTTTCTGCTCGATCTGCTCGCGACTCATCTGCGGATTGCGGTTGGCATTGAGCAGGCACTCCTCAGTTGTCAGCAGGGTACCCTCGCCATCCACATGGATCGAGCCGCCCTCCAGAATGAACCCGTCGGTGCGGTAACGTGGACAACCCTCTATTCCCGCCACCTTAGCCGCCACCTGAGCGTCCAGATCCCAAGGGAAGTAGAGGCCGCCCTGCAAACCGCCCCAGGCGTTGAACTCCCAATCCACGGCACGCACTTCGCTGCCGTTGGTGACGAAGGTCGGTCCAGTATCGCGCATCCAGGCATCGTTGCTGGAGATCTCCAGCACGCGGATGCGCGGGTGCGCCAGCTGACGGCAGGCGTTTTCATACTGCACAGCGCTGACGCCGACGCTGACCGGCTCGAACTCGGCGATGGCCCTCGCCACGGCGGTGAATGCCGCCTGCGCGGGCTTGGCGCCCAAGCGCCAGTTGTCCGGACGCTCCGGCCAGAGCATCCAGATCTGTTTCTGCGCCGCCCACTCGGCCGGCATATGGAAGCCGTCGGCGGCGGGTGTGCCATTGAGTCTATTCATGTTGCTGCCTCTCTATTTGGCACTATAGCCGGTCAGTCCGCTGGTGCAGCCATCCAGGCTGCCGATGGCGCCGTACAGCTCCGGACGGCGATCACGGAATACCCCCCAGCCTCTGCGTACTTCAGCGAGTTGATCCAGATCGAAGCTGTGCACCAGTACCGCCGTCCCCTCACGCGGCGCTTCCTGCACCAGTTCGCCATGCTGGTTGGCGATAAACGACGAACCGTAGAAGGTGATACCCACCTCATCCTCCTGCTCGCTGCCGACCCGGTTGGAGGCGATCACCGGCGTCAGGTTGGCTGCGGCATGCCCCTGTTGGGTACGCTGCCAGTGGCGACGTGAATCCAGCGTTGCGTCCTGCGGCTCGCTGCCGATGGCGGTGGGATAGAAGATCAGTTCGGCGCCTTTCAGCGCCAGACAGCGCGCGGTTTCCGGGAACCACTGATCCCAGCAGATCCCAACCCCGATGCGGGCATAGCGGGTATTCCAGACCTGGAACCCGGTATCCCCCGGCGTGAAGTAGAACTTCTCGCTGTAGCCCGGGCCATCCGGGATATGGCTCTTGCGATACAGATTCGGCAGCACGCTGCCGTCGGCATCGATCACCGCCACCGAGTTGAATCGCATCTGTCCCTTACGCTCGTAGAAGCAGATCGGCAGCACCACCTGCAGCTCGGCGGCGATGCGCGAAAAATGCCGTACCGCCGGATTCGCCTCCAGCGTGGTTGCCAACGCCAGATGCTCCGCCTTCTGCTTCTTGCAGAAATAGGGCGTCTCGAACAGCTCCTGCAGCAAAATGATTTGTGCACCCTGGGCATGAGCCTGGCGCACCAGCGCCTCGGCGCGCTCTATATTGTCGTTGCGATCGTCACTACAGGCCATCTGTGTTGCGGCAACACATACTACACGGGACATTGTTATCTCCTCTATCAGACAGTATGCAGGTACCAGGAGTACTCCAGATCGGAGATGGTACGTTCAAATTCGGCCAGTTCGCTCTCTTTGCAGGCGATAAACACATCGAGGAAATCGCTGCCGAGATACTCATTCATCACCGTTGAGCCAGCCAGCGATCGCAGCGCATCGCGCAGGTTGTTGGGCAGTGTCGCCGGGTACTGCTCGTAGGCGTTGCCGACGACACTGGGCGGTGGCTCGATCTTGTTGGAGATGCCGTAGTGCATCGCCGACAGCATCGCGGCCATCATCAGGTAGGGGTTGGCATCGGTGCCGGCAACGCGGTGCTCGATACGGGTGGCTGCCGGGTCGCCGCCCGGAATCCGCAGCGCCGTGGTGCGGTTCTCGACGCCCCAGGTGGGTGCCATCGGTACAAAGAACTCCTTGCTGAAGCGGCGGTAGGAGTTGATATTGGGACAGAGGATGGCGAAGTACTGCTCCAGCGTCTCCAGCAAGCCGCCCAGCGCCCAACGCAGCATATCGTTGGCCTGTTCGTCGTCATCGACGGCAAAGATATTGCGCCCCTCGCGATCCACCAGGCTGATATGCAGGTGCATGCCGTTACCGGCCTGATCGGCATAGGGCTTGGCCATGAAGGTGGTATCCAGCTCGTGATCATAGGCCACGTTCTTGATCACCCGGCGCAGCAGGGTGGCGTTATCGCAGGAGCGCACCGGATCGTCCACATGCATCAGGTTGATCTCGAACTGCCCCGGTGCCGACTCGGCAACGATGGTATCGGCCGGCAGCCCCTGGGAGCGGGCGGTAGTGATGATATCCATCAGCAGATCGGTGTACTCATCCAGCTCATCGATGGAGTAGACCTGGACACTCTCCGGCCGCTTGCCGGAGATCGGCGAGCGCGGAGGCTGGGGACGACCGGAGAGGTTCTCCTGGTCGATCAGGTAGAACTCAAGTTCGAAGGCGGTCACCGGCGTCAGGCCCAGCTCCTTGAACTTGCGCACGACGCTTTTCAAAATCATCCTCGGATCGGCAAAGAACGGCGTATCCCGATCCTCGTACATCGACATCAGACACTGTGCGATGGGACGCTTCTGCCAGGGCTCCATCGCCAAAGTGCCCGGTATCGGGAAACAGATACGATCCGCATCCCCTATCTCCAGTCCCAGCCCGGTCTCCTCGACCGTGGTGCCCTGGATATTGAGACCGTACAGCGAGGCCGGCAGCGCTATGCCTTTGCCGTAGGCCTTGGTCAGCGCCGACCTGTCCACCCTTTTACCCCTGACGATGCCGTTCATATCGGCGATCAGGAGATCCACGAACTGCAGATCCGGATGTTCTTTAAGAAAAGCCTCAGCCTCGTTCAGACTGGGAACATCGATATCTTCCGAGCTTACGTAACTCATTATGAGCACCCGTTTTTATGTAAAGTATTTCAATCAATCAGGTTGGTAGTTGGGGTCCAATCCGGGCCCAGATTTCTGAGCCACATCAATCAATTACGCACCATTTCTGTTCACCCGGTTCATCGGTGTGCACTGCATCGATGCCATACCATTCTGATTTGAAAATATTTTCCGGAAAATACCACCCGGGGGGTATTGTTGGCCCCGGCTCGGTAACGCGATGATCTGTCCACAGACTGTCGTGAAATAAAACGAACACCCAAATGAGCGACAGCCGTGAGTCCGCCTCGGGGCGGTTCAGTATCAAGGGTGTCGTAGCCTACATAACAACCGAGTATTCAACATGGAAGCGGACCTGGAACGCTGGCTGAAAGAACAGAAGATTACCGAGGTGGAGTGTGTGGTCAGTGACCTGACCGGCATCGCCCGCGGCAAGATATCCCCGGTGGACAAGTTCATCGCCGAAAAGGGGATGCGATTACCGGAGAGCGTGCTGCTGCAGACCGTCACCGGTGATTACGTCGAGGATGAGATCTACTACGCCCTGCTCGACCCGGCCGATATCGACTTCATCTGCAAACCCGACCCCCGTGCCGCCTACCAGATCCCCTGGACCATCGAAAAAACCGCCCTGGTTATCCACGATACCTATGATCGCCACGGCAACCCCGTACCGCTCTCGCCGCGCAACGTATTAAAGAAGGTGCTCGACCTGTATGCCGAGCGAGGCTGGCGACCGGTAGTCGCGCCGGAGATGGAGTTCTACCTGACCGAGCGCTGCGCCGACCACGACCTGCCGTTGAAGCCGCCCACCGGACGATCCGGCCGACCGGAAACCGGCCGCCAGTCGTTCTCGATCGAAGCGGCGAACGAGTACGACCCGCTGTTCGAGGATATGTATGACTGGTGCGAGATGCAGGGGCTGGAGATCGACACCCTGATCCACGAAGAGGGCACCGCGCAGATGGAGATCAACTTCCTCCATGGCGATCCGCTCGAACTGGCCGACCAGGTGTTCGTATTCAAGCGCACGCTGCGCGAAGCGGCGCTGAAGCACAATGTGGTCGCCACCTTCATGGCCAAGCCGGTGACCAACGAGCCCGGCAGTGCGATGCACCTGCATCAGAGCGTGCTCGACATCCGTACCGGCGAAAACGTGTTCAGCACGGCGGATGGGGAGAAGAGCGAACTCTTCCTCAGCCATATCGCCGGGCTGCAGACCTACATCCCCAGCCTGATCCCGATGCTCGCGCCCAACGTCAACTCCTTCCGCCGTTTCCTGCCGGACACCTCGGCACCGGTCAACGTGGAGTGGGGCGAGGAGAACCGCACCTGCGGTCTGCGCGTGCCGGTGTCCTCGGCGCAGAACCGCCGGGTCGAGAACCGCCTGCCGGGCGCCGATGCCAACGTTTACCTGGCGATCGCCGCCAGCCTGCTGTGCGGTTATATCGGCATGGTCGAGGGGCTCTCCCCCAGCGCTCCGGTCGAGGGCCGAGCCTACGAGCGGCGTAACCTGCGCTTGCCGCTGACCCTGGAAGCGGCCAACGAGCAGATGGAGCAGTGCCCGGTGATCCGCCGCTACCTCGGCGACCTGTTCGTCGACGGCTACGTCGCCACGCGGCGGGCCGAGATGGAAAACTTCAAGCGCGTGATCAGCTCCTGGGAGCGCGAGTTCCTACTGCTGTCCGTGTAGACCCTGAAACATCGAAACAGATCAATAACGACAAACTCAGCGATCCGACCCATAACAGAAATAAAAAGGATGCAGACATGAGTCAATTAGCCAGTTCCCCTCAACCGCCACCCACCGGCGGGCAGTACAACCTCCGGCGCGACACCCCGTCCCACCGGAGCAGCCTCACAACTGAAAAACATTGGACCTGTACCCTTGAGGAGAGAACATGAAACCCACTATCCGCAACACACTGCTGGCCATGACTCTGGGAGCCGCCTGCACCGCCGCCCAGGCCGAACAGAAAGAGCTGCACGTCTACAACTGGTCTGACTACATCGCCGAAGACACCCTGGCCAACTTCGAGGCCGCCACCGGTATCAAGGTGATCTACGACGTGTTCGACAGCAACGAGGTGCTGGAAGCGAAACTGCTCTCCGGTCACTCCGGCTACGACATCGTCGTGCCCTCCAACAGCTTCCTGGCCAAGCAGATCCGCGCAGGCATCTTTATGGAGCTGGATCGCGGCAAGCTGCCGAACTGGAGCAACCTGGATCCCTCGCTGATGAAGACCCTGGAAAAGGCTGATCCGGGCAACCGGCACTCCTTTCCCTACCTTTGGGGCACCACCGGCATCGGCTACAACGTGGACAAGATCAAGGAAGCACTGGGTGTAGACGAAATCACCTCCTGGGACGTGATCTTCAAGCCGGAAAACATCGCCAAGCTGAAGGAGTGTGGCGTGTCCCTGCTCGATGCACCGAGCGAGATCTTCCCGGCCACCCTGAACTACCTGGGTGAAGACCCCAACCCGACCAGCCCCGACGCCATCGCCAAGGCGGAAAAAACACTGCTGGAGATCCGCCCCTACGTGCGCTACTTCCACTCCTCCAAGTACATCACCGACCTGGCCAACGGCGACATCTGCCTGGCGGTAGGCTGGTCCGGGGACATTCTGCAAGCCAAGGATCGCGCCATCGAAGCGGACAACGGCGTCAATGTGGCCTACAGCATCCCGCAGGAGGGTGCCGGTACCTTCTTCGACATGCTCGCCATGCCGGCCGATGCCAAGAACGTGGCTGAAGCCTACGCTTTCCTCAACTACCTGCTCGAGCCGAAGGTGATCGCCGCGGTGTCCGACTACGTCGCCTACCCGAACGGCAACGCTGCCGCGACCCAGTATGTCGATGAGGAGATCCGCAACGATCCGGGCATCTATCCGAGCAAGGAGACCAGCGAGAAGCTGTACACCTTCGCCGACCTGAGTCCGAAAGTGATACGTGCCATGACCCGCAGTTGGACCCGCATCAAGTCAGGCCAGTAAACGGTTTAGGAGAGACAGCATGACAGCTTCCCTGGCTATCAATGAAAAGATGAGCGCTGCGACGCAGGACGAGATCCTGCGTATCGACAGCGTGAGCAAACTGTTTGACGATGTGCGCGCGGTCGATAACGTCTCACTGACGATCAACCGTGGCGAGATCTTCGCCCTGCTTGGCGGCTCCGGCTCGGGTAAATCGACCCTGCTACGGATGCTCGCCGGATTCGAAAAACCCTCCCAAGGACGCATCTTCCTCGACGGACAGGATATTACCGACCTGCCCCCCTACGAGCGTCCGATCAACATGATGTTCCAGTCCTACGCCCTGTTCCCGCACATGACCGTGGCGCAGAACATCGCCTTCGGCCTGAAGCGGGACAAACTGCCCAAGGCGGAGGTAGAAGCCCGCGTACAGGAGATGCTGTCACTGGTACACATGGATAAGTACGCCAAGCGCAAGCCACACCAACTGTCCGGCGGCCAGCGCCAGCGCGTGGCCCTGGCACGCTCCTTGGCCAAGCGTCCGAAACTGCTGCTGCTCGACGAGCCGATGGGCGCGCTGGACAAGAAGCTGCGTACCCGCATGCAGCTGGAGGTGGTCGAGATCCTGGAACGTGTCGGCGTCACCTGTGTCATGGTGACCCACGACCAGGAGGAGGCGATGACCATGGCCGGTCGCATCGCCATCATGGACGAGGGCTGGATCGCCCAGATCGGCACCCCGACCGATATCTACGAGAGCCCCAACAGCCGCATGATTGCCGAGTTCATCGGCTCGGTGAACCTGTTCGAAGGCGATATCGTCGTCGACGAGCACGACCATGCCATCATCGAGTCTCCCGCCACCCCACAACCGCTCTACGTCAGCCACGGCGTCTCCACCAACGTGCAGAACAAGCATGTCTGGCTGGCGGTGCGCCCGGAAAAAACCCTGATCACGCGGGACAAGCCGGACGCCGAGTACAACTGGGCCCTGGGCCGGGTCCATGATATCGCCTATCTCGGCGGCTTCTCGGTGTTCTACGTAGAACTGCCCAGCGGTCAGATCGTACAGTCGGTATCGGCCAACAAGGAGCGGCGCGCCGATTACCCACAGTGGAACGAGAGCGTCTATATCAGCTGGGAGGCCACCAGCGGAGTGGTGCTGCGATCATGAAAGCTCTCAGCCTGAAACCGACCCTGAAACTGCCCAACGGCCGCATCTGGACCCTCGGTGTCCCCTACTTCTGGCTGCTGCTGTTCTTTGCCCTGCCCTTCCTGATCGTACTGAAGATCAGCCTGTCGAGCATGGCGATCGCGATTCCGCCCTATGAGAGCCTATTCAGCTTCACCGACGAGGTGATGGAGATCTCGCTCAACCTGGGCAACTTCCTGCTGTTGCTGGATGACTCCCTGTACGTGTCGGCCTATCTGAACTCGCTGCAGGTGGCGTTCTTCTCCACCCTGGGCTGCCTGTTGATCGGCTACCCGATGGCCTACGCCATGGCGCGCTCGACGCCACGCCAGCAGACCATCCTGCTGCTGTTGATCATGCTGCCCTCCTGGACATCCTTCCTGATCCGGGTCTACGCCTGGATGGGCCTGCTCAGCGATACCGGGCTGATCAACAACTTCCTGCTCTGGCTGGGGCTGATCGACTCGCCGCTGCGGATGATGAACACCAACTTCGCGGTCTATATCGGCATCATCTACGGCTACCTGCCGTTCATGGTGTTACCGCTCTACGCCAACCTGGTCAAGCTCGACCCCAGCCTGCTGGAGGCGGCCTCCGATCTGGGCTCGCGCAGTCTGCACACCTTCTGGACCGTGACCCTGCCGCTGTCCAAAGGCGGCATCATCGCCGGCTCCATGCTGGTATTTATCCCGACGGTGGGTGAGTTCGTGATACCGGAACTGCTCGGCGGTCCCAACTCGCTGATGATCGGCAAGATCCTCTGGCAGGAGTTCTTCAATAACCGCGACTGGCCGGTGGCCTCGGCACTGGCGATCGTCATGCTGTTATTGCTGATCATCCCGATCGCCCTTTTCCACCGCTATCAATCCCGCCAGATGGAGGCCGAATCGTGAAAAAGCTTTCATTCTCCAAAGTGATGCTCTGGGCCGGCCTGGCATTTCTCTACGTGCCGATGCTGATCCTGGTGATCTACTCCTTCAACGCCTCGAAGCTGGTCACGGTCTGGGGCGGCTGGTCCACCAAATGGTACGGCACCCTGCTGGAAAACGAGCAGATCCTGGACTCGGTCGGCACCAGCCTCAGGATCGCCTTCTTCAGTGCCAGCATGGCGCTGATCCTGGGCACCATGGCAGCGTTCGTCATGGCCCGTTTCCGCCACTCCTGGGGCAAGATGACCCTGTCCAACATGATCTCGGCGCCACTGGTGATGCCAGACGTGATCATCGGCCTGTCGCTGCTGCTGCTGTTCGTACACATGGCCGATACCATCGGCTGGCCGACCGACCGGGGTATGACAACGGTGTGGATCGCTCACTCCACCTTCTGCTCGGCCTATGTCGCCGTAGTGGTCTCCTCCCGCCTGCGCGAAATGGACCGTTCCATCGAGGAGGCCGCGCTGGACCTTGGCGCCACCCCGCTGCAGTCGTTCTTCCTGATCACCGTACCGGTGATCGCGCCCTCGCTGATCGCGGGCTGGTTGCTGGCGTTCAGCCTGTCGCTGGATGACCTGGTGATCGCCAGCTTCACCTCCGGCCCCGGCGCCACCACACTACCGATGGTGGTGTTCTCCTCCGTCCGCCTGGGTGTGTCACCGCAGATCAACGCGCTGGCCACGCTGATCATCCTCGCGGTATCGACCACCGCGCTGCTCGCCTGGTACCTGGCCCGTCGTTCGGAGAAGCGGCAGAAACTGCAGATGCGGCAAGCGGATCTGCAGATGCAGCCGGCGTAACCGCTCCTCCCCGGAAACATGGCCCTTACCGCGGTAAGGGCCACTCTTTATCTCGACTTTCCATCTCCTTTTTTGCTTTCCCTGTCCCAGTACTCAGCCTTAAGCCGAGGCGATACAATCACCGTCTCCGTCAACATACCGGAGCGTCAGGTCTTCAACAGGGTTGGGTAGATGGTCAATATTCCAAAAGTGATCGCAGTCAGTTTGATTGGACTCTTTGTCGCCGCCTGTGCAGCAACGAGCAGTCGGTTTGCGACGTCCGACGAGGTAAGCGCATATCTGGTCAAGCGAACACCCGCGGAGCTGCAGGGAGTCTTGGGCAAGCCCCGTACGATAGAGCATATCGACCCCAATACATCGGTATGGACCTACCACTCTGACATGATTCAGAACAAAAAACCGACTCAGGGGAAGTGCGAGATGATCATTACCTTTGAGGGTGGGGTCGCAGTAAAGGCCGTGGTTAATGCAACCGAATACTCCCCATTCGCTGCACCTTTAGCTACGTGTAACCTGATGCTGGACGGTCTGTGAATCTTCGCACCCGCAAGGCGATCTGCCGGAGTGTCATCGGTCGCTCATCGGCACAGAGCGGACCTCTAACGCAGACTATCTAGTACCATCTGTCTTAACGTCGTGTTTCGCCGGACCACAATCGCTCAACGGCATTGGCATATCCATAAGATCCGAAGCGATTCAGTTTAGACCCTGCGAACATACTGCGTTAACTGAATGTTAAGTTGTACTGTTTCAGAGTGGCGCCATTACTTACATACCGAGCAGAGAGTTATGATTAACAAACTACTGACTGTCGCCCTGGCGTCGATTCTCATGTCGCCGGCCGTAGCCCTTGCTGACCCACCCAACAAAGAACAGGTAGAAGCCCGCCAGAAGCGCATGGAACATGAGCGTGAGAGAGAGCAAAAATACCGGGAGGATGAGCGTGAATACCAGCAGAAGCGGCGGGAAGAGGAGCGAGAGTACCTGAAAAAACAGCGCGAATCAGAACGCGAAGCGCGCAAACACTACGAAGAGATGAAGCGTGAACAGCGCAAGCATCAGGAAGAGATTAGCCGAGAGAACGCCAAAGAGTATGAGGAGTACGAGCGCGACCACTACGAGCGTATCGAGTATGAAAAACGCTCGGAATACAAGCGTTCAGATCGCGGCAGAAGCGACGCGGAATTACTCCGGGATATGGCTAAGGACAGAGCTGTTGAGGCTGTCGGCGCCACCCCAGGCAGTTCCGAGGAAGCCCTGATTCGTCTTGGTACCGATGTGCTGATCGAAAAAACAACCTCAAGCGATTGACGGTACGATTCCGGCTCAGGGGTCAGTAGTGTTCAGAAATCTGTGTCACTTCAGTAGCATACGCGAAACAGGAATGACACATGAACGACAACTTCGATTTCGACAAAGCACTTGAAGCGCTCCGTTCCGGCAAAGACCTGACCGGCAAGGACGGCGCGGGACAGTGCCACAACATTCTGGCACTGGTCGATCACGGCACGCGTGCCAATCTGAGGTTGACGGCATTGATGGATAAGCGCTCCTCCACGATTATCCGGGAACTGCTGATCGCCGTGCTGCGTTATGGAAAACCGCAGTACATCCGCACCGATAACGAGGCGATCTTTACCTCGCGCTACTTTGCGACGGCGCTGCGGCTGCTCGGTATTCACCATCAGACCATCGATCTCGGATGCCCCTGGCAGAACGGGCGGGTGGAGCGGTTTTTCGGTACATTGAAGCGCAAGCTGGATCGGTTGGCGGTCGAATCGTTCGCCGAGTTGGACGGTGCCTTGGGCCAGTTCCGGCTCTGGTACAATCATGTGCGCCCACATCAAGCGCTGGACGGTAGAACACCGGCTGAGGTGTGGGCGGGTGAAACCGTCATTCCCCGTTGTCGGACGGCGGAGTGGTTCGAGGCCTGGGATGGGTTGTTGCAGGGGTATTATCTGCGTCAATAGCCCTCCTCGCGTACCCGCCGAGATGTAGACGGACCCGGTGTCCGGGGTTTGGCTCGCCCCGACTGCCACTTGGCGGGCACTTTGAGCCGAAATCGGTGGCTGTGCGCTGAAAATCATCGGATTTTTGGCCCTATCTCGAACAGCGACGGTGCTTTTTCAGCAGGTTTCATCGAAAAAGCACCTCAAAAATACCCTGATAGCTGTTGCCGGACATCCGGACGGGACACCGGGTCGTAGCCCAGGTCGGTATAGGCACGGTGCAGGTTGCCGGCGGCGTCCCACTGGTAGTTGGTGTGCATACCGGTGACGCTGTCGATCCAGCGCACCATCTGGCCGATGGCGTCGTACTCGTAGCGGATGCTGCGCTCGTGCGCAGCGGCCTGGTAGAGGCCGTCACCGTTGGTATCGATATCCTCGGCCATGCGCTGGCCGGCGAGGTCGTAGCGGTAGACGGTCTTGACGCCGGTGCCCAGGTCGTTGACCTCGAGCAGGCGGCCGGCATCGTCGTAGCTGCGGCGGATATCCTTGCCGTTGGCGGCGTACTCGCGGATCAGGCGACCCTGATCGTCGTACTCGTACAGGGTGCGGCGTCCACCCTGGTCGATCTCTTCGGTGACGCGGCCAAAGGCGCCGTAGAGCTTGGTGCTGGTGACCCGCTGTCCGTCGGTAGTGGAGATCTCGTTGCCGTAGGCGTCGTAGGCCTTGCGTTCGTGGATCTCCTGGCCGTTCTGGTAGGTGATGGTGTCCACCACGCGGCCGAGGCCGTCCCAGACCTGGCGGGACGCGTGACCGTTGGTGTCGATGGTCTGGGTGCGGTTATCGCGACCGTCGTAGGCGTAGCGGGTGGTGTGGCCCAGGGCGTCGGTGGCTTCGACCAGACGATCGCGCTGGTCGTAGACCATATCGACGCGCTGCCCCATGCGGCCGGCATCGACGCGTTTGCCATCGACGATGACTACCCGCATTGCGCCCCGCCAGTACCGGGTATAAGCTGACATTTTCCCGATTCAAGTTCCGATACCACACAGTTTCTGTGTATCGTCGGTGCAATAGAGGAGCAGCGTTCATGCAGCAGACATTAAAGCAGGAGGCTCTGGAATCCCTCCAGCACCTGCCAGACGATGCCGATATCGATGAGATCATGTACCGCCTTTACGTCATAGATAAACTGCACAAAAGCCGCGAAGCCATCAATGAAGGCGATACCATCAACCATGAAGACTTGAAGCGAGAGATTGAACAGTGGTGATCGTGTGGTCAAAACCTGCACGCAAAGACTTGCATCTGCTTCACCAATATATCGCTCAGGACTCCAAACGCTACGCAAAACGTGTCGTCCAAGACACGAGATCTTGCTGGAGGCTCCTCGCCTCGGCAGGATGGTGCCGGAAATTGGTGAAGAAAATGTCCGGGAAATCGGTATGTATTCTTACCGTATCATGTATGAAATATTGGGTAGCACCCTTTACATTCACGGCATCATCCACAAACGGCGGCACTTCGTTCCAAACGATTTACAGCGGTGAACAATCTCTGATCCTCTCCTTCCAGCCGAAGGCACTGTAAAGCTTGGTGCAGGTCACCTGCTGGCCGCCGGTGGCGGCGATCAGGTCATCAAGGAAGTTGTATCGGCTCTCGGTGAAGGACATCGGCAACAGGAAGGCGGTGCGGTCTTCCCATGCGAGTCTTTCGGCCTCTTCGAGGCTACATTGGCTTTCCTTCGCCAACCATTCGATAAAGGGTTGTTTGGGGTGCAATCGCAATACGCCCCGGTTGACCGGGTAACCGGGTAACCGGTGACGTGAATGCCAAGCAGTTTATTGATGATTTTCGGGATCGTCATGGTCGCTGCCTCACAAGTGATATTTGGCCGGGTTACGCCACTCTGTCATGTCTTGGCATGGTTCGTTTACGTGAACATGCAAGGAAGGAGTCTGGGATATTATCTGCGCCGATAGCCCTCCTCGTGTACCCGCCGAGATGTAGACGGATCCAGTGTCCGGGTTTTGGCTCGGCCTGACTGCCAGTTGGCGGGCATCTTGAGGGGCGGATCGACGAGTACGTCGATCTGTGAATATTGGCTGACACAGAGCTATGAACACCCTCCACAGGGCAGTTACGCCTTTTACCCATTCGTGCCGGCCCGGAAGTACTATTTCGTCCACCGACTCGTCCGGGGTAGACTCGCTTCGAACATCAATTCGTGTTGTGGTTTTATTACGTGGGTGACATCGCTTTCCCCAACAAGGTATCTCGACTGTCGGTGATCGTTTTGCTGCTCCTGGCGATGCTATGTCGTGGTGTCTGGAACGCGGCTCTGGCCGAGCATGAGAGGGCTCCGCTGATTGATCCCCTCATCGAGGCTCTCCGGCATAGCCACTATCATCCCCTCAGGCGCTCTATCGCCCTCCAAGGCTTGCTTCAGCTTTTATCCAAGAGCCAAGCACTCATTTATTCTCAGAATAGTTGTTGATGGAGAACTGATATGTTCCCAGCATTGCTTTCTGTCGGCGTGGGAAAAGCGAAAGGTATGCTCATGGCTGCCTGCACGCTTTTGCTCCTGCCGGCAGCCATCGGCCTTTCATCGCAGGCCTTTGCCCATGGTGTCGCTGAAGGTGACGCCATGTTTATTGAGGGTGCCAACGGCATGCAGTTGCTACCCTTTATCTACCTCGGCGCCAAGCATATGGTGACCGGGTACGATCATCTGCTGTTTCTGCTCGGGGTGATCTTTTTTCTCTACCGTATGAAAGAGGTAGGGATATACGTCAGCCTGTTCGCTGTCGGACACAGCGTGACGCTGCTGTACGGGGTCCTCGGCGAGACTCAGGTCAATCCTTATATTGTCGACGCGATTATCGGTTTTTCAGTGGTGTACAAGGCACTGGACAATCTGGGCGCCTTTCGCCGCTGGTTCGGATTGCAACCCAATACCAAGGCGGCCGTGCTGGTCTTCGGTTTCTTCCATGGCTTCGGCCTCGCGACCAAGCTTCAGGACTTCACCTTGTCGGAGGAGGGCCTGGTGGCGAATATCCTCGCCTTCAACGTCGGCGTCGAGATCGGCCAGTTACTGGCATTGGGCGCAATTCTGATCGCGATGAACGCCTGGCGGCGCACCGCCGCTTTTCAACGACATGCGTTT
Organism: Marinobacterium ramblicola; assembly: GCF_019084545.1. Classification (GTDB taxonomy): domain Bacteria; phylum Pseudomonadota; class Gammaproteobacteria; order Pseudomonadales; family Balneatricaceae; genus Marinobacterium_D; species Marinobacterium_D ramblicola. The sequence goes on from NZ_JAHREP010000004.1 coordinate 56,739, forward strand.
GCCGCCAATGTGGGGTTGATGTCGGCAGGCTTCATGTTGATCGGCTACCAGCTTACCGGGTACCTGACCCTTTCCTGAGGAATCGAACATGCGTGATATTTCTGAACTGAGCCAGGATGGGCTGCCATCCGGCAAGAGTCTGATCAAGGCGACTATCATTGCCCTTGCTATCGCCGGTGTCCTGTTGGTCACCACTGTTTTACCCGCCGAGTATGGCGTCGACCCCACGGGGCTTGGCAGATCGATGGGACTTACTGTGTTGAACGAAGCCAATGCCGGTGAGTCCCAGCCAGAGTCCGGTGCGTTGGCCGAGCCGGCCCCGCTCATGGATACTGCAAGTACCGGTCTTAGCCCGCTCTGGAAGAGTGGTTCGGCGTTTCGTTCCGACGAGATGTCGTTAACCCTGCAACCGCGCCAGGGTGCCGAGATCAAGGCGCTGATGCAGCAGGGAGAGAACTTTGTTTTCCACTGGAAGGCCGAGGGCGGCACAGTGCTGTTCGATATGCACGGTGAGCGCCCCAATGCCGGTGATGAGTTCACCAGCTACTGGCTGGAGCGTGATCAGTCCAGCGCAAGCGGTTCATTCGAAGCGCCGTTCGCGGGAACCCACGGCTGGTACTGGCAAAACAACGGCAGCGAACCGGTGACCATTCACCTGAGTACCGCCGGTTATTACGCCAAACTCTATCGCCCCTGATATCCAGCAATTGGCCTGTTGAACAGATTATGTTTCAGCAAATATGCGGAATCCACCCAGGTGAGTACGGATCAGGACAAGGTATGGACCCTGCGCTATGCCAACCCCGACGCCATTGATGAGACCAAGCTAGTGCTCCCGCGTTGGCCAATGCGGGTGATGCTCATCGATGACCAACGGATGACTGTGCGTTATCGCACCATGGTGATGGGGGTGCGCATGAGGTTCCGGCCCTTCCCAACCTTCATGCCCATGTTGATGATGGTCGTCGTGATAGTGCAGGTGCTCGTGATCCAGCGCGCGGTGAGTGTGCTCCAGCACCTCGGGCTCCAACGCCGGCCAGAGCTTCAGAGCAGTCAGCGTTGCGACCAGCGCAATGGCACCGAGCAGACCAAACGTCATGCCGATACCCAGGCTGGCGCCCGACCAGCCGGCCAGCGGGTAAGCGATCAGCCAACAGGCGTGGGAGAGCGAGAACTGTGCAGCGAAAACCGCCGGGCGATCCGCTTCATGGCAGGAGCGGATCAACAGGCGGCCCACCGGCGTCTGTACCAGCGAGCTGCCAATCCCGATCAGGAACCACAGCGACATCAGCCCGGCAATTCCCGGTTGAAGGGTGCCCAGTAGCGCGCCAATGGCCAGCAACGCCCCACCCGTCAGCATCAGCGCCCGCTCAGAAACCCTCTGCAATAGCCGGGGCAGTGATAATGCCGCGATCATCGAACCGCCACCGGCGGCAGCCAGAGCTATCGCCACCCAGGTATCGCCCAGCTCCAGAGCCGATCTGACGTAAACCACCGTATTCACGATCTGCATGGCGCCAACCGAAGCAACAGCCAGACAAAGAGCGAGCAACCCCTGAAGCCGGGGAGTGCGCAGGTAGATCCGCATCCCTTTTACCGCCCGCTGCCAGAACGTGACACCTGCATCCGGCGATATGGCAGGCAGAACTACCGATACGACCAGCAAGGCTGAGATAACGAAAGCCAGCGCATTAAGCAGGAACAAGGCGTTGAAGCTGATGACCGCGATCAGCATCGCGGCGATGGCGGGACTTAACAGATTTTCCAGATCATAGGCCAGACGCGAGAGCGACAGTGCCCGGTCATATTGTCTTTTTTCCTTGATAATGTCCGGAATCGTCGCCTGAAATACCGGCGTGAAACCGGCGGAGAACAGATTAAGCAGGAATACCAAGCCATAGATTTGCCAGACAGCTGTCACAAACGGCAGCGACACCACCACCACCGCACGCAACAGGTCCAGCGTCACGAGAAACCCTCGACGCGGGAGCGTCTGGGCGTAACTACTGATGACCGGCGCTACAAATACGTAAGCCACCATCTTCAGCGCCAATGCGATCCCAAGTACTTCGCCGGCCCTTTCGCCCGCCATTTCGTGAGCCAAGAGAGCAAGCGCAACCGTGGTCAGCCCGGTACCGAACAGCGAAATGACTTGGGCGGAAAACAGATGGCGGTACCGTCGATCCTTTAACGGGGAGGCATTCATGATGTGTTATCTCGTGAGAACCGAAGAGCGGGCCCAGGGTAACGATTAGTATCTGTCAGCAATGGGTCCCGACCATGTAAAAACTGACTTTTTCTGTCATCCCCGGCAGTGTTTCTGAGCGCATTTTGGGCCAAAGAGGCCCCCTTAACAACACCTGTAACCCGGCCCACGGTAACCTCGTCACGCTCATGCTTTACTGCCTCAGATATCCCGTATCGCAGTTTCTCTCCCCATAAAACCGTCATAGGCAGCTGTTAGAGTGCGCTAAGCATCCACTTTATTTGCGACTGCTAACTCATGAACCGCTCTCATCTGCTGGACAGCCTGCGTATCCTGGCCATTGTGCTGGTGTTTGTAGCCCATCTGGGACAGCTGCTGGGCCACACCAGCGGCGATTTTTTCGGCTGGAAGAACCTCTATTTCGTCAGCCTGGGCGGTGTCGGTGTGACGCTGTTTCTGCTGCTATCCGGTATTTTGGCCGGATTGAGTGATACATCACGCCGGGTGAGCTACCCAACCTATCTGCTCAGAAAGGTGATGCGCATCTACCCGGCCTACTGGCTATCCATACCTCTGGCGATGCTGGGTTACCTGCTGGCGGCGGTCTTACTGGAGGGTGACGCCCCGGCCCCCTTTCCCAACGGGTTGATAACCGATCTGATCGGCAGCTTCACCGGCTTCTATGCCTGGATGGGGCTCTGGGGAGGCCCCTATAACCCTCCCAGTTGGTTCATCTCGCTGATCATGAGCCTGTATACACTGTCCCCCTTTTTTCTGTGGAGCATGAAGCGCTGGCCGCATCGAACCCTTGCCGCTTTGCTCGGTATCAGTCTGGGTGCACGCTACTACGTCGGCCAGTGGGGTATACCGTTCGTAGAGCAGTCGCTGATCGATCAGATGGAGGGCTGGCTCTACCGCCAGTACGGTTTTATGCCAGGCCGCCCCGGAGACTGGTTCCCACCCTGCCGTTTCTTCGAGTTTGGTCTTGGTCTCTACCTGGCACGGGTGCTACCCAACAGCACCTGGTTTAGATTAAAGCTCCCGGCCGGCAATGCGATCCGTGTGCTTAGTGACCTTTCCTTCCCGCTATTTCTGATCCACTATCCATTTCTGTTTTTGGTGTCGTTGATGACGGCTTTGGCGCTGCCGGTCGGGTTGGCGATCACGATCTATGTGGCGTTGATGGTGGCGCTTGCCAGTCGGCTCAATCGGCTGGATACCTGGGTACAGCGCTTTGGTTTTCCGCACCCGGCAACCTAGTGGCTCAGTCTGTCCGGGCTGTCCTGCTGCAACCGCCACATGCCGGCATAACGACCGTTCCGCGCCAGTAGCTGCTGGTGGGTGCCCCGCTCGACGATCTCGCCCTGTTCCATCACCAGAATCTGATCGGCATCGATCACCGTCGACAGACGGTGGGCGATCACCAGGCTGGTGTGGTTTTTCGCCAGTTTGTTCAGCGCCGCGAGGATGGCGCGCTCGTTGGCGCTGTCCAGCGCCGAGGTGGCTTCGTCGAACAGCAGGATTGGCGGCTTTTTCAGGATCACGCGGGCGATGGCGATGCGCTGCTTTTCACCGCCGGAAACCTTGAGTCCGCGCTCGCCGACCCGTGTTTTGTCCCCTTCGGGCAGGGCCTGGATAAAGTGGTCCAGGTTGGCCAGATGGATCGCCTGGTGCACCTCGTCGGCCCCGGCTTCGGGTCGGCCGTAAGCCACATTACTGAAGATGGTGTCGTTGAACAGCACGGTATCCTGAGGCACAACACCGATCGCCCGGCGCAGGCTCAATTGGGTGACGGCTCGGATCGGCTGGCCGTCGATCAGGATCTCGCCGCTGTCCAGGTCGTAGAAGCGGAACAGCAGCCGCGCCAGCGTCGACTTGCCGGAGCCGCTGGGACCGACGATCGCTACCTTCTGCCCCGGCTCCACCTTGAAGCTGAGGTTGCGGATAATCGGACGTTCGGCGTGGTAGGCAAAGCTCACGTTACGAAACTCCACGCTACCCTCACTGACTTCCAGCGGTTTGGCATCGGGCGCATCCTTGACGCTGGGCGCCTTTTTCAGCAGTGCGAACATGTTTTCGATATCGGTCAGCGCCCGGCGCACCTCGCGGTAGACCATGCCGAGGAAGTTCAGTGGCAGGAACAGCTGCAGGATGTAGGCGTTGATCATCACCAGCGAGCCCAGGGTCATTTCGCCATTGACCACGTCTCCCGCCGCCAGCCAGAGCAGCGCAACCATACCAGCGGCGATGATCAGCGCCTGGCCGCTGTTCAGCAGCATCAGCGTCATCCGGGTCTTGAGCCGGGCCGACTCCCAGCGCGCCAGGTTACGGTCGTACTGCTCTGACTCATACTCCTCGTTGTTGAAGTATTTGACCGTCTCGTAGTTGAGCAGGCTGTCGATGGCGCGGGTGTTGGTTTCGGAGTCGAGCTGGTTCATCTCGCGCACGAAGCGGTTGCGCCACTCGGTGGTGATCACGGTGAAGTAGATGTAGATACCGACGCAGATCAGGATGATCAGCGCGTACCAGGCACTGAAGTTGATCAGCAGGATACCGGCAACCAGCGCCAGCTCGATCAGCGTCGGCACGATATTGAACACCAGCATCCGCATCAGGAAGCCGAAGCCGTTGCCGCCCCGGTCGATATCGCGAGAGATGCCGCCGGTCTGGCGCGACAGGTGAAACTCCAGCTCCAGCGCATGCAGGTGGCGAAACACGCGCAGTACCATGCGCCGCATGGCACGCTCGGTAATGCGGCTGAATACTGCATCCCGCGCTTCGGCAAAAAACACCGAGCCGAACCTGAGCAGGCCGTAAAACGCCAGCATCAACAGAGGGACAACGAGCACCTGGTGTTGGGACTTGTCCAAGCCATCGACGATGTTTTTCAGCGCCCAGGGCATGGTCACGGTGGCCACCTTGGCCGCCACCAGCAGCGCGAAGGCTGCCCCCATGCGTGTACGGAACTCCCACAGGTAGGGCCAGATGGTCTTGAACACGTCCCAGGTGGCGGCGGCGCTCACCGGCTCTCGGCTGGGGGACAGATGGTGATGACTGCGACTGGAACCTCGAACCATGAATCTAAGCACCCTGGTGAATGAAGCGAACGAGCCGCCAACCCTGTACCGCCACCGAATGTGGCATATCAACGCTCACTTTAGCATCCCGCAGCTGGAGTTGGGTGCACCGACTCGACAGGGTGGCGGCTTGCGGCATACCGTACATCCTGTACATAAAAAACCCGATGCCGTTCAGCATCGGGTTTCAGTTCCGTCAGGTGCTGCGTGGCCTAGTTTCGTGCCAGGAAGCGCGCCATCCATTTGGCTACCGTTGCGGAGTCTATCTTGGCGTCTGCGGTCAGTGTCGCCAGCCCTCTGTCGGCCACTTCGTCGGGCACCACGGCGCCCTTGCGCGCCAGCACCAGATCGCGTTCGTAATCCTTGTTGAACTCCGGGTGTGCCTGCAGGGTCAGGATGCGGTTACCGTAGACCAGCCCTGCGTAGCGGCAGAACTCTGAGGTGGCGAACAGCTGTGCGTTGTGCGGCAGCTCCAGCACCTGGTCCTGGTGCATGGCGTTGAGGGTAAAGCGGCGTTCGCCGGCATCGAGGAAGGGATGGTCGCCCTCGATGGCGTAGCTGTGCAGGCCGACGCCCCAGCCGCCCTCATACTTGGCGACCTTGGCGCCGAATGCAGAGGCGATGATCTGGTGGCCGAAGCAGATGCCGACCATCGGGATATCCGCTTCGTAGATATCGATGATCAGCTGCTTCAGGGTGCGCATCCACGGCAGGTCGTCATAGACGCCGCACTTGGAGCCGGTGATGATCCAGCCGTCGCACTGATCAATTGATTGAGGAAACTCCCCATCGCGCACGTTGAACACCGAGTAGTCGTGCGCCTGCGGTCCCAACAGATCGACAAACATGTCCGCATAGGAGCCGTACTGACCCAGCAGTGAGTCCGGTGTGATACCGGTGGCAAGTATTCCGATCCTCATCATCTGTCCTCTGAAGATGCTTAAACAGTATGGCTTTAGATTATAGAGCGCGCCCCAGACCCAAAATATCCCCGGGTAGGTATATTCGCAAAACCGCGTGAACCAGTACCTTGAACCTATCCCTCGTGGACAGGGCCCGACGCCAGAGACGATACCCCAACATTCGCGGGTTGCCGGGTCTTTCCCAAAGAAGATGGCTCAACGCATACTGGAGATTATGAATGAACGCGATTAATAAGGAACCGGTCCGCAGTGAAGTTATCCGCTCCATGGATGCGGAACACCACCTGCACCCTTTCACCGATACCAAGGCACTGAACAACAAGGGTGCACGGATCATCGAACGCGCGGAAGGCGTCTATCTCTGGGATAGCGAAGGCAACCGCATCATCGACGGTATGGCGGGGCTCTGGTGCGTCAATATCGGTTACGGCCGCAAAGAGCTGGCCGATGTCGCCCAGGAGCAGATGAACCAGCTGCCCTACTACAACACCTTTTTCCAGACTACGACCAGCCCGGCAACCCAGCTGGCGAAAGAGCTGGCCGTGGTCACCCCGGGCGATCTGAACCACATATTCTTCGCCAACTCCGGCTCGGAAGCGATCGACACCATTATCCGCATGGTGCGCCGCTACTGGGAGGTCGAGGGCAAGCCCTGGCGCAAGATCATGATCTCGCGCAACAACGCCTACCACGGCAGCACCATCGGCGGCACCAGCTTGGGCGGCATGTCCGCCATGCATAACCAGGGCGGCCCGATGGTGCCGGGCATGGAGCATATCCGCCAGCCTTACTGGTACGGCGAAGCCGCCGGTCAGAGCCCGGAGGAGTTTGCCCAGACCTGCGCCCAGGCACTGGAAGAGAAGATTCTGCAGGTGGGTCCGGATAACGTGGCCGCCTTTGTCGGCGAGCCGATCCAGGGCGCCGGCGGTGTCATCACCCCGCCGCCGGGCTACTGGGCGGCGATCCAGAAGATCTGCCGCAGGTACGACATCCTGCTGGTGGCGGATGAGGTGATCTGTGGTTTCGGTCGCACCGGCAGCTGGTTCGGCAGCCAGACGTTCGATATCAAACCGGACCTGATCTCGATGGCCAAGGGGCTCTCCTCCGGTTACCAGCCGATCTCCGCGGTCGCCGTCGGCGACCGCGTGGCCAACGCCCTGATCGCCAAGGGCGGCGAGTTCTTCCACGGTTTCACCTACTCCGGTCACCCGGTGGCCGCCGCAGTGGCGCTGGAGAACCTGCGTATCCTGCGCGAGGAGAGGATCATCGAGCAGGTACGCGATGAGACCGGCCCCTACCTGCAACAGCAGCTGCGCGAGCGACTCGGCAGCCACCCGCTGGTCGGCCATATCGAAGGTGTCGGCCTGATCGCCGGTATGGCGCTGGCCCAGGACAAGAGCACGCACAAGCTGTTCGATTCCAACCTGGATGTGGGCACGATCTGCCGTAACCACTGCTTCGCCAACGGCCTGATCATGCGCGCCTGCGGCAACCGCATGGTGCTGTCGCCGCCGCTGGTGATCAGCAAGGCCGAGATCGACGAGTTGATCGACAAAGCGCAGCTCTGCCTCGACCTGACCGTCAAGTCGCTGGCCGATATGGGTATCAAGGTAGCCCAGTAATCCACCGATATTTTTTGCTATTGCCGCTGCGGCATATCGCAACTTGCTGCTAGGGCTGAGTTAGCTGGAGTTGTGATATGCCGTTTTTTTGTGTAGAAGAAAAAAGGACTGAACAGTTTTCCAACCAGCGCGCTCAACACCGCGCGCCTTATCGCAGTACCCGAATGACCGACGCTTACCAGACGATCAACCTGCAGGACAGCTGGCAAAAGAACCTGGCCGTCTTGATCGATCACATCCGATTACGCAGCTTTCCCCGCGTACTGGTCGAGGTGCTGGCCAGTTACTGTCACTTCGACACCTCGTTGATCGTCACCTACAAGAAGTCGTTCAAGCCTATCGTCATCCACCCGATCGATCCGTCGGAGCAGAGCAGTACGCTGCGCTCCTTCCTCAACAACGGTTACTACCTGCTTGATCCGCTGTTCGATGCGATCCAGCACGACACGGTCTCCGGCGTAACCCGGCTGGTCGAGTACGCGCCCGACTCGTTCGAGGAGACCGACTTCTACCAGGAGTGCTACCAGTACTTCGGCATCGTCGATGAGATCGTGATGATCATCAAGCTGGACGCCGAGGTCACCTGTGCGATCTCGCTGGGTCGCTGCAAGGGGCTGGGCACCATCACCCGCTCGGAGCTGCGCGCACTGCAGGAGATCTGCCCGGTGATCAGCGCCCTATTCCGGCAGTTCTGGCTGGCCCAGGCTGGTGAGTACGTGCAGTACGAAGAGTCCGACGACGCGGTGAAACAGGCGCTGAAGAGCTTCGGCAGCGGTGTGCTGACCCAACGCGAGCGGGAGATCACCCACCTGATTCTGAAGGGCAACTCATCGAAGGCAATCGCCGACAAGCTCAATATCAGCGTCGGTACGGTGAAGGTGCACCGCAAGAATATCCATGCCAAGCTGGATACCTCGACCCAGTCGGAGATCTTCACGATGTTCCTGGGACATCTGAAGGCGCTTTCAGCAGAGCCTCACCTGACCTAGCCAATGTAGATCCACTGGAGCTCCGCAAAGACTAGCGCTTGATCATGCCATACAGCACAAGCGCGGTGGTCTCGCGGACGTCCCGCCGGTGCGCTTCGATGTCGTAATCGTCCTGGCTGGTCAGTCGCATCAGCTGCAGATAGGAATATTCATTCAGCAGCCTGGCCGCTACATGCACATTCAAATCCTCTCTAAGCACCCCCTTCGCCTTCATCCCCTCCAGCACCGAGGCTATCCCCTGCTTCAGCAGATCGTTGGAGTTGCGATAGCTCTCAGGCAAACCGCTGCCGGCCTCGACAATCAGCATCGGCAGCAGCTCGCGCCAGAATGAAGTAGGGAAGGATTTCAGGGTCAGATCGACAATCACCTGTTCGAGACGGCACAGAGCATCCAGCGGGTCCGGATACTTGTCGATATCGCGGCAGGCCTCTTCGAGCGCCGCCTTGTCGATATCCTGGAAGATCTCCAGCAGTATCGCCTGCTTCGAGCCGAAGTAGTTGAACACGGTCGGCGCGGTAACCCCCGCCTGCCGGGCGATCTGCTCGATGGTCGTATCCCTGTACCCCTGCTGCTCGAACAGCTCGATCGCCGCCTGGCGAATCGCCTGACGCCGCATCGCCTTCTGACGTTCCCTTAATCCGCTCACAGGACTGACTCCCTCCCCGGTTGACTGTGCGCCGCATATTACCATCCATGTTTACCCCGTAAAAATTTTAATTCAATATAATTTTTTATTGACTAAAATATTTTATAGGATTAAAAATAATCGCATCACACCTCGTTACTGCAGACTTAGGACAACACGATGTACAGCCATGACGCTTTAACGGAACAGCAACAGATCGACGCCCTGTACCAAGCGGCACAGCGGGAGTTGGCAACGCCAAGCGATTCACCGGCGCTTATGCAGGGCTTTCCGCCGTCACCGGAGCTAAGGGTCACCTGGGACAACTGGATGCGTCTGCCGTACAGCCGCTGGGGGTTTCGTCATCTGGGTCGACTGCGCCCCGGCGTCGAGGTCCCGGCCGGACGGACTCAGGTAAGAGAGTTGCCGGAAGCTCCGATCGAACTCGGTGAGCTGAGCTTCACCAGTAACTGCGAGCGAGAGGTAACGGTCGCTGAGGCCCTCTGCGCGACCAACACCGACGCCTTCGTCGTGCTCAAGGGGGGCAAGCTTGTCTACGAGCGCTACTTCGCCGGACAGCAGGCCAGTGACCGCCACATCATGTTCTCGGTAACCAAATCGCTGATCGGCACCCTGGCGGAGCAGTTGATCGGTGATGACCTGCTCGATCCGCAGGCACGCGCCGACCGCTACGTACCGGAGTTCGCCGGCAGTGCCTTTGCCGATGCCACAGTACGCGAACTGATGGATATGGCCGTCGGCATCGAATACAGCGAACAGTACGACGACCCGGCATCGGAAAGCTCCCAATACGGTTACGCCTGCGGTTTCCAGCCGGCACCCTCCGCTTACTCCCGCTATCGCTCCCTGTATGAATATCTGCCGACCCTGCGCAAACGAGGTGAACACGGCGGTTTATTCCACTACGTGACCGCCTGCACCGAAGCCCTGGCCTGGGTCATGGAGCGAGCATCGGGCCGCTCCTGCGCCGATATGCTGACCGGGGTCTGGTCACGCATGGGGGCCGAGCAGAGCGGCTATTTTCTCGCCGACCCCTGGGGCCGCAGCGTGTGCGGTGCGGGCTTCAACGCTACCGCGCGCGATATGGCGCGATTCGGTCTGCTGCTCGCCGAAGGCGGCAACTTCAACGGCGAGCAGCTGATCGATGCCGACACCATCGCCCGCATCGCCGACGGTTCTGACCCGTCTATCTATGCCCAGGACGAGGATTTCCACAGCTGGGTACCGGGCGCTTCCTACAAGAGCCAATGGTATGTCTCCAACCACGACAGCCAGTCAATCATGGCCGGCGGCATTCATGGCCAATACCTGTTCATCGACTTCGCGGCCCAGGTCGTGATCGTCAAACAGTCGACGCTGCCCGACGCGGTCGGGCTACTCGACGCCGATAGCGTCCGCCTGCTGAAAGCGATCGCGGCGCACTTAAAACAATAACCCAAACACCGTCTGCCCACCGGCAGGCCTTTTCGGCGGCCCCTCCGTAACCAATAACGAAAACCAAGGAGTATCAGTGATGAAAACCCATCTCGAGCGTCTGCTACCGGGCGCAGCACTACTGCTTGCATGCAGCGCTGCGCACGCCGGCTATACCGTTGAGAAAGGTGATCTGAAAGCCGAACTGGGTGTGTCGCTTGGCAGCGCCGCCCTGTTTACCCGCAACACCAACTTCGGTGCCGGACGCTTCGACGTTCGCAGCCTGGAAGTGACAGACGAGGATGCCAACTGGCAGGAGTACTTTGTCACCCCCAGCGCCAAGCTGAACTATAGCCTTAGCCCCGACTTCAGCCTGGTCGGCGCCGCATCCGCGGTAGCAGCCGCCACTCGTGGCGACGGCGATGCGGCCGGACTCACCAACGGTTCCGATGGGAGTATCGATGTCGAAGAGCTGTATGCCGGCTTCGAGTCGCAGGGCTGGCGCTTTACCGTGGGTCACCAGGATTTCATGGTCGGCAACGGCTTTATCGTCATGGACGGCAACCTGGATATGTTCGACGATGCCGCACTCTGGCTCGCTCCGCGACACGCCTTCCATGACTCAGCGGTGTTGCGCTACGACAGCGATGCCTACTCGGTGCAGGGGTTTTCGCTGGAAACCGATACTCATCTGGGCAAGTACCGCATGAACGGCGCCAACGTCGACTACTATCTGGGCGAGCGCAGCATGCTGGGTGCCATGGCGTTGGGCGTGCAGTCGGACAATAGCTCGGCAACCCGCGACGGTATGCGCGTATACAGTGTTCGTGGCCTGGGGCTGAACATCCCGTCACTGCCCGATCTGACCCTCTCCGGCGAGTATGCGATTCAAACCGGCAGCGGTGATGGAGTCGACTACGATGCCAGCGCCTGGTTCGCGGAAGCGGAATACGCCTTCTCGGCATTCGAGTCGCGCCCACGCATCGGCTACCGCCACTCCTACTTCTCGGGCGACGACAACCTGGGCGACAACACGCAGAAAAGCTGGGACTCCCTGGCCAAGGGTTATATCGACTGGGGCACGTGGATCATCGGCGATATCACCGGCAACTACCTGCTCAACAACAGCAATGAGGCGGTCGACCAGGTGTGGATCAAGGCCGATCTGGGTCCGACCCTGGGTATTGGTGCGATCTATTACGATTTCAAGCTGGATGAGGCCAATCTGTATGGCGCACCGGTAGCCAGCAAGGATTTCGGCAACGAGGCCACTCTGTTCCTCGACTGGTATCCCAACGAGAATATCCTGGCGTCCATCGCGTACAGCCGTGTCAGCCCGGGAGAGGCGGCGGAATCCGTCTTCGGCAACAAGGATTTCTCCACCCTGGAACTCTACTTCACTTACCGCTACTGATCGATCGCCAACCAAGACGTAACGGAGAACAACAATGAAAATCAACGCAGTTAAAGCAACTCTGCTGCTGACCGCCTCGATGCTGACCGTTAGCGTTCAGGCCGAGGAGCAGCAGCGCGTGGTCCGCATCTACAACTGGCTCGAATATCTTCCGCCGCAGATTCTGGAGGATTTCGAAAAAGAGACCGGCATCCACCCGATCTACGACGTCTTCGACAACCCGCAGATGCTGGAATCCAAGCTGCTCACCGGCAACTCCGGGTACGACGTCGTATTCCCCAGCAGCACGACCATGAAGCGCTATATCAATGCCAAGGCGATCCAGCCACTGGACAAGTCAAAGCTGCCCAATCTGCCGCATCTGGACGAAAAAGTGATGCACTCGCTGGAGATCAACGATCCCGGCAACCAGTACGCCATCCCCTATATGTGGGGGACCACACTGATCGGCTACAACCGAGAGGCGATCGAGAAAGCGCTGGGCAGCGACGTGGACATGGATACCTGGGATATCCTGTTCAAGGAGGAGAACATCAGCAAACTGAAAGAGTGCGGTGTCGGCCTGCTCGACTCGGCCGACGAGATCATGCCGATCGCACTGAACTACCTCGGCCTGCCCTCCCACTCAACTCAAAAGGAGGATTACGAGCAGGCGCGTGACCTGATGCTGAAGATCCGTCCCTACGTGAAGTACTTTAACTCGTCACGCTACGGCATGGATCTGGCCAACGGCAACATCTGCCTGGGCGTGGGCTGGTCCGGTGGCATGGCACTGGCCAACAAGATCGCGCGCGCATCCAACAACGGCGTCGAGGTACGCATGTCGCTGCCCCGCGAAGGCGTCCCCTTCTGGTCCGACGTGATGGTAATCGCCGCCAACGCACCGGATATCGACGAGGCGCATGCGTTCATCAATTACATGCTACGCCCGGACGTGATCGCCCGCGCCAGCAACGAGATCGGCTACCCCAACGCCAACAAGGATGCGACCGAACTGGTCATAGAGCCGATTCGCAACGATCCATACATGTATATCCCCGAGGACAAGCAGGAGCTGCTGTTCCCGCTGGAGGATGTAGCAATGAAAACCGGTCGTATGCGTACCCGAGCCTGGAACTCCGTTCTGGCCGGGGACAGTAACTAACCGTCGCACTTTTTTCAGCACCTCTTCGCTACCGCATACTTGCTAGCAGGCCGCCCGACACATTGTCGGCGGCCTCTTTTTATTTCACCATGACTCCAGATCCCTACCGCAAGGGAACCTCAGAGTGAACTGGCTCACTATCTCGGTTTCCGGACTTGCCGACCCAATCGTCACAATACTGTGGCGGATATTGAACGTGGAAAGCCTTTGGGTGTAGGTGGTGATCTGCCACGTGCAGGGATGGACAATCATACCCGCTACGGGTATGTTTTTGAGGATGGATGGCATGGACATATTGAAGCGAAAGGAGTTTGCAAGGTGGCAAGCGGGCAAAAAGCTGTCCGATACGGCCCTGTGCAAGGCAGTCCAGGAAATGGAAAGGGGGCTGATTGATGCCGACTTGGGCGGTCACTTCTACAAGAAGCGGGTCGCCCGTCCCGGTGCGGGTAAGAGCGGTGGCTACCGTACCTTGTTATCGGCCCGTGTTGGTCACCGTTATGTATTCCTGCATGGGTTCCCGAAAAGCGACAGGGCGAGCATCACGCGGGACGAGAAAAAAGCGCTGCAATATGCCGGCAAGGTATTTCTGGAGTTATCGGCCAAGGAACTGATGAAGGCATTGCAGGCTGGTGTTCTACTGGAGGTATGTTGTGACGAGCAAAATAATTGAATCCTTGCGCGGTGACCTGGCCGCATTGCACGACGCCGGCGCGATCAGCAAGGTAACGATGCGCGAGTTCGACGCGATCTGTCCACCGCCGGTTCGCGAGTTCAGTGCAGACGACATTAAACGTCTGCGTGAAGCACTGCACTTCAGCCAGCCGGTGTTCGCCCATCACCTACACACCACCGCCTCGACGGTACGCAAGTGGGAACAAGGTGAAACTCACCCCTCAGGGCCTGCGCTCAAGCTGCTCAATGTCATCGCCGATAAGGGATTGCAGGCCATTATTTAATCAAGAGTCATGATCTAATCCGGTCTACGAGATCAGGCTGCGGCTCGCATCTCAACGGCGCCTGCCCGGCAAAGGCAGGCGCGACTGGAAGAGGTGAAAACCTAGAGGCTGATCCAGACCGATTTCAGTTCGGAGTACTTCTCCAGCGCGTGCAGCGACTTGTCGCGGCCGTTGCCCGAGCCCTTGACGCCGCCGAACGGCATGGTGGTATCGCCGTCGCCCCAGCCGTTGACCCAGACCATACCGCTCTCGATCGCCCCAGCGACACGATGGGCACGGGAGAGGTTGTCGGTCCACACAGAAGCACCCAGTCCGTATATGCTGTCGTTGGCCAGCGCGATCACCTCCTCCTCGCTGTCGAAACCGGCCACAGACAGTACCGGGCCGAAGATCTCTTCACGCACACAGGTCATATCGGCACGGGTATCGGTGACGATGGTCGGGCGCGGGAAGAAACCGGTCCCCTCGGTGTCCGCCAGACCGCCATGGGCGATGGTGCCGCCCTCGTCGATGGCACTCTGGATATAGCGGTTGACCGTCTCCAGCTGCGCCCTGTCCACCATCGGCCCCATCTTCACCTTGGGATCGAGCGGATTACCGGGCTGGTACTTGCCGGCAAAGCGCTTCAGCGCCTCGATGAACGGTTCGCGGATGCTGTTCTGCACATAGAGACGGGAACCGGCAATGCACACCTCGCCCTGGTTGGAGAAGATGGCGCTCGCGGCGCCCCGTGCAGCGGCCTCGATATCGGCGCAGTCGTCGAACACGATCAGCGGCGACTTGCCACCCGCCTCGATCCATACCCGTTTCAGGTTGGACTGACCGGCGTACTGCATCAGCATACCGGCGACACGGGTGGAACCGGTGAAGGCCAGGCTGTCCACATCCATATGCAGCGCCAGCGCCTTGCCCGCGGTGTGGCCAAAGCCCGGCACCACGTTGAGTACGCCATCGGGCAGACCGGCACTGCGTGCCAGCTCGGCAAGCCTCAGGCAGCTCAGCGACGCCTTCTCCGAGGGTTTGAGCACCACGCTGTTGCCGGCCGCCAACGCCGGCGCCAACTTCCACATCGCCATCAGCAGCGGGTAGTTCCAGGGCGTGATCGCCCCGACCACACCGATCGGGTGGCGGGTGATCAGGCCCAGGGTGCTCGGCTTGGTCGGCGCAATCTCGCCATACACCTTGTCGATGCACTCAGCGGTCCAGCGCAGGCAGTCGATGGCGTCCGGTACATCGATATAGACCATCTCGGTGATGGTCTTGCCCATATCCAGGGTGTCGAGCAGCGCGAACTCATCCTTGTGCTGCTCCATCAGGTCCGCCAGCTTCAGCAGTACCCGCTTACGCTCGGCCGGAGCACAGCGCGACCACTCGCCGGATTTGAACACACGACGCGCCGCCGCGACCGCCAGGTCGATATCGGCGGTATCGCAGCTGGCGACATCGGCCAGCAGCTCTTCGGTCGCCGGGTTGATCGCCGGGAATGTCTTGCCACTGATCGCCGCACGGAATCCACCGTCGATCCAGGCCAGGTTGCGAAATTCGAGTGTCTGCGCCAGCGCAGTCCATTCTGCCAGGGTATGCATCGAGAGCTCCTCATCGGATTATTGCTATGGCTAGCAGACTAGGGGGTTCCATGCACAAAGCCAATACACCCCGAGGGGTAGATGCTTTCTACACGACAGCGCTAGCGCTCTTGCACGGCGGCGCTCAGCTGGCCATCGAACAGGCTATGCCCCCAGGCGCTGGAAGTAGATCAACGCGACACCGATCAACAGCCCGCCCATCGCCCGCTCCAGCCAGTGGCCCAGGCAGAGAAAACGGCTCCTGACACCGTTACGGGAGAACAGGTAGCTGACCAGGATGAACCAGAGCGCGTTCACGGAACACATCCAGGCACCGTAGGCGATCTGGATCGATAACGGTGTGGTACTGCTGACCAATGTGGTGAAGATCGCCAGAAAAAACAGCGTCGCCTTGGGGTTGGTGGCGTTGGTCATGAAGCCGACCACGAAGGCTTTATACAGCGGCTGGCGCTCATCCGAGAGCGCCTCCGTGTCCCGCTCCCCGGATCTGGTCGGCCGACTTCTGATCAACCCTACCCCCAGGTAGATCAGGTAAAGGCCACCGGCCAGGCTGGCCATATCCATCAGCCAGGGGGTGGTGTGCATCAGCGCGCTGATCCCCAACAGGGTGTAGATCACATGCACCGAGATACCGGTGCCGATCCCCAGCGCCGTTACCGTTCCTGCCAGATGACCGAAGCGAACACTCTGGCGCACGGTGATCGCGAAGTCCGGCCCGGGGATCACCACGGCGAGAAAATGCACCAGCGCCAGTGCGGTAAATTCATGCAGGTAAGCGATATCCATATCAGCTCCAGAACGATAGGGGGCTAGCGTCGCCGCGATAGCCGATAAAACAGGACAGACTCAGACGCAGGTCGTCACTGCCGGGGGTCACGGCGTGCATACGCCGGGAGTTGAACAGCACCAGGTCGCCGGGCTCCGGACATATCTCCAGGTCCGGGTCGCCCAGTATTTCAGGGTCGATGCCGTAGCTGTCGCCGCGCATGCCGTCGAACTCCTCCGGCGTCAGCTCCCTGTCCCAGATCTGGACTGCACCACCCTCGCTGGGCATGGTCAGGTAGACGTTCGCTGCAATCTGGGTCTGCAGGCTGCGGGCCTTGAAGCTGTCGGGTGCATCCTTGGCAAAAATATCGTGGTGGGCAAGAAAGCGGACACCGGGCTTGATCACCCGCGACAGACCGACATACATCTTGCGGCCGTACAGGGTTTCCAGCTGGGCTCCGGGCAACCAGGTCTCATCCAGTTTGCAGCGCAGCAGGTCGATCGGCGAGAAGTAGGGGAAGCACCTTTTCCTGAGTTCGTCGATATTCTCGTAGGCGCTCTCGAAATAGTCCGCGATCCGCGGCGGCTGGTTCTCCGCCTCATAAAAGGCCATGCCGATCCGGCCGATACTGGGCGCATTGGCGTATTTATCGAACCCCTGAAACAGTATCTTGTCGCCCAGTTTCTGGGCGATATCGTTGCCGATAAACTGCCGCACCCGCAGCGCCAGCGCCTCCCCTTTTGCCAGCTTGCCCATTGCCTCTATATCAAGTTCATTCGACTCCAGTAACATGATCATCCTCCTATACCGCTGAATATGCGGCGAGATATGCCGCGACATATGCCGCAACAGTTCTTGGACTACTCAGAATGACGGAATAACGTCGTATTGAATCGAGAGTTGGTTCTTTTTGTTCTTGGAGGAGAGGATCAGGACACCGTGCACCTCCCCCAGCGAGCGCACGTGAGTGCCGCCGCATGGATAGGCCTGGATATCACCGAAGCCGACCTCGCGGAAACCGTCTTCGCGGATGCTGACCCGCCGCGGCAGGTCCTGCGCAATGAGCTGAATGCAGCGCAGCTCGACCTCGGTCAGATCGACAGGGAGCGAACGCTCCGTGGCACGGAACACCACCTGAGATTCACCCGGCCAATGGTGAGCCTTGATCGGCTGCCAACCGAGTCGCTCGACCACATGCCCGATCAGGTGCCCTGCCGTGTGCAGTCGACTATGCAGCCGGCGCATCGACTCATCGACCTGCACCGCATTCGGCCCCAGCGGCACAGGTTCCATCAGGTAGTGGATGATCTCCCCCTGCTCCTGGCGCACATCGATCACCGGCACACCGCCGATCCAACCGATATCGCTGGGCTGCCCTCCCCCCTGAGGGTGGAGCACCGTGGCCTTCATCCTCACGGCATAACGGTCGTTTTCGACGGCGGTGCACTCGACCACCTCAGCGTTCAGGCACAACGTATCACTGTTCAAATAGAGACATTCGGTCATGATGACAGCCTTTCCAATGGAGTTATGCGCATTGTATTGGGCAATGAATGGCTTGATAATCCGATGTAAAACCAAATGACTTTTGCCTCATGGACAAAAATAAAGCGATTGCGCTGATGCCGGAAATGGCGGTTTTCGTGCGCGTGGTGGAGGCGAAAAGCTTCTCCGAAGCAGCCCGCCAGCTGGGTATGACACCCTCTGCAACAAGCCGTGCCGTCAGCCGCCTGGAGCGAGCCCTGGGCACCCGGCTGCTGCAACGCAGCACGCGCAAACTGCGCCTGAGCGAAAGTGGTCAGGAGGTGTATGCCCACTGCCTGGACATGATCAACGCCGCGGAAGCGGTGATGGAGTCATCGGGCCAGTTCAACCAGGAGCCGCAGGGGTTGATACGGGTCAGCGTACCCAAGGCGGTGGGCCGTTTCGTCGTGCATCCACATATGCCCGCGTTCCTGAACCGTTATCCGAAGATCGATCTGCAGATGCAGCTCGACGACCGCTATGTGGACCTGATCGACGACCGCATCGATCTGGCGATCCGCATCACCGATCAGCCGCCGCCGGGGTTGATGGGGCGCCCGCTGCTGCGTATCGATCATATGCTCTGCGCCACGCCGCGCTACCTGGAGCGGTACGGTACGCCCCGACACCCGCGCGATCTCAAGTCGCACAGCTGCATCTATCTGGCCGAGGAGCCCGGCGATTCACGCTGGAAGTTCCAGCACGGCAACAAGAGTGTCAGTGTCGATGTCCGGGGACGGTACGCCGCCAACCATACCGGGGTGCGCCTGGACGCGGTGCTGCACCATATCGGCATCGGCAGCCTGCCCTACTTCACCGCACGCAGTGCACTGCAACAGGGGTTGATCGTGCAGGTGCTGCCGGAGTGGAAGTTCAATACCAACTATTGCGGCGATGCCTGGGTGCTCTACCCGCCCACACGTCACCTGCCGACCAAACTGCGGGTATTCATCGATTTCCTGGCCGCACGCCTGAGCCAGGAGCCCACCCTCGCCTCCCCCTACGAATCGCCGGAAGTGGAGGCCGGCAGCCGCGAGCCGGGCGTTGCCTGAGAGCCCGTTCGACCGCTGAACAACCGCTCTCAGCGAAAAACGTCGCCCCTGCCGAGATGGGTTTCAAACTGCGCCCAAGCGGCCCGAGTGTCGCCAAACTCTGCCTGGAGCCACTCCTGCAACAGCCTGACTTTAGGACGTTTAAAGTAGGGCTCAGGCGCCACCAGATAGTAATCGAACTCAGACTTGAGACAGAGCGGCAACGGACAGATCAGCTGGCCTCGGGCCAACAGCTCATAGGCAAGGCTGAAGCGCATCAGCGTCAGCCCCTGTCCGGCCAGAGCGGCTTCAACCAACAGGTTTGCGTCGTTAACCTGAAGCCTCGCGCAACCGTTGTCGAAACTGATGCCCGAGCGTTGTTGAAACACCTCCCACATCGGCAGTATATCGGGTGAATCGTCGGACAGCAGGGTAAGCCCGGCGAGCTGGCGTTTCATCGGCTCTCCACGCACCAGCAAGCTGGGGTGACAGACCGGAATCAGCTGCTCATCAAACAGCTTGATGGCGGTCAGTCCCGGATAATCGCCGCGCCCGAACCGTATCGCCACATCCAGATCCGTGCCCGTAAAGGAGGCAAGTTCCAGGCTTGGCGAGAGGTTGACGGACAGTTCCGGCGCCTTGTCACGCAAACGGCCCAGGCGGGGTACCAACCAGCGACTGGCAAAGGATGGCAGGGTCGCTATGTTGAGCCGGTCGGGGGCGGGATCGTCTGCCAGCGCCGCAAGCCCCTGCTCAAGTAACTCGAACGCCCTGGACACGGTCGGCAGCAGCTGCCTGCCTTCCGGCGAGAGCACCACTTCACGCGTCAGCCGTTTGAACAGTTTGATCCCCAGCTGCTCCTCCAGCGTTCTTATCTGCTGACTGATCGCAGCCTGAGTGACATGGAGCCGGTCGGCAGCGGCTTTAAAGCTCTGCTGCTCGCCGGCATAGCGGAACGCCTGCAGCGCCTTGAGGTTCGGTAGGCGATTCAAACCACTCGCTCCACACTTAAATAAAACTTAAGTATGGAGCCTATTTTCTCGTTTGTCCCCTCGCTGGCAATGGCAGATCCTTAACCTATAGAGGCAGCACCCAGGAGCGACATAATGAAAATTGAAGTACCGATCGTAAATGCGTTTACCGATGGCCAGCTTGGCGGCAATCCCGCGGGCGTGGTGTTGGACGCAGAGCGCTTTACCCGCGAGCAGAAGCAGCATATCGCCGCCGCAGTCGGCCTGTCCGAAACGGCGTTCGTTTCACCCTCCGGCAAAGCCGACTTCATGCTGGAGTTCTTCACACCCAGTCGCCAGATCGCCCATTGCGGTCACGCCACCGTCGCCACCTTCAATTACCTCCGACAGATCGGCAGCTTGACCAAGCCCCATGCGGTCAAGGAGACCATCGATGGATGCCGTGAGATCCGCCTGGAGCAGACTCAGGCCTACATGGAGCAGCTGGCACCCAGATACACGGCGCTGTCGGAACAGAGCCACGCGCAGCTGCTGCGCGGCCTTGGTCTGCACAACACTCAACTGCTGCCCGACGCCGCACCACTGGTGGTCAATACCGGAAACGCCTTTGTCGTGCTCGGCGTCAAGGATGTATCGACACTGGCCAACCTGCGCGTCGACCAGTCGGTGATCAGCGAACTGAGCGAGGCACTCGAACTGATCGGCATTTATCTGTTCACCCTTCACACCGCTGCGCAGGGACGCCATGCCAGCACCCGTATGTTCGCCCCCCGTTACGGCATCGCTGAAGAGTCGGCTACCGGGATGGCCGCAGGCCCACTGGCCTGCTACCTGCACGACCAGCTCGGCATCCGAGAGCAGCGCTACCTGATCGAACAGGGCCATTTCATGCCGGTGCCGTCACCCAGCCTGATCGAGGTGAGACTGGATACCGCGAACGGTGACGCAATTCGGGGGTTGATGGCGGGAGGCAGTGCGGCGCTCAGCGATACGCGACCGGTCGAGATTGCCGACTGACGAACCGCTCCGGCTCAATCCGCCGCCAGCAGCGCACGGGTATACAGAATATGCTCGCGCGCTATCCGCCGAGCATGTTCGGCATCGCGCGCCTGGATCGCCCGGTGGATCTCGGCATGCTGGCCACGTATCCCTTCAGGGTAGCGGCCGAACCTTTTCAACGTGCGTGACAGCACGCCGTAGATCGCATTGAAGTAGCGCTCGTAGAACAGCTGGCTGAACGAGATCAGCAGCAGGTTATGGCTGGATTCGGCGATCAGCATATGGAAGCGCAGGTCCGCCCGCGCCTTGGCCAGGGTCGTCTCGCTCTTGCCCCGTTCGTACATCAGCGCATACTCCTCGGCCAATAGGGCAAGCTCGGCATCACTGGCACGCTGCGCAGCATACCAGGCGCACTCACCTTCGAGCAGCGCGCGTATCTCCATCACCTGCAGCTGGAACTCAAGATCATCGCCCAGCCCCTCCAGCGGCAGCTGCAGATGGGGCGCCATCAGATTACAGAGCCGACTCGCCCGCCCCTGTGCGGACTGGATATAGCCGCCCGCCGCGAGCCGGGACAGAGCACCGCGCACCATCTCCCGCGACATGCCATGCTCCGTCGCCAGCTTGCGCTCGGAGGCAAGTTTGCCACCGGGCAATAGGCTTCCTTCGGCGATCTGTGCGATCAAACGCGCATACAGCCGGTCGCTGGGTCCCAACTCGGGGTTATCATCCTTCGGTCGGCGATCAGGCACCGCACTACACCTCCAAGCCACTTGGTCAGACCAGTTTGCAGGATAACATTTCCAACCGGGTTTGCCTCACCTATCTTTCACAGAACGCTTTCACAGAACGCTTTCAGAGCATGCTTTCTCAGCATGCCTATCAATGCACAAAAACAGATACGAGATAAGCACCCTATGGCTAATCCGCGTCCCAGAGTCGGGCTGTTCGTCACCTGCCTGGCCGATATGTTCCGCCCCGAAGTGGCCTTCGCCAGCGTCAAGCTGCTGGAGTTGGCCGGTTTCGAGGTCGAGGTGCCCAAGCGGCAAACCTGTTGCGGCCAGCCCGCGTTCAACTCGGGTGACCGCAAGGACAGCGCCGATATCGCCCGCCAGACCATCGAGGCGTTCGACGGCTTCGAGTACGTGGTCGGGCCCTCCGGCTCCTGTATCGGCATGCTGCACCACTATCCGGAACTGTTTGTCGAGTCCGATCCCTGGCACCAACGTGCGCTCGACCTGAAAGCCCGCGCGTTCGAGATCACCAGTTTTCTCGCCCTGCACCTGGATATGGACAAGCTGTCCAGCTCGTTCACGGGCAAGGTGACCTATCACGACTCCTGCTCAGGTCTGCGTGAACTGGGCGTCAAGAAGCAGCCGCGCGAGCTGCTGTCAAAGCTCCCCGGCGTGCAGATCAGCGAGATGGAGGAGGCGGAAACCTGCTGCGGGTTCGGCGGCACCTTCTGCGTCAAATACCCGGAGATCTCCAACCGCATGGTCGGCAACAAGAGCGAGAACATCCGCGCCACCGGCGCCGACACCCTGCTCGGCGGCGACCTGGGTTGCCTGCTCAACATGGTGGGCAAGCTCAAGCGCGAAGGGATCGAGGTGAAGGCGCGACATGTAGTCGAGGTACTGGCGGATATGCTCGACTCGCCCGCCATCGGCGAAGCGGAACAGGGGGTGTAAGGGCATGGAGATCAGAAGCCAGGAGTTCAAAAAGAGCGCGCATATCGCGCTGCACGATGCAAAATTGCAGCGGGCGCTGGGCAATCTCAAGGCCGGTTTCCCCGGTAAACGTGCCGCCGCCGTTGCCCGCCTGCCGGAGTTCGATGCGCTGCGCGATCAGGCACGGGATCTGAAGAACCATATTATCGAGCATCTAGATCTCTATCTGGAGGAGTTCGAAAAGAACGTGATCGCCCAAGGCGGCACCGTGCACTGGTGCCGAACCGCCGAGGATGCGCGCAAGACGATCCTTGAGATCTGCCGGGCACAGGATGCCAAGACCGTCACCAAGGGCAAGTCGATGGTGACCGAGGAGATCGCGCTCAACGAGTACCTGGAGGCGAACGGCGTCACCCCGGTGGAAACCGATCTCGGCGAGTATATCCTGCAGCTGCGCAACGACCACCCCAGCCATATCGTTGCCCCGGCGATCCACCTGACGCTAGACGATGTGGCCGAAGCCTTCCATGAGCACCATAAGCGGCCCAAGAGCGACGACCCGGCGGTGCTGATGCAGGAGGCGCGGGAGATGCTGCGCAAGCAGTTCGTCTCTGCCGACGTGGGTATTACCGGCGCCAACTTTCTGATCGCCGAAACCGGCTCCACCATCATCTGTACCAACGAGGGTAACGGCGACCTGACCCAGACCCTGCCCAAGACCCATATCGTCGTGTCGTCGATCGAGAAGGTGGTGCCGACGCTGGAGGATATGACGCTGTTCCTGCGCCTGCTGGCGCGCTCCGCCACCGGCCAGGAGTTCACCGTCTACAACACCCTCTCCACCGGCCCCCGGCGGCAGGCCGACCGGGACGGGCCGGAAAACTTCCATGTGGTACTGGTGGATAACGGCCGCAGCGATATGGTCGGCACCGAGTTCCAGGAGATGCTGCGCTGCATCCGCTGCTCGGCGTGCATGAACCACTGCCCGGTCTATGGCGCCGTGGGCGGCCAGACCTACGGCTGGGTCTACCCCGGCCCGATGGGCTCGGTACTGACACCGCAGATGATCGGCATCGAGAACGCCGGCCTGCTGCCCAACGCCTCCACCTTCTGCGGTAAGTGCGAGGAGGTGTGCCCGGTACGCATCCCGTTGCCGAAACTGATGCGCCACTGGCGCGACAAGGAGTGGGAGAAGCACCTGACACCGGCAGCGGCCCGCAGCGGCATCGGTATCTGGGCGTTCTTTGCCAAACGTCCCGCGCTCTACCGTATGCTCTCCTGGAGCAGCAACCTGTTCCTGCGTCTGGTCGGCGGCAAGCGCGGCCGCATCCGTAAACTGCCGCTGGCCGGCGGATGGACCGACTTCAGAGATATGCCCGCGCCCAGCGGAAAAACCTTCATGCAGCAGTGGCAGGAGCGCAAGTCATGAGCAGAGCCGAGATATTCAACCGCATCCGCACCGGCCTGCGCATCGGAGCCGACGACCGCCAGCGCCAAGAGACGGTACAGCAGCGCCTGCAGGCGCGTGCTGCCAATCTGATCCCGCAACGCGCCCAGCTCCCGCAGGCGGCCTGTATACAGTTGTTCATCGAGATGGCGATCGAGAGTGCCGCCGAGCTGATCGAGCTGCGCCACCGCAACGAGCTGTCTGCGGCGGTCGAGCACTGGCTCAGCGAGAACGGTATCAGCCAGCTGGTGCTGGCCCGCGAGGAGAACCTGCAGAACCTCGACTGGTCAGCCAGCAGCAGCCTGGTACGCGAGGAGCGGGTAGCCCAGGCCGGGGACGAGGCCAGCCTGACCAACGCCTTCTGCGGCATTGCCGAAACCGGCACGCTGATGCTGCATTCGGGACCGGACAGCCCAACCACGCTGAACTTCCTGCCCGACAACCACCTGGTCGCGCTCTCCGCCAGCAGCATCGTCGGCGCTTACGAGGAGGCCTGGCAGCAGCTGCGTGCAGCCAGCGGTGGCGAGATGCCGCGTACGGTCAATATGATCACCGGCCCGTCACGTAGCGCCGACATTGAGCAGAAGCTGCAGATGGGCGCCCACGGTCCACGTCGACTGGCGATCTTCCTGATCCGCGACGAGTAGCGTTCAGCTGCAAACAGACGGTGCATGGCCGGCAACTGTGCCATGCACTGACTCCTGCAAGGGGTGAAAGACTAGCGGCAGGCGGGCGGCAATTTGGCCGCTGCCATATTCTGACCGTAGCAGCTCCAGTCGATCCGCCCCTCCTCCACGCTGGGCTCGAGTACGAGATACATATCCTCGCCCGCGGCATCCTGTCCCATCAGCGCGCCGATCACGCCATCCTCGTAGAGACTGATCTCATACTTCGATGTCGAGTCCACCAGCGTCTCGCTGGAGTATCCGAGCAACTCGAGTGAGGTTGGCCATTCACCGTTGCTCTGCGCATACTGCTCGACCTGTTGTCCGATACCCTGCGCCTGTGCATAAGCCGCCGAGGTGCGCGCCCGCTCGGTGTACTCCTGATAGGCCGGCACCGCCACCGCCGCCAGCACACCGATGATCGCCACCACGATCAACAGCGACGCCGCCCCACCAACACCGGCGGCAACCCTGGGCACGAACAGTGCCAGCAGCCAGGCCAGTCTGCTGCGCCCGGGTTGACGGATCTCCTGACCACGGGACAGCGCGATCGCCGCCGCCATCCGCTTGGTCAACCAGGGATAGTCGGCTGTCAGCTCGTTGAACGACATCCAAAACCCACCGGTCAACTGAGCCTGAGCCAGATAAGCATCGGTATTGATGCTCTTCCAGCGGGTATCGCCCGCCGCAATCGCCGCCAGTGCAGCGCGGATATCCTCCTCGTTCGAGCAGCAGGCCACCCCATAACGATCGCAGGTGTACTCCTCTGCCCGGCGCAGCGCAGCCCCCAGCAGCGGCAGGAACGATGCCGGCGCCACCAGTCCGCTCCAAAGCAGGTGTTTGCGGTGTATATGGCCAAGCTCATGGCCGATATAGAAATCGATGGCACCCGGCTGATCCTCAAGCGCGTCCACCACATCGGTGAACAGCACGATGAAGTGTCGGCCGAGAAAGCGTGTGGCAAGGGCATTGAAAAAATCGGTGCGCAGCAGGTACATCTCTGGCACCTTGTCCACACCCACCTTGCGGCAGCAGTTTTGCAGGCGTTCGTGCAGGTCCGGATACTGCTCGGCACTCACCCGGACACCGGTCCCCTTCAGATAGGAGATAAATGCCGAATGGGCAAAGAGGAAGAACAGGTAACCGAACAGAATATACGCCAGCGCTATACCGAAGGTTCCGATAATCAGCGCCAGCCAAAGCAGCGTCGAAATAATGACGGCGAGGGTAAACAGGGATTTCTCGTGCTTATAAACCAGATTCACGTTTAGCTCCTTTAAACTCTGGTGGCTGCATATAGCGGCAGCGTATGGCGGCTCATTGTCGCCAATCTGGCCGCGCCGCAATCATGGCGGGCAGGTACCGAACAAGGCCCGGTTACCCCAGGCTCGATCTTAGGCAATCGGGGCATAAATAGACAGCCTCGACTTGCGCAAAATCGAATATCCCCGATCATAAAACCACTATCAAACATCCCTTAGCCCCCTATCTGCATCGTACCGGGGACTTTCTCGTCGCGGAATCTGAATTTCGTTCATTATGTAAACTTTTCATTACACTTTTGGCGCTTTTATCGATTATGTACAGCTGCGTTAACTGACCTATACCTATTATATTTCCCGTCGCTTTATCGAGCGTTAGCCAACACCCGAAACGGCGGAACCGACTCCAGGACAGATCGTACAGGGGGGCGTTCCATGCACCGTATACGCATCACTACTCTCATGCTGCTGTTTGCGTTTGTCTGCTTTGTCCCGAGCAGCTTTGCCGCCATGCCCGATATAGCCAAACTCGATATCCCGCGCTATGCGCCGGACCGGGTATTGGTGAAGTTCAAACCGGGCACTGCCGCTGCCGATATCACCGCCGAGCATATGGCCGCGAATGCCCAGCTGCTGCGCACCATCCCCCAGATCGATGTGCAGGTCATGCAGGTGCCTGATGGGCGGGTCGAAGCGAGCGTCGACGCCTACAGGCGCAACCCCAACGTGCTCTATGCCGAACCGGACTACTACCGGTTGCTGGTGGTACCGAACGAGGAGCCCGGACCGGTGCTGATAACCGGTGCGGCCAACTACTTCGAAGAGCAGTGGTATCTGCACAACGTCGGCCAGGGGCATATTCAGAAAACCCAGGATATTCTCGGCAATGTCAGCCTGGATACGGTCTACGGTACGCCCGGCGCCGATATCAATGCACCTGCCGGCTGGGAGATCGAAACCGGTGTCGCGGGCGATCTGACCTCCTATGACAAACCGAAGATCGCGGTACTCGACAGCGGTGCCGACTGCAACATCCCCGACCTGGCCTATAAGTGCCTCGAGAAAGTCAGTCTGGTCGGTGCGACTCCCGGTTACGGCAATGATATCTGCCCATCGGGGGACCCGGCCTGCGATAACCTGGGGCACGGCACCTTTACCGCCGGTGAGGCGGGCGCCGATACCAACAACACCGAAGGTCTCGCAGGCGCCGGTTTCGACAGTGGTGTCGGCATCTTCAAGGTCTGCTATCAGGAAGCGGTGACCGACGGCATCTTTATCTACTTGGTCGGGCTCTGCCCCGTATCCGGCTCCGCGGAAGCGATCATTCTGGCCTCCAGTGACCAGTTTGACGGCGGCACGCTGATACGCAGCCAGTATCAGGTGATCACCATGAGCTACGGCAGCGATCTGATCGATCCGGATACCGGAGAGATCTACGCCACCGATCCGTCGACCGCCGAGTGCGAAGCTATCCAGCACGCACGCGACCAAGGAGTATTGGTGGTCGCGGCGGCGGGTAATAACGGTAACACCACGAAGGTCTATCCGGCAGCCTGTACCGATGCCGGCGGCAACTCCACCGTACTCTCTGTCGCCGCATCCGATCATGAGGATGACCGCGCAGGCTTCTCCACCTATAGCCGCAACCAAGATGACTGGGTCTCGATCGCGGCCCCTGGACAGGACATCATCGGACTCCAGCCCGGGTCGGCCTGCGGTATCGCATCGTCCAGCGACAGCTGTGTCGACTGGTGGAGCGGCACCTCCATGTCGGCCCCGCTGGTTGCCGGTGCTGCTGCGCTGGTCTGGAGCGACCTGTACAACCGGCTCGACGCCGTAGCCTCCAAGGCTCCGGCAAACTGCAGTTACGCCGGCATGCCCTGTAACCAGGCGGTACGTCAGCGACTGCAGGATAACGCCGCCCAGGTGGGCGCCAACGGCCAGAACCTGTTGAGCTGGACCGCCCACGGTCGGCTCGATCTGGCAGCGGCACTGGCCAATGATGTATTGCCCTCTGACGGTGGCGGGGGCGATCCAGGTGGTGGCGATCCAGGAACGGGGCCGGTAGCCGCGTTCAGCTACGATTGCATCGGCCTGGTTTGCAGTTTCACCAACGCCTCTCAAGGCCAGGGTACGCTGAGTTACAGCTGGAGCTTTGGCGATGGTGCGGCCAGTAGCGACGAGAGTCCGGGACACAGTTACAACGCTGCCGGCAACTATCTGGTGAGGCTGATCACCACCGACAGCGGCGGCAACGCTGAAGTCAGTACCACCCTGTCACTGAAAAACGGCAAGAAGTCCTCCAGCGGCAGCGTAACCAGCGCCAGTGGCAGCGGAGGCGGTGGTGGATCCTGTACACACCCAAAAAACAAATGTTGAGCGCGTCGATAGGTATCAGACTAAGCCGTGCCCCTGTCCGCCTGGAGATCGTGCCAGCGATACGGGCTTAACCGCTCGATGAGCATCCCACGCTTGAAACGAAATCGAACGTTTCGGGCGTAGCCGGGTATGGGCAGAGGCCCCTCCTCGGACCAGAGCAGCGATGCATGGCCGTTAAGGTAGAGGTGATCCCCGCTGTCGAAATCGATGAACAGCAAAGCCGTTTCCGAACAGGTCTGGATGTTGCCCAGGGTGTTGAAAAAGTCGTTGCCCTTGAAGTCCGCGAACACCAGTGAGTGCGGGTCCGGCACCTGCACAAACCCCGCCTGACCGCCGCGATGGGAGATATCGTAACCCGCTTGAGGTTCGGTCCGAGTGCCGACATTTGGCGCCGCTCGGCTGGCGATAAAAAAGGTATCCGACCTCTCGATCAGCTCCGCCGCCCTGCCATCAAGGCTGGCCAGCTCGTGACTGCGCCCAGAGCGCTCGGCGATCAGGCCCTGGATTTCACGCGGCCGGATATACTTGGGGCAGTTGCCGAAGCTCTGCTCTATTCCCAGCAGCAGCCTATCCCCGGACACCGCTTGAATCTTGCCGTTGGCCCGGTTGCGGCGACGGGTGGCGAACTGCAGTCCGAGCAGCCCATAGGGCTGCCCGGCTCTCAGCTGGTCGTGTAATGGGTCCGCCGCGTGCCAGTCCGCCCGAACCGACAGCGTGCGCTCGTCGGGCGAGCCGATGAATCCGGGCTCGCCATACAGCGCGGTGGCCCAGAGCACGCCGTTCGAGTCGGTCGCCGCCAGAAACAGCATCGGCAGCTGTGGATAAAACTGACGATGCTGATCGATCAGCAAGGGACGCAGCACTTTTTCACCAACGCTCAGGGTTCGTTCAGGCACGCCGGCGCGTCGCTGGATCTCCAGTTCCCCGGCATGAAAAGCCTGCGTCCCCATCTCACTGCCCTCCCGCCGCGATCACTTCCATACGGATGCCGCCCGGAATCGTGCACATCATATGGTGCAAAGGGGTGCCGTTCAGCGGCTCCGGTGCGAACTCGATCTCGGCACCTGTATACGTCTGCACCCTCTGGTACACCTGCTGCAGCGCATCGACGTCATCAACGGCCAGCGCAAAGTGGTGCAGCCCCAGATTGCGCTTGCGGTCAAATGCCACCGGTTGGTCACTCTGCACCTGCCACAACGTCAGCATGACGCTGCCGTCATGCAGGAACACGGCCGGGTAATCGGGCTTCTCTCCCAGCTTTTCAAACCCCAGCACCTCGCTGAAGAATGCAACCGCTTCGCTGAGATCCGGCACCGTTAGTCCCAGATGGTGAACACCTTTGGTCAATCCGCTCATTACCTTTACTCCCAATCCAGAATTCAAAGTGAACAGATCTGTTCACTTTGAACAACCATAGTAGACAGATCTGTTCACGTCAACGAATTTCGCGTAAGCTCGATCTCATCCACTCGGAGGAGTTCAACGAACCTGGCCATGACGCAGAAAACCCCTCGCAAACAGCACCTGATCGATACCGCACTTCGGCTGTTCAACGAACGAGGCTACCACGCCACCGGAATCGATCTGATCCTGGCCGAATCCGGTGTGTCGAAGGCAACGCTGTATAAGCATTTCGCCAGCAAGGAGGCGTTGATTCTGGCAGTGCTGGAGCAAAGGCACCGGCAGTTGATCGAGGCACTGCAGCAACAGCTGAGCGCCGATCCCCGGCCGGAGGGGGTACTCGCGATCTTCGATATGCTGGATAGCTGGTTTCAGACGGTGGAGTTTTTCGGCTGCAACTTTATCCGTGCCAGTGGCGAGTATTCGGCAGCCGAGGATGCGATCCACCGCTTTTCGGCTGGCCACAAGAGCGAGATGGGCCGACAGCTGGAGAGACATCTAAGTGCACACTGCCCGGAGCAAAGTACTCAGCTTGCCAACGATCTGATGCTGCTCGTCGACGGTGCGATCGTCACGGCACAGATGCATAACGCCAAGGATGCCGCGAAACGCGCCAGGCAGATCGCCCAGATGCTGCTGGTCGACGCCCGCTGCATGGGAAGGACGGAGTAACTGAATCGGCCTAGCCGCCTTCGATAGTCCCTCGCCATCGCCAGGAGCGGCGACACGGCAAAAGATACTTCCATTATGCATCTTTAAAATGGATAATGGATGCATCTTTAAACAGCTATCGGGAGACGCACGCGATGGTTCAGTGGTCCAACACCGAAGTTGCCGTTTTCGTAGTCGTATTGTTCGCGATCGGGTTCAAACTCTGGTCGGTCTGGCACGTACAGATCTGCGCCAAGGCGAGCCGTGAAGGCAAACTGATCTTTCTCGGATTGGTATCAGGCTTGACGCTCTTTGCCGTCGCCGCCAAATTCTTTATCAGCTACCAGATGTCTATCTAAGCCGGTCAGGTTCGACCCATTCGGGCATAATCCGGTCAATGCGGTACTCTCAGCGTCAACCGGCCATCACGCTGGTTCAGTTCAAGGTGCTGCATAAAACTCATCCCCAGCAGCACGATATCATCGGTCATCCCGGGGTTGATGCTGGCACTGACATCCTGCATGCGGATACCACCCAGTTCTACGCTATCCAGAGTAGTGCGATACACGGTCACCACGCCGTTCGCCGTCATCGACTGCATCGGCATGCCTCTTTTGAGTCCCAACTCCCGCGCCAGATGCTCGGGCACGCTGACGCTGGTCGCCCCGGTATCGACCAGAAAATCGACCCGCTGACCGTTGATCCGTCCCGGTGCCAGATAGTGTCCGGCACGGTTGCGCTCAAGCACCACTTCTGATCCCAGGCTGTCGGTCAACGCCAGCGCCGCATTCGGATTTTCCCGCGACTCGATATAGTTGTTGAAGTAGAGCGTCAGCATCGCCAGCACCGCAACCCAGGTCAGATGGGTCATCAGCCGTGCCATGCGTCGGCGGTTAGGGTCGGAATTCTGCATTCTCACCTCGTGTCACCCTCTTCCTGAATAGACCCGCCCAATGGCGGTTAAATTCCCTTTCATCCTCTGGCAATCAGAACAGCTCGATCTGCGGTGCCGCCAGCGCTTCAAACCCCTCACCAAGAAACGGCAGGATAGAATCGGCCACCGGCAGCAGCTGTTTATCGACATAGTGTTGGTAATCGATCGGTGAACGCAACAGCTCCAGCGGCTCAGGACCGTTTACCGTGATCAGATACTGTACCGAGTCGCCGACCGTGTAGGCTGGAGGCAAGCCTTGCTGCTTGCGATCGGCCTCCAGCAGCCGGGCCGCCTTCACGTGAGGCGGTTGATTGTGGGTGTAGGCCTCGAGCGGCTGACGCAGTCGACGCCGGTAGACCAGCATCTCATCGCTCTGACCACTGCGCAGACGCTCGATCGTCTCGGCGATCAGCGGGTGATAGAGGCGGTCGTGGAAGATACGTTCATATAGCTCACGCTGGAAGTTGCGTGCCAATGCGGTCCAGTCCGTACGTACCGATTCCAGCCCGCGGAACACCAGCTCCTCACCGCTCCGCGCCTTGCGCTTCAGACCGGCATAGCGCTTCTTGCTGCCCTTCTCGCTATGGCGCATGCGCGGCATCAGAAAGCGGCTGTAGTGAGCCTCGAACTGCAACTCCAGGGCACTGTCGAGATCGAAGCGCTCGCGCAGTTGCTCACTCCACCACCGGTTCAGCTCTACCGCCAGCTGCTCACCGTAGGCAGCCGTGTCCCGGTCGGGCCAGTCATCGCCAAGCCAGACGAAGACGGAGTCGGTATCACCGTAGATCACGCGATGACCGTGGTGCTGCTCAATGCGCTCCGCGGTCTGGTTCAGGATCTGGTGCCCGCGCAGGGTGATCGATCCGGAAAGACGTTGATCGAAAAAGCGGCACACCCGCGACCCTAGCACGCCGTAGCAGGCGTTCATCTGAATCTTGATCGCCTGTGACAGCGCCGCGTTGCCCTCCGCCTTCGCCCTGTCGCGGGCGTGCCAGAGGGTTTCGATGATCTGCGGCAGCAGGGTCTGCGAACGGGAGAAGATCGCGCCGTGAAAACCGGGGACCAGATCGTCGGCGTCAGCCCCCTCCTCAGAGCCCTTGCTCAACCCTTTACTCAACCCTCTACTCAACCCAAGCGGATCGATCTTGAAGGTGCGGATGATGCTCGGGTACAGGCTCTTGAAATCGAGCACCAGGATATGGCGGTAAAGGCCCGGCCTGGACTCCATGACAAAGCCGCCTGGGATCGACAGATCGGAGCGCCCGGACGCATATTGCGGCGCCACATGGCCTTTGCGGTGCAGCGCCGGCAGGTAGAGGTTATCGAACGCCTGCTGCGAACCACCCACCTTGTCCAGCGGCAGACCGGTCAGCCGTGCCCGCTCGATCAGATACTCGATCAGGCCCGCCTTGGCGAAGATCTCGCTGACCAGGCGGCAGTCCTCCAGGTTGTAGCGCGCCAGCGCCAGGCGGTCTTCGGCATAGAGACGCTGGATCTCGGCGCCCCGGTCATCGACCTTGTCGATCGCCTTGCCGCGCCCAAGCAGTTCTTGGGCAACGTACTCCAGGCCATAGCGTTCGAAGCGCCAAGTTGCGCCCTTCAGGGTATCGATGCCATCGAGCACCACCCGCCCGGGGATCCGTGCGAACCAGCGGCCGTTCTGCGCCCGGTCCACCAGGATCGGCTGCGGCTCGCGACCGATGCCGAGCCGCAGTCCCTGCGCCTTGGCCCGCGCTTCAAGGACGCGCAGGTCGAAGCCGATCACATTCCAGCCGATCAGAATATCCGGGTCATAAGCGTTGATGGCGGCGATCATCCGCTCGAGCAGCTCGTGCTCGCCTCTGCAACTGCGGATCCAGGACTCATTCGGCGCCTCGCCGTTGACCAGCACCAACTCAAGTCCCGGCCCCTGCAACGCCACCGACAGGATGCGGTCGGCACGCATAGTGGTCTCGATATCGAGCGACAGAATACGGAACGCGGGATCGTAATCGGCGGACTTGAGCAGCAGTCTGCCTTCGCGCTCATGGCATTGCGCACCGGCGTGGATAAAGCGCTCCATCAGGTAGCGGTCGACCGGACGGATATCCTCCTCCATCAGCGCCAGCCCCGCCTGCTCAAGCCGGGCGATTACGTCGCGGTAGAGGGCCAGGGTACGGCAGTAGAGTGCCGATACCGGACGCTGCTGAAGATCGCACATGCTGAGTTCGCGCAGGCGCCAGCCCTGCAGGTCGGCCAAGCGTTGGCGAATTGTCTCCTGCTCGGCGGTGAGTACGAAACACACCGCCTCCTCACCCTGGATATCGATCCGCCTGGGACCATCGACAGTGGATAACCAGTACGACAATTCGATGCCTTCACCGAGATCACGCTGCTGACGCGTGAGAACGAACCCGGTCGCCACGTGGAATCAGGCGCCGAAGGGCTGCACGATCTCCAGCCCCGGGAACTGGGCCTCGAGCGCCGGACCTGAGGCGGCTTCGAACAGCAGCTTGAGGTTGGGCCCCGCATCCATGGTGAAGTAGACCGCCAGCCCTTCGCTACGCAGGCGCCACACCTTCTGCATCGCGGCAACGCTCTCGGGCTGCCAGTACAGCAGTGGCGGCCAGGAGGCGATCATCGTCGCATGCATCGACAGGGCGTTCTGTTCCGCCACACTGCCGAGCAGCGCGAAATCCCGCGTCTCGATCGCCTGTTGCAGACGGCTCAGATCGGCTGCGGCCTGCAGCGGCCAGCTTTGGTACAGGTGGGCGGTCTCCTTGGTGCGCTGCATACCGGCGCGGGAGTCGACGATCTTTTCGCTCTCGTCCACCTTGAGCAGGCCGATGCTGAGCCCGGGCCAGCGCTGTTCCAGTGCTATGGCATGGCTGTCGAGGCCGTCTTCCCGCACCCCCATCTGCCACTCGACGAAGCCGTCAAACAGCGAACGGCAGGCGCTACCGCTGCCCAAACGCGCTACCACCGATTGCGCCGTGGCCGACAGCCCCAGACTGAAGGCGTCGTTCAATGCCTTGGTCAGCGCGGCGAAACCGGACGCCGATGAGGCAAGGCCAGCCGCCGTGGGTATGTTGTTGTTGGTGTGTACGCGAAACGCAAGCTCCGGGTGGCGGCTGCGGAACAGATCGATAAAGGCGCTGACCCTCGTGGCAAAACGGCTATCGGGGGTCTGGCGCATACCATTGAGCCACACCTCATCGGTCGCCGACTCTATCGGTTCGACCCGGGTTCGACTGCCAAGCTGGTCCAGGGATACCGATAGCGACGCGTTGACCGGCAGATTCAGCTCGCTGTCACGTTTGCCCCAGTACTTGCACAGGGCGATATTGCTCGGTGCGAAGTGTTCTCCACTGGCCTTCGGTGTCTCCCCTTCAGGCAACCACCCCGCCATGATCTCGGCTCTATTCATCAATCCCCTACTCCGATCTGTTGTTGCTGCCCTTAGCGGCGCGAGCAGCAGGCTCCCTGCGCCGACACGGCCACCGAGATCTGCTCGTACGCCAGCCCCTCGGGCTGGCCCGCACCCAGGGCAACCACGCAATCGCCCAAGCCCGAGCCGGAGATCTTGGCGCCGTAGATCCCCGCCGTGGCACGCAGGCGATAGACCAGCTCGGACAGCTTGCCGTCGTTGACGCCAAGCGCATCCAGCAAGCCCTGGTAGAAATTCATCAGTTCGCCCAGCGACTGCCAATCGCTCATCTCGATCGCCAGGCGTGCCTGCAGGCTACACCCCTCCATCAACCGGTCGAGACTGGCATATAACGACGGGAAAGCCGCTGCCTTGCGTTCAACCAACTCAAGCACCGCCGGCGTTTTCATCTTGTATCCGACATACCAGAGACTGATCTCGGGAAGCCCCTTTAACGGAATCAGCTCCCGCGGCACCACCCGATAGGCGATCAGCCCACCGTAGATGCTGGCCGCCAGGTCCGTCCCTGAGCCGCGGCCGTTCTGTACCTCATGAATCACCTGCAGGGCGGCATCGAACAGCTGTTCGTTGTTCATGTCGGCTTCGGTGAAGTTGCTCAGTGCCAGGGTCAATGCGGCCACCACCGCCGCCGACGAACCCAATCCCACCCGGTGGGAAAACTCGGATTCGACACGCAGCTCCAGCCCGCTCGGCAGCCTGGGCTGCCAATGGCGCAAGGTTGCGACGACAAACTGCAGCTCGGGGTCATCGGGCAGCTCGTGCAGCGTAGCCCGGTAATCACCCAGTTCGCTGTGGACAAAGAGCTGATCGTCATCGCGCGGGGTCAGCTCGACATGGATATAGCGGTTCACCGCACAGGCGATCGCTTGGGCGCCACGCACGACCGCGTGCTCCCCCATCAGCATGATGCTGCCGGGCGCACTAGCCTTGATCATCGAGTAGTCGGACACCGTCTGGATCCTCTTTCAGTTGGCCCCAATGCCAGTCGCCTGGCATCTCAAGCTCGCCGGGCGAGCCCTCCGGCAGCCAGACCAGCATCAAGCCGCCATTATCACCGGATACGGAGCCGGCGCCGGATACCTTGGCCGCGCCGCCCTGCTGTTCTACCTGTTCCGCAAAACGCAGCAAAGGCGCCGGTACCACGCCGATGCGGGTCAGCAATCGGTGGTTCTCGCGGACCTGTGCCGTAACCGAGCCACCGGCACAGAGCGCCAGTTCGATCTCGGCGGTAAGATCGGCGAACTCACTCCAGATCGACGAGGTCGCGAAACCACGCCGAACGCGCTCGACACAAGCCCCGGTGCTGGCCGCGGGGGTGCCGGTAAACACCCAATACCAGCCGTTACCCAAGCCCCTTTCACCCAATTGTAGCCGACTGATCTGCCCATCACGCAGACGCACCAGCCCCCCACTGCATACCGTTGCGGCATCGATCAGGCTACCCCGACCATGCTGCAGACGTTCGCAGTGATGAACCTGTTTGATCAGCTGATCCAGGTCGTCGATATGCCCGAACAGCTTCAACAGTGCGGCGATCAGCGCCGCGGAGGAGCCCATTCCGGCGCCGATCGGGATATCGGAGTCGATGCGGACGCTGCCGCGGGGGATCGACTCGAGTCCCGAGATCATGCGTGCCATATCGACGGCGTAGAACGCGAGTTCGGCGGGTTTCTTCAGGATCTGGGTGATCGACAGCTCGCCACGCAGGTAGCTCTCGAAATGGCTGTCGAGACGACGGCGCAGGGCTGCGAACTTGTCCAACCCCAGTACATGGGTGCGCTCCTGCGCATGCCAGCTCAGCCTGGGCAGCCGATCCGGCTCAAAGTAGACACGCATATGGCGGTCCACCGCCAGCGCCAGCGCCGGGGCACCGTAGACCACGGCGTGCTCGCCGCTGAGGATAACCTTGCCCGGAGCACAGGCCACTCTCATTTTGACACCTCGAAAAACCGTGACGAACGGAAGAACAGGTTATTCGAGGCGCCCATCAGCAGGGGATATATTCACGCTTGTGATGACTGATCGCCGCCAGGCGGAAACGGCCGCGAGTCACGTGCGGCAGCTCATGCTCACCGCCATCGCGAGGATCGGGATGGCGGTAAAGGTTCAGGTATTCGTCATAGCTCAGCGATTCACGCGCCTCCAGCATCTGCTGGTGACGCTCGGCGTGCAGGAACTGCTCGTACCCGGCCTTTACCCGGCCGCTGAAGAATTCGGCCACACAGCCTGAGCCATAGCTGAAAAAGCCGATGCGCTGACCGGCCAGACTTTCGCGACAGGTTTCCAGCAGGGAGCAGAGGCCGATATACATCGAGGCGGTATAACTGTTGCCGATAATACGGTTGTAGCTCAACGTCGGCTCGATCTGCTCATCGATCTGTTCCGGCGCCAGGATCGCCTTGTTCAGTTTGACCAGATGCTGATGCGCCTTCTGCGCCATACGACTGAACGGCAGATGATAGCAGAAGTGACTCAGGTCCTCGAACGCCAGCGGGCTGGCCTCGCGAAAACTCTCCCAGGCTCTTTTCAGCGACTTCAGGTAGATCTTGGTCGAGTACTTGCCATCGACCAACGCCGTGCTGCGATAGTTGGGGCGCCAGAAATCCATCACATCTTCGGTGTAGTTGCCCACTTCGGGATCAATACTGACCAGACGAGGATTGGCGCTTATCAGCATCGCAACAGCGCCGCAGCCCTGGGTCGCTTCCCCCGGCGTATTGAGATCGTAGCGTGCGATATCGGACGCGACCACCAGCACCTTGCGCTGCGGATCGCGGGCGACCAGCGCACAGGCCATCTGCAACGCCGCCGTGGCGCTATAACACGCCTGCTTGAGTTCGACCACGCGGCAGTTAGCGTTCAGACCCAGCAGACGATGCACGTACACGCCTGCCGCCTTGGACTGATCGATACCGGTTTCGGTGGCGAACATCAGCGTACTGATGGCGTCGGGACCGACACGCTCGATCAGCGGCAACGCCGCATTCGCGGCCATGGTGACCACGTCTTCGTCGGGCGCGGCCATGCCCATCTTCTCCTGGCCGATACCCACATAGTACTTTTCAGGATCGGTGTTCTGGACTTCGGCCAACGTCCTCAGATCAAAATAGTAGCTGGACGTGTAAAAACTGATTTCGTCTATACCCACGGACATCTTTGGCTTAGATCCTCAACGCTCTTCTACGATCAGCGACCGGTTGTTGCGCATAGCGGCAACATTCGGCATGCCGAGCAGAAACATCGCCGTTACAAATTCACGTCTGAGCCGTTCTATCTCCTCGATGACGGCATCAGCAGACTGGCTGGCCGGGCGAAGAAAAGGCGCGGCCATACCGCACAGAGAGGCGCCGAGTATAACAGATTTGGCCATATCTATCCCATCTCTGAGCCCGCCACTGGCGATCAACGTGGCGCGCTCAACCCAGGGTTCGGCCTGCATCAGCGCCAGCGGGGTCGGCAGCCCCCAATCCTGAAAACGCAGACCGATATCGCTACCGTCACCGCGCCGGTGGTGTTCGATTCGACTCCATGAGGTGCCGCCACTGCCCGCCACATCGAAGTAGCGTACGCCCTGTGCATAACCCAGGGCGATATCCTCCGGCGACAGGCCGCAGCCCACCTCTTTGAGCAGCACCGGTACTTGCAGGCTGCGCTGGATCTCGCCGATCTTGTCACCGATACCAGCAAAATCGGTATCACCCTCCGGCTGCACCGCTTCCTGCAACGGGTTCAGGTGGAGATAAAGACCATCGGCACCGACACAGGCCACCGCTTCGCGGGCCTGCTCAACCCCGAAACCGTAGTTGAGTTGCACAGCGCCAATATTGGCCAGCAGCACCGTTGTCGGCGCCAGCGCACGCAGTTCGAAGCTCTCCCGTGCAGCGGGCTGCTCGAACATGACCCGCTGCGAACCGACCGCCAACGCCACGCCACAGTGCTCCGCGGCCAGGGCCAGGTTGCGATTGATCTGCCGTACCAGCTCATGATCGCCACCGGTCATCGACGAGATCAGCAACGGGAAACTGAGTCTGCGTCCAAGAAAGTCGATAGCGGTATCGATATCGGCCAGATTCAGCTCCGGCAACGCCCGGTGGCTCAGATGGATCCGGTCGAAATAGCGCGCATCTCGATCGGTAGCCGGATCCTGCTCTATCGCCCGGATATGCTCGATCTTGCGATCGTTGGTTTGATCCGACATCAACGCTCCAGTTGGATATGCGCTTCCATCAGCTCGCCCGGATTGGTTTGGGCAGCCAACAAGGACAGCTCTCCGCAGAGGACGGTTGCAGCGCAGATTGCGGCCAGACGGCGCGCATTGGCGCCCGGTTCACGTTCTTCACGACAGCCCAGCTCGGTCAGGTTGGCATCGACGAACTCTATCCCCTTGCCGTTGCCGACACTGCCGACGATGAGGTTGGGCAGGGTGCAGGAGAAATAGAGGTCACCGCCACGCACCTCGGCGTGAACCACACCCTGGGAGCCTTCGATGATGTTGGCCGCATCCTGTCCGGTGGCCAGGTAAAACGCCAGCAACATATTGGCATAGTGGGCATTGGCGCTGCGCAGGCCGCCCGCCATCAGCGTGCCGATCAGGTTTTTCTTGATATTGAGGTCGACAACCTTCTCCGGCGTAGTCTTCAACCGCCGTTCGCACACCTCACGCGGAATCAGGATCTCGCACACCACATACTTGCCGCGCCCAAGAATGCCGTTGACGGCAGTCGCCTTCTTGTCCGAGCAGTAGTTGGCCGAAATCGAGCTGTAGCGCAGATTCTGATACTCGGCGAGTAGCCAGGGGATCAGCTTGTCGGCAGCATTGGTCACCATATTGTGACCGGACGCATCGCCGGTGGTGAACTCGAGTCGCAGATAGATCAGGTTACCGACGATCTGGCTGTGCATATCGATCAGTTTGGCGAAGCGACTGCTCTCTGCCACCACTCGATTGAGATCGTCGCGACGCGCCTTGATCGACTGCACCGCCTGATGAGCGGCCAAGGCGTCGTCGGCTTCAAGCAGGATCGAGCGTGTCATCCGCTCATCGATCAACGTGGTTTTGATGCCGCCTTCGCACAGCATGGAGACTCGCGCGCCGCGCCCAACGGAGGGCCAAAGGGGCGTCTCATACGTTGCCAGCGGCACGCTCAACTGCTCGTCCAGCACGTTGCCACTGATCCGGATAGGCCCAACCCAGCGCATCGGGATCGGAGCCTGGAGTATTTTGTGCGCTTTCATCGGCTCTCTTCATCCCGCTTTCGAACATCAACGATGTCAGCGGGATACCATACATCCTGTATGTAAAATAAAAAGAGGGTTGCAAACCCTGCAACCCTCTCAGGCAAACACCTAGGGTGGAGGCGATTTTAGCCACCCACCCAGGTAGATGCAATCAGACCTCAGCTAGACTTCTCGGCCGGAGCCTCCTCCTGCATGGCCGGTTCTTCCTGCATCTCGGCAGCATCGGCGGTCATGGTGCTGGACTCCTCCAACGGAAGCTGGATGTTCATCGCACTGAGCAAGCCACCCATACCGTTGAGAATACGCAGTTTGGCGATCTGCTGATCCAGCTGCGCTTCCGCCAATTGGTTCTTGGCGGTAAACACCTCGTTTTCTGTATCCAGCAGGTCGAGCAGGGAGCGCTGACCGATATCGAACTGCTTCTGGTAGGAGTTACGGGTCTGTTCACTGGAGTCCACGTGCTGCTGCAGATGCTCGATCTGGCGTCCGAGAATCTCGTATGCGTTCCAGGACAGCTCAAGACTCTGCTTGATCTGGCGCATGGAGTCGCGCTGAACCTGCTGCGCTTCGCCGATCTGGTACTCGGTCTGCCGAATACGGGCCTTGTCGGCGCCACCGTTGAACAGGTTATAGCGCAGACGCAACATGGCGGTCAGGTCTTCATCATCGCCTTCGATACCGTCGAGGTTCTCGTCCCAGCGCCGCTCGACCTCCAGATCCAGACGCGGGTACATCCGGCTCTTGGCCGCATCGCGCTGGGCGTAGGTTGCCTCGACGTCGTTCTGAGCGATACCGACAACGGGATGGTTTTCGTTAGCGGCAGCCAACGCTTCCTCGAAGCTGCCCGGTATCGGCAGTGCGTCATCCATCAGCTGCTCAAGTTCAGCCGGCGGCTCCTGACCGACCACACGCTGATAATTGGCCCGCGCATCGAGCAGGTTGTTTTCGGCTGCCAGCGTATTGACTTCGGCCAGGGCAAGACGGCCCTCCGCCTGCTGGATCGAGGCCAGAGTCCCCAGGCCCGATTCGGAGCGGCGCTTGATCTGATCGTAGATCTTGACGTGGTTGTAGAGGGTCTCTTTAGCAAGCTTGACCAGCTGATCGCGGCGCAGCAGCTCCAGATAGGCGCGGGCTGCCTGGAGCGCGTAGTTTTCAGCGGTATCGGTCGCTTCCGCTTCGGCTGACGCCATCCGCGCACGCTGACGCTTGACCTCACTCGGCGTGGCAAAGCCGTCGAACAGCATCTGGTTGATATTCAGGTGCGCCTCTCGGCGATTCAGCTCGACATCCTGGACGCCCTGATCCTTGTCGGTCCATTCATAGCCGTAGCCCAGTGTCGCATCCACGGTGGGGTAATAACCCGCCTTGGCCTGATCAACCTCCTTGACCACCGCACGATAGGTTTCGATTGCACGTGCGACATCCGGATTCTCTGCCAAATTGTCAGCAACGACCTGCTGCACTGTCGCAGCGCTAGTTGTGCCGGATACAGCAACCAGCACAGCCACCGCAAGCATAGACTGTTTAAACGCCATTTTTTATTCCCCTATCCTTAAAAGGTGTCCCTGATCAGACAGCGTTACGCTCAGCTCGCTGAGCTAAAAGAATAAGCTCTACACGATCTTTAGCGCCAGTTTTGTGGAGTATGGCACTCATGTGAGCTTTTACCGTGCGCTCGGTTATATCGAGCCGGCGAGCAACAACCTTATTGGCGGCACCGGACATCACCTCGACGAGCACTTCGTTTTCCCGTTCACTCAATCCATACCGATCAGCCAAAGTCTGTGTCGGTGGATCGACCTGTTCCAGCAATTGACGCAGTACGGACTGCAGCACCTCCGGACCTGCCCAGATATCGCCGCGCTGTACCGTTTTGATCATCTCATTGAGCAGGCTGTAGGTGACGAAGGTATTACCGTAGGCTTTGGCGCCGCGCCGAATCAGCTCGCGCCCTTCATCGGTATCCGGATGATCGGTCAAAATAATCAATCTCAGACTGCAACCGTGCGCATGCGCAAGCAGCAACTCTCTATCCGAACCTGCCAGGCTCTGCCAATGAACCAGACAGATACCCGCTGTAGGCAACCCGCTGCTCGACAGCGGATACCCCACTCTGCCCAATCGCACATCGGTGGCATCCCTCCAGCGGTGCGCGATATCGTCCCTCAATACGATACAGAAATATTCCATGCTATCGC
Source organism: Marinobacterium ramblicola (assembly GCF_019084545.1). Taxonomy (GTDB): domain Bacteria; phylum Pseudomonadota; class Gammaproteobacteria; order Pseudomonadales; family Balneatricaceae; genus Marinobacterium_D; species Marinobacterium_D ramblicola. The sequence goes on from NZ_JAHREP010000004.1 coordinate 99,275, forward strand.
TCCGTTAGTGCCCGCTGCCGCGCCTTGGTGATCGGCTTAAGCAGATACTGCATCACCGTCTTCTCGCCGGTAACGATATCCACGGAAACCGTCATACCGGCCATCAACGGTAGACTATTATTCTCTCCCAGGAAGGGGTTCTCGGTTTCCAGGCGCACGACATAGAAGGTCTCATCCTTCTCATCGATGATGGTACTCGGAGAAATATAGATAAGTTTGGCCGGTAGCCCACCATAGATGGCAAAATCGTAGGCACTGACCTTAACAACGGCCGGCTGCCCAACTCGCAGTTGACCGATGTCGGAGGGACGAATGCGCGCCTCGATCAGCAGTTTGTCTTCCCAGGGGACGATATTCAGCAGAGGATCACCCGGACGGACAACGCCATCGATGGTATTGATCAACAGCTGCTTGACGGTACCCTTGATCGGCGCGCGCACTTCCGTGCGCTGGATACGGTCCTGCATACCGCTGAACGTCTCCTGCAATCGAGCCCGTTCAGCCAGCACCTCATTCAGTTCGGCACGCGCGGTATTGCGGAACTGCAGTTCCATCTCGCTGAGTTTCTGTTCGATCTCCTCGATCGAAGACTGAATTCGCGGCAGGCTCAGTTCAATACTGGACAGCTCGCCACGCAGATCGTTGACCTGGCGCTTAAGGCGCAAGTACTCCACCTCGGAGATGACGCCCTCACTGAGCAGCGGCTCGGTAATCTTCATCTCCTGCAGCAGTAGATCATAACTGCGACGCACCTGATCCTGACGAGCCTGCGCCTCCCTGAGCTCCTGTCGACGCTGATCACGCTGCTGGCCCAGTACTGCCAGGTTGGCTTTCAGCTCCTGCTGACGCGTTGCAAACAGGTTCACTTCCTGGTTAAGCAGATATTTGTACTTATCGGGGAAATCTTCAGGCATCGCCATCGACTCACCATTCGCCTCGGCGTGCAGCCGGGCCGCTTTCGCCATCAGCTCGTAGAGTCGGACCTCACTCTCCTTGACCGAACTGACGAAACGCTTGTCTTCGATGCGCATCAACACCTGGCCCTTGTCGACCAGGTCGCCTTCATGTACCAGAATCTCCGATACGATCCCCCCCTCCAAGTTCTGCACTACCTGCAACTGGCGGGACGGAATGATCTCGCCGTCGCCACGGGTGATCTCGTCGAGCGTCGCCCAGTTGGCCCAGACGCCTGCAGCGAGTATAAACAGCGCAATCGTCCACAGCAGCGCACTTGCGCCTCGCGGAGCCTGCTCCAGCATCGCCTCGCTGATGCTTGAGGTGTAACCGAGATCCTCGGGCTTGATACTCATCTCCCTGCGTTTCATCGCTGAACCGCCCCCTTAACGGCGCACATGCAGACGTCCCTGCTTCAACGCTTCCAGTACCGTCTCTTTCGGTCCATCGGCGACCACCTGCCCCTGATCGATAACGATCAACCTGTCCACCAGCGTCAGTAACGACATTTTGTGCGTAATCATCAGCAGTGTACGCCCCTCAAGCACCTCGTTCAGACGACGCTTGAACTGCTCTTCCGACGCGTTGTCCATGGCGTTGCTGGGTTCATCCATGATCAACAGATTGGGATCATGCAGCAGTGCTCGGGCTATGGCAATAGACTGCCGCTGACCTCCGGACAACGCTTGTCCGCGCTCACCCACCTGCATATCGAAGCCCAGGGGGTGCAGGTTAACGAACTGATCGACTCCGGCCAGGCTCGCGGCCTTTAGCATCGCAGCATCCGCCACTTGCGGCGAACCAACGGTAATGTTGTCGCGAACCGTACCGGCGAACAGCATCACATCCTGAGGTACATAACCGGTATTCAGGCGCAGATCCACGGGATCGATCTGTTTGATATCGACGCCATCAAGCAGGATCGCCCCGTCTGTCGGCTGATAAAGCCCGAGCAGCATCTTCTCGATCGTTGTTTTACCCGATCCGATCCGGCCGATCATCGCCACTCGCTCGCCGGCGTTGATCTTGAACGACACCTGTCTGAGCGCCGGATACTCGACATTCGGATAGTGGAAACTGACGTTGCGGAACTCGATGTTGCCTTCCAGTCTGGGGCGGTGAACAAAATGCTTGCCCTCTTCCCGCTCCACCGGCAGCGCCATGATCTCGTCCAGTGTCTTCAGCGCTTTGGCCGATTGCTCATACTGGATGATCAGACTGGCCATCTGCGCCGTAGGCGCGATCGCCCGACCGACCAGGATATTGCAGGCGATCAACGCTCCAAGAGACAACTCCTGCTCCATGATCAGGTACACCCCCCCGATCACCAGAACCACGGAGGCCGTCTGCTGAACCGTGCCGGCGAAGGTTATAACCGATGATGACAGCATGCGGGATCTGAGCCCCCAACGCGAGATATAACCGACTGCCTCCTCCCATCGCTCTTGCAACGGACTCGCCGCGCGCTGGGTCTTGACGGTTTCCATGGCGGTCAACGACTCGACCAGCGTTCCGTTTTTCTGCGCAGTGGAGGCAAAGGTGCGCTCAACCGCATCGCGCAGTTTCGGGCGTACGATCAGGGAATAGATGACAATCAAGGGAATGGCGACGGCAGGCACCACCACCAGCGGCCCGCCGATCAGACTGATGACCAGGATATAGATCACCATGAACGGAATATCGATCAGTACAGTGTTGGTCGTGGAGCTGAGGAAGTTCCTGATACTGTCGAACTCACGCAGATTACTCGAGAACGCACCGACCGATGCCGGCATACGGTCATAGCGGATCCTCATCACCTTCTCGAACAGCTGTGCCGACAGCAGCACATCGGACTTTTTCGCGGCCACCTCAATAAAATAGGCACGCAGCATCTTGAGCCCGAAATCGAACAGATAGACGATCAAGACACCGACCGCCAGCACCCACAGCGTTTCAACCGCGCCGTTGGGTACTACGCGGTCATAGACGTTCATGACAAACAGCGGGTTGGCCAGGACGAACAGATTGATCAGGAAACTGGCTAACAAAACGTCCCGATAGATGCGACTGGAGCGTTTCAGCGTTCCCCAGAACCAGTGTCCTGAACGACCGTCCAGCACCCGACTGGATTGATCACCGGCACTGTACTCCGCACGCACGAAAATCAGATAACCGCTGTAGTGCTCATCAAGCTCCGTGAGCGCTATACGATAGGTGCCGCCGCTCTCCGGTTGCTGGACCACGGCCTCGCCGCTTTCCTCATCGATCTCCTGCAAGATGCAGGCGGTATCGTCATCCATGATCAGGACGACCGGCAGGAGTAACGAGGATAGTTGATCGAGCCGACGCTCAGCGACCTTGGCCGCCAAACCGGCGCGCGCTGCGGCGCGCACGAACAGCTGAGGGGTCAAGCGATGATTGACCAACGGCAGACCATCCGCCAACACTCCCGCCGAGGTGGGCCTATGGTACTGCTGCGCCAGAATCACCAAGCAGCTTAAAAGAGGGTCGTGCGATGCATCCATACTCGTTGACCTTAGAATAATGGCGGTTAATACTAACAGCTGTTTGAGCAGAATCCACCCCCCTACCGCCAGAAGGACTCGGGCAGATGCTATACGCCAAGTTTGACGATCAAGGAAAGGTAATCGGCTTGTCCGAATCGCCTGAAAGTGGCGCCCGGGAGGTGAGTCTGAAAGACCCGGCGGTGCTCGAATTTCTGTCGATAAACAATGGCAACCAGGCGTTCGATCCCGACGCGTTTCTGGATCAGTCGGACAAGTCGACGATCCGCATACTGGAGGACCTGATCGACACCCTGGTCAGCCAGCATCTGATACGTTTTACCGATCTGCCAATGCCGGCTCAGAAGAAACTGCTCAGTCGTAAGCTGGCACGCAATATGGCCCGACAAGAGGCCGGCCTCGACATGAATTCCGAGGGAAGGAGCGAGTCCGGCGGCGACAGCTTTCTGGCCGAAGAAGACCATCTGTTCTGACCACCCGCAACCCGAGAGGGTCAGATTTACTCGCCACCGCGCCCCAATCGACCGACAACTTCAGACAAGCGCTCACCCAATCCCTTATAGCGCTGCTTCTGTTTCGGTGTCAGCGCTGCATACTGCAGGGCATACAGGGTTTCATCACAAAGCGCCAGCAGGTCCCGCTCCAGCATCGGCATCGCCGACCGCCGAATAATCTCCAGCGCAGTTTGCACGAGGTTCAAGCCGATGCCGGGATTACCCGCCTGTTGTTCATAGGCTTCAAGAAAGGAGTCCAACGCCGGATCCAGCTCACCATGACGGAATTGGGTCATCCCTTTCAGGTTGGCGCGCCCCCACTTAAGGCCCGCCATCTGCTTGGTCAACTCCTGCCGAAAACCACTCACCTCAGCCGCCACACTGGTACCCTCAACCCCTTCAATCAACTGATCGAGCCACATCAGCCGCTCATCCAATGACAACTCCTGGTAAAGATTGAGGGCGTCCCGCGCCGCCAGCTCCCCGCTCTGCATGTCGCCTACCTTGCGGTAGACTTCACCGGACAGCAAACGACACCTGAAGTGAATGACTGCAACATCGAGAAAATCGCGCTGCGCCTGCTCCAGCATGCGGATCGCTTCCTCTTCCGCATCGGAGCCTCCTCTGCCACCAAGCATACTCTCAAGCAACACCCGCACCAGGCCGAAATAGTAATCAGGGTGCTGAAACGCCGAGTAGCGGCTATAGCGGATAGCGGCACGAAAGGACTCGACAGCGAGGCGGGCATCGCCATTCATCGCCGCGACGTTGCCCAGATCGCCCTGCAACAGGGCCACCGTCGGCTGCAACACGACCGCTTGGCGCAGCAGGTTCTGAGCATCGGACAACGCCCCTCGCAATCGGTGCAGGCGCGCTCGCCAGACAAACGCCTCTATGCAGATCTGCTGATCACCGATCACTTTGTCGAGCTGCTCAGCCGACTGATTGAACCAGCCACTGCGTGCGGCCGCTATCGCCAATCCAATACGTATCCAGGGTTGATCCCGGCCATCCAACAGCAAGCCGAAGGTCTCGTATGCCATCTGCGGCTCGTTATGGCGCAGCAGAACCGCCCCCCTTAAACGCTGAAGGTAAACCCGCATACCGGGGTAGGCCTCCTCCAACGCCTCACACTCATCCAGGGCCTGCTCCCAATCCCCCTTGTCCAGCTGCTCCTCGACCGTCCCCAGATTGCGCTTCAGCCGCAAGGCCTTCTCTAGCTGCTGCCCAACCCTGATCTTGTCATAAGGCTTCGAAATATAGAGATCGGGGGCATTTTCAGGGGAACCCAGCAGCAGGTCTGACTTTTCAGGTTCGATAACGAGTACATAACAGCTGCTGTAACGTCGCAGCCCCTCGGCCTGGAGCTCCAACATCAGTTGCAGTCCGTTCTTCTCGTCACGCCCAAGGTCATAGCAGAGAAAACAGAAATCGACCGGCAGCTCGCGCAGCATGCTGAGCGCCATATTGACTGATGAGGCCGCCAGCACTTCGCCAAAACCCATACTGGACAGGATCGAGCGCAGAGACTGCAGATCCTCCAGCTTCTTGTCGAGTATCAGTGCCGACTTTCCAGAGAACAGAGTTTCCATAACCTCAGAGACAGCCAAATTTTCGCAAAAGTAGCATGAGAATCAGCCTATTAGCAAAACTTAGCTGCCCTTCCCCCTCCTTCCCCCTTAGTACCGAAAAAATAGTGGTACCGGAAACAAAAAACCCGCCAGCAGGCGTGCCGACGGGTTTTGAAGTAACTAACGGCTAATGCGATCAGTCATCCAGCAGGTTTCGCCCTTTGCTGGCGGCAATACGCATACGCAGCGCATTCAGCTTGATAAACCCTTCCGCATCCTTCTGATTGTATGAGCCTGCATCATCTTCGAACGTCGCGATACTCTCATCAAACAGACTATTTTCGGAGCGGCGACCAACTACGGAAACCGCGCCTTTGTACAGCTTAACCCGCACATCGCCATTTACGTTGCGCTGACTGTAATCGATCATCTGCTGCAGCATCTTGCGCTCTTCCGACCACCAGAAACCATTGTAGATGACCTTGGCGTAACGCGGCATCAGCTCATCCTTCAGATGCGCGGCTTCGCGATCCAGCGTGATCGACTCGATGGCGCGGTGCGCCTTGAGCATGATGGTGCCTCCCGGAGTTTCGTAGCAACCGCGGGACTTCATGCCCACAAAACGGTTTTCTACGATATCCAGACGTCCAACGCCGTTCTCGCCACCGATCTTGTTCAGGTAAGCCAGCACTGTCGCCGGACTCATCTCTTCGCCGTTGATGGCAACGATATCACCCTGGCGATAGGTCAGCTCCAGGTAGGTCGGCTGATCCGGAGCCTGCTCCGGTGCGACACTCCAGCGCCACATATCCTCTTCGGCTTCGGCCCAGGGATCCTCGAGAATGCCGCCCTCATAGGAGATATGCAGCAGGTTGGCGTCCATCGAGTAGGGAGACTTCTTCTTGCCCTTGGCGAAGTCGACCGGAATATTGCGCTCTTCGCAATAGGCCATCAGCGTTTCGCGTGAGGTCAGATCCCACTCACGCCAGGGCGCAATCACTTTGACGCCGGGCTTGAGCGCATAAGCACCCATCTCGAAGCGCACCTGGTCGTTGCCCTTGCCAGTGGCGCCATGAGAAATAGCATCGGCACCGGTTTCGTTGGCGATCTCGACCAGTCGCTTGGCGATCAATGGGCGGGCGATTGAAGTACCCAGCAGGTACTCGCCCTCATAGATGGTGTTGGCGCGGAACATCGGGTAGACATAGTCGCGTACGAACTCTTCGCGCAGGTCCTCGATGTAGATCTCTTTCACACCCAGCGCCTGCGCCTTGGCGCGTGCAGGCTCAACCTCTTCACCCTGCCCCAGATCGGCGGTAAAGGTCACTACTTCGCAGTTATAGGTGTCCTGCAGCCAACGGACGATCACGGAGGTATCCAGACCGCCGGAGTAAGCCAGTACGACCTTCTTAATATCGGACATGTTGCGACTCCAGATCACAGAAATCCGATCCTCGCGGCGAGGACCGGTCATTAAAAGCGGAAAGCGCGAAAGTATATCAGAAAGCCTGCCGACGCATAACCGGCATGAGCATCAACGCACAGGCGCCTCTTCTCGCTCCAACCGTATGGTGACGCGACGGTTTCGAGCGCGGTTCTCGGCGCTGGTGTTGGGGACCACGGGATAGCGCTCACCATGGTAACGGGTCACGATTCGATCCTCCGGCACACCCTGCTGTATCAGGTAGCGGGTCACATCCTCCGCACGCTTCTTGGACAGATCCCGATTCAGCAAACGCCGACCCAGATTGTCCGAATGCCCGTCGACATAGATCGTTTGCACACTGTTGTCGGCTTTGACATAGGTGGCGATCAGCGCCAGACGCTCCCGCGTCGCATCCGACAGGGCCGTCTGCCCCGATGGAAACAGCACCGCGGTCCGCGCAACCTGGCGATAGTTGACCGGCAACAGACCAGAGATGCAGTTCAGGTAGTCGGTGTAGGCGGACTGAAAATTGGCCGCCGATATCCCCACCTTAAGCAGCTCAGGCGTACCGTACCACTGATCGGTATTAAAAGTCGGGGTCATGCCCTGATAAAGTGCCGCCAGCATATTTTTGGCCAGCTCCGCCGGCACCTCGATCACCCCACTCCCCGGCACGGCCCTGACCACGCCGAGCAGGTGCGGGTCGGCCCCAGGCTGCCAGGGCGAAGCCTCCGCCACCAGTTTCGCCTGCCCCTCAACCTGCTGTTTCTGGGTCGGCGTCAGGGTAAAGTGCACCGACTCCCCCGCCTGGTGCTCAAACACAGCCACGCCGTAGGAGGGGACCTCCTGCTGAAGCCTGCAGACGAACTGAGAACTCTCCATCTCCCACCGAGACTCGTCGATAGACGCACGGAAGGTCACAGCCCCCGCCTTTTGAAAAGAGAAGCACAGAACGATAAACAGCAGCCAGAAGCGCATCCAACGGATTCCCATCACACAAAGCACAGGGCAGATAAAGACTCCCCTCAGTATCAGGACATTATCGGCCACCCGGCCCAAGGCTTTAACCCTCCTTTGCAGGCACAGCAATTGCCCTCCACCCAATGACTGTTAGAATGGGCTTATACACGATCGACAGCAACCTCCCGAGCCAGAGTTAAGGAACCCTATTGTCCTCCACTAAACACCCCATGTCCGACCGTTTTCGCGGATTCCTCCCCGTTGTCATCGACGTGGAGACCGCAGGCTTCAACCCCCGTACCGACGCTCTACTGGAGGTCGCTGCAGTAACGCTCACCATGGACGAGCAGGGCTATCTGATTCCCGACAAAAGCTTCGACGCCAAGGTCGCACCGTTCGAAGGCGCCAACCTCGAACCCGAAGCACTGGCATTTACCGGCATAGACCCCTTCGACCCGGAGCGGGAAGCGCTGACAGAACTCGATGCGCTGGAGATGATCTTCAAGCCGGTACGCAAATCGATAAAATCACACGACTGCAAGCGCGCCGTACTGGTGGGACACAATGCGGCCTTCGACCACAGTTTTATCTGCAACGCCGCCGAGCGCGCCGACATCAAGCGCAATCCATTCCACCCCTTCTCCACATTCGATACCGCAACCCTGGCCGGTCTCGCCTTCGGCCAGACCGTTCTGGCTCGCGCCTGCGATGCGGCGGGAATCGAGTTCGACGGAAAACAGGCGCATTCAGCACTCTACGACACCCAGAAAACAGCCGAGCTTTTCTGCACGATCGTCAATCGATGGAAGGATCTGGGCGGCTGGGAGATGGTACTGGCGACGCGAGACTGAGCCAGCACAAGCCGGTGACAGGACACAAAAAAACCCGCCTGCGCGGGTTTTTTTACATCTCCGAAAAGGTGATTACAGCTTGTCGGATTCTGCAGCCAGATAAGCAGCAACGCCTTCCGGAGAGGCATTCATACCCTTGTCGCCTTTGTTCCAGCCAGCCGGACAAACTTCGCCGTGCTCTTCGTGGAACTGCAGCGCGTCGACCAGACGGATCAGCTCGTCCATGTTACGCCCCAGCGGCAGGTCATTGACGATCTGAGAGCGAACCACACCCTCTTTGTCGATCAGGAACGCGCCACGGAAAGCGACACCGCCTTCGGCTTCGACGTCATACGCCTGGCAGATCTCGTGCTTGGTGTCGGCCGCCAGAGTGTATTTGACCGGACCGATACCACCGGCATTAACCGGTGTATTACGCCATGCATTGTGAGTGAACTGAGAATCGATGGAGACACCGATCACCTCAACACCACGCTCGGTAAACGCATCCATACGGTGATCCAGAGCGATCAGCTCTGAAGGACACACGAAGGTGAAGTCGAGCGGGTAGAAGAAAACCAGACCGTACTTACCTTTAATCGCGTCGCTCAGCGTGAAGCTATCGACGATGCTGCCATCACCCAGTACAGCGGCAACTGTGAAGTCAGGTGCTTTTTTACCTACGAGTACGCCCATTGTTCATTACTCTCCATGCTAAGTTGAGATTTTCTCGGAATAATCAAAAACTTGAAGTTACCTGATTAACCATACGGGTTCTAATAGAGCCCGGCTATACGGTCCATTGAAACTCACTATCGCCAGTTTCGATCAGGCCTCTTCGGAATCACCCTGCTGTTTGGCGGCCGCACTGACCAGCTCCTGCAGTTCGCCGCTTTCCGCCATTTCGCAGATGATGTCGCAACCGCCGACCAGCTCACCATTCACCCACAACTGCGGAAAGGTCGGCCAATTGGCATATTTCGGCAGCTCGGCACGGATCTCCGGTGCCTCAAGGATATTCACAAAAGCGAAACGCTCACCACAAGCGACCAGCGCCTCCGAAGCCCGTGAAGAGAAGCCACACTGCGGGAAGCGGGGGGTGCCCTTCATATATAGCAGAATCGAATTACTTTCGATCTGCTCTTTGATGGTATCGATTACGCTCATGGTTACACCTTGCTGTTAAAAGTAGATTCTACACTTGGCGCCATCCAACCGGACGACAGGCGGTTCAATCATCGCAGGCTATATCCTACCGCTTTAGTGGGATTATTAAAATATCCAGCTGCGGCAGGGTCAGGCTCTTTGCACTCTTATATGGAGCCAGTATGAGCCGTTTCAAGTAGATAGCACACGAAGTATCAAACGCCAGCCTGACATAATATTATTGCCAAAACACAAACCCACACATAGAATGTCCGTTTTTTCGGCAGCTCTGGCTGCCTTTTTGCGTTGTATAGGGAGAAACGCCCATGTCGTTACAGCCACTGATGAACACCTATAACAGGCTCTCGGTCGCCTTTGACTATGGCAAGGGCGTCTGGATATACGACACCGACGGCCACCGCTATCTCGATGCATTATGCGGCATCGCCGTGACCGGACTGGGCCACGCCCACCCCGCCGTTACCAGCGCGATCAGCGATCAGGCCGCACGCCTGATCCACTGCTCCAACCTTTACACCATACCGCTACAGGAGCAGCTGGCCGAAAAACTGACCTCCATCTCCGGCATGGACAATGCGTTCTTCTGCAACTCCGGCGCCGAAGCCAACGAGGCAGCGATCAAGCTCGCCCGACGCTACGGCCATCAGAAGGGAATTGACCTGCCCACCATCATCGTGATGGAGAACTCCTTCCACGGCCGCACCCTTGCCACGCTCAGCGCAACAGGCAACCGCTCGGCCCAGGCCGGCTTCGAGCCACTGGTCTCCGGCTTCGTGCGTGTGCCTTACGACGACATCGACGCAGTACGCCAGATTGCGGTCAAGAACCCCAACATCGTTGCCGTACTGGTAGAACCTGTACAGGGCGAAGGCGGTGTACACATACCCGCCCCGGACTACCTGAATCAGCTGCGTGCCATCTGCGACCAGCAGCAGTGGTTGCTGATGCTGGACGAAGTCCAGACCGGCAACGGCCGTACCGGACGCTATTTCGCCTACCAGCACAACGGCATTTTGCCGGATGTGGTCACCACCGCCAAAGGTCTCGCCAATGGCGTGCCGATTGGCGCCTGCCTGGCCCGTGGCGAAGCCGCAAAACTGTTTACGCCGGGCACCCACGGCACTACCTACGGCGGCAATCCGCTGGCCTGTGCCGCGGCCCTGGCCGTGATTGATACCATCAGTGCCGAAAACCTTTGCCAACACGCCGAAGAACTGGGACGCTACATCGTCGATCAGTTCCGCGCCAAACTGGGCAACGCACCTTACATCCGCGAGATCCGCGGCAAGGGCTTGATGATCGGCATCGAACTCACCGAAGCCGGAACCGAACTGGCCGTGCTGGCCAAGGTAAAAGGCGTACTGCTGAACGTAACCGGCGGCGGCCGGGTGGTACGTATGCTACCGCCCCTGATCATGAGCCAGAATGAGGCCGACCTCATGATCAACACCGTGTCGCAGCTTATCCGCGTCTATTCGGGCGATGAGCGCACCGAATGATACGCTGCTAATTTATTCACTTTGACCTCTGGAACCGGCGGCCTTACCGCCAGTTGACACTATGAGTATTAGACACTTTCTGACCCTGCTGGACATGACACCGGCAGAGCTGCAGGGCATTATCGAACGGGCCAGCAAGCTCAAGCAGATGCGCAACGACGGCGAGATCTACGAGCCGCTGAAAAATCGCGTACTGGCGATGATCTTCGAGAAAGCTTCGACCCGAACCCGGGTATCCTTCGAATCCGGCATGGCGCAGTTCGGTGGCCACGCCATGTTTCTCTCTCCCAGGGATACCCAGCTGGGCCGCGGCGAACCGGTAGAGGACAGCGCCCGCGTCATCTCCAGCATGGTCGATGTGGTCATGATTCGCACCTTCAGCCATGAGGTGGTAGAGACCTTTGCGGCCTACTCGAAAGTGCCGGTTATCAATGCACTTACCGACGACTACCACCCTTGCCAGTTGCTTGCCGATATGCAGACCTTTAACGAACTGCGCGGCTCGATCAAAGGCAAGACCGTGACATGGGTCGGTGACGGCAACAACATGTGCAACTCCTATATCAACGCCGCACGCCAGTTCGACTTCAAGTTGAATGTCGCCTGCCCCCCGGATTTTGCCCCCAACGAAGCGTTGGTGCGGCAGAACGCCGATCGCGTCTGCGTATTCAGCAACCCGGAAGAGGCGGTCGCCGGCGCGCACCTGGTCTGCACCGATGTCTGGGCGTCGATGGGCCAGGAAGATGAGCAGCGCCAGCGCGAACGTCAGTTCCGCGGCTACCAGGTCTCACCGGCACTGATGGATCTGGCTGCTGATGACGCCCTGTTCATGCACTGCCTGCCCGCTCACCGCGGTGAGGAGATCAGTGAAGATATGATGGATGACCCGCGCTGCGTGGCCTTCCACCAAGCCGAAAACAGGCTTCACGCGCAGAAAGCGCTACTGGAATTCCTCCTTATCGGGCCGCGCTGATACACTCACGGATAAGCTGAAACCGCTGCCCGACAACCAGCCAGGTTCTCGCCAGAGCCTGGCCGGCCGTCTATACTGGCCTTCAGCGCCTTCTTTCGAGGACAGAGAGAGTCAGTCAGGTATGATCGAACTACGTCATTTGAAAACCCTGTCCGCACTGCGCGACGCGGGAAGCCTTGTCGAAGCCGCCGAAAGGGTTCATTTGACGCAGTCCGCCCTCTCCCACCAGATCAAGGATCTGGAAGACCGGCTCAACTGCTCGCTGTTTATCCGCAAGACCAAGCCGATCTGCTTCACCAGTGCTGGTCAACGCCTGCTCGCCCTGGCCGATGACATGCTGCCGATGATCCGCAACGCCGAACGCGATATCGCCCGCCTGGCCGGTGGCGCCGCCGGCCGCTTGAACATCTGTATCGAATGCCACAGCTGCTTCGAGTGGCTGATGCCCACGATCGACCACTTCCGCCAGAACTGGCCGGAGGTGGAGCTGGATCTATCCACGGGTTTCAGTTTCCAGCCTCTGCCCGCGCTCGCCCGCGGCGACCTTGATCTGGTCATCACCTCGGACCCCGAGCCGCGCAACGGCCTGCACTATGTCCCGCTGTTCAGTTACGAATCGGTGCTTGCCCTGAGTCGGCAGCACCGTCTGATCGCGCGCAAGTTCATCCATCCGCGGGATCTCGCCCAGGAGACACTGATCACCTATCCGGTCGACACCAGCCGTCTGGATGTCTATACCCGCTTCCTGGACCCGGAAAATATCGAGCCGGCCGAGCAGCGCACCGCCGAGCTGACGGTGATGATGGTGCAGTTGGTTGCCAGCGGGCGCGGCGTTGCCGCCCTACCCAACTGGGCGTTGCACCAGTATCTCGAGCGGGATTATGTCGCCGCGCGCCCACTGGGCGAAAAGGGACTCTGGTGCACACTTTATGCGGCCATGCGCGAGGACCAGAAAAATGCCGATTTCATGATCGACTTCCTCAATACCGCACGCGAGGTCACCTTCCGCAATCTGAACGGCATCCGTGCCGCCTCCTGATTCCGGCCCAGCTCCCGCTTTTACGAACGGCTACGCCTTTGTTTGCACGCCGCGATCCAATACACTAAACGAATCAATCAATTCCGTTTATACAAGACGCTTACGGACACCCCACTATGCCTAACTGGAGCCCCCGCAGCTGGCGGGCAAAACCGATCGTTCAACAGCCGGTATACCCGGACCTGAACGCCCTGACAGCCACCGAAGAGATACTGGGCAAATACCCGCCGCTGGTGTTTGCCGGCGAGATCCGCTCGCTGAAGGATGAGCTGGCGGCGGTCAGCCGCGGTGAAGGCTTCCTGCTGCAGGGCGGCGACTGCGCCGAAAGCTTTGCCGAGTTCAACGCCAACAAGATCAAAAACACCTTCCAGTTGTTGCTGCAGATGGCGATTGTGCTGACCTTTGCCGGCAGTTGCCCGGTGGTCAAGATCGGCCGCATCGCCGGACAGTTTGCCAAGCCTCGCTCGTCCGGTACCGAAACCATCGACGGTGTCGAGCTGCCCAGCTATCGCGGCGATATCATCAACGATATCGCGTTCACGGCGGAAGCGCGCACACCGGATCCTCAGCGCCTGCTCTCCGCTTACCACCAGTCTTCGGCAACGCTGAACCTGCTCCGCGCATTCGCCGGCGGCGGCTTCGCCGACCTGCACCAGGTACACAAGTGGAACCTCGGCTTTGTCTCCCAGACGCCGCAGCACGAAAAATATGAGCACCTGGCTGCGCAGATCGACCAGACCCTGGCATTTATGGAGGCTTGCGGGCTGAACGCGGAGAACACGCCGCAGCTCAAGGAGACCGCATTCTTCACCTCGCACGAGGCGCTGCTGCTGAACTTCGAGGAGGCACTGACCCGCCGCGACAGTCTGACCGGAGACTGGTACGACTGCTCGGCCCATATGCTCTGGATCGGGGATCGCACCCGGCAGCCGGATCACGCTCACGTCGAGTTCCTGCGCGGGGTGAAGAACCCGATCGGCATCAAGGTAGGCCCCAGTACCGATGCCGACGACCTGCGCCGCCTGCTCGAGATCCTCAACCCGCACAACGAGCCTGGCCGTATCACGCTGATCGCGCGTATGGGCGCCGACAAGATCCTGGAAAAGCTACCGCCACTGGTCCGTTCCGTGCAGCAGATGGGATCCAGCGTGGTCTGGAGCTCAGATCCGATGCATGGCAACACCATCAAGGCATCCAACGGTTACAAGACACGTAACGTCAACGCCATCCTGCACGAGATGCAGGGCTTCTTCGAGGTCCACCAGGCCGAGGGTACCTATGCCGGCGGCGTCCACTTCGAGATGACCGGCAACGACGTCACTGAGTGTATCGGCGGCGCCTATAAGATCACCGAGGAGGGTCTCGCCGACCGGTATGACACCTTCTGCGACCCTCGACTTAATGCCGACCAGTCGCTGGAGCTGGCGTTCATGATCGCGGACACGCTGAAGATCGCCCGGAGGCAAAGGTGACACCGGCACAACAGATCCTGCCCCTGCTGATGGAGATCGAGCGCGAGATGCGCGCGCTCGACCTCTGGTCTCAGACCATGCCCGACGCCCAGTCATTGATGAGCCAGCAGCCGTTCTGTATCGACACTCTGGAGTTCCATAAGTGGATTCAGTGGCTACTGCTGCCACGCTTGCAGCATCTGGTACTCGCGCAGCTGCCACTGCCGGAGAGCTGTGCGGTCGCCCCCATGGCCGAGGAGGTGTTCAAGGCGATGGAGGAGAATACGGAGCACCTGCTCGAACTGCTTGTACAACTAGATCAGGCGGTGACAGACGCCACCTGAAACCGACTGTACAGTCGTTATGGAAAGCCTGAATGGAACACCATCTTTTTGAACAGCTGCTGATGATTCTGGTGGGCGCTGTCGTTGCGACCACAGTGTTTCGGCGCTTCAACCTGCCACCGATTCTCGCCTATTTAAGCATCGGCTCCCTGCTCGGCCCCTATGCTCTGCAGGTGACCGACCCGCAGCAGATGACGCTGATGTCGGAGCTCGGCGTGGTATTCCTGCTGTTCATGCTGGGATTGGAGTTCTCGCTGCCGCGCATGATCGCTATGCGCAAGCTGGTATTTGGGCTCGGTTCGCTTCAGGTGATACTCACCACCACAATCCTGATCCTGATATCGATCGGCCTGGGGATAGAGTTTCGCAGCGCCATCGTCATCGCCGGCGCTCTGGCCCTCTCCTCCACCGCCATCGTGACCCGCGAGCTGCTGCGCCTGAACCAGCTGGCCGCCCCCCACGGACAGCTGTCGTTCGGCATTCTGCTGTTTCAGGATCTGGCCGCAGTGTTCTTCCTCATCATCGTTCCGGTTCTGGGCAGCGACGGTGGCGAGATCGACACCAACACCCTGCTGCTCTCCCTGCTTCAGGGGGCCGGTCTGCTGCTGTTACTGATGGTGCTGGGGCGTACCATCCTGCCCGCACTGTTTAACGAGATCGCGCGCTCACGCTCCGACGAGATGTTCGTGCTGATGGCACTGGTCACCGCGCTGGCGGCGGCCTGGTTGACCCACGCGGCCGGACTTTCCATGGCGCTGGGCGGTTTCCTCGCCGGCATGATGCTGGGCGAGAGCCATTACAAGCATCAGCTGGAAGCGGATATCCGTCCGTTCCGAGATGTGCTGCTAGGTCTGTTTTTCGTCACCGTCGGTATGCAGCTGAACCTGCAGACGCTGATCGACAACTGGTACTGGGTCATCCTGCTCACGCTCGGCCTGATGCTGCTGAAAGCAGCCATCATCGCGCTGGTCACCGGTCGCTTGAATCGTGACTCGCGCAGCGCTCTGCGCGCCGGACTCTGCCTGTCCCAGGGCGGGGAGTTCGGCTTCGCACTACTGGCACTGGGCCTGAGCCATGCGATGATCGACAGCGAACTCAACGCCATGATCACCTCGACCATCATACTGAGCATGATCCTGACCCCTACGCTGATCCACTTCAACGGCAGTATCTCCGCGAAGCTGTTGAAACAGCCGCAGAACGCTCCCTCGAGCGACTTTACACCGCCAACCCTGGAGGAGTTGAACAACGCCACCGCCCATGTCGAGAATCATGTCATCATCTGCGGCTTCGGGCGTGTAGGCCAGATCGTGGCACGTTTCCTGCGCCCGATCGGCATCCCGTACATCGCCATCGACTCCGACCCCTTCCGTACCCACGAGGCTGCCCAGGCCGGAGAGCCGATGTATTATGGCGATGCCCGCCGCGGCGACATCCTCAAGGCGATCGGTGCCGACCGAGCCCGTCTGCTGATCCTGACCGTGCCCGATCACACCGAAAGCATGGCAGCACTGAAACAGATCAAGCGCAACTACCCCGATCTGCCGGTACTGGTGCGGACCCAGGACGACAGCAAGCTGGAGCTATACCAAAACGCCGGCGCCACCGAAGTGGTGCCCGAAGCACTCGAAGGCAGCCTGATGCTGGTCTCCCACATCCTGACCCTGCTTGAGGTGCCATCAGATGAGATCCGCTCACGCATCGACGCGGTGCGCTCCCAGCGCTACCAGATGCTGCACGGCTTTCTGCATGGCCAGCGCTCGCGCAAGGTGACCGACAGCGGCACCCCAAACGAGCTGCGCCACCCGGTAACCCTGACCGGGGACTGCTACGCCAGCGGCCGTACGCTGGGCAGTCTGGCGTTGAAAACCGAGGTGGTTAGCCTGCGCCGCGGCGATATCGAGCTCGGCTCGCCACCGCCCGAAGAGATACTGGAAACCGGCGACATTCTGATCCTGGCGGGCGAGCCGAGCCAGGTGGAAGCGGATGAGGAGCGGCTGTTCAGCGGTTGAGCCCGGGCTGGTAGAATGTCCCCCTTTCAGCGCGCCACCACTCGATCAAAATCCGCAGGAGAGACGATGAGCACCAGCCCCCCGCAACCCACCCTGATCCAGGTCCTGCGCGAAGCCGGTGCCGCCTTTCGCCTGTTCGACATGGGCCGCAGGGTCGGCAAGCTGAGCGCTGACGCCTTCGAGCGCATCGAGCAGGCCCGCACCCCCTACCCTCTGCCCTTCCTCCACCACGCATGGCTTGGGGTGCTGATCTGGAACCCCAAACTGCGGGAGCAGAACACGATCTGGTTTCTGAAACTGCCGCTGGATGAGCAGGGCTACCTGGTGCAGGCAGCACGGGACGATCTGGTCCATCGCCTGCTACAAAACGCCGTCAACGCCCAACAGGGCGGGCTGGAGGAGGATGCCCTGAAGGACAACCCCTTTGCCT
Source organism: Marinobacterium ramblicola (assembly GCF_019084545.1). Lineage (GTDB taxonomy): Bacteria > Pseudomonadota > Gammaproteobacteria > Pseudomonadales > Balneatricaceae > Marinobacterium_D > Marinobacterium_D ramblicola. The sequence continues at coordinate 116,932 of NZ_JAHREP010000004.1, forward strand.
TCAAACCGGATCAGGAGAAGATGGCGATCTTCCATGCCCTGGCCGCGCAGGCGACCGGCGCCCGGCCATCGGGTTATTTCGAAACCGTGCAGGAGTACGTCAACGGCGAACTGCCGCTGGAGCGCTGGACCGATCTCGCCCTGCAGGGGCTGGCGGATCTGGTGGTACGTCTCGACGACAAGCGCAATGCCAGCGCGCTGGCCAAGAGGATACCGGAAGTCCCGCTACCGGCGCTGGCGTCGATAGCCACGCTGCTGGAGCATACGACCCCGCCGCTGGCGGTACGCAATGCACTGGCCGCCCGCCTTGATCGATTGCTGGCGACGACGGACACCGATCCGCTGCTGGTGGCCGCACTGATCCGCGGACTGTCCAATATCGAGGATGAAAGCTTCAAACAACAGCAGGTGCTGAACGTGCTGCAGTCGACCCACGCTCTGGAGCCGGAGGTGATCGTCGCCATCGCCAGCCGCTGCCACCTGGCGCTGCAGGACCCCGAGGTTTTGCGGACCTTCCTGGAGCAGTTGGCGGCCGGCAAGGCGGGCCAAGCGGGGTTCAGCCGGGTACTGGCGGACCTGATGTTCATGCCTGCACTGCGCGCCCTGATTATGCAGGCATTTCGCAACCCCGCCCGCAGCGAACTCTTATCCAAAGCAATTGGCGAGATGTTCGGCCAGTCGTTCGGTACTCACTGAGCCGTTGCCGGCGTTATCGACCGACAATAGGGCCCGCCTGATCAGGCAGCTCGATCTGCAACCCTTTCGCATCGAGCTGGGCCTGGGCCTGCTGCTTCATTCGCGCCCGGGTGGCGCTACCCTTGGGCAGCGTCAGATAATAGAGTAGCGAGCAGGCGAACTCCGGCTCCAGGCCTTGCTCCTCAGCGAACGCGAGCATATAGCGGGCCACCGTGCTGTCCTGCTTGTTTTCTATCGCCGGCACCACCGGCAGCTCCAGCTCCTCACCCTCACGCACCCGTCGACAGAGCACCTCGTACTGGTAGCGGAAGCGGGGCAGAACGTCGGCTTCATCCTCGCTGCGCAGCTCGAACCAGCCGGTATTGCGCCCGGCCAGGTAGACCGCCGGATGGCTCCAGCGGTGTCGGAGCGGATGCTCGGCATGCATGCAGGCTTCGATATAGGCATCCCGAACGGAGGGCAGACCGAAATCACCGCCGATATCGCGCAGGATCGCCAGAAACTCGGAGATGGTCGGCATCCAGGCCAGGGTCTCCTTGCAGCGGTTGACCGCCGCCACCAGCTCACCCTCGCCGTAACCGCGCAGGCTCAGCGCCCACTCCCGTTTGGCGATACGGATCTCATCCTCGGTTTCGAAGCAGCTTTTAAACTTGTGACCGTAGATCGCCATAAAACGGGCGAAGATCATATTGACCAGCGCCTTGGTCTCGACCGGGATAGCCTGGGGTTGAGACTTGGGCTCGGATGAGTGGTTACCAGTCGGTGTCCTTGATGTCCATGATGGCTGCGGTAACCCGTTTGCGCTTTTCGCGAGAATCTGGTCGGGTGTTTTCATGGCTCGGCGCCCCCCCTGTCATTACTGAAGATTCACGCTCCTGCTGATAGCGCTTATCGCGTGCATCCTGTGTCTGTTTCTTGACCCACTCGCGCTTGACCCAGGCGAGGAATTTCTGATCCCAGTTGCTCTCCTTGCGATCCTTGTCGAGGAAATAGAGCACAAACTCGTCGATACAACCGTCGGCAAAGTCCGCCGGGATCGCATAGCGCGGCAGCATCTGCTGGAACAGCTCGGAGGGCTGCCAGCCGATGAACATCGCCTGCAACTTCTGGTTACGCTGCTCCGCCTGCTCAAAAATCTCCTCCAGCTCATCCTTGTGCCGGCGCCAGCCGATGCTGCCGCCGAAGGTTGGTGCCGGGCCGCGACGCTGAGCCAAATTTGCCTGACGAACCGGACGCGGTGCCGGTGGCGGTTCATCGACCACCGGTAGACGGCGCACCGGCTCAGCGGGTGCACCGTTCTGCTGAGCTGGTGTTTCAGGCAACGGAGTTGATGCCGCCTTTACCGCAGCCGCTTTCACCGGCATGCACAAACGCAGGTTACCGGCGCTGCCCCAGGTAATCTCGATCAGCCGCTGATCGACCAGCACCTCGGACAGCTCACGCAGACGCGCCTCATCCCAGAATGGCGCCAGCGCCAACCACTGTGCCCGTGCCAACAGCAGCTCCGACCGCCCCCGCTCATCGGTCATGCCGCTGCGCTCCAGCGCCTCGTGATAGAGGCCGAGCAGCAACGCCGGCTCCACCCCGATGCGGCACGCCAGCGAGGGATAGATCAGCATCGGTTTTTCCGGGAAGGTGAAGCTCATGCGCGCAAAGGCTCTCTTTCGACAGGTTTGGATCTTGTCTTTCGACACTATCACTTTCAATACTAACGCACCGGCACCGATATCGATAAGGAGCGGGTGGAAACCAGACAACGGAAGATCGACATTCTAACAGCCCAAGGTCCGCTCAGGGAGTCCAAGACTGTGTCAGCATCAGCTCATACTCGCCGGGCATCCTTTGGGTTACTATCAGAGAAAATAAAACCACGGCCGAGGATCTGTCCGCGATGAGTTTCACGCCGGAGAAGATGGCGCCCCTTAAAGCCCGCCGTCTCGGAATCAACACCCACCACGAACCCACGCTGTACCTGCGCGAGGACAGCCCGGTCTGCCGCTCAGAAGGTTTCGAAAGCCTGTCTCGAATCACTGTTAACTGTCAGGACCGGCATATCATCGCCTCGCTGAACATCGTCTGCTCCGACCTGCTCGAACCGGACCAGGCCGGCTTTTCGGAATCCGCCTGGCAGCGGCTCGAGCTCAAACCCAACGCCGAGATCTGGCTCTCCCACCCACGACCGGTACAGTCACTCTCCTACGTGCGCGCCAAGGTGTATGGACATGAGCTGGATGAGCTGCAGCTGCAGAGCATCATCAACGACATCGTTGAGGGGCGCTACGCCGATGTGCACCTGGCCGCGTTCATCACCGCCTGCGGCGACGATGCGCTCAGCGATCACGAGATCACCGCACTCACCGAGGCGATGGTCAAGGCCGGCAGCCGTATCGACTGGGGCCTGGAACAGGTGCTCGACAAGCACTGTGTCGGCGGGCTGCCCGGCAACCGCACGACCCCCATCGTGGTATCGATTCTGACCGCCTGCGGACTGGTCGTCCCCAAGACCTCCTCACGCGCGATCACCTCACCGGCCGGAACCGCCGACACCATGGAGACCCTGACCGACGTCAGCCTGACGCTGGAGCAGATGCGCGACGTGGTCAACCGGGAAAACGGCTGTCTGGCCTGGGGCGGCTCGGTGCGCCTGAGCCCGGCGGATGACCTGCTGATCCAGGTGGAGCGGGCGCTGGATATCGACAGCGAAGGCCAGCTGATCGCCTCCGTGCTGTCGAAAAAGCTGGCAGCCGGCGCGACCCACGTGCTGATCGACATTCCTGTGGGGCCCACGGCCAAGGTACGCAGCCAGGAGGCGGCGGAGAAACTCTCGCGCAGCTTCAAGACCGTGGGCGCCAACCTGGGGTTGAAGCTCGAGGTACTGCTCACCGACGGCAGCCAGCCGGTCGGGCGCGGGATCGGCCCGGCACTGGAGGCGCGGGATATCCTGGCGGTGCTGAAAAACAGGTCCGATGCACCGGCCGATCTGATGCAGCGCTCGACACTGATCGCCGGCGCCATGCTGGAGATGATCGGCATCGAGGAGCCCGGTCGAGGCCAGAGCCGCGCCCAGGCGGTGATCGACTCCGGCGAAGCCTGGGACAGGTTCCGCCGCATCTGTGAAGCTCAGGGCGGGCTGAAGAATCCACCGGTTGCCCCTTATCGCTACGCGCTGGTAGCGCCGCACGCCTGCGAAGTACTGGGTGTGGATAACCGCCAACTGGCCAAGATCGCCAAACTGGCCGGCGCCCCCGCCGACCCGGCTGCGGGTATCGAACTCCACGTCAAGATCGGCGACCGGGTGGAGCAGTACCAGCCACTGCTGACCATCCACGCCGAAAACGCCGGCGAGCTCAACTATGCCGTCGACTACCTGACCGACCATAAACTGGTCCTGACCCTGAGCTGCAACGGCAAGGAGAGCGCCTGATGCCCCCCATACTGTTCAACCTGGACTCCGATCCCGATCTATCCTCGCGCCTGCGCAGCGCACTGGAGGCAGAAGCGGGCGAGCTGGAGCAGCGCCACTTCCCCGATGGCGAGAGTTATCTGCGTGTCCACAGCGATGTCGCCTCGCGCGACTGCGTGGTGCTGTGCAACCTGTATCAGCCCGACACCAAACTGGTCCGCCTGCTGTTCCTGGCCGACACCCTGCGCGATCTCGGCGCACGCCGCATCGGGCTGATCACCCCCTACCTGCCCTATATGCGCCAGGACAAGCGTTTCCAACCGGGCGAATGTATCAGCTCACGCCCCTTTGCCAAGCTGATCTCGGGCGCGTTCGATCTTTTGGTGACCACCGATCCCCACCTGCACCGGTATACCTCGCTCGATGAGATCTATACGCTCAGGAGTCGCGTGGTACACGCCGCCCCGATGATCGCCCAATGGATCAAGCAGCATATCGAGCAACCGCTGCTGATCGGACCCGACAGCGAGAGTGAACAGTGGGTGTCGGAGGTAGCAGCGCTGGCGGGAGCACCTTTCCAGGTCTTGAGCAAGGAGCGGCATGGCGATTATGACGTCAGCGTTTCCCTGCCCGAGGTGGAGCGTTGGCAACAGCACACCCCGGTATTGGTCGACGATATCATCTCCAGCGGTCGCACCATGCTGGAGACACTGGAACATCTAGCTGAGCTGGGTATGCCAAGGGCGACCGTCATCGCCGTACATGGGCTATTTGCCGGTGACGCCTGGCAGCGCTTGCAGGCGACGGCGGACGTGGTTACCTGCGAGGCGGTGCGTCACTCAAGCAATGCCATCAGCCTCTCCTCGGCACTTGCTGGGGCGATGAGCGCGCTGCTCGATAGCGAGCCCTGATCCTCCATGGATAAGCGATTGACTGGTCGCTGCCTGCGTAAACGGGCATTATTGGAACCCGATCGATTACCCGCAGAACACAGGATCTACTATTCGATGAATGCCGTTATCGAACTGCTCAAGCAGCACCGTTCCATCCGCAAGTTCCGTCCGGACCCCATCGACCAGGAGACAGTCAACGCACTGGTCGAGGCGGGCCAATGCGCCGCCACCTCCAGCTTTATCCAGGCGTGCACCGTGATTCAGGTGGACGACCAGGATCTGCGCACCCAGCTGGCCGAATGCGCCGGCAATCAGATGTATGTGGCCACAGCACCGCGTTTCCTGGTGTTCTGCGCCGATATGCGCCGCCATCAGCTCGCCTGCCAGATGCACGGCGCGGATATGCAGTCCGGCTATACCGAGCAGTTTCTGACCGCCTCGCTCGACTGCGCCCTGTTCGCCCAGAATGTGGCCATCGCCGCCGAATCGCTCGGTTTGGGCCTGGTCTACATCGGCGGACTGCGCAACCAGATCGAGCACGTATCGAATCTGCTTGAGCTGCCCGAACTGGTCTACCCGGTATTCGGACTCTGTCTGGGCTTCCCGGCGCAGGATCCCGAGCTCAAGCCCAGACTGCCCCTGGATGTGGTATTGAAGAGGGATCGCTACGACGACAGCCAGGATCACGGCGCCATCGCCCGCTACGATGAGCAGGTACTCGAGTACTACCGAACGCGGACCGGTGGCAGCAAGGAGATGAGCTGGAGCGAACAGATATCGGGCATGCTGGTGAAGGAGGCTCGCCCACATATGCTGGCGTTTTTGCAGTCCCGTGGCTTCCTGAAAAAGTGATCACCGGCGATAGGGGTCCACGATCCGATCGATTGCGGCTCCCGCTATAGGCAGGGCATCAACTCTCGACTATGCTGGAAATGTAACCCAGTAATCAGCCGAGAGATGTGAACATCATGCCTGAACGACACATCAACTCCCTGCTCACCGAGCTCGAAAGTCGCTCACGTCGCGTCGCCAACGAGCGCTCCGTCAGTTTCAAAATCGACCACGAGGATCTGGTCCGCCTGAAAGCCCTGGCCGAGGTCTACGGCCTCAGTGTTGACGAGGTCACCGCCTGCCTGCTGCATCAGGTCCTGGCGGAGGTAGAGGAGAAAATGCCCTACCGCGCCGGCACCCGCGTCATCCGGGTTGAGGACGATGAACCCGTGTATGAGGATATCGGGCCGACCCCGCGCTACCTGGAAGCCAAGCGCCGGTTCGAACAAGAGTGCGCCTGACAAGATTGAGCTGACCACGCAAGGCGCCTGCCGACCACAGGCGCACCCCTGCCTCTTGCTGTTCCACCAACGGCGCAGGACAATTCACCTCCTCGTCAGTCTTATGCTCCAGAGGTGGTTGCTATCAATATCATCAAATCGGTTCCGACCAATATCATTACCGGCTTTCTCGGTGCCGGAAAAACCACCGCCATCAACCACCTGCTGAGCCATAAACCGGCTAGCGAGCGCTGGGCGGTGCTGGTCAACGAGTTCGGCCAGATCGGCGTCGACCAATCGCTGATCGACAACGACGACAGGGTTCAGATCCAGGAGATACCGGGCGGCTGCCTCTGCTGCGCTCGCGGCCCGCAGCTGCGAGTGGTGCTCACCCGACTGTTGCGCAGCGCACGCCCCGACCGGCTGATTATCGAACCCACAGGTCTCGGCCACCCGCTGGGCATCGTCGACCTGCTGCTCGGCCCCGATTTCGCCGGCGTGATCGATCTGCGCTCGATGATCTGCCTGATCGACCCCCGGGTACTGGAACAACCGGAGATTTTGGCGAATCCGGTGTTCGGCGATCAGATCAATCTCGCCGACATCCTGGTGCTGAACAAAGCCGATCTGTGTTCGCCTGAACAGCTAAACGAGGCACTAACCCTGTCACACAACATGTTCCCGCCCAAGCAACAGGTGCTGACAACCCGTATGGGTGAGCTCGATACTGGGCTGCTCGATAGCGTTCGCAGTACTCCGACAACCGGGGCCCGCCCACTCCTGCGCCCGAATACCTCCACCACGATGATGGAACAAGAGGCCCAAGAACCGGCCTCGGCGCCGGGACAGCCGGTGCAGTTCAAGGGTGAGATGGGGGGATTTCACAGCCAAAGCTGGCTATTTCACGCCGATGACTGTTTCGACTCGGCACGGGTGCTGGAGTTTCTGGATCACCAGCAGGATAGCCTGCGTATAAAAGCGGCCATCCGTATCGGGCACGGCTGGATCGGGTACAACAGAATGCTGAAAGATCGTTCGGTGACACAGCTGGCCTGGCGCCGGGACTCGCGTATAGAACTGCTGTCCACACAACCACTGGATATGGAGGAGCTAAGCCTTAAACTGCAGAACTGCTTGAAAAGCTGAGGAGCGCTTGGCGTTCGAGCCACAAACGCGAACCGGAGGCATAGGATGCCAGGTGGAAGTGCGAGGGGCGGACACCTGGTGCCCGCTCCTCCGTATACGGCGTTACTTACGCAACGACCGTTACGTTCTCAGCCTGAGGACCTTTCTGGCCCTGGGTTACTTCGAAAGTAACCTGCTGGTTTTCGTGCAGAGTACGACGGCCAGTGCCGTTGATTGCACGGAAGTGAACGAATACGTCAGGACCGTTTTCCTGCTGGATGAAGCCGAAGCCTTTCTCATCGTTGAACCATTTAACGGTGCCGGTTACGAGCTGTGACATGTTTTGCCTCTTTCTTTTTTCTTTCATGCCAGCCTCAGGCTGGCGACTTCAGTCCGATCGAAATCCTGTATTCCGACCTGGTTTATAACAAGTCCGGGCAACCCCGAATCCTGCTTGGCGTTGATCGACTACCCGAGTCAAACCTCGCCGTTCCGGCAACCGCGCGCAGAATTACCCGCGGCGCTGAACACTGTTGATGCAGCGCCCCAGCGCTGCATCGGGCCCTGGCTCACTCTGCCCGGACGCTCATCCCCTGCTCCCCGGACAAACGCCAGCAACCCTGAATCTGACAAGCGAGGGCTCGCACAGAAACCGGGAACGTTTGTGTCAAACGGAGAACGGCGGCCAGAATGGCCGAGAGAGGAGAGTTGGCAGTCACTTCAAAGGCCGTCGGTCCCTGACTATTGGATCGTACCGGCAATTTATGAAGCTTTGCGGTCAAAAACCCGCGAAAAATTTGTAGCATCAAACTAAATGAAACTCCGAACCAGCTTACCCGCTGGCGGGTCCGGTTTTTCGCATCCTATCCGCTTGGCCAGGTTTCTAAAACCGACCCTGACGGAATCGCCTCTAAACACGCTATCTATGCGTTTATAAGCTGCCAACCGGAGGACAACCTTTCCCGCATAATACTCCAGTTCAAACCAATTACAATGGCCATTGCCGAGGATATGCGCCCTTTTTACTATTTAATCGCCCTGCTCTTTCAGCCTACACTCTCCCGCTTGATACAACATAGTCCTGCCCGGTTGCGCCCTAGCTGTGCAATACTTGCCTTTCAAAGAACCCACCAGTCTTTGCGGGTTATCACAGGATCCGAGTATCCGCTCCTCCGCAGGAGCTCGATAACGGTATACAGGAGTGAACGGATGAAACTCAAATTCGCACACAAGATTCTTACACTCGCGCTCTTACCCCTGATTCTCCTGACCCTGCTGCTGGTATCACTGTCGATAAGCGACATGAGCACCAGCAGGTCCCTGGAGCGACTTGAGCACTTCGCACAGCTGGCGACCTATAACAGTGCCCTGGTACATGAACTGCAAAAAGAGCGTGGTACCACCAGTGGCTGGCTCGGCTCCGGCGACCAGGCCTTCGCCGACAAGCTCAACAGCCAACGTCGGTTGACCGATCAAGCGCTGAAGCGCTGGCGGGATTACCGCTTGTTACTGGAAAACAGGGAGCCCAAGATCGATGCAACACTGAAAAAGATCGACGACCAGCTGCGCCAGCTATCGACGATCCGGCGCGACGCCGACGCCCGCTCAATCGAGCTCAAAGGTGCCCTGGGGTACTACACCGGACTCAACAAGGAGCTGCTCTCCATTGCCGGGGAGCTGTCGAACATCAGTACCAGCGCCGATTTGAGCCGTACCGCCAGCGCCTTTTTCGCTTTTCTTCAGGCCAAGGAACGCGCCGGTATCGAGCGGGCAGTGCTGAGCAATACGTTTGCCGCCGACCAGTTCGCGCCTGGCATGTTCGCCCGCTTTCTGACCCTGGTATCGGAGCAGAACACCTACCTGTCTCAGTTCGATGTAACTGCGCCCCCTGCATTGAAGCAACAGTGGCGGACACTGAGCCAGCAGACAGCATTCGCGGAGGTCGAAGAACGTCGCTCCATCGCCGTAGAAAAAGCCGACCAGGGCGGTTTCGGCATCAGTGCTACCGAGTGGTTCGAGCGCGCCACGGCACGCATCGACCTGATGACGGAGATGGAGGACAGCATCGGCACCGCACTGGTAGAGCAGGCAAAAATCGACCTCGGTACAGCCCAACTCCATATGTGGATTGAGCTCGCCATGCTGATCAGTGCACTGACCCTGGTCGGCGGCTTGTCCCTGCGCATCTGTCATACGGTCAACCGTCAGGTTCGCTCACTCAGCCTCACCATGGGCAAAGTCCGCAACGACCACGACCTCAGCGTGCGTGCAGAACCGCTATCATCCGATGAGCTGGGCGATGTGGCCCTGGCGCTGAACCACACATTGGAGGGGTTTGCCTCTGCTATCCGTGAAGTGACCGATGCCAGCAGGCTGCTTAGCCAGGAAGCGCGCAATACCCGTCAGACCGTCCAGCAGACCGAAAACAGTCTTAAGGTACAGAGTGCCGAAACGGTGCAGGTTGCCGCGGCCATCGAAGAGGTTTCAACCGCCATTGCCGATGTCGCGGACAGCACCTCCAACGCATCCGATGTGGCTCGTTCGGCAAATGAGCTTGCCGCGGTCGGACATAACCGAATGAAATCAGCCTTCGGCGCGATTCAGCAACTGGGCGAGGATATCGCCCGTGTCAGCGACATTACCGCCGAGCTACGCGGCAGCAGCGACACCATCTCCCAGGTGATCGACGTGATTAACGCCATCTCCGAACAGACCAACCTGCTGGCCCTGAACGCGGCGATAGAGGCCGCGCGGGCCGGCGAGCAGGGCCGCGGTTTCTCGGTTGTGGCGGATGAGGTGCGTACCCTGGCCCAGAAGACTCATGCGTCCACGGCGCAGATCGAGGAGATCATCAAGGGCCTGCAGGCACAGACCGAGGATGCCAGCCGTTTGATGGAGGAGAACCGGCGCGACATGGCATCGACCACCGAACAGATCCGGGATGTCAGCGAGGCGCTGGACAACATTGTAAACGCCGTGGACAACATCACCTCGCTATCGACCCAGATAGCGGCCGCCGCAGAGGAAGAGTCGGCGGCCATGAACGATATCGGCCGCAGCATCGCGACCATCGATGACAGCGCCGAGACGATCAGCCAGCACGCGCGGGACCTGAGTCTCCAAGCCGAACAGCAAGCCGCAATGGCCGAACAGCTCGAGCAGCTGATCAGCCGCTTTCGCGTTTAAACCCGCCGCGCTTTGCGCGCGGATGCCTTGCCCGGTTGCCGCCCCTTGCCGCCAGCGCGAGGAGCGGGACCGCCCTTGCCCATGTCAGACCGACCTGCCTGAGACTTACCGGATACCGACCCGCCCTTAGCAGGCGGCTTACGCCCCTTGTGCTGCCTCGGCTCGGCTGTTTCACGCGGCGGCAACCCGGTATGCTGGGTCAGCAGCTTACCCTTGCCGGCACGGGAGGAGCTCTGTGAATTCTTGCGTCGCGGCGCTACATAACCCTCAGTCGGCTGATGCTCCGGGATCAGTTGATGCTCACCCGACCCGATCAGATCCGCCCGCCCCATCTCCTTCAGCGCCTCACGCAGCAGCGGCCAGTTGTCCGGATCGTGCCAACGCAGGAACGCCTTGTGCAGACGCCGCTGGCGCTCACCCTTGACCGTTTCCACCCGCTCCGTACTCTTCTTGTAGCTGAGTCGACGCAAGGGGTTGCGACCACTGTGGTACATCGCCGTCGCCGTCGCCATCGGCGAGGGATAGAACGCCTGCACCTGGTCCGCCTTGAAGCCATTGCGCTTGAGCCAGAGCGCCAGGTTCATCATATCTTCGTCGGTGGTGCCGGGATGGGCGGCAATAAAGTAGGGAATCAGGAACTGATCCTTGCCCGCTTCCGCCGAGAAGCGCTCGAACATCTTCTTGAACGCGTCATAGGTACCGATGCCCGGCTTCATCATCTTGTCCAGCGGCCCGCGCTCGGTGTGTTCCGGTGCAATCTTCAGATAACCGCCGACATGGTGCGTGACCAGTTCACGCACGTACTCCGGATCCTCCACCGCCAGGTCGTAACGCAACCCCGAGGCGATCAGTATCTTTTTCACCCCCTTGAGTTTGCGCGCTTCACGATAGAGCCGGGTCAACGCGGCATGGTCGGTATTCAGGTTATGACAGATACCGGGATAGACGCAGGAGGGCTTGCGGCAAGCCGCCTCGATCTCCCGGCTTTTACACGCCAACCGGTACATGTTCGCGGTCGGCCCGCCCAGATCGGAGATAACGCCGGTAAAGCCCGGCACCTTGTCCCGAATCTCCTCGATCTCGCGAATGATCGAGTCCTGGGAACGGTTCTGGATGATCCTCCCCTCGTGCTCGGTGATCGAGCAGAAGGTACAGCCGCCGAAACAGCCGCGCATGATGTTGACCGAGAAACGGATCATCTTGTATGCCGGAATCTCCTGCTTGCCATAGGCCGGGTGCGGCACCCGGGCATAGGGCAGGTCGAAGACGTAGTCCATCTCCTCCATGCTCAGCGGAATCGGCGGCGGGTTAAGCCAGACCTCCTGATCGCCGTGCAGCTGCACCAGCGCGCGGGCGTTGCCCGGATTGGTTTCCAGATGCAGCACCCGGCTGGCATGGGCGTAGAGCACCGGATCCCGGCTCACCTTCTCGTACGACGGGATACGGATCACGGTACGACTGCGGTCCAGCCGCTGTCGCGGACCGGGCTCGATATGCAGAATCTGTACTTCATCTTCAATCTGGGGCTCGCCTGCACTCTCGCGCTCGAGCTCACAGGCGGCCAGATCGCGGGTGTTGACGTAGGGGTTGATGATCTTGTCGACCTTGCCGGGACGGTCGATGCGGGTGGAGTCGATCTCCATCCACCCCTCCGGGGTATCGCGACGCACAAACGCGGTACCGCGAATATCGGTGATCTGATCGATTGGTTCGCCAGAGGCCAGCCGGTGGGACAACTCAACCACGGCACGTTCGGCATTGCCATAGAGCAGTAGATCCGCCCTGGCATCGAGCAGGATCGAGCGCCGAACCTTGTCCTGCCAGTAGTCGTAGTGGGCGATGCGACGCAGCGAGGCCTCGATACCACCCAGTACGATCGGCACCTCCCGGTACGCTTCCCGACAGCGCTGACTGTACACCAGGCTTGCGCGATCGGGGCGTTTGCCCGCCAAGCCGCCCGGAGTATAGGCATCGTCCGAGCGCTTTTTACGGTCCGCCGTGTAGCGGTTGATCATCGAGTCCATGTTGCCGGCGGCAACGCCGAAAAACAGCCGGGGCCTGCCCAGGGCACGGAAGCCATCGGCGCTGTGCCAGTCGGGCTGGGCGATGATGCCGACCCGAAAGCCCTGGGCCTCCAGCAGGCGGCCGATGATCGCCATGCCGAACGACGGGTGGTCCACATAGGCATCGCCGGTGACGATGATGATATCGCAGGCATCCCAACCCAAAACATCCATCTCCTTGCGCGACATGGGCAGGAACGGAGCGGGTGATTGTCCAGCCGGCATGGAAGCGAGCTGCTGAATGGGTAACGGGGTCTGCATAGGGATTAACCGGTTAAATAGCGGAGGGCTGGACGCAGTATACCTCAGAGGCCAGCAACTTCCGACCTTACCGCTGGGTTATTCATTGGCGCAAGGGCGACAGCCAGGCTACGCCCAGCTGCATCATCTGTCGCTCTATCCAGTGGCTGCGCTCGAGCACGTAACGACCGGGCGGTTCGGCGCGGTACTGCCAGGGGTTGGGCAAAATCGCCGCCAGACGCGCGGCTTGCGAGGGCGTCAGCTGCGATAACGGTCGCTTGAACCAGTACTCACTTGCTGCCGCCACCCCGTACACACCGGGGCCGAACTCGACGATGTTGAGGTATACCTCGAGGATACGCTCCTTCCCCCACATCAGCTCCAGCAGCAGCGCCAATGGCAATTCCAACCCCTTGCGCAGCCAGTCTCGCCCCGGCCAGAGCAGCAGGTTTTTCGCGGTCTGCTGGGTCAGGGTGCTGGCGCCACGCAAGCGATCCCCCGCCATGGCATCCTCCAGCGCCTGACTGATCGCCCGGGTATCGACACCGGCGTGAAGCGGAAAACGCTGATCCTCGGACGCAATGACGGCAAGCTGCACCGAGCGCGGTATTTTATCCAGTGCCCGCCACTGATGCCGAACCTCGGCGGGATATCCCTCTGGCGGGTTCAGTAAGCGGTGCAACTGCCAACTCCATATCGGCGGATCAACGAAGCGCAGAATCAGCAGTAGCGACAGCAGAGCGCCAAACCCGCCCAGCAGTAGCCAGAGGCACCATGCCCGCAATCGTGCAAAGAACCCTCTCCGCTTCTTGCGCGCATTTCTGCTTTTTAACCCTAACGTCAAATCTAACCTCTACCCTAATCCGCACCGGCGCCTGGCCCAGATGCTTTTCTTAACCTCAAATGTCCCCTCAGCCGCCTGCGCGGCATTTTACCGGGCTTCGGTCCGATGCCGCCAATCAGTTTATTCATATTGCTTCCACTAGCGGCGTATTGGTAAAGACGCTTAAGCAGATAATCCCGGCTGTCACGTCAACCCTCCTTGGCATAACGCTGTTCGATCATTGCCGCCAACGTCAGCAACGCCTCTTCGGTCTGTCCATCCAGCCCATTGATAAAGTTAAGCCGCATACAGTTGCGATACTTGCCCGAGGCGGAAAACAGAACCCCAGGGGCGATGCGAAACAGCTTGTCGCTCAGCTCGCGATTGAGTTCGACACAATCAACCTCCTGACCGAACTCAAGCCAGAGCAGATAGCCGCCCTGTGGATAACTGATACGCATCCCCGCCGGGAAGTGTTGCTCCAGCCAATTCACCATCAGGTCGCGGTTACGCTGATACTGTGCCCTCATCTTGCGCAGATGACGCTCATACCCTCCTTCGGCGATAAACTGCGCCACAGCCAGTTGCGACAGGGTACTGGATGCCGCCGTGGAGACGAACTTGTTATGTATCACCTCGCTGCGATAGCGTCCCGGCGCGATCCAGCCCAACCTCAGTCCTGGTGCCAGGGTTTTCGAGAAGGAACTGCACAGCAGCACCCGGCCATCGGCATCAAAGGCTTTGATCGTGCGCGGCCTCGGCCATGCATAGGAAAGATCGCCATAGATATCATCTTCGATGATGGCGATATCGAAACGCTGCGCCAGCAACAAGAGTGCCCGCTTACGCGATTCCGGCATGGTATAGCCAAGGGGATTGTTGCAGGTCGGCGTCACCACCACCGCCTTGATCGGCCACTGCTCCAGCGCCAGCTCCAGCGCTTCCAAACTGAGACCGGTTTCGGCGTGGGTGGGAATCTCCATCACCCTGAGATCATTCGCCTTGATCGCCTGCATCGCGCCGTAGAAACAGGGTGAATCCACCGCCACCACATCGCCCGGCTCCGTCACCGCACGAAGTGCACAGAACAGCGCTTCCTGGCAGCCGGTGGTGATAATCAGTTCATCAGGATCCAGCTGACAGCCAGAGTGGTTGCCCAGCCTGGCCACCTGAGTACGCAGTTCTTCGGTCCCCTTCAGGCTGTCGTACTCCAGGCCACGCATATCGCTGCGGCGCGCCTGCATTGACCAAAGTTTCAACAAAGGCTTGAGTGTCGGACCGGTAAAGTCGGGCATGGCATGACCGAGGGAAAATACCTTGGAAGGCGTTTCAGCGCCCAGCATATGGAGTACATCCTCCCATTTGGACACCTCGACCGGGCGTCGCACAGGCCGACCAACCCGCGGCAGATCCGGAGCCGAACAGCGCACTCGGGCAAAATAGCCCGATTTGGGTCTGGACTCGACGAGTCCAGCATCTTCAAGCTGGCGGTATGCCTCCTGCACTGTGGTCACACTGACACCGTGCTCACGGACCAGCGTACGGATGGAGGGCATGCGGTCACCGCCGGCATATAACCCCTGCTCAATAGACCGTTGCAGATACTCCGCCAGCTCTTCATACAGTTTCATATCTAGATCCAAGCAATAAAAAAACAGTACAGATACCAATTGGTCGACAAATACAGCTTTAAAAACCACCCATCTGTACATCTAAAATATCATAAATCTGAATCTGTATACCTAAATACTTTCTCCTTACTCTGTTGTTTCAACCCTGATCATCTCAAGGAGAACGCCATGTCGATATTGAATAGCCTGCGCCGGCTCTACCGGCACTATCGCTACCTGAAGCAGCGTCAGGCCCAGCGCCGCCGACTACTCCAACTGGAAAACCATATGCTCAAGGATATGGGGCTGTCACTGGTCGACGCCCATCGCGAAGGACGCAAACATTTCTGGCAGCCCTGAGGTAAAGTGCGATAGTCAACAATCACCACTCAATAAAAAAGACTTCCGCCCGATACAGGTTTAAAATTGACCATCAAAATCAATAACCTCATCGGAGTCGGGAGATGTCGAAGCGTTGGCTGCCTGTCATAGTTCCACTGTTTACGCTAAGCCTGTGGCTCGCAAACCCGGCAGTCGCCGATAAACTCAGGATCGCTACCGAGGGCACCTACCCTCCATTCAGCTACGTCAACGACTCAGGAGAACTGACGGGCTTCGATGTTGATATCGCCTACGCCCTATGCGAAGTACTGGCACGCGACTGCGAAGTGGAAGCCGTGCTCTGGACCGAGTTGCTCGACAGACTGGAAGCGGGCGAGTACGACATGATCGTCGCCAGCATGGCCAACACCGAGGAGCGTGCAAAACGGGTGGACTTCACCGACTACTACTACCGATCCCACTCGATATTCGCGGGCCGCGCCGACATCAAAGACACCTCCCCCGAAGATCTGGCGGGCAAGACGCTGGCTGCCGGACGCGATACCATCCAGGCCGACTTCCTGGCCCAACACTACCCCGACAGCCATATTCTGCTGACCGACAACCTGCCGCAGGCCTTTCAGATGCTACTGGATGGCCAGGTCGACCTGATGCTGTCCGATACCACCAACCTGCTCGATCTCCTGCAACGTCCCGAGGCGGAGGGATTTGACTTTGTCGGTGAGCCGATCTCCTCCCCGGATCTGCAGAGCAAGGCTCACATCGCAGTCGGCAAGGGTGACAACGAACTGCGCCGTGCTCTCAACATGGCGCTGGAAAAGCTGCGACTGAACGGCATCTACGACCGCATCAATCGCAAATATTTCCCATTCAGCATCTACTGAGGCACGACATGCGGCCGAAGAGGAGTGGCGCGGCGCACCGTATAGCTCGGTTCAGTCTCGCCAGAACCATGCAGTTGGCCGTGCTGACGCTGCTGCTCCTTCTCGGCCTGACCGTATGGATCTCCATGCCGCTGCTTGACGGCATAGTGGAGAAGGCACGGCAAACCAGTGAAGAGCAGCTACCGCAGATCAACCGCTGGCGCCACAACGGCGAGCGGGCGGAGCTGCTGCACAGCTACATCAACACCCTCTTCTGGACCGAAGATCCCGCGGTCTCCCGTTCAACCCGGCTTCAAGCACAGGTACTGGTACACAGCTTTGCGTTTGAAGCGGATCCAGCGATCAAGGAGCAGGCGGACAGGGTGATGACGTCGATTCTGGCGCTGCTCAAGATACGAGCGCAGCAACAGCAGATTCAGCGGACGCTCGGCGACATTGCGCAGATGGAACGACAGATATCCGAGCAGATAGAACCCCTCACTAACATCGATGCCTTCGCGGCAGCCGAACTCTACAAGCTGAACCACGAACTCATACGCCTCTCGACCGCCACTGCCTCCACTTCGATACACAACTCGAACTGGGGTCAACTGGCGCATGAACTCCGAAAGGTCGATCCGGCCCTGTCTAAACTCTCTGCGCAATTGCCCCTCCAGGGCGATACCATTCTTCGCTATCGCGGCCTGCTGCTGCAGCAACTGATCATACTCGAACAGATGCAGACACTGATCGCCGAATCCAACGCCATCCACGCCCAAGCCCTCTCGGCGCAACAGCAGCTATCGGGCATGCTCAACAGCGATGCGGCCCTCAAGACCCAGCAGCTTGCCGAGCGTGTCGAAAAGGATGCGCGCCAGGTTCGCAGCTACACTTTTCTGCTACTGTCACTGTTTGCATTGATGGTCGGCGGCCTGCTGATCGGGTTCCATCTCCTCGTACTGAGACCGATCCTGCAGGCAACCCATGCCCTTGAACAGGTCAGTCGGGGGGAGCCGCTGTCGAAGAAACCCGCAAGAACGCTGTTTTCCGAGCTCAACGCCATCGCCCAGAGCGTGCAACGCTATGCCGAGATGACACTGGAGCTACACAGCACCAACGCCGAGCTGCGCCAGTTGTCGCAGATCGACGGTCTGACTGGCCTCGGCAATCGTCTGCGTTTCGACCGTGCGCTGCAGAGCGAGTACGACCGCGCTTGCCGACATGGCCACGCCCTCTGCCTGATACTGTTCGACCTTGATCATTTCAAGCAGATCAACGACGAACATGGCCACCTGTTCGGTGACCAGTGTCTGCAGGCGTTTGCCCAGTTGTTGAAACAATATAGCCAACGCTCGGGAGAGGTATCCGCACGCTACGGCGGCGAGGAGTTTGTGCTGATTCTGCCCGAGGTTGGCCTGGAGGTTGCCCAGCGCATTGCCGAACAGGTACGCAGCGACTGCACCAATCTCGAGCTGCACAGCGAAGGCGGGGCCACAGTGCACCTCTCCACCAGCGCGGGGTTGATCCACCTGCAGAACGCCCGATTATCCAGTCCGGAAGCGCTGTTGCGCGAGGCTGACGCCGCGCTCTATCGTGCCAAGCAGCAAGGCCGCAACCGGGTTGTAACAGTCACCAACACCCCCGGTATTCAGCTGTGCGGCGAATGCTGAGCCCGACTAAGAAGCGAGGGGCCATTCCTTGTCCCCTCACCCTATGGGCTTGATCAGTTGAGCGACTTCAGAAACGCAATCAGGTAATCCTGCTCGACCGGGTCGGATACCGACACGTGACGCATGCGAGTCCCCGGTACCAACCCTTCGTTATCCACAACCCATTTGCGCAGATTGTCCTCGGTCCAGGTCAGGCCCGAGTTTTTCAACGCATCGGAGTAGGCAAAGCGCGGCACCGAACCCGCCTCACGACCGACGACGCCGTGCAGATCTGGCCCGAACCCGTTCTTCGCCGAATCCAGTGTGTGACAGGCTTCACACTGGTGGAACACCGCCCGACCGGCCGCCACCATCGCGTCCTGCTCGCTGTCGTCGGCCAACGCGAGCGGCGACGCGATCAACGCACCCAATGAAACGGCTGCTATCCATCGACTGTTCATGAGCTATACCTCGGAAAGTTATTAACGGATAGGTCAACTATATTCCGCAGTGCAGCATGAGCACCTTAGTACTTCAGTACTGTTTGCCGGGGCAGGTTGATATAGATCAAGTCGAGACGGAGCGATTGGGCTTGCCAAGCGTGCAAAACCCCGGCGAACCGGGGTTTTGGATGTAGCAGCGGGAGCAGGGATCAGGCGCTGTGCGCGATGATATCCTTCCACTTGGCAGGGCCAGTGGTATGCACCGACTCACCGCTGGTATCGACGGCGACGGTGACCGGCATATCCTTGACCTCGAACTCGTAGATCGCTTCCATGCCCAGCTCCGGGAACGCCAGCACATCAGCGTGGGTGATCGCCTTGGATACCAGATACGCAGCTCCGCCCACCGCCATCAGGTAAACTGCCTGGTTATCCTTGATCGCGTCGATGGCGATCGGGCCGCGCTCGGACTTGCCGATCATGCCCAGCAGCCCTGTGCTTTCCAGGATCTGGCGGGTGAACTTGTCCATGCGAGTGGAGGTGGTGGGGCCAGCCGGACCGACCACTTCGTCACGCACCGGATCGACCGGACCCACGTAGTAGATGAAGCGACCCTTCAGATCCACCGGCAGCTGTTCACCGTTATTCAGCATCTCGACCATGCGCTTGTGCGCGGCATCGCGGCCGGTCAGCATCTTGCCGTTGAGCAGGATGGTCTCGCCTACCTTCCACTCCTTGACCGCTTCCGGGGTGATCTCATCCAGATTGACGCGGCGGGTGTTGGCGCCGACCTCGAAGGTCACCTCCGGCCACTCATCCAGGCTCGGCGGGGTCAGCACGGCCGGACCGTTGCCGTTCAGTTTGAAGTGGGTGTGGCGGGTCGCGGCACAGTTCGGGATCATGCACACCGGCAGCGAGGCGGCGTGGGTCGGGTAATCCTTGATCTTGACGTCGAGGATGGTGGTCAGACCGCCCAGACCCTGAGCGCCGATGCCCAGTGCGTTGACCGCATCCATGATCTCCAGACGCAGCTCCTCGACCCGGTTCTGCGGACCGCGCTCACGCAGTTCGTGGATATCGATCGGATCCATCAGCGACTCTTTCGCCAGCACCGCGGCCTTCTCCGCGGTCCCGCCGATCCCGATACCGAGCATACCCGGCGGGCACCAGCCGGCGCCCATGGTCGGCACGGTCTTGACGATCCAGTCGACGATACTGTCGGACGGGTTCAGCATCACCATCTTGGACTTGTTCTCGGAACCGCCGCCCTTGGCCGCGACATGCACCTCGACTTCGTCGCCCTCGACGATCTCGTAGTGGATCACCGCCGGGGTGTTGTCCTTGGTGTTCTGGCGCTTGCCGGCCGGATCGGCCAGGATCGACGCACGCAGCACGTTGTCCGGATTCAGGTAAGCGCGGCGCACCCCTTCGTTGACCATATCGGTCACCGACATTTTGGCATCCCACTGCACGTTCATCCCCACCTTCAGGAACACGGTGACGATACCGGTATCCTGGCAGATCGGACGATGGCCTTCGGCACACATGCGAGAGTTGATCAGGATCTGCGCCATGGCGTCCTTCGCCGCCGGGTTCTGCTCCTTCAAGTAGGCTTCATGCACACCCTGGATAAAATCGATCGGGTGGTAGTAGGAGATGAACTGCAGCGCATCTGCAACGCTGCTGATGAAATCATCCTGGCGAATAACGCTCATTCGGGACTCTCCATTCAGACTCGGGCCTTCAGGCTCCGGTTAGGGGATCGGGGGCAGGCTCGGGCTTCGACAGGCATCGACGCACCCCACGGACTGGCGCGGCATTATACACCAGATAAACGACGATTGAGTGCCTCCCTACGACTAACGGAGGGGATCAGTTCAACGCGACACAGAATAGCAAACCGAACACCATCACCAGTTGGCCGGTAGCCGGCGTCAGCGGACGACGCTGCTCAGGCGGATTATCCAGGTAGCGCAGCGGCCGATACATGAAGGGTAACGTAATCAACAGCGGCCAGGGCGTAGCGAGCAAGCCGACCAGCCAAAGCGCTGCGGTGGCCATCAGCGTCGAAGCCAACAACAACCAGTAGAGTTGGCGAGCACGGGCATAGCCGGCACGGACGGTCAGCGTTCTCAGCCCCTGCGCCCGGTCGCTTTCGTAATCGCGCAGCTCGTTGCTCAGCAGCAGCAGCGACACCAGCAGGCTGATCGGTACCGACTGCGCAAGGATCGCGCGATTCAGCTCACCGCCAACCGCGATATAACTCCCCACCACCATGAATACGCCCATCAGCCAGAACACCAGAGCAACAGCCAGCCCCCGTGCCTTGTAGTTGATCGGATTCAGCGTATACCCAAGTGCACCGGCGAGCCCCAGCAGGAACAGGAGCAGCAGCGCCAGCGAGCGATCGACCACCAGGTACAGGCCTATCGGCGTCGCCAACAGAAAACAGAGCAAACCGACCCGGAAGTGTCTCAGCACCGCCGCTATCGCTTCCTCACACCCCTGCTGAGCTCTCAACTGCCCGATATCCGCATAGTCGTTGATCAGATTGACCCCGGACTGCAGCAACAAACCGCCGATCAATACCAGCACCGCGTTGAGCGGCACCAGTACACCATCCTGCCAGGCCGCGGTAATGCCGATCAGGCAGGTGGTCAGCGCCACACCAAAGGAGAAGGGTCTCAGAGCATGCAGGAAGGTGTATTTTTTGGCAGAGGTGTTCAATCTATTGCGGCCAGACGGGTTTAAAAACGGTTCGGGAGCCCACTGGGGCTCCCGAATGATGCCATTATCGACCGGCGCGGACTAGCGCGCAGGGGCGTTGGGCAGATCGCGCATCAACAGCGCGTAGCGCATATCGGTATCGAAATCGAGCGGGATGGTGACGCGATGACCGGAGCCCGGCGCCGTATCGACCGCCTGCCCCTTCTTGTCATACAGCTCGGAGAGCTTGAAGCGACGATTACCGGCCGGCGTCATCAGCTCCAGGGTGTCGCCCTTCTCGAAGCGGTTCTTGACGTCTATCTGCAGGGTGCCGTTCTGCGC
Organism: Marinobacterium ramblicola; assembly: GCF_019084545.1. Lineage (GTDB taxonomy): Bacteria > Pseudomonadota > Gammaproteobacteria > Pseudomonadales > Balneatricaceae > Marinobacterium_D > Marinobacterium_D ramblicola. The sequence continues at coordinate 138,586 of NZ_JAHREP010000004.1, forward strand.
ATCGTGGTCGATTACCTCACCGACAAACTGCTGGTGAACGCCGACGGAGTTGCCGGTCTCGTAGTTCTGGTACTCGTCATGCACATGGCGGCGGTAGAAACCTTCTGTGTAGCCACGGTTGGCCAGGTTCTCCAGCACATCCATCAGTCCCATGTCGAACGGCTTGCCGGCCACCGCATCGTCGATCGCCTGGCGGTAGGCCTGGGCGGTACGCGCCACGTAGTAGTGTGACTTGGTACGGCCCTCGATCTTCAGCGAGTCCACCCCCATCTCGGCCAGCTTGTGCACATGCTGGATCGCACGCAGGTCCTTGGAGTTCATGATGTAGGTACCATGCTCATCCTCGAACGCGGGCATATACTCGCCGGGACGGGTCTCCTCCTGCAGCAGGAAGATCTTGTCCGTGGGTTTACCCTCGCCCAGCGCAGGCTGCTCCTCAACTGCAGCAGGATCGAAGGACTGCACCGGCACCACATCGCCGGACTCATCCTCTTTCGCCTCGTGGGCGTCATACTTCCAGCGGCAGGTATTGGTGCAGGTGCCTTGGTTGGGATCGCGGTGATTGATATAGCCGGAGAGCAGGCAGCGCCCGGAATAGGCGATGCAGAGCGAGCCGTGGACAAACACCTCCAGCTCCATCTCCGGACAGCGATCCCTAATCTCGGCCACCTCTTCCAGCGACAGCTCACGCGACAGGATGATGCGCTCGATACCGGCGCGGTGCCAGAACTTGACCGACGCCCAGTTCATGGTGTTGGACTGAACCGACAGATGGATCGGCAGCTCCGGATACTTGTCCTTGACCATCATGATCAGGCCGGGATCGGACATGATCAGCGCATCCGGCCCCATCTCGATCACCGGCTCGATGTCGCGCATGTAGGTGGTCAGCTTGGAGTTATGCGGCATGATGTTGCTGGCGACAAAAAACTTCTTGCCCAGCTCATGGGCGATCCGAATCCCTTCGGCCAGATTGTCATGGGTAAAGTCGTTGTTGCGCACGCGCAGGCTGTAACGCGGCTGACCGGCATAGACCGCATCCGCACCGTAGGCGAAGGCGTACTTCATATTTTTCAGCGTCCCGGCCGGGGACAGGAGTTCAGGAGTTCGCATGGTAGAGACTGTCTTTGGGTTCAGAGGCTGCTCGCCAGGACGGGCAGACGAGTTTCGAAGAGAGGTGTATAGATCGAGCTGCGTTCACCCGGGCGGCTCTGGAACAGCACCACCGAATCGACCGGCACGACCTCATTCAGCACGGGCCAACACTCGGGCACCTCGAAGCGATTGTCCGATGGCAGCCGGCCCAGGGTGACATGGGGCCTGAACCCCTTCTCGTGATAATCGATACCGCACTGTTTCACCACCTGCGCCAGGCGCTGCTGCAGTGCTGCCAGACCAGCCGGTTCACTGGACAGCGCCGCCACCAGCGACAGATGCGGATTGACCGGATAGTAATCCAGGGTATCCAGAGGCAGATGAAATCCGGCCATATCGGCCAGTGCCTCCTGTGCCGCTCGTTCCAGCACCTGTACCTGATCGAGGTTGATCTCGTTCAGGAAACAGAGTGTCAGATGGTAGCTTGAGGAGTCGACCCAATGAGCATCCAGTCCACGGTCATACTCGCACAGCGCATCGGCATAGTTTGCCAGGGAGCGCGAGACCCGCTCAGGGATCGGCAGAGCAAAGAAAGCACGAATGTTCATCTACGCTGTGCGTGAACCTCTCGTTGGAAACCGGCTATTGTGCCGCCGAACGTCGACGGACGCAAATCCCGAGTTGCTCAGTGGGAAATCACCGCCCATCCAGGCGCCGCTGCAGCTGACCGATCTGCTCCCGCATCTGCAGCAGACTCTGGTTGAATTGACGTCGGGAGCCATCGATAGCCTGTATCGACTGTTCGATGGAGGCGATTCTCTGGCTCAGCCCCGAGTCACTCTGGGCACTCTGCGCCAGCTTATCGACCCGTGCGGACAACGCCTGCTGGGCACCGACACGCTCATCTTTCTCCAGCGACAGCGCAAAACTGGCGTCGGCGCTGACCTTCTTCAATCCCTCGCGCTGCTCCTGCAAGGCACTCTCCAGACCCGATACCTGTTTATCCAGGCCCGACACCTGCTTCCTGACCCCAGCCAGGTCGTTTTTGCCGGCGTCGACACTGCTGCCCAGCTTGGCCAGTCGGCTATCCGCTGCTGCCAACTGTTTTTTCAACTCCGACAGCTCGGCGCCCTGCGCCTCCAGCGCCTTTTTCTGCTCCTCGAGTTGCGGTTTGTTACGCTGGTAGGCCACGGTCCACAGCTTGGCGATCTCCGAGTCGAAATGTTCATACTTCTCCCCGGCACGGCTTTCCAGCTGTCCGATCCGCCCCATCAGCGTCTGCCCCGACTGACTGGCGGTATCACTGGTCAGCGCCAGCAACTCCTCCATCTCGGCCAGCCGCGCCTGCGCCTTGGCCAGCTCAGCCTGCTGACTGTCCAGCGTCTGCTTGAGACCCACGGTCCAATACGCCAATCCCGAACCCCCAACCGTCAGCACCAGCAGTATCAGCGTCAGCAGAAAACCGCCGCCACGCGGCTTGTCGGCCACCTGGACCTTGGCCCGCGGCGGCAACCCGCTTACCCTGCGATCCGGTTCCTGGACATCCAATCCTGATAGATTGAGCCCCGGCTCTTTACGTTCACTCATTGTCGTTAACTATTCCGTACAGGCTGGAAAAATCACACTAGCAGGTTTGCCAGACACGAAAAAGCCCCGCACGAGCGGGGCTTTTCCAAGCTACATCAGGCTGATTACATCATGCCCATGCCGCCCATACCACCCATGCCGCCCATGTCAGGCATAGCCGGCTTCTCTTCCGGGTGTTCAGCAACCATCGCTTCGGTGGTGATCATCAGACCGGCGATAGAGGACGCCGCCTGCAGCGCAGAACGGGTCACCTTGGCCGGATCCAGGATACCCATCTCCAGCATGTCGCCGTACTCTTCGGTCGCCGCGTTGAAGCCGAATGCGCCTTCACCGGCACGTACCTTGTCGACAACAACCGAGCCTTCGCCACCAGCGTTACCGACGATCTGGCGCAGCGGTGCTTCCATCGCACGCAGAGCGAGCTGGATACCGATGGTCTGGTCGTGGTTTTCACCCTGCAGACCTTCGACCTTGCTCAGCGCGCGGATCAGTGCCACGCCACCGCCAGGTACCACACCCTCTTCAACGGCAGCACGGGTTGCGTGCAGCGCATCGTCGACGCGGGCTTTCTTCTCTTTCATTTCGACTTCAGTAGCCGCGCCAACCTTGATCACGGCAACACCGCCGGCCAGCTTGGCAACACGCTCCTGCAGCTTCTCGCGGTCGTAATCGGAAGTGGTCTCTTCGATCTGAACGCGGATCTGCTGTACGCGGGCGTCAATATCGGCCTTGGAACCGGCACCATCAACGATGGTGGTGTTTTCCTTGGTGATGTTGACACGCTTGGCGGTACCCAGGTGCTCAAGACCTGTGGTCTCCAGGCTCAGACCGACCTCTTCGGAGATCACCTGACCACCGGTCAGGATCGCGATATCCTGCAGCATCGCCTTGCGGCGGTCACCGAAGCCAGGAGCCTTGACGGCAGCAACCTTGACGATACCGCGCATGGTGTTGACCACCAGGGTCGCCAGCGCTTCGCCTTCAACATCTTCAGCGATGATCAGCAGCGGACGGGAAGCCTTGGCAACCTGCTCCAGTGCCGGCAGCAGCTCGCGGATGTTGGAGATTTTCTTGTCAACCAGCAGCACGAACGGTTCTTCCAGTTCGGCAGTCATGGTTTCCTGGTTGTTGATGAAGTAGGGAGACAGGTAGCCGCGATCGAACTGCATACCTTCAACCACGTCCAGCTCGTTCTCGAAACCTGAACCTTCCTCGACGGTGATAACACCCTCTTTACCGACCTTTTCCATCGCCTGAGCGATGATCTGGCCAACTTCGACGTCGGAGTTGGCGGAGATGGTGCCGACCTGAGCGATCGCCTTGGAATCGGCGCAGGGCACAGCCATTTGACGCAGCTGTTCAACGACGGCAGCAGTCGCCTTGTCGATACCGCGTTTCAGATCCATCGGGTTCATGCCCGCGGCAACCGACTTCAGACCTTCGTTGACGATCGCCTGAGCCAGAACGGTTGCAGTGGTGGTACCGTCACCGGCCACGTCGTTAGCCTTGGAAGCGACTTCCTTGACCATCTGCGCGCCCATGTTTTCGAACTTGTCTTTAAGCTCGATCTCTTTGGCAACGGAAACACCATCTTTGGTGACGGTCGGTGCACCGAAGGATTTTTCCAGTACCACGTTACGACCTTTCGGGCCCAGGGTGGTTTTTACCGCGTCTGCCAGAATGTTCACACCAGCGAGCATGCGCTGACGGGCATCATTACCGAAACGTACGTCTTTAGCAGCCATTATTCGTATATCCTGTAATTCTGTAATTCGTTAACGCTTTTAAGCGAAAAAAGTTAAGCGATTAATAGCGACGATCAGTCTTCCAGCACGCCGTAGATTTCGCTTTCCTGCATGATCAGCAGCTCATCGCCGTCGATCTTGACGGTGTTGGAGCCGGCATACTGACCAAACAGGACTTTATCCCCCACTTTGACGGACGGCGCCTGAACCTCGCCGCTGTTCAGCACGCGGCCCGGGCCGACAGCGACGACTTCACCGCGGTTCGGCTTTTCTGCAGCAGAACCCGGCAGCACGATGCCGCTCGCCGTGGTGGTTTCTTCCTCACTGCGACGAACTACTACACGGTCGTGAAGTGGACGAATTTTCATCTGGTTGTTCTCCTGGTATCTAGGATCCAATGCGATGTTGGTTTTTTGTTTGATGAAACCCTCGCGGGCTTCAAAATTCGATGCTTTTGGCTTGTGGCTACCTAGGTGGGGCCGCTCTCGCGGTTTTCAATGGCCGAGAGAAACTTTTTTCTCACACCTGCCCAAGCTGCTGAGCCGATGCGACCTATGTGGGGTAGCGAAGATGGAATTCAAGGGGTGGAAGGAAGATTTTTCTACCTTTTATCAGCCGAGTCGTCCTTATCCTTGTCGACGATCTCTCCTTCGATCACGTCACCGTTGCGCTCGTAGCGACGCGGCTCACCGGGCCCGTCCTGGTGAAAACCGCCCATACCACCCTGCGCCCGGGAAGCGACGATCACCGTAAAACGGCTCATCAGCAAGCGTGCGAACGCCTGGCGTAGCGGCGGTATCAGGCAGCTGAAGCCAATCACATCGGTCACAAAACCCGGCGTCACCAGCAGCGCACCGCCAACCGCCAGCACTATCCCCTCGACCATCTCCTGCCCCGGCAGCTCCTGACGATCCATACGCTGCTGGGCGCGGCTCAGGGTCGCCAGCCCCTGATGCCTGAGCATATTGACGCCGATGAAGGCCGACAACAGCACCAACCCGACGGTGTACCAGGCACCGATCGCCTGCCCGACCTTAAGCAAGAGGGTAATTTCGATGATCGGCAGAATGACAAACAGGAGAAAAAGGAAGCGCATTGCATATCTCGTTAGTTAACAGCAGCTACAAGACTAACAGAGTGCGACACACAACAGTAACCGATGGCAGCAAGCACACCGCAAACCGCCGCCTCAATTGCGACCAATTGGCTATATGAACGCTGAACAGTCCCTCGCAAAATGAATTTTGCTGCAATACGGAAATTCTGTGTTGCAGCGCAACATATTGCGACGCACAATGAGCACTGTACGCAAAACAACCAGAACTGTGATAACGCCCCCTAGAGGACAGGCAATATGGAACTGAAAGACAAGGTAATCGTAATCACCGGTGGCGGACGCGGCCTGGGTCGCGCCATGGCGCTCGAACTGGCCAGCAAGGGTGCAAAGCTGGCACTGGTCGACCTGAACCAGACGGATCTGGACGAAACCATCGGCATGTGCGTTGAAAAGGGCGTCGAGGCACGCGGCTATGTTGCCGATATCAGCGAGGAGGCCGAGGTCGAGAAGCTGTTCACCGATATCGTCGCCGATCTGGGCACGCTGAACGGCCTGGTCAACAACGCCGGTATCACCCGAGATGGTCTGTTCGTTAAAGCGAAGGATGGCCAGATCGTCGGCAAGATGTCGAAAGAGAACTGGGATCTGGTACTCAAGGTCAACCTGACCGGTACCTTCTTGTGCGGTCGCGAAGCCGCCGCCAAGATGATCGAGCTGGGCACCGAGGGCTGCATCATCAACATCTCCTCGATCTCCCGCTCCGGCAACATGGGCCAGACCAACTACACCGCGACCAAGGCGGCTGTCGAAGCGATGGCGGTTACCTGGGCCAAAGAGCTGGCCCGTTACGGCATCCGTGCCGCGTCTATCGCGCCGGGTTACATCGGTACCGAGATGGTCATGGCGATGAAGCCGGAAGCCCGGGAAAAGATCGAAGCGATGATCCCGACCAAGCGCCTTGGCAAACCCGAACATATCGCCAAGACCGTGTCCTTCATTCTCGAAAACGACTATGTCGATGGACGTTGCTTCGAGATAGACGGTGCTCTGCGCATCTGATCCGATCTCCCCGTACCGGCACCGTCCCAAGGCGGCTGCCGGCGGCTTCACTTCTGCCTGGAGTAGCCCGTCATCTCCAGATACCCTTCCCCCTGAACACTGCCCTGTACGCTGACCGGCCCCTCCCAATAGCCGAAGCGCCCCGGATTCCAGTACTCCCCGGGCCAAGAGCGGATCTCCAGTTGCAGCTGTTGTGCCGGCAACTCAAACACCCAGGCTACAGGTATACGCCCCGCTTCGGTTTGCCGGTATGTCAGCGGCCGCAACGTGAACTCTTCCGCACCTAGAGTGCGTGACCGGCCATCAGCAGCGACCAGCGTGCCGGAAACGTAGTCTGAATCACCCCTGATCCTGAACAGCATCAGATGTCGGCCATCCGCGAGATGCAGCGCCAGCCAGTCCCACCCCTGTTGACCCGGGCGCAGATACTGGCTACTCCATTCACGATCGAGCCAGCCCTGCCCCATCACCCTGACAGACTTACCGTCAATCTCAACCTCTCCCTCGATATCGAGGGCGGGATAACTGAAATACATTGAGCCACCACCCTGCACCGATTTGGCACTGAAGCCCTGCTCACCATGCACCACCGGCGGCAGCCGCGGTGACAGGCTCAGGCGATAGCCGAATGCTGGCGTCTGAACGTCGAGCAGGTAATCGTCGGCAGCTTGCGCCTCAAAGCGCCACCGGTCGATCCAGGCGCGGAATGGCTCGACACTCACGCCAGCCTGACCGCTGCCACCCCGCGCCTGCTTGCTTGCGAACAGATGTCGATCCGGTCGGCTAAGCGCCGCGTGCGCAAGCCAGAACGTATCCCGATACCAGCCGAGATCAGTCCGCGGCTCCTGCACCGGTTTAAGACCAAGCCTGAACAGGGTCCACTGCACGCCATAGGCTTCGCCGCCCTCGGCCTGCAGATTGGCGGTCAGGTACCACCACTCGAGTCGGAACTCGGGATGCACTCCCATGTCCGCGGGCAGGTTGATCGGCATTCCAGCCTGCGCCTGGCGAAATCCATCCCCCGGGGCATTCAGCAGCGTCGACAGATCGCTCTGCGTCTCGCCCTGTCCACAGCCATTCAGCGTCAACATCGAGAACGTCGCCACTAGCGACGCCAACAGGTTACGCCTACTCATTTTTCAGTGTCTCCAGCCGCACAGGATCGCCTACCGCAGCCCCCACCAAAGCACCGATCAGCGCGCAGATCAGCCATACCTGCAACCAATAGCCGGGATAGAGCCCCAGCGGCAGTGTCCAGCCGAATGCGGCCGGGTTCACCTTCGCTACCAGTACCCAGCCGAGCCCTACCCCCAGCGGCGTCGCGAGCAGCGCCAGCAGCAGAGTCAACACCAGGGCGTGAGTCACCAGGCGCCAGCGCAACGCACGCTTTTCGATTCCCGCCACATATAGCAGGGTGTAGTGTGGCTGACGTAACCGAAACAACCTGAACCCCATCAGCGCCAGCACCGCCGCGGCCAATACCAGGGTGAGCAGGTTCAGCGTTCGCGTCAGCTGGAAGGTCCGGGCAAAAACCGCCTGGGCTCGCTGCAGCAGCAACGCTCGCTGTTGCCAGCGGCTCCCCTCCAGCCAGGGCTGCGCCGGCACTCCCGATCCCGGCGCAACGCCTGCCTTGAGTCCAAGCACGAAGGTGGTGTATTGCTCTGGCACCGCCTGCGGCAGCACCTCGAGCGGCAACACCACCTCACCGGCTGGACGGCCGTAATCGGCGTACACACCCTGCACCCGGCGGCGCACACGCTTGTCGCCCAAGGTGATGTCGAGCCACTGACCCAAGCCTATCCGCTGCCGCCTGGCCAGCTGTTCGTTGATCAGCACACCGGACCCGCGCAAACTGTCCCAGGGGTTGTTCTCCGCCTGCAAAAAACGCCAACCCGCGAGCAGCGGAGAGCCGGGATCCACGGCCAGCAGGTCGTTAGGACGGCCATCGACCAGTACCTGCCCCCGCGTCATCGGCAGCACCTCGGCAACCCCCGCCAACTGCGTCAGTCGCTCTCGCCAAAGACTCGCCGACACCTGACGCCCCGGATCGAGATACAGGTCGCCCTGCAACCGCTGCTCAAGCCAGCGCGTGAAGGTGGTTTCGAAACCGCTGACCATCGCCTGCACGCCGATGGCGGAAGCGATAGCCAGGGTCAGCGCCAGCAGCGGCAAACGCAGCAAACGGCACAGTGCCGCCATTTCCGAGCAGGACCACTCCAGCAGCACACCCTTGCTCAAGTGCTGCAGCCAGGCCAGCCCCCACCCCACACCGGCCGGCACCAGGAGACCGGCCCCCAACAGACAGAGCCCAGTCATAGCAAAGAGCAACTGCAACTGATCCGTCATCAGCAAACCGGCACCACCGACTATCGCCAGAGCAGCGCCTATCCACGCCGGATACCAGGAGCCTGTCCATGCGGCGCGCCGACCGATCTCCTCTCCTGGCCCCGATCGCACCAGGTCCACACCGGCCCAGCCGATTAGAAGCAGCAGCACCAGCGCCAACTCGACCCAGATCTGCAACATGGGCCCCGCTTCACCCAACGCGTTCAGACTGAACAGACTGGCCAGGGTACTGCCGATCCCCTCTGCCAGGCTCCGGGCCAGCCACTGGCCCAGCCAAAGGCCAACTGCGCCGCCCAGCAGCGCCAGCAGCAGCGCTTCGATCAACAGAGACAGCCTTAGCCGCCACTGCTCCACGCCCAGGCGGTGCAGCAAACGCATTGTGCGCCGACGCTGCTCCAGCTCCAGCAGGTAGACACTGCGCAGCAGCAGTGCTGCCACCAGCAGCGCCAGCCAGCCAAGTGCATCCAGACTGAACAGGAAACTGTCCACCAGTGAGCCGGGATCGACGCCGTAATCCACCAGCGCCGATCTATAGCCCGACGGCAGCGCCGCTGATGTCGGCAGCAGCAGAGCGAGCCTGCCCACGCCATTAGAATCGAGTCGTGCCGCATCGGCGATATCGGTCAGCAATACGCCACGCGGCAAGGTTTCCATCTCGGCGAGAGGGTACGCCGCAGATGCGGCACGCGGTAGCGCTCTCCAAAGCCGGAGACTGTCAGCCGTTCCCCAGAGGGCGACCTGCGTCGGCGCCGCCAGCAGCTGTTCGACCACTTGCGTCTGCGGCTTCGGCATCCGCAGGCAGTCGGCGGTGAGCGGATCTATCCCCAACACCGACAGCTGCTCGGTCAGCGGCACAAGCAGGCGCGGCGTCACGCAGACTCCGGACCGGCGCAACCGTGCGAAATCACTCACCTGCAACGCTCTTCCGTCTTCGCGTTCCACCTCGAAGTAGGTCTGCAGCGCGGCATTGGACAGCGCGAGTGCACTGCTCGCCCGCCCGGTCAGACTCTGGATCCCACTCCACAGCGCGCCGGCACAGGCCAGGATCGACAGCAGGCCGAGCAGTTGACCTGGATGACGCCGGTACTGGCTCAAAAATACGGAGATCAGTGCCATGTCCGCAAGGCTCCATCCACCAGCTCCAGCACCCGGTCGCATCGGCGCGCCAACTGCAGGTTATGAGTCACGATCAGCGCGCTCAGGTGTCCTGCCTGCACCCGGTCAAAGAACAGTTGCATCACCCGCTCCGCATTGTGGATATCCAGGCTGCCGGTCGGTTCATCCGCCAGGATCAGCTCCGGCGCGGTCGCAAACGCGCAAGCCAGCGCCGCACGCTGTCGCTGACCACCCGATAGCTGGTCCGGATAGCGCCCCGCCATGGCAGCAATCTCCAGCGCCTCCAGCAGCACCTCGTCATCACCATCGCCGCGACCCGCCAAGTGTCGACGAAACGCCAGGTTACGCGCCACGTTGAGCGTTGGGATCAGGTTGCCGTCCTGAAACAGGGTGGCGATACGCGAGCGCCTCAGCGCGGCCAGATCTCGCCCGTTCATGCTAGCCAGATCGGCACCGAACAACTGCAGACGGCCGCTGTCCGGGCGCAACAAGCCGTTGAACAGGTTCAGCAGCGTGCTTTTCCCCGAGCCCGACGGCCCCACCACTGCCACCGCTTCACCGCTGTGCAGAGTCAGGTTGAGTCCGTGCAGAACCCGGATCGTTTCTCGCCCGCTGATGTAGGACTTCGAAACGCCCTCCGCCTGGATCAGGATCTGCCCCATACGCGCTCCTTCAACGCCAACCCATACTGCAGTATAGAGTCCCACCGTCGCTGTTTCGGTTGAGCTGCGCAGGCGTATATACTCCGGGCTTTATATTCACCCGACACAGGTTCAACGCATGCCCAGCTCATGGAAGGCCACCTTCGACCGTTATCGCGACATCCGCCTGCTGTGGATCTTCCTGATGGGGTGCTCAAGCGGCTTTCCGTTCGTACTGATCGGCAGCACGCTGAGCGGCTGGCTGGCCGACGATGGCATCAGTCGCGCCGAGATCGGCCTGCTGGGGTCGGTGGCCACCGTGTACGCCATCAACTTTCTCTGGGCACCGCTGGTGGACCGGGTCCATCTACCCCTGCTCGGCCGACTCGGCCAACGCCGCAGCTGGATACTGTTGACCCAGGCACTGATGCTGATGCTGGTACTGCTTATCGCCGGCTTGGATCCGAGCCAGAACCTGCTGCTGACTGGCGCCCTGTTCCTGGCCGTAGCGACCAGCTCCGCGACCCAGGACGTGGCCGTGGACGCCTTTCGCATCGACCAGTTCGCGCCGCACGAAAAGGAGAAACTACCCCCGGCAGCAGCGATGTCGATTATCGGCTGGTGGACCGGCTACTCCTGGCCCGGCTACCTGGCGTTTGTACAGGCGGACCGGATCGGCTGGAACGGGGTCTACCTGCTGATGGCGGGTGTGCTGGTGCTGTTGATGGTCTGTACGCTGATCGTGCGTGAGCCCAGCAGCGACCGTGACCGACTGCAGCACCGTGCGGAGGAGAGCTACCAACAGCGACTGCATGCGTCATCTGTCCTGGCCTGGATAACGGTGACGCTGATCGAGCCCTTCGCCGAGTTCTTCCGTAAAAACGGCGTGCGGGTGGCACTGATGCTGATGCTGTTCATCTTCCTGTTCAAGGTCGGCGAGGCGTTTCTCGGCCGCATGTCGATCGTGTTCTACAAAGAGGTGGGCTTCAGTAACGCCCAGATCGGTGAGTACACCAAGATGTTCGGCTGGTTCATCACCGTCACCTTCACGCTGATCGGCAGCGCTTTCAATACCCGTTTCGGCGTAGTCCGCGGCCTGCTGCTCGGCGGCAGCGCCATGGCCGCGAGTAACCTGATGTTCGCAATCATCGCCGCCGCCGGGCCGGTGGAGTGGCTGCTGGTGCTGACCCTGATCGTCGATAACTTCACCACCGCCTTCTCCACCGTCGCCTTCGTCTCCTTCCTGACCCTGCTCACCGGGCGCGCCTTCAGCGCCACCCAGTACGCCCTGCTCGCATCTCTCGGCAACCTGAGCCGCACCACACTGGCCGGACTCAGCGGCTACACAGTGGACTGGCTCGGCAGCTGGGAGCGTTTCTTTGTGGTCACCGCGCTGATGGTGCTGCCCTCACTGCTGATGCTGTGGACCCTACGGCACCGATTCAATCATATCGCGGCAAACGCTCACGCCGAGGGGCACTGACCCGCACTGGCCGCAGACTCGAATCGCTCATCTGTCGATTTTCCTTATTGCAAATGATATTGATTATCATTAGTATCGATTTGACCGATTTTTAATCGCCACAAGGAGTGACCGATGGCTTATCAAATCGATGCCTGGCTGGAGCGCAAAGATCCTGAATTGCGGGTGACGCTCAGGAATACCGGCGTGGTGCTGCTGCACTGGCACAGTGAGGAGCTCAAGCCGATGCTGGAATCGGGCTTGCTGAATGCGGGAGATTTTTGCTGCTGTCAGGGCAGGGAGAAGGAGCTGGTGCGCGAACTGTTCCTGATCGCCTGCATGGAGGAGGGGCGTTGCGAGCAGTGCCGCTACGGCGCCGGGGAGAAGCACTAAGCCTCTCCCCCGCAGTCCAGATCAGTCGCGGAAGTTATTGAACTGTAGCGGCAGCTCGATATCGGCCTCGCGCAAAAGGGCCATGGCGGCCTGCAGATCGTCGCGCTTTTTACCGGTCACGCGTACCTTTTCACCCTGGATCTGCGACTGCACCTTAAGCTTGCTCTCCTTGATCAACTTGGTGATCTTCTTCGCCATCGCCTGATCCAGCCCCTGCTTGAGCACCACCTGCTGGGTCGCCTTGACGCCGCTGACATCCGGGTCCTTGACCTCCATGCACTTGATGTCGATCTTACGCCCGGTCAGCTTGCCGCGCAGCACCTCGAGCATCTGCTGCAGCTGGAAATCCACCTCGGCGGTCAGGGTGACGGTATCGTCCTGCATCTCGAACTCCGCCTTCACGCCCTTGAAATCATAGCGCTGCTGAATTTCGCGGTTGGCCTGGTCCACCGCGTTGGTGACTTCATGCATATCCAGCTCGGATACGATGTCGAACGAGGGCATCTTCAATCTCCTGATCTACGGTGAAAACGGGGCAGAGTCTGACGACCCGTTTCCGGGGGTTCTGTCGGGTTGCCGGCGCCGCTATCATAGCGCTTTCTGGAGCGATGGAGAGAGCCGATGCGCTGGCATATTCTCGGCGCGGGTGCGATAGGCTGCCTGTTCGCCGAACGACTGACCCGAGCCGGTATCGCAGTGACCCTGCTGCTGCGCGATGAAGCGCAGCTCGACAGGCTGAATCAACGCGGTTGTCAGGTACGCGTGCAACGGGATAACGCCTGGCACACAGCCCAAGTCGATGCCGAACCGATCTCCGCGAGCGGCGACATTCAGCATCTGCTGGTCACCACCAAGGCGTATGATTCGATCGACGCAATTAATGCCATATCGCCCCGGCTCACGCCGGATGCGCAAATCCTACTGCTTCAGAACGGATATGGCCACCAGCAAAAAAGCGCCGCAGCCCTGTTTCCGCGTCCGGTGTGGGCCGGTATCACCACCTCCGGTGCTCGCCGCACCGCTGCGTTCGAGGTGATTCAGTCCGGCGAGGGCCAGACCCTGGTCGGTCGGCTCAATCCACCGGCCGATGCCGGCGCCCGCTATCCCGACGGCTGGGATCGACTGGATCACCCGGTCCAGATCAGCCGCGATATCAACCATGCCCTGTGGCAAAAACTGGCGATCAACGCCGCCATCAACCCGCTGACGGCGCTGCATGGCTGCCGAAACGGAGAGCTGCTTGGAGCCGAGTACAGCGACGAGTTGACAGCGCTCTGTAGCGAGATCGAACGGGTGGCAGCGGCCTGCGCCCAGCCCCTGTTCGATACGCCGCTGCTTGAGCAGGTCCGGCAAGTGGCTACCAACACCGCACACAACCGCTCGTCGATGCTGGAGGACCTCCGCAGCGGTCGGCGCACCGAGATCGAGCAGATCACCGGCTTCCTCTGTGCTGCAGCCCGGGAGGTCGGGGTTGAAACCCCATTGAACACACGCCTGTTGAATGCGGTACGCTTTGAGCAAAGCCTCAACACCCGAGAGGAACCGGTATGAGCCATACGAAAAAGATGAAGAACGATGAGTATGAGGCGCTCAAACTGGATCTGCAGATCGAACTGCTGAAGATGCAGAACTGGGTGCGCAGTAATGGCGAAAAGGTGTTGATCCTGTTCGAAGGGCGCGATGCCGCGGGCAAGGGCGGCACCATCAAGCGCTTCATGGAACACCTTAATCCTCGCAGCGCCCGCGTTATCGCGCTGGAGAAGCCGACCGAGCGCGAACGCGGGCAGTGGTATTATCAGCGCTACATCAAGCACCTTCCGGCCGCTGGCGAGATCGTCCTGTTCGACCGATCCTGGTACAACCGCGCCGGTGTCGAACGGGTGATGGATTTCTGCTCACCGTCGGAGTATCTGGAGTTCATGCGCGAAACGCCGGAGCTGGAGAAGATGTTCGTGCGCAGCGGCATTCGGCTGTTCAAACTCTGGTTCGATGTCAGCCGCGATGAGCAGTTCCGTCGTTTCCAGGCGCGCCGCCAGGATCCGCTCAAACACTGGAAACTGTCGCCGATCGACCTGGCCTCGCTGGACAAGTGGGATGAATACACCGAAGCCAAGGAAGCGATGTTCATCCACACCGACACCGCAGATGCACCCTGGACCGTAATCCGCTCCGACGACAAGAAACGCGCCCGCATCAACGCCATGCGACATCTGCTCAGCAACCTGCCCTACCCGGAGCGTAACCAGGCGATATGCCTACAGCCCGAAGCGGAGATCGTGCTGCCGGCACGCAGTACGCTGGGCGACTAGCCCCTGACACTGAGGGGAACCGGCCCGCTATTGTCCAGCCCCCCTCTATGCTATCCCGCCGCCGAGCACAATCTGCTACGCTCCGTCGGCTACACTTTCTAACAATCGTCACAGTCGAAATTGGGGAGCATAAGATGGGTAATCGCCTGACACGCCTATACACCCGCAAGGGTGACAAGGGCACCACGGGCCTGGCCAACGGTAATCGGGTGGCCAAGACCCATCCCCGTATCGAAGCGCTTGGCGAGGTGGACGAACTCAACTCGCTGATCGGCCTGCTGCTGGCCGACCTCTCCGATGGCGACGAGCTGCAACCGGCGCTGCTGAAGATTCAGAACGAATTGTTTGATCTGGGTGGGGAGTTGGCCGTCGCTGACTCCCACTACACGGTTATCAACGCCTCGGTAGTGGAGGAGCTTGAAGAGCAGCTCGACCTGCTCAATGAAACCCTTCCCCCACTGAAGGAGTTTATCCTGCCGGGCGGCTGCCGCCCGGCAGCCGAGGCACACCTGGCGCGCAGCGTCTGCCGTCGAGCCGAACGCCGGCTGGTGGAACTGGCCGCAACCGAAACGGTCAACCCTTTGTCGGTCGCCTATTTGAACCGGCTGTCCGACCTGCTGTTTGTCTACGCCCGACTGCTGGCCCGGCGCAACAACGGCAGCGAAGTTCTTTGGCAGCCCAGGGGCAGTCACACCCAATCAACCAGCGAGAGTACCACGACCGATGAAGACCCTACTGCTGACCCTTAGTCTCCTGCTGGCGACCCTGACCAGCGTGCAGGCGCGGGCCAACTGCGCCATGGAGCAGACGTTGTGCGATGCACAGTGCAGCATCGAGCACTTCGGCGACAAAGCCGCCCGCCTGGGTTGCGAATCGCGCTGCGCCGCCGAGCGTGCCGCCTGCAGCACCAAGGCCGGCGCCGAAAAGGCGGTGGAGCTGGGCAAAAAGGCGCTCAGGGACACCAGCGCGTTCATCGAGGGTTTCACCGGCGACAAGGAGAAGCAGGAGTAACCAGTCAGGCCGTGTGGAACTAACTGGTGCGGGCCTCGTGGCGCTGCACTTCAAGCGCGAGCCGCGTCTGCACCAAAAACTGGCTGAACACGCGAAATGCCGCATCGTCGACATGCTTGCCCAACTGCACCGTATCCGCGTAAAACAGGCCCAAGGAGCGACTCCCGACACGCAGAGGCGCAGCGATAAAACCGGTCGGCGCCACAGTGCGCATAAAGTCGGCCGGCAGACGCTCCGCCCACCCCTGTTCCGTACAGTCCGACACCAACAGGGTGCTCCCCTTCTCCACCAGACGCACAAAGAGCTGCCCCTTGGGTTCGGCCGAATTGAGCTGCATCACCTTTTTCAGTGACGCCCCCTCCAGGCCACGCACTATGCGTGCGGAAAGCTTGCTGCGATCATCACTGAGCAGACAAAACGCCACCCTGTCCAGCGTGGAGCAGCGCTCAATCGCCTCAACCGCGATATCAACGATCGCCGAGGGTTTGGCACCGGCAGCCAGCATCTCGTTGATCTTCGACAGATAATCCAGCTGCAGCTGGTCCTGGGATGGCTGAACCGGCTGTGCCACCGGCGTGATCGGTCTCGGCTCGGCGGCCTGAAACTGCTCACTACGGGAGCTGATATAGAACGCCAGCTTGCGTGACAGCTCGTCCAGCTGGCTATTCCCGCTGCCCTGATAAGGGGGCGTCAGCGCTTTGGCCGGCAAGCCATACTCCACGCTGATATCGCACACCTGCCGGAACGAAGCGTTGATCGAGGCTTCAATCTCTTTATCGGTGAGTCCGGTGCAGCTGGCAAGCTGGCGCAGACGTTTGCCGTAATCCAGCTCTCTGCCGGTGTCGCGATAATAGATCAGCTCCAGCAGATCATGACACCCTGCCGCCAGCAGATGGTTGAGTCGATGCGAGGGTTTGAGCAGCTCGGCGCTCATCGGATCCATCGCCTGCACCACGCTCTTCGGAAAGCCCCAGCTTTGCGACAGATCCTGGCCGATATCGCTGAAATGCCCGCCCAGTTCACTCAACTGTATCCCCTCCCACTGCTCCTGGCCCAAGGCGCGGAGCTTGAGCATCTTGCGGTATCGCTCCGGCAGGGTATAAGCCACGACAATCTCACCCAGACCATAGAGCAGTCCGCAGATATAGCTCTCCTCGATATCCATGGCCCCGGAGCGCATGGCGATCTCCCGCGCCATCGCCGCGTTCAGAAATGCACTGATCAGCAGGTTGTCCATCCCGGTGCCGGGCTCATCGATGGAGAACGCCTCGATCAGCTTCAGCGTCATCGACAGGTTCTGAATCGGCTCGAAACCGATCAAGACCACAGCGCGGGAAACAACACTGATCTCTCCGTGACCGCGATTGTAATGAGGCGTGTTGGCAATCTTGAGCAGCTTTGCCGACAGATTCGCATCCTTCATCACCGCCATGGCCAGCGCCATCGCATCACTCTCCCGCGATGAGCTGACCTGACGAATACGGTTTACGGTAGCACTGAAAATCGGCAGGTCACCCAGACGGTCGAGCTGAGCGTACACGGCGTTAAGCGTGGTCTGATACTTCACCCTTCGTAGCCACCTTCAAGCAGACACGGATAGCGGACCCCGGCGTAGGCTGTAACCGGGCCAAAAGCGCTAATATAGTGGCGGAAAAGCGGAATGCAGTACAGCTGTTGCCGTCGATGACGACCAGGTTTCACCGGTGAGCAAGCCGACGCGCTGTGGCAACGGCGTCACACAGGGCCTCAAGCCCATCCAGAAACCTCGGTGTCGCCCGGTGGATCTGATCGGCATTCAGGGTATACAGCGCGCCCCTGCCCACCGCCGGTATCGTCTGCCAGTTCAGCCAGCGATCCTGCCATCCATCCCCCACCTCGTCGGTGCTGACGATCAGCTCGGGCGCCGCCGATATCACCGCCTCGATACTGACCTGGGGAGCGGCTTCGGGACGACCGCCAAAGGGGTTGTACGCGCCGCAGAACTCGATCGCCTGCCCGATCAGCGCATCACCGCTGACCGTCAACAGAGGGTTATCCCAGAGCTGGTAAAACAGTACAGGTGCGCGAGCCGGTTCGGGCCTGAGCCCACGCAGACGCACCTCGAACCGCTCGGCGGCCTGTTTAGCCTCAACCTCCATTCCGGTCAAACGGCCCAGCAAACGCAGGTTGACGGGAATCTGTTCGATTCGCTTGGTCGACAGGCGCACCACCTTGAGGCCGAAACCCTCCAGCCGTCTCAGTTCGGCCTCCGGATTACCCTCCAGCCAGGCCAGGATCAGATCCGGCTGCAGGCTCAGGATCACCTCGGCATTGAAGCGCTGATAGTCGCCCACCAACGGGATAGCTTGCGCCTGGTGAGGAAAATCGGAATAGCTGACCCGACCGACGATGCGCTCGCCGGCGCCGATGGCATAGAGGTTCTCGACCAGATCCGGTGCCAGCGTGACGATTCTGTGAGCCGGCTGATCCAGCTCGATGCGACGGTCGCCGCCATCAACCAGTATTATCGACGCAGCAAAGGACAGGCTACTGGAGAGCAGCAACCAATAGAGCAACACCAACCTGTACATCACGCCCCTCCACTGCTGCACATCCATGCGCACACAGGATGCAGCTCCTGCCGCCGATAGAAAAGCGCAGTATATCACTGCGCTTCAGGGCCGGATCGGATGGATCACTCCGCTATTCTGACCAGCGTACGGCCACGCACCTTGCCCTGCACGATTCGCTCGGCATACTCCGGCACCTGCTCAAGTGCTATCTCCTGCACCAGATCGCCGAGCAGCGAAGTGTCGAGCTCCTGCTGCAGCTTCTGCCAGGCCAGGGTGCGGCGCTCGGTGGGGCAGGAGACGGAATCCACCCCCTGCAAGCGTACGTTCCTGAGGATAAACGGCATCACCGTGGTTGGCAGATCGGCGCTGCCGGCCAGGCCGCAGGCGGCAACCGCGCCTGCATACAGGGTTTCAGCCAACGCGCGCGCCAGCACCGTGCCACCCACCGTATCGACCACACCGGCCCACCGCTGCTTCTCCAGCGGGCGACTGACCACGGCCATCTCGTCACGGGAACGGATCGCCTGTGCGCCCAGCTTGCGCAGGTAGGGCTCCTCCTCAACGCGACCGGTCCCCGCTACCACCTCGAACCCGCGACGCGACAGCAGGTTGACCGCGACACTACCAACACCGCCGGACGCCCCGGTGACCAGTACCGGCCCCTGTTCTGGCTTGACGCCGGCTTCCTCCAGCGCCAACACGCAGAGCATCGCCGTCAGTCCGGCGGTGCCTATGGCCATGGCGGTCTGCGGCGACATACCCTCCGGCAGCGGCACCAGCCAATCCGCCTGCATCCTCGCACGCGCCGCCATGCCTCCCCAGTGACGCTCGCCAACGCCCCAGCCGGTCACGACCACCTGCATACCGGGACTGAAACGCGGGTCCTCAGAGCTGATAACCTGACCTACGAGATCGATGCCGGGGATAGCCGGAAACTTGGCGATGATCGGCCCCTTGCCGGTAACCGCCAGACCATCCTTGTAGTTAAGCGACGAGTAGCCGACCTCGATCAACACCTCACCTGCCGGCAACTCCGATTCATCAAGCTGCTTGATTTCGGCTGTCGTTTTACCGTCGACCTGATCCAGCACCAGTGCCTTGAACATCGTGCGCTCCTCTTTCTTTTGTTTTCACCTTAGACCATTGCGTACAGAGAGCCCGTCTCAACAGCAAAAGTCTATTTGCCTTACAAATTAACAATAGAATGTTCCACGACCTTTTTATTTGTCAAGCAAATTAACAAATAGCAGCAAGTATGGAATACTTTCTAAAAATCGGGCCATAACCGGCCCTCCCCTGAGTGCACTGCGGAGCCGATACGTGGAGTTCAACCCCGTCAACCAGCAAAACCTGCCGCGCCAGATCGCCGATCAGATACGCGCCGCCATCGCCGATGGCACGCTCAACGCCGATGACCGCCTGCCTACCGAAGAGGAGCTGGCCAAGCGTTTTCAGGTCTCCCGCCCCACCATACGCGAGGCGCTCAAACACCTGGCCGCGCAGAACCTGGTGCGTTCACGTCGCGGCCCCACCGGCGGGACCTTCATCAATCGCCCGGATATCAGCGAACTCGGAGAGGGGCTGTCCAGCGCAACACGCCTGCTGGCAGGACTCAACAGCCTGTCCCTGGAGGAGATCATCCAGTGCCGGCTGGAACTGGAGCAACTCTGCGCTACGCTGGCCGCGGAAAACCACAGCGCAGAGGATCTGCAGCGGCTGCAGGCAGCGCTCAACGCGCAGAAAGGTCTCTGCGACCAGCCTGAGCAGTTTTGCGTGGCGGATGTCGAGTTCCATCGCGCGCTCGTCGATGCCGCCGGGAACCGCTTGCTGAGCCTGCTGATGCATGCCGTTATCGAGGGGCTGCAACCGGTCAGCAATATGGTGGTATTCCGCTACCCGGAACGGGACCTGATCATCCACCAGCACCAGTCGCTGTACGACGCCGTCTCTGCCGGCGACGCCACTACCGCCCAAGCGTTGATCCGCGCCCAGGTCGATACGCTCTCAGCACAGCTGGAGCGCGCTCGGGACGAAAGTCGCGTCGCTGGGAGATAGGCATGAAGGGCGGATTGTCATATTCTACCCACATGTGGAAAGTTGCTGTTTGAAGGAGATGTTGTGGAAGTGAGTAATGCCTGGACACTGAGCCTTGTCGGCGTTGCCATCGGTCTGGTGATCGGTTACCTGCTGGGGCGCAGTAACAGCGGCCGCCAACAGGAGATGGCCAGCGAGCTGGATGCCGCGCGGGCGGAACTCAATAAATACAAGGATGAGGTCACCGAGCATTTTGAAACAACGGCGGAACTGGTCAACGGTTTGACCGAACAGTACCGCCGGGTTCATCAACACCTGGCATCGGGCGCACAGACCCTGTGCACCAATGAGCAGCCGGGGGAAGCGTTGCAGGCGTCTCTGCAGCCGCGCCTGCACAAGCAGGATATCCCCACGGTGACCGACGCTGTGGATAACGCCGAGGCGGAGGAGCTACCGGAACCCCCACGCGACTATGCCCCCAAGCGGGACGACCAGGAGGGTACCCTGTCTGACCGCTACGGCCTCAAAGCCGCGCAGGAGGAGGATGAAGGGGAGCACCAGACGCCAACCCCCGACGTCCCGGCAAAAAAAAAGGCGGCGCGAGTCACCTCGGGCTGAACTGCGAGTAAGCCTGCCGATATCGATTCAGACCGGATTATCGATATCGGCAAAGCGATGTTCGATACCGAAGTGGCGCGCGACATGCGCGCCCAACGCCTGAATCCCGTAGCGTTCGGTGGCATGATGCCCCGCTGCGATGTAGTGAACACCCGCCTCACGTGCGAAATGCACCACCGGCTCCGAGATCTCGCCACTTAGAAAGGCATCCGCCCCCAGGGCCTTCGCCTGCTCGATCATACGATCGGCGGCACCCGTGCACCAGGCGATATGGCGTATCGGATGCTCACCACCGCTGATCACCTGAGGCACCCGGCCCAGCGCGGCCGCCACCCGTTCGCTGAACGGCTGCAGCGCCATTGGCTGTGGCAGCACGCCGATATTCCCTACGCTCAACGGATTGTCTGGCTCCAGCCCACCCTGCACGTCGATACCCAACAACTTTGCCAACCGGGCGTTGTTACCATACTCCGGGTGCGCATCCAGCGGCAGGTGGTAGGCAAGCAGGTTGATATCGGCGCACAGCAGAGTTTTGAGACGCCGCTGCTTGATCCCTGTGATCGCAGCCGCCTCCCCTTTCCAGAAGTACCCATGATGGACCAGCAGCAGGTCGGCCTGCCAGGCGACGGCCTCGTCCAGCAGCGCCTGACAGGCGGTAACGCCGGTCAGTATCCGCCGCACATGGGATCGACCCTCAACCTGCAGCCCGTTCGGACAGTAGTCCTTGAAACGGCTCGCCTGCAGCAGCTGGTCACAATAATTCACGACGCGCCCAATCTCGACGCCTGTATTATCTGTCATCAGTGTTTCCCATTACTCAACAACTATCCGTATAATTGGTGCTTTTGGTAGCGGTTCCGCTTTTGCACTACTGACCTATGCGCATACTTTCATTTCTCGGTTGGCCCGTTATCGCGGGTATTCTCGCCGCGGCCCTGATTCTGCAGCTCTACCCTCAGCTGTTGCAGAACAGCCCCAGGGTCGAGATCCGTCAGGCCCGCAACACCGGCAACAGCATGCAGGGTCCGTTCAGCTACGCCGACGCGGTAGACCGTGCCGCACCGGCGGTGGTCAACATCTATACTCGCACCCTGGTCGATAGTGAAGGCAATCCTATCGGTAACGACCCGCTCTATAAGCACTATTTCAACTCGGACACACCGCCGACACAAGAGCGGGTCCACTCCAGCCTGGGTTCTGGCGTCATCATCAACCCTCAGGGCTACGTCGTCACCAATAACCATGTTATCGCCGGCGCCGACTCAATCATCGTCGCCCTGCGTGACGGTCGCGAAGCGGTGGCCAAAACCGTGGGTACCGACCCGGAAACCGATATCGCGGTACTGAAGATCAACCTCAACGACCTGCCCGATATTACCCTGGCACCGAGCGAAGCCCTGCGTGTCGGCGACGTCGTGCTGGCGATCGGCAACCCCTTTGGCGTCGGCCAGACCGTGACCCAGGGCATCATCAGTGCCACCGACCGCAACAGTCTGGGCCTGAACACCTACGAAGACTTCATTCAGACCGACGCGGCGATCAACCCTGGCAACTCGGGCGGCGCGCTGATCGATCCCAACGGCAACCTGGTCGGCATCAACACCGCCATTTTCAGCAAGTCGGGCGGCTCCGAAGGGATAGGTTTTGCCATCCCCGTGGACCTGGTCAAGCAGGTACTGGAGGACCTGATCGAACAGGGTCGTGTCGTGCGCGGCTGGGTCGGCGTCGAAGCGCAACCATTGAATCCGCGCCTGGCGGAGTCCTTCGGCCTCGCCGCCGACCAGCACGGTCTGATCATCGCCGGTATCTACCGAGACAGCCCGGCCCATACAGCAGGCCTGCAGCCGGGCGACATCCTGCTGGCCCTGGACGATGTGCCGATCACCGACGATGGACACACTACAATGAACACCATTGCCCGATTGAAACCGGGCGAAAAAGCGCGCTTCACAATTTTCCGAGACGGAGCGCAGCAGGACGTGGTGGTCACCACCATCGAGCGCCCCACCAACGTCAACTGATGCGCTCATAAAAAAGGCATGCTCACCGGCATGCCTTCAGGTTGTTTTCACCCCTCCGGATCAGGACTTGATCCGATACTCCGCCGACCGCGCATGCGCCGTCAGCCCCTCACCACGCGCCAGTACCGAGGCCACTTTACCCATCTCCGATGCACCGTCATGGGAGAACATGATCAGCGACGAGCGCTTCTGGAAGTCATACACCCCCAATGGCGACGAGAATCGAGCCGTGCCCGAAGTCGGCAGCACATGGTTAGGGCCTGCACAGTAATCACCGAGCGCTTCGGCCGTGTAGCGACCCATGAAGATCGCACCGGCGTGGCGGATATCATTGAGCATCGCCTCGGGGTCGGCCACGGACAGCTCAAGATGCTCCGGCGCCACCCGGTTACTGATCCGCGCCGCATCGCTGAGATCTTGGGCCTTGATAAGGATGGCGCGATTGTGCAGCGACGCCTCGATGATCTCGGCACGCTCCATGGTCGGCAGCAGCTTCTCGATGCTGGCCTGCACGCGGTCGATAAACTCGGCGTCCGGGGATACCAGAATCGGCTGGGCATCTTCATCATGCTCGGCCTGGGAGAACAGATCCATCGCCACCCAGTCCGGATCGGTTTGGCCATCGCAGATCACCAGGATCTCCGAGGGTCCGGCGATCATATCGATACCGACCGCGCCGAACACGGCACGTTTGGCGGTGGCGACGAAGATATTGCCGGGGCCGACGATCTTGTCCACCCGCGGCACGGTCTCCGTACCATAGGCCAGTGCCGCCACGGCCTGAGCTCCACCGACCGTGAATACACGACTGACACCGGCCAGCGCCGCGGCGGCCAGCACCAGCTCATTGACCACGCCATCCGGCGTCGGCACCACCATGATGATCTCTTCCACGCCTGCCACATGGGCCGGCAGTGCATTCATCAGCACAGACGAGGGGTAGGCGGCCTTGCCGCCCGGCACATAGAGCCCGACCCGGTCCATCGGCGTCACCTTCTGACCGAGCATGGTGCCGTCCGCCTCGGTGTACTGCCAGGAGCTGCTCAATTGGCGTTCGTGGTAGGCACGCACCCGCTCCGCCGCTTTCTCCAGCGCGCTACGCTGATCGGCAGGCAGATCGGCCAAGGCTTGCTGCAGCCTATCCTGCCCCATCTCCAGCTGCGCCATGGAGTCGACGCTCATGCGGTCGAAGCGGTTGGTGTACTCCACCAGCGCCGCATCACCCTCGGCACGAATGCGCCCGAGGATCTCATTGACGATATCGTTGACCTGGGTGTCGGATACGCTCTCCCAGGCCAGCAGCGCGTCAAGGCGCTCGGAAAAGTCTGCCTGTTGGCTATCGAGACGCACTATCTCCAGCTTGCTCATTCCCCTGCCCCCTCACGTTTGGCAGCGATCGCTTCGGCCAGCTGATCCAGAATCGGCTGGATCTGGCGATACTTCATCTTCATCGACGGCTGCCCGACCACGAAACGCGAGCTGATATCGGCAATATGCTCCATCGGCTCCAGGCCATTGGCGCGCAGCGTGTTGCCGGTATCGACGATATCGACGATGCGGTCGGCCAGCCCCATGATCGGCGCCAGTTCCATCGCACCATAGAGCTTGATGATATCGACCTGAGCGCCCTGGCGGGCAAAATACTCCTTGGTGACGTTAACGAACTTGGTCGCCACCTTCATCCGCCCCTGTACCGGCGCCGCGTCCTTCATACCCGCAACCATCAGCCGACACTTGGCGATCTCCAGATCGAGCGGTTCGTAGAGGCCTTCACCGCCATGCTCCATCAGCACATCCTTGCCCGCCACGCCCATATCGGCACCGCCATACTCGACGTAGGTCGGCACATCGGTGGCACGAATCACCACCAGCTTGATATGGGGATGGTTGGTATCGAAGATCAGCTTGCGGCTGGAGAAGATATCCTCCGCCGGCACAATGTCCGCCGCCGCCAGCAGCGGCAGCGTCTCCTTCAGAATGCGCCCCTTCGACAGGGCTATGGTCAGCTGTTCTTTCATTAGCCTCTTCGCTCAATCATCCCGGCACGCGTCGAATACGTGCGCCGAGCAACTGTAGTTTCTCTTCGATACACTCGTAACCGCGATCGATATGGTAGATGCGGTCGATCAGGGTTTCCCCCTCCGCCACCAGAGCCGCGATGACCAGACTGGCCGACGCCCGCAGATCCGTCGCCATCACCGGCGCACCCTGCAACTTCTCCACCCCTTCGATGATCGCGGTGTTGCCATCGATGGTGATATCGGCACCCATGCGAATCATCTCCTGCATGTGCATGAAACGGTTCTCGAAGATCGTCTCCTTGATCCGTCCGACACCACTGGCGACGGTATTCAACGCAGCAAACTGCGCCTGCATGTCGGTGGGAAACGCCGGGTAAGGCGCCGTGGTCAGACTGATCGCCTTGGGCCTGCGCCCGCCCATGTCCAGGCTGACCCAGGTGTCGCCGGTCTCGATGGTCGCACCCGCCTCTTCCAGCTTCTGCAGCACCGCATCAAAGGTATCCGGACGAGTATTGAGGCACTTGACGCTGCCCCCTGTCACGGCGGCGGCAACCAGATAGGTACCGGTTTCGATGCGATCCGCCATCACCGAGAAACGACAGCCATGCAGCTTCTCGACCCCACGCACGGTGATGGTATCGGTACCGGCGCCCTTGATATCCGCCCCCATCGCAATCAGACACTCAGCCAGATCCACCACCTCGGGCTCGCGCGCCGCGTTCTCGATGATGGTTTCACCCTCGGCCAGGGTCGCGGCCATCAGGATATTCTCGGTGCCGGTGACGGTCACGGTGTCGAAAAACACCCGCGCGCCCTTCAGGCGGCCGTTCATCCGAGCCCGGATATAGCCGTTTTCGACCTTGATATCAGCGCCCATCGCCTCGAGACCCCGGATATGCAGGTCCACCGGGCGGCTACCGATGGCACAACCGCCGGGCAGGGAGATATCGGCACTGCCGAAGTGAGCCAGCATCGGTCCCAATACCAGGATCGACGCGCGCATGGTCTTGACCAGATCGTAGGGTGCACAAAAGTCATGGATCGTACGTGGGTCGATCTCGACGCTGAGCTTCTCGTCCACCATCAGCTCAACCCCCATGCGCCGAATCAGCTCGAGCATGGTGGTAATATCGTGCAGATGAGGCAGGTTACAGATGGTAACGGGCTCACTGGCCAGCAGCGTCGATGCCAGGATCGGCAGCGCCGAGTTCTTGGCACCGGAGATACGCACCTCACCCCGCAGGGTGACGCCACCCTCGATTAACAATTTATCCATCAGGCGATCCTGTCAGCTGAGCGTTTTACTGCTTCGCAGCCCACTGCTCGGGAGTAAAGGTCTTAATTGAAACAGCATGGATGGCACCGCTGGCGATCTGCTCGGTCAGGCAGGCATAAACCAGCTGCTGCTTTTTCACCGGACTCAGACCGGCAAAACATTCACCGACCGCGGTAATCTGGAAATCACAGCCTTCTCCTGCTGTATACACGGTGCAGCCCTCAAGCTCACGCTCGATGATCTGTTTCACTTCTTCAGCATGCATGCGCAACTCCGAATGCAGAGTATGGGTTCGTTTCAAGACAGGGGGGGAATGATACAGCTTCACCGCAGCGCGGGCCACCACGGGACCGACAGCAAGCCAGGAAGTGGGGGAGGATTCGACGCAGGCGATCGATCAACCCGCGCCAAAGTCTGACTCAGGCGTGACGAAGAGCCCCATCCACTCCGACCAGATCGGCAATTGCAGCCATATCGGACGGGATGTTGATAGCGGTCAACTCCAGGTTATTGCGCGCCGCGAGGCGACAACAGGCAAGCCAAAGCGCCAATGCCGAGCTGTCAACGCGGGTGACCTCGCTGAAATCGAGCAGGCACTGTCCTGTTTGCTTGCTCAACAGTGTCTCGACCTCGGCCCGAACAGCCATGATGGTACCGAACAGCAGCTCGCCGCTGAGCGCGATAACGCCCGCTGCCGACTGCTCAACCTTCGTCACTGCCGCTCTCTCCGCCAGTCGCCTTGATCGACACCTGCGACTCCCAGCCATCGATAACGCCGGTGACGCTGTTATAGCGCTGATAAAGATCGGCGAACTGGTTCTTGAACGTCAAGCGCAGATTGACGCCATCAACGTTCACATTGACCAGTGTCCAGCGATCTCCCTGCTTCAGCATGTAGTACACCAACCCATAAGTGGTGCCATTGGCGGCGCGCACATTGACCGTGACCACCTGCTTCTCCGGCTCAGGGCTTTCCGCCTGCTGCGGCTGGATCTCGTAGGTTTCGAACTCGAAACCGACAATCGCCTTGGCAAAGGTCTTCAGCAGCGTCTTCTTGAATACCTCGGAAAAACGGCTCAACTCCTCATCGGAGGCCTGGCGGTAATACTTGCCCATCACCCGCTTGGCAATATAGGGGAAGTCGACCACCGGCGAGATGACGCGTTCGACTTCAACCATCATCTCCTCGATCTTCTCCGGCGACTTGAGGCTCTCATCCTCTACCACGGCCAGCATGTCACGTGTTACGCCGTCCATGACGCCGCTAGCCTCCTGCCAAGAGGGCTGAGCATTGGCATGAACCCCCAACGCGGGCAGCAGCATAGTCAAACCAAGAAACGCCGCCGATACCAGATTTCGCACGTTCATCTTACTCACTCACTTTGTTAAACAGGAATTTCCCGATCAGATCCTCGAGCACAAGGGCCGACTGGGTATCCTGGATACGATCACCATCCTTGAGGTTCTCCTCTTCGGCACCGGGGGTGATACCAATATACTGCTCCCCCAGCAGGCCCGCCGTCAGGATCTGAGCCGAACTATCGGTACTCAGATAGTCCACATCGTCACGAATCTTCATCTCAACCTCGGCGACAAGAAACTTCGGATCCAGCCTGATCGCCGTTACCTCGCCGATCTGGACACCGGACATCGCCACCTTGGCACGCGCCGTCAGACCGCCGATATTCTCAAACCGTGCATATATCCGGTAACCGCCACCCTGATCTGCCAGACTAAGCCCACTGATATTCAGCGCCAATACCACCAATGCCACGGCTCCTGCCAGCATCAGAAAGCCCACGCCGATCTCCATTGTACGCATGCGCATTATTACAACTCTCCAAACATTAACGCTGTCAGAATGAAGTCCAACCCCAGCACTGCCAGCGATGAAAACACCACGGTACGTGTCGTTGCCTGACTGATCCCCTCCGACGTCGGCACACAGTCATAGCCTTCAAACACCGCAATCCAGGTTACAACGGCACCGAATACGATCGATTTGATAATGCCGTTGAGCACATCCTCTTTGAAATCCACCGAATGCTGCATATTGGCCCAGAAGGAACCCTCATAGATACCCAGCCAATCAACGGCGACGATCGCCCCACCCCAAACGCCCACGACCGAAAAGATGACGGTCAGGATCGGCATGGAGATGAAACCGGCCCAGAATCTGGGGGCGATCACACGCCGCAACGGATCGACCCCGATCATCTCCAGACTGGCGAGTTGCTCGGTGGCTTTCATCAGACCGATCTCGGCGGTCAGTGCAGATCCGGCGCGCCCGGCAAACAGCAGCGCGGTCACCACCGGCGCCAGCTCTCGCACCAGGCTCAGCGCAACCATCTGCCCGACCGCCTGCTCCGAGCCGTAATCGACCAGTATGGTGTAGCCCTGCAATCCCAGCACCATACCGATGAAGCCACCGGAGACCACAATGATCACCAACGACAGCACACCGACAAAATAGAGTTGCTGCACCAGCAGCGGGAACATGGTAAACGGTGCCGGTCGCGCAACCAATGACTGCAGCAGCAACTGTCCGGCGCGTCCGAACGCCGCCAGCCGCGACAGGGCGTTTTGGCCCAGCGTCTGTATCCAATCCAGCATTTAGGGGGTTTCCTGTAGCAGATCCTGCATCAAATCCGGTGCCGGGTAGTGGAAGGGTACCGGCCCATCCGGCAGTCCCTGCATAAACTGACGCACCTGCTCTGAGTCCACAGTGGAAAGTTCGTTTGGAGTGCCCTCGGCGATCACCCGCCCGTCCGCCACCATGTAGACATAGTCCGCGATTCCAAGCGTTTCCTTGATGTCATGCGAAACGATGATGCTGGTATGCCCCAGCGCCTGGTTGAGACGCCGAATCAAGTTGACCAGCACCCCCATCGCGATCGGATCCTGGCCGGTAAACGGCTCATCGTACATCACGATATCGGGATCCAGGGCGATCGCCCTTGCCAGCGCCACGCGCCTGGCCATGCCGCCCGAAAGCTCGCTCGGCATCAGCTTCGCGGCGCCACGCAGCCCCACCGCCTGAAGTTTCATCAGTACGATATCGCGAATCATGTCGTTGGTCAGGTCGGTATGCACGCGCAGCGGAAAGGCCACGTTCTCGAACACGCTCATATCGGTGAACAGCGCCCCGCTCTGGAACAGCATCCCCATGCGTTCACGGGCGAGGAACAGCTCCCGGCGCCCCAGCTTGGGAATATCATCCTGCTCCAGCAGAATCTGCCCGCTATCAGGTCTCAGCTGACCGCCGATCAGTTTCAGCAACGTCGTCTTGCCGGTTCCCGATGGCCCCATGATCGCCGTCACCTTGCCGCGCGGGACCCGGATACTGATATCGTCAAAAATGGTGCGTGAACCGCGACTAAAGCTCATGCCGCGGATGTCGATGATTATATCGCTCAGTGGATCCATAGCTGCCCGAGAGGCCTCACACTCAGTTCCTTCTGCGCGGTGCGCATGCATCGCAGACTAAATTCAGAGCGCAGCAATATATCACTCCCCGGCTAAAACGTGAACTTCATGCCGCCATTTCACGCTTTCCTGCCCGTCTCCGACTGTGCCCGACCTGCCCCGTGTTGTACACTTCCCCCCTTAATATCCGTAACCGACTGTTCAGAGAAACCATCACTCATGACCGACTTCGATTTTCTCCGCGCCGGCAGACGTACCATCGAGCTGGAACTGGATGCGGTGCAGAATCTGCTCAAGCACCTTGACCAGCGTTTCAGCCGCGCCTGCGAGCTGATGCTCAACTGCGGCGGCCGGGTAATCGTGACCGGGATGGGCAAGTCCGGACATATAGGCAACAAGATCGCCGCCACCCTCGCCAGCACCGGCACACCCTCATTCTTCGTTCACCCTGGCGAGGCCAGCCACGGCGATCTGGGCATGATCACCCGCGACGATCTGGTACTGGCGCTGTCCAACTCCGGAGAAACTGCCGAGGTCGTCACGATTTTGCCGCTGATCAAACGGATGCAGGCACCACTGATCAGCATCACCGCGCGCCCGGATTCCACCCTGTCGCAAGCGGCGGATGTCAGTCTGCATATACCGGTCGATCGCGAAGCCTGCCCATTGGGACTGGCGCCAACCTCCAGCACCACAGCGCAGCTGGTGCTGGGCGATGCCCTGGCGATTGCGCTGCTGGAAGCACGCGGTTTCAGTGCCGAAGACTTCGCTTTCTCCCACCCCGGCGGTGCACTCGGCCGACGCCTGCTGCTGAAGGTGGACGACATCATGCATACCGGTGACGCCATCCCGGTTGTCGGCGCCGACACCTCGGTACGCGATGCGCTGCTGGAGATGACACGCAAACATCTGGGCATGACCGCGGTGATCGACAACAGCGGTGCGCTGCTCGGCATCTTCACCGATGGCGACCTGCGCCGCACCCTCGATCAGGAGGTGGATCTCAAACAAACCCGCATCCGCGACGTCATGACCGTCAACTGCACCACCGTTCAGCCGGGCATACTGGCCGCGGAAGCGCTGCAGATCATGCAGAGCCGCAAGATCAACGCCCTGGTCGTGCTCAACGGTGACAAACACCCGGTCGGCGCGTTGAATATGCACGACATGCTGAAAGCGGGGGTAATCTGATGCTGAGCAAGCTGACCCCCTCCCAACTCGAAAGCCTGCGCAAGGTGCGTCTGGTCGTGTTCGACGTCGACGGCATTCTCAATAGCGGACAGCTCAACTTCCTTGCCGATGGCCGCGAAATCAAGTCGTTCAGCATTCTCGACGGTCTGGGCATCAAGCTACTGCACAAGGGCGGTATCAAGAGCGCCATCATCACCGGGCGCCGCTCGCCGCAGGTGGAGATCCGTGCCGAGGCCCTCGGCATCAACTACCTGCGCCAGGGGCGTGAAGACAAACTGGTCGCCCTTGAAGAGCTCTGGCATGAAACCGGCTTTGACGCCGAAACGACCGCCTACATCGGCGACGACCTGCCCGACCTGGCCGCCATCCGTAGAGCAGGATTCGGCGCCACTGTCCCCAACGGGCACTGGTTTGTGCGTGAACACGCCGACTGGATCTCACAAACCGCCGGTGGCCAGGGGGCCGGACGCGAGCTGTGCGAGCTGATTCTGGCCGCTCAGGGCAAACTGGATGAGCTGCTCAAGGAGTACCTGTAGGTGTTTGGCAGCGCGCGCATACGCCTTCTGATCGCACTGGCGATCATCACTCCGGTGCTGGTCTACTGGGGGTTCTCCGGCGAGACCGTACCCCAGCAGCCCGGAGGCAGTCGAGCGGACAGAGGCAGCATCGATTTTTTCATGCGCGATGCCGAAACCGTGTACTGGTCGACCGACGGCGCGCGTGCACGCGAATGGCGCACACCTGAGCTCAACCACTATCCCCAGCGCGAGCGGAGCGAACTGCGCCAGCCGGAAACCACGATGCCGACTGCCGACGGCGGGATATACAAAATGCGCGCCAATGAGGGCTGGATTGTCGACGACCAGAGTCAGATTCAGCTTGCAGGCAGTGTTGAGGTTCACCATAATCCGCAATCCGGACCCGCAGGAATCCTGACCACCAGCAGCCTGTCGATCTTCCCGCCACAGAACCTGGCCCGCACCGATGCGCCGGCGACGCTGGTTCGCGATGGGGAACGAACCGACACGGTAGGACTCGAGGTCTATTTCGATCAACGAAGGATAGAACTGCTTTCAAATGTACAGGGTAGATACAATGCGCGCTAAACGCTTGCTTCAAGCCACCCTCTGCTGCCTGGTACTGAGCAGCGTCGCCACCCCTGCCCTGGCACTTCCCGAAGACCGTTCCCAGCCGATCAATATCAGCGCCGACAGCGCCAGCATAAACGAAAAGACCGGCGTCACCGTTTACAGCGGCCGGGTGGAGATTTCCCAGGGCTCGATGAAGATTCGCGGCGACCGTATCGAGCTTTATCGCTCGGCGAATGGCGACGTGGATCGCATCGTGGCGATTGGCAAACCGGCCGAGTTCGAGCAGCAGCCCAAGGCCAACGAACCGGTGACCCATGCCTACGGTCTGCGTATGGAGTACAGGATCGGCGCGCAAACAGTCACCATCAATCAGCAGGCCAAGGTCGAGCAGGGTCAGGACACCTTTACCGGCGAGCGCATTGTTTACAACATGAACAAGGCGATCGTCGATGCCTACGGCAGCAAAGATGGCGATCAGCGCGTGAAGATGGTGATTCAGCCCAAGAGCAGTGGGAACGGGCAATAGTCATGATGCAGCTGGAAGCACTACACCTGGCCAAGAGCTACAAAGGGCGCCAGGTAGTTCGCGATGTATCGGTAGCGATCAGCAGCGGCGAGGTCGTCGGCCTTCTCGGCCCCAATGGCGCGGGAAAAACCACCTGTTTCTACATGATCGTCGGCCTGATCAAGGCCGATCACGGCCAGATTCGCATAAACGACGACGATATTACCCGCCTGGCCATGCATGGCCGGGCTCGGCGTGGAATAGGGTATCTTCCGCAAGAGGCATCGATCTTTCGCAAGCTCAGCGTGCATGACAACCTGATGGCGATTCTGGAAACCCGCAAGGACCTGACAAAACAGCAGCGGGAACAGCGGGTTCACGAGTTGCTGGAAGAGTTCCACATTACCCACCTGGCCCACAACCTCGGTATGTCACTGTCCGGGGGCGAGCGACGCCGGGTGGAGATCGCCAGAGCTCTGGCGACAGAACCCGCCTTTATCCTGCTTGACGAGCCTTTTGCCGGTGTCGATCCGATCTCGGTAGGCGATATCAAGCAGACGGTGCGTCACCTGCAGAGCAGAGGCATAGGCGTTTTGATCACGGACCATAATGTTCGTGAAACGCTGGATATCTGCCAACGCGCCTATATTGTTAGTGATGGAGGCATACTGGCTCAGGGAGAGCCCGAAGAGATACTGGCCAACCAGCAGGTGCGGCGGGCTTATCTCGGCGAACAGTTCAAACTTTGAACTTGATCGCCACAACATCCGATCCACGTAATGGCATATCGCGTATATGAAGCAATCCTTACAGCTAAAAATCGGTCAGCAACTCACCATGACGCCCCAGCTGCAGCAGGCGATCCGTCTGTTACAGCTATCGACACTGGATCTGCAGCAGGAGATCCAGCAGGCACTGGAGAGTAACCCGCTGCTCGAAGTCAGCGAAGAGGATACAGATCTTCCCGGCGATGACGGCGATCAAAACGCCGCTCAGGAGCCACCGCGCAGCAACGATGAGACCACTGAAAGCGCCGAAAGCGCTGCAGAGGAGGCATCGTACGAG
Source organism: Marinobacterium ramblicola (assembly GCF_019084545.1). Lineage (GTDB taxonomy): Bacteria > Pseudomonadota > Gammaproteobacteria > Pseudomonadales > Balneatricaceae > Marinobacterium_D > Marinobacterium_D ramblicola. The sequence goes on from NZ_JAHREP010000004.1 coordinate 172,207, forward strand.
GACAGCGCAGAGGACAGCTGGAGCGACGATATTCCCTCTGAACTGACCACCGACAGCTCCTGGGACGACACCTTTCAGAGCGCAGCGAGTAGCGGTTCCACGTCCCGGGATGACGATTGGGAGCCGGGCGACAACGACACCCGCGATGAGACACTGCAGGACCACCTGCTCTGGCAACTCAACCTGACACCGATGAGTGACAGCGACCGACTGGTCGCCGAATCCATTATCGACGGAATCGAGCCCGACGGTTACCTGACGATCAGCACCGAGGAGCTGCTTGAGCAGTTCTGCCAGCAATACCCCGAGGAGTTCGCCGACAGCGAACTGGACGAGATCGAGGCGGTGTTGCACCGGGTGCAGCAGTTCGACCCGCCAGGGGTTGCCGCGCGCGATCTGAGCGAGTGCCTGGCGATCCAGCTACGCCAGCTGCCGACCGACACACCCTGGATCAGTGAAGCACTCAAGCTGGTCGAGGATCACCTGCAGCTGCTCGGCAACCATGACTACAAGACCCTGCTGCGTCGCATGCGCGTCAAAGAGGAAGCGCTGCAGGAGATCATCCGTCTGATCCAGACACTGAACCCCAAACCGGGCGCCATGATCACCTCCAGCCAGTCTGAGTATGTGATACCGGATGTGGTAGTCACCAAACTCAAGGATGAGTGGGTGGTCAACCTGAACCCCGACGCAGCACCACGCCTGCGGATCAATACCCAGTATGCCGATCTGATCCGCCGCGCCGACAACAGCGCCGACAACAGCTTCCTGAAGAACCATCTGCAGGAGGCACGCTGGTTCCTGAAAAGCCTGCTCAGTCGCAACGAAACACTGCTCAAGGTGGCCACCGAGATCGTCGGTCGCCAATCGGAATTTCTTGAACAGGGCGAAGAGGCGATGAAACCGATGGTGCTGCATGACATCGCCGAAGCCGTCGGGATGCATGAGTCGACCATCTCGCGCGTCACCACACAGAAGTACATGCACACGCCGCGTGGCATCTTCGAGCTGAAGTACTTCTTCTCGAGCCATGTCAGCACTTCGGATGGCGGCGCCGCGTCTTCAACCGCCATTCGTGCCCTGATCAAAAAGCTGGTTTCGGCCGAGAATCCGGCCAAACCGTTAAGCGACAACAAGATCGCTCAGCTTCTGGATGAACAAGGAATCAACGTCGCCCGGCGCACCATCGCCAAATATCGTGAAGCGTTGGCGATTCCGCCTTCTAATGAGCGCAAGCGTCTGGTTTAATTGAAGTGGAGAAGCACGATTCAAAAGCGTGCAACGACGAGGAGAAAACGTATGCAGATCAACATTACTGGCCATCATGTCGAACTGACTGAAGCGCTTAACGACTATGTCCGCTCCAAGTTTGACAAGCTTGAGCGCCATTTTGACAACATCACCAATGCCCAGGTGACCCTCAGCGTTGAGAAGCAGCGTCAACAAGCTGAAGCCGACGTACACATCGCCGGTGGACAGATCTTTGCCACCCATGAGCACGATGACATGTATGCCGCGATCGATGGACTGATCGACAAGCTTGATCGCCAGATCATCAAACACAAGGAAAAGATGAAAGCACACAAATAAAACCTGGAAGCTCCTGTCAAACACAATGAACTTGACCGAACTGCTGAACGAATCGTGCACCCTCTGTCACGCCGATATCGTCAGTAAGAAACGAGCTCTGGAACTGGCCAGCGACACCCTCGCTGGCCAGTCCGGCACTCCCGCCGCCGAACAGATCTTCAGCGGCCTGCTCAACCGCGAACGCCTTGGCAGCACCGGTATCGGTGATGGCGTTGCAATCCCCCACTGTCGTCTACCGGACTGCCAGCAGGCTATGGCACTGCTGATGACACTGGCCACCCCAATCGACTTCGACGCGATCGATAACCGTCCCGTCGACCTGCTCTGCGTACTGCTGGTACCGGAGGATGGTGCCGAAGAACATCTGCAGACCCTGGCCGGCCTGGCTGAACTGTTCAGCCAGAGCGAGGTTCGGGAGCAGCTGCGCGCCTGCGAACAGTCACCGCAACTGTTCCAGACCATTCAGCAACTGGCTGGCGCACAGAGGGCCTGATGAAACTGGTCGTGATCAGCGGCCGCTCCGGCTCAGGCAAGAGTACCGCACTGCAGGCACTGGAGGATGTCGGCTTCTACTGCATCGACAACCTCCCTGCGCGCCTGCTGCCCGAGCTGATCGAACAGATGCTTGGCGACCCCGAACACCCCGAACAGTTAGCGGTAAGCATCGACGCGCGCAATCTGGTCAGCAACCTGCACGCCTTTCCCGACATCATCGCCGCCCTGTCGGCACGCGTCGATCTCAGCTGCGAAATCCTCTATCTGGATGCCGCCGAACCGACGCTGATCAAGCGCTACAGCGCCACCCGACGCAAGCACCCGCTGTCGGATAGCCAAGCCGGCCTGCAGGAAGCGATCGCCTACGAACGCATTCTGCTTGAAGGGATCGCGAGCCTCGCCGATATCCGCGTCGACACCACCCGACTGAGCCTCTACGAACTGCGCGATACGATCAAACTGCGTATCGCCCAGCGCAGCGAGCAGACCCTGTCGCTGCAGTTCGAATCCTTTGGTTTCAAGCACGGCGTACCGCTGGATGTGGACTTCACCTTCGATGTCAGGATGCTGCCCAACCCCTATTGGGTACCGGAGCTGCGCCAGTTTACCGGCCGCGAAGCCGAGGTGATCGAGTTTCTGCGGCGATCCCCGGAGGTCGACGAGATGATCGCCGATATTCGCGACTTTCTGGAGCGCTGGATCCCGCACTTCCAGCGCAATAATCGGAGCTACGTCACCATCGGTATCGGCTGTACCGGCGGGCAGCACCGCTCGGTCTATATCGCCGAGCAATTGGCTGGTCATTTCAGCCAACTTATGGATAATGTCCATGTTCGCCACCGTGAACTGACCTGATCCCCTCCTCGCTCGCCCCCAAGGAAGCCGATGATCGAGAAGCAGCTGACAATAATCAATAAACTCGGCCTGCATGCACGGGCCGCGGCAAAGTTGATCAACACCACCGGCCACTACTCCAGCGAGATCAAAATCGACAAGCAGGGGCGAGTCGTCGATGGCAAGAGCATCATGGCGGTGATGATGCTGGCTGCCTCCAAAGGCACGGATCTGATCTTCCGTATCAGCGGAGACGACGAAGAGGAAGCGATGGCCGCCATCGAAACCCTGATCAACAACCGCTTCGACGAGCCGGAATAAGACGGGCATCTCGATCTCGCCGCTATACTTTTCATCATACCCGGCCACCTCCTACTCGAGTGATCGCGCATGAGTTCTCAGCAGGATAAACAAAGCCGACTCGACATGCTTGGCAGTGCGCTCGACAAGCGCGAGCTGCGCCAGCTCAGGTATATGTTGAACAAGGGCCTGAGACCCGTTGAAGCGGCCAAGCTGCTGGAGAAATCCCCCCCCAAAGAGCGCGAGCTGCTGTGGAACCTGCTCAACCAGGAGAACGAGGGCAAGATCCTTCAACATCTCGGCGATGATGTCCAGACCGCCATTCTCAGCCGCATGGATGCCAACGAGCTGCTGGTGGTGACCGAGGGCCTGGATTCGGACGACATGGCCGACATCCTGCAGCAGCTGCCCGAGACGGTGATGAAAGAGCTGCTGCGGATCATGGACAAGCAGAACCGCAAGCGGGTCGAAAAGCTGCTCTCCTACCCGGAAGACACGGCCGGCGGCCTGATGAACACCGATGCCGTTACGGTGCGACCGGACATCAACGTCGAAACCGTGTTGCGCTATCTGCGCCGGCATACCGAGCTACCCCAATCCACCGACAGCCTGTTCGTGGTCAGCCGCAAAGACTCCTTTATCGGCATTTTGCCGCTGAGCCGACTGCTGACCTCAGACCCCCTGGTGATGGTGCGCGAGATCATGCAGACCGACCTGGCGCCAATACCGGCGGACCAGCCGGCCCAGGAGGTCGCGCGCCTGTTCGAAGATCAGGACCTGGTCTCGGCGCCTGTGGTGGATGAGCATGGCAAGCTGCTCGGCCGTGTCACCATCGATGATGTGGTGGACGTGATCCGCGAGGACGCCGACCACTCGCTGATGAGCATGGCCGGTCTCGATGAGGACGAGGACACCTTCGCCCCGGCGATACGTACCACCCGCCGACGGGCGGTCTGGCTGGGGATCAACCTGATCACCGCCTTTATCGCCTCGGCGGTGATCGGCCTGTTTGAAGATACGCTGGAGCAGGTGGTCGCGCTGGCGGTGCTGATGCCGATCGTCGCCTCGATGGGCGGGATCGCCGGCAGCCAGACGCTGACCCTGGTGATCCGCGGTCAGGCGCTTGGGCAGATAGAACGCAGCAATATCGGCTGGCTGTTCAATCGTGAGCTGATCTCGGGCGCCCTGAACGGTACACTATGGGCGCTGATCGTGGCCGCCGTTGCCGTGGTCTGGTTCAACGACCTGACGGTTGGCATCGTAATCGCGCTGGCGATCGTCATCAATCTGCTGGCCGGTGCCATGGCCGGCACTCTGCTGCCGATGATCCTGAAAAGCGCCGGCATCGATCCGGCACTGGCGGGCAGCGTACTGCTGACGACCATTACCGACGTGGTCGGCTTTTTTGCATTCCTGGGTCTGGCGACCCTGTTTTACGGTTAATACGATGAGTGAATTTGAGCACGACACGGGACTGGATCCCGACGAGGAGCTGGGCCCCAGCCGCAGCCAGATCAAGCGGGATATGGAAGCGCTGCAGGAGCTGGGCAAGCGCATCACTGAGCTGAACCCGGATCAGCAGGCACAGGTGCCGATGGATGAGCGCCTGGCCAACGCCGTCGCCGAGATGCGCCGCCTCAGCTCGCATGGCGCTCGCAAACGTCATCTTCAGTTCATCGGCAAGCTGATGCGCACCGCCGATGCCGAGGCGATTCGCGCCGTTATCGAGCGCTTCGATTCGGCGTCAGCCGCGCACAACCAGCACTTTCATGCGCTGGAGCGCTGGCGCGAGCGCTTGATCGACGGGGGTAATGAAGAGCTGCAGAGTTATATCGACGAGCATCCGAGCGCCGATATACAACACCTGCGCCAACTGGTGCGTAACGCCCAGAAGGAGCGCAAGGACGGCAAGTCCCCGGCACATGCCCGTAAGCTGTTCCGTTACCTGCGCGAGGTCAGTGAGCAGGCTTAACGCCTGCTCATGTTCAGGGTGATCGGCTGCAATCCAGAGGTTTACAGCCAGCGATCGCGCCGATGCTGCCACACCGGCATCTCGGCACGCAGACGCTTGATCTTGCCCAGATCCACTTCAGCGACCACCACACCCTCTCCCTGATCCTTGCAGCCAAGCACCTCGCCCCAGGGATCCACGATCATCGAGTGCCCCCAGGTCTGCCGTTTGGGACTGTGCACGCCGCCCTGGCCCGCACCAAGACAGTAACACTGCGTCTCGATCGCCCGCGCCCGTAGCAGCACCTCCCAATGCGCTTCTCCGGTAACCCTGGTGAAGGCCGCCGGCACCAGCAGGATATCAGCGCCGAGGTCGCGCAGGCGTTGATAGTGTCCGGGAAAACGCAGGTCGTAACAGATACTCAGTCCGAGACACCCGACCGGTGAGTCAACCACCACCACCTCGTCGCCACCCGGCTCAAACCGCTCGGATTCGCGGTAACTCGACAGCGCATCGCCAACGTCGACATCGAACAGGTGACGTTTGTCATAGCTGGCGACGATCTTACCCTCCTGGTCGACCACCAGCAGCCGGCTGCGCACCCTGCCATCATCGATTCTGGAACCATCGGGCCTCAGCAGCGCCGGCGAGCTACCGGCTACCAGCCAGATGCCGTGCTCACGGGCCTGGGCAGCCAACCAAGCGGACAGACGCCGATCCCGCAGCTCCTCTTCGGCCAGCTCCCGAATCTGACCACTCTCGATCAAGGCAAAGTTTTCCGGCAGCACCGCCACTCTGGCACCCTGTGCCGCCGCGCTGGCGATAAGCCGCGCCGCCTGATCCAGATTGCCGGCCACATCCTTGCTTGAAACCATCTGTATCGCGGCGATCTTGCCGCCTTGCTCTGCAACACTCGAACCGGTCATTGTGACTCCTGCTTGCTCTGTGCATTGGAGGTCTGCAGCTCCACCTGAGGTTCGCTCCAGTCTCCGGAGATGCGGTATTTCAACGTAGTGACCCGCTCCAGCTTGTCCCCAATCAGCTTGTCGATCAGGAATACGGCACCCGCGACCTGAGGGGCACCCAGCAACACCGCGGCAAACGGGACGTTACTGGCCAACGGCAGCACCACCTCCATCTCCTTGTCCACAGTCTCGTCGATCAGGTTCAGAGAGCCCGTCGCTTTCAGGTTGGCCGATGGCCCCTCCATCAACAGCGGCTCCAGCGTGGACGCGACCCCGTTGGCGATTCGGTAGTGTCCCTCGAGACGATCGAATGCAACCCCCTTCTGAAACAGATCGGAGAAGTCGAGTTTCAACCGGCGCCCAAGGGTGTTGAAATTGAGGATGCCGAATACCCGGAGCAGGTTGGCGCTATTACCCGATTCGATCAGCCGACCATTCTTGAACCTGAACTGCAACGCGCCATTCAGATTGGCGGCTTTAATCGACCAGGGCGCGCCCGACCACTCAAGCTGCAGGTTCGAACTCAACTCCTCGCTTTCGATCGCCTTCTCCATCTGCCACTGTTCGAGCTGACGTCCGATATCCTTGCCCTGGATCTTCAGCGTCAACCCGGTATGGGGGTGTGAGCCGCCCAACCAGTTGAGTTCACCCTTGATATTGAGCTGTGCGAGCTGGGCCTCGATATTCTGCACCCGCAGGCGCTCTCCATCCGGACGCACATTGGCCTTCCAACGCCCCCAGTCCCGCCCACGGAAGATAAGCTTGGCGATCTCGATATCGGCGGCCTGCAGCGACTCTGGGCTTAACAACGGACTTTCCGCGCTCGCCTCGATGCTACCCTTCTCGGCGCTGTCCCCGGACCCTGACTTAGCGTCTACGGGTTGCCCTACCGACAGCCGCGACAGCTTGACCCCGATCGGCAGATCGGCATCGGGAATCCGCAGATTCCCCGCAATCTCCTCGCCCTCCAGATGTACCCCCCAACCGTCGGTCTCAGGCGTCACGATCGCGTGCAGATCGTTGAGCGTGTTGCCGCCGACCAGCACCCGGTCTATCCACAGATCGACCTCCTGCAGTGGCTGGGTTGATGCCGCCACTCCCGGCACGTCTTCCTGAGTAGAGGCCGACACCAGCCGATCCAGCAGCGTCATCAGCTCACCGACCTCCAGTTGCGCTACCGAGCCATCGACATACAGCCCCCCATTCGGTCTCAACGCGGGAGCACCTTCGCCCAAGTGCAGGGTGCCGCGCAGGCTCGGATGGGCAAGATCGAAACGGCCCCCGAGTGCCTGGCGATAGTTGAAATCGAGCTGCTGGGCATCCAGCGCCAGCGTCAGTTTCAGCTCGCCTGGCTGGTCAGCGGAAAGACGCAGCGGCGAGGGCAGATCCACCGCCACCCCTTGCAGATCGGAATACAACTCCAGCCCGCTGGCGCAGTCAGCCTGACCAGTGCAGAGCGTAAGCGCTGCCGAATAGCCCAGGATTCCGTTCATCAGACTCAGCTGATCGATCCCGCTCCAGCGTTGCGCCGCCTCGATCGGCAGTTGCCCCTGCATATCGACCCGCGTAACCCCCTTGGCGGTGGCGATCTGTCCCGTGATCGGCTGATCGAAAATCCTGCCCCCCAGCTTGCCGCTGGAGAGGCCGCCGGCGGTTGTATAGCCCAGGCTGCCGCTGAGTTGAGACAGGCTCAAGCGCGCCGCCTGCGATTCGAGCTTGCCATCGCTCAGCCGCCCTTTGGCGACAACATTCAGTTTGGCGCCGGCATCACTCTGTACCGGAATATCCAGGCGCAGCTCGGTTTGCATGGTGCCCCCGAAATGCCAGTCGCCCAGCGCATCGCCGACCGATTGCAAGGGTTTCGAGCGCAGCACCTGCTCGATGTCATCTGCCGGCCCGTCGAGTTGTGCCATCACCGACAGCCTGGGCTCGTGCAACGGCTTGTACGCCCAGCCCGAGGTGATCGTTGAATCCAACAGCTGCGCATGACGGATATCGACCCGCAGATCGCCGTTGTGGATATAGAGGAAAAAGTCCGCGTCATCGATACTGGGCCAGTCAGGGTCATATTTCAGCTGAGCCTGATCGATATCGAAGAACAGCTGCACCACCGGAGGGTGCCTCGGCTCGATACTGCGGGTGCCGCCATGCAGCACCAGCCCAGCCTGGCGAATATGCCCGGCCTGAATCGCATCGCCCAGCCAGCGATACAACCCCTCGCCCACCTCGTGCCCGGGCGTGAAGCTTTGTGCGCGGGTCGCATCCGCATCGGTGATTCCGATCTGCAATGTGAGCTCCGTCTGCAGCTCTCTATCATAGGGAATTTCGATGCTGAAGCGCCCCGCCGCGCTGACGCTCGAATCCTTGAGGTGCAGCAGTTCGCTGTGGATAAGTGCAGCGTCGGGGCTTAGTTCCCAGCGCACGATACCGTCCGCCCTGTTGAACGCCCACTCCTCCGGGTAGAGTTTGGGGAAGTGCAGATCGAAGCGGTCGGAAACCAGATGGACCGCACCGCCGTTGATATCCGCCTGCAAGAGACCGGATACGCCAGTGGCCGCGGGAGCACCATAATAGTCCTGTACGGCAAGCTCATCGGCATCCGCACGCAGCTGAAAATCCCGCCACTCGCCATTTTCAGGCCACTCGACCACCAGGTTTTTCAACCGCCCACTCGGCTGCAGATCGGTCGCGAGTTCGATCGCATTTTCCGGAAGTATGGGCTGATGTATCAGCCAGTCGGTCAGGGCCGCGAGCTCCACCTCAGGCATCGCCAGCCGTTGCAGCATGAAGGGCTGTTGCCAGCCTGCGCCCTCCAGCAGCACCTGAGGCAGCACCAGTTCGGCGCCTTCGGTATTGAGGTGGATATCGTTCAGCTGCAGTTGATAGCCGCCCGCCCTGGGCAACAACGCGAAATCGAGATAGCTGTTGCTCAGCACCACCCGCTTCGGTGCCACACCATAGTCCAGTTCACCGACGGCCAACGCCCCCCTCAGCGACTGCAGCGCCCCCTCATGCCAGCGGCCCCAGAACTCGGTACCGGCACGCAAACGGATCAGCGGCAGTTCGATATTGACCAGGTTGAACAGTTCCGGTCCCAGCGAGTCGAGCTTGAGGTAGAAGGGGTAATCGCCGCGTAACGGGTCTTCGGGCGTGCCCTCGAACTGGATCGCGAACTCCAGTCGGGTATCCTCGCCGAGCCCCGCCAGGCTCAACTGGCCGCTCAGCTGGTGTTGCGTGTCGACGTTTTCCAGCAGTGCATCGATCGACTCCAACTGGCGGGCGCTGCCGACATCGGGAATCATCATCAAACGGGAGTCACGAATCCCCACTTTTGGCTGACTGAGGATGAGACCCAATAGACGCCGCCAGCCCTGCTCCGACATACCGCTGCTGTTGGCACCCACACCAGGTCGATGCAGCCAACGGCCGTCGCGCTGCTGCCAGAATCCGTTAACGGCGCTCAACTCCAGCTTTTCGAAGATCGGTTGCCAACGCAGCAGGGAGCGCCAGGGATCGATCTGGACTTCGATACTTTCGATACTCAGGCGTACCTCTGGCCCCTGCTCACCGGTGCTGAATACCCTGAGCCCACCCAGGCTGAGCGCGGGATAGTATCCCTCCCAGCGTGCGTCGAGTGTGCTGATATCGAGATTGACGCCAAGAGACTCGCCAAGATAATCGGCAATTTCACTGCGATAATCGGCCACTCTCGGCAGCCCCAGACGCAGAGCCAGAATGGCGATACCGATCAGCATCGCCAGCATCAAGCTCCACCAGCTAAGGTGCTTAACCGATGCCTTGAGCATAAGTGGCGCGATCCTTAGCGCAGGACGACATCGAAATGTTCGGGGTTATACATGGGTTCCACCTGGAAGCGGATCGTCTTGCCGATGAACACCTCAAGCTCGGCCACGTGGTCGGAGGCGTCATCGAGCAGGTAGTCGACCACCCGCTGGTTGGCCAACACCAGGTAGGAGTCGGTATCGTAGGCGCGGTGCTGACGCAGGATCTCGCGGAAGATCTCATAGCACACCGTTTCCGGAGTACGGATGGAGCCACGCCCCTCGCACTGCTGACAGGGCTCGCAGAGCACCTGCTCAAGGCTTTCACGGGTACGCTTGCGGGTCATCTCGACCAGGCCGAGTTCGGAGACGCCGGTAACCTTGCACTTGGCATAATCCTTCTCCAGTACCCGTTCCAGCGTACGCAGCACCTGCCGCTGGTGGTCCACATCCTCCATATCGATGAAATCAATGATAATGATGCCGCCCAGGTTACGCAGACGCAGTTGACGGCCGATTGCGGTGGCGGCCTCGAGGTTGGTCTTGAAGATCGTCTCTTCGAGATTGCGATGGCCGACAAACGCGCCGGTATTCACATCCACCGTGGTCATCGCCTCGGTCTGGTCGAATATCAGGTAGCCGCCGGATTTCAGCTCCACCTTGCGGCCCAGCGCTTTCTGGATCTCCTCCTCCACATTGAACAGGTCGAAGATGGGACGTTCGCCCGGGTAGTACTCCAGCTTTGCCTCGATCTCCGGTACCAGTGAGCGCGAGAAGTCGATCGCCTTCTGAAAGGTCTCGCGTGAATCGATCCGGATCCGCTCAACTCCAGCGTGGGCCATATCGCGCAGTGCGCGCATGTTCAGCGGCAGATCCTCGTAGACGGCTGCCGGCGCCGTCACCTTGGCGATACGCCCCTGGATTGAATCCCAAAGGCGAATCAAAAACTGGATATCCGCCCCCAGCTCGGACTCGCTGACCTGCTCCGCCACGGTGCGCAGGATAAAGCCATGTGCGGGCGCTTCCTGGTCCTCTCCGGTGGTGAGCTTCTGGATCAGCGTACGCAGACGTTCACGCTCCTCCGGGTCCTCTATCCGCTGAGAAACGCCGATATGGGAACTCCCCGGCATCAATACCAGGTACCGCGAGGGGATCGACAGGTGTGTCGTCAATCGGGCGCCCTTGGTCCCGATTGGATCCTTGGTGACCTGCACCAGCAGCGACTGCCCCTCTCTCAGCACCTGAGCGATCGACAGATTGGCACGCGTTTCGGGGGGCTGGTTATGATCGACGACCTCGTCGACATGGATAAAAGCGGCCCGCTCCAGGCCTATATCGACAAACGCCGCCTGCATCCCGGGCAGTACACGCACCACCTTGCCCTTATAGATATTGCCAACAATACCCCGACGCTTGTCGCGTTCGACGTAGATCTCCTGCGGCATGCCGTTTTCGATCACCGCGACCCGCGTTTCCATCGGTGTAAAGTTGATCAGAATCTCTTCCGCCATGCCGATTTCCTTACATCAGGCACTGAGGTCCGGCAGCCGTTGCCAAACCTCGATATTAAACTCTCTCAACAGGGCTGCCGTCTGCGCCAGAGGCAGGCCAACTACGGCAGAGTAGCTGCCGTTGATCGACTCCACGAATACCCCGCCAAGCCCCTGAATACCGTACGCACCGGCCTTGTCCGCCGGCTCACCGCTGGCCCAGTAGGCGCGGGCACGGGACTCGTCGAATAACACGAAGCTGACTTCAGTTATGACGGTTTCGCAGAGACAACGTTCCCCATCCGCGACAGCAACTGCAGTCATCACCAGGTGACATCGCCCGGACAGTCGCATCAACATATTCACGGCATCAGCCTCATCCCGCGGCTTGCCGAGGATATCGCCATCGAGGATTACCGCCGTATCGGAACCCAGTGCCGGAGCCTCGGCGCCAGCGGCACGGTAGCCCGCCTGCGCTTTCTCTCGCGCCAGACGTTCGACATAGACCTTGGGTAACTCGCCAGGATGCGGATCCTCGCACAGATCCACCGGTACTACGCGATGCGGCACCCCTATCTGTTCTAACAGTTCACGACGACGAGGGGAAGCGGAGGCAAGAACCAGAGCAGGCATCGACCAACCTTGTATCAGCGGATCCGGAACAAACGTCGGATACTTCTTAACAACAGGAACAACCAGGGCCAGACCAGGGCGCTGACCGCGGCCGGCAACAGAAACAGTAGCGAGTCACTGGTGGTACCGGTGATCCCCTGCATCCAGTGAAACAACAGCTGATTGATGCCAACCAGAACCAGTATCAGGCTCGACTGCTGCCAGAGCGGAAACATGCGCATGCGTTTGTAGAGTATCAGCACAAAAAACGCAATGATCGTCATCGACAGCGCATTCAAGCCCAGTACGCTACCACGCACCAGGTCCATCGCCAGCCCAAGCAGGAAAGCGGTGCCGATGCCTATGCGATAGGGCAGCGCCATGACCCAGTAGATCAACACCAGTACCACCCACTCGGGACGAGCCCAGGTCATGAAGTCCGGCATCGGTATCTGGCTGAGCACCAGACCGACGATGAAGGTACCCAGAATGATCAGCCCGCCACCGGCGCGCTCCTCACTCATCAACCGCCTCCGCAGGCAGCTGGACGGGGGAGCGGTAGTGATCGACCAGCAGCAGGTGACGGCTCTTATCCAGACGTGCAGAGGGGCGTGCCTTTACCTGAACGAACTGACGTCCGGGATCGCGTATCACCTCGGTAACCTCTGCCACCGGGTAACCGCGCGGAAAACGGCCGGCGAGGCCGGAGGTCACCAGCAGATCGCCGACACGTACGTCGGCCGTATCGGCCACATGTTCGAGTTCAAGCTCCTGCAGATCCCCCTTACCCAGGACGATGGCGCGAAAACCGTTGCGATTGATCTCCACCGGCAGCGCCGCACGGGCATCGGTCACCAGCATCACCCTGGCGGTGTAATGAGAGAGCGTCACCACCTGGCCCATGATGCCACCGGCATCCAGCGCCGGCTGACCTTCGTACACGCCATCCTCGGAGCCGCGGTTGATGATCACCTCGTGCTGAAACGGATCCGGGTTCACACCGATCAACTCGGCCAGTTTCACCGGTTCCTCTACCCGTTTCGCTGCTCCCAGCAACTCGCGCAAGCGGATATTTTCGGCGATCAGTGCAGCGTTCTGCTGTACCTTGCGCTCAAGTATCAGCGCTTCCGATCTCAGCCGCTCGTTGTCACTGAGCAAGGTGGCGCGACTGACCACCACGCCGGAGAGATTATCCGCGGCGCGTGCAGGCAGGTCGACCAACCACTGCAGCGGCGTGGTCACCAGAGACAGATAGGCACGCCCCTCCTTCATCTTCGTCCAGTTCAGATCGGAGATGATCAGCAGCAGCGCCATCAATATCAGAACGACGAAGAGCGCACCTGGCGCCCCCCCTCGGAATATCGTTTTAATAACAGATCTCCAGTTTCTCCGTCACCGGTGCCCCTGGGACACCGGAGATCCGAAACAGGCCATTATCTATTCGTAGGTCAGCAGTTCAAACGCATGCTTGTCGAGCATCTCCAGCGCCTTGCCGCCGCCACGGGCCACACAGGTCAGCGGATCTTCGGCCACGATTACCGGCAGACCGGTTTCTTCGCTGATCAGCCGATCGATATTGCGCAGCAGCGCGCCACCGCCAGTCAGCACGATGCCGTGCTCGGCGATATCGGCCGCCAACTCCGGCGGACACTGCTCCAGCGCGCTCTTGACCGCCTGCACGATCGACGACAGCGGCTCCTGCAGCGCTTCGAGAATCTCGTTACTGTTCAGGGTAAAGCTGCGCGGAATCCCCTCGGCCAGGTTGCGGCCACGTACGTCGATCTCGAACACCTCATTGCCGGGATAGGCGGTGCCGATCTCCTGCTTGATCCGCTCGGCCGTGGCCTCACCGATCAGGCTACCGTAGTTGCGGCGCACATAGGTCACGATCGCTTCATCGAAACGGTCACCGCCGACACGTACAGACTCCGCGTAGACGATACCGTTCAACGAGATTACCGCGATCTCGGTGGTGCCACCGCCGATATCCACGACCATCGACCCGCTCGCTTCGTCCACCGGCATGCCGGCACCGATCGCGGCAGCCATCGGCTCCTCGATCAGATACACCTCACGGGCACCGGCACCGATCGCCGACTCCTTGATCGCGCGCCGCTCAACCTGAGTCGACTTGCAGGGCACACAGACCAGCACACGCGGACTCGGTTTCAGGAAGGAGTTGTCGTGCACCTTGCTGATAAAGTACTGCAGCATCTTTTCGGTGACGTGGAAGTCAGCGATAACGCCATCCTTCATCGGCCGGATTGCGGTGATGTTGCCCGGCGTCCGGCCCAGCATCCGTTTTGCATCGGTACCCACAGCCGCCACCGACTTCTGGTTACCGTTGACGCGAATCGCCACCACCGAGGGCTCGTTAAGCACGATATCCCGGTCACGTACGTATATAAGGGTATTAGCAGTACCCAGGTCGATCGACAGGTCGCTGGAGAAAATGCCGCGGATTTTCTTGAACATGAGAAGTGGATACCCTGAGGTTATCTGCGGGCCGGTGCGCCGTCCACAGACGGGCGACTTATCTGACCACAAGTCCTGAAAGGCGATAACTCTAACAACGGCGGGGATTTTGGGCAAGGAACAAATATGGTAAGTTAGCCCGCCTCAAACTCTTTCCCGAATGAGCAAATAGCGAGAAGCGGACTTATGTCTCTGGACCGATCCGACGTGGAACGTATCGCCCATCTGGCGCGCCTGCAGATAGACGAAAGCGACATCCCGTCCTACACCGAAAATCTTTCCAGCATCCTCAATCTGATCGACCAGATGCAGCAAACCGATACTGCCGGCGTAGAGCCTCTGGCCAACCCGCTCGATGCCGTGTTGCGTCTGCGCGATGATGTGGTCAGCGAAAGCAATCAGCGCGAGCAGCTGCAGGCGGTCGCCCCCGCTGTTGAGAAGGGGCTGTTCCTGGTCCCGAAAGTGATCGAGTAACCCTCGCCCCAATTCAAGGAATGCTTACCCATGTTTGACAAGACACTGGCCGAACTGGCTGAAGGTCTGCGCAAGGGCGACTTCAGCAGCGTCGAACTGACCAGCGCCTATCTCGCGCGCATCAAGGCCGAAGACGGCCGTTTCAACAGCTTCATCACCGTCACCGAAGCGCAGGCACTGGCACAGGCCAAGGCGGCCGACGCTGCCATCGCCGCCGGTAACGCCGGCGCCTTTACCGGCCTGCCGATCGCACACAAGGACCTGTTCTGCACCCAGGACGTACGTACCAGCTGCGGCTCGAAGATGCTGGACAACTTCGCCTCTCCCTACGACGCCACCGTGGTCGCCCGCTTCAAGCAGGCCGGCGCGGTGATGCTGGGCAAAACCAACATGGACGAGTTCGCCATGGGCTCCTCCAACGAATCGAGCTTCTACGGCCCGGCGCGTAACCCCTGGAACACCGACTGCGTGCCCGGAGGCTCCTCCGGTGGTTCCGGCGCAGCCGTTGCCGCGCGCCTGACCCCGGCTGCCACCGGCTCCGATACCGGCGGTTCGATCCGCCAACCGGCGGCGCTGTGCGGCATTACCGGCATCAAGCCCACTTACGGCCGCGTGTCCCGCTACGGCATGATCGCCTACGCCTCTTCGCTGGATCAGGGCGGCCCGATGGCGCGCACGGCGGAAGACTGCGCCATGATGCTCAACGTCATGGCCGGCTTCGACCCGATGGACTCCACCTGCCTTGACCGTGAAGTGCCGGACTACACCGCCACGCTGAATGAGCCGCTGGCCGGATTGAAGAT
This sequence comes from Marinobacterium ramblicola, assembly GCF_019084545.1. Classification (GTDB taxonomy): domain Bacteria; phylum Pseudomonadota; class Gammaproteobacteria; order Pseudomonadales; family Balneatricaceae; genus Marinobacterium_D; species Marinobacterium_D ramblicola. The sequence goes on from NZ_JAHREP010000004.1 coordinate 187,978, forward strand.
CGGCCTGCCGACGGAGTACTTCAGCGACGCACTGGATCCGCAGATCGCCGAGCGCGTGCAAGCCGCGGTTGCCGAGTTCGAAAAATTGGGCGCCACCGTGAAAGAGGTGAGCCTGCCGCGTACCGAACTGTCGATCCCGGCCTACTACATCATCGCCCCGGCCGAAGCCTCCTCCAACCTGTCGCGCTTCGACGGCGTACGTTACGGCTACCGCTGCGAGAACCCCAAGGATCTCGAGGATATGTACAAGCGCAGCCGCGGCGAAGGGTTCGGCGCAGAGGTCAAGCGCCGCATCATGGTCGGCACCTATGCGCTCTGCGCCGGTTACTACGATGCCTACTACAATAAGGCACAGCAGATCCGCCGCCTGATCCAGCAGGACTTTGTCCGTGTACTGGAGGATGTTGACGTGATCATGGGCCCGACCACGCCGCACCCGGCCTTCCGCATCGGCGAGAAGAACAACGACCCGGTCAGCATGTACATGGAGGATATCTTCACCCTGTCGCTGAACCTGGCGGGCCTGCCCGGCATGTCCGTGCCCTGCGGCCAGGTCGACGGATTACCGGTCGGTCTGCAGATCATCGGCGACTACTTCGCCGAAGCCAAGCTGCTGAATATCGCACATCAGTTCCAGCAGGTAACTGACCACCACCAACAGGCACCGGCTGGCATCTGAGAGGTTTACTACGATGGAATGGGAAGTTGTCATCGGGCTGGAGATCCACGTCCAGCTCTCCACCACCACCAAGATTTTCTCCGGCGCCAGCACCGCCTTCGGTGCCGAGCCCAACACCCAGGCCTGCGCGGTTGATCTCGCGCTGCCCGGTACCCTGCCGGTATTCAACGAGAATGCACTGCGCATGGCGGTAATGTTCGGTCTGGCAGTGGATGCCGAGATCGGCAAGCGTTCGGTATTCGAGCGCAAGAACTACTTCTACCCCGATCTGCCCAAGGGCTACCAGACCACCCAGCTGGCCGAGCCGATCGTCGGCCCTGGCCATGTGGATATCGAGACCGACGAGGGCGTTAAACGCCGCGTGCGGATCCACCACGCCCACCTGGAGGAGGATGCCGGCAAGTCGCTGCATGAGGACTTCCACGGTATGTCCGGCATCGACCTGAACCGCGCCGGCACCCCGCTGGTGGAGATCGTCTCCGAGCCGGATATGCGCTCCTCCAAGGAAGCCGCCGCCTACGCCCGCAAGATCCACGCCATCGTCACCACGCTGGGGATCTGCGACGGCAACATGGCGGAAGGCTCCATGCGTTGCGACTGCAACGTCTCCGTGCGTCCCAAGGGTCAGGAGGCGTTCGGTACCCGTACCGAGTTGAAGAACATCAACTCCTTCCGCTTCATCGAGCGCGCCATCGACACCGAAGTGGCCCGCCAGATCGACCTGATCGAAGATGGCGGCAAAGTGGTACAGGAGACCCGGCTGTACGATCCGGACAGGAACGAAACCCGCAGCATGCGCTCGAAAGAGGATGCCAACGACTACCGTTACTTCCCCTGCCCCGACCTGCTGCCGGTGGTGATCGACGACAGCTACATCGAGGCGATCCGCGCCACCCTGCCGGAGCTGCCGGATGCCCGCCGCGCCCGCTTTATCGACGAGTACGGCCTGTCCGAATACGACGCCGGCGTGCTCTCCGCTTATCGCGCCCAGGCCGATTACTACGAGCAGGTGGTCAACGCCTGCGGTGATGCCAAGCTGGCCGCTAACTGGGTGATGGGCGAACTGGCCAAATTCCTCAACCAGAGCGATACCGACATCAAGGACAGCCCGGTCTCCGCCGAACAGCTCGGCGGTCTACTCGTTCGCATCAAGGACAACACCATCTCCGGCAATATCGCCAAGAAGGTGTTCGAGCTGATGTGGAGCAGGGGCGGCAGTGCCGACGAGATCATCGAAGCCGAAGGGCTTAAGCAGGTCACCGACACCGGCGCGATCGAGCAGATCGTCGACGAGGTGATCGCCAACGCCGACAAGCAGGTCGAGCAGTACAAGGCCGCCGAGCCGGAGAAGCGCGGCAAGATGCTCGGTTTCTTCATGGGTCAGGTAATGAAAGCCACCGGCGGCAAGGCCAACCCGGGTGCCGTCACCGGCATTCTGAAACAGAAACTGGACGCACTCTGCGACTAAGCACCCTCTGCGACAGGCCCTCTCACGGGCCTGTCCGCTTTCTTGCCACCCCAGCTGCCAAATAGTCGATCAGGTAGCCAAATCCGGCGGCCATACCCAGTACCGCCCCCCCAGAGCGATCACCGGCAGCAGGGCTACCACGCCTGCAATCTGGACAATCTTCATCATCAACTCCTCAACGGTTTGATCTATCACCCCCCCATCATCCACCGGTGTGAATTAAACCAAGCTGAAAGCGAGAGCCGCGACCAAAGACTTGCAAAACCTTAATGTTAACCATTATCATTACCAACAGTATTAAACTCCCTAGCCAAAAGGAGGACGTCATGTACGTATGCATCTGTAACAACATCACCGAACGTGACGTTAAGCAGGCGATCGACGAGGGCGCCCGTAGCGTGCGGGATCTGAATCGTGAACTGGGTGTGGGCAGCGAATGCGGTAAGTGTACCTGCACCGCACGCGAGATGATCAAGCGAGAGCAGATCGCAAGGATAGACCAGCTGGCGATACCCGCTTAGATCCGCGCCTTCACCGCCTACCCCCCCTTCATTTAGGCTATACTCCTCCATTAGGGCCGCGTTCCGCCCAGACCCACCTATCTCGACGCTAAAAGGAGCTTTCCATGCAAGGTGACAAGTCGCTTGTCCGTCGACTGAACAAGGTGCTCACCTTCGAGCTGACCTCCATCAACCAGTACTTCCTCCATGCCCGCATGTACAAGAACTGGGGACTGGAAAAGCTGAATCAGAAGGCCTACAAGAAATCGATCCTCGATATGAAGCAGGCGGACGAGCTGATCGAGCGCATCCTGTTTCTGGAGGGTTTGCCCAACCTGCAGCAGCTCGAGCGCCTGCGTATCGGCGAGAATACCGTGGAGATGCTGCAGTGCGACCTGGAGATGGAGCTGGAGCAGATCGCGCTGCTGCGCGAGGTGATCGCCGAGTGCGAAACCGCCGGCGATTATGTCAGCCGCCATATACTGACCGAGATCCTCGAACATGAGGAGGAACATGTAGACTGGATCGAGGCGCAGCAGTATCTGATCGCCGAGAGCGGTATCGAAAACTATCTGCAGTCTGCTATTGAGAAGGAGTAAACGATGAAGGGTAACAAGAAAGTCATCGACGCACTGAACAAGCTGCTGGCCGGGGAGCTGGCAGCGATGGACCAGTACTTCATCCACTCCGAGATGTATGACGACTGGGGCCTGACCAAGCTATACGAACGCATCGCCCACGAGTTTGACGACGAGAAGGGTCACGCCAAGGCGATCATCTCCCGTATCCTGTTCCTCGAAGGTACGCCGGATATGGTAACCCGAGAGCCGATCCATATCGGCAAGGATGTACCGGAGATGCTGCAAAACGATCTCAATACCGAGTACAGCGTGGCCAAAAACCTGAAGGCGGTGATCAAGCTCTGCGAAGATGAGCAGGACTACCAGACCCGCGAGATGCTGCGCCGGCAGCTCGAAGACACCGAGGAGGATCACGCCTACTGGCTGGAGAAACAGCTGGGCCTGATCGACAAGGTTGGTCTGAAAAACTATCTGCAATCGCAGATCTAAGCCCGCACCGGCAAGTTCACATCGAAAAGGCAGCTCTCGAGGGCTGCCTTTTTCAGTTCCTGGCTGCAGGTCCGCGGGGTACCGTACATCTACCTGCCCCGCTCCTGCGCATCCCTGCGCCCGCGGGGTACCGTACATCCTGTACATAAAAAAACCCCGCCGAGGCGGGGTAAAACTGTGTGTGATAAAGCCGATGTCCGTCCACATACCAGGAACAGAACAATCCAGTCTCGGGGAGAGACTGCATGAGCAAGATCCAGTATAGTGATTCAAATCCTATATAAAATTCGAATTTAATTTGATGGATGATCGATAATTTCGAATGAAAATACACAACCTGAACTTCCGCCACCTGCGCTACTTCATGGTCGTAGCTCAGGAGGGCAGCATCGCCCGCGCCAGCGAGCGGCTGAACCTGACACCGCAAACCATCTCCGGACAGCTCAAGACACTGGAAGATATGCTGGATATCAGTCTGTTTGAGCGCAGCGGCCGACGGCTGGAGCTCACCGATGCCGGACGCCAGGCACTGGAGTACGCGGAGGAGATCTTCAGCCTCGGCGAGGCGATGCAGCTACAGCTGCACCATGCCGATACAATCCAGCGCTCCTGCGCCGTCGGTATTGCCGATGTGGTGCCCAAAAGCATCGCCTACCGCCTGCTGGCGCCGGCACTGGAGCTGGACGAACCGCTGCGACTTGAGTGTCGCGAGGGTTCGATGGAGTCCCTGCTCGGCGAGCTGATCGCCAACCGCGTCGATCTGATCCTGGCCGACCGGCCGATAGACGCGGGCACCCATGTGCGCGCCTATAACCACCTGCTGGGTGAAACCGGGATCAGCATGTTCGCCAGCCCTGCCCTGGCCTGCCGTTACCTTGACCGATTCCCCGAGGGACTGGACGGCGCACCACTGCTCCTCCCCACCGACGATACAGTAGCAGGCGCCAACATCATGAAATGGTTCCGCGCGCGCCAGATAACGCCGCAGGTTCAGGTCGAGTGCGTCGACAGCGCCCTGATCGACACCTTCGGCCAGGCGGGAATCGGACTGTTCTGCGGCCCATCGGTACTGGAGGCTGAAATTCAGCGCCAACACGGGGTGGAACTGATCGGGCGGCTGGAGGGGATACGCGAACGCTACTACGCCATCTCACTGGAGCGGCAGATCCGCCACCCCGGCGTGCAGGCGATCACCCATCGGGCGCGGGAGCTGCTAAGCGTTGACAGCTAGCAGCTCAGCCAACGAATCGACCACCCTGTCAGCACCCGCCGCATGGATAGTCTCACCCTGGTTGTATCCGTAACTCACGCAGATTACCGGACAGCCGGCAGCACGCGCCGCTTCCACATCCACACGGGAGTCACCGATCATCAGGGCTCGACCAGGCACTGTACCGACTCGGTCACAGGCGTGCAGCAGCGGTGCCGGAGAGGGCTTTTTCTGTGCCAGAGTATCACCGGCGACCACAACCGGGAAATACTGCGACAGCTGCAGCTGATCGAGCAGACTGTGGGTAAAACTGCCAGGCTTATTGGTTACCAGCGCCATCGGCACCCCTTCAGCGCGGTAGTACTCAAGCAGAGTGTCCACACCGGGATAGAGGCGACTGGTTCGCCCATTGGACTGGGCGTAGGCGGCCATGAACAGCTCCTGCGCAACCGGGAAGATCTCCTCGTGCTCGGCATCGGCCTGCGCCTCAACCGCATCCGCCAGCGCCCTGCGCACCAGCATCGCCGCACCGTTGCCGACCCAGTGACGAACCTTCTCCTCACCTGCAGCAACACGCCCCAACGCACCCAGCATCTGATCCACCGCACGCGCAAGATCCGGCACACTATCGACCAGCGTGCCATCCAGATCGAACATAACGAGCGCGGGGTGCTCCAACCGGCTCACTGGCCAACCTGCGCCAGCTCAGCCCGCATCTGCTGAATCGTGGCACGGTAATCGTCGGTATTGAAGATCGCCGATCCGGCAACGAAGGTATCCGCCCCCGCTTGTGCAATCTCGCGAATATTGCCTATACCTACACCACCATCGACCTCAAGACGCACCGCATACCCGCTTTCGTCGATCAGCTTACGCACCTGCTTCAGCTTGCCCAGGGTCGACGGAATGAACTTCTGCCCGCCAAAGCCCGGGTTTACCGACATCAGCAGAATCATATCCAGCTTGTCCATGACGTGATCCAGGTAGTGCAGAGGTGTAGCCGGGTTGAGCACCAGTCCCGCCCTGCAGCCGCCCTCGCGAATCATCTGCAACGAGCGATCGATGTGATCGGAGGCCTCCGGATGGAAGGTGATATAGGTCGCCCCCGCCTCGATAAAATCGCCAATCATTCGATCCACGGGCTTGACCATCAGATGCACATCAATCGGAGCCTGGATACCGTAATTACGCAGCGCCTTGCACACCATCGGTCCGATGGTCAGGTTGGGAACATAGTGGTTATCCATCACGTCGAAATGGACAATATCGGCACCGGCTTCGAGCACCGCATCGACCTCCTCACCCAGGCGGGCAAAGTCGGCTGAGAGAATGGAGGGGGCAATCTTGTAGTCGGTCATCGCGCAATACACCGCATGGCTTTGAGTTCAGGAGCGCCATTGTACAAAAGCCGGCCAAGGTTATCAGCCATTGCGTCGATTAACGTCCCCCTTGCGGCAGACCGTTACGCCATCGATAATCCCGCCATGACCTATCCCATTTCGTTAAACACCCTGCTGCTGGTGGCGCTCATAAGTCTGCCTGCTCTCGCCATGGCGCAAGAGCAGCCGACAGCAACCGACGCTCCAGCCCCCGCAACCGATATGGGCGCACTTTACGATCTGCAGCGCGGTGAAGCGGGGAATCCGCCACTCGACGAAAAACTTGGCCGGCAGTTACCGGCCGATACCAGTGTTCTGACCATGGAGACCGGCGGCCAGCGCTTTCACGCTCTGCGCCAGGAGGCCGAGCGCGCCGAACCCTGGGGATGGATACTGCTGCTACCGGATCCAGGAATGGGCGAAGCGTGGACACAACAGGTTGAGGCGCTGCGCTTCGATCTGGCCAGACACGGTTGGTTGACACTGGCCCTGGAGCCCCCGCAGCCCGACCTGCCGACGCTGCCGGAGCGCTCACTACCGGTAATGAAAAGTTTTTCCCAGGCGTCCGAGCCTACCGCCAATACCCCGCCCTCGCCAGCGAGCAGCGGCGCCGTCCCGGCCTCGGCGGATGACGACACCAATCCTCCCGCCCCCTTCGCCGAACGCTTCAACGAGCGCATAGCGCTCGCACTGGAACAACTGCCTCAGCAGGAAAACCAGTCCCATATACTGCTCGCATTCGGCCGCGCCGCCAGCTGGAGTGCCGCGTACATTACCGCGCACCCGGAGCTGGATGCCAGTCTGATTCTGCTCGACCCGCTGGCCGACACACAACCGAACGCCCCGATGCTGTCGGAGCTCTGGGAACCGCTGGGCTCGACCCGTGTACTGGATCTCTACCATGCGCCTCTACCCGGGTATCCGGCGGCAGCATCGGCTGCACGAATACGCAAGGCGCAAGCGCAACGCGCCAAAATGGAGCGTTACCGACAGGCCAAAATCGCACCACCGTTTACCGGCTGGCAACCACAGATGCCCTGGCTGACGCAGACCGTCAGAGGGGTGATCAAGAGTCAGATCGTCGAGCCGCTTGAACAGGCCAGAGCGCTGGAGAAATACGCACTGCCCACGGAGCCAAACCAAACCAAACCCGGCACCGTCCGGTAATCAGCGCATGCCGCGAGACTTTCGAATCAGATCGTAGGCGGCCTGAATCTCCTGGGTCTGCTCCTTGGCCAACTGAATCATCTCCTCCGGCAACCCCTTGGCCACCAGCTTGTCGGGATGATGCTGACTCATCAGCCGCCGCCAGGCCTTTTTCACCTCGGCATCCGAGGCGCTGGATTCAACACCCAGCACGCCATAAGCCTGCTCCAGAGAGGCGCCCGAGAACTGCTGCGGATCCTGGTGTGCGCGGTAAGACTGCTCGCGGAACGCCTGCTCCGCACGAATACGATTGAGCAGCGCCTGCGCCTCCTGCGGCGTAAACTGCAGCAACCGGCAGATCTCGGACAGTAGCGTCTGCTCCGCCGGGCTGACCTCGCCGTCGGCCATCGCCGCCTGCAGCTGAATCTCGACGAACATCAGCTTCACTGCACTTCGGTGACGCAACAACGCCCCCAACGGCAGCAGCACGCTGGCGACATCGAATTCGGCCTGCTTACCCTCGGAGAAGCACTCGATCGCCTCGCGCCGCTTCTCCTCGCTCAGATTCATCCGCGCCATCACCTCGCGGGCGAAACTGATCTCGGTCTCCGACACCCGGCCATCGGCCTTGGCCAGCTTACCCATCACGGTGAAGGTGGCACGGAAAAACAGCTGTTGCGGGTTGTACTTGGATACACCGGTACGCAGCGCACGGTCGATCCAAAAACCCAATGCACTGCCCAATAGCAGACCGACGATACCGCCCGTGAAAAGGCCGATCAGGGCCCCTATGCCCAGTCCGGCCCGATGGCGATACAGTGCTTGCCCGAAGGATTCGGCTCCTGCCATGACTAACACTCTCCTCTTAAACGTTGATCGAGCGCAGAGAGACGCTCGGGGGTACCGATATCGTCCCAAAAGGCCTCGATTTTACTGCCACCAACCGCATTCACTGCCATCGCCTCGCGCAGCATAGGCGCCAAGGCAGCAGGCTGCCCCGGTGTCAAATCCGTGAACATCGAGGCTCGCAACAGGCTGATGCCGGCAAAGGTCAAGCGTGGAGCCCCCTCAGCAGAGACCTTTTCGCCCTGCAGATGGAAATCCCCGTTCGGGTGCCAGGGCGGGTTATCGACCAGCAGCAGGTGCGCCTGCCGTTTCGGGGACAACGACAGCGCCGAAAGCGTATCGTCGCTCAGCTCCGTATAGACGTCGCCGTTGATGACCAGAAAACTCTCATCCTCATCATCCGCCAGCATCGGCAGCGCCCGGCGAATGCCACCGGCGGTCTCCAGCGGCTCCGTTTCCGCCGAATAGAACAGCGGCACGCCGAAACGCTCTCCATCGCCGAGCTCGGCCTCAATCTGCTCCCCGAGCCAGGCATGGTTGATCACGATGCGCTCAACCCCGATACGGGCCAAACGTTCGATATGGTATTCGATCAGCGCCTTGCCCCCGGCCTTGAGCAGAGGTTTGGGGCGGCTCAGGGTTAACGGGCGCATTCGTGTACCCAAACCCGCCGCCAGAATCATCGCACGCATGGGTCAGATCAACTCCTGCGCCAGATCCATCTGTTGAAACAGCGGGTGAGCCGTCATCGCTGGCACCACGCGTTCGGCTAGCAACCGCTGCAGCCCGGTCGTCGATGAGTATCGCCCTGCCGCCCGATACAGGTAACCCAGGGTGCGCGGCATATCCTGGAGATAGCCGGCCTTGCCATCGCGCAGATAAAGTCGGGAGAAGATGCCGAGCACTTTAAGTTGACGCTGCATTCCCATCAGGTCGAACTGTTTCAGAAACGCTTCAGACGTCGGCGCTTGGTCATTCGCCGCCAGGCGAAGGCGGTACTCCTCGACCCACCGGGCAACCTGGGGATCCGGCCAACGCACATAGCTGTCCCTGAGCAGGGATACCAGGTCGTAGGTGATGGGGCCCGCTACCGCATCCTGAAAGTCGATCACACCCAACTCGTCGCCCTCGAGCAGCATCAAGTTACGCGAGTGATAATCGCGATGCACACTGACCTGCGCCTGCTCCAGCGCATTCGCCACCAGCACCTGCCTGGCCTGTTCGAGAATCTGTTGCTCGGCTGTTGATAATTCGAGCTGCAGCATCCGCCCGACAAACCACTCATCAAACAGCGCCATCTCACGGCGCAGCAGCACCTCGTCGTAGGCAGGCAAAGGATCATGGGGGATCGACTGGATCGCTTCGAGTGCCGTGAAAGCCTGCCCATACAAGCGGCCGACGCTCTGTGCATCCAGTGCCGGCAACATCAGTCGATCGCCGAAGTCCTCCAGCAACATGAACCCCTGATCAAGATCCAGGGCAAGCAACCTGGGGACGCGAACGCCCGCCTCATGCCAGTGCGTCGCAATTGCAACGAACGGCCGGCTGTCCTCCTTCTCCGGTGGCGCATCCACCGCGATCCAGCTCTGCTGCTCGCCATCGGCGCGAAAGTAGCGCCTGAAACTGGCATCGCCGGAGACCGGCCGCAAGGTTTCGCTGGCAAGATCCAGCCCGTTTCGCTCCGCCTGTTCCGCAACCCAGCCCTGCAGCTGTCGAAGACGTTCACCCATCGATCTTTGTATCCCCCTCTACCTCGCGAACCGCCTCGCGAGTTTTACGTTGTGATCCAGGTTGCGGGCACCTCGTTCCAAGCCTGATGAGGTCTGGCATTAGCGCCCGTAACAGCTGTATCATGCACAGCTCGATATGGTACTCGACTTCGAGGGTGGCGAGAAACAGGCCGCCTTACTCGCGCAAACGGAAAGCGACTTGATGCCCTTTAACAGAGCCCACTCTTTTAAGCTGGTGCTTGCCATCGCCGCAGCCATCAGTGCCACACAGGTTATGGCTGAAGATGACCAGCGCCTGTGGAATTGCAACCTGAACAGCGCCGGTGAATGGGACTGTGAAGTCAATGAACAGCTGATGCGTGAAACGCAGCAGCCGAGCAGATCCACACAGCCACAGACAAACCCTGTTTCCGAGACGGCGCCCAGCCGCGATGCAGAACAGCCAACGCCTGCCGAAACCGCCGAGGTTCAACCGGCACCGGAGGCGATCGCCGTTTCCGCAACGCCCATCGTCCAAGCCCGCACTGAGGAGCAATCCGGGCAGGCCGTCGACAAGGCGGAGCAGGTCGTACAGAGCGACAACCTGGCGGCCAACAATCAGTTCGAGTGCAGCGCCCTGAACGGGCAGTGGCAGTGCCAGCAAAACAGCCGCTACCAAGCCGCCACTGCCGCCGGCATGGGAACCCCGGCCGTGGTGCGCAGTGTGCCGCAGCTGTATACCGACCTCGACTGGTACACCTATTCACCGGGTGAAGCGGCCTATGGCGGCGCCTGTCCTGGCGAGTATCGCGAGCCGGACATGGACCTGAACCGTGCCATGTCCCAGTCAGAGCAGCAGACGATCTTCCTTGAGGCCCTGCGCTCCTCCACCGTACTCGGCGGGGTCACCCAGCTCGAAGGCGGCATCAACATGCGCCAGGGCGGTCGCCTGCTCAGCAGCGATCAGGCCGAGTATGACCCGGAAGCCCGCCGCGCGACACTCAACGGCAACGTACGCTACCGCGAACAGGGCCTGCTGCTGATCGCGGACAGTGCCGAAGCGGATCTGACTGAGGGCAATGCCGGCTTCCACAACGCCGAATACGTCATGCACCAAGAGCATATGCGTGGCGAAGCACAGCGGATCGAACGCTTTGGCGATGCCCGGGTGGAGATGACCGAAGGCCGGATCACCTTCTGCGAACCGGGTAACAACACCTGGGCGATCGCTGCCGACTCCCTGGAGATCCACACCGACGAAGGCTATGGCGAAGCCTATAACGCCACCTTTGAGGTGGCCGATGTACCGGTGCTCTACCTGCCCTACTTCTACTTCCCGATCAACGACAATCGGCGCTCGGGTTTTCTATATCCGAAACTGGGCTATTCGGACAGCGATGGGCTGGATATTGCCACCCCCTACTACTTCAATCTGGCGCCGAACTACGATGACACCTTTACACCGCGCATCGTAAGCGAACGAGGCCTGGTGCTCGAAAACGAGTTCCGTTATATGAACCGTTGGTCGATGAACACCCTGAGTACCGCCTACATCGCCGACGATGACAAGTATGGCGACAGTCGCTGGGCACTGGGTGCAACCCACATGGGCAACCCGGCCGAGCGCTGGTTCAGCAAGATCGACTACCGCCGCATCAGCGACGACGACTACCTCGACGACCTGGACACCACCAATCTCGAAATCGCCAACCAGGACGATCTCGACCAGATCGGCGAACTGCGCTACCAGGCCGATACTTGGCAGTTTGTCGGTCGCGTACACCAGTATCAGACCACCGATGAGGATCTCGAACCCTACGAACGGGTACCGCAGTTGCAATTCAGCGGTCGGGAGCTGGCACTGGAGCAGCACCTCGCCTTGGATTACCTGGCCGACGTCACCGCATTTGACCGCAACAATGGTGAGCTGACCGGCCGTGAGCGTATTACCGGCACCCGAGCCCACCTGCGGCCGTCATTGAGTTATCGCTGGGAACGCCCCTGGGCCTACCTGGAACCCAGAGCCACTTACTGGTACTCCCGGTATGATCTGAACGACCAGCCCAGTGGCTGGAACGCCAACCCGAGCCTGAGCACCCCGATACTCAGCCTCGACAGCGGCCTCAAATTTGAGCGCGAGTACTCCAATGCTCTGACTCAGACGCTGGAGCCGCGTATCAAACTGATCAGTGCCGGCAAAGAGGATCAGGCCGAACTGCCCGACTTCGACTCCTCCCGGCTGGAGTTCAGTTACTACAACCTGTTCCACGAAACCGGATACAGCGGCAACGACAATGTCGCCGGAACCGATCAGGTCACGCTGGGTCTGAGCAGTGGTTTCTACTCCGCACTGGGTATCGAGCAGGCCCGCCTGGCGATCGCCCAGGCGTACTACTTCGACGATCGCGATCCGGCCAGCGGCCTGCGCCCCGGCGACGTGGACGGTACCGAGGATCGCTCCAACCTTGCGCTGCTGGCCAACTGGAACATCACACCCAGCCTGCAGTTCCGCCACGACAGCGAGCTCGACGAGCAGGATTTCGAATTGGTGCGGCAGAACTACCGGCTCACCTATCAACCTGACGATATCCGCCTGGTGTACCTGAGCTACCGTGACAACTCCGGCAGCCGGTTCGACGATCCGACCGAGGAGATTCGTCAGACCGACTTTGCGGTCCGCTGGCCCCTGGCACCGACCTGGAACATCATCGGTCGCTGGCAGGAGGACCTGTTGCGCAGTGAAAACCTCGAAACCCTGCTCGGCGTCGAGTATGTCAGCTGCTGCTGGAAAGTACGGCTGACCGGGCGCAAGTGGGTAACCGATAACGACAACTCAAACAATGGCGATACCGACAAGGGTATCTTCCTGCAGTTCGTTCTGCGCGGCCTGGGCTCCTTCGGCCAGGACGGCGGGCGCGGATTCCTCGAAGATATCACTGGCGAGAAAGAGGATGCGCATGAGACTTTTTAAGCGTGTAATTGGACGCACACTACCGCTGCTGGCCACCCTGCTCTGTTTTCAGCAGGCACAGGCAGCCGAGCTGATCGACCGGGTCGTCGCCGTCGTCAATGACGATATTGTGTTGCAGAGCGAGCTGGACAACCGCACCGAACTGGTACTGGAGCAGATCCGTGCCCAGGGTAGCCAGGCACCTCAGGAGAGTGTGCTGAGGAAACAGGTCCTCGAGCGGCTGATCATGGATCACATTCAGTTCCAGATTGCCAAGCGCCAAGGGATTCGCGTCAGCGATCAGGAGCTCAACGCAGCGCTGCAAAACATCGCCGACAAGAACAACCTTACCCTGGCCCAGTTCCGCGAAGCGCTGATCGCCGAGGGCCGTGACTATGCCCAGGTACGCGAGCAAATACGCGAGGAGATGCTGCTGGCCCGCGTCCAGCAGGCCAACGTCAACCGCCGCATCAACGTCTCGCAGCAGGAGATCGACCACTACCTGACCAGCGACCAGGCCTCCAGCAACGTGGAGTACCTGCTCAGCAACATCCTGATCTCCGTGCCCCAGAGTGCCTCTCCGGAGATTATCCAGCGCGCACAGGATGAAGCCGATGCGCTCTATCAGCAGCTTAGCGAGGGTGCCCAGTTCAGTGAGCTGGCGGTAGCCAACTCCGATGCCTCCAACGCCCTCAACGGGGGCGAGCTGGGCTGGCGTGCCGAGAACGAGCTGCCCGCAGAACTTGCAGGCGCAATCCGCTCCCTGCAAGCAGGTCAGTTCAGCAAACCTATCCGCACGCCTGCCGGTTTCCATATCCTGCAGGTCAGGGATAAGCGCGGCGACCAGCAAACCCTGATCGAGCAAACCAAGGTCAGCCATATCCTGATCTCACCGAACGAGATCCGCAACTCCAGCCAGGCGCGCCAACTGGCGGCAGACCTCTACCGTCGACTGCAGGATGGCCAACCCTTCGCCGAACTCGCACGCCAGTACAGCGACGATCCGGCCAGCGGCTCCCAGGGTGGCGAACTGGGCTGGACCCAGGCCGGGCAGATGGTGCCGGAGTTCGAGCAGGTGATGAACTCCACCGCCAAGGGACAGATCAGCGCTCCGTTCGAATCCCGTTTCGGTTGGCACATTCTCAAGGTCGAGGACCGCCGCACCCAGGACTTCTCCGACGAGATGCGCGAAACCACAGCACGCAATGCGATCCGCAAGCGCAAGTACAGCGAGGAGTTCGACAACTGGATGCGGGAGATCCGCTCCGAAGCCTACATCGATCGCAAGGAACCTAACTAAGCGTGGGCAGCACTCTTCGACTTGCTATTACCCCCGGCGAGCCGGCCGGTATCGGTCCTGACCTCTGCATCCAGATCGCCCAACAGGGCCATCCTCAGCAGCTGGTGGTGATCGCCGATCCCGAGCTGATGCGTACCCGGGCCAGACAGCTGGGCCTGCCACTGGTGCTGCGTCAGTTTGACGACAGCACACCGGCACAGCCCACTGCCCCCGGTGAACTCTACATCGAGCCGGTCCATCTGTCCGCCGATGCAGAGCCCGGCGTACTGAATCCAGCCAACGCCCGCTATGTACTGCAAACCCTGGAACTGGCTGCCAAGGGGTGCCTGAACGGACGCTTCGATGCCCTGGTCACAGCCCCGGTGCACAAGGGCGTGATCAACCAGGCCGGCATCGCGTTCAGCGGCCATACCGAGTTCCTCGAGCAGCTCACCGGCAGCGAAAAGGTAGTGATGATGCTGGCCACGGAGGGGCTGCGCGTGGCACTGGCGACCACCCACCTGCCCCTGGCCAAGGTACCGGACGCGATTACTAAACCCCTGTTGAGACAGGTGTTACAGGTCCTGATCGACGATCTGAGAACCTACTTCAATGCGCCCAAGCCGCGCATTCTGGTGTGCGGCCTCAATCCTCACGCCGGCGAGGGCGGCTACCTTGGACGGGAAGAGATCGACACCATTACGCCCATACTGGACGAGATGCGTAACGCGGGGGTCGACCTGGTCGGCCCCCTGCCCGCCGACACCCTGTTCACCGAACATAACCTGGCCGGTGCCGATGCAGTGCTGGCGATGTACCATGATCAGGGCCTGCCGGTGCTGAAATACAAGGGCTTCGGCCGCGCCGTCAATATCACCCTGGGGATGCCGATCATCCGCACCTCCGTCGACCACGGCACGGCATTGGACCTGGCCGCCACCGGCAGGGCCGATTCCGGCTCCCTGCACACCGCTATCGACTATGCTAGCAGCATGGTACTGAGCAAACTGAGCAGCAGCGCGATCTAATGAGCAAAAAACCGATTATGCACAAGGCGCGCAAGCGTTTTGGTCAGAACTTCCTGCACGACGCCGGCATCATCCGCCGTATCCTGCGTGAAATAAATCCCAAGCCCGGTCAGCACCTGGTTGAGATCGGCCCCGGTCTCGGCGCGCTGACCGAAGAGCTACTCACGGAAGCGGGTGCACTGGAGGCGGTGGAGCTGGACCGCGACCTGATCCCGGTGCTGCGCACCAAGTTTTTCCGCTACGAGGATAACTTTCGCATCCACGAAGCGGACGCGCTGAAGTTCGACTTCAGCAGCCTGCGCCAGGATGAACGCCCGCTGCGTATCGTCGGCAACCTGCCCTACAACATCTCCACACCGCTGATCTTCCACCTGCTCAGCTTCTCCGGCCTGATCAGCGATATGCATTTCATGTTGCAGAACGAGGTGGTCGACCGGCTGGCAGCCCAGCCAGGAGAGAATCATTACGGCCGTCTGGGGATCATGGCGCAGTATTACTGCCAAGTGGAGAAACTGTTCCTGGTGCCGCCCGGCGCTTTCCAGCCGGCACCGAAGGTCGATTCTGCCATTGTGCGGCTGACGCCCTACCAGCAGTTGCCGATGGTAGCCAAAGACGTGAATATGCTGCAGGAGGTGGTCCGTACCGCTTTCAGCCAGCGCAGAAAAACCCTGCGCAACAACTTGAAACCGCTGATCGATGCCGCCACATTGGAAGCACTGGGCATCGACCCACAGTTAAGACCCGAGCGCCTGTCGCTGGCTGAGTTCATCAGCATCAGCGACGCTATCACTGCCGGACAGCAAGAGGAAAACTGAACCACGATGGACCCCTTTGAGTACGGCCGCAACATACAGATCGATGTGCAAACCTCCTATCTGCCCGAGCAATCGGATCCGGAGGCGCACCGTTTCGTATTCTCATACCAGATCACGGTAACCAACCATAACCCCGAACCGGTCAAGCTGATCAGCCGCCGCTGGGTCATCACCGACGGTAACGAACAGGTACAGGAGGTTAAAGGCGAGGGCGTGGTCGGCGAACAGCCTGTCATCGAGCCGGACCAGAGCTTCAGCTACACCAGCGGAACAGTACTGGCCACTGAGGTCGGCAGTATGCAGGGCCATTACGAGATGGAAACGGAGGATGAAGACCGCTTCATCGCCCCCATCCCCGCCTTTACCCTGGCCCAGCCCAACGCACTGCACTAGTGGCTTAGCGCTTCACACCGGCCCGGCGATCATCGTTAAAACAGTCCGGTCTGTACCAGCTTGGGTTCAGGCCAGTCTACCAGCCCCCGATACCCCTCCCCCAACAACTCGACAAAGCGCTTGGCCAACAGCGGTGCCTCAGCGTTATCCGGGGTGTGGAAAAACAGCCAGGGCTTGCGGCCCTGTCCGATCCACTTCGTCACACACTGCACCCAGAATCCAAGCTCCTGCTCAGCCAAGGATCGATCCAGCGGCGAGATAAACCTGAGCATCGGCGCCCCGGCTGTGGCCACCGGCCGCAGGGGCAACCGCGGCTTGGCCTTGAACGCCTCCTGAGTCACCGGATCCGAACTGGGGTGGCTGAACAGGGACCGCGTATCGAAACTGACCCGGTTCACCCCGTTGGCAGCGAGCAGTTCGGTCAACTGCCGATCGGCCGGACCGCTGCCGAAAAACTCCGGGTGGCGCACCTCCACGGCATAGCTGAAACCGGCCGGTAGCAGCGCGAGAAAGTGCGCCAAAGCAGGCAGGTGTTGCGGCGAAAAGGCGGCCGGCAATTGCAACCACAGCATGCCGAGCTTGTGCTCCAGCGGCGCCAAACGTTTCAGAAAGTCCAGCAACAACTCATCGACACCGGACAGCGCCCGCTTGTGGCTGATCTCGCCCGGAAACTTGAAGCTGAACCTGAACTGGTTACCACTCTCCGCCCGCCAGCGCTCAACCGCCTCGGGTGACGGCAAACCGTAGAAGGTGGTGTTGCCCTCCACCGTATTGAAGCAGTTCGAATACCCCTTCAGCTCAGATAGCCCCTGCTGGCCGGCAAAGAGCGTGTCATGCCAGGCGGGATGACTCCACTGTGGCAGGCCGATGTAATAGTCGGGTGGCGTCACGACGGTTGATGTCACAGAAGTTCGCTTTGACCGGTGATTAGGTGATCGCCAAGCCTATCAACCGGGGTACGAAAAATCACCCATTCGCCCGCTCCAGCTCAACCCCAGACATCGAGGCAGATGAATCATCGCCACGCGCAGTGAGTGGATGGAACATTTGCCAAATTATTAATTTGACAGCGGAAAAACAGCTATGTATAGTACGCCCCACGTTGATGCGGGGTGGAGCAGCTTGGTAGCTCGTCGGGCTCATAACCCGAAGGTCGTTGGTTCAAATCCAGCCCCCGCTACCAAATTTTGAAAAGCAGATTAGCGGAAACGCGGTCTGCTTTTTTTATTTAGGCCAGGTGGAGCAGCCTGGTAGCTCGCCTGGCTCGTACTGAATAAACCGCAGCGAAGATCGTTGTCCCAGCCCCCCCAAAAAATTTAAAAAGTCAGATTGCCTTTTTACCGAAAGAACATGGTTGAACGCCGGCCCCTCTGCCCGCCCCCGGTAAAGATCATCGATCGCCCCCTCGCGACCAAACGTTGAGGCGCCACTGCCAGCGACAGACCATCTCTCGCTGTTCAACCCCGGGCGACACACTTACTATCGGAATTTCCGTTTCACAATATTTTGCGGGCACAAGCGATAGAGAGCAGCATGAAAAAACCTGAAGAAAAGCAAGCCTTTATATCCGGCGTGCAGGCACTACTGCCGCTGATCCCCGGCGTGATCCCGTTTGGTCTGGTAACCGGTATCACGGCAACCGAGCAAGGCCTGTCCCCGCTAACCACAATGGGGATGACGCTGCTGTTCTATGCCGGCTCGGCCCAGTTGGTAGCGCTGCAACTGCTTCGAGAAGATGTGTTGCCGCTGGTCATTCTGTTCACGGTACTGGTGGTCAACCTGCGCTTCATGATGTACAGCGCATCGATCGCACCCCATGTGCACTCACTGCCCAGACGCTGGAAGTGGCCACTTTCCTACATGCTCTCGGACCAGGCCTATGCACTGAGCATCCTCAAGTTCACCGCCGCCGATGCGAGCAAGAACGTACATTACTTCTTCGCAGGCACGGCAATCGCCATGTGGTTGTCCTGGATTATCTCGGTAATGCTGGGCATCGTCCTCGGCACAGGTATCCCCGCCAGCTGGTCACTGGACTTCGCGATACCGCTGGCCTTTCTGGCGATCCTGGTTCCCGCCATCAAAAACTCGCCACACCTCGCCGCCGCCAGTGTCGGAGGCTTGGTTGCGGTGCTGGCTATTGATGCGCCCTACAACCTGGGGCTTCTGCTGGCCGCCATCTGCGGCATCCTCGCAGGAGTCACCCTTGAACAGTTGCAGCTCAAAGCCGACTCGAGTGCAGATAACTCAAGTGCAGATAACAAGGAGTCATCATGAGCGATCTCGCTCTCTGGGGGCTGTTCGTTGCAGTAAGCCTAGGAACCTTTGCCCTGAGGTTCTCCTTTATCGGGTTGCATGGGAGGCTGCATATCCCTCCCATATTCAAGCGGGCTCTGGCCTATGTGCCCGCCAGCGTGCTGGCGGCGCTGGTCCTGCCGGCGGTCACCCTGACCGGCACCGAACACAGTTTTACGATCGATAACCTCAGGATACCTGCAGCCGCAGTGGCCGCCCTTGTCGCCTGGAAAAGTCATAACACACTGTTAACCCTCGCCGCCGGCATGGGCACGCTATGGCTGCTACATATGTTTCTATAAAAAATAGAGGGGCCAGCCTCACTACCCCGTTTCGGTGTGAGGCTGTATTCGAAGCCCTGCGTTGCAAGGATCAGCAAATTGCTGGCAGGGTAGCGATATCGTGCCAAAAGCAGTTAAGGCTAGGACTGATACTTCGGCTTCACCTCACTGGCCATCACCCTTGGCCGGTCAGGCTCTACCTCCGTTAAAGGCTCACAGGGCTCGAGTGAAGCCAGGCAGCGTCTGGTCAGCAGCTGGTACTCCGCGGTGCCCTGGGATTTCCACTGCACCTCATCCTCACGCAGTTCACGCATCACCTTGGCCGGCGAGCCCACCACCAGCGAGCGCGGCGGGCACTCGAACCCGGCCTTGACGAAGGCGTTGGCGGCAACGATCGCCTCGGCGCCGACTACCGCACCATCCATCACCACGGCGTTCATTCCCACCAGCGCATTGCGCCCGACACGGCAGCCGTGCAGTATCGCGCCGTGCCCCACATGGCCATCCTCTTCGACCACAGTATCGGTATCGGGGAAACCGTGCATGACGCAGTTATCCTGCACATTGGAACCGCGCTCCAGGATCAGGCGACCGAAGTCGCCACGCAGGCTGGCATTGGGTCCGACATAACAGCCGGGACCGACGATGACGTCACCGATCAATACCGCCGTCGGGTGCACATAGGCACTGGGGTCGATGACCGGGATAACACCTTCGATTCGATATACGGGCATGGCTTTACTCCTGTACCGGCGCGGGAACGTCATGGCGGTTCTGCACCACCACAAAACGGCGGCTGACGAACGCCAGATCGGTCAGGCAGGCATTTGCTGCCGGGTTGCCACCGGTGGCATGGAAATCACTGAATGCAGCCGACTGGTTGACGAACACGCCGCCGCTCAGATTACAGGACAGCGCCACTTTCACCTCCAGCGCCAGCTCTGCCGCCTGCTCCAATACCGCCTCGGATGTAGAATAAACGCCGAGCGTAATCGCGCCCTTTTCCGCGATCACTTCACGCGCGATCTGAAAACTCTGTTCGGTGCTGTCGGTGGCGATCAGGAAAGAGATCGGCCCGAAGCGTTCCTGTGCATAGGCCGCGCGATCGGCCGCATCAACAGCCAACATCAGCGGGGTCTGCATGCGCGACCCGGCAAACTCCGGATGCTCAACCGGCTGGCTATCCAGCACCACGCGTCCCAGTGCCCTGTTCTCCTCGATGCGCTGCAGGGTAGCGGGATTTTGCAGCGCGCCGAGCACGTTAACCTGCACATCGGAGTTGGACAGGAAGCGACTCACCGCGTCAGCCAAGGCCGAGGCGATGGCGTCGAAACTCATGTATCCCTGGTCGGTGTCGATGCCGTCACGCGGAATGAAGATATTCTGCGGTGTGGTGCACATCTGGCCGGAGTACAGACTCAACGAGAACGCCAGATTGCGCGCGACCGCTTTCAGGTTATCCACACTGTCGATGATCAGCGTGTTGACGCCGGCTTTCTCAGTGAACACCTGCGCCTGGGGGCAGTTACGCTCCAGCCAGTTACCGAACTCGGAGGAACCGGTGAAGTCGATCAGCTTGACCGCCGGGTGCTGGGCCAGGGTTTTGGTGATCGGCGCTGCAGCGCTGTCCGGCACCATCGACACCAGGCAGGGATCGAATCCCGCCTCAGCCAACACCTGTTGCGCGATCTGCACGCTGATCGCCACCGGCAGTACCGATCCGGGGTGCGGTTTTACGACGACCGGGTTACCGGTGACCAGGCTGGCAAACAGGCCGGGGTAGGTGTTCCAGGTCGGGAAGGTCGCACAGGCCACGACCAGTGAGATCCCCTGCGGCACGATGGTATAAGACTTCTCCATGGCCAGGGCGGGATGTTTACCCTGCGGCTTGATCCAGCGGGTACGCTCCGGCACCTGCTTCATCGCCGACCAGGCCATCGCCACCGCTTCCAGCCCGCGGTCCTGCGCATGGGGGCCACCGGCCTGGAATGCCATCGGGAAGCCCTGCCCGGTGGTATGCATCACCGCATAGGCCATCTCGAAGCTGCGCTTGTTCAGTCGATGCAGTATCTCCAGGCAGACACCGGCACGGGCATCCGCGCCGGCATCGCGCCAGGTCTTCATACCGACCCGCATACGGGCGATCAGCCCCTCAATGTCCGGAACTTCATAGGTTATCCCCAGCTCGAGGCCATAGGGGGATACCTCTTCACCGACTCGGCCTGCGATACCGGTTAGCGCCAGTTCGTACCGTTGTCCAAGAGCGGCTTCAAACGCGGCCCGGCCTTCGGCATTCGCCGTCTCACCGTAGATTCGCCCGCTCGGCACCTCCGGGTAGGGCGACCAGAAATCGCGTGTGCGACCGGCATCCACCGCACGCTCCAGTGTTGCCAGGTGTGCTTCGAAAAATGCCTGGGCCTTAGCCATAGAACCGATCTCCAGTGAGGTCGGATCGTCTCTATCGGGAGACGCCAGCGTCTACCGCTGGGCACCGATGAGCGATCGCTGTTGTATTTGTAGTCGCCCACGATGCTAGTAACACGCTTTTTTAATGTCAAATTATTAATAAGTAACACAATAAACCAAATCCGCCACACGCGCGATCCAGGCCAAGCCCCGGGGCCCAAGCGCGGCAGAATTAACCTTTATACATCAGCAATATATGCGTTTCATAAAACATTCATAGCTTCTTAAACATACAGACCAATGATCTGACAAGACTTCAAACACTTACTACAAAAGCCAAAAAACACAACATAAAGACACGTTAATTTTAATTTTATTACTTTTCATGTATCACTTTTTTGAGCTAAGCTAATCGACAACAATGAGGTAGGTCCACGCGAGATCGACCCGACACAAGACAGATGACATCCATAACTACAAAAACAGTGAAGACTATGCTGAATTTTCTACTGACCGGAACGTCATCCAACGGCGTACTGACTATTCAACTACACCGCCCGGAAGCGCTGAACGCCCTCAATACAGCGCTGCTCCGTGAGCTGGCCGATACCCTTGACAACGCCGCCACCGACAGCGCGGTGCGAGCGGTCGTCATTACCGGCGACAGCCGAGCCTTTGCTGCCGGCGCCGATATCCGCGAAATGGCCGACCTGGACCTGGTCGGCGTCATGAACGACCCACGCCCACAATACTGGGCACGGATCGCGGCTTTCGCCAAACCGATCATCGCCGCCGTCAACGGCTTTGCCCTCGGCGGCGGCTGCGAACTGGTGATGCACGCCGATATCGTCATCGCCAGCCGCGATGCCCGCTTCGGCCAGCCCGAGATCAAGCTCGGCATCATCCCCGGCGCCGGCGGCACCCAGCGTCTGATCCGCGCCGTCGGCAAATCCCTCGCCTCACAGATGGTGCTAACCGGCGAGCCGATCAGCGCCCAACGCGCTTACGACGCTGGGCTGGTCAGCGAGCTCACCGAACCCGAACTGACTCTGGAGCGCGCCCAACAGATCGCGGCCAGCATCGCCGCCCAGGCACCACTGGCCGTGCGTCAGGCCAAGGACGTGCTGCTGCGCTCCCAGGAGACGCATCTGGCGGCTGGCCTGGCCTATGAACGCAAGGCGTTCACGCTGCTGGCCGCCACCGAGGATCGCAACGAAGGGATCCAGGCATTTATCGAAAAACGGCGTCCGGAGTACAAGGGGCGCTGAGCCCCTCTCCCGGACAGGACCCGACCACCCCATACGTCTACTCTGAAGGAGCCGCCAGCCATGGCTTTCGAGCATATTGAATATCGCGTCGACCAGGGCGTTGCTGTACTGACCCTGAACCGTCCCGCCAACCTCAACAGCTTCAATGCCGAGATGCACGCCGAGATGCGCGAAGCACTGAAGCAGGTGCGCAAGGATGAGTCTGTACGCTGCCTGCTGATCACCGGTAACGGCCGCGGTTTCTGCGCCGGCCAGGATCTGTCCGACCGCAACGTGGCGGCCGATGCGGAGATGCCCGACCTCGGCCTCTCCATCGAGAAGTTCTACAACCCGATGATCCGCACCCTGCGCGAGCTGCCGCTCCCTGTGATCTGTGCCGTCAACGGCGTTGCCGCCGGCGCCGGTGCCAACATCGCGCTGGCCTGCGACATCGTATTCGCCGCCCGCTCCGCCAGCTTCATCCAGGCGTTCTGCAAAATCGGCCTGGTACCGGACTCCGGCGGCACCTGGACCCTGCCGCGCCTGGTCGGCCCGGCCCGCGCCATGGCGCTGTCGATGTTGGGTGACAAGATCTCCGCCGAGCAGGCCGCCGACTGGGGCATGATCTGGTCCTGCGTCGACGACGACGCGCTGATGGACAGCGCCCTCGGCTGTGCCCGTCACCTGGCCACACAACCGACCCAGGGTCTGGCGCTGATCAAGCGCGCGCTGAACGCCAGCAGCACCAACACCCTGGACCAGCAGCTCGATCTTGAGCGCGATCTGCAGCGCATGGCCGGCCGCACCGCCGATTACCGCGAGGGGGTCGCCGCGTTCATGGAGAAGCGCAAGCCCGAGTTCAAAGGCTGCTGAAGGGAGAACCGATGAAACAGATTACTGAACGTTCCGTTATCGGCGTGATCGGTGCCGGTGCCATGGGTGCCGGTATCGCCCAGGTCGCGGCGGCAGCCGGCCACCCGGTGCTGCTGTTCGATAACGCCCCCGGTGCCGCCCGGAAAGGGATCGACAACACCGGCAAGGGGCTGGACAAGCTGGTTGCCCGCGGCAAGCTCGACGCCACCGAGCGCGATGCGCTACTGGCCCGCCTGCAGCCGATCGATTCGCTGGACGCCCTGTCCGATGCCGATCTGGTGATCGAGGCGATCGTGGAGAACCTGGAGATCAAGCGTGGCCTGTTCGCCCAGCTGGAAACGATCTGCGCGCCCGGCACCCTGTTCGCCTCCAACACCTCGTCGATCTCCATCACCTCGATCGGCGCGGGCTTGAACCAGCCCCAGTACCTGGCCGGCATGCACTTCTTCAACCCGGCACCGGTGATGAAGCTGGTCGAGATCGTCTCCGGCCTGGATACCGATCCCGCCGTTGCTCAGACCCTGCATCGACTGGCCAACGAATGGGGCAAGAAAGCGGTCTATGCCAAATCCACCCCTGGCTTTATCGTCAACCGCCTGGCACGCCCCTTCTATGCCGAAGGGCTGCGCCTGCTCGAAGAGGGCGCCGCGGACTGCGCCACCCTGGATGCGCTGATGCGCGAGGCCGGTGGTTTCCGCATGGGGCCGTTCGAGCTGATGGACCTGATCGGCCACGACGTCAACTACGCGGTGACCTGCTCGGTGTTCAACGCCTACTACGGCGACACCCGCTTCCAGCCCTCGCTGACCCAGCAGGCACTGGTCGACGCCGGTCGCCTGGGGCGCAAATCCGGCCAGGGTTTCTACACTTACCGTGACGACGCCGAAAAGCCGCAGCCAAGCACTATCACCGTCAACGCAGAGCACCTTCCCGAGACCATCGTGATCGAGGGCGAACTGGGCTGCGCGGCAGCGCTGATCGAGCGCTGGTGCGAAGCCGACGTGAATGTCGTGCTGCGTGAAGGCCGCGGTCTGATCCGCGTCGGCGACTGCACCCTGGCACTCAGCGATGGTCGCATGGCCGATGAGCGCGCGGTACAGGATGGCATCGGCGCCCTGGTGCTGTTCGATCTGGCACTCGATTACAGCCGCTGCAGCCGTCTGGCTGTCAGCCGCAATCGCCGCGTATCGGAGCAGGATATGGACGCCGTCGCCGCGCTGTTCAGCCATATCGGTATCGCCCTGACCCCGCTCGATGACGTACCGGGCCTGGCAGTGCTGCGCACCCTCGCCATGCTCGCCAACGAGGCCTCGGACGCGGTGATGCAGGGCGTCTGCAACGCCGCCGATGCCGACAACGCCATGCGCTACGGCGTCAACTATCCACAGGGACCGCTGGCCTGGGCTGAACAGGTGGGCCTGGCCCATATCCACCAGACCCTGAGCAACCTGCAGAGCAGCTACGGCGAGGAGCGCTACCGCCCCTCCCGCCTGCTGCGCCAGAAACTCTACTCCGGAGCGCGCTACCATGACTGACCGCACCACCTCCATGACACCCCAGCAGCTGGCCGAAGCCAGTGCCGATGCGATGTACAGCCTCGACACCGCTGTCCGCGCGCTGAACATCGCCATTGAACACATCGCGCCGGGAGAAGCGACACTGGCTATGGACGTCACCGAAAAGATGATCCAGGGCCACGACAGCTGCCATGGCGGTTACATCTTCACTCTGGGTGACTCGGCATTCGCCTATGCCTGCAACACCTACAACGCGGTGACCGTTGCCCAGGGCTGCACCATCGACTACATCGCCCCCGGCAAGCTCGGCGACCGTCTTACGGCCTATGCAAAAGAACAGTCCCGCGGCAAGCGTACCGGCGTCTATGACGTGCGCATCGAGAATCAGCGGGGTGAACTGGTCGCGCTGTTCCGCGGCAAATCCTATCAGGTGCGCGGCACCTTGATCGAAGACCCAAGCAACCCGCCTGCGTAACCGGAGAACCTGCTTATGAAAGACGCACTGATTATCGATGCCATCCGCACACCGTTCGGCCGTTACGCGGGCACCCTGGCGAGCGTACGTGCCGACGATCTCGGCGCCGTGCCGATCAAGGCGCTGATGGAGCGCAACCCCGGTATCGACTGGAACGAAGTGGATGACATCGTCTACGGCTGCGCCAACCAGGCCGGCGAAGACAACCGCAACGTGGCGCGCATGTCGGCGCTACTGGCAGGGCTGCCGGTCAGCGTGCCGGGCACCACGCTGAACCGCCTGTGCGGCTCCGGCATGGATGCGATCGGCACCGCCGCCCGCGCACTCAAGGCGGGCGAGACCGCGCTGATGATCGCCGGTGGCGTCGAGTCGATGTCCCGCGCCCCGTTCGTCATGGGCAAGGCGGAAACCGCGTTCAGCCGCAGCGCCGAGATCTTCGATACCACCATCGGCTGGCGTTTCGTCAATAAGCAGATGAAGGCACAGTACGGTGTCGACTCGATGCCGGAAACCGCGGAGAACGTGGCCGAACAGTTCAACATCAGCCGCGAAGACCAGGACCTGTTCGCCCTGCGCAGCCAGCAGCGCACCGCAGCCGCCATCGAAGCGGGTCGCTTCCAGCGCGAGATCGTGCCGGTGAGCATTCCGCGCCGCAAGGCGGATCCGCTGATCTTCGATACCGACGAACATCCCCGCACCACCACGCTGGAAGCGCTGACCAAGCTGCCGACACCCTTCCGCGACGGCGGCAGCGTCACCGCCGGCAACGCCTCCGGTGTCAACGACGGCGCCTGCGCCCTGCTGCTGAGCAATGCCGAAACCGCCGAGCGCTTGGGGCTGAAGGCCCGCGCCCGCGTGGTCGGTATGGCTACAGCGGGACTGGAACCCCGCATCATGGGCTTCGGCCCGGCACCGGCGGTACGCAAGGTACTGAAGCAGACCGGTCTCGAGCTTGCGCAGATGGACGTGATCGAGCTCAATGAGGCGTTTGCCGCCCAGGCGCTGGCCGTATTGCGCGACCTGGGACTACCGGACGATGCCACGCACGTGAACCCGAACGGCGGCGCCATCGCGCTGGGGCATCCCCTCGGTGCCAGCGGTGCGCGCCTGGTGACCACGGCGCTGAATGAACTGGAGATCCGCCAGGGCCGTTACGCCCTGTGCACCATGTGTATCGGCGTCGGTCAGGGTATCGCCATGGTAATCGAGCGACTCTAACGAACGCCCCAAGCGACCGCCCGCGAGCGCCCAACAGCTCCGGGCGGAATCGGCTATAAAAATAATTGATCAGGACACGAAATATGACCAGCACTGCACACAAGAACACCAGCATTCTGGACCCGATCGAAACCGCCAGCATCGACGAGCTGCGCCACACCCAGCTGCAGCGCATGCGCTGGAGTCTGATGCACGCCTACACCAACGTGCCGTTTTACCGCAAGGCGTTCGACGAGGCCGGCGTACATCCGAAAGAGCTGGAGACCCTGGAGGATCTGGCGCGCTTCCCGTTCACGCTGAAGAACGACCTGCGCGACAACTACCCGTTCAACATGTTCGCCGTGCCGATGCGTGACATCGTGCGTATTCACGCTTCCAGCGGCACCACAGGCAAACCCACCGTGGTCGGTTACACACAGCAGGATATCGACACCTGGGCCGATGTCGTCGCCCGCTCCCTGCGCGCCGCCGGTGCCCATGCCGGTGACCTGGTCCACGTCGCCTACGGTTACGGCCTGTTCACCGGCGGCCTCGGCGCCCACTACGGTGCCGAGCGTCTGGGTTGCACGGTGATCCCGATGTCCGGCGGCCAGACCGAGAAGCAGGTGCAGCTGATTCGCGACTTCAACCCTGACGTGATCATGGTCACCCCCTCCTACATGCTCAACATCGCCGACGAGATGGAGCGTCAGGGGCTGGATCCGCACGAACTCAAGCTGCGCCTGGGCATCTTCGGCGCCGAGCCCTGGACCGGCACCATGCGCACCGAGCTTGAGCAGCGTCTTGGCATCGACGCCATGGATATCTACGGGCTGTCGGAAGTGATGGGCCCTGGCGTGGGTATGGAGTGCATCGATTCCAAGGATGGCCCGACCATCTGGGAAGACCACTTCTACCCGGAGATCATCGATCCCAATACCGGTGAGGTTCTGCCGGATGGCGAGTATGGCGAGCTGGTGTTCACCTCACTGAGCAAAGAGGCGCTGCCGATTATCCGTTACCGCACCCGCGACTTGACCCGCCTGCTGCCGGGCACGGCACGGCCGATGCGCCGCATCGACAAGATCACCGGGCGCAGCGACGATATGCTGATCATCCGCGGCGTCAACGTGTTCCCGACCCAGATCGAGGAGCAGATCCTGCGCATACCGGAGCTGGCACCGCACTACGAGATCATCGTCAGCCGCAACGGCAACCTGGACCAGATGGAGGTCAAGGTCGAGCTCAAACCCAATGCCGTCGGCATCGATGCCGAGCCGCGCGTGATCAAGGAGCTGACCCACCACATCAAGTCCTATATCGGTATCAGCACCCGCATCAGTGTTGGCGCTCCCGGCTCACTGCCGCGCTCGGAGGGCAAGGCAAAGCACGTCACCGACCTGCGTAAACAGTAAGTCGATCGGGGCAGTTTCGCCTGCCCCATTTTTTCGACCAATTATGATACGGTTTTATTTCTTTACATTATTTGTTCGTATCATATAATCAGTACAAACATTGATCTGCAGCAATGACAGATCGCGAAAAATAACAGGAGACAGCCATGTACGCCCAACTCGTCGATACAGGCGCAAAACGGCTTAAGACCCTGGAGGAGATGTCGCCGGAAGAGCGCGCATTCCAGGAGAAGATCGATGCCGAGATCAAGATCGAACCGAAGAACTGGATGCCGGAGGGCTACCGCCGCACCTTGATCCGCCAGATCTCCCAACACGCCCACTCCGAGATCGTCGGCATGCTGCCGGAGAAGAACTGGCTGACCCGCGCGCCCAACTTCAAGCGCAAGCTGCAGCTCCTGGCCAAGATCCAGGATGAGGGCGGCCACGGCCTCTACCTGTACAGCGCCATGGAGACCCTGGGTGCCGATCGCGATGAAGAGGTCGCCAAGCTGCACAGCGGCGAGGTGAAGTACTCCAGCATCTTCAACTACCCGGCGCTGAGCTGGGCCGACATGGGCACCATCGGCTGGCTGGTCGATGGCGCCGCCATCGTCAACCAGGTTGTATTACAGAGAACCTCATATGGCCCATATTCCCGTGCCATGATCCGCATCTGCAAGGAGGAGAGCTTCCACCAGCGCCAGGGTTACCAGATCCTGCTGCACATGATGCAGAACGGTACCGACGAGCAGAAAGCGATGGTGCAGGACTCGATCAACCGTTTCTGGTGGCCGGCGATGATGATGTTCGGCCCGCACGACTCCGACTCCCCCAACTCCGCCCAGTCGATGGCGTGGAAGATCAAGCGCATGTCCAACGACGACCTGCGCCAGCGCTTTATCGATCAGACCGTGCCGCAGCTCGAGTTCCTCGGCTGCACCGCCCCGGACCCGGAGCTGAAGTGGAACGAAACCCGCGGCCACTACGATTTCGGCGAGATCGACTGGACCGAGTTCTACGACGTGGTCAAGGGCAACGGCCCCTGCAACCGCGACCGCCTGCGCACCCGTCGCAAAGCCATTGAAGAGGGTACCTGGGTCCGCGAAGCGGCCAGTGCCTATGCAGCCAAACAGAAGCAGAAAAACGCAGCTGCCTGAAGCGAGGATTAGAACATGTCTGACTGGACTCTTTTTGAAGTATTCGTGCGCAGCAAGCACGGTCTGAACCACAAGCATGTCGGCAGCGTGCACGCCGCCGATGCCGCGATGGCACTGGAGAACGCCCGCGAGCTGTACACCCGTCGCAGCGAAGGGGTCAGCATCTGGGTTGTACCCTCCGCCGCCATTACCGCCTCGTCACCGGACGAGAAGGAACCGCTGTTCGACCCGTCCGACGACAAGGTGTACCGCCACGCCACCTTCTACGATCTGCCCAAAGAAGTGGGCCACATGTAAGGAGGGGCTGACGATGAACCAGAACCAAGCTCTGTTTGAATACCTGCTGCGCCTCGGTGACAGCGACATGATCCTCGGTCAGCGCCTGTGCGAGTGGGTCGGCAATGCACCCGCCCTGGAAGAGGAGATGGCGATCGGCAACGTGGCGCTGGACCTGATCGGCCAGGCCCGCTCCTGGTTGACCCTTGCGGCAGAGGTAGCAAGCGCTGCCGAATTGGAAGCTGCCGGCCGCAGTGCCGACGATCTGGCCTTTACCCGCGACGAGCGCGCCTACCGCAACCTGCTGATCGTCGAGCAGGCCAACGGCAACTTCGCCGATACCATGGCCCGCCAGTACCTGTTCGACGTTTGGCACTACCACCTGCTGAGTGCCCTGAGCGGTTCCGCCGATGAGCGCGTCGCCGCCATCGCCGCCAAGGGCCTGAAGGAGGTGACCTATCACCTGCGCCGCTCCAGCGCCTGGATCAAGCGCCTCGGTGACGGTACCGAGGAGAGCCACGCCAGGATGCAGGACGCGATCGACGAGATCTGGACCTACTCCGGCGAGATGTTCATCGCCGACGAGGTGGACAACCTGCTCGCCGTGGCCGGTATCGGCGCCGACCTGAACCGGCTGCGCAGCCTGTGGCAGGCTGATGTCCAGGCCCTGCTCGCGGAAGCGACACTGAACTGCCCGTCGATGGACGAGTACATGCAGCGCGGCAGCAAGCAGGGACTGCACACCGAGCAGCTCGGCTTCCTGCTGGCCGAGATGCAGTTCCTGCCGCGCGCCTATCCGGGCGCCAGCTGGTAACCCTTGATCGGCTGCCTTTAATAAAAGGAGATACGCACGATGATCCGGGAATTCGACAACACACAGGCCGATCACAGGAACCAGCCGCTGATCGCCACCGATCGTGCCGGTCAGCAGCTCGAACAGCCCTCGATCGAGGCGATCTGGACCCTGCTCGACGCGGTACCCGATCCCGAGGTGCCGGTGGTCAGTGTGGTCGATCTCGGCATCGTGCGCGATCTGCAGTGGGATCTTCAAAGTGGGATGCGTCAGCTGGTGGTAACGCTGACCCCCACCTATTCCGGCTGCCCCGCCACCGAATTTATCGAAGAGGCGATCGCCGAGGCGCTGCATGCGGCCGGCATCGCCAACGTGCGCCTGCATCAACAACTGGCCCCGGCTTGGACCACCGACTGGATCACCGAGTCCGGCCGCGAAAAGCTGCGCCAGTACGGTATCGCACCGCCGGTCGGCTCTGCCTCCAAGCGCACCCTGCTGGGTGAGGAACCGGAGGTCGCCTGCCCGCAGTGCGGCTCCCACGACACCGTGCAGGTCAGCGAGTTCGGCTCCACCGCCTGCAAGGCGCTGTACCGGTGCAACAGCTGTCTCGAGCCGTTCGACTACTTCAAGTGCATCTGAGCTCAAGCTATCGAGCCAGTCGCATCCGAGCCCAACAATAACAGAGAGAATACTATGAGCCGTTTTCACACCCTGGAAGTTGCGGACGTCCGCCAGGAAACCCGCGACGCTATCTCCATCGCCTTCGCGGTGCCCGACGAACTGAAAGACACCTACCGCTACCGCGAGGGCCAGCACCTGGTGCTGCGCACCCAGATCGACGGTGAAGAGGTACGCCGCTCCTACTCCATCTGCACCTCTCCGGCGGACGAAGAGCTGCGCATCGCGGTCAAGCGTATCTCCGGCGGTCTGTTCTCCAACTTCCTCAACGATCAGGCGCGCAAAGGGCTGCAGATCGAGGCGATGCCGCCGGCAGGTCATTTCCATATCGACCTGGATCCGGCCCGCGCCGGCCACTACCTGGGCGTTGCTGCCGGTAGCGGTATCACGCCGATCTACTCGATCATCAAGACCACGCTGGAGAGCGAGCCGAACAGTGAGTTCACCCTGTTCTACGGTAACCGCGCCACCACCAGTACCATCCTGCGCGAACAGCTGGAGGACCTGAAAAACCGCTTCATGTCGCGACTGAACCTGGTCTACGTGATGACCCGCGAGCAGCAGGATATCGACCTGTACAACGGCCGCATCGACGCCGACAAGTGCAAGGCGCTGTTCGACCACTGGCTGGACGTGCCCAACCTGACCGCGGCCTTCCTCTGCGGTCCGCAGACGATGATCGAAACCGTGCGCGAGCAGCTGGAAGCGCATCAGCTTGACCGTTCACGCATCCACTACGAGCTGTTTGCCACTACCGGCGGCAACCAGGCACGCAAACATCGCGTGCAGGAGAGCTCCGGCAAGGTCGAGATGTGCGACGTCACCGTCATCGCCGACGGCCGCAGCATCAGCTTCGAGCTGCCGCGCAACAGCGACAACATCCTCGATGCCGGCAACAGCCACGGTGCCGACCTGCCCTACTCCTGCAAGGCCGGCGTCTGCTCCACCTGCCGCGCGCGGGTGGTCGAGGGCGAGGTGGAGATGGACGCCAACTTCGCACTCGAGGATTACGAGGTGAAAGCGGGCTACGTGCTCTCCTGCCAGTGCTACCCGGTCACCGACAAGGTGGTCCTGGACTTCGACCACTGATCATCGCGAGGTTAACGAGATGAAACTGAACAGCTATATCAACGGCCAGTGGATAGAAGGCAGCGACAACGGCACCGAGGTGTTCAACGCCGTCAACGGCGATCGGGTGTGCAGCGTCAGCAGCAGCGGCATCGACTTCAACGACGCGGTGCACTTCGCCCGTGAGCAGGGCGGCCCTGCGTTGCGCATGTTCACCTTCCATGAGCGCGCCAACGCACTGAAGGCGCTGGCTCAGCGGCTGATGGCGAAGAAGGAGGCGTTCTACCGCATCTCCGCCTGGACCGGCGCCACCCGCACCGACAGCTGGATCGATATCGAGGGCGGCATCGGCACCCTGTTCACCTACGCCAGCCTGGTCCGCCGCGAGCTGCCCAACGAAACCTTCCTGGTCGAGGATGACGCCCAGCGCCTGTCCGCCGAAGGCAGCTTTATCGGCCGCCATATTTTGGTGCCGAAACCGGGCGTCGCCGTGCATATCAACGCCTTCAACTTCCCCTGCTGGGGAATGCTGGAGAAGATTGCGCCGAGCCTGGCCGCCGGTATGCCGGTGATCGTCAAGCCGGCCACCGCCTCGGCCTACCTGACCGAAGCGATGGTACGCGAGATCGTCGACTCCGGACTGCTGCCGGCAGGCGCCATCCAGCTGGTCTCCGGCAGCGTCGGCAACCTGCTCGACCTGCTTGACGAGCAGGATGTGGTCACCTTCACCGGCTCCGCGTCCACCGGACAGAAGCTGCGCAGCCACCCCAATATCGTCGCCCACTCCATCCCGTTCACCATGGAAGCGGACTCGCTGAACTGCAGCATCCTCGGCGCCACCGTGGAACCGGGCTCGGCCGAGTTCGACCTCTACGTGAAAGAGGTGGCACGCGAGATGACGGTCAAGGCGGGACAGAAGTGCACCGCGATCCGTCGCGCCATCGTGCCGCGCAACCGGGTCGAGGCGGTGGCGGACGCGCTTAAAGCACGCCTGAGCAAAACCACCATCGGTGATCCGGCCGTCGACGGCGTGCGCATGGGCCCGCTGGTCGGCCGTAGCCAGGTGGACGATGTCTGGAGCAAGGTGGAGCAACTGCGCCAGGAGTGCGAGCTGATCCACGGCGGCAACCGCGATTTCGCCATCACCGGCGGCGACGCCGACAAGGGTGCGTTCTTCCCCACCACCCTGCTCTACGCCGACCAGCCGCTGAGCAGCGAGCTGCCGCACAGCGTGGAGGCGTTCGGCCCGGTGTCGACCCTGATGGCCTATGACGACCTGGATCAGGCGATCGCCATCGCCAAGCGCGGCAAGGGCAGCCTGGTCGGCTCCATCGTCACCGCCGACAACTTGGAAGCCCGCGAGCTGGTACTCGGCTGCGCCGCGTACCACGGCCGTCTACTGGTACTGAATGCGGACTGTGCCAAGGAGTCCACCGGACACGGTTCGCCCCTGCCGACGCTGGTCCACGGCGGCCCCGGCCGCGCCGGTGGCGGCGAGGAGCTGGGCGGCCTGCGCGCAGTGAAGCACTACATGCAGCGCACGGCGATCCAGGGTCACCCGACCACGCTGACCGCGATCACCAAGGAGTTCAACCCGGGCTCCGAGCAGATCAAGGATCCGGTGCACCCGTTCCGCAAGTACTTCGAAGAGCTGCAGATCGGCGAGACGTTGATCACCCACCGCCGCACCGTGACCGAAGCGGACATCGTCAACTTCGGCTGCCTGTCCGGCGATCACTTCTACGCCCACTTCGACGAGATCGCGGCGAAGGACTCCCTGTTCGGCAAGCGTGTGGCACATGGCTACTTCGTCATCTCGGCAGCGGCCGGCATGTTCGTCGAGCCATCGCCGGGCCCGGTGCTGGCCAACTACGGCATGGAGAACCTGCGCTTCGTCGAGCCGGTGGGTATCGGCGACACCATCCAAGTGCGCCTGACCTGCAAGCAGAAGATCAAGAAGGATCGCCGCTCCGAGGAGGAGCAGCCCAACGGCGTTGTGGTCTGGGATGTGGAGGTCCGCAACCAGCACGACAAACCGGTGGCGCTGTACAACATCCTGACGCTGGTGGCGCGCAAGGAGGATTGAGCGGACCCGGCCTGGTACCGCAGCTTACAGAGCGCGACGCCAGGCCAAGCCCTTCAGCATCTCATCAACGCATTGATAAAGCACAATTCAAAAACACAAACGATTTTGTTTGTATCTAAAACAATCAAGATAAATAGCTAATTTTATTAAGCTATCAATAATAATGCGCTATAGATATACGACCTAATGACACGATAATGATATTAGACATTTCTATTTCGTGTCATATAATCACCTATTAAACCCAGGCTGCCAAAAACGCTGCTTGTCGTTTAACGAAGACCGAAAACTATAAGAAGGACACTTCAATGAACTTGAAAAAACTGCTCGTCACCTCCTCACTTATGCTGTCGCTCGGCTCACTGCCGGCCGTTGCTGCCACCGAAATGCGTGTCGCCACCTGGCTGCCACCGACCCACCCGCAAAACATCGACGTACTGCCCACCTGGGGCAAGTGGATCGAAGAGGCCACTGAAGGCCGCGTTACCCTGAAGCTCGAGCACAACATGGGCCACCCCAAGGACATGTTCTCACTGGTTGAGGATGGCGTTGTCGATGCCAGCTGGACCTTCCACGGCTATGTGCCGGGCCGCTTCCGCCTGACTCAGATCGTCGAACAGCCGGGACTGGGCGCCGATGCCGAAGCCGCCTCCGTTGCCTACTGGCGTGTCTACGAAAAGTACTTTTCCGACGCCAACGAGCATGAAGGTCTCGAGCTGATGGGCCTGTTCACCCATGCTCCCGGCCAGATCCAGACCGCCAAGCCGATCTCCAGCCTGGCTGATCTTAAGGGCATGAAGATCCGCCTCGGCGGCGGTATCCAGAGCGAATTGGGTGCGCGGATGGAGGTCACTCCGGTCAACGCTCCGGCATCCAAGGTCTATGAGATGATGCAGCAGGGTGTTATCGACGGTACCTTCCTGCCGGTCTGCGAGCAGAAGACTCTGCGTCTGAGCGAAGTGGCTCCGAACCTGACCCTGCTGCCGGGCGGCATGTACCTGGGCAGCTTCGCCATCTTCGCCAACCCGGACTTCCTCGACAGCCTGGACCCGAAAGACAAGGAAGCGATCCTGAAGGTATCCGGTGAAAAACTGTCGCAGATGGCCGGACGCGTCTGGGATCAGTGCGGCACCGATGCACTGGCCGCAAGCCGCGAAGCGGGCGTCAACGTGGTTGAAGTGGGCCAGAATGACCCGATGGCCAAGCAGTTCGACACCCTGACCAAAGGTTTGGACGAGGTCTGGGTTCAGTCCGTCGCCGACCGCAGCAAAGATGCAGCGGCTGCGCTGAAAGAGCTGCGCGAAACCGCCCGTAGCTACAATCCCGACAGCGTCGCGGCAAACTGAGGTAAGGGCTAATGCACTTCTCGCAATGGCTGCATCAGCACTACCACGAGAAGGGCCCGATGGTCTGGCTGGCGTTTCTGCTTGAAGCGCTGGCCGGCGCCATCCTGCTGGCTCTGGTGCTGCTCACCTGTGTCGACGTGTTCGGGCGCTACTTCTTCGGCAACGCCGTGGATGGCGCCACCGAGATGACCGAGATCGCGCTGGCGATCATCGTCTTCGCCGAGATACCGGTGATCACCTGGCGTGGTACCCATGTCGTGATCGACGTGCTCGACAACCTGTTCGGACGCTGGGTCAAGGGGCTGGAAACCCTGTCCGCGGTGCTGATCGCGGCGATGCTCTACCTGCTCGGCGATACCGTCATGACCCAGGCGGCGCGCTCGCTGCGTCGTAACGTGACGACTGAATACCTGCATCTGCCGGTCGGCGACATCATCCAATATATCGGCGTCATGTGCTGGCTCACCGCCGCCTGCACGCTGAGCTGGGGCATCTACCGCATCTTCATGCACCGTAGCGAACAGCACAGCTAACCCAACACGGCTAACCCAACAGCCCTCATAACGATAACAACGCTTGCACGAGGTCCCGCAGCCATGACTATCGCGCTGATCAGTTTTGCCATCCTGTTGCTATTGATCGTCGTTCTTCGCATTCCCCTGGCCTTCGCCATGGCGCTGGTCGGCGTGGTCGGCTTCGCCTGGCTGTCGGGACTGACCTTCGACAACCTGACCACCTTCCGCTGGCACGGTGCGCTGGCGATGGCCTCCTCCCGGGTCATCTCCACCGCGCAGGAGTACAGCCTGTCGGTGATTCCGTTGTTTATCCTGATGGGTAACCTGGTCACCCGCTCCGGCCTGTCCCACGAGCTCTACCGCGCCTCGCACGCCTTTCTCGGCCACTTCCGCGGCGGCCTTTCGATGGCCACGGTGGTCGCCTGCGGCGGCTTCTCCGCCATCTGCGGCTCCAGTCTCGCCACCGCCGCGACCATGGCCAAGGTGGCGATGCCGCCGATGCGCAAATACGGCTACGACGACAGCCTGGCCAGCGCCTCCATCGCCGCCGGCGGTACCCTCGGCATCCTGATCCCGCCCAGTGTGATCCTGGTGATCTATGGTCTGCTGACCGAGTCGAGCATCCGCGAACTGTTCGCCGCCGGTTTCATCCCCGGCATGCTCGGCATCCTGCTCTACCTGGCCGCGGTGCGCTACATCGTCTGGCGTAACCCGGAGAAAGGTCCGGCCGGTGAGCGCACCTCCTGGCCCGAGCGGCTGCAGGCACTGAAACAGGTGCGCGGCATCCTCGGCCTGTTCATTCTGGTCATGGGCGGCATCTACCTGGGCGTATTCACGCCGACCGAAGCGGCCGGCATCGGCGCCGGCGGTGCCTTTGTCATCGCCCTGATGCGCCGCACGCTGAACCCCCGCGTGCTGTTCGAACTGGTCAGCGATACCGGGCGCACCACCGCGATGCTGTTCAGCGTGGTGATCGGCGCGCTGATCTTCTCCAACTTCATCACCCGCGCCGGTCTGCCGGAGGACCTGCTGGCCCTGGTCACCGGCCTCGGCGTATCGCCGATGGCGGTGATCCTGGTGATCCTGCTGATCTACGTGCTGCTCGGCATGGTGTTCGAGAGCCTGTCGATGCTGCTGCTGACCGTGCCGGTATTCTTCCCGCTGGTGCAGAGCCTGGGCTTCGACCCGGTCTGGTTCGGTATCGTCGTGGTCGTAGTTACCGAGATCAGCCTGATTACGCCGCCGGTGGGGATGAACGTGTTCGTACTCAGCGCCGTGCTGCCGGATGTCAAAACCGGCACCATCTTCCGTGGCATCACCCCGTTCTGGTGTGCCGATATCCTGCGCCTGGCGCTGATCACCTCGATCAGCTGGATCTCGCTGGTGCTGCCCCAAATGCTGTACGGTTGACGGTTTCTAGATGCACTTGTTTTAGATAGCACTGGCCGTCCTTGGGTGACCTCCTGTCACCCCTTTTCCTTTTTATTGGCTGTCAGCGCCGCCTGCCGGGTTTTCAGCGACAGGGCCCGCTTGTAAACTAGAGCGCTTCTCTACACGGAGGTTTTCCGCCAGTTCATGAGCAGTTCAACCCACCTCAACGCCCTGATCAACCAGTTCCGCAGTCAGCGGCCGATCCGCGCCGGTTCACTGATCATCTCCGTATTCGGTGACGCCATTGTGCCGCGCGGCGGCAAGGTTTGGCTGGGCAGTCTGATCAATGTACTGGAACCGCTGGGACTGAATCAGCGCCTGGTGCGTACCTCGGTGTTCCGCCTGAGCAAGGAGGAGAACTGGCTCGCCGCCGAACAGCTGGGCCGACGCGCCTACTACAGCCTGACCAACCAGGGCCGGCGCCGTTTCGACCAGGCGTTCAAGCGTATCTACGTGCCCGCGGTGCAGGAGTGGGACGGCAGCTGGAGCCTGGCGGTACTGTCCCAGGTACCGGCGGAGATCCGCCAGCAGGTACGCGATGAGCTGCAGTGGATGGGCTTCGGTGCCTTCGGCCCGACCCTGATGGCCGCGCCGCACTGCGATATGCTGGAGGTGCGCAATACGCTGCAGGAGATGGACGCACTGGACAGCACCATCCTGTTCGAGACCCGCGAGGGTACCCAGTACTCCTCCAAGGCGCTGCGCGCGCAGTCGCGCGAGTGCTGGAACCTGGACCAGATCAACGACAGCTACCGCAGCTTCCTCGACCGCTTCCGCCCGGTGTGGCAGGAGATGAGCAACCAGAAACAGCTCGACCCGCAGGAGTGCTTCATCGCCCGCACCCTGCTGATCCACGAATACCGCAAGGTGCTGCTGCGCGATCCGCAACTGCCGGCGGAACTTCTGCCCTCTGATTGGGGCGGCACCGCTGCGCGTCAGCTGTGCCATAACCTGTACAACCTGGTGTGCAAGGCCTCGGAGCAGTATATCGGCCGCACCATGGAAACTGCCGACGGCCCCCTGCCGCCGCCCTCGCCTTCGTTCTACAAACGCTTTGGCGGTCTGAGCGACACCTAAAAGAATTCCGCACGCTCTCCCGATGTGGCCTGTGTTGATCAGGCCGTTCGGTTGCCCTGCCAACCTTAGCCGAAGCTATACTGAAAAGGTCGCCGGACCGGTATAGAGAGGCACTCCCAAATGAAGGTACTTGACGCACAAGCACTATGGGACGATCTGGGCGCTCTCTATTTTCGCGAGTTATCGACCTTCGGTGCCCTGCCGGACAGCGTGGTACTGCACGTACTGAGAGGAGGTCGGGTACTGCAGCTGGATCAGGGGGATACGCTGTACCGGGAGAACGAACGCACCGACTCCTTCTTCGTGGTGCTGCGCGGCGTCGTTAACCTGTACTCACTGCAGGAGGGCGGCAACCGGATACTGGTGCGTCAAAATCCGGCCGGCACCAACATCGGCTTTGCCGCAATGATCAGCCTGACCCCTCATGTCGTTAGCGCCGTCGCGGCCGAGAGCGCAACAGTGGTCGAGATCGATTCTCGGCAGTTTTCCCTGCTTCATGAGGAGGAGCCCGAGGCCTTCGGTATCCTGCTGTTGAACCTGACACGCGATATCGCCCGCACGCTGATGAAGCTGGGTGTCAGGATTATCGAGCTGGAGAGTAGAAACCCTCCGTCCAAAGAGACTAATCCCTAATCCCCGTCACCTAGATGACGTTCGACGAGGGCGACGTGCAGTCTGATCCCGGTCGCCAATACTTCGTCGTTGAAGTCGTAATGGGGATGATGAAGGGGCACCTCCTCACCACCGCGCCCCTGTCCCAGCCAGATGTAGGCGCCCTCGACCGCCTGCAGCATGAATCCGAAATCCTCCGACGTAAAAGCTGGCTGAGGTGCCAGTTCCGCACGGGCGAAGCCGGCCGCAGCTGCCAACGCTTCCTCGGCGGCATCCGCGTTGTTGATCGTCGCTGGATAGTAGCGAGTGTAATTCACCGTTACGCGGGTACCACTGGCGAGGGCCACGCCGTCGGCGACCTGACGCAAGGATTCCTCGATCCTGTCCTGCACCGCTGGGTCGAAAGTGCGCACCGTGCCGACAACGCGAACGGCAGCAGGGAGGACGTTGTGCGAACTCCCCCCCTCGATCTGCGTTACCGAAAGCACGGCTGTGGACATCGGCGGAATGCGACGGGATACCAGGCTATTGAGTTGTGTCACAAGATCGCTGGCCGCCAGGATCGCATCCGGCGTCTTGTGTGGCATCGCGGCATGGGCGCCGCAGCCCTCAACCAGAATCTCGAACTTGTCCGCTGCCGCCATGATCGGCCCCGGCCGTGTCGCCACGGTACCGGCTGGAAGATCCGGCCAGTTGTGAAAGGCAAACACTCGGTCGCAGGGAAAGCGCTTGAACAGCCCATCCTCAACCATGGCTCGGGCACCGGCCTCCCCCTCTTCGGCGGGCTGGAAAATGAAGTGGACCGTGCCGTCGAAGCGACGGGTATGAGCGAGATACCGGGCGGCGCCCAGCAACATCGCCACATGCCCGTCGTGACCGCAGCCGTGGAAAACACCCGGATTGCAGCTGGCATAGGGGAGTCCGGTCTCCTCTTGGATAGGCAGTGCATCCATGTCGGCGCGCAGGCCGATACTGCGATGGGAGCTGCCCACTTTCAGCGATGCGACGACGCCGGTGCCGCCGATGCCAGTATGTACCTCCAGTCTCAGCTCACGCAATGCTTCCACAATCTTCGTCGCCGTGCGGTGCTCTTGGTACGCAAGTTCGGGGTTGGCGTGAAGGTCGCGCCGGAACGAAACCAAAGGCACCACCAAGTCGTCGATTTCCACTCTGTCACTGCTGTTCATAACACGCCTCGGGTTGGATAGATGAATAGGGAAAACATAGGCAGTCGATGATTGATGAAAAGCGCTACATCCAGGGCTGTATCGCCTGACGTGTCACTTGCGATTCAACCGCTTTTCGATCAGATCATCGACTACGCTCGGATCCGCCAGGGTGGAGGTGTCGCCCAGCGCGCCGAAATCGTCCTCGGCGATCTTGCGCAGGATGCGGCGCATGATCTTGCCGGAGCGGGTCTTCGGCATGCCCGGTGCGAACTGGATCAGGTCCGGCGAGGCGATCGGACCGATCTCGGAGCGCACCCAGTTACGCAGCTCCTTCATCAGCTCATCGCTCTGTTCGAAGCCCGACTGCAGCGTAACGTAGACGTAGATACCCTGACCCTTGAGGTCGTGCGGATAACCCACTACAGCGGCTTCAGCGACTGCCGGATGCGCGACCAGGGCGGACTCGACCTCGGCGGTACCCATGCGGTGACCGGAGACGTTGATCACGTCGTCGACGCGACCGGTGATCCAGTAGTAACCGTCGGCATCGCGGCGGGCACCGTCGCCGGTGGTATAGACGCCCTTGAAGCTGGAGAAGTAGGTCTGCACGAAGCGCTCGTGATCACCCCAGATCGAGCGGCTCTGGCCCGGCCAGGAGTCCTTGATCACCAGGTTGCCCTCGGTAGCACCCTCCAGCTCGTTACCCTCGTTGTCGACCAGCGCTGGCTGCACGCCGAAGAAGGGACGGGTTGCCGAACCCGGCTTGGTCGGCGTCGCGCCCGGCAGCGGCACGATCATGATGCCGCCGGTTTCGGTCTGCCACCAGGTATCGACGATCGGGCAGTTGCCCTTGCCGACCACACGGTTGTACCACTCCCAGGCTTCCGGGTTGATCGGCTCGCCGACGGAACCGAGCAGTTT
>NZ_JAHREP010000050.1 GCF_019084545.1 Marinobacterium ramblicola
CCCAGAAGGTATCCGGATCGTTGATCGACTGCTCATACATCGCGGCATACTTCTCACCGTCGATATGCGCATTGGCAGCGAATTCCGGTGCAACCGGATATATCTTCTCTTCACTCATCTATAGTGTCCCTGAATTGCTTAAGCAGGCTGAAGCGCGTCAACCTCTTTTTATTCGAAAAATTCGTAGTGGGTGCCTAAGCCTTTTTCCAGAGCAGCCTTATACAGCATGGCAACGGTGACATTGTCCTGAATCGCCATGCCCACAGAGTCGAATATCGTGATCTCCTGCGGATTTTCACGACCCGCCTTTCTGCCCAACAGGATCTCGCCGATCTCGGCGTGAATATCCTCCGGCCTGATCAAGCCATCCTTGACGGGATGCTGTGTATCGCCGTATTTGATGCACAGTTCGACGGAGTCGTTGACCACCTTGGCCTCCTTGAATATCTCGGCATCAAGCTCCTGCTTGCCCTGCATATCGGAGCCGATGGCGACAATATGGGTGCCGGGTTTTAGCCACTCATTCTTGACGACTGGGCCGCGATGGCCTCGGGTGACGGTTACCACGACATCGGCCGCGCGAACCGCCTCTTCCGCGGTTTCGCAGCCGCGGATATCGAGACCGGTTTCGGCGGACATCTCCCGTACATAGGCATCAAGCTCGTCCCGGGAGGCGTTCCACACCAGAACTTGAGAAAACTCCCTCACCCTGATAATGGCGCGAAGCTGCCGGCGTGCCTGGTTTCCGGCACCGATAATGCAAAGCGTCTTGGCATCCTCCCGCGCAAGATACTTGACCGATATGGCACCCGCGGCGGCGGTGCGGCAGCCGGTAATCCAGGTGCCGTCCATAATGCACTTCAGGGCACCGGTGCCTGCCTCGAACAGCATCACGGTGTTCATCCCGGTCGGCAGGCCCAGCTCGGGATTGTGTTTGTATCCGCCGGCGGAGGACTTCAGCGTTATATAGCCCCCATCCAGATCA
Organism: Marinobacterium ramblicola; assembly: GCF_019084545.1. Classification (GTDB taxonomy): domain Bacteria; phylum Pseudomonadota; class Gammaproteobacteria; order Pseudomonadales; family Balneatricaceae; genus Marinobacterium_D; species Marinobacterium_D ramblicola. The sequence goes on from NZ_JAHREP010000050.1 coordinate 986, forward strand.
AGACCGGCCTTGAAATCGATACAGGCATGCGAGTCCGGCAGCTCCACGCCCATGAAGTCCGGCTGAATAACCTTGCCGGAGTTAAAGGCTCTGTAGCCGTTTTCGACCGCGGTCAATACTTCGTCCAGATCAAGGACCGATCCCACCTCATCCTTGTTCAATAGCAACGTTTTCATATCTTCCCTTTACCGATATCTTTTCAGAAAATGCCTTTCACATGATCTCCTTTAAGGAGACTTCCGATCATGTCCAGGTTCCAATTTCCGGAGGTCAATACCACACAGACCTTTTCATCCGGACGCGTATCCACGAGACCCGATTGCAACGCGGCTATTCCCACGCAAGAGGAAGGTTCCGCGATAAGCTTGGCATCATTGGCAACCATCCGTACCGCTTCTTCGATCGACTCTTCGGAGACGGCAACGATCTCGTCCACATACTTCTCGATAATGGGATAGGGGTTGTTGCCGGGCCAATCGCAGGCGAGACCGTCGGCGATGGTCTGTTTGACCGTTACCCGGGTTCGCTCGCCGTTTTGTCGGCTGCGGTAGTAGGGACAGCAGGCTTCGGCCTGGACGCCGATGACCCTGATATTCGGTTTCGACTCCTTGATGGCGGTGGCAATGCCGGAAATGAGTCCACCCCCGCCGATCGGGACTAGAACGGTGTCCACATCCGCCAGATCCTCCATGATCTCCAGCGCGATGGTGCCCTGTCCGGCAATGACGTCGAAGTCTTCGTAGTTGTGGACGATGGTGTAGCCGTGCGCCTCGACCTCGGCATGCACCTTCTTCCAGCGCTCCACGTAGGAGCGATCCCACAGAATGACATCGGCACCCATTGCGCGGGCGTTTTCGACCTTCACCGATGGCGTGTCTTCCGGAACGATGACCGTTGCAGGAATACCCAGCACCTGTCCCGCGTAGGCGCATGCCTGACCATGGTTGCCCGACGAGCTGGTGATAATCCCTCTACCGAGCTCCTCCGCAGTCAAGGAGAGGATTTTGCTTAAAGCCCCTCTCAGCTTGAAGGCACCGGTGATCTGAAGCATTTCCGGTTTGACGTAGACCTGGCAGCCCAACGCCTTGTCCATCCGGCTCTCCCTGAGCAAGGGGGTGCGGCGAATATAGGGACGAATACGCTCCGCCGCCTTTTTAATATCTTCAAGCGTTACACTGCTCTTTTCCATGATCGCTCTCGTGATCTGTTGTGGTCGTTTAGCAAGCCCTACACCTGGCTCATTGCCCCGCCGTCTGCAGATAGCGTGTTCTGTACTGGCGCGGTGTCATTCCGCACAGGCGCTTGAAATGTCGCGCCAAATGGCTCTGGTCGAAGAAGCCGACCTCGCCGGCGATCTCCGTCGGACGCTGCCCCTGCTGCATCATCGACTTCGCCTGTCGGACGCGTACCTGACAGACATAACGGTAAGGGGACATGCCGACACGCCGACGGAACTGCTTGGCAAGGCTGAAGCGCGTCATGCCGACGTAGTGCGCCAGATCGTCCAGGTTGATCGATTCGCTGAAGTTCTCATCGATGTAGTCCTTTGCCATCGCCACCGCCCGCGCGGCGTGCTCCTCGCTGCAGAGCACCGTGTCGCAGTCGGGGAACGATGACGGAGATCGCTGTTGCATGTTCATCTTCGACACCCTCCAATCGAAGTGAGAGGTGGCCGCGCTTAGCCGGCCGCCGCCACAGGTACCGACTCTTCGAGCTGCAAAAGCTCGATATCGCGGTGGTGACAGAGTATTTCGTTGCCCTTGTCCAGCCGCACCCGCGGTGGCGGGGTCGTGTTGCACTTGCCGTCGATCCGAACCGGGCAGCGCGCCAGGAACGGACAGATCCCCTCGGCATTGGCCGAAACACCAATCCGCGGTGGTACGCCCCGCCCCGCCTGCGTCTCTTCGAGCCAACCCTGATGCATCTCCGGCACGGAATCGATCAGCAGATTGGTATAGGGGTGATAAGGCGGGGCACGAAAGGTAGAGCGCTCACCCTGCTCGACCTTGGCCCCGGAATACATCACCACGACCTCATCGCAGATCGCCCGAACCGTGTTGATATCGTGGCTGATGAACAGATAGGAGACATTGAGTTCGCGTCGCAGATCAGCCATCAGCTTAAGGATCGCCGCGCCCACCACCGTATCCAGCGCCGACGTCACCTCGTCGCAGAGAATCAGATCAGGTTCCGCCGCCAACGCCCGCGCGAGATTGATACGCTGCTTCTGGCCACCGGACAGTTCACCAGGCCGACGCTGCGCGATACTTGCCGGCAGCTGTACCAGGTCCAGCAGTTCGGCCACACGCTCCCGCTGCCGTTTGCCCTTCATGCCGTGATAGAAGCGCAGCGGGCGCGCCAGGATATCTTCGATGCTGTGCTTCGGGTTCAGCGCCGTGTCGGCGTTCTGAAACACATACTGCACACGTCGGAACTGCTCCCGGGTGCGCCCGGCCAGGGTACCGCTGAGCGGCTGCCCGTCCAGCAAAATCCGCCCCGCCGATGGCGCCACCATGCCGGCGACCGCTCTTGCCAGCGTCGTTTTCCCCGAGCCCGACTCTCCGATCACGCCGACCGTGGTGCCACGACGCACCTGCAGGTCGATACCATGCAGCACCTTGACCTGCTTGCCGTAACACACCTCGAGATCACGCACCTCAAGCAGCGGCTTCTCCTGCTCTACAGGCTCGACCCGTGCGGAGGCACGTGAAGCCGCTGCAGGCTTCATCGCCGCCAGCAGACGACGGGTATAGGGGTGTGCAGGTGCGGCCAGAAGCTGCTCGGTAGGGCTGTTTTCCTGGATTTGGCCATCACGCAGCACGACGATACGATCCGCCATCTGCGCTACGACGGCCAGGTCGTGCGACACATATACCGCCGTGGTACCGCGTTCACGCACCACCTGTTTGAATGCGCGCAGCACTTCGATCTGGGTGGTGACATCCAGTGCTGTGGTCGGCTCGTCCAGAATCACCAGCGCCGGATCGGTGATCAGCGCCATGGCCGCCATCAGCCGCTGCAGCTGACCGCCCGACACCTGGTGCGGATAGCGCGCGCCGATATTCTCGGGATCCGGCAGCGCCAACGCCCTGAACAACTCGACCGCCTTGGCTTGCGCCTGCTGCCGCGATGCAGTGCCGTGGATCATCGCACTTTCGATGACCTGGTCCATGATCCGCTTGGAGGGGTTGAATGCCGCGGCCGCACTCTGCGCGATATAGGCCACGCGACAACCGCGCAGGTTGGCCAGCTCGGCATCCGACAATTGAAGCACGTCGACATCGCCGATGCGCACGCTGCCGCCGACGATGCGGCAGCCACTGCGTGCATAGCCCATCAGCGACAGCGCGATGGTGGTCTTGCCGGAACCCGACTCGCCGATCAGCGCCAGCACTTCGCCCTGTTTCAGGCTGAAATCGACACCGTGCACAATCGGCAGATCGACGCCCTCGTCGGTACGCGCGGCCACGCGCAGACCGCTTACCTTGACTATCTCGTTCATATCGCTTCTCCGTCTAACGTTTCGCCCGCCCGCCAAGGCTGTCGATAAGCAGGTTGACCCCCATGGTCAGGGTGGCGATCGCAACCGCCGGTGCCAGCACCGCCGGAGCCCCGATGCCAAGGCCCTGGATGTTTTCACGCACCAGCGAGCCCCAGTCGGCATCGGGTGGCTGTACGCCCAGACCGAGGAAGCTCATCGCGCTCAGTAACAGCACTACATAAACGAAGCGCAGACCGAAATCGGTCAGTACCGGACGGAGCATATTCGGCAGCACCTCGATAAAGATGATGTAGGCCAGACCTTCTCCCCGCGTCCGCGCCGCCAGGACATAATCCATCGTCATGACATTGACTGCGAGGGCACGAGCAATTCGGTAGCAACCCGGCATGTAGGCGATGGCGGCCATGACAATAAGCAGTGGCACAGAAGAACCGAATGAGGCCACCATGATTAATGCAAAGATCTTGTTCGGGATTGCGATCATCGCATCCTGGACACGGCTTATGAGCGCATCGATCCATCCACCGGAGGCGGCTGCGACCAGGCCAAGCACGACACCCGACATACAGGCTAGCGATGTCGCCAGCAACGCTATGCCTATCGTATAAGGCGCTCCGTGCAGCAAGCGGCTGAGAATATCGCGTCCAAGATAATCAGTACCCAGCGGATACTGTGAACTGATTGGACCGAAGAAGCTGTCGCTTACCAATCCATTGACATCATGGGGCGCGATCATTGGCCCAATCACAGCCATCACCAGCCAAAAAAACACCAGAATAAACCCCAGGAAACCTCCGGGGTTCGGCAAACGTCGATGCTTAGTGGGTGCGGTGACCGGCACTGAATTGTCCAGCCATTCATTTTCCGCTACTTGACCGCTACCGCCCGATGTCGCCATATTCTGCGACCCGGATTGATTGATGTTCGATTTCATTTGCGTAGCCTCGGATTAGATACAATTGCACAGATATCGGCTATCAAAACCAGAACAAGAAAGCCCAGGCAGAACAGCATCACACATGCCTGAACCAGCGGCATATCACGTGTGACCACACCGTTAACCATCAGCGTCGCGACACCCGGATAGTTGAAAATAGACTCGACGATCACTACACCACCGAGCAGGTAGGATAGGCTCAACGCTACGGCGTTGACGATCGGCCCGACTGCATTCGGCAGTGCATGTCGTAGCACCACCCGCATTGGTCGTGCACCCTTGAGCAACGCCATCTCGACATAAGGAGAGCTAAGCTGGTCGATCACGGCTGCGCGCGTCATTCGCGCCATCTGCGCTATCAGTACGCAGCACAGCGTCATTACCGGCATGGCATAGACACTGAGCATCTCGCCGAATGAATGTACGTCGACGGTACGCGATAGCGCGGACAACCAACCGAGCTTGACCGCAAAGATCAGCACCGCGATGGTGGCAATGAGAAATTCGGGTACGGAGACCGCGAACACAGTCAGCATATTGGTATACCGGTCGAAAGCCGAGCCGCGGAACATCGCTGAAAGAATGCCAATCGTCAGCGCAACCGGAACGGAGACTAAGCTGGTAACAGCCGCCAAACTGAGTGACTTCGGCAGCCGGTTCGAAATCATATCGCCGACCTGCAGTCCGTTAACCATCGAAATACCGGGATTGCCTGTAATCAGTCCACTCGCCCAATGCAGATAGCGCTGCCATAGCGGCTGATCCAAACCGAAATGTGCTCTCAGGGCCGCTACGGCTTCAGGCGTCGCCGCCTGACCGAGCTGCTCCTGCACTGCGTCACCAGGCAGCAGACTGGTGAGAAAGAAAACCACCATCGATACGATAACCAGCGTGATCACACCGATTCCCAGCCGGCCAATTACGAGCCGTGCAATCGTGCTATTCATAGTCCACCCTTTTTTATTAATGGTTCCGAGCATCGGAGCAGCACTCGGAACCGCCTTTAATTATCGGGCGATCCTTGCCCTGCTTTCTTTTACGCCTCCAGCCAGACGTGCTCGGCGAACATATAGCCCATCAGGCCGCCAAGCGGGTGTGGGGTCATACCCTTCAGCTTGGTAGTATGCGCATCAAGGCTACTGTTGAAATG
>NZ_JAHREP010000051.1 GCF_019084545.1 Marinobacterium ramblicola
GGTGTGATCGCCGAGTTCAACGACGAGAGGGTGATGGTGGACTTCAACCATCCGCTGGCGGGTAAAACCCTGCTGTTTGAGGTCAGTATTATCGCGGTTTCATAGCAGGCGCCCGTGCGGGAGTCCTGGGGCGCCGAACTTGGTAGGGCTCTGCAGTAGATGAAGCTATACTTTCCCAATATTGTGAATTTTGATTATATGGTTTCACTTGTGGTCGATATTGAATGCGGGCCTCATGATCTCTTGCTCGGTGCGTGAAATTCCGATCAGGTCGGCAACCTCACGCCATTGGCCAACAGACGCCAGAACCTTAACGAAGATATCCTCGGCTACTTCCCGAGAGAGTTGGAAAAACTCGATTACCTCGAAGGCCAGTTCATAACTCAGACTGTTGCTCTTGTCATCGATGTTCAGATGTAGCCCGTTGGCGACGGCTGTCGGATTGATGTCATATGCAGGCGATAGTCGCCAGCCTTTGCCATCGAACAGAAAACCGTGGTTACGCAGATGGTCATCGACGTTGGATACCGCGATATTGAACACGATGCGGCGCCACAGCTCGGCCAGGTCGTTCCTGGATTCACTGCCGTGATTGGTGAGAAACTCGGCGAGTTCCAGATAGCCGGCCCCCTCCTGTGGGGGCCGGTGAAAGTGACAGGTTCCGCTGGTCTGGGGTGAACCGCTGTGCCGGTTTGCCGTGCAGGTCGTGCTGGTGTCCGGTTCGTTAAGCATAGGTCCACCACTTCTGTTTAAATCCATGCAGCTTGTTTTGTGTTTTGGTAAAACGTCGGACATTCTTTCCCAGTCTATACTGGTTATCATCTGACCAGATATATACGGGAAGGGAGCGATGGTTGATAAAGAGCAGCAAGAACGATTGATTCGTGAACTGGAAAAAAGCCTGGAGGCTGACCTGCTGAGCCGTCATGGTCCAGTCATGACCGGCGAGGCGCTTTATACTGCGCTCGGCTATGTTTCCAAGGCTGCTTTTAGCCAGTCGCTCGTGCGCAAAACGGTTCCTGTGCCTGTCTTTGAACTGGAACACCGGCGAGGAAAGTTCGCCCTGGTGAAGGATATTGCCCACTATCTGGCGGAGCGGCGATACAAGGATATAGTCGGTGATCAGTCAAAGAGTGATCAGTGAGTTTTCACCTTGCTTGTATATCGTATCGCTACGCGATACAATCACTGCATGATTACCGGCTTTCGACACAAGGGGCTTGAAGCCTTTTACCAAACAGGGACGACCCGAGGCATACAGTCAACACATGCCGCGAAGCTCCGTCGAATTCTGGCTTTACTGGACGTTGCCGCAGGCCCGGATGACCTCAATATCCCCTCGTTCAAGCTGCACCCGCTGAAGGGCGAACTGAATGGGTACTGGTCCATCTGGGTGAACGGCAACTGGCGAGTGACCTTTCGGTTTGTTGGCGTCGATGTCGAATTGGTCAATTATGTTGATTACCACTAAAGGAGACCGCGCCATGATGATGAACCCTCCGCATCCGGGCGAGATGCTGCGCGAAGATGTGATCGCCGAGCTGGGCTTGTCGGTGACAGAAGCGGCAGACCGGTTGGGCATGTCCCGTGTGGCCCTATCCCGTGTGCTGAATGGCAGGGCAGCCGTAAGCCCCGATCTGGCGTTGCGCTTGGAAATGGCCGGTGTAAGTACTGCCCGCGCTTGGCTTGCCATGCAGGTGAACTATGATTTAGCACAGGCTAGGCTGCATTCTCAGCCGCCGATCCGCCCGCTACAGACCCCCGTCTCGGACGGGAGGTGATGGAACGAGGCCGCGTTGACCATCGCATGGTGCTAGAGCGGCCTTAGCACTGACCCCCTGAAGTTTTCCCGTGAAGATTGGTAGGCCAGCACGTAAAGTACGCAATTAGTTTACAACTACTTCAGGGACTATGATCCGGAGACGGGGCGGTACGTTCAGGCTGATCCGATAGGGCTCGAGGGGAGTTTAAATATATACTCGTATGCAGAGAACAACTCAGTTAATAATTTTGATCCAGATGGAAACGTATGCATAAGAATACGTGGGATTCCTATTTGTGTAAAACTGAATTTTAAAGCGCCTAAGAAACTGCGTAAAAAGCTCGACCCAAATGCACCGTGCTTTTTATATAATATTGTGGATTGTAATGGTCAGGTTGTCTATGTGGGGATTACAAACAATCCTAAAGTTCGTGAAGGACAACACAAAAATAGCAAAAAAGGGATTATAAAAAGATTTCAATGTTTAGCTTGTAATCTTAAGTTTTTGGTAATGAAAAAATTTAGTAATAGAAAAAAATGCAAGGTTGCTGAAACTTTAGAAATTAAGATGTTTAATCCTATTTTTAATGATGGTGAAAGTGATGTTCCTCCAGTTCAGCAATGGGAAGAACAGGAAAAATGGAAGGTGAAAAACTGTGGTTTTGCTTGCACCCCTTATAGTCCATTAATTCCTGCTGCGTAGAGGAATATGGGATGGTGATATGACTAATATTCTTATAGTAGGTGTTTTTATGGGAGCTTTTTCGTATTCTGCGCTCGATAATGATGATGCCATGGACTGGATATGTGAGCTTAGGGGGACCGATCTTAAATATGAGAAAATTGTGAGTGCAATAAAAGATTATGATGATTATTTGATTCGGAAAGAGTCTGGTAATTTAATAGCTCCAGATAATGATGAAGTACTAGAAAACAACGATGAGCTTATTGAGTATTTTAAAAATAGACATAATGCAAGTTCTGAAGATGTAAATAAAATTATTGAGGCTATTAAAAAATATGATGAGGATAACTATGCAGAAAATAGTGACGATTATGCATGGAATGCACTGGCTGCCATAGAAAGTTTGTTGGCGTTTGTTGGAAATCCTTCAGAAGAGTTTTTAGAAATATATTCCAGCTGTTTAAGTATAGATTATAAAAAAGACATTATATATGAGGGTGATGTTTATCAGGGTTTGATTCCTCCATCTATTCTGATTATTAATGAGATTGAGAATGATGAGGAGTTGAAAAAAAACATCAAGAATATTGAAGGATTTTATGCATATATTGAGGGGCTTCGTATCAGGCTTTCCAAAAGAATAAATGGGGAATAGGATAAATGGGGTCGGGATTAATGGGATCGAAGTAAAAGGATTAGGATTAATGGGATCGAAGTAAAAGGATTAGGATTAATGGGGTCGAAGTAAAATAAGCGCGCTACCCAAGAGACCTGGAGATAACACAAAGGACCGAACACGACGATGAAAGGGATGCTCATACACCGCGGAGTCACACTACTGCTGGGCGGCCTGCTCAGCCTGCTCTCGCTACAGGTCTGGGCAGTGGGCGGCATCACCTCAGACAACGCCGCCCCCCACTTCGCCACCGGCAAGTTCAACGAGACCTTCACCGACCTGCAGGTCAAGGTACTGGGCGGCACCGTCCGGGTCACTCGCTACTGGCAGGATGATCACTGGGTCTGGAACCGGCGCTGGAGTGACCTGGAGCCGGTCTGGGCCGGTGTCGACGATGAGCAGCCGAGCGCGTTCCGCCGCATCGACCAGCACTACCCACGGGTCGCGGGCAGCGACAACGTCCGTTACGAAAACCAGCTGATCTACACCATCGACTACAACGCGGCCGACGACGAATACCGCTGGCAGGACCGGCGCGGCAATGTCATCGACTACGCCGTCGAACGCGACGACAACGGCCGCATCCTGCGCGTGCCGATGATCCGCTACAGCGACCGCAACGGCATCACCGTCAGCGTCGAGCGCGACAGCGAGGGTTACATCACCCGCGTCCTCGACCACCTGGGCAACACCGTACTCACCTACACCTGGGAAGCCGCCACCACCTCCACCGACAAGCGCCTGGCCCGCGTCACCGACCACAGCGGCCGCCAGGTGCAGTACCAGTACGACGGCAACGACCGCCTCACCGGCGTCATCGACGTGCGCGGCAAGACCTACCACTACGGCTACACCGGCGCCGGTCAACTGGCCGGCTTCACCGACCCCAAGGGCCAGGCCACCACCTACAGCTTCAACCCCATCGACGAGGTGATCCTCGCCCGCGCCGAAAGCAACGGCACCACCTGCGAATACATACAGATCCGTGGCAACGAACTAAAGTCTGCCTACAACGCCGATGGCGTGGGTAACAGCTACAGCGTCAGCTACAACCCCGATACCCGCCAGTACACCCGCCGCAGCACCGACGCCACCGGCGTGGTCAACGAGCGGCGCTACGGCGAGCATGGCGAACTGGTGAGCAAAAGTAGATAAATGGGGTCAGAGTAAATTAGAATTCCGGTCCGCACACGGTTAGCTACGACTACAATCATGAAGAGCGGCTGATCGCAGTACGGCACGATGGTATGACGGTGGCCAAATACGCCCATGACCCTTACGGACGGAGGATCAGCAAAACGGCCAACGGCAGCACCACCTATTTCCTTTATACCGACCAGGGGCTCAGTGCGGAATACGCGGAAGATGGGACACTGATCAAGGAGTACCACTACAGGCCGAGGGCGAGTTGGAGCACAGACCCGCTGTTCCAGCGCACGGCGGACGGCAAGGTCTACTACTACCAGAACGATCACCTGGGTACGCCGCAGCGGCTGATCGTAGCGAGCGGTAAGGTGGTATGGGAGGCGCGTTACACGGCGTTCGGCAAGGCGACTATCCTGACGGAAGAGGTGAGCAACAACCTGCGGTTCCCGGGGCAGTACTATGATGTAGAGACGGGGCTGCATTACAACTACTTCCGGGATTACGACCCCAGTACGGGGCGGTACATTGAGTCGGATCCGATTGGGTTAGCTGGAGGGATGAATACTTACGTATTTGTCGGTAGTAATCCTATTTCCTTTATTGATCCTTATGGGCTTGAATCATCTTCGAATCCTGTTAGAGATGCTGTTGGAGCGCTTACTGATGCTGGCTACACAGGGTATGCCGAGGCTATACAAGCGAAGAGAGAAGCTGAGGCAGCTGCTTCGCAAGTGGACCCTGGCTTGATGTCTCCGGGAGAAAGCTCATTCATGGGACCCGCTGATGCAATTAGACACTGTGTCTTGGCTTGTTCTCTGACGCAGAGACTCGGACGTACCGATGCGATGAGTATCCTTAATAGACACGAAGATGGTGGTCCCACTGATCTGATGGATCAATATAACAATCAAATGGGATGCTTCATTGGTGAAAACTCTGATGTTGGTACTTGTCAAGCAAGCTGCTTTGCAAATATGGATGATTTAATGAGTTATAGAAATTATGACGGAACTTTTATGGGACGTCCTTTACCTATTAGCGAGGTAAAGTGATATGAAATTAAAATTAATTTTATTTTCAGCTATTATTTTCTTTTTATTGGGCGTATACATGTATTTTGGTTCTATTATTTTTGTTGTGGATACAGAGGGTATAAAAAAAGATATATCTAGTCTGGTATGCACTGATATGATCAATAAATGGGATTTTGGAAATATCGATTCAGATCATCGAGAGTTTCATGTATTGATGATAAGAAGTGGAAGTCCACTTCTTTGTAATATAAGTATCGAAGGGTATGAAAGAAAAGAATTTGTTGCCTTGGGATATTTTTATCATACTATGAAAATGATAAAAATATATGTAAACGAGATTGATGATTTGAATATTGTTAAAGTGACCTCAGATATATATAGAGTCGATGATATTAAAACTGAGCCAAGTACCTATGAAATTATTAGCCATTAACTTATGTCGTAATCGAGACTCGTCGGGTGTGGATCGATTAAGTTATAGGAAATAAGTTTTTGCATTTTGAGCAGCACGGTGTGCACACCTTTCCGGTTTCGGTGTGCACGTCCGGCCAGCAGGGTGTGCATTTGGGGCCAGCGCCTACACCCTCCTCTCCATCGTAGTATTCAAGCAGCGTCATGGCAGAAGAGAAGTGAATGCGTCGGTCGCCATTCCGATCGAAGCGTTTGGTCAGGAAGGTGTGGTGGAATGAGTTGAAGCGTTCGATGCGGCATTCGGCCATATCGATGCCCGCGTCCAGCGCCAGCCGATAGGTCAGGTACTCCCAGGCACCGATATCGTGATCGTCATACCGGCTGGGAAACTTTGCGATAAGAAGATTGCCCGCCTCATCCATGACAGACGCCTTGGGACGGGCGCCACCGAGAGAGGACCCAGGCGAGATCAGCATGAATAGTGTCAGTGCCGGTTGCTAAAGTCCCCAAAATCGCAACTTGAGATGTCCCCTCCACCGAGGCATCAATAAACCGACT
>NZ_JAHREP010000052.1 GCF_019084545.1 Marinobacterium ramblicola
TCATCGCGTGTCGCACGGAAGCGGTGCCACCGGCCCGGACCGGCACGCATCGTGGCTACGTAGTGCGATTGCCCTGCAAAGCGTGGGGAATCGTCTATAACTGAAAGCAGGTTTCATGATCGCATCGAGGTATAGGTATGAATCCGCAGGAGGATGTTGAGGTCAGCTGCCCCTGGTGCAGTGAATCGGTGATCCTGGTCATCGAGTGCATAGAGCCTGAGCAGGAGTACACCGAAGATTGCCCCGTCTGCTGCGCTCCCATCTTTGTCAGAGTTGACATCCCATCGTTGGGGTTGCCGCGAGTCGAGGTCGAGCGGGAGGGGGGATAACCCCGTCCAGGAAGGGCTTGAATGGGTGAAGAGCGCCGGGTCCCGGCAAAAAAATATTCAGCGAGACTGAAAGCCTGTGGTGGGATGATATTGGATGAGGCGCGGGATCAGATGCGGCGCCGAGATAAGCTGGGTCAAAAAGAGGCGATACATCAGCTGCGGGTGGCGATGAAGCGGATGCGGGCGTTGCTCCGGCTGGTCAAATCCCATGTCAACGGCGAGGCGTATGCACAACTCGATAAGCTCTGCCGTACGTTGTCTGACGACCTCGCTATCAATCGAGATTCCGACGTGGTGCTGGACACTCTGCAGCTGTTAGCCGCCGACAGCATGAGTTCAGCTGCGTATCTGCGCCTGCATGAGGTGCTCAGGCTATATGACGGTAAAGCCAGTTCCCCCGCCACTCCCCAAACGCCTGATTGGCAGAAAACCGTGATGTTACTGGAGCGGATCGATCAGTCATTCTCTCAGTTATCGTTGAAGAACATAGATAAGCGGGATCTGCGCAAAGGCGTCGAGCGTGGTTTGCGTAAAGGTAGCAAGCTTTGGCGCCAAGCACAGAAACGGTCGGATACCGATATCCTGCATGACTGGCGCAAGGTGGTTAAATGCACTCTGTATCAGAAACAGCTGCTCTGGCGTAGCGACCGAAGGAGCAAGTTATTGAAGAGTCTCGGCAGCTGCCTGGGCGATCTGCACGACCTGGATATGCTGGAACAGCATCTCCTCGAACGGCGACGCTGGATCTGGCAGGAGGACCTCGAGTGGTTGGGATCCCGCGTACGTCAGCGGCGCGAGCGTTTGCTTGGCCAGGCTGATCAATGTGCCAAGCAGATCTACATCAATTAGGCGATCTAAGGGTCTGGACGCCGATGGTTCCAGACTTCAAGCGGTGCTAGTCTGGGCCTAATATCCTTCTAAACCTGAATGTTCCATGGAAAAGGAGTCTGTCCATGAGCTTGTCCAACCTCTCTGTGCGCGGAAAACTTTGGTCGCTGGTGCTGATCGCCGCTGCGTTGCTGGGATTGGTCTCACTGATGGCGTTGCAGGAGATGCGTGCCTCACTGTTCACTGAACGTGCGCAGAAACTCAAGGCCCTCGCTGATGTATCTTATCGCGTTCTGGAAGCCGAGCAGAGGCGTGTCGACGCCGGGGAGATAACGCTTGAGCAGGCACAGCATAGTGCCAAAGATCTGCTGGAAAACATGCGCTACGGAGAGGAGGGCTACTTTTTCGTGTTGGATAAGCAGGTCCGATTTGTCATGCATGGGGCGGATCCCAAACTGGTCGGCAAATCGATGGCGCAGTCCAGCAGTGCGGATGGTCAGCGGATCTTTGTCGATATGGCGGGCCTGCTGGGCAGTTCCGTTGACGAAAAATATTTCAGCTATACCTGGCCCAAGGCGGGAGAGCGTGAGCCGCAGGAAAAACTGAGTATTGTGCGTGCCTTCGAACCCTGGGGGTGGGTTGTTGGAACCGGCCTCTATGTGCAGGATATCAACTCAACCTTTATTGATGACGTGGTGCATGTGGGTTTGCAACTGCTGGCAGCACTGGTGCTCATGGGCGGTCTGGCCTGGTTCATTGGCCGAGCCATCTGCCGTCCGCTGGACCGCATCAATGAGGTGATGGTCAAGGTGGCGGAAGGCGATCTCAGAGAACGTACCGGGTTGAGTTCACGCGATGAACTGGGTGAGGTGGGGCGTCGGATCGACAAAACCCTGGAGGTATTCCGCGCCCTGGTTCACAACATCTCCGCGAGTTCGACTCAGTTGACCGGCAGTGCGTCCGAGCTGGCCAGCAGTGCGGATCAGACCAGCCAGGCGCTGAGTCGACAGGCTCAGGAGGCCGAGCTGCTCTCGGCCGCGATGAACGAGATGGCGGCCAGCATCCATGAAATCGCGCGCACGGCAGGCGAGACGTCCAGTGCCATTGACAGCGCCGATCATGAAGCGGATGAGGGTAGCCGAGATGTGGACGATACCGTGTCCCGTATCAAGGCGCTGGCGATAGAGGTCGAGGAGGCGTCGAGTGTAATCAAGGCGCTGGAGGGAGACACCGAACAGATCAGCGAAGTGCTGGGTCAGATCGCGGCGATCTCCGAGCAAACCAATCTGCTGGCGCTGAATGCGGCGATCGAGGCCGCGCGTGCAGGAGACTCAGGGCGCGGTTTTGCGGTTGTAGCGGACGAAGTGCGCCAGTTGGCTCAGCGTACGCGTGGTTCGACCGAGCAGATCCGGGATATGAATGAGCGCCTGAGCAAGGCGGCCAAGCGTGCGGTCGAGGTGATGGAGCGTTCCAGTCAGCGTGCAGATGAAAGTGTTGAGCGTGCCCTGTTGGCTGGAGAGGAGCTGTCACGTATCGTCGCTGACATGAACGCGGTAAGGGATATGGGGGTCCAGGTTGCAGCCGCTACCGAGGAGCAGAGTGCGGTATCCGAAGAGATGAACAACAACCTGCTGTCGATTACCCAGGCCTCTGAAGCGACGGTCAGCGCGGCAAACACCGTGGCGGCCAGCAGCGAACAGCTCAAAGGGCTGGCGACCCAGCTGCAGCATGAGATCAGCCGTTTCCGCACCTGATTGGGCTCCGCGAGCGCCCCGGGTATACTGGGGCGCTCATCACCAGCTTTCCGAGTATTGTCATGAAATTCCGCATCATTCCCGTCACCCCCTTTCAGCAAAACTGCAGCCTGCTCTGGTGTGAAGAGACTCTGGAAGCGGCAGTGGTCGATCCGGGTGGTGACCTTGGCTTGATCCTGTCGGCGATAGAGGAGGAGGGGGTGAAACTCACCCGCATACTGCTTACCCATGGTCATCTCGATCATGTCGGTGGTACCGCGGAACTGGTCAAGCTCACCGGTGTACCGATTGAGGGGCCGGAACAGGAGGACCGGTTCTGGATCGACAGCCTGACCCAGCAGTGCGCCATGTTCGGCTTCGAGCAGGTCGACAGCTTCACGCCGGATCGCTGGTTAAAGGACGGCGACAGTGTTCAGGTAGGCCGGCAGAGCCTGGAGGTATTGCATTGCCCGGGGCACACGCCAGGCCATGTGGTGTTCTATGATCGCGAAGAACAGCTGGCGCTGGTCGGTGATGTACTGTTCCAGGGCTCGATCGGCCGGACCGACTTCCCTCGCGGTGACCATGCGCAGCTGATTCGCTCGATCAAGGAAAAGCTGTTTCCTCTCGGCGACGACGTCCGTTTCGTCCCTGGCCATGGACCCATGTCGACGTTCGGCGTAGAGCGTCGAACCAACCCTTTTGTTTCCGATCGCTGGGGCTGATCCTATTCACCGCCCCGATTGCTGATGGAAACCCCTCCGCTGACAATGAAAGCCGTCACCTGGCTCGCCTTTGCATTCAGCGGCGTAACACGCTCTTTGGGCACGATCAGCAGGTTGCCGGAAAAGTTGTATGAGTGTGGCAAGTAGACTGCTACCTCTTCCTGCAATCCAAACATCGAAAGGTCGTCCCGAGTAATAAAGCCCGCCACCCGTATACCGGGGTCGGCCGTCAGCTGAACCAGTACTGGACGGTCGAACCCCCGGTTATCGCCGAGCAGTGCGGTAAACAGGTCGGTTAACGAGGTATAAAGCAGGCGGACCAGCGGAATACGTTGCAATAGCTGATCGAACCAGCTCAGGATGAAGCGTCCGAGATAGATCGATGCCAGCATGCCGGTGAAGATGATTAGCCCCAGTACCAGCGCTAAACCAAGGAGCGAAGTCAACCAGGTAGGTAGCTCAACTCCGATCAGCTTTTCCAGGTGCTCGCCGATGATCGAGAACATCAGCTCATTCAAAGTGCCGACAATGACCCAGACCAGATACACGGTCAGCAATGCCGGCAGCAGGACCAGTAGCCCCTGGAAAAAGAAACGTAGAATGAGTTTCATGTCCCCTCCTAGCGGTGGACCTGCAGTGCAAGGTCAAGCAGTGTTGGATCAAGCCCTTTGCGGAAGCGGATTATATCCTCGAGGGGGACATCCAGTATCTGACCGTCGCGCACGCCGACCATGATGTCGGAGTAGCCGGCACAGAGATAGCTGACCGCCATAGCACCCATGCAGGTTGCCAACACCCGATCGTGACCGGTGGGGCTGCCGCCACGCTGTATATGGCCGAGAATGCAGACGCGGGGATCCTGCCCGTGCTCCTTCAGTTGCTCCGCAAGACGATAGGTCAGACCAGGCACCGGACCCTCGGCGACGACAATGATACCGCTCGAGCCTGTACCGGCCCTTCGCGCCGCTGCCAGCTCCTCGCTGATGCGCTCGATCTCGATCGCCCGTTCCGGTACCAGAATCATCTCCGCACCGGCCGCCATGCCGACATGAATAGCGATAAACCCGGAAGCACGACCCATCACCTCGACCAGGAAGTGACGCTCGTGGGAGGAGGCGGTGTCGCGAATCCGGTCGATCGCTTCGAGCGCGGTATTCACCGCCGTATCGAAGCCAATCGTATCGTCAGTTCCGAATATATCGTTGTCGATGGTACCCGGCAGCCCGATCACCTCGATCCCCGTTTCCTGCTGCAACAGATGGGCACCGGTCAGCGAACCATCGCCGCCGATGACGACCAGCGCATCTATACCCCGTGCCCTGAGTATTGCGGCTGCACTAGCGCGCACCTCGGGTTTTTTAAATGCCTCGCAGCGATCACTTTTCAGGATCGTGCCGCCCCGTTGCACGATGTTGCTTACCGAAGAGGAGGACATCGGTGCCATATCGTCGCTGATCAGGCCGCTGTAACCTCGGTTGATACCGAATACCTCGATCCCCTGATGCAGTGCGGCACGCACTACGCCTCGAATGGCGGGGTTCATGCCAGGGGCATCGCCACCGCTAGTCAGAATCGCGATTGACCGGACAGATTGCTGGGCTGTCAGTGACGGCAGCGTATACATCTTGCTCTCCTTGTCTCCACCAGCTGGAAACGGGCCTGGTGCCTAAAACGAAACTGCTAAGAAGCTATCATCGGATGATGACAACACCGATGTCCAGATCGAGTTGATGTCCACTGTCGCGTTTTGTTCCGGAAGGATTTTCGCGATATTGGTTTCTCGGGGCGTTGGAACTGGATTGATCATCTAAGCATTAAATCCGGTTGACAGTAATATTTGGATACGTAGAATACGCCCCCACTTCAGCGCCCACGGGCGGTTAGCTTCGCGATTCAAGTCGTCGAAATAACAGCAAAAAGTCGTTGACACTGAAGATTGAGGCGGTAAGATATGCGCCTCGCTTGAGCAAGCCCCTCGGTAACGGGAAGCGCTGCTCAGCACGCTCTTTAACAA
>NZ_JAHREP010000053.1 GCF_019084545.1 Marinobacterium ramblicola
GGCCGCCTGACCGCCGACACCCACGTGGTGTACGACGAAGGCGACATCATCGGCTCCACGCTGCCGAACTTGAAGTCGGATCCGGACGATGGGGGGTGTGGTGGGTTCCTGGCGATTATCATCGTCGTCATCGTGGCCATCGTCGCCTGGTACGCCTTGCCTGAATTGGCCGCATTTTTGGGAGGGGGCACCGCAACCTTCGGTAGCTATGTAGCGGCGGGCGCGATTATTGGTGCCGCCGCCAGCGTCGTGACGCAAGGCCTGTTCATCGCCTTGGGGTACCAAGACGAGTTCAGCTGGAAAGACGTAGCCGCCGGTGCCATCAGCGGCGCCTTCGGCGGTGCCGCGCGCGGCTTCGGACAACTGGCTCAGTCCTCCGAAATCGCCAGCACCGTCAAGTATGCCAAAATTGCGGCCCGTGCCTCCCA
The DNA here is from genome assembly GCF_019084545.1 of Marinobacterium ramblicola. Classification (GTDB taxonomy): domain Bacteria; phylum Pseudomonadota; class Gammaproteobacteria; order Pseudomonadales; family Balneatricaceae; genus Marinobacterium_D; species Marinobacterium_D ramblicola. The sequence continues at coordinate 429 of NZ_JAHREP010000053.1, forward strand.
GGTGGCGGCAGCTGCCAGTAAACAATTGATCTCGAATGGCAAGATTACCAGTTGGTCAAGCCTGGCGGTTGCAGCACTGGGGCCGGTTCGTGGTATCGGCGAAAACGGTGAAACCGTCAACCTGGTTGACGCGGTCGGTGCGGGCAGTGAAGGCATACTGGGCTCGGCCGTTGACTACATCAGCCCCTGGCTGGGGGCAGCAGAGAGCTTTATCCGTACCGGTGAGGTCACTCCCACCGACTGGGCCAACGGTATTGCAGGCACCCTGAGCAATGCCATCAACGGCAACGGTCTAGGTGAAACCGAATCCTTCGGTAGCCTGCAGATCTCCGACAAGCAACTGATTACCAACCTTGCCGTGGGCGGCGTGCTGACCGCGTTCGACAAACAGGCGGGCAAAGACTTCCTGGCCAACACCATCGGTAACGAGATCGGCAACTTCATCGGTGGCCGGATCGTGAGCGCCACCGGGCTGGATACAGGAGCTCGTGATGCGGTGCGTGGGTTCCGCCAGGGTGTGAGGGATAGAGAACTGGCTGCATTGGAAGCGGCACAGACGTTTAGGCCGGATAATCGGGTGGGATTGTTGGTGTCGTCTGCCAATGACGACGATCCGATGGAGCGTATCAATCGGCAGTTGATGGAGGAACCGACGGGCGCTGGAGCGACCAAGGCCGACTCCGGACAGCTGGATAGTGACGAGCTGCAAACCGCTATTGAAGAGCAAGAGCTAGCTTCTGACGCGGATCGGTTGAAGTCGCAACTGGTGCAGGCGAATAGTGCAGGAAAAGAGATAGACAGCGTAGTAGACAAGGCTGGTGTTCTCGCTCATCAGGAGGAAGGGATCCTCTCTGAGGAGATGTTGATGAGGGCACTGTATGGCGACCTTGACAATGGTGGCTATAGTTTGCAGCCTCGTGGGCAGGATCAGCGAGAACAAGTAATTGCGCTGATAAAAGAGTATGGCGCGGAGCTTAAAGCGGAGATTCGTAACAGCCAGGCGGCTTTGGAAGGAACTGGTTTTTGGGGGCAACTGGCAATTGGATTCGGTGGCGCCGCGGACAGTACCATTGAGCTGGCCAAGAGTATTGGTGGAGCACTGCTGAGCGGCGCTTCGGCGGCTAAAGATCTTATAGTCAACGTCGCTACAGGAGATCTCGATGCAGTCCAAGCTCAACTGGATGCTGCATTTGAAGGGATTGAGGGCGTCTATGTTGATGCCAAGCAGTTTACGGAGACAGCCGCGACAATAACGCAGTTTATATACAATGATCCCGAGATATCGGGGCTGCTTTTTGATACGCTGAAGGATGTCTCCGGCGAGCTTTCGCAAGAGCAGTTTGTCGTTGCGGCTGGTGCCTTGGTATTTGAAGGTTTGTTGGCAGTTGCAACTGGTGGGGCAGGAGTTGCTGCTAAAGGTGCCAAAGGGGCAGGGACAGCCGGTAAGCTTATCGAAGCGCTGGGTGAACTTGCCGTAGGACCTGGTAAGATAAGGGGGCAGATTGGCGCTGTTGGAGATATTAGTAAAGTTAGGGCTCTAAACAATGCTCGGCTAAAGTTCTCAACTACAGATGCCGTGCCAGTCAGTGGTTCAAGAGCTATTGATCTTGGGCAGAGTTATGAAGTTGGTGTTAGAGGGTTGTACGGAGATGTGCCTTTTAGTCAACGGCAGTACGAAGCTCTAGTAGATGGCAAATGGGTCTCGGGTGTTGCGGATAATGTTGTCACCATTGGCGGAAAAAATACTGCGATAGAAGCTAAATTCGTTGACGATTGGGCTGCATCTATTAGAAACCCCGGGAGTCCGAATGGGGCAAGGCCTTGGGCGGTGGTTGAGCAGCAAAAAATGCTCGACCAAGCAACGAAATATAATGCAGCCTTTGACAACATCATCTATCACACAAACAGTACCGACCTTGCCACCTACTATTCAAAGGTGTTTACAGATGCAGGGATTAACAACTTCAAATTTGTTATTACACCAGCAACGAGATAGTGAGATTTTGTATGTCTAAAAAGATGGAAGATATTTTAGGTCTAGGCCCTATTGATAAAGAGAGAAAGGTGCCTGGTACATCTGTTGTGGAAGGAAGAGAGTATCGATATGTCAGTTGCGGTTGTGACAATGATATAGCGGCGTTATTTAAGAAGCTCATACGAAAAGTTGACCCACCGTTAGCGACTAGCGGCGGAGCGGTTAATGATGGGTGTAAAGTTACGTTGCCTTCCGGTGAATGTTATTTTGCTGTTTCTTACAAAGGGGATATTGATGGGTGGCGGCAGCAAATTGAACAGGGTGCTGCTGCGCTTGGATTGTCAGTAGCAAAAATTTCCCAGAGTGGTTTTTTGCTCGATGATGGCAATGAGATTCCTTTGTCGGAATGTGAATTTCAGTTTTCTTAATCTGCAGTCCCGTTGTCCCGTCCGGATGTCCGGCAACAGCTATCCGGGTATTTTTGAGGTGCTTTTCCGATGAAACCTACTGAAAAAGCACCTTCACTGTTCGAGATAGAGCCAAAAATCCGATGATTTTCAGCGCACCGCCACCGATTTTGGCTCAAAGTGCCCGCCAACTGGCAGTTAGGCCGAGCCAAACCCCGGACACCGTCTCTGTCTCGGCAGGCACTCGGGGATGGCTATCGGTGCAGATAATATCCCAGACTCCTTCCTTGCATGTTCACGTAAACGAACCATGTAAAGACATGACAGAGTGGCGTAACCCGGCCAAATATCACTTGTGGGGCAACGACCATGACGATCCCGAAAATCATCAAAAAACTGCTTGGCATTCACGTCACCGGTTACTCGGTCAACCGGGGCGTATTGCGATTGCACCCCAAACAACCCTTTATCGAATGGTTGGCGAAGGAAAGCCAATGCAGCCTCGAAGAGGCCGAAAGACTCGCATGGGAAGACCGCACCGCCTTCCTGTTGCCAATGTCCTGGGACATCAAACCCGAGAAAGAGGTCGTCGGTGCCGTGTATCGCTACCTGTTCGAAACCACCCTGCAAGAATGGGTTCTGGACAAACGCCGCTGGCCCCATCCGAGAAGCCGTCAGTTGTTCAATCAGTGGTTCGATATCCACTGGAGCGATAAGACCATTGATCTCAGCCGTGAACCACTGGCATCGGATCCGGAACCCTATGAGCCTATGTAGCTGGTTCCGCACTCACCGAAAACCGATACAACGCCTTTGATGGCCTGATCGCCGCCACCGACGGCCAGCAGGTGACCTGTACCAGACTTTACGGTGCCTTCGGCTGGAAGGAGAGGATCAACTCAGGTTGTTCTGGATATAGATAGACAGACGTAACGCAGTAAAACAGCCGGTACCGACACCGGTTGGCTCTTTAACAACTTGAATAGGTCAATAGGCGTGGGCGGATGATCGCCCGCGCCGGTTGACTACAACCTATTAGCAGCTTGACTGTTAGTGTCTGGCCGTGGACGGCAGCGATACCTTCTACAAGCTCGCGCTGGACAGCACCCTGCCGAGCGATATCGCTGCGGATCTGCTGACCCTGTCCGCTTCCTGGCAGCGCACCGATATTGCCGACGGTGCCAGTGGCAACGCCAGTGTCGAAGGCGTAGACAGCGGCCTGGGATACAGCACCTACAGCCTGGCGTTCGGCAGCGATAGTAGCCCGCTGGAAGCGGGCACCTACAGCGTCACCCTGACCGGCGTCGGTGAAAACGACGACATTACGCTCGATACCTTCGAGATCGTTGTCGGCAACGGCGCTGTCACCATCGAGCGAGGCGTCAGCTGGACCATTCCCGCTGTCGGTGACGATCAGGTCGTCATCGTCGACGGTGTGCGTGTCGATGCCGGTCGCAACGGTGAGTTCGGCGACCGCCTGCTGGTCGATGCCGGCCTGACCGAGGTCGGCAGCGTCGACTACAGCGCCTTCTACGGCACCGCCTTTGCCGATGTGCACAGCACCACGGTCACCTCGACCGAGCAGTTCAATACCGATAACAGCACCACACCGCCGACGGTGACCAGCCTCGGCTTTGATATCGATATCGCAACCACCCTGAGTACCGCCGAGAGCGCCAATATTACAGGCGATCTCCATCTGGCCTGGCGTGACGCCGGCAGCGGCACCGACTTTGCCAACGACATCGTATTGACCGGCGCAGGCGATACCTACTCGACCAGCCTGTCACAGCTCCCGGGCGGCGAGTACGACCTCAAGCTCTACTACACCGATGCCAACGGCGACGAGGTGATCGTCGACTGGCTCAGGGCCGATACCGCTGAGCCGAGCAGCCTCACCACCGGCCGTTCCGTTACGCTCGAAGCCGGCGAAGTCAACGGCAGCATCGGCCTCGACGCCAACGGACTGATCAGTGTCGACCCCGGCCTCTACAGCGGTCCGGTTGGCGACATTCTCGGCGACCTGGCCCTGGCCGGCACCGCCACCGGTAACCTGGGCGACAGTCTGGCCGTGGACGGCAGCGATACCGGCTACTTCACCGAGAACCGGTACAACGCCCTGGATGCGCAGATCGCCACCAACGCGCAGACCGGTCTGTGGCGTGAGTTCGGCGTCGATGGCAACGGCAACGCCCTGGTCACCGAGAACTACGGCCTCGACCGTAGCGGCACGCCGATCACCACCTTTATTCTGTTCGATGGCCGCAACCGCGAGGTGGCCCACTTCGCCGCCGAGACCACCCAGAGCGACGGCACCAGCGCCCGCGCGGTGACCCGCACCGAATACGACGTACTGGACAACGTCACCCAACAGACCGACGCCAACGGCGGCGAGACCCGGCGCACCTGGAGTGCGCTGGGCATGCAGTTGACCGAGACCGATCAGCTTGCCAACACCACCACCTACCGCTACGACCGCCTCGGCCATCGTACCGCCGAGATCGACGCCCTGGGCAACGGCCGCTACAGCTTCTACGACACTGTCGGCAACCTGGTGCAGGAGGTGGACGGCGAAGGCAACAGCACCACCCATGCCTACGACGTGTTCGGTCGCCGCATCCAGGTCACCAACGCCCTGGGGCAGCG
>NZ_JAHREP010000054.1:1909-4511 GCF_019084545.1 Marinobacterium ramblicola
ATTTGCAGTGAAATCGAGTAGGTCGGGACACGTGTTATCTTGACTGAATATGGGGGGACCATCCTCCAAGGCTAAATACTCCTGACTGACCGATAGTGAACCAGTACCGTGAGGGAAAGGCGAAAAGAACCCCTGTGAGGGGAGTGAAATAGATCCTGAAACCGTGTACGTACAAGCAGTGGGAGCCGTTTACGGACGGTGACTGCGTACCTTTTGTATAATGGGTCAACGACTTACTTTCAGTAGCAAGCTTAACCGAGTAGGGGAGGCGTAGGGAAACCGAGTCTTAATAGGGCGTTGAGTTGCTGGGAGTAGACCCGAAACCGGGCGATCTATCCATGGGCAGGTTGAAGGTTGAGTAACATCAACTGGAGGACCGAACCGACTACCGTTGAAAAGTTAGCGGATGACCTGTGGATCGGAGTGAAAGGCTAATCAAGCTCGGAGATAGCTGGTTCTCCTCGAAAGCTATTTAGGTAGCGCCTCATGTCTCACCTTGGGGGGTAGAGCACTGTTTCGGCTAGGGGGTCATCCCGACTTACCAACCCGATGCAAACTCCGAATACCCAAGAGTGCAATCATGGGAGACACACGGCGGGTGCTAACGTCCGTCGTGAAAAGGGAAACAACCCAGACCGCCAGCTAAGGTCCCAAAATTCCAGTTAAGTGGGAAACGATGTGGGAAGGCTTAGACAGCTAGGAGGTTGGCTTAGAAGCAGCCACCCTTTAAAGAAAGCGTAATAGCTCACTAGTCGAGTCGGCCTGCGCGGAAGATATAACGGGGCTCAAACTGGATACCGAAGCTGCGGATGCCTTAGGGCATGGTAGAGGAGCGTTCTGTAAGCCGTTGAAGCGGAAGCTGTGAGGCACCGTGGAGGTATCAGAAGTGCGAATGTTGACATAAGTAACGATAAAGGGGGTGAAAAACCCCCTCGCCGGAAGACCAAGGGTTCCTATCCAACGTTAATCGGGGTAGGGTGAGTCGGCCCCTAAGGCGAGGCTGAAAAGCGTAGTCGATGGGAAACAGGTTAATATTCCTGTACCGCGCATAACTGCGACGGGGGGACGGAGAAGGCTAGGCCAGCACGGCGTTGGTTGTCCGTGTTTAAGGGTGTAGGTTGGGAAGTTAGGCAAATCCGGCTTCCTAAGACTGAGACCTGATGACGAGCTCCCATGTGGAGCGAAGTGGTTGATGCCAAGCTTCCAGGAAAATCCTCTAAGCTTCAGGTTATGCGGGACCGTACCCGAAACCGACACAGGTGGTCAGGTTGAGAATACCAAGGCGCTTGAGAGAACTCGGGTGAAGGAACTAGGCAAAATGGTGCCGTAACTTCGGGAGAAGGCACGCCGGCGTTGGTGAAGGACTTCGCGTCTGGAGCTGACACCGGTCGAAGATACCAGGTGGCTGCGACTGTTTATTAAAAACACAGCACTCTGCAAACACGAAAGTGGACGTATAGGGTGTGACGCCTGCCCGGTGCCGGAAGGTTAATTGATGGGGTTAGCGCAAGCGAAGCTCTTGATCGAAGCCCCGGTAAACGGCGGCCGTAACTATAACGGTCCTAAGGTAGCGAAATTCCTTGTCGGGTAAGTTCCGACCTGCACGAATGGCGTAACGATGGCCACACTGTCTCCACCCGAGACTCAGTGAAATTGAACTCGCTGTGAAGATGCAGCGTCCCCGCGGCTAGACGGAAAGACCCCGTGAACCTTTACTATAGCTTCACAGTGGACTTTGACATTACTTGTGTAGGATAGCTGGGAGGCTTTGAAACTTGGACGCCAGTTCGAGTGGAGCCGACCTTGAAATACCAGCCTGGTACTGTTGAGGTTCTAACTCAGCCCCGTGATCCGGGGCGAGGACATTGTGTGGTGGGTAGTTTGACTGGGGCGGTCTCCTCCCAAAGCGTAACGGAGGAGCACGAAGGTACCCTCAGCATGGTCGGAAATCATGCAATGAGCGTAAGAGTATAAGGGTGCTTGACTGCGAGACAGACACGTCGAGCAGGTACGAAAGTAGGTTCTAGTGATCCGGTGGTTCTGTATGGAAGGGCCATCGCTCAACGGATAAAAGGTACTCCGGGGATAACAGGCTGATACCGCCCAAGAGTTCACATCGACGGCGGTGTTTGGCACCTCGATGTCGGCTCATCACATCCTGGGGCTGAAGCCGGTCCCAAGGGTATGGCTGTTCGCCATTTAAAGTGGTACGCGAGCTGGGTTTAGAACGTCGTGAGACAGTTCGGTCCCTATCTGCCGTGGGCGTTTGAGATTTGAGAAGAGTTGCTCCTAGTACGAGAGGACCGGAGTGAACGAACCTCTGGTGTTCGGGTTGTCACGCCAGTGGCATTGCCCGGTAGCTACGTTCGGACGGGATAACCGCTGAAAGCATCTAAGCGGGAAGCCTCCTTCAAGATGAGATCTCACTGGACCCTTGAGGTCCCTGAAGAGCCGTTCGAGACCAGGACGTTGATAGGCTGGGTGTGTAAGCGTTGTAAGGCGTTGAGCTAACCAGTACTAATTGCTCGTGAGGCTTGACCATATAACGCCCAAGGCGTTTGAGTGCGGAGCTGAAAAGCTTGTAAGACACACAGTTGAATAT
>NZ_JAHREP010000055.1 GCF_019084545.1 Marinobacterium ramblicola
GGCCGCCTGACCGCCGACACCCACGTGGTGTACGACGAAGGCGACATCATCGGCTCCACGCTGCCGAACTTGAAGTCCGATCCGGATGATGGGGGATGTGGCGGGTTCCTGGCGATTATTATCACTATCGTGGTCGCCATTATTGCCTTCTATACGTTGCAGCCCCAGCTATTTGCAGCGCTGCAAACCACGCTTGGTGCGACAGGTGCGTACATCGCATCGGCAGCGATTACCGCCGCCGTTGCATCGGTTGTATCCCAAGGCATCCTGATCGGCCTGGGTTACCAGGACGAGTTCAGTTGGAAACAGGTGGCGGCCGATGCGGTTAGCGCGGCGTTCTCGGCAGGTGCCGGGGTTGTTGCGGGTACCGCTGGCAAACTAGCCCAGGCAGGGAAAACCCTGCAGTACGCCAAAGTTGCAACTGCAGCGCTACGCGTGGCCAGTGTTGCCTCCAAACAACTGATCCTGAATGGCAAGATCACCAGCTGGACCAGTCTGGCCGCTGCAGGTATAGGCGGGGCGCTGGAAGCAGGGCAGGCAGAGGCTATGGGTAACCTGAACAGAGTTGGAGCCAATACAGCAGAAGGGGCGCAATATCTACAACAGATCCAAACGCTGAGCCAATATCAAACCGCATTGGAGTACGCGACGCCTTGGGTGCAACTAGCCGAAACCTCGGTCCGTAACGATGGACAATTGCAACCGGGTGATTGGGTTGCAGCGGTAGGCGGGACCCTGGATACCGCTCTCACTTCGGGATTGGGCATTGACAACATAGCGGACCCACTCAAGAAGCATCTGGCCCAACAGGGACTCAATGCTGCGATTGGTGGTGCTATGAGCCTATACGACAAGGACGCGGCATTGGGTTGGCTGCAAAGTGAGGTGGGCAAGGACTTCGATACCTACCTGAGAAACGCCACCCGCCTAAGCGTGATGGATGCCCAGATGCAAGGTGTGGCCAGTGATGAACTGGCCGGCAGTATCCTGGCGAAGCCGGATAATAGGATGGGCGTGTTGGTTGCCAACGATCCGGATGAGATCGAGCGGATCAACCAGCAGATGGCTCAGGCACCAACAGGGGCTGGAGTAGAGAAAGCTGATTTCGCAGCGTTTGAGGAAGTGATTATTCGCCCAGATCCTCTGCCAGAAGGCCGTGCGAGAGGATTCCATCCGGAGGGGGTAACCATTGATGAATCCGGAAGCGTCTCCTACAAGATTGGCGAGGGCGACAATCTCTCCACGATTGCGCAGGGGCTAGGTTCGACGGTCGAGGAACTGGCTGCCTACAACAATATCGATAACCCTGATCTGATCATTGCAGGCCAAACGCTTCGCAAGCCGCCGGTTGGGTATGCTGACTATGGGGAAGTATTATCTCAGCGACAAACACAGGCGGAACTAGGTGGGGCTGGTAGCGCTGATCCTCAACTTAATCCAGAAAAATACGCAGAAGGGGGTGTCGCCGACCCAAGCCTAAATAGTCGATACGTCACTATGAATGGTAGAAATGGAAAGTCGCCACTTTATCAAAGAATATTTAGTGATGAAGGGGGTAAGGGAGGTCAGATTACGCGCTCTCCGTTCGATTCTCGTGAGCTAAGTAAGTCACGGGCCTTTGATAGTGGTCTTGAAGTGAAAGTGGCTGAAATGACTTTCTTTGAAACTGGAAATTCATATACAAACAGCATCGGGATTACTTTTGAAAACGCAGCAGCATTGAAGGGGGGCTTTGTTGTAAATAAGGATGGTATTAATGCGAACATATCAGCTAACGCTCTCGCCCAAACCAAATACTTCGAGGAGGACTTTGGTGTTGGGGTTGGAACTGTTAAAGTTTCGGGACAGACGGTTGGAGAAGCAGGTGCGAATGCCAATTTTGTGATAGGTCCCGCCAAATATGCCTCTGGCAGTGTAGACAGAGTTAATATTTCCGCTGGCGCGAAAGCGCAAGCGGTGGCAATCCAGTATTCTGGTGATTTTAAGTCAAACGAATATAGTGTTGGCCCATTTGATATGTCTGCTTCTGGCCATGGAGAAATTAATGTGGTAGGTATCGGAGGGAAACTAGAAGGCGGAATTAGACAAACTCAAACAGGCAGCTGGAAGTTGACTGCGGGTGCTGGCTTGACACCTTTAGTAGGTGGTAGTCTGAAAGGAACGCTAGAGGTAAAGTTTAACCAGCAATGGATTGATGATAATACGAAGTGGGTTCGCTCAAAATATGATGAACTCTTTAAGTAGGGCGAAAACGGATTTCTATGTGGAGGTTTTGTTTCGTGTTAAGGTGTGTGCTATTTATCATTATGATGATGTTCGGAACGGTTGTGATGGCATTTGATAAGGAAGAATTTGTTCGTGACATAGAGCATGCAAAATTGCTTGCGTTGCAAGGTAAGGCCGATGAGGCAATTAACTATTGGCGTGGAAAAAGAAACGAGTATTCCGGTGTCGGCGGGCAATATGAATATCAACTTGGCACACTATACCTCGATAACACGACAGAATACGATAAGGCGATCTTGGCATACGAAGATGGTCTGAAAATTTCACCGCCTTATCCACGACTTTATATCGGTATGGCTTTGGCATATATAAACAAGCACGACTATAGCGAGGCTAATTTTTGGGCTGATCGTGCTGTGCAGGAATACCCAAATTGGTGGTTGGGATACCATACAAAGTCTCAAATTGCATGGAATGTCGGCGATTATACGCAAGGGGTTGAAATGGCGCGTGAATCGTTGCGTAAGGAAATGAATGGCGCTGGATTTTATGTTTTAGCAGTTTCTTCGTGGGGGCTGCGTGACTATGAAACAGTAGCAAAGTCCGTGGAAGCTGCTATAAATTTGGAGCCGAGATTTAAGAGCGAACCGAACATTATGATTTTAGCAGCACAGTCATTAGCATATCTTGGGCGGGAAAAAGATGCGTATGCTACTTTGGATGTACTACAATCTTCTGATCAATACATAAGCAAAAAACAACTCAAGCCATACTATGACCAGATTGAAGAAATTATTCGTGGATATAAGGATTAGCCTGAACTGTTGTCGAGGTGTCCCGTTGTCCCGTCCGGATGTTGTCCCGTAAAATGTAAAAATGGGGTTCGCTCATCAAAAACAGGGCTTTTTTCAAGAAAAATCGGCTGAATATTTTATGAGTTCGGCCGATTTGTCTCAAAATTTCGCTCAGTTGCCCTGCAAATCACCAGCGAGCATTGATATTTCTCTGCTTTTTCATCTGTTCACGCGCAAAGCTGCCTGGAGCGTGCCCATTTTTTCTTTACACCAGTTGGAATTCAGGTCGAGGCGTCATGGGGGCAGGTAGTAACCTCGCAACAACCCTTCCCAGGCCGTGTAAAAATAGGCCTTCCGATAACCGGTCTTGAAGATATCCCTGCCGCACCAGACCTCTGCCGGGGTGCGACCGTTCAGGCGTATAATTGGGTCACCCATTAACCGACCCTTGTAAAGGGAATAATCGAATCCCCTGCTCAGTCATGCAGTATGCAAGGCGTTACTCCTTATGGCCTACCGGAGTCTATTCGCCTGCCTGTTTTTCTTCTGGTCGTGCTGGAAAAGATCCGCAGCAGTCACCCAGCGCGGTAATAACCGCCAGGTTTGCTTCAATTCGGATGAAGACTTGGCGGCTTATGCGCACTGGCTGAAAGAGCTTTCCCAAAAATATTCTGTACAGATTCATGCTTGGGTTTTTATGACCAATCACGTGCATCTCCTGGCTACTTCCATGGAGGAGGGTGGCGCTTCGCGTTTGATGCAATCGCTTGGCAGGCAGTATGTCCGCTATTTCAATCATACCTATCGGCGTTCCGGTACCCTGTGGGAAGGGCGATTTAAATCCTGCTTGGTGCAAATAGAAGAGTACCTTCTTCAGTGTTATCGCTATATTGAGCTGAACCCAGTGCGCGCAGGCATGGTTTCAGATCCATCCGACTATGTTTGGTCGAGCTATCGGTGCAACGCTTTGGGTGTTAAGTCAGATCTTCTGACACCTCATGGGCAATATCTCTGCCTTGGCAAGACAGAAGATGAACGCTTGGCAAACTATCGTGCATTATTCAACGCCCATCTGAATCGAGAAGCGCTTGCGGATATTCAGGATTCCGTTAACAAGGGGCTGGCGTTGGGTAATGAGCGCTTTAAGGAACAGATAGAGGGTAATTTAAAAAGGCGTGTGAGGCCGGGAAGAGTTGGACGACCAACTGGGGAGTATCGGTAACAATCACGTATGCTGTATTGAAATTCGGTAGATTGGATTAGTTGTCAGTGCCGGTTGCTAAAGTCCCCAAAATCGCAACTTGAGATGTCCCCTCCACCGAGGCATCAATAAACCGACT
>NZ_JAHREP010000056.1 GCF_019084545.1 Marinobacterium ramblicola
AGGTGCCCCAATGCGATTTTATAAATTTCCTCATTGCATTGCACGCGACTATACTCCTGACAAAATATAACGCCGCACACAGGGGCCGGCAAAAAAGCGCAGCGTTTTGACGGTCCCAGCGACCAACGGGAGCAACTGCTGTGCCTTGTTAAATTCTTCTAGAATGGCCAAGATGCTATTGCCTGAAAAATGAAGCCGACAATAAGAAATACGGTTCCCCAAACAGCAGTTTTTGACTGGGAAAGCAAGTTAGCTACTGATGGAAGTTTTAGGTTCTCTTCTGGATCTTTTGATGCATACCGCGGAACCCCAATTTCAACGGCTTTATTCTTGGTCACAAAAACACCAGACAATATCATCAATGCACCGACAATATCTAAGCAGATTCCAATGAATGAGTAGTGTTGAGGTGTTAAGTCCATATCAGCTCCTATAATTTAACGCCGCCAGCACGCGCGGCCTTGTAGTGTAGGCGAAGCCGCAACGAAAAGGCCGTCGCTATACCTAGTCTTGTTGAATTTCATTTTGGCGTGACGAGCTGCGACTCAGTAAAACCGCATTCAGTGCACTTGTATTCTCTACGAATACCGCCCAGTCGCCCGAACTGACGATCAGGCTTGCTAGACTCAACGACCCAGGCCGGTTTTCGACACTTAGGGCATGGCTCACCTTCGAATGCCTCCAGCTTTCGCACCCGCTCTTGGAGCTCCAAAACTTGGTTTTTGAGATTTATGTTTTCTTCCTGGAGTTCCAGCGCGGATTCGCGCAACTCCATGATTTTCTCTTGAGCTTCTATCGTTGCCCCCTTTTTCAGAAGCTCAACGATATCGTTGTATCTTGGAAGTGCCATGGAACCTCCTGAAATTTAACGCCGCGCTCTGCGGCAAATTTGGAGCGCAGCGTAAAATTTGTCCGACAGCAGCGCCTTGTTATACCTTGATGATGTTCTCTAAGAATTGCTTGGCATTTTCTTTATTGGAAAATTCTCCGGTAATTTTATCTGAGTTAGAGTATTCTACGGCTATATATAGCTTTTCAAATACTGCATCTTTGGGAACTGATTCAGAGCTAAAATTATTAATAAATACTATGGCATCATCCACTGTTTCGAAGGAACTACTCACACCATAGAGCGGAGCAATAACTATCCGAGAAACTTGGCGGTCTAATGAAGCCATTAATGACGCCTTGAAATGCTGAACTTTCTCAGAACTTAACTCCATGATCTTGGTAAAAACTTGTTTATACTGGTCTTGTGTTAGGTTTTGAAGTGCATCAATTTTTGAAGCGGCGTCATCATCTGGTGTACTCTCTTCAAAGCTAACGTCCAAATCAAAAATACGAAACGCTTCAACGATATCCTGATACTCAATATACAAGGTTTCAAAGCCACAAGCATTTAATTGTTCAATAGATGGGGCTGTAAATACACCGGCTATAACTGCACCCAAAAAAGGCTTGTGATATTTGTATTTTTCAGCAATAGGCAAAACCGCACCTTGAATCTCCTGGGCTTTATTCTTCGAATGTTTTGTATATCTGCGCCACGCGCATTCGATTAAAGCCGCTGGGACTCCTAGCCTATCTTCAGTACCATTTCTTTCTATAACAAAGTCCAAATCATGGAAACTGCCATATACATCCACCCACTTTACTTTTTTTCCTTTTCTGGCCTTACGGACCTTCCCGACTACATCGAGATATAGCTCTCTATCATTGCAAATAGATAGCAATTCCTCTTCGAAATGTTTTTCTATAAACTCGCCAATCATTTGGCCTAGTTTATGTGCTTTTGCATCAGCCATTCTTTACCCTCTAACCCAGAGACGCCCTTCATGGAGGGGTACTGTATGTGTTCTATTTTTCCACTTTATATTTCTATCGCGCAGCTTTTCAAAAGAAAATGATTTAAATCCGTGATAAAGGGCAAGTTCTCCGAGCCATTTTTCAGCTGGAACGTGAACACCGTATGGGGCTGAATCACCTATTACAAAACATATTTCTGACCCTTTATCCATAATAGGCCTACAGTTCTTCCAGATTTTTGATAGGTCCAGAAAATATGCCGCAATCATAGTGTGATAAGTTTTCTTACCGCCTTTTCCGATCCTTACTTGTTCAAGCTCCCTAACAACAGGAGTGAGCTCTTCCAAAATTGGCGCAAGAAGTGGCTCCTCAAGGATTTCATCGAGCACTATTTTATCTGCTGCAGAATGCTGAGAGCATGACCTCATAATTGTTGGCCTTACGGCTGTTTTCAGGTCACCCCAGCCATTAATCTCGCCCCAAAACATCATTTCTAGTCTTGTAGCATCTGCATAGTCATAGTTATTTGGATATGGAGGCGAAGTAATAAGTAGGTTGCACTTTGGTGCTTCTATTGATTCCCGAACATCCTGTTTAAATATTTGGGCGACATTAGACCAATTGGCGCATTTTGCGTACTCCATGTCTTGGGCCATTAGCTCGGCTTTTCCTAAAAAAGCATCTTTAACATCAATAACTTTTGCCTTCGATTTGTTCGGTAAAACGTACTGCCATTGTGCCGTTCCCGCTTTACTGCATGCCCTAAGAATGGAGGTTATATTAAGCCACACTAACTCCCAAATAGGATTTTCATTGGCAAGTTTTTCATAAGCAAACCGCAAATTATCTAGCTTAGATAATGCTTCGATGTCATAGCACTTCCCTAGTAAATTTGATTCATCGTGCCGCTCAGTTTGTTTGTTGCATTTCTCGGCTAAGTTAAGAACTTGATTGCAAGCTTCAATAAATTCTAATTCATCAAGTATCCATTGGTTCTTTGCCTTGGCAATTCTTGCTACAAAGGGGTGGCCCTCAAAGCCGTAAACCCGATTACCTAACGAAGCGCCCGCAAAAGCTGTAGTGCCTGAACCTAAAAATGGATCAAGAACAACAGCTTTTGTGTCTTGCTCTAATTCAAATTTTCTTATTTCAGATTGAACCCACTCAGCCGAGTAGCCGGCTGAATAACGAAACCACCTATGAACAGGTAGTTTCATATTGTCTGTGAATGTGCCTGAGCGAGCTTTAATTTTGCTCATTTATTAATCTCATATCATGTAAATAAAGCATTTTACCATGTTCGTTTCCGAAAGTCCATGGTGTTTCTGGCACTTGAGGTATAACGCTGCGCACAGGGGCCGACAAATAAGCGCAGCGTTTTGGCGGTCCCAGCGACCAACGGGAGCGACTGCTGCGGTTTGTTATAAGTATTACTCAGCCACATACTCAAAAACACGTTTATTACTATCGAATGCAACAACGGGCTTTTTACCTTGATTCGCTATCTTTTTTATTTCCTGAAGTACAATTTCTCTTTTTAATGGATGAGTAGCGACTTCATCTTTTGCATTAGTTGAAATTTGATACTGAGGGCATTCCGCGCTACAAAGCACATCTAGGTATTGACCATGCTCATGTGGAACGTCTTCAATATGTGCTTCGCGCAAGCATAAAAAGCAATTTCCATTATTTTTCATGACTCCATCTCCATTGACTTATAACGCGCAATTAAGGGGCCGAAAAAGCGTAGCTTTTGAGGTCCCAGCCCGCTTTCGGGCGACTTGAATTTTTTGTTAGGTGCCATTTGTTACTTGATATCCCTTCGTATATTTTGATACATGGTAAAGCGCAAACAGTATTGCTGGCAGAAGCACTATCGGTAGGCCGAACTTGATAAAGACTAAATTTACGCTAGCTATTATGCCGCACAACAAACCTATAACCGTTGCTCTTGGACTTCGATGTGGCCGGTTGCGAAATATGCGCCATAGAGCGCACCAGAGTTCGGCTAGCCCAAAAATCCCTAGGGGCCCAGATATAAAAAGAAGGGCCATTTCTGGGCGTACAGATGACCGCAGTTCGTCCAATCCATAGTTTCCCATAAGAACGTCAGCAATACCTGTTATCCAGAAAGGGAAACCGATAGCAGCAAATACTGCAAAAAGTACAGTAAAGGGTAAAACCGTTATTGCTAATAGCACTAATGCTGTAATGCGGCTTCGATCCATATATTCACCTAACGCCGCACACAGGGGCGGCCAAAAAAGCGCAGCGTTTTGGACGTCCCAGCGACCAACGGGAGCGACTTCCGGGTAGGAGCCGCCCTCTCGGGCGACGCCCCCCACAGATCCG
>NZ_JAHREP010000057.1 GCF_019084545.1 Marinobacterium ramblicola
GCATCGGTTGTATCCCAAGGCATCCTGATCGGCCTGGGTTACCAGGACGAGTTCAGTTGGAAACAGGTGGCGGCCGACGCGGTAAGTGCTGCTTTTACGGCTGGGGCTAGTGCGGCCCTGGGCGCGGCAGGTCAGACTGCGGCCAAGGTCGGCAGTACAGCGAAATATGCCAAGGTATCCGTTGCGGCACTAAGAGTCGCCAGTGCTGCCAGCAAGCAGTTGATCCTCAACGGCAAGATCACCAGTTGGACCAGCCTGGCAGCCGCCGGTATCGGTGGAGCTCTGGATGTGGCGAAAGTGCAAGCGTCAAGCGATTTCATTGATGCCGGTGGTGCAGCCGCCCTGGCTTCAGGGTCTCAAGAAGCATTGAACGCAGCGGAAGCTCTGCAGACATTGAGTACATACCAAACAGCGCTGCAGTATGCGACGCCCTGGGTCCAACTGGCGGAGACCTCCATCCGTAACGACGGGGATCTTCAGCCGAGTGATTGGGTTGCAGCGGTCGGTGGCACCTTGAGTACCGCACTCACCTCAGGATTGGGTGTCAACGAAATCGCGAACCCGATCCAGCGACACTTGGCAAAACAGGGCCTGAATGCCGCTATCGGTGGTGCCATGAGCCTGTACGACAAGGATGCGGCACTGAACTGGATGCAGAATGAAGTGGCACAGGATTTCGGCAGCTTCCTGGCAGATTATGCCTTGTATAGCGATCGCCAAACGCAACGGCAGGCATCTGAGCAGGCGCTGACGGCCAGCCAACGGAAAGCTGAAAATGAACGGAATGATGGACTTGACTGGACAACGGATCCCAACCAGCGCATTGCAAACGTAAACGATCTCGATCCGAGGCTCCAGGCCTCACTGACAGGCGACAACCTGGCGATGCAGCTGGGCGGTCGTCTGGATGCGCTGCCCGATAATTACGAAGCGATCATCGCGGCCAATGGTGGAAGTCTGCCGGCGGAGTGGGTTGGCGAGGCCGGAGCTGTATCTTATCCTGTAGACTACTTACCACAGGTGGACGGTACTGATCCTCTGGCTGGTGAAATAAATCTCGATTACGCATTATCACAAATAGACTTCGGGGAGCAGTTCTATAATCCACAAGTAGGGCAAAATCCGAAAGAAGATCTGAGTAACCCTGGAACTTATCTACGGGTAATAGGTGATATTACACTGGATGCTGTGTCTGAAGGCTTTAGCGATGCCATATCGGCGTTCGGTAAAGGATTTGTTACTTTTGCCAAAGATCTCCAGGCCGGTGAGAGGACCGGCGCCGAGCTGAAGTCTTTACTTGACTTCTATGATAGTCGTACTGAGAGTGCTGCTCAGTTTAAAACTGAACTTTCAAATAGTCCGTTCACCCAGATGTTAGGTGAAGGCGTATACCGGCTCGATGAGGCTCTGGACTTAAGTGAGGAGACAAAGGCATACTTAGGGGCTGCTGCTGTTGGTCTTCCGTTGGCCGGTAAGGTTGGTAAGGTCGGGCAGTTTGTTCCAGACAAGGCTTTAGTTTCTCCTGCAGAGGTAAACTGGAATACTTCGAGAGCTTTAGGTTTAGAAATAGGTGACCCAAGAGATTATGTTGTTGGTAACCAAATATTTGAATCTTTACGGCAAGCAGGGGTGTCCCCAGATAGGGCTTTGCGTATGTCTAGGGATATGCTCGAATCTGGTGTTGATTTGCCTTCTACGGTATCACTACAGAAAGGCGAACGGCTATTTAAACTTGTTCCAACAGGATCACCACCAAGTGGTACCACCCCATATTTTGTAACAGGGGATGTGTTGGAGCGTTTGCCTAATAGTCCTCAAGCTATTGGTGAAATGCTCGGATTACCACAAGTTCCAGATAGTTTTGAATTGTATTCAATAACGGCGAAAAGCGATATTGATGTTTTCCAAAGCCAGATTGCAAAGTTTTCAGTTAACAATGGAGAATATTTGAGAAACGGTGGTGAGATTCAAACATTAGTGACAAGACGTGATTTGTTTACAGAAGCTCAATCTTTAAATCGTTTTATAACGGGGCAATAAAGTGTCAGAAGATAAACTTAACAGGCTAAAATCTGAGGCAGTATCGCTAGAACAGCTTCTGAAACAAGAGGCTGCTTCTAGTGAAAATGCTGCTTTAGCGTTGAAGGAACTTGAAGGCATATTTAACCAAGTAAAGTCTATGGATAGTTATGCTATATTAGGTCGCATAAGGCTGGATCGTTTGTTTATTGAAGGCGATTTGGCAAATAATGTACAGTTAGCTGATTGCTATAGTAGGTTTGCAAACCTGGCCGAGGGGCTTGAGGTGTAGTTCCAAACAATAGCGTGATTGATGGATTGTGTCCCGTAAAATGTAAAAATGGATTCCGCCTACCAAAAACCGGGTGTCCCGTCCGGATGTCCGGCAACAGCTATCCGGGTATTTTTGAGGTGCTTTTTCGATGAAATCTGCTGAAAAAGCACCGTCGCTGTTCGAGATAGGGCCAAAAATCCGATGATTTTCAGCGCACCGCCACCGATTTTGGCTCAAAGTGCCCGCCAACTGGCAGTTAGGCCGAGCCAAACCCCGGACACCGTCTCTGTCTCGGCAGGCACTCGGGGATGGCTATCGGTGCAGATAATATCCCAGACTCCTTCCTTGCATGTTCACGTAAACGAACCATGCCAAGACATGA
Source organism: Marinobacterium ramblicola (assembly GCF_019084545.1). Classification (GTDB taxonomy): domain Bacteria; phylum Pseudomonadota; class Gammaproteobacteria; order Pseudomonadales; family Balneatricaceae; genus Marinobacterium_D; species Marinobacterium_D ramblicola. Next base: position 2,676 of record NZ_JAHREP010000057.1, read on the forward strand.
CAGAGTGGCGTAACCCGGCCAAATATCACTTGTGGGGCAACGACCATGACGATCCCGAAAATCATCAAAAAACTGCTTGGCATTCACGTCACCGGTTACCCGGTCAACCGGGGCGTATTGCGATTGCACCCCAAACAACCCTTTATCGAATGGTTGGCGAAGGAAAGCCAATGCAGCCTCGAAGAGGCCGAAAGACTCGCATGGGAAGACCGCACCGCCTTCCTGTTGCCAATGTCCTGGGACATCAAACCCGAGAAAGAGGTCGTCGGTGCCGTGTATCGCTACCTGTTCGAAACCACCCTGCAAGAATGGGTTCTGGACAAACGCCGTTGGCCCCATCCGAGAAGCCGTCAGTTGTTCAATCAGTGGTTCGATATCCACTGGAGCGATAAGACCATTGATCTCAGCCGTGAACCACTGGCATCGGATCCGGAACCCTATGAGCCCATGTAGCCGGTACCGCATTCACCGAAAACCGATACAACGCCCTTGATGGCCTGATCGCCGCCACCGACGGCCAGCAGGTGACCTGTACCAGACTTTACGGTGCCTTCGGCTGGAAGGAGAGGATCAACTCAGGTTGTTCTGGATATAGATAGACAGACGTAACGCAGTAAAACGGCCGGTACCAACACCGGTTGGCTCTTTAACAACTTGAATAGGTCAATAGGCGTGGGCGGATGACTGCCCGCGCCGGTTGACTACAACCTATTAGCAGCTTGACTGTCCGCCTCCTGGCAGCGCACCGATATTGCCGACGGTGCCAGTGGCAACGCCAGTGTCGAAGGCGTAGACAGCGGCCTGGGTTACAGTACCTACAGCCTGGCGTTCGGCAGCGATAGTAGCCCGCTGGAAGCGGGCACCTACACCGTCACCCTGACCGGCGTCGGTGAGAGCGACGACATTGCGCTGGATACCTTCGAGATCGTTGTCGGCAACGGCGCTGTCACCATCGAGCGAGGCGTAAGCTGGACCATTCCCGCTGTCGGTGACGATCAGGTGGTCATTGTCGACGGCCAGCGGGTAGACGCCAGCCGCAGCGGCGAGTCCGGTGATCGCCTGCTAGTGGATGCCAATCCGGCCGCCATCGGCAGCGTCGACTACAGCGCGTTCTACGGCAGCGCCTTTGCCGATGAGCACAGCACCAGCCTGACATCGACCGAACAGTTCAATACCGATAACAGCACCACCCCGCCGACGGTCACCAGCCTCGGCTTCGATATCGATATCGCAACCACCCTCAGTACCGCCGAGAGCGCCAATATTACCGGCGATCTTCACCTGGCCTGGCGTGACGCCGGCAGCGGCACCGAGTTCACCAACGACATCGTACTGAGCGCCGCAGGCGATACCTACTCCACCACCCTGGCACAGCTGCCGGCCGGCGAGTA
>NZ_JAHREP010000005.1 GCF_019084545.1 Marinobacterium ramblicola
TTTTACCAAAGCGCTGGGACGGATCAAGGAGTGGTGCCGAAAGAATCGACATCAGGCGGTACGCGAGCAGTGGAAAATGCTGAGGCAGAAACTGGAAGGACACTACGGATACTACGGGATAGCCGGGAATGCGGCGAGTCTTGGACGTTTTCGTACCGAGGTGGTGCGGCTGTGGCACAAGTGGCTCAGTCGTCGCTCCCAGAAGGCCTGGCTCGACTGGTCCACTTTCCCGCGGTTGCTGAAGCGCTACCCGCTGCCCCCGCCGCGCATGATTCGTCGGATCCACCGTTCGGTAGTGAAACCGTAGTTTCGAGGAGCCGGATGCGTCAATCGCGCACGTCCGGATCTATGGGGGGCAGGGGAACGTAAGTTCCTCGGTCTACCCGACTGCCCGAGACGGTCTGAACGGGCCGAGGCCGGTTCGGTGTGTTATAAACAGCCACTGGACCTGTCCCGGGAGGCGGATGAATGAAACTGCGTACCAAGTTGACGCTGTTGATGTTGCTGGTGGGCGTAATTGCGGCGATGCTGGTCGGCGGCATCGCCTACTGGTTGCTGATGCGTGACTTCCAGCAATCGGTGCAGGATCAGGCGTTCGATCACTTCCAGGCCGATGTCAGAGCCTACCTGAGCCAGTATGGCTCCTGGGAAAACGGGGTAACGCGGGAACCCTTTCCCCTGTTCGTGCGGCGCACGCGGATGCAGCTGCCGCCGTTGCTGAATCCAGGGATGCCGCGGCCCTTTGACGCAAGGGGCGCGCACCCCGGCCCATTGCCGGGTGATACCAGGCCGGATCCACGGGCGATGATGGGTGGTGTCGGGCCGGAGGATGGCGCCGGTCTTGCACGCGGTGGCGTGGCGCCGTTTCTGTTTATGCTCACCGACCCGTCTGGGCGGGTGGTGAAACCCGGTGGCGACTTTCGGTCGGGGGAACAGATCGATGACGCCCTGCGGGACAGTGCACGACCCATTGAGATGGATGGGCGGGTTGTGCTGTTGGCGGTTCCGCTTGGCGACCCGAATCTGACCATACAGGATCTGAGCTACCTGGCGGCCATGCGCAACGCCCTTGGCTACGGCCTGGTTGGCGCCTCGCTCCTGGCACTGCTGCTCGGTGTACTGTTCAGCCGTCGCGTCTGTGGGCGGGTGTATGAGCTGATCTCGGCTGTGCATGCCATGCGTGCCGACGGTGAGCTGGAGCAGGAGGTGCCGGTACGCAGCAAGGATGAGATCGGCGAGTTGGCCGAGGCCTTCAACCGCATGAGCCGGGAGCTGGCCGGCGCGCACGCGGAGATGCGCGAGGCGGCGGTGCGCGATCCGCTGACCCAGCTGCACAACCGGCGTTACTTCAACGAGCAGGCGGCGCTCGCGTTCGAACAGGCGGTGCGCTACGACCAGCCGTTATGCGTGATGATCGCCGACCTCGATCACTTCAAGCAGATCAATGACACTTTCTCCCACGGTGTGGGCGACGAGGTGCTGAAGCGGGTGGCGCAGCTGCTGCAGCAGAGTATCCGCAAAAGCGATATCCTCGCCCGTCACGGTGGTGAGGAGTTCGTGATCCTGTTCCCGCAGACCTCGCTGCAGCAAGCTTATGAGCGTTGCGAACAGCTGCGTCAGCAGATCGAGGCCAGCGACTGGCAGCAGGTGCACCCAAACTTGCGGGTAACCCTGAGTATCGGCCTCAACGATACGCTGGCGCTGGGCAGCATCGAAAAGATGCTCAGCGCGGCGGACGAGGCGCTATATGCGGCCAAGCGGGCCGGACGCAATCGCATCGAACCGGCGGCCGCCTGATATCGCCCCCGGACCTCAGCGCACGCAACGCACGTAGTTGTCGACCCTGATCTCGTCGCGCTGGCCGCCCTGGGAGCTGCGTCTCTGTACGCTGCTGTCCTTGGGGTCGCTGCGCTGGGCGCCGGCGCCATGTACGTCTATCCCCTCCGTTGAGGTGCACTTGCCGAAGCAGATGTAGTCCGCCTGCTGGATATTGTCGCCGTGGGTGGTCGAGGACCAGAACCAGCCGCGGTGATCCTGCTGGCGAAAGACACTGAGATCGAGCGCCGGGTCGTGGTGAGTGTAGTCGACGATACTCTGCAGCTCCTTGATATTGGGCAGACGCCAGTCGCTATGCCCCGCCAGATCAAGCTCTTCGCAGTAAGTGAGTGCTTGCTGCCAGTTGCGGGCGCGGCCGTCGTCGCTCTGCTGCCAGGTCAATGCACTGGCGCGGTCGGTCACCGTGCCGTTGCCGTTGTCGACGAAGTCATTCGCGCCCCAGCTCTCCCCGCGCACGCAGCGGTAGAACAGCTCCGACCGGCCCCCATCGGTCGGTGCCTGCTTGATATGGCCATCGAGAAAGTTCATGAAGAACGCCGCTTCCACACCTTTGCGATCCCAGTGGTCGCCGCTGTACAGCGTCGCGGACCAGGTCTGACCCATCATGTCGGTGGTGTGGGTGCTGGCGAAGGGATCGTCTTGCAGGATCGAGGCGTCGGGCTCGCGGATCTCGAACACCTCGTCCAGATAGGGGCGACGGCCCACCGAACCACGGAAATCGGCGATGGAGAACAGCTCCTTGATCGACGGCAGGCGCCAGTCGGTAAACCCACCCAGCGCCAGCTGTGCGCAGGCTTGCTGTGCCGCTGGCCAGCTCAGGCGATCGGCGTTATGCGCCTGCTGCCAGATCAGGCCGGTGATCCGGTCGCTGACGATGCCATCCTGCACTGCGTAGCTCGGTCCGGCACCGGCATACTGCGCATCCTGGCCGAAAAACGCCTGGCCCGGTTGTGGGCAGTCGATCATGCCGCGGGTGTCGAAACAGCTGCCCTGCTGCGTGTCGGGAATACGGCTGGTCACCTGCCGGGCCTTGTCGTCGGTGCTGGCGATATCGGCGCCCATCGGTGCGCCCTGGTGGCCCGATGCGCCAGCGCGGTCGTTACCGAACCGGGCGGAGGGCTGCTTGGCTTGGGCGGGTCCGAAGTTGGGGCTCATCCTGCCGGCTTGATTGTCGCCTGCAGGAGCGTGGCCGGCGAAATCGGGTACGCAGATTAGGCCTTCGGGTACCTGGTGACAGCTACCGCTGATCTGGCCGTGCGGTGCCCGGAAGCTGCACTGGTCTCCCCGGCTCTGCCCGCGGCAAGCCTCAATCGCCTGGGGAGGTGGACCGCCTGCCGGCGGCTGGGCGTTGGCAAAAGCGGTGGCCAGTAGCAGGGCGAACAGTCCTTTTTTCATCTGTGATCCTTGGTTCGTGCAGCGACGGTATGGGCGGATGACCTATTGGTTACTGTCGGTCTGGGTTTGCGTGTGTATCGCCCAGTCTATAAAAACAGCGTCGTTAATGGTTGCCGCTATCATAGGAGGTATGAGCGAATAGGGAGAAGCCAGTGGAGGCAACTTTACAAAAGTTTTGCATTTCATGGCGTTGAAGGCGGGCTTGGGCGGCCGGAGTTCAAGGCTTGAGCCTTAGGGATGTGGCCGGATATGAGGCGCAGGCGGTGCTCAACCAGCGCATGGATGGCATCACCGAGGCGATCTTCGAGCTGGAGAAGATGACCGAGTTCAAGCGTTAGCGTCGCTACCGTTTTCCATTAGGGTGCCGTATGAAGGCTGAAGTATCGTCAACCCAGGAGCGATTATTCAATCTGGTCGAGTGCTTTCAGGATGGCAGCATAATCGAAATTCTCGGCGAGATGACTAAGCCTCTTTTGCAGCTGTTTATCATGCGTGGTGCACCGTTGGATGGCGGCTTTTATGCGGTCGATTTCCAGGCTTTCGAGTGCGTCGGTAAGATTTCTGCGCAGATCAAGTGGCAGAGATTCCAGCATATCCGGGGTTAAACGGTCGTCATCTTGCTGATCTGCTGGCGCTGTTTCTCGGATAAATTCGACACCCAGGTGACTGGATAAGCAGTCGTAGATCTCGCCTGCACGGAACGGTTTGCGCAGGTAGTCGTCCATGCCGCCTGCGAGCATCTCGTCGCGCTGCTCGCGGAAGGCGGACGCGGTGAGCGCGACGATCTTCACCTCCCGGCCGCCGGGGAGTTCGCGGATGTGACGCGTCGCTTCCATGCCGTCCATCACCGGCATCCTCCGGTCCATCCAGATAAAGTGCGGCTGCCACTCCTGGAACAGCTCCACCCCCTGCCGGCCGTTTTCGGCGATCCTGACCTGGAAGCCGACCGACTCCAGCAGTTGGGACAGCAGCAGTTGGTTGTCGCGCTGGTCTTCGACGATCAGCACGCGGTAGGGTGGTTGTCCGGGAGCCAGACCGACCACTCGGCCCGCGTCGGTCTGCTGTGGCTTGACGATATCTTCGGCCTTCGCCTTGCTCAGCGGCAGGTCGATTCGGAACAGCGAGCCCTTGCCCTGCTCGCTCTGCAGGTCGATATGGCCGCCCATCATCTGCACGAACTGGCGGGTGATGGTCAGACCCAGGCCGGTGCCCTTGCTGCCGGCTCGTTCGCCCACCTGCACGAAGGGGTCGAAGATATGCCGCTGCTCTTGTGGCGTGATGCCGCAGCCGCTGTCCTTGACATCGATCAGCAGGTGGGTCCTCGAGTTCTCCTTGGTGCCCAGGCGGATGGTGACGCCGCCCTGGTCGGTGAACTTCAGCGCGTTGCCGACCAGGTTGACCAGGATCTGGCGCAGGCGCGCCTCGTCGCCGACGATGTAGTGCGGGAACAGGGAGGTCTGGTCGATGTTCAGGATCAGGTTCTTCTCCTCGGCACGCAGCTGCATCATGTCGGTGACGTCGCGTACCAGGGCGCCGAGGTCGAACGGGGCGTTTTCCAGCTCTACCTGACCGGCCTCGATCTTGGACATATCCAGCACATCGTTGATCAGACTCAGCAGGTGCTGACCGCTCCGGCAGATGATGTCGTTGTTCTTGCGCAGGCTTTCCGACAACGAGGGATCGCGTGACATCAGGCTGGAAAAACCGAGAATGGCGTTCAATGGCGTGCGCAGCTCGTGACTCATATTGGCCAGAAATTCGCTCTTGGCCTTGTTGGCGCTTTCGGCATCGGCAATGGCTGTCTTCAGGCTATCGGTGTATTGCTGCAGTTTCTCCTTGGTCTTCTCCACCTCTTTCAGTGCGCCCTCCAGCTCTTGGGTGCGCAGCTTGACGCTGATCTCGAGGTTGTCGTTCATCTCCTTGAGTTCCAGATGCGCCCTCTCCAACGCCGCCTCTCGCGCGTTGATCTCTTTGGACATAGTGTTGAACTGGTGAGCCAGGAGGCCGATCTCATCCTGTCGTGCTTCATCAAGCGCGATGGAAAAATCACCGGATGCAATGCGATTGGTAGCGTCCATCAACCGGGTCAGAGGCTGGGCGACCTGCCTCTTGAGGAAGAAGTAGAGGATCGATATCTCCAGCAGCAGGGCGAAAAGGCCAATGATCAGAATAAAACTGGCGGTCTTGAACGCTCCGCTCGAAATAATGGATTTTGGAAACACGGCAACCAGGTACCAGTCGGGACCATCCAGCCGCGTAATGCCCAGATATTCATCATCCAGCGTGTTATCAACGACACCTGCCCCGTTCTGGATACTGAGTTCGTATATGCGTTTCAGATTCGGATTATTGGCTTCGAGGATCGGAAAGTTTCCACCCTGAGCTTGGATGGCATCCATGAACTTAGGATGCGCGATGAGTTTTCCGCCGGCATCGAATATAAGATTGTAGGTGCCCTCCAGACGTTGAGTGATGGTGCGCTCGAAAAGTTCATGCAGCAGAATATCGGTGCTGACGGAGAGTATATGTTTATCGTTGGATATAACCGGCGTGGTGGATGATACCATCCAGTTGTCCGCGGCATAGTCGTAATACAGGTTGCTCCAGCTGGGTGTCGCGTCTGTTTGAGCGGCATCGTCAATGACGACAATATCGTCACCATTCTTGGTGTTCAGCGTCAGTTTTGCGTTGATCTCCCAAAAACCCGCTTTTAATCCCCAAGGGGTGTCTGGCCAGTACATGAATATGCCGTTTTCGGGGAAGCTGACATACAGGTTTACAAAGCGGTTATGCCATGCCGGGCCATACTGGGCCAGCATGTCATAGGCGATGGCAAGCGTGCGCTGAAAGGTTTGAGGAAAAGCCGAGCTGGCATCGTTGCCGCTGCCCAGGGTGCTGATGACGCCGGTGATGGCGTCGCGTTGAAAGAAACGATCGGCTATGCGCAAGGTGCCATCGAAATGCCGGTAGAAAAGGCTATCCAGCTTTTCACCGGGATTATCTATTGTCTGCTGTTCAAGGCGTCTGATTAAATCAGCGGAGAAGGCTTTTTGATTGTCCACGGCTAGCGTAAAGGGGAAGCTTTCCCGTATGCCGCGCTGGTGTATATACTCTCCCAGATCTTCAAGCGCCCTGGTTTTCAGGCTGGAGAATACATAGATATACGTGATGACCGTGATACTGAAAACTGCGACGGATATTCCGATGCTTATCTTTATGAGACTCCCTTTGGTCAGGGATCGCTTATAGTTTGAGCTTTTTGTCATGCCCGTCTCATCCATGCCGGATCCACGCGTTCATCCCACTTAGTCCAGCAGGGTCGACAAGGGCGGAGGTGTCTTGATTCCCAGGCGCTTGCCTATTCTGGGATTGAAGAACAGCTTGCCTTTCTTGTTGCGTGTCAGCGGTATCTTGCCGGGTGAAACACCTTCAAGCACCTTGAGGGCAGCCTGGGCCGCCCAGGTTCCCTGTTCGCTTGGAATATTGGCCACGCCCAACAGCGCATAGGGCATGACCCAGCTGTTCCAGGTGCCGACGGGTATTCTGGTGTTCTCCTCGACAAACCTTATGGCTTCCGCGTCGTTCCAGCCGCTGATACCGACGTGGTTAAGCATGATCGCCATATCGACTTCGTTCTGAAGTTCGATAAACATATCCTTCCACTCCTGGTAGTTCCGTGCGAAGTAAGCCTTTTTATACGATATACCCAGGCGATCTCGGTGATTTTGAAACTCCTTTCTTGCCGTTAGGGTGTTGGCCGAAATGAACCCGATACTGTCGCCTTTTGCATAGTATTTCAGGTCCTTTATGATCTCCGGAACCAGCGTCACCTCGACCATCCCGGTGATATTCATGGTCGGAAAACCATAGACGGACGCATCCCAGTTTACGGCGCAGAAGATAACGGGGGTATTCGAGTCTTTCAAATAGGGAACGACGACGTACTTCGATGCATTATCGTCACTGGCGATCACCACATCGGGCTCGAACTCATCGATGGCCGCTTTTACCCCCAAGGCCGCCGATTTAATGAATGCTTCGGATGTGTTGCGTTTGGTGTCCATATGGACAATCTTCAGTTCTACCGCGGTGTTATTCAGTACATCTCTGGCACCCTGTATAATGCCATCGCTCCACTCGAAACCCTGATGATAGGAGTCGATGAACAGTATCTTTTTGCCGGCGTGATCCCCTTGGGCCATTGTCGCTATCGAGAACACCCATAGAAGGGTAACGGTTATGAGGCGCAGGGGGCTGATCATGCTCTATTCCTGTTCGATAACAATGGAGCCGGCAGGAGCTGTATCGATGCCGAATTTTTTGCCGAGTTTAAGGTTGAAATACAGTTTTCCCTGCTTATTGTGTGTAATGGGTATCTTGGTGGGTGGCGTTCCATCCATAATCTTGAGCGCGGCCTGAGCAGACCACCTTCCCTGCTCCTCCGGTATTTTTATGATACCCAGTAGCGAGAACTGCATCATCCACTCGTTATTGGTGCCTGTCGGTATCCTTGAATTGTTCTCCACGAACTCGAGTGCTTTTTGATTATCCCAGTCGGGTATTCCGGCATTATTTAATATTATGGCCATATCCACATTGTCTTGAAGCTCCAGGTACATCCTTTTCCATTGTTCAAAACTGTCTACCAGGTATATCTGGTCGTACTTGATATTCAGTCTGTCGGTATGATTCTGAAGATTCTTTTGGCTGGTCAGCGTGTTGTCTCCAAGATATCCGATCCTGTTGCCTTTTGCGTATCTGCCCAGCTGTTTTATGACCTGGGGCATCATCGAGATCTCGACCATACCGGTTGTATTGTCATAGGGAAAACCATACTCCGAGGTATCCCAATTGAGGCCACAGAAGACGAAGGGCAGATCGGCATTCTTGTAGTAGGGCATGACCAGATACTTGGAGGCATTGTCGTCGCAGGCGATCACCACATCCGGTTTGAAACGCTCGATCTCCGCCTTGGCGCTCAGGGCCGCGGTGTTCTTGAATGATTCCGATGTATGTCGCTTGGTGTCCATCTCGATTCGTTTCAGTTCGATACCGGTATCCTGGAACACCTCCTCGATCCCCCGTGCGACACCGTCGCTCCAGGTGTAACCGGCGTGGTAGGAGTCTACATAAATAACCTTTTTGCCTGCATACTGGCCATCCGCATTTGCCAGCATGGAAACGTGTGTGATGAAAAGAGCAGAGGCTATACCGAATATTCGCTTAGTCATGGCTACCTGTCCTGTCCCTGATCCGGCCTTGAATAATCGGGTGTGAACTGTATCGACTACTCTTTCGGCTCTGGCGCACTAAGTATAGCCATATAAACAACTTTTCCGGCGGGACGGCTCGGTGTCCATGCAGGGTTCGATCAGGATACTCACCTCTTGCTAAACGCATGCAGTATTGCCTGGTAGTCGAAGTTTCTGGCGATTCGACCCAGTTTCTTCTGCAAAGCGGGATCATGCGCTGAAACGCACTGGATAGCGGTCTCGATGCGTTCGATCTCCAGGCTTTCCAATGCCTCGATCAGGTTGTCGCGCAACGCTTGCGGTAGGCTGTCCAGCATCTCCGGCGTCAGCGCTTCGTTCTCCTCCTCGGTTTCCGACGAGGTTTCGCGGATATATTCGACACCCAAAAGCTTTTCCAGGCAGTCGTAGATCTCCGAGGCTCGGAACGGCTTGCGCAGGTAGTCGTCCATGCCGCCCGCGAGCATCTCGTCGCGCTGCTCGCGGAAGGCGGACGCGGTGAGCGCGACGATCTTCACCTCCCGGCCGCCGGGGAGTTCGCGGATGTGACGCGTCGCTTCCATGCCGTCCATCACCGGCATCCTCCGGTCCATCCAGATAAAGTGCGGCTGCCACGCCTGGAACAGCTCCACCCCCTGCCGGCCGTTTTCGGCGATCCTGACCTGGAAGCCGACCGACTCCAGCAGTTGGGACAGCAGCAGTTGGTTGTCGCGCTGGTCTTCGACGATCAGCACGCGGTATTCCGGCTGGCCCGGCGCCAGGCCGATCACTCGGCCCGCGTCGGTCTGCTGCGATTTGACGATATCCTCGGCTTTCGCTTTGCTCAGCGGCAGGTCGATTCGGAACAGCGAGCCCTTGCCCGGCTCGCTCTGCAGGTCGATATGGCCGCCCATCATCTGCACGAACTGGCGGGTGATGGTCAGACCCAGGCCGGTGCCCTTGCTGCCGGTCTGTTCGCCCACCTGCACGAAGGGGTCGAAGATATGCTGCTGCTCTTGTGGCGTGATGCCGCAGCCGCTGTCCTCGACCTCGATCAGCAGGTGGGTCCTCGAGTTCTCCTTGGTACCGAGGCGGATGGTGACGCCGCCCTGGTCGGTGAACTTCAGCGCATTGCCGACCAGGTTGACCAGGATCTGGCGCAGGCGCGCCTCGTCGCCGACGATGTAGCGCGGGAACAGGGAGGTCTGGTCGATGTTGAGGATCAGGTTCTTCTCCTCGGCGCGCAACTGCATCATGTCGGTGACGTCCCGCACCATGGCGCCGAGGTCGAAGGGGGTGTGTTCCAGCTTGATCTGACCGGCCTCGATCTTGGCCATGTCCAGGATGTCGTTGATCAGGGTCAGCAGGTGTTCGCCGCTGTTGTTGATGATGCCGAGGTTCTGCTGCTGTGTCGCCGGCATTAGCGGGTCCTGCTGCATCAGGTTGGAGAAGCCGAGTATGGCGTTGAGCGGGGTGCGCAGTTCGTGGCTCATGTTGGCCAGGAAGATGCTCTTCGCCTGGTTGGCGATCTCCGCGGCGCGCTGTGACTTTTCGGCGCCCTCCTTGGCAAGCTGCAGTTGCCGGTTCGACTCGGCCAGTTCGTGGGTGCGCTCGGCCACCTGCCGCTCCAGCATCAGGCTGCGTTGCTGGATGCTCCTGACCCGTGAGCGGTAGGCGGCGAAGAGGAGGGCCAGAAGGGAGGCGGCAGAGGTACCCCTGAACCACCAGGTGGCCCACCAGGGCGGCGTGATGCGGATGTCGAGGCGAGCCCCCTCCTCGTTCCACACGCCGTCGTTGTTGGAGGCCTTGACGTGGAAGGTGTAGTTACCCGGGTCCAGGTTGGTATAGGTGGCGAGCCGGTTGCGGCTGTCGGTGTACACCCAGTCCGGGTCGAAGCCTTCCAGTTTGTAGGCGTAGCGGTTTTTCTGCGGCGCCCGGTAGTCGAGTGCGGCGAACTCAAGGCTGAGTGCTGTGTAGTCGTGGGGCAGGGTGATCGCCTTGGTGACGTTGATATGCTGCTGTAGCGGCGAGTCGCCGCCGACGGGAACCGGCTTGTTGCGCAGTTCGAACGCGGTCAGCACCACCGGCGGCGGATTGGGGTTGTCGGGCAGGCGGTCGGGAAAGAAGCTGTTGAAGCCCTTGGCGCCGCCGACGAAGATCTCGCCGTCGGACGTGCGGTATCCGGCGGTCGGCTCCAGCGCGTTGCTCAGCAGGCCGTCATGCTCGTCATAGCGGCGCAGGCTGCCGTCGGCCGGGTCGAAGCGCGCCAGGCTCTTGCCGGCGATCACCCACAGCTTGCCCTGGGCGTCGTCCGCCAGCACCGCGCGGATATCGGGGTAGGGGGTAAAGCGGTTGCTGTCCGGGTCGTACAGGTTCACGCCGCTATAGGTAGCGACCCAGATCCTGCCTTGGCGGTCCTGATAGGTCTGGTCGCTGGTGAGGCCGCTGAGGCCGTGCCGTTCCGGGGTAAAGTTCTCCGCCTTGCCGGTGGCGGGGTCGAAGCGGCTGATCGACGCGTCGCCGCCGACCCAGAGCCTGCCGTCGGCGGCGACGAAGACGTAGTTGAGGTTATCGTTGGCGATGCTGTCGGGGTTGTCCGGGTCATGCGAGTAGAGCGTGAAGGTGCCGGTGGTCGGGTCGAAACGCTGCAGGCCCGCGCCATATACCGCGAGCCAGAGCACGCCCTGTGCGTCTACGGCCACGCCGGAGACCCAGTCGGCGGCCAGGGCGTTGGGGTTGCCCTCCTCCACATGATACTGGGTCCAGGTTTCGCTGCTCAGGTCGAACCTGTTCAGTCCTGCGGTAGTAGCGACCCAGAGCCAACCGCGGGGGTCGTAGCGAATATCGAAGATATTGTTGTTGCTCAGGCTGTCGGGGTTGCCGGCGTCGGCCCGGTAGCGGGTGTAGCGGTTCGTCTTCCGGTCGAAACGCACCAATCCCTGATCCCACATGCCGATCCAGAAGATCCCCTCGCTGTCCTGGGTGATGGCGCGCACCCGGCCTGCCGGCAGTGAGTTGGGGTTGTCGGGCAGGTGCTGGAAGCGTGTGAAACGCTGGCCGGCGGGATCGTATCGGTCAATGCCGCCGAAGGTGCCGAACCAGAGCGCGCCGGTGCGATCTTCCGAGAAGTAGGGGGCGATGTCGGCGCTCAGGCTGTCGGGATTGCTCGGGCCGCTTTGGTAACGGATAAACCGCTGTTTCTCTTCGTCGAAGCGGTTGAGGCCGCCGCCCCAGGTGGAGATCCACAGCTCACCGCGGCTGTCGCGCATGATCCGAATCACCAGGTTGTGGCTCAGGCTGGTGTCGTCGTTCTCGTCGTGGAAATAACGAACAAAGCGGCCGGTGGTCGGATCGAGGTGGTTGAGGCCGTTGTCGGTGCCGACCCACAGGCTGCCGTCTGGGTCTATCCAGACCGTCTCGACATTGTTGTCGCTGATACTGCCGGGGGCGTTCGGGTCATGGCGAAAGTGGGTGAACACGCCGGTGTCAGGATCCAGCCGGTCCAGGCCGCCGCCATAGGTGCCGATCCAGAGCATGCCGTCGGCATCCTGGGTGATCTGCGACAGGGTGTCGAACGCCAGACTGTCCGGATCCTTGGGGTCGTGACGATAGTTGGTAAAGGTTTCGGTGACTGGGTCGAAACGGCTCAGGCCGCCGAAGGTCGAGACCCAGAAGATACCGTCCCGGTCCTGAAACGCGTACCAGGTGGTGTCGTTGGCCAGGCTGTTGGGGTTGTTCGGGTCGTGCCGATAGTAGCGCCAGGTATCGAGCACCGGATCGTGGCGGACCAGCCCGGCGCCGTAGTTGCAGAACCACAGGATGCCGTCACGGTCCTCGAGCAGGGTCTGGTAGAACTGGGGAGTACTGCCCTCGCTCCCCGGCGCCTGCGGGGTGAGGGTGCGTATGCTCATGCCGTCGTACTTGTTGATGCCTTGAACCGTGGTGGCCCAGATAAAGCCCTGACGATCCTGCACCACATCGAACACCGAGTTGTGCGACAGGCCGTCGTCGATGGTCAGGTGGTGAAAGACCGGGGGTTGCCGGGTGTCGGGTGTTTCCGCTTGCAGATGCGTGCCTGGAGTGAAAAGAAGGATAAGAGATAGGAGTGCCGGCCCAGGATTTTTCCTTGTTATCGGTTTGGCTTGCATGCTGTCCTCTGCTTCTATCTGTTATCGGCTGTTGATATGCCCGCCTTGCAGAGCTCCAGGAATCGATCGCCGGGCACGGAGCGGCTGTAATGAAACCCCTGTGCGTACTCGCAGCCCTGCGAGCGCAAAAACGCCTCCTGAGCGCCGGTTTCGACCCCCTCGGCCACTACGTTCAAGCCAAGACTGTGCGCCATGGCGACGATGGCCGACGGAATCGCATCGCCGCTATCGGTGCCTATGTTGCGTACGAACGAGATGTCAATCTTGAGTGTGTTGACCGGGAAGTCCTGCAGATAGGCCAGGCTGGAGTAGCCGGTGCCGAAATCGTCCACCGAGAGCAGTACGCCGAAATCGCTGAGGGTATGGAGGATGTTCAGGTTGGTCTTGCTGTGCTGCATCAGCAGGCTTTCGGTGATCTCCAGCTCGAGCTTGGCGGGCGGCAGTTGGTACTCCTCGATGATGCTCTGCACCGTATCGACGAAGCCGGCCGAATGCAGTTGTGGCACCGAGACGTTGACCGACATGCTCAGGTCGGTATAGCCCGCATCATGCCAGCGTTTGAGTTCTGCACAACTCTGCCGGATTCCCCACTCGCCAAGCACTTTGATCTGGCCGCTTGATTCCGCCACCGGGATAAATTCCGCCGGGGATATATAGGTGCCATCAGCCCTTCGCCATCGCATGAGTGCTTCTGCACCGATTATTTTTCCGGTGTTAAGTTCGATCTGCGGTTGGTACTCCATGCACAGTTCGCCCTCCCTGATCGCATCAGTCAGCAGGCTGGACAGGTTGAGATGTTCGTGCGCGGCCGTATCCAACTCAGTGGTGTAACGTTTGATCTCCGCCCGCCCCGCCTGCTTGGCGCAATACAGGGCAGCATCGGCGTTGCGCATTAGCCTGTCCGCATCCTTGCCGTCATCCGGGTAGACGGCGACACCGATGCTGGCGCTCACATGAATATTGATGTCGTTGATATAAAACGGCTCGCGTAGAGCCTCAAGCATGGTTTTAGCGGTAGCGATTACATCCTCATTTTCATCGTGCAGGGGAAGACAGATAACAAAATCATCTCCACCCAGCCTGGCCACGGCGTCGGCGGTCAGCGCCGCATCCTTTAATCGGTAGGCCACATCGCTGAGCAGCATGTCGCCGAAACGGTGACCCAAGGATTCGTTCACGATCTTGAACTGGTCGAGGTCGAGAAACATCAACGCGATCCTCTCATTGTATCGATGAGCCCGTTTGATCAACTGATCGAGACGTTCAGCCATTAAAAAACGGTTGGGCAGGTCGGTGAGTGAATCGTGAGTGGCGATATACCTGATCTGTGCCTCTGCGCGTTCGCGCTCCTCTATCTGATGACGCAAGGAAGCGTTGACGTCGAGCAGTTCCTGGGTGCGTTTTTGTACAAGTCGGTCAAGCTTTCTACGCAGCTCCGAGAGATCAAGATGGGTGTTGACCCTGGCAATCATCTCGGCGAGGTTTATCGGTTTGGTGATGTAGTCGACAGCCCCTAGGGAGAAGCCGTAAACCTTATCCGGTGTTTCCGACAGCGCGCTAAGAAAAATGATGGGGATATCGCTGATTTCGGGGATGAGCTTGATTTGACGACAGGTTTCGTAACCATCGATGCCGGGCATCATGATATCGAGCAATATAAGATCGGGTTTTGCCAGATGGGCGCGTTGAAGTCGCTTCAGCGCCTCATCTCCGTTTGTGGCGACCGCCACCCTGAAGTCATGACTCTCGAGACAGTCGACCAGCAACTTAAGGTTGCTGGGGTTGTCGTCGACAAGCAGAACGGTTTTGCGTTCCATATGATGCACATCCCACTTCCAGATCGCCCAGTTATACTTATCAGTTGTGGGTGTATATTAGCGCCCCAGGGAAAAGATCGATAGCCAACCAAAGGATCCGCTTTTGGTGGTGGCCAGGTGTGTAAATACCGGTCATGATAGGTATGCCGGTAGTATGGCTGATCTTGTCGATATTACGAATAGGTCCATGTATGTGAAGATGTACCGACGCTTCTTTCAGCAACTGCCTACCGGTGCTCTGATTTGCGACCTCGAAAGGAGGTGCATAGCCTGTAATGATGTGTTCACTCGTCAAACCGGCTATCAAGAGTCAGCGCTTGTCGGCCGGGATATCGGCATGCTCCTCCTGACCGATGATGATACCGTTCTGAGCGCCTGTCTGCGCAGCCTGCTTGAGATCTCCACTCCCCAACGTATCAAGGCCTCTCTGCTCTGTGTTAACAACTCCCGAATAGAGTGCCATCTGTTGATCGGCAGCATGACGAATGAGCAGGGGCAGGTTGAGTCCCTCCTGCTGCAGGTTGAAATGCCGCTCGTAATGGCTGGGCAACACTTCCGTGAAGTATTCGAATATGCCACAGAGCTTTTGTATCTGCTGGAAGTAACCGAAGACGATCGCTTCCGCTACCTCGAAGTGAACCGTGCTTTTGAACAATCGACAGGCCTTCCACGGGAGCGGCTGATCGGTACTTATGTGGGTGATCAGGTATCCGATCTGGAATCGCATGTACTGCGGCAGCATTTACGGCAGTGCCTGAACGAAAGCGTGATGATAGAGGGGGAGGCCGAGCTGAGACTGCCGGCGGGTGTACGAATCTACCGCTGGACCCTGGTGCCGGTGATCGATGACAACGGGAGGCCCTACCGCATCGTCGGTTTATCCCGTGACGTAACGGAGCAGCGGCGCCATGAGCGGAAAGAGCGGCTGCAGCTTGAGATCTTTCAGTCGCTGGCACACGGCGCACCTCTGATGCTCTGTCTGGAACGGATCGTATGCTTCATCGAGCAGCTCTGTCCCGAGCTGCGTTCGAGCGTAATGCTGGTCGACGAGCGGGCGCGATGTCTACGCACCGGTCCGGCGCCGAGTCTACCGGCTGCCTACCTTCAAGCGGTCGATGGTATACCTATTGCGGAAGGGGTAGGGAGCTGCGGGACGGCTGCTTGGCGGCGTGAGATGGTTGCAGTGGAAAACACAGCTACGCATCCCTACTTCGAGTCGTTCCGTGATTTGACAGAACGTGCCGGACTGCGCGCCTGCTGGTCGGAACCGATTCTCGATCTGGATGGGCGGGTGCTCGGCGTATTGGCGGTCTATCTGGATCGTCCAGCCTTGCCTGCTGCCGAGCATCTGGCAGTGGTGCGTCAGGCCAGTAACTTCTGCACTATCGCCATTCGACGCTCGCAGGCGGAGCGCACCCTGCGTGAAAGCGAGCAGCGCCATCGCGACATTTTCAACAACTCCCACGATGCCCTGTTTCTGCTTGAGGTGACCGAGGATGGCGGCTTTCGCAACATCGAGGTCAATCCGGCGTTCGAGCGGATGATCGGCATGTCGCGCGCCGAACTGATCGGCAAGACGATCGACGAAACGGTACCGCAGGCCGTCGCGGAGGTAGCCAACGCCAAGTACCGGCGCTGCATTGCGGCGGGCAAGGTCACCGAGGAGGAGGTTGAACTCGATCTGCCGGCGGGGCGGCGGATCCTCCATTCGACCCTGGTGCCGGTGCGCGACCGTTTCGGTGCCATCTACCGCATTGTCGGCATCACTCGCGACATCACCGAGCAGAAGGCGCGTGCCACGGCACTGCAGGAGTCGAAAACGCTGCTGCGCGAACTGGCGGCGCGGCGCGAAGCTGAGTTGGAGGAGGAGCGCAAGCGTATTGCGCGCGAGGTGCATGACGAGCTTGGCCAGCTGCTGACCTCGCTAAGACTGAATCTGAACCTGCTTGCGCGTGAGTTTGGCCCGCAACTTCCGGCTCTTGGCGAGCGCACGAAGATGATGCGCGACATCGTCGACAGTACGATCCAGTCGGTGCGGGGTATCGCCACGGAGCTGCGTCCGGCCGTGCTCGATATGGGCATCACGTCCGCGCTGGACTGGTTGGTTCAGCAGTTCTCAAGCCATAGCGGTATCGTCGCCACTCTCGACATGGATGATGAGATCAAGCTTGATGACGCGCGTGCCGTGGTTGTGTTCCGTGTGGCGCAGGAGTCGCTGACCAATGTCGTTCGTCATGCCCAAGCTGAGCGGGTGAAGGTGTCGCTCCATCAATGCGGATGTGACTACCGGCTTAGTATAGAAGACGACGGTGTAGGCTTCGATACTGGCGAGGCGTGCCCGTCCCACTCATTCGGTCTGCTGGGCATGCAAGAGCGCGCGTTGACGCTGGGCGGCACCCTTCAGTTGAACAGTGAACCGCGCAGGGGGACACGGGTGGAACTGGTCATTCCCATGGCGCCTGGTATGACCGCGTGCCGCGAGATGTAGTCGGCCGGAGAATGGGTGCTGGCGCAGATGGGTAGGGATTTTCCTACGGGAGAATCCGAATTCACCCAATAGATAACTTGCTTGTTTTTTGACACATTGGGACTGCACTGTCGGCATCAGTTCGGCAGTGTACCCCCACTAAGGGCGATATGGTTGGTGGTACAGGGTTGATTTACCCGGCCTCGATCATATCGTCATTTTTTTCAGGCGAGCGTGTGGGCAGGTAGTTAGAGGTTTTGCGCATCCAGGCTAAATGCCTTGGTGTGCATGTGTTCGGTGATGCAGTACAGTTTGAAGTAATCAAAGGCATCGGATAAGACTACACCATGATTCGACTGTTTCTGGCGGATGACCACACTTTGGTGCGGGAGGGGCTCAAGCAGCTGTTTGCCGACAGTCCCGATATCGAAGTGGTGGGTGAGGCCGCCGATGCTAATCAGGTGCTTGAGCAGCTTCGCTATAAGAGTTGCGACCTGCTGCTGCTCGATGTGACCATGCCGGGCATGAGCGCGGAGGATCTGTTGGAACGTTTGCAACGTCAGCAGCCGACGTTGCCGGTGCTGATGCTGAGCATGCATAACGAGCCACAGATTGCCCGGCGTCAGTTGAAGGCGGGTGCCTCAGGGTATCTGACCAAGGATTGCGAGCCCGAACGATTGCTGGAAGCGATCAGCAGAGTGGCCGCTGGAGGCCGGTACCTGAGCCCGGAGATGGCTGAGCGGATCGCTTTTGAACTCGATTCGGCAGCGGAAGATTTGCCGACCAACATAACCCGCCGTGAACTGCAGATACTGCGTCTGCTGGTGCAGGGTGCGAACCAAAACGATATTGCCAGCCGTCTGGCCATCAGCAACAAGACCGTCAGTACTCACAAGACCCGCCTGATGCGCAAGCTGGGCATCACCAGCAATGCCGAACTGATCCGCTTTGCAGTTGCCAACGGGCTTGGCGAATAAGATTCCCCTGCTGACTCCGGGTTGTAGAACACTGTTGTTGCACACAGGAGCTCCGACTCCAAATCCGTATGTCGACCTGTTTGTAGGACTTTCCTGTCTGGGTGAAGGGTATTCCTCATCAAAATAAGGTGTGTCCGAATGGAAACACTTGCTGGCTGTTTGAGAGAATGTGTCGCCCCGGTCATGCTGGCTGCTGGCCTCGTAATCGCCCCGGCCAAGAGGTACTGCTTTTCACGTCGCAGTGAAGCTCGGTTGCGATGGGGCCATAGAGCACGGGCTCCAATGGTTAGGTGTAAAGGCTGATGTATGGATAGGGGTAAGAATGATAGGCCGCCGAACCGACCACCTAATGGAACTCTTGTTCAGGGCGATTGGTTGCGGGACGAGATTTATGCGCGAACATCGGAGATGTTCAGCATGCTGGAGGAGCGTGCGCCGGGTCAGTTGTACCTGGCCGACCTGAATCATGCTGCCGCACGCTTGGTGGGGGCCACCCGGGAGGAGGCGATCGGTCGCGGAGTATTCGAACTCTGGCCGCGGGAGCGCAGTACCATGCTGGCACATAATCTGTCGCGCTGTCTGGAGAGTGGCGAGGTTATCCGCTACCAGGCTCGTATCGGTCTGCCAGATGGCCGTCGAGAGCTGGATATCCATCTGATACCGCTGGAGCGTTCAGGCGAAGATCTTCGCCGGATACTGGTGCATGCCCTGGATCTAACTGAACAGCGCCACCAGAGCCGGCAGTTAAACACCCTGGAGCGGGTCTACCGCACGGCGGTGGAGAACTCCCCCGATACCATCGCCCGTTATGATCAACAGTGTCGTCGAATCTACGCCAACGGCGCATTTGTTCGTGTATCCGGCAGGTCAATGTCGGACCTGTTGGGCAAAACGCCGCTGGAGGTTCCGGGCGGTCCGACGGCAGATGCCTACCAGCGCGCAATTAAAACGGTTCTGTACAGCGGAGAGCCGACAGATTTCGAGCTCAAATGGCGCGATGGCGAGGGGGATGAGCTTTGTACGCTGATCAGTCTGACGCCGGAACGCGATGGCCAGGGCACGGTCGTCAGCGTGCTGGCTGTGGGAAGGGATATCACCGACATCGAGAGCTACCGTCGCCAGCTACACCATCTTTCCAATTTCGATACGCTCAGCGGCCTGCCGAACCGGGATCAGTTCTACCGTCGGCTACAGCAGATGATGGCCGACGCCGATGCGCATCAAGGCCGGGTCGGCATGATGCTGCTGGATCTGGATCGTTTCCGCATCATCAACGATAGCCTGGGCCATAGTATCGGCGATGCACTGTTGTATGAGATGGCCATTCGCTTGCTGCAGCATACGGAGGAGAGCGGCTTCGTCGCCCGGCTGGGTGGAGATGAATTTGCCCTGTTGATAGCGGATATCGACGGCCGCCAAGAGATGAGCGACAGGGCAAAGGCGCTGCAGTCATTGGTTGCCCGACCCTGCCGGGTCGAGGAGCACGAGTTGGTGCTTTCAGCCAGTATCGGTATCGCCGTTTACCCGGATGATGGCCGGGCAGTCGACGATCTGCTCAAGTTTGCCGACTCGGCGCTGCACCATGTCAAGGAGAATGGTCGTGACGGCTTCAGGTTCTATGATCAATGGTTAACCGTTGGCCTGACCGAACGCATGTTGCTGGAAACGGAGCTGCGTACGGCGACTCAGCGTACGGAGCTGGAGGTGTATTACCAGCCCAAGATCGATCTCCGCTACGGTCGGGTACTGGGTTGTGAAGCGCTGGTACGCTGGAACAATCCCCGCCGTGGCTTGCTGGCACCGGACAGTTTTATCTCAATTGCCGAAGAAACCGGAACAATCGTCGAAATGGGCGATTGGGTGTTGCGTACTGCTTGCGCAGCAGCCGTACGCTGGAATCAGGGTGGCGCGCAGCGGTTTACGGTGGCGGTAAATTTGTCGGCGCGACAGTTTGTCGGTCAGGATCTGGTTGGAACAGTGCAAAAGATTCTGCTTGAGACAGGGTGTCGACCACAGTGGATCGAACTGGAGATTACTGAAAGCCTGTTGCTGGATGATCGCACGGAGACACGGCAAACTCTCGACGACCTGCATGCGCTCGGGCTGAAGATCGCGATCGACGACTTCGGCACCGGATATTCGGCGCTGAGCTATCTGGCTCGTTTTCCCATCGATGTGTTGAAGATCGACCGCGCCTTCGTTCAGGGTGTGGAACAGGACAGCAAACAGGAGAAGCTGCTGCGTGGCATCGTCGGTCTGGCGTGCAGTCTGGAGATCGAACTGGTGGCCGAAGGCGTGGAAAACAGTCGTCAGGCGGACTACTTGATTGAGCTCGGCTGCCCCACTGGGCAGGGGTACCTTTTTGCCCGGCCCATGCCCGAGGCCGATCTGCTTACCTGGTTGGCTCGATACCGAAACTGGCCTGATCAGGAGCCTGGAGCTATCTGATGGCGTTGATACGTAGCAGCGAGCAGGGGAGCGTGCATTTCAGGGGCAGGTTTTACCGACAGGCGATGATATCGGTCTTACAAGTCGGGTGGGTCGGTCGTGGCGACCGTTAAGCGTAAGCGTAGGCGCGTGTCTCACCTGTGTAGAGATAGAGTCAATACACGAGTCAGGCGCGATATTGCTGCCGTAAGTCCGGTCGGCAAGCGCAAGCCTCCGATAGAAGAGATTGCGCTGTTCAAGGTGATGTTCGAGCAGTCACCGATCGGACAGATCCTGTTCCACGAGGACGGCAGGATCCGCCGCTGCAACGCTGCATTGGCCGACCTGCTGGGCAAGTCGGTTGATACGTTGCTCGACAGCAGGGGCTCCGGTCTGATCTATCCGGAGGATCGACAGCTGTTTCGCGATACATGCAACCGGCTGAACAACGGCGGTGAACTCGTGCGTCGGCAGCTACGTTTTTTGCACCATCTCGGGCTGGTATTGCCGCTGGATGGGATCTTTAGTCTGCTGAGCGACGACCAGTGCCGGCCGCTCGGTATTTTTTGCCAGATCCAGATCAAGGCCAATCCGGTGTATATGCCCAATGTACAATGGGGCGAGCAGGGGCCGAGCCTGACCGATATCGTGCTGGATCATATCCGGGAGGCGATCTATCTGTGCGATGACCAGGGCCGGATTCGGGATGTCAACGATGCTGCCTGCCGCATGCTGGGGTACAGCCGCGACAAACTGCTGACGATGACGATACCCGATATCGACCCCGGCGT
The DNA here is from genome assembly GCF_019084545.1 of Marinobacterium ramblicola. GTDB lineage: Bacteria > Pseudomonadota > Gammaproteobacteria > Pseudomonadales > Balneatricaceae > Marinobacterium_D > Marinobacterium_D ramblicola. The sequence goes on from NZ_JAHREP010000005.1 coordinate 21,087, forward strand.
ATCCCTGCAGTGGATCCTGCAGCGTTGGGAAGGTTTGCAGAGACTGGGGCATTCGGTCGATGCTCTGGAAACGCGACACCGGACCAGAGAAGGGCAATTGGTACCGGTAGAGATCAGTTCGGTGCTGCTGGAGTATGGTGGAGAATACTTCGGTCTGTCGCTGGTGCGGGATATCAGTGAGCGCAAGCAGGCGGAACAACTGGCGCACAAGCGGGAGCAGGAGTTCCGTGCACTGGTCGAGCATTCGCCGGACTATGTAACGCGCTATGACCGTGAAGGTCGCAAGCTCTATGTGAACCCCGCGCTGTTACGCAGGCTGGATATGTCCGAAGCCGATTTTTTAGCATGGTATATGCATAGAGATGCGCGCATCCCGGGTCACCTGGATGATACCTACGTTCGCCATGTCTGGCAGACGATCGATACCGGTATCGAGACGCGCACGGTATTCGGCAAGGAAACCACCGACGGCAAGGTGCAGTATTTCGATACCCGCTTCGTGCCTGAGTTCGACCGCGAGGGCAACTTCGTCTCGGTGCTGACGATCGCGCGGGAGATCACCCGGCTGAAGGAGGTTGAGCAAGAACTGCTGGAGTCCCGCACCCTGCTGCGGGAGTTAGGCGTCCACCGAGAAACCGAGCTGGAGCGCGAACGCAAGCGTATCGCCCGCGAAGTGCACGACGAACTGGGGCAACTGCTGACCACACTGCGGTTGAGGCTGAACCTGATTCGCCGCCGTTACGGCGAGGTTGATCCGCGCATTCAGGAGGATACTGGTGAACTGGTGCAACTGGTTGACCGCACCATCGCGGCCGTACGCGATATCGCCACGGCATTGCGGCCTGCGGTACTGGAGATGGGGATCGTCTCGGCGCTGGAGTGGATGGCGGAGGAGTTCAGCCAGCACAGCGGTATCCGCTGCGAGCTGGATATCCCGGAACCCTTCGATCTGGATGAGGCGCGGGCTATCGGTGTGTTCCGCATCGTGCAGGAGTCGCTGACCAATGTGGCCCGCCATGCGGGTGCGCAGCGGGTCGAGATCGGCCTCTATGCCGACGGCGGTGGCTGTCGATTGGTGGTGAGGGATGACGGCGAGGGGTTTGATCCCGGTTCGGTTACCGGCAACTCGATCGGCCTGGTCGGCATGCAGGAACGGGCGCTATCCCTCGGCGGGCGGTTGTCGATTGCCGGACAATCCGGTAATGGCACGGAGCTGGAGTTGATGCTTCCGCTGATGCTCGAGTGACGAAAGCCCTGCATGGCAGGGCTTTGTTGTGGGGCTGGGCTCGGGTGCCGAACTCGTATCAGGCGCCGTACTTCGCCTTGGCCTCACGACGACGACGGTGCAGCACCGGCTCGGTGTAGCCGTTGGGCTGTTCGCGGCCCTTGAGTACCAGTTCGCAGGCGGCCTGGAAGGCAACGGAACCGTCGAAGTCGGCGGCCATCGGCCGGTAGGCCGGATCGCCCTCGTTCTGGCGGTCGACCACCGCGGCCATGCGCTGCATCGTCTCCATCACCTGAGCTTCGGAGCAGACGCCGTGGTACAGCCAGTTGGCGATATGCTGGCTGGAGATGCGCAGGGTGGCGCGGTCCTCCATCAGGCCGATATCGTTGATGTCCGGCACCTTGGAGCAGCCGACGCCCTGGTCGATCCAGCGAACCACGTAACCGAGGATACCCTGGGCGTTGTTGTCCAGCTCCTGCTGGATCTGCTCGGCGCTCCAGTCCGCGTGCTCGGCCACCGGGATGGTCAGGATATCCTGCAGCGCAGAGCGCGGGCGGGACTTCAGTTCCTGCTGGCGGGCGAACACGTCCACCTTGTGGTAGTGCAGCGCGTGCAGGGTGGCGGCGGTCGGCGAGGGCACCCAGGCGGTGTTGGCGCCGGCCAGCGGGTGGCCGATCTTGGCTTCCAGCATGCCCGCCATCAGGTCCGGCATCGCCCACATCCCCTTGCCGATCTGGGCGCGGCCGCTGAGGCCGCAGGCCAGGCCGGTGTCCACGTTCCAGTCCTCGTAGGCCTTGATCCAGGCGGCGTTCTTCATGTCGCCCTTGCGGATCATCGGGCCCGCCTCCATCGAGGTGTGGATCTCGTCGCCGGTGCGGTCGAGGAAGCCGGTGTTGATGAACACCACGCGCTCCTTGGCGGCACGGATGCACTCCTTCAAATTGACCGTGGTACGGCGCTCCTCGTCCATGATACCCACCTTCATGGTGTAGCGCGGCAGCCCCAGCGCATCTTCGATGCGGCCGAACAGCTCGTTGGTGAAGGCGACCTCTTCCGGGCCGTGCATCTTCGGTTTGACGATGTAGATCGAGCCGGTGACGGTGTTGTTGAACTGGCCGTTACCCTTGACGTCGTGCACCGAGATCAGCGTGGTGACCAGGCCGTCCATGATCCCCTCGGGAATCTCGTTGCCGTCGCGGTCGAGGATCGCCGGGTTGGTCATCAGGTGGCCGACGTTGCGTACGAACATCAGGCTGCGCCCCTTCAGCGTCACTTCGCCGCCGTTGGGCGCGGCGTAGACGCGATCCGGGTTCATCCGGCGGACGAAAGTGGTACCGCCCTTGCTGACCTCTTCGGTCAGATCGCCCTTCATCAGGCCGAGCCAGTTGCGGTAGACCAGCACCTTGTCCTCGGCATCGACGGCGGCAACGGAGTCTTCGCAGTCCATGATGGTGGTCAGCGCCGACTCCATCAGGATGTCCTTGACCCCGGCGGCATCGCTTTTGCCGATCTGGTCGTTGCGGTCGATCTGGATCTCGAAGTGCAGGCCGTTGTGTACCAGCGCGATACCGGTGGGGCTGGCGGCGGTGCCGGTGTAGCCGACCAGCTGTGACGGATCGGCCAGCACCCCTTCGCTGCCGTCGCGCATCGCCACGCACAGCGCGCCGTTCTGGATGCTGTAGCCGGCGGAGTCCTTGTGCGAGCCCTGGGCCAGCGGCGCGTAATCGTCGAGGAACTTGCGGGCGAAGGCGATCACTTTGGCGCCGCGGGCCGGGTTGTAGCTGCTGCCCGCTTCCGCGCCACCGTCGTTGGAGATGACATCGGTACCGTACAACGCGTTGTACAGGCTGCCCCAGCGTGCGTTGGCGGCGTTCAGCGCGTAGCGGGCGTTCATCACCGGTACCACCAGCTGTGGACCGGCCAGGGTGGCCATCTCCGGATCCACATTGCTGGTGCTGGCGGTGAAGTCAGGACCTTCCGGCAACAGGTAGCCGATCTCGAGCAGGAAGTTCATGTAGGCGTTGAAATCGAACTGGCCGCGATTCTGGCGGTGCCATGCGTCGATCTTCTCCTGCAGTTCATCGCGCTTGGCCAGCAGATCACGGTTGCGAGGCGCCAGGTCATGCACGATGGCGTCGAATGCGGACCAGTAGGCCTCCACATCCACGCCGGTGCCCGGCAGGGCTTCATTGTTGATGAAGTTGTAGAGATCCTCAGCGACCTGCAGGCCGCCAACCTGTACTCGTTGGCTCATGAGATATGCCTCAAATTCTTTCGTGTTGTCTCCCGGCTCGCCCAGAGGCTGTGTTGATCCGGAAACTGGAGTTGGGTCGTTTACAGCGTTGTGCATTGCGAAAATAACGCAATTTTTCGTCGCTGTAACCCGTTTGCGCCTAAAGTATGAGGAAATCGTTAGATCGTGTATTTTGGCAACAAGATCGCGGTTTGTTGGCGTCTTTTTATGCCTTTTTTTGTTGTTTTTTTACTAGAAACGGACGCGACTCTCCTGGCGTCTGTTCCTGGCGCAAATCGGGGAGGTCAATGATACCTCGGTGGATTCTGAGGTGCCTTATTCCGGATAATGAAAATTAAAAAATACGTTTTCATATTGTGGTAATAATGATCTGGCCCGCTGCCGATAGCGGGCCAGATCGGCACTAAGCCTTGGGCGGTGACCGGTGCAGGTGCACGTCGAGCTGCGGGAACGCGATCTCGATACCCGCTTCGCGGAAGTGGCGGTCGATACTGTGGTTCAGTGCATCGGTGACCGGGATGCGGTCCTCCATGTGGGCGACGAACACGCGCAGGTCGAAATCCAGTGTGCTGGCGCCGAAGGTGCGGAAGTAGGCGTCGGGTTCCGGGTCTTTCAATACCAGGGGGTGTTTTTTGGCGATATCGACCAGCAGCTGTTTGACCCGTTCGGTATCGCTGCCATAGGCAACCCCCACTTGCAGCACGATGCGGGTGGTGGCGTCGGTCAGCGACCAGTTGATCAGCCGCTCGGTGATAAAGGTCTTGTTGGGAATGACCACCTCCTTGCGATCCCAGTCGATCAGGGTGGTGGCGCGGATCTGGATCTGCGATACGCGGCCGGTGACATCGCCGATGGTGACGGTATCGCCGATCCGGATCGGCTTTTCGAACAGCAGGATCAGGCCGGAGACGAAGTTGGCGACGATCTCCTGCAGGCCGAAGCCCAGGCCCACACCCAGCGCCGCGACCAGCCACTGCAGCTTGTTCCACTCCAGGCCGAACTGGCTGATGCCGGCCATGACGCCGACCAGGATCAGAATATATTTGAGCAGGGTGGTGATGGCGAAACCGGTACCCGGTGACAGCTTCAGATGGCGCAGTACCAGCAGCTCGAGCAGTCCCGGCAGGTTGTAGGCCGCGAGCAGACTGACGGCGAGGGTGATCAGTCCGGTAATCAGGTCGCTCAGGGTAATGGCGCGCAGTACCTCGCCATCGGCTGTGGTTTGATAGGTGCTCCACAGCGGGATTCGCTCCAGGATCTGCAGCGTAGGCAGGAAGTCGCCCAGCGTCAGCCAGATCAGCAGGGCCAGCAGTGCTACGGCAGTCAACTTGTTCAGCGTACGGGCCTGATCCGATATGGTCTGCAGGTCGATATAATCCTCCTTGGGTTGCGGCAGATCCTCCTCTTCGTGGTTGCTGCGGGCCGCGATCTGTTCCGCGCGGCGCTCTTGAGCCTGCTTGAACGCCATGCGGCGCTCTTCGATCAGCAGCCAGCGCCGGCCGAGCCGGTAGAGCATGAACACCAGCGCTACCTGGATCACCACCAGGGTCAGGATCAGGATCATGAACAGCGCGCCGAGCAGGTAGCCGTAGATACCCATCCCGAACATCACCAGGTTGAAAGCCAGCATGCCGCCGATCCAGATACGTGAATCGGTCCACCAGCTGGGGTGTTCGGTCAGGCGGTTGAACTCCTTGTTGATCCTCCACATCACCCACCAGAAGCGCGTCAACACCAGCGTCAGCAGCAGGAACAGCAGACGCCCGCCCGATGCCAGCAGATCCGATTGCTCCAGCCCGTCGCTGATGAACAGGCCGGCCAACAGCGGCAGCGTTACCCAGCCCAGCAAGCGTATCTGGCGGCGCAGGACACGGCACAGACGCTCCGGTATCTCGAGATGAGCGCAGAGCAGGCCGTGAGGTGTGCGCAGCCAGCCCAGGGCACAGAGATCGACAAAGATGATCGCGGCCAGTGTGTACAGCAGCGGGGTTAGGGTGTCATACAGCGGATGAGCGGTGTTTAGCGAGTACTGCAGCAACAGCGCGAATGCCGGCAGCGGTGTGGCGATCAGTGGCGTGGCCAGCAGCAGGCGGAAGGTCCGGGAGAAACGGTCCTGAGTGACCTTGCCGATCTGTTGGTGCCAGCGTTCGCAGTGCTTGCGCAGGTAAGTTGACAGTGTCAGGGCCACGGCCACAAGCAGCAGTGGAATGCCGAACAGCGCCAGGCGGGAGCGGTTCGGGGCCAGAATCGGTTGGGCCGCGCGCAACTGTTGCCAGCGCTGTTGCAGATGGGCAAGGCCGCTTTTCAGGTCGGTGAGCCAGGCGTTACCAAGCGGCTCCACCGTGGGCAGCCAGAGCAGGTGCTGTTCGATCAGCGTACGCGCTTGCCGGGTCTGATCGTTGATCTGTTGCTGGGTACTGAGAATCTGCGAACGCACATTGATCAACTGTTGGCGACTCTGCCGCAGCTGCTCCAGCAGGCGTTGCCGGTTATCAAGGAGGCTGAGGTACTGCTGTTGATAGTCGGCATCCAGTGCCTGTACCTCGTCCGGCAACCGGTTTCGGCGCTCCTGCAGTTCGAAGAGTTCGCGATCGCCGCTCAAATTGGCCAGCCGTAGCTGATTGATCTCGGTCAGGCTGGTCGTGGTGTCCAGTGGCCGGGTCAATTGGCGGGAGAAGTGGCGCAGTTCGGCGCTGAGCTGGGGAATATCCAGCTCCAGCTGCTGCTGTATCAGCTGTGCCTGCTGGTTGATCTTGTCCAGCTGGCCACTCAGGTTTTTCAACCGGAGATGGCTGTCGTCGATACGCCGGAGCAACCTGCTCAACTGCTCGCTACCGTTGCGGTTCAGCTGGCGCAGCTGTGCCAAGGGGGCCGGTAGCGGTTGCTCGGGAGGGGTAAGCTCCGCCAACGACTGCTCCAGTTCACGGCGGCGGCGCTCGAGCAGTGTGCTCTGGACCAGATCGATGCTGGCGGAGAGCAGATCGATCTTGCGCCGGGCCTGACTCAGCTCCAGCCGGTTCAGCTCCAGCTCGCCCGGCAGTGCCAGCAGTTCAAGCTCGATGGACTGGATTCTGAGCGCCTGCTCCTCGGCCAGCACCTCATTCAGTGCCTGGCGTGCCTGCAACAGCTCCTGAGTGCCTTCGGACTCGGGCAGAGAGCTCTGCGCAACCGGATTCTGCCTGAGGCGCGTGAGCTGGGTGCGCAGATCGATCACCAGTGCATCGTTGCGGCTTATCGCTTCGGTCAACTGATCGCGTCGCTGCTCCAGCTCGACCAGCTCGCTCCTGTGCCGGGTCAGTCGCTGTTCCAGTTGCTCGATGGAGGCGGTCGCCGCAACCGGATCGGGCTGTTTCGGTATGGCGGAATCAAGCGTCTGGCGCAGCGCGGCCAGTTGCTCGGGTTGCTGCGCGATCTGGGCGTTCAACTGCCGAGTACGCTCGCGCAGCTTGGCCAGGTTGTCCAGTGCGCTCTGGGTCTGTTGATACACTTCGCGCAGCGCCTGAGTCGCAGGGCTGGTATCCTCTGGTTTGAGCTTGTCGAGCTGCTGGGTCAGCGACTCAGCGGTGGGCAGTGCAGCGAACAGCGGTTGAATCAGTAATACTGTGCACAGGAGCAGCCCGATCAGGCTGAGACGTGTCGAAAACGCGAGTGAGGGTCGATGCATGGCCGGAGTCCGGTCCCGATTCAGTTCATTGACTCTATTGTCGTTAACAGAGCGCCGATAGGAAAGCGGGATTGAATCAATACAGCCAGTTGGTATCTGCAGAGCAACCAGATTTCAGCGCCGCCGAGGTGCGTGTGCTTCTAACGACCCGGTTCAGTGATCAATGGCAGCGACCGCCCGCCCTGGAGGCTTATCTGCGCTGTTACGGGCTGCAATCGCTGGTGGCTGAAAGCCGGTTCAGCATCGCACGCCTGACCGTCTGCGCAGCCGAGCTGGTGGTACAGCGTTACCGCCAGCGCAGTAACAGCCGCGGCACGGTGTTGCTGGTGCACGGTTACATGGATCACGCCGGGCTGACGCGACCGCTGGCGGAGTGCCTGTTTCAGCAGGGCTGGGACCTGCTGCTCTACGATCTGCCGGGACACGGCCTGTCCAACGGGGCGCCCCATGTCGTGGATGATTTCTTCCACTATGCCGAGCAGTTGGCGGAGTTGATCCGCCAACTGCTGCCTCAGCTGCAGACACCGCTGACGCTGATCGGGCACAGTACCGGCGGCGCGATCATCACTACGATGCTGCTGCGGGAGGCCGACAGCCAGCGGTGGCCTCTGACCCGCCCCGTACTGTTGGCGCCGCTGCTAAGACCCACCCATCTGGCCAGTATCAGGCGCAAGTATCGCTGGCTCAGACCCTGGCTGCGGCGGGTGCGCCGGGTCTATCAGCACAACTCCCATGACCGTGACTTTATGACCTTCATCCGTCGTCGTGATCCGCTGCAGCACCCCTGGATCCCGGTGCGCTGGATCGGCGCCATGCTAGGCTGGATCGACTGGGTAGAGCAGCAACCCTCGAGCCGGTTGCGGCCGCTGATCATCCAGGGCACTGAGGACGGCACGGTGGAGTGGCGGCACAACCTGCAGGAGCTGCAGCGGCTGTTTCCCGAGGGTGAGCAGTATCTGGTGGAGAGTGCGCGGCACAACCTGATCAACGAGGCGCGGCGCTGGCGCAGTCAGGTGTTCAGCCGGGTATTGCAGTTGCTGGAGCGGGAGTGTGGGGCCGTGCAGAACGGCTCGGGCCGCTGAGATTGCCGCTCCTGCGCATCCATGCGCCCGCGGCATGACCGTCATGGATGACGGAGGGCCGCCCCACGGGAATCCTGTCCTTGCAGGAGCAAAAGACAGGGACCGTACATCCTGTACATAAAACGCCCGCTCGCGAGTGCGAGACGGGCGTTCAGAGGCAAAGCGTTGCGGTTTGAAGCAGGCGGCGCTTAGAACAGGCGGCGGCAGCGGATGGTGCCGTCGATCTGACTCAGCTTGTCCAGTGCGACTTCCGAGTAATCCGCATCCACATCGATTACCACATAACCGACCTTGTCGTTGGTCTGCAGGTACTGACCGGAGATGTTGATGTTGTTCTCGGAGAACACGTTGTTGATCTTCGACAGCACGCCGGGAATGTTCTCGTGTACGTGCAGCAGACGGTGGGCGTTGGGGTGCTCCGGCAGTGCCACTTCCGGGAAGTTGACGGAGGTGATGGAGGAGCCGTTGTCGCTGTACTTGACCAGCTTCTCGGCCACTTCGTAACCGATGTTCTCCTGTGCTTCCATGGTGGAACCGCCCACGTGCGGGGTCAGGATCACATTGTCGAACTCGCGCAGCGGACTGATGAACTCATCGTCATTGGTGCGCGGTTCGACCGGGAATACATCCACGGCGGCGCCGAGCAGCTTACCGCTGGCCAGTGCGCTGCACAGGGCATCGATCTCGACCACGGTGCCGCGGGCGGCGTTGATGAAGATCGCGCCGTTCTTCATCTGCTCGAACTGGACCTGGCCCATCATGTTCTTGGTCGCCGGGGTTTCCGGCACGTGCAGGGAGATCACGTCGCACATGCCGAGCAGTTCGGCCATCGACGCGACCTGAGTGGCGTTGCCCAGCGGCAGTTTGGTCACCACATCGTAGAAGTAAACCTTCATCCCCAGGCCTTCGGCCAGTACGCTGAGCTGTGAGCCGATGCTGCCGTAGCCGACGATGCCGAGCTTCTTGCCGCGGATCTCGTAGGCGTTCTTGGCGCTCTTCTGCCACTCGCCGCGGTGAGCCTTGGCGTTTTTCTCGGCCACGCCGCGCAGCAGGATGATCGCTTCGGCCAGCACCAGTTCGGCGACCGAACGGGTGTTGGAGTAGGGCGCGTTGAAGACCGCGATACCGTTACGGGTAGCCGCTTGCAGATCCACCTGGTTGGTACCGATGCAGAAGCAGCCGACGGCGACCAGTTTTTCCGCGGCTTCGAACACCTTCTCGGTCAACTGGGTGCGGGAGCGGATGCCGATGAAGTGCACATCGCGGATGCGCTCGATCAGCTCCTCTTCCGGCAGCGAACCGGTGTGGAATTCGATGTTGGTGTAGCCCTGGGCATTCAGCGTATCGACCGCTGACTGGTGCACGCCCTCCAGCAGCAGGATCTTGATCTTGCTCTTTTCGAGGGATGTGGGTTTGCTCATCATCTGCAACGGGTTCCTAACTTTCGCCGATCATGTCGGCCGGTGGTAAGAAAGTGACGCATTCTAGCATACCGCTCGGGCTTTGGGCGTTGGCCAAAAGGCTGAGTAGCGGAAAAATTCTCAGCTCAAGTTGAGCGGGATTGGAGCGGACCTGGAGCAGGAGCAGGAGCGGAGCAGCCGCCGGTCTGAGCGACCGGCGGTGACGGGATCAGCTGTAGAAGCAGAGGTAAGCGGTGGGCTTGGCCACCTTCAGGTCGAAAGACTGCTCGGCGGCGATGCTGAACTCGGTACCGGCCGGGAAGGACTCCCAGTCGTTGCTGCCGGGCAGACGCACCACCAGCTCACCGCAGGTGACCTTCATCAGCTCGTTCTGGCTGGTGCCGAAGGTGTACTCGCCGGGCGCCATGACGCCGGAGGTGACGGGGCCATCCGGGCCTTCGAATGCGATCGACATTACCTTGCCGTCGAAATACTCGTTAACGCTCAGCATATACGCTCTCTCCGCAAAAAAAGGAGCATCATAGTGAGATCTCGGGTTGCTGTCATGTGCCCAGTCGCGATTGCTCACTCGCTGCGTGCTCGAGCAGAAAGTCGACGAAGGCGCGGTTGGCGCGCGACAGGTAACCATCCCGTCGCCAGGCGATGGAGAGATCGAGCCAGACCGGTTCCGAGAACGGCCGGGCGACCAGGTCCGCGTCCTCGGCGATCACCATCGCCAGCAGCGTGGTGATGGCGAAACCCTGACGCACGATCTGCTTGATAAGCGGCAGCAGGTTGGTTTCGAAACCGATCTGCAGCGGGTAGTTGGATTCCTGCGCCAGTCGATCCAGCACCTCGCGGTGAAAATAGCCCTGCTTGAACACCACCAGCTCCTCCTTGAAGAAGTCGTCGTAGGCGACGCTTTCTCGAGCGGCCAGGGGATGGTCCATTGGCATCACCGCGGTCATCTGATCGCGCAGGAAGGGGCGGGTTTCCAGATCCTCCGGTGGGGTGTTGCTGACGATCACTCCCAGGTCGATCTCCCCCTCGGAGATCATCTGCTGGATCTTGCGGGCACCGGATTCCACCACTGTCAGCTGCAGCTTGGGGTAGCGGTGGCGGAAGGCCATCAGGATCGGCGGAAAGTAATAGGAACCGAGCATACTGGGGATGCCGATGCGCACCTCGCCGCTGTCCAGCCCCTGCAGCTCGCGCATCTCCAGCTCCGCATCCTCGGTGGCCCGGATGATCCGGCGGGCGTGCTCCAGCAGTATGTGCCCCTCGTCGGTCAGCTCGATGCCCCGCTCGCGGCGGTGGAACAGGTTCAATGCCAGGCTTTCCTCCAGCTTGCGGATCGCCATGCTGACGGCGGGTTGCGCCACGTGCAGACGGCGTGCCGCGGCGGTAAATCCGCGCTCATCGACGACAGCGAGGAAGTAGCGCAGGGCACGGATCTCAAGCATAAGCAGTCCTTATTAATTGGATAAGAATTATATATTTTTATGATTATAGGCGCAGCGCTACTCTTTGCGCAGTGAAACTGCTCGAGGAGGGCCAACAATGATCGAACTGGGTAATCCGGCGTTCCGGCGTGCAACTCTGGCGCTGTGTCTGGGCTCCTTCATGATCTTTGCCAACGTCTACCTGACCCAGCCGCTGCTGCCGATGCTGGCCGAGGATTTCGGCATTTCGCCGCTGCTGGCGGGCTGGAGCTTCACCGTCACCACGCTGATGCTGGGGCTGTCGCTGCTGTTCTATGGTCCGTTGTCCGATGCGCTGGGGCGGCGCTCGATCATGCTGGTGACGATGAGCGGTGCGGCGTTGACTACGTTGACCCTGGCTCTGGTGCGGGACTATCAGGCCCTGCTGGGGTTGCGCGCCTTGCAGGGGATCTTTCTCGGCGGCCTGCCGGCCGTGGCGATCGCCTACATGGGGGACGAGTTTAGCAAGCGTGCCGTGGCGGTGGCCGTGGGGCTCTATATCAGCGGTAACAGTCTGGGCGGCATCGGTGGGCGGTTGATCGGCGGTTTTGTCGGTGAATGGTTGGGTTGGAGCAACGCCTTCCTGGTCATGAGCGGGGTCAGTCTGGTCTGTCTGCTGGTGTTCGCGCTGTTGCTACCGCCATCGCAGCACTTCAAGGCCACTCCGCTGCGGCCGCGGCAGATGCTGGCGGATCTGCTGCACCATCTGCGCAACCCGGTGCTGCTGCTGGTCTACATCATCGGCGGGCTAAATTTCTTTATCTTCATCAACCAGTACAGCTATATCACCTTCGTGCTGTCGGATGCGCCCTATCACCTGTCTCCGGCGCTGCTGGGTCTGCTGTTTCTGACCTATCTGACCGGCACCGTCGGTTCGACCCTGGCGGGCCGTATCGCGCTGCGTCTGGGGCAGCCGCGCTGCATGGCGCTGGGGATTTTGATTCTGATGTGCGGCTCGCTGGTCACGCTGCTGCCGGGCCTGCCCGCGATCGTGCTGGGCCTGTTTATCAACAGTTTCGGCTTTTTCTTTGCGCACTCCAGTGCCAGTAGCTGGGTCAGCCACAATGCCGGTCGGGCCAAGGCCAGTGCCTCGTCGCTCTACCTGGTGTTCTACTACCTGGGCGCCAGCAGCGGCGGCTTCTATCTGCACCCGTTTTGGGAGGCGGCGGGTTGGCCGGGGGTCGTGGCCGGTTCGCTGTTGGTCCTAGGGCTAACTCTCGGCTGTGCACTCTGGCTGGCACGCAAGCCCAGCACCGCACTGGCTGTGGCCTGACGCCGGGGCTATGATGCGTTCAACTGACACACAGACTTCTAAGGGAGCGGTTATGGGTTACCAGCATAAGATGGCAGACGGTTCGGCGCTTGCGTTGCCGGTGGGCAAGGTGGTGTGCATTGGGCGTAACTACGCGGAACATGCGCGTGAGCTGAACAACGAGGTGCCGAGCGAACCGCTGCTGTTCATGAAACCGGCCACTGCCTTGAGCCCGATGGAGGAGCCGGTCAGGGTGCCCCGCGGTCTGGGCAGCGTCCATTTCGAGACCGAGCTGGCGGTGTTGATCGGCGAGCGCCTGAGTCATGTGGATGAGCAGGCGGCCCAGCACGCCATCGCCGGTATCGGTCTGGGGCTGGATCTGACCCTGCGCGATGTGCAGGACAAGCTGAAGGCCAAGGGTCACCCCTGGGAGCGATCCAAGGCGTTCGACGGCGCCTGTCCGCTGTCCGCCTTTCTGACGCCGGCCAGCGTCGGCGATCTGACCGATGTGCAGCTGCGTCTGAGCGTCAACGATGAGGTGCGCCAGGAGGGCAACAGTGCGCAGATGCTGACGCCGATCCTGAAACTGATCAGCTACATCAGCCAGTGGTTTACCCTGGAGCCCGGCGATGTGGTGCTGACCGGAACGCCGGCAGGCGTCGGTGCGCTGGAGCCCGGGGATAAGCTGCGCGTCGAGATCGTCGATCTGCTGCGGGTCGACACCTGCGCAGAGTAATACTCTGCTGCCTGCTGCTCTGCCTGCCTCTTGGTGGTAAGGCGACCGAGCGTTGGCAGCAGCCCGCCTATATTATCGATAGCCTGATCGAGGTCGGCCTGCGCGCAGAGCATGGCCCCGACCCGATGATCCTGCGCAAGTGGCGTCAGCCATTGCAGGTCTACGTCGATCATCAGGTGGGCGACCGGGCGCTGCACGAGCAGTTGATCGACGCCCACCTGCAGCAGCTGGCGCAGATCACCGGTCACCGCATACAGCGGGTCGGCGCCAAGGCTGATGCCAATGTGGAGCTGTTGCTGCTGCGGCAGCAGGATCTGGTACCGGTCTGGCAGAGCCGGACGGATGGTGAGCGGATTCCCCAAGGCACGCTCTGCCTGGCGCGGATCTGGACCCGCGATGGCGAGATTCGGCGGGCACTGGTGGCGATTCCGGTGGATCAGGCCAGCCTGCATGGCAAACTGGTCAGCTGTATTGTCGAAGAGCTGACGCAGATTTTGGGTTTACCCAACGATTCGGAGAGGGTGTTCCCGTCGATCTTTAATGATCGCTCCACCGACCAGCTGCTCAGCGGCCTGGACTTGATCTTGTTGAAGCTGCTCTACGACCCCCGGCTACAGCCGGGGATGGGGGTTGAGCAGGTGCGCGGGATCGGCAAGGGAGTGGTCGATGAGCTGGCGAGAAGTGGGGTGATCGCCAACGCCGCGCGGCAGGTCCGCACGGGCGAACTCTACCGGCTGCTCGGCTACCGCTGACGGTTCAGCCCATGCAGCCGCGAAACAGGTCCAGCTCCGGTTTATAGACCGAGGTCTGCACCGACATCAGGCCCAGTACCGAGTGGAACAGGTTGTCGTGGCTGTAGGCCTGGTGGCGCTGCCGGGCCAGACACTCCCGGTCCAGATGCAGATCCTGACTGATACTGTCGGATAGCCAGACGAGCATCGGCACATGTTTCTGCTGCTCCGGTGCAATCAGGTAGGGTACGCCGTGCAGGAAAACGCCGGATTCGCCCAGGGACTCGCCGTGGTCCGACATATAGATCAGCGCGGTATCGTATTCGTTCTGCAGCTGCTTCAGCCGATCGATGGTCTGGGCAAGAAAATGATCGGTATACAGGATGGTGTTGTCGTAGGCGTTGACGATGCTGCCGGTATTGCAGCTCTGCAGTTCGGCACTGCTGCACACCGGTGCAAAGCGCGCGAACGCTTCCGGGTAGCGCTTGTAGTAGGCCGGACCGTGGCTGCCCTTCTGGTGCAGTACGATCACCCGGTCATGCGGCCGGTCCGAGGTCAGCTCCAGGCCACGCAACATCTCCATATCGAAGCATTCGCCGCCATCGCAGCTTGCATCCTGGATCGACTCGTAGGCGATGCGGTCGCAGGCACCCTTGCAGCCCGAGTTGTTGTCGCGCCAGAGGGCGTCGATACCGGCATGGGCGAGCACGTCCATCAGGCCCTCGGTATAGCGCGCACTATCGCCGTCATACTCGTCCCGGCTCTGTGCGGAGAACATGCAGGGTACCGATTCGGCAGTGCTGGTGCCGCAGGACCAGACATTGTCGAAGAAGATGACATCGCGTTGGCTCAGCTCCGGGTTGGTATTCCGGGCATAACCATTCAGGGAAAAGTTCTCGGCCCTGGCGGTCTCGCCGACGACGACCAGGGTTAGCCGGGGGCGCTCGCCCGTGTGGTTCACCTGGGCATCGGTGCCGATGCTGCGCAGGGGGCGGTCGCTCTGTGCATAAGCGCCGCTCAGGGTGCGCACGCCGTAGTACAGGTAGTTGGTCGGTACGATCAGGTGGCGTATCTCGCGATGGTTGCGAAACAGCGAGGCAAAGCTCGGATACTGCAGCGCCAGCAGGACACCGATCAGTGCCAGACTCAGGACGCTGCTCAAACCGCGCAGTTTCAATGTTCTCCACCAGCCGTCACGAGGTAGCGAGATATGACTGACCAACAGTGCCGGCAACAGGCCGAAGATCAGCATCCAGCCGACCAGCCCCGGTGTCAACAGCTCTCGTACCTCGGCCGGGTCGGTTTCCAGCGCGTTTTGCACCATGCTCTTGTCGATCATCACGCCGTAGGCGTTCATGTAATAGCTGATACCGGCGGCACTGAGCAGAATGACGATGGCAAGAGGTCGCATCAATGCTCGCGGAACAAGCAGTGTGAACAGCAGGTTGAGTACGGCGACAAAGAACAGGAAAAGCGCGACCAGAAAACCCGCGCCCGCCAGCCCCTCAGCCTGGGGTTGGTCCAGTACCATCCGCCACAGCGGGAGGTTGTAGGCGCCGATCAGCAGCAGCGACAGTGCCAGGGTGAATTGATAGGTGTCGAGCTTGAGTGGTTTGACAGGCAGGCGGAACGGCATCGGATACTCCGCGGACGGGACGCTATTACCAGGCCGCCAAGGCTAAGTCATAAAACTTAAACCTTTCTTAACTGTCTTGTTATCACGCCATCGTGGGATGGTGTCGATCTGAATGGCATACTGGGCGTTTTCGGCCAGGGCGCGGTTAAGCGAGTAAGGAGAGAGCATGCTTTGGGTCAAGGTGCTGCATATTTTGGCGATGACCAGCTGGATGGCGGGGGTCTTCTACCTGCCGCGGATATTCGTGCATTACGTGGAGGGGCGCGCGGCGGGGCAGGATGTGACCCGGCTGGAGATCATGGCGCGCAAGCTGTACGGCTTCATGACCATCATGGCGCTGTTCACCCTGGGCTTCGGTCTTTGGCTCTGGCTGGGGTTCGGTTTCAGTGGCGGCTGGCTGCACGCCAAACTGCTGTTCGTACTCTTCCTGATCGGTTACCACGGCTGGTGCCGGGCCTATCTGAAGCAGATGCAGCGGGGTGAGCTGCGCCATAGCGGGCGCTATTTTCGGCTCTACAATGAGTTGCCGTTGCTGATCTTTGTGCCGATCCTGATCTTGGTAGTGGTCAAACCTTTCTGATCCGAATCGGTTACCTCAAAGCCGGTTGATACGCGCTTCCAGGCGATCGACCGCTTCACGCAGCTCGTCCACCTCGTCGAGAAAGATATCGATCTCGACGCGGGTGGGCAGCAGGCGTGCCTCCTCCTGCAGGTACTCCTGGGTATTGAGCAGCAGCGAGCGTGCGCTGTCGCGGCCGTAGCCGCCCAGTGCGCGCAGCAAGCGAGCGGCCTCGTGTCCGGCGGCGTCGCCAAGCAGATTGCCAAGCCAGGCTTCCCAGTCGATCCGGGTGTCGGCGAGAATTTTCTGTAACCGGTGGGCGAGGGCGGCATCGCCACGCAGTTCGACCCCCTTGCCGAACAGCACCTCGTTGCCGGCGATAGGCAGGCGCGCCAGCGACAGAGCGTCACCGCTGAGGGTTACGTCCGCCTCGCCAGCGTAGTGACCGAGCAGATCGATCCCCTCCGAGTGTGGCAGCAGGAACAGCTGAAAGGCCGGTAGGCTGGCGTCGATGGCGACCACCTTGCCGCCCAGTTCGCCCAGGCGATCCAGCGTCACCGGATCCTGCGCCAGTATCCGATTCAGACTCTGCTCGGCAAATCCGAGCACTCCGGCACTGAACATCTGCAGCGGCATGGCGGGCCTCCCGAGCTATGGCGTTGGTATCAGGGTTTGATACCGGTATGCAGGGCGACGACCCCGCCGGTCATGTTCTGGTAGCGGCAGTTGACGAAGCCGGCATCGGCCATCATCTGCTTCAGTGTTTCCTGGTCCGGGTGCATGCGGATCGACTCGGCCAGGTAGCGGTAGCTGTCGGCGTCGTTGGCGATCAGCTTGCCCATCTGCGGCAGGATGTTGAACGAGTAGAAGTCGTAGGCCTTGGTCAGCAGCGGGTTGTCGGTCTTGGAGAACTCCAGCACCATCAGCTTGCCGCCGGGTTTCAGTACCCGATTCATCGAGCGCAGCGCCGTATCCTTGTCGGTGACGTTGCGCAGGCCGAAGGCGATGGTAATGATGTCGAAGCTGTTGTCGGCAAAGGGCAGGCATTCGGCGTTGGCCTGTACATACTCGATATTACCGGCGGCGCCGGCGTTGATCAGCTTGTCACGGCCGACCTTGAGCATGGAATCGTTGATATCGGCCAGCACCACCTTGCCGGTCGGACCGACGAGGCGGGAGAACTTGCGTGTCAGGTCACCGGTACCGCCGGCGATATCGAGGATCTGCATGCCGGCGCGGGCGCCGCTCTGTTCGATGGTCAGGCGTTTCCACAGGCGGTGGACGCCACCGGACATCAGGTCGTTCATCAGGTCGTATTTACCCGCCACGGAGTGGAATACGTCGGCAACCCGCTTGACCTTCTCGTCGACGGGTACTTCCTGATAGCCGAAATGGGTGGTGTCCTGCTTCTTCTCGCTCATCGTCCGCTCAATTGCCAGGTGGAAAGATGGTGGCATTGTAGCGCCGGATTGGGGGTGTTGTCCTGTTTGTACACCACCTTCCGATCTAACTGTCAGCAGAGGTACGGGCCGGTGTCACCACTACTGTCTGACACGCCGTAAACCCATCCCTGGGGGCTCCGTCGCGCCATCCCTGGCGCGAAGGGTCAGCCAGTAGTGGTGACACCGACCACTCGAAAGAGTGGTGCCGGCTTTCCGAGGTCTCCGAGCGTATCCGGTGTCCGGATGGAGACTCACGGCGTGTCGCCATACGGATACCGGATACAAGCGACACACCGGTCGCCTTAACGATCAACCCCGCGCAATCAGCCCGTTGTCGCGGCTTTTCCCGGCGGCTTCGAGCTCGGCCAGGTAGCGCTGCCAGTAGGCGTCGCGGTCATGCGCCAGGTCGTACAGGTACTCCCAGGTGTAGAGCCCGGAGTCGTGGCCATCGTCGAAGATGATCTTCAGCGCGTAGTTGCCGGCCGGTTCGACCCCCTTGATGCCGACATGCTTCTTGCCGTGCTGCAGCACACCCTGGCCGATACCGTGTCCGCGTACCTCCGCCGAGGGGGAGAGCACGCGCAGGAACTCGGCGGTGAGTTCGAACTCGCCGTCGTCGTAGACCAGCTCCAGGGTGCGGGATTTGAGATGCAGACGGATATCGCGCGGCAGTGGAACCTCAATCATGCTGAGCTCCTCGATAGGGTGGCGCAGCGACGACCGTCGCTGCGCCCGGTGACAATATTAGAGAATATAGTGACTCAGGTCCTCGTCACGGCTGACATCGCCGAGCTGGGAGTCCACGTAGGCCTTGTCGATGCTGATCCGCTCGCCGCTGCGATCGGCCGCCGAGTAGGAGAGCTCTTCGAGCAGGCGCTCCATCATCGTATGCAGGCGGCGGGCGCCAATATTCTCGGTGGTTTCGTTGACCTGGAACGCCAGCTCCGCCAGGCGGGCGATGCCGTCTTCGGTGAACTCGATATTCACCCCTTCGGTGGCCAGCAGCGCTTTGTACTGCTCGGTCAGCGACGCCTTGGGTTCGGTCAGGATGCGGCGGAAATCCTCCGGCGTCAGTGCCTGCAGCTCGACCCGGATCGGCAGGCGGCCCTGCAGCTCCGGGATCAGGTCGGACGGCCGTGCCAGGTGGAAAGCGCCGGAGGCGATGAACAGGATATGGTCGGTGCGTACCATGCCGTACTTGGTGCTGACGGTGCAGCCCTCGATCAGCGGCAGCAGGTCGCGCTGCACCCCCTCGCGGGAGACATCGGCACCGCCGCTCTCGGCACGCTTGCACACCTTGTCGATCTCGTCGAGGAACACGATGCCGTTTTGCTCGACCCGTTCCACCGCCTGCTGCTTGATCTCCTCCTCCTTGACCAGGCCGGCGGCTTCCTCGTCGGTGAGCAGCTTGAACGCCTCCTTAACCTTGATCCGGCGGCTCTGCTTGCGCCCCTGACCCAGGTTGGAGAACAGGTTCTGCAGCTGGCTGGTCATCTCCTCCATCCCCGGCGGCGACATGATCTCGACACCGACCTGGGGCTGGGCCACCTCGATCTCGATCTCCTTGTCGTCTAGCTGCCCTTCGCGCAGCTTCTTGCGGAAGATCTGGCGGGTGGCGGAGTCGCTCTTGCTCGGCGCTTCGCTGTCGAAGCCGGTGCTGCGGGCCTGCGGCAGCAAGGCGTCGAGAATGCGCTCCTCGGCCAGCTCCTCGGCGCGGAAGCGGTGCTTCTCCATCGCCTGTTCGCGCACCATCTTCAGCGACATCTCCACCAGATCGCGGATGATGGTCTCCACATCGCGGCCGACATAGCCCACTTCGGTAAACTTGGTCGCTTCCACCTTGATGAACGGCGCGTTGGCCAGTTTCGCCAGGCGGCGGGCGATCTCGGTCTTGCCGACCCCGGTGGGGCCGATCATCAGAATGTTTTTCGGCGTCACTTCCGGGCGCAGCTCCTCGTCGAGCTGCATCCGGCGCCAGCGGTTGCGCAGGGCGATGGCGACGGAGCGCTTGGCCTCATCCTGACCGACGATATGGCGGTTCAGCTCGGATACGATTTCGCGTGGGGTCATGTTGGACATGGCGTTCTCCTCAGCCGGCCGTTTCGAGCTGTTCGATGGTCAGGTTGTCATTGGTGAAGACGCAGATGCCGGCGGCGATGTGCAGGCTCTTCTCCACGATATCACGGGCGCTGAGATCGGTGTTGTCGACCAGCGCGCGGGCGGCGGCGAGGGCGTAGTTGCCGCCGGAGCCGATGGCGATGACGCCATCCTCCGGCTCGATGATGTCACCGCTGCCGGAGATCAGGAAGGTCTTGTCCTTGTTGGCGACCAGCATCAGCGCCTCCAGGCGGCGCAGCACCCGGTCGGAACGCCACTCGCGGGCGAGCTGGATTACGGCGGTGATGATGTTGCCCTGGTGCTTGTCCAGTTGCTGTTCGAACAGATCGCGCAGGGTGATGGCATCGGCAGTGCTGCCCGCGAAACCGGTGATGACCTGATGCTTGGCCAATACATTCACCTTGCGCGCGCTGCCTTTCATTACGGTGTTGCCGAGCGAGACTTGGCCGTCGCCGCCAACGACGACCTGATTGCCGCGGCGAACGGATACGATGGTTGTCATGACAGAGGATTCCCTGTTTTGCGTTGAATACAGGGGATATGGATGCGCGGCGGGCTATTTCAAGGGGGGGGGACGGAATTCGCCCGGCCGCCGCCGGAGATGCGCTTATTCAGCGCGTATCTCCAGCGGGTGGATATTCAAGGTATACAACTTGTTGGTCGCCTGGTTGACCTCGGCGCGGGTGTTGAACGGGCCGGTACGGACCCGGTACCAGATGCCGTTGCTGCCTTCGGTGCGGCTGGTGCTGACGTTGGGCAGCCCGGCCAGGATCATCTGTGCGCGCATCTGCTCGGCATCGTCGGCGTTGCGGAACGAGCCGGCCTGCAGCAGGATCTTGGTCTCCAATTTGGCGGTTTTCGGCGTCGACTTGTACGCCGATATTTCGGGTGTCTCCACCGTGCTCTTCGGCAGCATCTTGTAGAACTCGAAGCGCTCGCCACTCTTTTCGCTGCTCTTTTCGCCGCTGTCGGGCGTCGGTTCCGCCTTGACCGCCGGTTTGGCCGGAGCGGGTTTCTCCACCTTGGCGACCGGGGCGGCCACCGGGGCTTTCGCCGCCGGTGCGCCGCCCGGGGTCTGGATCAGCAGGTAGATCAGCACGCCGAGGCCGCCGAGCGCGATCAGCGAGAGCAGCGCCAGCCCCCAGGGGCGACGTGGCGGTGGTGGCGGCTGCTTGCGCGGTGGCGCCTTGCGACTGGCCGAGCTGCTGGCGCGGCGTTTCTGTGCGTAGTCCTGTCGAGCCATGGTGGTTTACATCTGCTCCGGTGCGCTGACGCCGAGCAGGGTCAGGCCGTTGGCCAGCACCTGGCGCACGGCCACGCTGAGGGTCAGGCGGGCGTTGCGCAGTTCGGCATCGTCGATCAGCATCTTGTGCGCGTTGTAGTAGGTGTGGAAGTCACCGGCCAGATCGCGCAGGTAGTTCGCCAGTAGGTGCGGCTCGTAGTTGAGCGCGGCGTTCTGCAGCAGTTCCGGATACTTGCTCAGCGTGGTGACCAGATCCTTCTCCGCTTCGGTATCGAGGCGGGTCAGGTTCTTCAACCCGGCGTCCTGTATCCAGGCCATGCCCTGCTGCTCCAGCTTGCGCAGGACAGAGCAGACGCGGGCGTGGGCGTACTGGATGTAGTACACCGGGTTGTCCTTGGACTCGGACTTGGCCAGATCCAGGTCGAAATCCATGTGCTGGTCCGCCTTGCGCGTCACGTAGAAGAAGCGGCAGGCATCGGCTCCGACCTCTTCGCGCAGCTCGCGCAGGGTGACAAAGGAGCCGGAGCGGGTGGACATCTGCACCCGCTCACCGCCGCGGTAGAGGATGGCGAACTGTACCAGCTTGACCACCAGACGCTCCGGGTCGTAACCCAGCGCCTGGATCGCCGCCTTGACGCGGGTGATATAGCCGTGATGGTCGGCACCCCAGATATTCACCACCTGATCGAAACCGCGCTCGAACTTGTTCATGTGGTAGGCGATATCGGAGGCGAAGTAGGTGGTCTGGCCGTTGGCGCGCTTGACCACGCGGTCCTTGTCATCGCCGAAATCGGTGGAGCGGAACCAGAGGTTGCCCTCCTTTTCGTACAGGTGGCCCTTCTCCTGCAGCGACTGCAGTGCCTTGTCCACGTCGCCGTTGCTGGTCAGCGAGCGCTCGGAGAACCAGACCTGATAGTCGGCGCCGAACTCACCCAGATCCTCGCGGATATCGCTGAGAATGGAGTCGAGACCGGCATCGAATACCAGGGTGTAGTCGTCGCCGAGCATCGCCTGGGCACGCTCGATCAGCGCATCTATATGCAGCTCCTTGTCGCCGCCGGCGGGCTCATCCGGGGTGATGTCGGCGAACAGTTCGGCAACCGGGCGCGCGAAACGGTCGCCGTAGCTCTTGTTCAGATCATGGGCGATATCGCGGATATAGTGGCCCTGGTAGCCGTTGGCCGGGAAGCTCAGCTCGCCGTCGAGCAGCTCCAGGTAGCGCAGCCAGACACTGACCGCAAGGATGTTCATCTGCCGGCCGGCGTCGTTGACGTAATACTCGCGCTCCACCTGCACACCGGCAGCTTCGAGGAGGTCGGATACGGTGGCGCCGTAGGCGGCACCGCGGCCGTGACCGACGTGCAGCGGGCCGGTGGGGTTGGCGGAGACGAACTCGACCTGGACCCGCGGGCCGGCGTTCCGCGCGGCACGGCCGAACTGCTCACCCTGCTCGAGGATCTGACCGATCACGGCATAGGCGGAGGCTTGGGTGATGAAAAAGTTGATGAAGCCGGGCCCGGCGATCTCGGTCTTTTCGACACTGTCGGAGGCAGGCAGGGCGGCGCAGAGCTTCTGCGCCAGCTCACGCGGGTTGCATCGCGCCGGCTTGGCCAGGGTCAGGGCAATATTGCTGGCGAAGTCGCCGTGTGCCTTGTCACGGGTGTTTTCGACCATGATATTGGGCTGAATATCGTCCGGCAGCGTGCCGTCGGCGATCAGTGTCTTGAGTCCTGTATCGATCAGCTGTGCGATAAGTTCTTTCATCAACGTACCCTGAAGGGTGAATAGGGTTTCGGGCCGGCGAGCGGCGAAGCTTGGCAGCCATGCCGAAGCCTGCAAGCCAGGATGACGACCCCGGAAAACCGGGCATTATATCGCCCGGATGTGGGGGAATGCCAATCGGATTCTGTGACCATCGAGCGTCAGGACGATCCTCAATAGTTGTCGATCGGGTCCACATCCAGTACCCAGCGTACGCGGCGCCCCTGAGGATGCTGCTGAGCCGTTAGGATCAGTGCATCCAGCCAAGTGTGCAGGGCGCCGCGCTGGGCAGCGGTGATCAGCAGCTGGGCGCGGAACAGGCCGCCCCGCTTCTCCATCGGTGACGGGAAGGGGCCGATCAGCTGCACCCCGGCGGGCAGGTCGCGCTGCTCGCGGACCTGTCGGCCCAGTTCGAGCAGGAACTGCTCCGCCCAGCCCTGACGCGTCGCCTCGCCGCGCAGCAGCGCGTGATAGGTGAACGGGGGCAGGGCCGCGGCGTGGCGCAGCCGCATCTCCTGGGCAGCAAAACTGAGGTAGTGGCTGCCGATCAGTGTCTGCAGCATCGGGTGTTCCGCATGCAGGGTCTGCAGCAGCACCTCACCCGGGTGCTCGGCGCGGCCGGCACGGCCCGCCACCTGCAGGATCAGCTGCGCGGTGCGCTCCATGCCACGGAAGTCGGCACTGAACAGCCCGGCATCGGCATCGAGGATGGCAACCAGGGTGACCAGCGGGAAGTGGTGGCCCTTGGCCAGCATCTGGGTGCCGATCAGGATGCAGGGTTCGCCGCTGTGTACCTGGTGCATAATCTTTTCCAGCGCCGCCTTGCGCGTGGTGCTGTCGCGGTCGACGCGCAATACCGGGACATTGGGAAAGTGGCGTTTCAGTGCATCCTCGGCGCGCTCGGTGCCGATGCCGAGCGGGCGTAGCTCGCTGCTGCCGCAGTGGGCGCAGGCGCGAGGGATAGGGGTCTGGCGGTCGCAGTGGTGGCAGTGCAGGTGCGGCGGTGTGCGGTGCAGGGTCATATGCGCATCGCAGCGTGTGCAGTCGACGACGGTGCCGCACTGGTTACAGATCAGCGACGGGGAAAAACCACGCCGATTCAGAAACAGCATCACCTGGGTGCCGGCTGCCAGATGCCGGTGCATACGTCGGATCAGCTCCTGCGAGAGTCCGGCATCGAGCGGCTGCTGGCGAATATCGAGCAGTTCGAACCGGGGCGCGATGGCGTTACCGGCTCGCTTGGTCAGATTGAGCTGCTGGTAGCGCCCGCTCTGGGCGTTATGCAGTGTTTCCAGTGCCGGGGTGGCGCTGCCCAGGATAATCGGAATCTGTTCGCGGCTGGCGCGGACCACGGCCAGGTCGCGGGCGTGGTAACGGAAACCGTCCTGCTGTTTGAACGAGCTGTCGTGCTCCTCGTCGACGATGATCAGGCCGGGATGCTGCAGCGGGGTGAAGATCGCCGAGCGGGTGCCGATGATGATGCGCGCGCTGCCCTGGCGCGCGTGCAGCCAGGTATCCAGGCGCTCGCGGTCGGTCAGATTGGAGTGCAGCGCGTGAACGGGGACGCGAAAACGGCTGCGAAAGCGGGCCAGGGTCTGGGGTGTCAACCCGATTTCGGGCACCAGTACCAGTGCCTGCTTGCCGGCCTTGAGCGTCTGTTCGATCGCCTGCAGGTAGATCTCTGTTTTGCCCGAGCCGGTGACACCGTATAAAAGGAAGGGCGTGAACCCCTGGGCGCAGGCGATCTTCTCCATCGCATCCGCTTGCTCATCGTGCAGTACCAGCTTCGGTTCGCGCAGCAGCTGATCCGGTGCAATCGGCGCAGTGTTGACAGGCTGGTTCTGGAACGCCTCCGCCAGCTGCTTCTCGGCCAGCGTTTTCAACAGCGGTGTATGGCCGCCCTCGGCGCGAATCGCATCCGGGCTGATGCCATGAGGGTGCTCGAGCAGTATCTGCAGTAGCTCCCGTTGGCGGTGGGCGGTGGTGCTGAGACTGGCCGTGTCGGCGCCGGGTGTGGCGCGCCAGAGGGTGGCGTGGGCGAATTCGGCCGGCCTGCCCTGGCGCAGCATGACCGGCAGCAGCTGGATCAGGGCGTCTCCAACCGGATGTTGGTAGTAGCGGGCGGCCCAGTGCCCCAGTTCGAGCAGGGGTGGATCCAGTACCGGCTCGCTATCGAGTATCTCGTGTATGGGTTTGAGTTTGGCCAGCGGCAGGTCGCTCTGTTCCGGCGTATCGACGATCAGACCGATCATCTCGCGAGGGCCGAACGGCACGCGAACCCGGCAGCCTCTGCACGGCGGCGTGTCCAGGCGGCTCAGTGGCAGCTGGTAGTCGAACAGCCGATGCAGCGGCGTGGGCAGGGCGATGCGCAATATCACGTGGCGGGTTCCAGGCTGGCGGGTCGGTCGCAGCGCCCTAGTCTAAGTAAGTTTGCCGGCCGATTAAACTCCCATGGTAGCTTGCGACGACCGGTGGCTGTACGTATAATGCCCGGCCTTATCCTTTGTGATGCAGAATAAGCTACAGAGCAGCCATGTCGCTACGACGCTGTTTCTGTCGATCGTGCGGTGCTCAGCGCAATATTAGGATGCGATGGGTGGCGGCACATTAAACAACGATTCGAGGTTTGACATGAAAGCTGGTATCCATCCGGAATACACTGAAATCAAGGTTACCTGTTCCTGCGGTAACGTGATGAACACTCGCTCTACCCTGGGTGAAGCAGAGATGCTGGTCGACGTTTGCAGCCAGTGCCACCCGTTCTACACCGGTAAGCAGAAAGAAGCGACCTCCGGTGGCCGCGTAGACCGCTTCAACAAGCGTTTTGGCGCTCGTTCACTGAAGAAGTAATTCGATCGGCCATGCTGCTGATACTGAAAAAGGCACTCCATTGGAGTGCCTTTTTTATTGTCCTGGTTCCGTTGTCGCAGCCGGTTATTGCCGGGTGTGCTTTGCCGCCTGTCGAACGGCAGGCAAAGGTTTCCAGCGTGGTCGATGGCGATACCTTGCGTATGGTCGACGGGGATTCGGTGCGTCTGATTGGCGTCAATACGCCGGAGATCGGACGCAAGGGGCGTTCGGATCAGCCCGGTGCCCGCGAAGCGTACCGGATGCTTGAGCGCTGGGTTCAGGGGCGGATGCTGGGGGTGGTCGAGGGTGAAGAGCCCAGAGATCGCTATGGTCGACTGCTGGCGTATCTGTCGCTGGACGGGGAGCCGTTGTCGGAGCGTCTGGTCCGCGAGGGGCTGGGCTACGCGATCGCGATTCCGCCCAACCTGCTCTTGAGCGATTGCCTGTTCGAAGCGGAACAGCAGGCGAGGCGGCAACGGTTGGGGCTTTGGCGTGATGATCCGGTGCGTTCCGCTGCGTCGGTCAATAGCGCGGGTTTCGCTCTGGTTGCGGGCGGGGTAAGCAAGCTGGATCTTACCCGAAACGCGCTCTATCTCGAGGTTGACGACCATCTGGTGCTCAGGATTGATCGTGATCTGATCGAGCCGGATGCCGAGGCTTGGCTGCGGACTCTGTTGCACAGAAGGATCGAGGTGCGGGGCTGGATCGTGGACCGGGGGCGCAATCTCAAACCCGGTCGAAAGCGCTGGTTGATCGGGGTCAGCGATCTCCGTCATATGAAACTGATCGGTGGATGACGCACTGGGGTCCGTGGTTGTCGCTTATATCGCCTTTCTATATGATGCAAGCTCTCCATATGCAACCTTAGTGGAAAAAAGCAACCATGTCTCAAGAATTCAAACAAGCGGCTCTTGATTACCACGAGTTTCCGCGTCCCGGTAAGATCAGTGTAGAGCTGACGACACCTGCTGAGACTGCCCGTGACCTCTCTCTGGCATACTCTCCGGGCGTCGCAGAACCGGTTCGTGAAATCGCCAAGGATCCGGATGCGGCTTATCGCTACACTGCCAAAGGTAACCTGGTTGCCGTTATCTCCAACGGAAGTGCGATTCTGGGTCTGGGTGATCTTGGCCCGCTGGCGTCCAAGCCGGTTATGGAAGGTAAGGCATTGCTGTTCAAGCGCTTTGCCGGTGTCGACTCGATCGATATCGAGGTCGATGCCGAAAGTCCGCAGGCCTTTATCGATACCGTGGCGCGTATTGCCGATACTTTTGGTGGTATCAACCTCGAAGATATCAAGGCGCCGGAGTGTTTCGAGATCGAGCGCGCGCTGATCGAGCGCTGCAAGATTCCGGTATTTCATGACGACCAGCACGGTACAGCTATCGTAACCGCCGCCGGTATGATCAACGCTCTCGAACTGGCCGGTAAGAAGCTGGAAGAAGCGCGGATCGTATGTCTGGGCGCTGGTGCCGCTGCCAGTGCCTGTATGAAGCTGCTGATCAATATGGGCGCCAAGGTCGAAAATATCTACATGATCGACCGCAAGGGCGTGATCCACTCCGGTCGCGATGACCTGACGCCGGAGAAGGCAGCCTTTGCCACCGAAACCGATCTGCGTACGCTGGATCAGGCGATCGAAGGCGCGGATGTGTTCGTCGGTCTGTCCGGTCCGAACCTGCTGTCGGCGGAAAACCTGCTGAAGATGGCGGAAAATCCGATCGTGTTTGCTTGCTCCAACCCGGATCCGGAGATCGCCTATGATCTGGCCAAGGCGACCCGCTCCGACCTGATCATGGCGACCGGCCGTTCCGACTACCCGAACCAGGTCAACAACGTACTGGGCTTCCCCTACATCTTCCGTGGTGCGCTGGATGTGCGTGCGACGGCAATTAACGAAGAGATGAAGGCGGCTGCCGTGCGTGCGCTGGCAGATCTGGCCAAACAGCCGGTTACCGAAGAGGTGCTCAAAGCTTATGGTCTGGACTCTCTGGAGTTCGGGCGTGAGTATATTCTGCCGAAGGCAACTGACTCGCGTCTGCGTGGGGCGGTTTCCTATGCCGTAGCTCAGGCTGCCATCGATACCGGTGTTGCCCGCCTGCCGCTGCCGGCCAGCTACACTCAGTAAGCGAGATCGACACAAAAAAACCAGCTTTCGAGCTGGTTTTTTTGTGTCCGGCATTCCGCTATACAGCGCTTTTTATTAGCCGCCCAGACCGAATATCTGCTCCGTTGTCGGCGGTGCGAGCTTCTCCTCCGGGCTTTGTGCGTGATCGGTCGGCAGCTGTTCGGAGCGGAAATACTCCCTGATTGCATCGGTCTGGCCCGGGTAGGCGAGTTTGCCGGTGGCGGGGTCGATCAGTGCGCTGATAACGCCCTCTGGCGCTGAGGGGGCGCTCTCCGGTGTGTCCTTGAGTGCATCGCGCATAAAATCGATCCAGATCGGCAGTGCAGCGCTGCTGCCGTATTCCCGGCGTCCAAGCGGAGCAGGTTGATCGAAGCCGACCCAAGCGGTGGCCACCAGCGTCCGGTTGAAACCGCTGAACCAGGCGTCCTTCTGATCATTGGTGGTGCCGGTCTTGCCGGCTAGATCGCTGCGGTTCAGCACCAGTGCGCGCCGACCGGTACCCCGATTGATGACATCCTGCATCACGTTGTAGATCAGGAAGGCTGATTCCGGTGTGATGATGCGTGGAGCCGCGCCCTCCGTGTCGCTGTACTGCACAACCGGCCCTGGCCGCTCTTCGCTGGAGTCGTCGTTGCTGTCAGCGGCCGCATAGCGGCACTGCGGGCAGGCTTTGAGGGGTGATGCCTCAAACAGCGTGTCGCCTTCGGCGCTCTCGAGGCGTGCGATCAGGTAGGGCGCGATCTTGAAACCGCCGTTGGCAAAACTGGCGTAGCCGGTCACCACCTGCATCGGCGTTGCGTCGGCACTGCCTAGAGCCAGTGACAGATTTTGTGGCAGTCGCTCGGGCGAGAAACCGAAGCGCAGGATGAAGTCGCGTGCCTTGTCGATGCCGAGTGAGCGCATCAGGCGGATCGATACCAGGTTGCGGGAGCGATACAGGGCTTCTCTGAGCCTGGTTGGACCGCCAAAGGTGCCGTTGTCGTTCTCGGGGCGCCAGTTGCTCTCGAGACTGACGTCGTGGAACACCACGGGCGCATCGTTGATGATCGATGCGGGGGTAAAGCCATATTCGAGTGCCGCGGTATACAGGAAAGGCTTGATATTGGAGCCGGGCTGGCGATAGGCCTGGATCGCACGGTTGAATTTGTTAAGCGCGAAGCTGAATCCGCCGCTGAGCGCTTTAATGCCGCCATTGTTGGGGTCGAGCGCAATGATGGCACCCTGAACTTTCGGGATTTGACTCAGCTTCCAGCCATCGCTGGTGTTGATGACTCTGACCAGATCGCCGACGCTCAGGATGTCGGCCGGTTTCTTCGGCTCGGGGCCTGCGTAGTTGACGCTTTTGTAGGGGCTGGCCCAGCGCATTCCGTCCCAGCTGAGCTGAATTTCGCCCGCTTCCTTGCTTAGCAGGGTGGCACTGTCGCTGCCAACCTGTGTCACCAGGGCGGGGATCAGTCCGCCAAAAACGGCCGTCTTGTCCAGCAGTTTCAGCTGCTCCGCTTTGGGTAGGGCGCTGGTGTCATATTGATGTTCGGGGCCGTGGTAGCCGTGCCGTTCGCTGTAGGCGATCAGCCCATTGCGCAGGGCGGATGCGGCGCTCTCCTGCAGTTGGCTGTCAATGGTGGTGATGACGCTGAGGCCTTCGGTGTAGAGATCCTCGCCGTACTGCTCATAGAGCTCGGCGCGTACCATCTCGGCGATATAGGGCGCCTGGAGTTCGATGTCACTGCCGTGGTAGCTGGCGGTGACGGGTTGAGCGACCGCCTCCTGGTAGCGGGTCTGGTCGATGTAGCCCAGGCTGAGCATGCGTCCGAGGATCCAGTCTCGACGTTCCAGTGCGCGCTTGGGGTTGGACAGCGGGTTGTAAGCCGAGGGTGCCTTCGGCAGGCCCGCGATCATGGCCAGCTGTGCTAGGCTCAAGTCTTTGATCGACTGGCCGTAATATACCGTAGAGGCGGCCTGTATGCCGTAAGCGCGGTGGCCAAGGTAGATCTTGTTGATATACAGCTCGAGAATCTCCTCCTTGCTGAGCTCCTGCTCGATGCGCAGTGCCAGGAGAATCTCCATGAACTTGCGGCTGAACGTGCGCTCACGGGTCAGGAAGAAGTTTTTCGCGACCTGCATGGTGATAGTGGATCCACCGCTCTGGATCTGGCCGGTGCTGGCGAGCTGAAAGGCCGCGCGGAACAGGCCGATGATGTCGATACCTATGTGCTCGAAGAAGCGGGAGTCCTCGGCAGCCTGCAGCGCATGGACGAAATCCTCGGGTATTTCGTCGTAGTCGATCGGTGTGCGCCGCTTTTCGCCGAACTCGGCTATCAGTTTATGATCCGCGGAGTAAACGCGAAGCGGCGTCTGAAAGCGGACCTCGCGAAGGGTTTCAACGTCGGGCAGTTGAGGCGCGAAATAGTAGTAGATACCTGCGGTGGCAATCAGGAGTGCAACCAGACCGGCGGCGGTCAGTACACTCAGCCATTTGAATATTTTGTGAAAAATTCGCATGCTAGCCCTGATGGGGTGGATTATTCTTGAGCCTGAGCATTATATCGGTACTGAAAGCTTGGCCTCTAGTGAACAACAGTTTAAATTCTTCATCATTGAGACTAAAGTGACGCTTGGAGTGTTGCTTAGAGATATAAGGAAAGTGTCGTGGTCAGCTTGTTCGGTAATAAAAATGCTGGCTGGGTGGGCGTTGACATAGGCTCTTCATCCGTCAAGCTGGTCTCCCTTTCTCAGCATGGGCGCGACTATCAGGTCGACGCTTACGCCGTAGTGCCTCTGCCGCCCAGTGCCGTAGTGGACGGTACTGTCGAGAATCAGGGCGAGGTGTCCGATGCCATTGAGCGCGGGCTTAAAATCTGTGGTAACAAACTCAAGCACGCGGTTGTCGCGGTGCCTTCGTCGGCAGTCATAACCAAACGCCTGGAGATCAGTAACGCATTTTCCGATCTGGAGCTTGAGGAGCAGGTCAAGATCGAGGCTGACCAGTTCATCCCCTATGCGCTTGATGAGGTCGCTCTCGACTTCGAGGTGGTCGGGCCGGTCGAACATCATCCGACCTTGAACGAGATCCTCTTGGTCGCTTGCCGACGCGACGATGTGTCCAGTCGTGAGGAAGCGGTCAACGGCGCTCAGCTGCAGTGCGAAATCGTCGATGTCGATACCTTCGTCATGGAGCGGCTGCTGCCGCTGCTGGAGGGTTACACGCCCGAGGCGTTGATCGGTCTGGTCGATATCGGTGCATCGACACTGACGCTCAATGTGTTCCGCGGCGGTAAAATTATCTACAACCGCGAACAGGCCTTCGGCGGGAACGAGCTGACCAATGCGATACATCAGCAATACGGTCTTGAGGTCAGCGAGGTTGAGCAGAAGCTGCGCAACGGCAGCCTGGATGAAGAGATTGTCGAGATGCTGGTGATGCCGTTTCGGCAGTCGGTTATCCAGCAAGTGTCCCGTGCACTGCAGTTTTTCTACTCTTCAGGGGCTCAGAATCAGCTTTCCGAACTCTATCTCGCGGGGGGAACCGCGGGCATAGGTGGCTTGGCGGAACTGATGCAGGAGGAGATCGGAGTCCCTGCAAAAGTTGTCAATCCGTTTTCAACTATTCGCGTTGGCCCTCGCCTGAATCAGGATCGTCTGATCAATGATGCGCCGATGCTGGCCAAGGCTTGCGGCCTTGCGCTGAGAAGCTTTGACAGGTAGGGAAGGGATATATGGCGCGTATTAACCTCAGGCCCTGGCGAGAGGAACGAGACGCCAGACTGCAGAAACGGTTTGTCGGCAATCTGGCGGCCGCCGCGGTGCTAGGGGCGCTGACGGTGTTTGGCATCAGCTATTACTACGATATGCAGATGGACCGGCAGCAGGCGCGTAATAATTATGTGCGCTCCGAAATCTCCAAGCTGGACAAGAAAATAGCCGAGATCAAGGAGCTCAAGCGTCAGCGTGAGCGGCTGCTCGAGCGACTCAACGCGATTCAGGAGTTGCAGGGCAATCGTCCGCTGATCGTGCGTAACTTCGATGAGCTGGTGCGGGTACTGCCGGATGGGTTGTATTACAGTTCATTGTCGCGCTCGGGCGATCGCATTGCCATTAATGGCCTGGCTGAGCTTAACAACGATGTATCCAGCCTGATGCGCAATCTGAATGACTCGATCTGGTTCGGTGAGCCCAGTTTGTCTCAAGTTCGGGCTGCGAAGGGTATGCGAGATTTCAATCTCGCGGTACCGCTGACAAAACCCAAGGCGGAGGAGACCGATAAGTGAGCGCATCGATGGATGGTCTGAAAAACGCCTTCAAGGGGTTTGATCCCAATGATATGGACATCAATTCAGCCGGAAGCTGGCCTGTTGGTGTCAAAGCGGTCGTTTATCTACTGCTGTTCGCAGCGATTGTCGGTGCCGGTATCTACTTCCTGATCATGGACAAGCACCAATCGGTTGAGCGCGAGATCGTCAAGGAGCAGGAGCTCAAGCAGCAGTTCGAATCCAAGGCCTTCCAGGTAGCCAACCTTGCGGCGCTACGCAAGCAGATGGCCGATGTGGAGGGGCGCTTCGCCGAGCTGTTGAAACAACTGCCGACCGATAAAGAGGTGCCGGGGCTGTTGGAGGACATTACCGCTATCGGCAAGAGTGCCGGCCTCGATATCGACACTATCGCGTTGCAGGCGGAGCGCAAGGCTCAGTTTTATGTCGAACTGCCGATCAGTATTCAGGTGCGCGGCACCTATCACCAGATGGGGGAGTTCGTCAGTGGCGTTGCCGCGATCAAGCGAATCGTGACGTTGCATGATTACTCGCTCAAACCGTCCGGTAATGGCCAGTTGTCAATGAACATCAGTGCAAAGACCTATCGTTATGATGATACGAAGTGAACCCGTGAAAGCACATGGCGTGCGGCATCGTACCTGGCTGGCACTGTCGTTCTCGGCACTGCTGACTACCGGTTGCCTCTGGGTGGAGGATACGGCCGATCTGCGTCAGTTCGTATCGGCTACGCTGGCCAAACCGGGTGGCAAGATCGAGCCATTACCGGAGTTTAAGCCCTATGAGAGTTTCGTTTACGAGGGCTCCAGTCTGCGCGATCCGTTCAAACCCTTGGTGCCGGAGTCTGAGGCGGATAAGCTTGCCGGGCCAGATTCCGGTATCAAGCCCGATCAGGACCGGCCCAAGGACTACCTCGAAGAGTTTGCCATCGATCAGCTCAGTATGGTGGGGACCATTACCCCGTTGGGCTCCCAGGCACTTTATGCGCTGGTGCGGGATAACAAGGGTGAGATCCATCGCGTGACCGTGGGCGATCACATGGGGTTGGACTACGGGGAAGTGGTTGAA
The DNA here is from genome assembly GCF_019084545.1 of Marinobacterium ramblicola. Lineage (GTDB taxonomy): Bacteria > Pseudomonadota > Gammaproteobacteria > Pseudomonadales > Balneatricaceae > Marinobacterium_D > Marinobacterium_D ramblicola. Next base: position 53,985 of record NZ_JAHREP010000005.1, read on the forward strand.
GTGAACAACCAGACGATAAAGTTGGTCGAGATTATATCGAATGGCCGGGGTGGTTGGATGACGCGTCCACGTAACCTGGCGATGCCGGAGCAGGAATAACGAGGGATGCTGACTGTGAATAGACTCAACGAATGTGAAAAAGGTCGGTTGCTGTCCCGCGCCGCGTCTTGGATTTCAGGGGTGGTTCTAGCTGCACTGGCGGTATCGTTTACCTCACCGGTATGGGCCCAGGATGCTCAACTCAAGGACTCATCCTTCGTTGCCCTGCCGGGTAATAAGCTGGAGGTGCGATTCGATTTCGATCAGCCGCCACCTGCGCCGAAAGCGTACATGATCGATAGCCCGCCCCGGTTTGTCATGGATTTCTGGGGTGTCAGTAATGAGCTTGGCGTGCGTCAGATGGATGTGCAGTCCGGTCAGGTGGATTCTCTGAGCTTTGCACAGGCCGAGGGGCGGTTGCGCGTCGTGACCAATCTTAACGAGCCGGCTCAGTACCGTACCTTCACCGACGGCAACAGTCTGTTTATCGAATTCTCTGCTACCGGCAGCACAGTGGCTGCCGAAGCACCCATTGCTGCTCCGAAGCCGGTTGCAGGCCCCCGTATGCCGGCGATGCCGGATGATCGCACCCGCGTGCAGGGGATAGATTTCGAGCGCATCGAAGGTAACCAGGGTCGCGTTGTGATCACCATGAGTGACGATGAGGCCGGCCTGGATATCTTCGAAGAGGGCAACAACGTTGTGCTCAACCTGATCGGTGCCGGGTTGTCCGACAACCTTGAACAACGCGTGGATGTGCAGGATTTCGCTACCCCGGTGATGTTTATCGATTCCATGGTCAGCGGCGAAAATACCACGATCCTGATCAAGCCTTCGGCCGAGCCCTATGACTATATGGCGTACCAGACCGGTAACCAGCTGTTCGTCGATTTCAAGCCGTTGACCACTCAGGAGCAGGCGGATGCGCGTGATCTCTTCCCCTACAGTGGCGAGAAGATCGATCTGAATTTCCAGGATGTATCCGTACGCTCCATTCTGCAGATCATCGCTGAGGTTGCCGAGATGAACCTGGTGATCAGCGATGCGGTGGATAGCAGTGCCGGCAATATCACCCTGCGCCTGAAGAATGTGCCCTGGGACCAGGCGTTGGATATCATCCTCAAGACCAAGGGATTGGATAAGCGCGAAGTGGGCAACGTGCTGATGATCGGAACCTCCAGCGAGATCGCCGCGAGGGAGAAGGAGGAGCTGGAGAGCCAGCAGCAGGTACAGGAGTTGGCGCCGCTGGTGACTGACTATGTACAGGTCGATTTCCGCCGGGCTTCCGAACTGAAAAACTACATCGAGACGGCAAAATTGATCTCCGAGCGCGGCTTCGTCCTTGCCGATGATCAGACCAACGTGCTGATGATCCGCGAGACAGCGGCGCAGATCGAGGAGATTCGACGCACCCTGCGCAAGTTCGATGTTGAGGTCGCGCAGATACTGATCGAGGCCCGTGTTGTTACCGCATCGTCCAGTTTTGAGAAAAACCTGGGTATTCGCTGGGCCGGTACTGCGGTCGGTAGTATCAATGGCAATGAAACATACTTCACCAATGCCCTGAACAATAACGATATGCTGGTTGATCTCGGCGTGTCGGCCACCTCCGGTTTTGAGGTCGGCTTTATCAGCAGCAACTTCGCGATCGCAGCGGAGCTGACTGCTCTGCAGAGTGACGGGGTGGTTGAGATTGTGTCTCAGCCGAAGGTGATTACCACCAACGGTACTGAGGCGACCATCGAATCCGGTCAGGAGGTGCCCTATCAGGTTATTGAAGAGGACAAAACGACCATCGAATTCAAGGATGCGTTGTTGAGCCTGAAGGTTACCCCGCAGGTAAACCCGGGAGACCGCATTTCACTGGATCTCGTGATCAACGAGGATTCCCTCGGCCAGATCCTTGAAAACGGTGAGCGCGCGATCAATAAAAACCAGGTCGAAACATCGGTTGTGGTCAATGATGGCGATACGGTTGTGCTTGGTGGCGTGTTCCGCAAGGAGACTCGTAACTCGGTAAACAAGGTTCCGCTGCTTGGCGATATTCCGGTCGTAGGCAACCTGTTCAAGAGCCGGCAGCAGTCAGACTCTAAAGAAGAGCTGCTGATCTTCATCACGCCGAAACTGGTTCGTGAGTCACTGACGGTCAGATAGTAGTAAAGGTAAAGCTGTAGTTGAACGTTTTTCTTATTGGCCCTATGGGCTCTGGAAAGAGCACCATAGGGCGTTTGCTTTCACATGAGCTTGGCCAGGAATTTATCGACTCGGACAAGGCGATTGAGGAGAGGGCTGGAGCCGATATCCCCTGGATCTTCGATGTAGAGGGCGAGACCGGCTTTCGTAATCGTGAACAGGCGGTTATCGACCAGCTCACTCAATCGAGCCAGATCGTTCTGGCAACAGGCGGGGGCGCGGTACTGCGGCCTGAGAACCGGCACAACCTTCAGTCGCGCGGCTTCGTCGTTTATCTGCAAACGTCTGTAGATCAGCAGTTGGAAAGGACCGCGCGAGACCGCAACCGGCCGCTGTTGCAGAATGACGATCCCCGTGGGGTACTGGAAAAGCTGATGGTTGAGCGCGATCCTCTGTATCGTGAATGTTGCGACCTGATCGTAAAGACCGACCGGCGACATCCGCGAAGCGTTGTGTCCGAGATTGTGCGTCATCTCAATAAACAGGCCGCTTTGTCCCACCCCGTATGACCCTTTACCCGGAGATGTTCCGACCATGCTGACCTTGACTGTGGATCTCGGCGATCGCAGCTACCCCATCTATATCGGAAACGGCCTGCTGGATGACGCTTTGTTGGCCCGGCATGTGCGCGGGCGCCAGGTCATGATCGTCAGTAATGAAACCGTGGCGCCGCTCTATCTGGATCAGGTGGTCGCGCAACTGGGTGATCTCAGTGTCGACAGCGTCATCCTGCCAGATGGTGAGGCGTATAAGGATCTTGATCATCTGAATCTGATCTTCGATGCCTTGCTGGACAAGCGACATAACCGAACCACCACGCTGATAGCGCTCGGCGGTGGCGTGGTTGGGGATATGACCGGGTTTGCGGCTGCCAGCTATCAGCGTGGCGTCAACTTTATCCAGATTCCCACCACGCTTCTGTCCCAGGTGGACTCCTCTGTCGGCGGCAAGACCGGCGTCAATCACGCCAAGGGCAAGAACATGATCGGCGCCTTTCACCAGCCAGTAGCGGTGCTGGCGGATACTGGCGTGTTAACGAGTCTGCCCGACCGGGAGCTTTCGGCCGGCTTGGCTGAAGTGATCAAGTACGGCTTGATCTATGACGCGGAGTTCTTTGACTGGCTTGAGCAGAACATAGAACGATTGCGTGCGCAGGATGCCGAGGCGCTGACCCATGCGATCTACCGGGCTTGCCAGATCAAGGCCGAGGTGGTCGCTCAGGATGAGCGTGAGTCCGGCGTGCGTGCACTGTTGAACCTGGGGCATACCTTCGGCCACGCCATCGAAACCGCGCAGGGTTACGGTACCTGGTTGCATGGCGAGGCGGTGGGTACTGGGATGTTGATGGCAGCCGATCTGTCCGCACGTTGCGGTTGGCTGACCGCCGGTGACGTGGAGCGGGTGCGAAACCTGATTATGGCGGCTGGTCTTCCGGTTGAAGCTCCGGCTGAGATGACACCCGAGCAGTTCAGGCAACTCATGTCGGTCGACAAGAAGGTGCTGGATGGCCGCATCCGTCTCGTGCTGATGCACGCTATTGGCGATGCAGTGGTGACGGAGGCGTTCGATCCAGTACTCCTGAATGAAACATTAAGCGCGGGCCCGCGGCTCGGTCAGTTTTAATCCAAGGTAGCAGTATATGGATCCGCTGGCGCGTTACTTTGAGCCTGTATCTCGAGTGCAGTTGGCATCGAAGATGCGTCATCTCCTGCGTTTTTCCGACCTTATGCTGCTTATCATCGGTGTGGATGGAAGTGGTAAATCCACTCTGCTTCAGCAGTTGGAGGTCGATGAGCGCACTGACGACGTTCGCCGTGCGTCGATATCCTGCGATGATACGGTGGATGTCACGCGTCTGCTGTCGTCGCTGGTCTCGGCACTGCAGATCGATTGTCCGGCCGATGCCGATAATCGGACTCGGCTGAGAGCCTTGCACGGCCTCAGTCGAGATCTTCATGAAGCGGGTGTCCCGCTGCTGCTGATAATCGACGATGCCGATTATCTGACCAATAACGCGCTTGAACTGCTGACCAATTTTGCCTTGCTGGATGAGGCCGCGCCGAGAGTCGTGTTGACCGGCACGCCGGATTTCGAACAGCGTTTCATCGGTAATGGTCTGGATCAGCAGCTCGATGGGCGCTTGCATGTGCAGCTCCTGAGTGCTTTCGAGCCGCAGGAGTCCCGCGAGTATATAGAGTCCCTGCTGCCTCCCGGTACCGAGCTTTCCGCGCGCAAAATGCGCCGCCTGATCGATGAGTCCCAGGGGCTTCCAGGACGGCTCGCCGCCGGGGTGCGTCGCCAGATCCAGCAGGGCGGTATAACGCGGGGTAGTGCCCGATCTTTCCCTTTGCCGGGTCTGCATGCGGCGGCAATTGGTGGGGTGCTGCTGGTCATCCTCGCCGCATCGGTCTGGTTGTATCTGCCGGAACCTGAGCCTGAGACGGAACAAACCGCGCGAGTGGTGATGCCGATCGAAATCCCGGCGGCCGCGGTTGAGGATGAGGTCAGGGTTGTCGATGTGCGTTCGGAACTGCAACAGAAGTTGGCGGAGCAGGAACGCCGACTGGAGTCGCAAGCGGAAGACCCGGTGTCGGTGGTGCCTGCACCGGTGACTGCTGAAGCGGGGCGGGTGGTTGACGATGGGGGGCAGGATAGTCCGGCTGATGGAGCAGACCCTGCAACCGGGCAAGTAGCCGCTGCAGAGCAGCCGGCGGCGTCGGAGCGGACAGTCGAGCCGGTCAAGGCGGCGCCTGTCGAGGCTGCTGGAACGTCGGTGGCTGCAGTAGATGTGCCGAAGGCGAGCAATCAGACAGCGAGGAGCGTCGCTGAAGAGAAGCCAGCTGCAGAATCTGCGAACCCTGGATCGAGTGTCCTGCTCCGGTCCGACGAGTTGCTGCAGTGGCCCGACAAAGGCTATACGCTGCAGTTGCTGGGTGCTCGTGAGGCCGCCAGTGTCGAACAGTTCATCAAGGCGCAGTCCAGCCCGGAGCGTTTCTACTATTTCAGAACGATCTACAAAGGTGCGCCCTGGCATGTGGTGGTCTACGGGCAGTTTTCTGACCGTGCATCGGCAATGGCGGCGGTGCAAACCCTGCCTGAGGCTCTGCGCAAGCTTAGACCTTGGGCCAGATCGATCGCCGGTGTAAAGTCCGATATACGAAAACAATAGTTTGCCGAGGGTAAAGCACGGTAGAGATCAATAAAATAATAATAAAATATCGAATCTTGATTTAAATTCAAAAAATATCCCCGTTTGAGCCTTTGTTGGCAAAGGCTTTCGCTTCTGCTTGTCCTGGTCAAAATTTGTCCCGGCGCTTCTCCACGTGTAGAATTGCTCTCCCTTTTCGTCCGTGCAACCTGACATCGGGAAAAGAGATAGAAGTTAATATATTGATTTTTTTGGTTTTTTAGTGGGATTGGCTTATGAGCAAAGGTCTGTTTCGCCCCGGTGAATTCAAGGATAACTGTGGCTTTGGCTTGATGGCACATATGCAGGGCCAGGCGAGTCACGGTGTGCTTGAGAAAGCGATCGAAGCGCTTGCCTGCATGACGCATCGCGGCGGTATCGCTGCCGATGGCAAAACCGGTGACGGCTGCGGTCTGCTGATGCAGATGCCGCAGAGCTTCATGCGTGCGGTTGTTCGCGAAGAGTTAGGCGTCGAGCTGGCAGAGCTCTTTGCGGTGGGCATGGTGTTCCTGTCGCGCGAGGCCGCCCAGGCGCAAGTGGCACGAGACACTCTGGATCGCGAATTGAAAGCGCAGGGGCTGGACGTTGCCGGCTGGCGAGTGGTGCCGACCGATCAGGCCTGTCTGGGGCCGATCGCCCGCGACACCCTGCCGCAGATCGAGCAGGTGATCGTCAATGCCGCCGACAAGAGCGAGCGAGAGCTGACCGTCGGCCTGTTCACCGCCCGTCGCAAGGCCGAAATCGCGCTGGCCGAGGATCCCGACTTCTACATCTGTACCCTGTCTCACAAGGTGGTCGGTTACAAGGGCCTGATGATGCCGGTCGACCTGCCGGTATTCTACAAGGACCTGGCCGATCCGCGCCTGGAAACGGCGGTCTGTACCTATCATCAGCGTTTCTCCACCAATACCGCCCCGCGCTGGCCGCTGGCGCAGCCGTTTCGCTTCCTCGCTCACAACGGTGAGATCAACACTGTCGAGGGTAACCGCAACTGGGCACGTGCACGTGCACCCAAGTTCGTTACTCCCGAACTGCCGAACCTGAACGAGCTGCAGCCGATCGTCAACACCACCGGCTCCGACTCCTCCAGCATGGATAACATGCTCGAGTTCCTGCTGGTCGGCGGCATGGACCTGTACCGCGCTGTGCGCATGATCGTACCGCCGGCCTGGCAGAACGTGGATACCATGGACTCCGAGCTGCGTGCGTTCTACGAGTACAACTCGATGCACATGGAGCCCTGGGACGGCCCCGCCGGCATGGTGATGACCGACGGCCGTTATGCGGTCTGTATGCTCGACCGTAACGGTCTGCGTCCGTCACGCTGGGTAATGACCAATGACGGCATGATCTGTACCGCGTCCGAGATCGGTGTGTTCCACTACGAGCCCGCCGATATCGTCGCTCAGGGCCGTGTCGGACCGGGCCAGATCCTGGCGATCGACACCCAGACCGGTGAGGTGCTGCACACCGCCGATGTGGATAACCGCCTCAAGACCGCCAAGCCCTACAAGCAGTGGCTGAAGGAGAACTCCCTGCGGCTTGAGAACACGATGAACCTGACCGAAGAGTCGCGCTCCTTCCCCGAGATGAGCACCGAAGAGGTGCGCACTCACATGAAGATGTTCAACGTGACCTTCGAAGAGCGCGACCAGATCATCCGTCCGCTCGGTGAGACCGGTATGGAAGCGGTCGGCTCCATGGGCGATGACAAGCCGATGGCGGTGCTGTCGCAGCAGATCCGCTCGCCCTACGATTACTTCCGTCAGCAGTTCGCGCAGGTGACCAACCCGCCGATCGACCCGCTGCGCGAAGCGATCGTGATGTCGCTGGAAACCTGCCTGGGCCGTGAACGCAACGTGTTCGAGGAGACGCCGGAGCATGCCCGTCGCGTTATCCTGACCATGCCTGTGCTCTCCGCCAGCAAGTTCAACCGCATTCGCGACAACAACATCGAAGGCTTCGAACCGACTATCCTGGATCTGAACTACGATCCGAGCCAGCTGAGCCTGAAGCAGGCGATCGAGAACCTCTGCGACGCGTCTGAACAGGCGGTGCGCGACGGCAAGGTGATCCTGATCCTGTCCGATGCCAACATTCGCCAGGGTTATCTGCCGATCCATGCGGCCATGGCCACCGGTGCGGTGCACCATCGCCTGGTCGACAAGGGCCTGCGTACCGATGCCAACATCGTGGTCGAAACCGGCACCGCCCGCGACCCGCACCACTTTGCCGTACTCTTCGGCTTCGGCGCGACCGCGGTTTACCCCTACCTGGTCTACCGGGTACTGAACGACCTCTGCCGTACCGGTGAACTGCTGATGCAGCCGCTGGACAGCCACGAGAAATATCGCAAGGGTATCGACAAGGGGTTGTTCAAGATCCTGTCCAAGATGGGTATCTCCGCCATCGCGTCTTATCGTGGCGCCCAGCTGTTCGAAGCGGTGGGCCTGAGCACCGAGATCGTCGATCTCTGCTTCAAGGGCGTGACCAGCCGTATCGAGGGTGCCCGTTTCGAGCACTTCCAGGCCGATCAGGCCGAACTGGCCAAAGAGGCCTGGACCACGCGCAAGCCGATCCGTCCCGGCGGCCTGCTGAAGTACAAGTTCGAGGGCGAATACCACGCCTACAACCCGGACGTGGTCAAGACCATCCACGAAGCGGTCAGCACCGGCAGCAAGGCGGCATATCAGCGCTACGCCGATCTGATCAACAACCGCGGTGTTGCCACCCTGCGCGACCTGCTGACCTTCCGCAAGGATATCAAGCCGATCTCCCTCGACGAGGTGGAGCCGGTGGAAGCGCTGTTCCCGCGCTTCGACTCCGCGGCCATGTCCCTCGGCGCGCTGTCGCCGGAGGCGCACGAGGCGCTGGCGATGGCGATGAACGAGCTGGGCGGACGCTCCAACTCCGGCGAGGGTGGTGAAGACCCGGCCCGCCACGGCACCAACAAGCGCTCCAAGATCAAGCAGATCGCCTCCGGCCGCTTCGGGGTAACCCCGGAGTATCTGGTCAACGCCGACGTCATGCAGATCAAGGTGGCGCAGGGCGCCAAGCCCGGTGAGGGCGGCCAGCTGCCGGGCGGCAAGGTCAACGACCTGATCGCCCGTCTGCGCTACTCGGTGCCCGGCGTGACACTGATCTCGCCGCCGCCGCACCACGATATCTACTCGATCGAGGATCTGGCGCAGCTGATCTTCGACCTGAAGCAGGTCAATCCGGAGGGGCAGGTATCGGTCAAGCTGGTATCGCGCCCCGGTGTCGGCACCATCGCCTGCGGCGTGGCCAAGGCCTATGCCGACCTGATCACCATCTCCGGTTACGACGGCGGTACCGCAGCATCGCCGCTGACTTCGATCCACTACGCCGGCTCCCCCTGGGAGCTGGGCCTGGTCGATGCGCACCAGTCGCTGCGTGCCAACCACCTGCGTGGCAAGATCCGCCTGCAGACGGATGGCGGTCTGAAGTCCGGTCTGGACGTGGTCAAGGCCGCGATCCTCGGTGCCGAGAGTTTCGGTTTCGGCACCATGCCGATGGTGGCGCTGGGCTGTAAGTACCTGCGTATCTGTCACCTGAACAACTGCGCCACCGGTGTTGCCACGCAGAACGACGAGCTGCGTCGCGATCACTTCCGCGGCACCGTGGAGATGGTCAAGAACTACTTCCGCTTTGTCGCCGAAGAGACCCGCGAGTGGATGGCCAAGCTCGGCGTGCGCACGCTGGAGGAGCTGGTCGGTCGCGTCGATCTGCTCGAGGCACTGGAAGGGGTTACCGAGCGTCAGCGCGGACTGGACCTGTCCGGCCTGATCAGCGATGCCGGCATCCCGGCTGAGTATCCGCAGACCGTGCAGCAGCATCGCAACGAGCCGTACGATACCGGCGAGCTGAACACCCGGATGCTGGAGCTGGCCAAGGACTCCATCGAGCACAAGTCCGGTGGCAGCTGGGAACTGGATATCTGCAACTGCGACCGCTCCGTCGGTGCCCGTACCTCCGGCGCCATCGCCAAGCTGTACGGCAATCTGGGCATGGTCGACACGCCGATCGAGTTCAACTTCCGCGGCCATGCCGGTCAGTCGTTCGGCGTCTGGAACGCCGGTGGCCAGAACCTGTACCTGGAAGGGGATGCCAACGACTATGTCGGCAAGGGCATGGCCGGCGGCAAGATCGTGATCCGTCCGTTCAAGGAGGTCAGCTTCAAGTCCAACGAGACGGCGATCATCGGTAACACCTGTCTGTACGGTGGCACCGGCGGTAAGCTGTTCGCAGCCGGTACCGCGGGCGAGCGCTTCGCGGTGCGTAACTCCGGTGTGCACGCGGTTATCGAAGGCGCCGGCGATCACTGCTGTGAATACATGACCGGCGGCCTGGTTACCGTACTCGGTTCCACCGGCTACAACTTCGGTGCCGGTATGACCGGGGGCTTTGCCTATGTGCTCGATCAGGATCGCAGCTTCGTCGACAAGTACAACCATGAACTGGTCGAGATCCACCGTATCCATACCGAGCAGATGGAGCAGTACAAGAACCACCTGCGCTCGGTGATCATCGAGTTTACCCGGGAAACCGGCAGCGCCTGGGGTCAGGAGATCGTTGAGAACTTCATCGATTACATCGGTCTGTTCTGGCTGGTCAAACCCAAGGCCGCGAGCCTGAACCAGCTGCTCGACAACATGCGTAAGCGTCCGGAATAAACGGCGCACGCCGATACGTTTTGGTTTTCCGTAATATTGATCGCCCGGGCGGGAGTCCGGGCGACCTGAAAGAGGTGGGACTATGCCTAACCGTCTGAGTAACGATTTTCAGTTTCTCGATGTGTCCCGTGAAGGGCCGAGCAAGATCCAGGCAGAGGTGCGCAAGCGCGAATTCGCCGAGATTTACGAGCCGTTCCGTGCCGACGATGCCGCCGAGCAGGCACATCGCTGCCTGGAGTGCGGTAACCCCTACTGCTCCTGGAAGTGTCCGGTACACAACCATATTCCGAACTGGCTGAAGCTGGTGTCGGAGGGCAACATCATCGAGGCGGCGGAACTGAGCCACCAAACCAACAGCCTGCCCGAGGTGTGCGGTCGCGTCTGCCCGCAGGACCGTCTCTGCGAGGGCGCCTGTACGCTGAACGACGGCTTCGGTGCCGTCACCATCGGTCCGGTGGAGAAGTACATCAGCGATACCGCCTTTGCCATGGGCTGGCGCCCGGATATGTCCAGCGTCACCTGGACCGACAAGAGGGTCGCGGTGATCGGTGCCGGTCCTGCTGGCCTGGGCTGTGCCGATATTCTGGTGCGTAACGGCGTCAAGCCGGTGGTGTTCGACCGTAACCCGGAGATCGGCGGTCTGCTGACCTTCGGTATCCCCGAGTTCAAGCTCGAGAAGGAGGTGATGGTCAACCGTCGCGCCGTATTCGAGGAGATGGGCGTCGAGTTCCGCCTCAGCACCGAGGTAGGCAAGGATGTCAGCATGCAGCAGCTGGAGCAGGAGTTCGATGCGATCTTCCTCGGCATGGGCACCTACACCTACATGAAGGGCGGTTTCCCGGGCGAAGATCTGGACGGCGTGTTCGATGCGCTGCCGTTCCTGATCTCCAACGTCAACCACTGCCATGGTTACGAGAAGGATCCGGCCGACTACATCAGCGTGGCCGGCAAGAAGGTCGTAGTGCTCGGTGGTGGCGATACCGCGATGGACTGTAACCGTACCTCCATCCGCCAGAGTGCGACCAGCGTGACCTGTGCCTACCGCCGTGACGAGGAGAACATGCCGGGCTCCAAGCGCGAGGTGGAGAACGCCCGCGAAGAGGGCGTGCAGTTCCTGTTCAACCGCCAGCCGGTCGAGGTGGTCGGTGAAGAGGGCAAGGTGGTCGGTGTCAAACTGGTCACCACCCGCATGGGTGCGCCGGATGAGCGCGGACGCCGTCGCGCCGAGGTGGTAGAAGGGTCCGAAGAGGTGATCGACGCCGACGTGGTGCTGGTCGCCTTCGGCTTCCGTCCCAGCCCTGCACCCTGGTTCGCCGATTTCGGTATCGAGCTGCATGAGGATGGCCGCATTAAAGCCTCCAAGCAGGGTGACGCCGGTCGCCTGCCGTTCCAGACCAGCAACGCCAAGATCTTTGCCGGCGGCGATATGGTGCGTGGTTCCGACCTGGTAGTCACCGCGATCTACGAAGGGCGTGAAGCGGCCGAGGGGATCCTGGATTTCCTCGAGGTGTAACTCGAGGTCTAAACCAACCTCCTCCTGGCGTTCAGCAGAAGGCCATCGGTATCCGCCGATGGCCTTTTTCTTGGTGCGTTTTAACCCTCCTCATCTAGTTTTTTCATCCGGTAGGCCAGCCGCGACCGGGTCAGTCCCAGCAAGCGGGCCGCTGCCGACAGGTTGCCGTCTGCCTTGCTCACCGCTTCGCGCACCAGTCGTGCCTCCAGCCTGTCCAACGACGGACCCTCCTTGCCCGCCGGGGCGAAGCGCTGGAACCGTTCCAGCGCCGACTCTTCGTTCTCCTGCGCCAACTCGCCTTCGGAACCGATGGTGAACAGCAGGTTGCGGGTGGTCTCCTCGTCACGGAACAGATGCACAAGGTCGATCGGCGAGTTGTCTTCGGCGGCGATTACGCCGCGCTCGACCAGGTTCTGCAGTTCGCGCACGTTACCTGGGAAGTGGTAGTTGAGCAGGGCGCGCATCGCCTTCGCGGTAAAGCCGTTGATCGAACGCCCGTGCAGCTGGTTGTACTGTCGTAGAAAGTGCGACAGCAGCAGCGGGATATCGTCGCGCCGTTCGCGTAACGGGGGCAACGGGATTGGAAACACGTTGAGGCGGTAGAACAGGTCCTCGCGGAACTCGCCCTTGGCCACGGCTTCACGCAGCTCCACGTTAGTGGCCGCCACGACACGGACGTCGACCCTGATCTCCCGGGTGCCGCCGACGCGCTCGACGACGCCCTCCTGCAGCACCCTCAGCAGCTTGCCCTGAGAGCTGGGGCTCAGGGTGCCGATCTCATCCAGGAACAGTGTGCCGCCATTGGCGCGTTCGAAGCGGCCGGGACGGGAGGTGGTAGCACCGGTGAAGGCGCCGCGCTCGACACCGAACAGCTCGGACTCGATCAGGGTGTCGGGGATGGCGGCGCAGTTGATGGCGACAAAGGGCTTCTCCCTGCGGCTGCCGATCTCGTGCAGCATGCGCGCAAACAGCTCCTTGCCGACCCCGGACTCGCCGGTAAACAGCACTGTTGCGCGGGTGGTCGCTACCCGGCGCAGCATATGGCAGGCGGCGATGAACGGGGAGGAGACGCCGATCATCCGGCGCTCGCCGAGCGGGGGAAGGTCGCTATCGGCGGTTTCGGGAAGAGCGGATTCCGATGCGCGGGTAAGGGCTCCGTGCGAGACGAAATCCTCCGCGTTCAGATAGCGCAGATCCTCCTCCACGTCACCCCAGAGCTCCACCGTCTTGCCGATCACTCGACAGGTGGCATGGCCCATGGAGCGGCACTCCACCTCGCGAAACACCGTCATCCGGCCCAGTAGCGTGGTGACATAGCCCATTGCATAACCGAGCTGCATCCAGCAGGCGGGCTCGGTGCCGATGCCGTAGGCGGAGATATGTTCGTCGTCCTCGCTGGAGTGGTGCCAGAGAAACTCGCCGTCGTAGGTGCCCTTGCGCGGATCGAACTCGAAGTGAACCGTCTCAACCTGCACCACCCCCTCCAGCGAGTGCAATTGGGTACCGGCGTAGAAGATCGCTTCCGGGTCGGCATCGGGCCAGCGTTCGCGCACCAGCTGCGCATCGCGCACCCCCGAGCTGTAACCGGCACGGGTCAGCAGGCCGCGAGCACGTTCCAGGCCGAGCCGTTCGATCAGTTCGCGGCGCAGGCTGCCGAGGCTGGTGTTATGCATGAGCACCATGCGCTGGCCTTCAAGCCATATCCGACCATCGCCGGGGGAGAAGAACAGGCACTCGGCCAGGTCCTTGACCCTTGGTCCGCGGGCGGAATCGAGGTTATCGCTGTCGCCGGCCGGCATTTCACCGGGTTGAAGCAGGGACGCTGCGGTATAGCCGGATCTTTTCGAGGGCATGGCCATGCCTATTGCTCTTGCTTGTATTAATAAAAATATTAACTCCGCAAGGGGTATTTAACAATTTTGACAATAGTTTATTTATAAAACTGTTATTTTGCACCGCAGTATTTGACGTGCCTGTTTTTTGAACAAACGCCTGTCTGATGCGTACCGGCCCCATGCTGTTGTGCAGCAAAACTACATGCATCTGTGTTTGGCACACCGATTGCCTTATTGAGTAGACAAAAAGAAAGGCTTGCTTTGGGTTCCGAGCGGGCACTTAACAACTCAGTGGAGGTATTTATCGTGTCAGTCACAGAAGAGGCCGGTCTGCTGGATGCAGCCACCTGGAACGGGCGGATCTTCGACGGTAGCTGGCGAGCAGCCAGCGGCGGCAGTGCTGCGGTGGTGGAGCCGGCGACCGGCGAAGAGCTGACTCGGGTCGGCATGGGTGATGCTGCCGATATCGCGATAGCCGCGCGCGCCGCATCCGAAGTGCAGGCCGCCTGGGCGGCAACGCCTCCCCGCGAGATGGCGGCCATCTTCACGCGCGCTGCCAATCTGATCGAAGCGGAGACGGAAGCAGCGCGGTTATGGATAGCCCGCGAGAGCGGCGCCATCTTCGCCAAGGCCGAGCATGAGATCCGCGAAGCGGCGGTGATCCTGCGCCGCGCCGCCGGCATGCTGCTCGACCCGCATCACGGCCTGGTACTGCCTTCGGTACCCGGCGCACTGTCATACGCCAAACGGACTCCGTTGGGTGTGGTTGGCGTCATCTCGCCGTTCAACTTCCCGTTGATCCTGTCTATCCGTGCGGTGGCACCTGCGCTGGCGGCGGGCAACAGCGTCGTCCTCAAGCCCGATCCGCGTACGCCGATCAGCGGCGGGTTCCTGATTGCGCGGCTGCTGGAGAGGGCCGGGCTACCCAAGGGCGTTCTGCATGTGATACCGGGGCAGGGGGATGCCGGAGAAGCGCTCTGTACCGATCCGCATGTGCGGATGATCGCCTTCACCGGCTCCACCGCCGTGGGGCGTCGCGTGGGCGAACTGGCCGGTCGGCACCTGAAGAAGGTGATGCTGGAGCTGGGCGGCAAGAATCCGTTGATCATCGCGGAGGACGCCGATCTGGATCTGGCAACCAGTGCCGCCGCGTTCGGGGCCTGGTTCCATCAGGGCCAGATCTGCATGGCCTCGGGACGGATCATCGCGCATGAATCGATCGCCGAAGAGCTCGCCGAACGCCTGGCGGCCAAGGCGGTTCAACTGCCGGTGGGTAACCCGGCCGACGGAAACGTGGCACTGGGTCCGATCATCAATGAAAACCAGCTGCTGCGTGTCGACGGCATCGTTCAGGACAGTGTCGCCGCGGGCGCGGTACTCAAGGCGGGCGGCAAGCGCGAGGGTCGTTTCTATCCGCCGACCGTGTTGACCGGCGTGCGCTCCGGCATGCGGGCATACAGCGAAGAGTTCTTTGGCCCCGTCGCCAGCATCATCAGCTACGCCACCGATGAAGAAGCGATCGCCATTGCCAACGACACCGAGTTCGGCCTCTCGGCCGGTGTGATCTCGGCTTCCGTCGGGCGGGCGATGGCGATCGGTGAGCGGCTTAATGCCGGCATGGTTCACATCAACGACCAGACCGTAAATGACGAATGCACCAACCCGTTCGGTGGACGGGGAGCATCGGGTAACGGCGGCAGCATCGGCGGCCCGGCCGACTGGGACGAGTTTACTCAGTGGCAGTGGTTCACCGTGAAGGAGGCGCCTAGGGCCTATCCGTTCTGACAGATTTCGATTTCCTGCGACCGGTCGGACCTCCCCCTTCATCCCGCCCCCTCGCAGGGTTATTAACAAGCCAAGGAGTAAAATATGAATAACAATGCTCGCTTAAGGCCTCTTGCCGTCGCCGTAGCCCTAGGGTCGGCCCTGTGGTTGCCTCAGGCACAGGCTTTCAAACTCGACACCGACAACACGGATGTCAGTCTGCGTTGGGACAACACCTTCAAGTACAGCACCGCCTTCCGCGTGAACGACCGGTCGGATCTGCTGGTTAACGACGTCAACTACGATGACGGCGACCGCAACTTCGACAAGGGGTTGATCTCCAACCGAGTCGACTGGCTCAGCGAGTTCGACGGTCGCTACAAGAATCTGGGCTTCCGCCTCAGCGGCGCGGCCTGGTACGACGACGTCTACAACCGGAGCAATGACAACGACTCCCCGTTTACCAACAACGCCACCAGCGTCGACTCGGACGAGTTCACCGACGAAACACGCGATGTCCACGGACGCAAGGCAGAACTGCTGGACGCATTCGTCTACGGCAACTTCGATCTCGGTGAGATGCGCAGCAACCTGCGTCTGGGGCGTCATTCGCTGGTATACGGCGAAACCCTGTTCTTCGGCGCCAACGGTATCGCCGATGCCCAAGGGCCGGTCGATCTGATTAAGCTGCTGTCGGTGCCCAGTTCCCAGTTCAAGGAGGTACTGCGACCTGTCGATCAGCTTTCCGCGACACTGCAGCTGAACTGGGAGACCTCGATCGGCGCCTACTACCAGTTCGACTGGGAGGAGACCCGTCTGCCCGGCGTCGGCAGCTATCTGTCCAATATCGACTGGGCCGGCCCCGGTACCGAGTCGCTGATTGTCGGTCCCGGTATGGCTTGGAACCATATCGCCGACATCGAACCGGAGGATGAAGGTCAGGGCGGTATCCAGCTGCGTTACGCGCCCGAAGACAGCAGCTTCGAATACGGTCTGTACTTCGCGCGCTACCATGCCAAGACGCCGTCCGGCTTCTACTTCGATCCGGTCAACGGCACCATCCGCACTGTTTACCATGAAGGCATCCGTACCTACGGCGCCAGCGCAACCACCTCTATCGGCCAGTTGAACCTGGCGGCCGAGGTGTCGATACGTGACAACGCGCCGCTGAACAGCGATCCGGTTATCGTGCTGCCGGGCATGGCGGCCGATAACGACGACAACGCGCTCTACGCCGTGGGTAGAACGGCACACGCCAACCTGTCCGGTATCTACGTGATGCAGCCGAACAGCCTCTGGGATGGCGGTGCGCTGATCGGTGAGCTGGCCTGGAACCGGGTGCTGTCGGTAACCAAGAACGAGAGCGCATTGGATCCCAACACCACGCGCGATGCCTGGGCGATGCGGATGATCTTCAATCCGGCCTACTTCCAGGTGCTGCCGGGGCTTGATCTCGAGCTGCCGGTCGGCCTCGGTTACAACTTCAAGGGCCGTTCCGGTGCAGTGGCCAACATGAATGGCGGCGCCACCCACGGCGGTGACTTCAGCATCGGCGTCAACGGTACCTACCAGAACACCTGGAAGTTCGGCGCCAGCTACGTGAACTTCTTCGGCGAGGAGTTCAGCTTCGTCACGCCGCAGAACAACCCGGCTCCGGCGCTCTCCTTCCAGCAGACCCGTGGCGATCGCGACTTCATCTCGCTGTACGTTCAGCGCACCTTCTAATCGAACCCGGTGGAGATAAGAATAATGAGATTTACAGCTAAAGCAGTGGTAGCCAGTATAGCCCTCAGTCTGTCCGCCCCGATGGCGCTGGCGGCCGTCGATGCCGAAACCGCAGGCCAACTGAAGAGCAACCTGACCCCCTTCGGTGCCGAAAAGGCCGGTAACGCCGAGGGTACCATTCCCGCCTGGGACGGCGGCTATACCGCCGTCGCACCGGGCTACGAGAACGGAACGCCGCGCCCCGATCCCTTTGCCGACGAAAAGCCGCTGTTCTCGATCACCGCGGCCAATATGGCCCAATACAGCGACAAGCTGAATGAGGGTGTAAAGGCGCTATTCGCAAAAAATCCGGATTTCCGCATGGATATCTATCCGACGCACCGGACCTCCGCGGCGCCGCAATGGGTCTATGACAACACCTTCAACAACGCGACCAGTGCGCAGCTGGGCGCGGACAAGAACTCGGTCAGCGGTGCCTACGGCGGTATCCCCTTCCCGATCCCGGCCGATGGCGCCGAGGCGATGTGGAACCACCGCCTGAGCTGGTTCGGCGAGTCGACACGCTATGCCCTGCGCACCTTTATCGTCACCGCCGACGGCAACCGGGCGCTGGCCAGCGAGGGCGAGGAGCTGATCCAGTCGCCTTACTACTACAAGGGCGGCAGCACCGAGTCCTATGATGGCAATTACCAGTTGGGCCGCTTTATCGTCTCCGGCCCGGCCTCGAAGGCGGGCGAAGCGATCCTGGTACATGACACCTCCATTGCGGGCAAGAAACGCAACATCTGGCAATACCTGGTTGGCCAGCGACGGGTACGCAAGGCGCCCTCCGTCGCTTACGACACGCCCGACTTCGTCACCTCCGGTGTGGGTCTGTTCGACGAGGCGTTCATGATGTTCGGCCCGATCGACCGTCATGACTATAAGCTGGTCGGCAAGCAGGAGCTGTTTATCCCCTACAACAACAACGGTGCCGCACTGGCTGATATCGACGAACTGATGGGTGAGCACTACCTCAATCCGGACAAGGTTCGCTGGGAGCTGCACCGGGTCTGGGTGGTCGACGCCCAACTGAAGGACGGGCAGCGTCATACCGTGCCCAAGCGCCGCTACTACATCGACGAGGACAGCTGGCACATCGTGCTGTTCGACGGCTGGGACGCCAAGGGCGATCTGTGGCGCATGAACTACTCGCTGACCTACCTGGTACCGGACCTGCCGGCACTGGTCACCAATGTGATGTGGGGCGGCTATGACCTGCAGACCGGCGCCTACTACTTCAACGCGGCGATGAACGGCGGTACCCCGCACTACGAGATCAGCGAGCCGATCTCCGAGAACAACTGGAGCCCGGTCGAGTTGGCCAACCGCGGTGCGCGTTAACGGCCTGTTAGGGATCTCGCTCCGAACGTTCCAAGGTAGGGAGGGGTGTTGATTTCCGGGACCGTCGTCGGCAGGGCCGAAAAATGCTCCTGCATTTTCGGCACTCCCGCCATCCATGGCGGTCGGCGCCGACGCCGAGCTTACAGGGAAGTACGTACAGCGTGTCCCGGAAAGCAATACCCCTTCCTGCCGGGCCCGGTGCCCGGAAAGCGAGTGATTTCCAAGAAGCGAGTCAATCCGATAAGTCCCTTGTCGTGGTGACGGATCGTTCCGGTTCCGCGGCAGGGTGTGGAGAGTGAGTTATGGCCAGATTTGGCAATTTATCCAGGGCGCTGCCGCTATGCGTGCTGTTGTCGCTGGCAGCGCCCGCGTGGTCGGTCGCCGACACCGGCTTTGCCGGGTTGGACAAGCCGGCACAGATCTCGCCGCTGGCGCTGCACAAGTCGATGCTGGCGGTCGCGCGTGCCGGCGAGCGTCTGGTGGCGGTCGGCGAAGAGGGCACGGTGCTGCTGTCCGATGACAACGGCGTCTCCTGGCACCAGGCCGAGCAGGTACCGACCTCGTCCGCGCTGACCGCGGTGCAGTTTGTCGCTGCCGATAAGGGCTGGGCCGTGGGCCACCTGGGCGTGGTGCTGACCACGGAGGACGGCGGCAACACCTGGCGCAAGCAGCTGGACGGCATCCAGGCGGCACAGCTCGCTCTGGAGCAGGCCAAGGCCTTGGGTGACGAAGCGGCGCTGAAGTCGGCGCAGTATCTGGTCGACGATGGCCCGGACAAGCCGTTCCTGAACCTGTACTTCCTGAACGATCGCACCGGCTTCGTGTTCGGTGCCTATAACCTGATCTTCCGTACCGACGACGGCGGTGAAAGCTGGACCCCCTGGCTGGAACGGGTGGAAAACCCGATGGGGATGCATCTGTACGGCATGGCGCAATCCCGAGGTGTATTGATGATCGCGGGCGAGCAGGGAGCTCTGATGCGCTCCACCGACGGTGGCCAATATTTCGAAGAGATTGAATCCCCCTACGACGGTAGTTACTTCGGCATCATTGCCGAAGCCGATGGCGCGTTCGTCGCCTACGGTCTGCGCGGCAACGCCTTCCGCAGCGTCGATGGCGGCGACAGCTGGAGCGAGCTGGACACCGGGCAGGGCGAGACGCTGACCGCGGCGACCAACCTTTCCGACGGCCGGTTGCTGCTGACCAGTCAGGCCGGCGGCGTGCTGGTCGACCGTGACGGACAGCCGTTCAAACGCCTGCCCGATCTGCCGCCACTGCCGCTGTCCGGCGTGGTCCAGGCTGCCGATGGTGCACCGGTGGTCAGCAGTCTGGCCGGGGTTCACCGTTTCGAAGCGGTAGAGGAGTAATGTCTTGAGTACCGACAATAAAAACCGCTCCGGATCCGGCGCAAGCCATCTGGAGGATTTCGACCTGCATTCGGGGTCGCCGTTGGAGCGACTCATCTTCAATCGCCGCGCATTGGTGCTGATGCTCTGTCTGATTGCCAGCCTGGTGCTGGCCTGGCAGGCGTCCTACCTGAGGTTGAATGCCAGCTTCGAGAAGATGATTCCGACCGGTCATCCCTATATCGCCAACTTCCTCGACAACCGCGCCGAACTGTCGGGGCTGGGCAACTCGATGCGGATTGCGGTGGCGGTAAAGCAGGGCACGATCTTCAGCGACGACTACCTGCGTACCCTGGCCAGGATCAACGACGAGGTTTACCTGCTGCCGGGTGTGGACCGACCCTACATGAAATCGCTGTGGACTCCGGCCACGCGCTGGATTGCGGTGACCGAAGAGGGGCTCGAGGGCGACACCGTGATCCCCGGCGACTACGACGGCTCCGAACGGAGCCTGGAGCAGGTACGCCTGAACGTGCAGCGCTCCGGCGAGATCGGCCAGCTGGTGTCGCCCAACTTCCAGTCCAGCGTAATCTACGTACCGCTGCTGGATACCAACCCGCAGACCGGCGAGCCGCTGGATTACGGCGCGCTGTCGCGGCAGATCGAGGAGATCCGCAGCAAGTATCAGGGCGACAACATCGAGATCCATATCACCGGCTTCGCCAAGATCGTCGGCGATCTGATCGAGGGTCTGCAGCAGGTGTTGGGCTTCTTCGCCATCGCCGTCGCCGTGGCGACCGCCGTGCTCTACGGCTACACCCACTGCCTGCGCAGCGCGCTGCTGGTGATGGGCTGTTCGCTGGTCGGCGTGCTCTGGCAGCTGGGGCTGCTGGCGCTGCTCGGCTTCGAGCTGGATCCCTACTCGATTCTGGTGCCCTTCCTGGTGTTCGCCATCGGCATCAGCCACGGCGCGCAGAAGATGAACGGCATCATGCGCGATATCGGCAGCGGACTGCACCGCTATGTCGCCGCGCGCCACACCTTCCGTCGCCTGTTCCGCACCGGCATGGCGGCACTGATCACCGATGCCGTCGGCTTCGCCGTGCTGCTGGTGATCGATATCGGCGTGATCCGCGAACTGGCGATCGCCGCCAGTCTCGGTGTCATGGTACTGATCCTGACCAACCTGGTGCTGCTGCCGGTACTGCTCTCCTACATCGGCGTGACGCCGCGCGCCGCGGCCCGTGCCGTGCGCGATGAAAACGAGGATGGCGACGACCATAAGGCCGTGGGCGGCATCTGGCACTTCTTTGCCCAGTTCACGCAGCGGCGCTGGGCACTGAGCGCCCTGGCGGTGGCCGCGGTGATGGCGCTGTCCGCCGGCGTGATCAGTCGCGACCTGCAGATCGGCGATCTCGATGCGGGGGCGCCGGAACTGCGTGCCGACTCGCGCTACAACCGGGACAACGCCTTCATGGTGGCGAACTATGCCGCCAGTGCCGATATCTTCGTGGTGATGGTGAAAACCCCGGTAGACGGCTGTACCCGCTACAGCGTGCTGTCCAAGGTGCGTGCGCTGACCTCCGAGCTGGAGCAGCTGCCCGGCGTCGAGTCGACCAACTCCATGGCGCGACTGTCGCGCTTTGCCATGGTGGGCTACAACGAGGGCAACTTCAAATGGCTGGAACTGATCCCGAACGATGCCGCCCTCGGTGCGGTACAGACCCGCGCACCGCGTGAACTGTTCAATCAGGAGTGCAGTCTGCTCTCGGTGTACACCTATCTGAAGGATCACAAGGCGGCCACGCTGGAGAGCGTTGTGGCCACCGTCGAGGCGTTCGCCGCCGAGCACAACGACGATGAAACAACCTTTATGCTCGCCGCCGGCAACTCCGGTATCGAAGCGGCGACCAATATCGTCGTCGAGCAGTCGATGGATCGGATGATGTATCTGGTCTATGGCGCCGTGATCATTCTGTGCTGGATCACCTTCCGCACCTGGCGTGGCGTGGTAGCGGCGGTGCTGCCGCTGATGCTGACCTCGGTGATCGGGCAGGCGTTGATGGTAGCACTGGGGATCGGCATCAAGGTGGCGATCCTGCCGGTGATCGCGCTGGGGGTCGGTATCGGCGTCGACTACGCCCTCTATGTGCTGTCGGTACTGCTGATCGGCCTGCGTGAGGGTCAGTCGCTGGCCGACGCTTACCGTGCTGCACTGCGCCAGACCGGCCGCATCGTGATGCTGACCGGGGCCACCCTGGCGGTGGCAGTGGCCACCTGGGTGTTCTCGCCGATCCGCTTCCAGGCCGACATGGGGATCCTGCTGGCGTTCATGTTCCTGTTCAATATGCTCGGTGCGTTGATTCTGCTGCCGGCGCTGGCGCACCTGCTGTTCCGGCCCGAGCAGGTAGAACGCTTGGGCGCAGAGCGAGAACAGAGTGTCGAGCAAAATGAAAGCCGCGTAGCCAAGGCGCAGTCCGGCGCCTCCGCCTACGCACTGACCGGAGATTGATGCCATGTTAGATCCACAGATCCGGGCCCTGCTTGAGCAGGCCCGAGAGGCCGGGGCGCCCGACTTTGCCGATCTACCGCCGGCGGTGGCACGTGAGGTGTATAGCCAGATCCTGGCCGCTACCGATCTGCCGGTGCCTGCCGAGGTGGCGATCAGCGAGCGCACGATGGCAGGGCCTGGCGGCGAGCTGATATTGCGCTGCTACCGTCCTGTGAAGGCCGAGGTGCGGGGGGTCGTGCTCTACCTGCATGGCGGCGGTTTCGTCGTCGGTACGCCAAGCGATTATGACGGCGTTGCCGGCACTATCGCGGCCCAAGCCGGTTGTCTGGTGGTGCAGGTCGACTACCGCCTGGCACCGGAGCACCCCTTCCCGGCGGCGGTGGAGGACAGCTACGCCGCTCTGGTCTGGCTGCGCGAACAGGCGGCGGAGCTGGGGATCGATCCGGCCCGTATCGCCATCGCCGGCGACAGCGCCGGCGCCAATCTGGCCTCGGTGTGCGCCTTGCTCGCGCGTGACCGCGGCGGCCCCGCATTGGCATTGCAGTGCCTGATCTACCCGGCGACCGCCAACGGCCAGGTGCAGTATGACGCCTACCGCCGTTTCGGCACCGGCTATACCCTGACCAGCCGCGCCATGAGCTACTTCATGGGGCATTACCTGAGCGGCAGCGACGCAGCGGTGGATATGCGGCTGGCGCCTTTGGACGCCCCCGATCTGTCCGGGCTGCCGCCGGCACTGGTGCAGGTGGCGGGGTACGACCCGCTGCGCGACGAGGGGATCGCCTATGCCGAAGCCATGGCCGCGGCCGGTACCTCGGTCACGCTGGTGGAGTATGCCAGTCTGGCGCACGGCTATATCAGCATGGCCGGCATCAGCGACGGGGCACGGCTGGCGCTGGAACAGGTGGCGACGGCACTGCGTCGGGCGCTTGATTGAGAGAGAGCGAAATCGGTCTTACCGGCAGTATCGCTGCCCCATAATTAAGAGCCTGTTCGGAATCTCGCACCGAACGAGACAAGGCAGGGAGAGGTGTTGCTTTCCGAGGCCGTCGCCGACATGGATGTCGGCGTCGAGCGTACAGGGATGTATTCACAGCGTGTCTCGGAAAGCAACACCTCTTCCTGCCGGGCACCGCGTTCGGAAATCAGGGGGCTTCAAACAGGTTCCAATCAAAAGGAGTGTAACCATGAAAATTCGTGCTGCCGTGGCCCGTGAAAGCCACGGACCGTTGAGCCTGGAAACCCTGGAGATCGACGAGCCGCGCGCCGACGAGATCCTGGTGCGGGTCGTCGCCACCGGTGTCTGCCATACCGATATCGTGGTACGTGACGGCATGCTGCCGACACCCATGCCGGTGGTGCTTGGTCATGAGGGAGCGGGTGTGGTCGAGCGGGTTGGTTCCGCCGTGACCAAGGTGGCACCGGGCGATCACGTGGTGATGACCTTCGCCTCCTGCGGCGGCTGCCCCAGCTGTCAGGATCACGCGCCGAGCTACTGCCACGCATTCTTTCCGAAAAACTTCTTTGCCGTGCGCGGCGACGGTTCCACGGCGCTGTCCTGTGGCGATGAAGTTATCCACAGCCACTTCTTCGGCCAGTCCTCCTTCGCTACCCACGCCATCTGCGACCAGCGTAACATCGTCAAGGTACCCCGGGATGTACCGCTGGAGCTGCTCGGTCCGCTGGCCTGTGGGGTGCAGACCGGTGCCGGTGCCGTAATCAACGCACTCAAGGTGGGGGCAGGCAAGAGCTTTGCCGTATTCGGCACCGGCTCGGTCGGTCTGTCGGCGATCATGGCCGCTGCCGCGGTAGGCGCTACCACGATCATCGCCGTGGACATGAACAACGAACGGCTGGCATTTGCCCAGGAGGTGGGTGCCACCCATACGCTCAATCCGAACAACGGCGATGTCACCGAAGCGATCATGGCGATTACCGGTCATGGCCTCGACTATGCGCTCGATACCACCGGTCTGAGCCCGGTAATCAAGGGCGCGGTGCTGAGCCTGGCGCCGCGCGGCACCTGCGGTATCCTCGGCGCTTCAGCCCCGGGCAGTGAGATCCTGCTCGATGAGGTCCACTTCATGAGCGGCGGCCGCCGCCTGATCGGCATCGTCGAGGGAGAAGCCAACCCGGATACCTTCATCCCGATGCTGATCCGCCTCTATCAACAGGGGCGTTTCCCGTTCGACAAAATGGTGAAGTTCTATTCGCTGGAGCAGATCAACCAGGCGATCGCCGATTCCGAGTCGGGCATCACCATCAAACCGATCGTTCGCATGGAAGACGGTAGTTAAAGCACCTCTGTCGTTTTCCGGCCTCGTCTGCGCCATTTCCGGCGCAGGTTTATGCGTCATCAGCGCCTTGCTATTACCCCCGGCGTTGATGACGTTTTTTTGTGTTTCGGGGAATATGCTTTCCACCTCTGAAGGTTGTAGAGGTGCGGGAGGTGCCGCAGACCGGCCCGGTGAAGTCTGCGACTCCACCGTCACTAGCCCAGTATGATATGAGGGAGAAAGCGTGACAGGTCCTGGGTGATTGCCTGAGTGTCTTCACGAACAGAGATACCGGCCGGTTGATCGTCTACCAGCCAGGAACCCACCAGCGTGTAGTTGTCGGCGAACTGAGGCATAGGGTGGTACGCCTGGTAGACAAAGCCCTCCTCACCGTACGGACCATCGCTGGTCAGCACCTCCTTGCCGTTATCCAGAATCGATATGTTGGCCCCTTCCCGCGAGAAGATCGGCTTTTTCACCAGACGGGATTCTTCGGCCCGGGCCACCTCGTCCTCGAAGTACGCCGGTAAAAGGTTCGGGTGTTCGGGGAAAAGCTTCCAGAGCATTGGCAGCAATGCCTTGTTGGATGTGATGCTTTTCCAGATCGGCTCCAGCCAACTCACGTCGCTGGCGCCGATAAGGTCAGCAAACTCCTCGCGCAGCATGAACTCCCAAGGATAGAGTTTGAACATCCAGCGAATTACCTGGTCATCCGGGTCCGTGAGCCAGTCGCCCTCGCCATGGCCGATATCTTCAACAAAGATCAGTTTGGTGGCTATGCCGGCGGCTTGCGCACAGTCGCTCAGATAGGTGATCGTGCCCAGATCCTCTTCGGTATCCTTGCAGCAGGCCAAGTGGAGCAGTTCCCCAGGGTGTGCTTGTTCAAGCTGGGCGAAACGTGAGATCAGCTTTTCCTGCAGAGAGGTGAATTGATCGGCCGCGCGGGGCAGGCTGCCGCGTTTGACCATCTGTTCCAGCCAGAGCCAGGACCAGAATCCCGACTCGTATAGGCTGGTAGGCGTATCCGAGTTGAACTCGAGGCACTTGGCGGGGCCAACGCCGTCGTAGATCAGATCCAGCCGGGAGTAGAGGCTGGGATCGCGTTTTTGCCAGGAACCGGCGACCTGATCCCAATACCGCTCCGGAATACGGAAGCGCTGCATCAGCTCTTCACTGCGCACGACTCTGTCGACCACCTCCAGACTCATCTGGTGCAGCTCGGCCGTCGGATCTTCAATGTGATCTTCGATCTGCTTGAGCGTGAACTGGTAATAAGCCGACTCGTCCCAGTATTTTTCGCCGTACATCGTGTGGAACTTGAACCCGTACTCCACCGCTGTTTGCTGCCAGTCGGAGCGCTCCTGCACCGGAATCCGCAACATGATTAGCCTCCCCAACTGCTCCGGCTGCTACTGCCCCAACTGGATTTGGCGGCGGCTGTTGAGCCGAAGCCGCCGCGGCTTATGGTACGGGTTACGGTCGGTTTGGGTTTGAAAGCGTCGCTGGGCACGGATACCCGGGTGCTGCCGGCGCTGGATCGGCCTCCGTAACGGGTTCCATCGGCACCGTAGTAGCCGCCGTACAGGTGACCGTAACCGGAAAAGACCGGGGTACTGTCATACTCCCGTCGGTCCACAGCGCGAGCCATCATATAACCGGCCATCAGTGGCATGAACAGGTTGGTGCTACTATCCCGATAGACGACACAACGACCGAATTCCGCTTCGCAGTCATTTTGCGTACGGTATTTCGGGGCGGTCTTGGCTGCTTCCTCCAGGGCGTCTTCATACGCCGCTTTGCACTCTGCCTCCAAGCCCGGGTTTGTCTTGGTGCAGTCCTGCAGAGTCTTGTAGATCATGGCGTCCTGGCTGTCGCTGGAGCATCCCGTAACCAGAGAGGCGCCGGCAACGGCAGCGACGAGTTTGGTAACCCTGAACCGGGGTTGTTTTCTCATCCGAGTGAGATCGATCGACTTGGTGCGTTTCATTGCAACCTCCTCCGGCGATCAATAGGTCAGGCAAGATGCGTTGAGAATGCCTATGGAGATGGAGATAAAACATACCATCAAGCCAGCAGGCACTTCGTCGTTCTCTATTCGCGTTACGATGCGGGGCATATAGATCACGCGGACGATCGTGAATGCCAATAGCTGAGCGATAAGCGCGACGACGGCCCAGACTACGAAATCCTGCAGATTGACGGAGTTGGCTGCGGCACCGCCGAGTGCAATAGCAAATCCGAGGGTCGCACCGCCAAAGGCCCAGGCCGCCGCGGTATTGTGCTTCTCCTTGATCAGTTTCCATTCGTTGTGCGGTGTAATTCGTGTATAGAGAAACTTGAAGCACATCAGCGCAACGATGCTGATCAGGAAGTACAGTCCGAAGCCGGTCAGTCCCTGCAGCGAATGGAGGATCGTGTCCATGAAGTGAACTCCTGTTCTTTCGGTTGGGTTAAAGCGTGGTCTTAGCCGATGACCTCGAAATCGGTCATGCCAAGGTTGATGCCGGTACTGATGACGAGGCAGCGATCGAACCGGTTGTCGATCAGTTTCTCCTCGGCGGATACCAGCAGGAACTCGTAAAGGTCGCCGTCGAGGTCCAGTTCATACAGCATCATAAACTGGTCGGTGCGGCTCTGGGCGTTATCCTCGGTGGTTGTCTGCTCGGTAATGGCCAGGGGAGGGTTGTCACCGACCGTCTCCCACACCCGGTTGAAGGTCTTGCCCTCCAGGTCATAGCGGGGCAGGCTGACCCTCTTGTTGAGGGTTCCTTCCCAATCCCGCTGACCGGCGATACTCAGAGTGGAGTGGAAGTGGAAGAGTTTGACGTCGGTTATATGCTCTTCGCGCATGCCGCCGGTCAGCATCACCTGAAAGAACGCCTCGTCGTCGGTGTAATAACGCAGGATGGTACTGGACTCATCCAGCTCGACAACGCCGACCGCCTGAATTAGCTGGGTTTTGGCAATATTGTCGGTGATCAGTCGATCATCGAGCAGGCTTAGTTTCAGTGCGTTCAGTTCAACGGCGCCACCGAGGCGAAAACCCAGTATTTCGGGGGGCGCCGGTGGGGGCTTGGGTGTTTCCTTCTTGCGTCCGAACCAGGAACTAAACATTACCCTTCTCCCAGTTGAACGTTTCTATTCTCTCGTCGGCTATGTAGTAGAGACGATCGCCGGTATTGATGGTTGAAGCGAGCGCCGGATTCGGTGTGACTCGATCTCCATCGGCGTACTTGACGGCTAGTAGGGTCGCATCGTGCTGTTCCTTGAGTTGCATGAATACGTCGCGGATGGTGATGGGGGTGTTCAGCCTGGGCAGGGTGACAGAGTACTGGGTGTGTCCCTGGTCGACATTCAGCAACTCATGGTGGAGTGCACTGGAGCCCGGGTCCGCGGCGGCCTTGGCGAGCATCTCGATAGAGACTGAGGGAATACACTCGACGGTGGGGCAGTGGGCCTTGAGCAACCGGGCGTTATTCTCGTTCTCGAAGTAGGCCATAATGTGGGCGCCGGGATTCTGCTCATAGGCGAACAGGGCAGTCGTCAGCGTCACATCGTCCAGCGGAGTATCGATCAGGATCGATCTGGCCTTGGTGATATTGGTTTTTGCCATCTCGAAGCTGTTGTTAAAACTGTCGACACGGACAAAACCGATCGCGTCGGGCATGGGGTTTTGCTCGATCTTGCCCGTCTGGGCACACAATACGAGATTGGCATCCTGAGCGTTGTCCCCGGCTTCACGGATCAGGAGTCTCAACAGGTGCAGGGTACGGTTGCCATTGTACCCGATCACCAATGTATGGTTTTCGTGTTTCACGGTTTGCAGTCCCTTTATGCCTCGTTGAAGAAACAGTACGACTGATCCGGCGATACGGCCGAGTAGGGCTCCCCACATGGCCAGTCCGACCGGAATGACCCACAGGCTGACTATCCACATGCCGGCGGGCGTAGTGGCACTCCAGTCGCCGTAGCCGACGGTGGACGACGAGACGATCAGCCAGTACCAGAAAAGGGTGAAGGAGCCCGTGGCAACCGGCTCGGCGGCGAGATACATGCCACTCCAACCGACCAGCAGGTATAGGGCGAAACCCAATACGACCGTTTGCCAACTCAATGTCGCCAGGTGGTGTGCCAGACGACGGGCGAGTCGAAAGACAAGCAGCACGGATCTCTCCTTTTATCCGTTGTCCCTGTTTTTCAGGCGTGCGAGGATATCGTTGGCCGAACCTGTGCTACCACCGATACCGGCCTGAGACAGCTTGGCCTTGAGATCATCGCCATTTTCCGCCGATGCCATCTCGCGGGCTGCGTCGATCTCGGCCGCGCGATGTTGCTGCTTCGTCTGGATACGTTCGAGGGATTCATAGGCCGTGCGCATCTTGGCATCGGTATTAAGGTGGCGGGATGACAGACTTTCCTGGGCTTTCTGTACCGAAGCCGTGGCCTTGACTGTATCCACCTGCTGTTTCATCAAGCGCAGGGCGTTCTTTGATGATTTGAGATCTTTACGCAGCTGGACGATAGATGCGGTCACCTGATCGAGAAATCCCTGCTCCGTCTGCAGTTGCTCCTCGAATTCGGCGATTTTTTCCGCAACCTCCAGTGCCAGGCTTTCGTTGCCCTTATCCATGGCGGCGACGGCGTAGCCTTCATGCTCGGCAATGGCGTCTTGGAGTGCGGCGACTTTTTGTTGCGAGAGTTTTTCCTTGGCGACGATCGAGGTCAGAGCCTGCTCTGACTTACGGATCTCCGCTTCGGTTTCACGAATCTCCTGATCGAGGATCACCAGTGCCTGGTTGTCGGCAACGGCTTCAGCTGCTGTGGTTGCGTGGCCTTTTAATGCAGTCAGTAGTTTTTTGAAAACAGACATTCTGAACTCCTATATCCATTAAATACTTCGGTTAAGCCAGATAGGTTCCGTAAAACTCGAGCATGCCCTCGATATTCAGGAACAGGGTCTCGACTTCGATCAGAACGCTTTCCGGTTTTGAGTGAGCACTGAGCGCACCGAATGCGGCGTAGTACTCATCGTTGCCGATAGTGGATATGCCCAGAGTTGTCAGCGGGAACACGGTTTTATGGGTTCGCAGGATCTGTGCGTTAAGTGCGTTCTGATCCCGAACCTGATCCACCTTGCACAGCAGGGACTCGACCAGGATCTGGTCGCCTTCCACGGTGACAAAGGCATCTACGCCATCTTCGTGACTGATGAGAACGGCGTCGCCCTCTTGCATGACGGTCAGCTCGTCCTGGGCGGATAGCAGTGAATGAAGTTCAGCTAAAGTAAGTGCCATGGTCACTCCTTGAGGCCAGTTATTGTCTGGATTTTGGGCTGAGTACGCCGGGTATCGTCCGTGCGGATACGACGGTATTCGGCTACTGAAATGAAGTGAAGTTGCGTTGCGGTTAACGATATTGCAGACGCCGCCGACTCTGTCCTTGATCATGTTCGGTTTGGACTTCCAAAGTGTCCGATGCAGCTTAAAGCTGGATTAACGACCGACTGGTTCGGCCACCTATTTCGTGAATTGGTTCATCGATAAGCCGTTCGATTCTAGCTTGGTAGGGGGGAAAGGGTAGTCCCTGATAGGGCCGTGACGGTGCCGAGGTAAAACTGTGTGGAGAGGGGTGCCCCGCGGCATACCGTACATCCTGTACATAAAAAAGCGCCGTGGGGACGGCGCAAATCGGAGGGCGTCGAATGGAGACCCACCAGGCTGCCCGGCACTGGTGGGGTGTAGCAAGGGTTACAGCTTGCGCAGCATCTCGTTGTGCTGTTCGATCACGGCCGCTTCCGGCTCGTCGGTGACCAGGCTGACCAGGATGATCGCCACGGTGGCGAAGATGATTCCCGGTACGATCTCGTACACTTCGAACAGACCGCCGGAGAGCTGTTTCCAGACCACCACGGTCAGCGCGCCGACGACGATACCGGCCAGGGCGCCGTTGCGGTTCATGCGCGGCCAGTACAGGCTCAGCAGCAGGGCCGGGCCGAAGGCGGCGCCGAAGCCTGCCCAGGCATAGGAGACCAGGCCTAGTACCGTGGAGTCCGGGTTGAACGCCAGCAGCAGGGCGACGAACGACAGCGCCAGCACCGCGATGCGGCCGACCATGACGATCTCCTTCTGGCTGGCGTCACGACGGAACAGCTGCTTGTAGAAATCCTCGGCCAGGGCGGAGGAGGAGACCAGCAGCTGGGAGTCGGCGGTGCTCATGATTGCGGCCAGGATAGCGGCCAGCAGGATACCGGCGATCACCGGATGGAACACGGCGTTGACCAGCACCATGAAGATCTTCTCGCCATCGGCGATATCGCCGGCCATGTGACCGTTGACATAGACCAGGCCGGCCAGGCCGACGAAGATCGCGCCGGCCATGGCCAAACCGCTCCAGATCACCGCGATGCGGCGTGCGGTGGGGATGTCCGCGTTGCTGCGGGTAGCCTTGAAGCGGGCCAGGATATGCGGCTGGCCGAAGTAACCCAGGCCCCAGGCCATCAGCGAGACGATGGCGATCATGCTCAGCGATTCACCGGCATTGTCCCGGGTGATGGTCAGCAGTTCCGGGTTGATCTGCTCGAGGGAATCGAACATGGCGCTCCAGCCGCCGTCGACCTGCATCACCATTACCGGCACGATCAGCAGTGCCGCGGCCATCAACAGGCCCTGCACCAGGTCGGTCCAGGATACCGCCAGGAAGCCGCCGAACAGGGTGTAGGAGACCACGCAGATGGTGCCGACGATCACCGCGGTGCTGTAGTCGAGGCCGAACACGGTTTCGAACAGCTTGCCGCCGGCGACCAGGCCTGAGCTGGTGTAGAACAGGAAGAACAGCAGGATGAAGAACGCCGAGATCACCTGCAGCGCACGGGAGTTGTCGCGGAAACGGTTGGCGAAGAACTCAGGCAGAGTCAGCGAGTCGTTGGCGACGATACTGTAGGTGCGCAGGCGCTTGGCGGTGATCATCCAGTTGGTCCAGGTGCCGAGCAGCAGGCCGCCGGCGAGCCAGAGCGACTCCAGTCCGGAGCCGTAGGCGTAGCCGGGCAGGCCGAGCAGCAGCCAGCCGCTCATATCGGAGGCGCCGGCGGACAGGGCGGCCGGCCAGGGGCCCAGGGAGCGGCCGCCGAGGAAGTAATCGGAGGAGCTGGCGGTACGGATATAGGCGTAATAGCCGATTGCCAGCATTACAATAAGGTAAACGGCAAAGGTGCCGTAAATGGCAAGATTATTATCATTCATAAGCTCATTGTCTCTATCACGTTGAGTTACACGGAAACCTGAACAAGCGACTGCCGGCTCGCCGTGCCGTTGGGGTTCGGCCGCGATCTCGACAGGCGCCAGGTACAGGCAAGCGTTTCGATCAGGCAGTACTGCCCAGTTCCAGCAGGGTGGCGTTGCCGCCAACAGCGGTGGTATTGATGGTGCGCGTCTTTTCCGTGACGAAGCGGTGCGTATGATCCGGCTGCAGCAGCGTTGAACAACCCTCGGGGTCGGTCTCGGCGGCCAGCTGGACCAGTAAGCCTGTGCGTTCCGCCAACTGGCGCTGGAACAGGATCTGCTCCCTGGCCGCACAGACCGGCGCTACCAGCGCCAGTTTGGGCAGTGCCAGCAACGCTTCCAGCGGCTCGTTTTCGACAAAGGTCAACACGCCGCGCGGCACGCCGATCTGGTGCAACAGCATCACCAGGCGGTTACACCAGGCGGTCTCCACCAGGCCGCTGAGGATCACCGGGTTGCCGCAAGCCAGGGCGCTGAACACCTGGCCGGCCAGGGCGACCGGAGTGGCACCGGGGGTGCCGAATACCAGCACGTCGCCGCGACCGCTCAGGTACAGCTCATTGCTCTCCCCGGTGGGGCCGGGCAGCTCCTGCACCCTGCCCATGTGCTGGGCGCGGCTCAGCAGCAGCGGGATCAGCCGCAGCTGCTCCTCATGGTCGGCGGCCAGCGGCAGCTGCTCCAGTGCCGCGTGCAGCAGCTTGCAGCGATAGGCGAAACCACGGCGATTCCAGTTCTCGGATACGGCGGCATGGTCGGCGCCGAAAAGGCTGTGCTCGGTCATCGGTAGCTCCTCCAGTTACTGCTCGTTGGCCGGAATCAGACGTGTAAAGCGGGGCAGGTAGTGCGGACCGCCCGCTTTTGGCCCGGTGCCGGACAGGCCCTGGCCGCCAAAGGGCTGTACACCGACCACGGCGCCGATCTGGTTGCGGTTGATATAGGTGTTGCCGACCCGGGCGCGGGCTTCGATATGGGCCGCGGTGCGCTCGTTGCGGCTGTGGATACCCAGGGTCAGGCCGTAGCCGGCGGCGTTGATCTGATCGATCAACCGGTCGAGATGGCGTGCCTCGTAGCGCAGCACATGGATAATCGGACCGAACTGCTCGCGACCTATCTGGTCGATGCGGTCGACCTCGATCAGTGTCGGCGGCACGAAGGTGCCACGTTTGGCATTGTTGGGCAGGGGTGTCTGTGCCAGCAGACTGGCGTACTCCCTCATCCGCTCGATATGGGCGCGAAGGCCCGATTGCGCACTTTCGTCGATCACCGGTCCAATATCGGTACTCAGCAGCGCCGGGTCGCCCATACGCAGTTCCGCCATGGCACCCTCGAGCAGCTCGATGATGCGATCGGCAATATCCTGCTGCAGACAGAGTACGCGCAACGCCGAGCAGCGCTGCCCGGCGGAGGCGAAACCGGAGAGCAGGGCGTCTTTGACCACCTGCTCCGGCAGCGCGGTGGAGTCGACAATCATCGCGTTCTGGCCGCCGGTTTCGGCGATCAGGGTCGCCGGCTCCGCGGCATCGGCGCCGTCGCGCAGGCTCAGCGCACGGTTGATGCGCTGCGCGGTTTCGGTGGAGCCGGTAAAGGCGACACCGGCGATGCGCGGGTCGGCGGTCAGCGCGGCGCCCACGGTGGCGCCATCGCCGGGCAGGAACTGAATCGCACCGCCGGGTACGCCCGCTTCCAGCAGCAGCTCGATGGCACGCGCCGCGATCAGGCTGGTCTGCTCCGCCGGTTTGGCGATAACGCAGTTGCCGGCCACCAGCGCGGCACCGACCTGACCGAGGAAGATCGCCAGCGGGAAGTTCCACGGGCTGATGCAGACGAAGATACCGCGGCCCTGGCGCTGCCATTTGGTCAGACCGCCATCGAGTCGGTGCAGATCCAGGTGCTCGGAAAACAGCTCCTCGGCACGAGCCGGATAGTAGCGACAGAAGTCAACCGCCTCGCGCACTTCGTCGATGCTGTCCTGGATAGTTTTGCCCGCCTCCTGATGGCACAGCGCGACGAACTCCTCCAGATGTTGTTCCAGCAGGTCTGCCAACTTGCGCAGGGCGCCGGCGCGCTCGTTAACCGGCGTCTGCTGCCAGCTGGGCAGGAAGCGCGCCGCCGCGTCGATCGCTGCGATCACCTGCTCAGGGCCGGCAAAGGTCACCTGCCCGACCAGGTTGTCGCGGTCCGCCGGAGAGCGTACGTCGCTGTGCAGGGCGCTGCCAGGCACGACCCTGCCATCGATGATCGGGTCGGCCTGCCAGCACTGGTTGAGGCAGGCGTCGACCTTGGCGGCAAACGGCGCCCACTCGCTCTCGATCAGGATATTGGGGCCGGACGATGCCTTGCGCTCGGCACCGTAGATCGCGTTGGGTAGCGGGATGTTCGGGTTGTGCAGGGTGTCGCGGCTGTGCAGCAGCTGCCAGGGGTGTTGCACCAGGTCGGCAACCGGGCAGCGCTGGTCCACCAGGCGGTGGACGAAGGAGGAGTTGGCGCCGTTCTCGAGCAGGCGACGCACCAGATAGGGCAGCAGGTCCTTGTGGTTACCCACCGGCGCATAGATGCGCACCGCCACGCCGGCCTGCTTCAGCACCTGATCGTAGAGTGCATCGCCCATGCCGTGCAGGCGCTGGAACTCGAAGTCCGCATGCCCGGCCAGGGTCATGATCGACGCTACGGTATGGGCGTTATGGCTGGCGAACTGGGGCCAGATCAGGCCGCGCAGCTGTTCACTGAGCAGGAAGCGGGCACAGGCCAGATAGGAGACGTCGGTAGCCTCCTTGCGGGTAAATACCGGGTAACCGGACAGTCCGCGCTGCTGACAGAGCTTGATCTCGCTGTCCCAGTAGGCGCCCTTGACCAGGCGCACCGGGATCCGGTCGCCGACCTCATGCGCCAGCGCCGCGAGCCAGGCCAGTACCGGCAGCGCGCGTTTGGAGTACGCCTGTACCACCAGGCCCAGGCCGTTCCAGCCGTGACTCTCTTCGCTGCGGTAGAGCTTTTCGAACAGGCGTAGCGACAGCTCCAGGCGGTCGGCCTCCTCGGCATCGATGGTCAGCGCCACGTTCAGCGGGCGGGCACGGCGGATCAGCAGCAGCACGCGCTCGGCCAGCTCGCTCATCACCCGCGCTTCCTGCAACACCTCATAGCGGGGATGCAGGGCCGACAGCTTGATCGATACGCTGGGTTTGGGTGCGCTGCCGACATCGGGCATGGCGCCGACATAGTCGATGGCACGGGTGTAGTCGGCGTAGTACTTCTGCGCATCGGCCTCGGTCAACGCTGCTTCGCCGAGCATGTCGAAGGAGTAGGTGTAACCCTGCTCGCGGTACTCCCGGCTGCGCTTGGCGGCCTCCGGCATGTCGCGGCCGAGCACGAACTGGTGGCCCATGATCTTCATTGCCTGCTGCATCACCTTGCGGATCACCGGCTCGGACAAGCGGTTGACCAGGCGATTGATGACCCCCGATGGGGTGCCGTCCTCGCGCTCGTCGAGACTGACCACCTTGCCGGTCAGCAGCAGGCCCCAGGTGGAGGCGTTGACCAGCAGCGATTCGGACTGGCTCAGGTGGCGTTTCCAGTCGGCGATGCTCAGTTTGTCGCGAATCAGCGCGTCGGCGGTGTCGGCATCGGGTATGCGCATCAGCGCTTCGGCCAGGCACATCAGCAGGATCCCCTCGCGGGTGTCCAGGCTGTACTCCAGCAGCAGGGCGTCGATCATGTGGATGGCGCCGTCGTCGGCGCGTACCTGTTCGATCAGGTCGGTGGCGCGGGATTCGGCGCTCGCCAGTTCATCGCTGCTCGGCTCGGCCAGGGCCATCAGCTCGCGCAGCACCCGGTCTTCATCGGCGGCGTAGAGCGGCGAGATCAGCTGCCAGATCTGAGTTAACGGCTGGCGGATAAAACCGGGGTCGAGAACGTCGATAGCCTTGAACATAGCGATCTCCTAACCTGAGGCTTACTGAGACGAGACAACGGCAGGTCGCGATTTTCGGGTCTGTTCCAGCTGGCTCGAAAAGTACTCATTACTGTAGACCCTGCCCACACTAGCTGCAGGTTAAGGAAGAGTGTTGCTGCGGGTCTTTCCCCGGACTCCGGGATTTTTGTCCCGTTCTACGGTGTTGGTCGACGGGGGCAGGGATCAGCGCTGATGTGCGCGACGATAGCGTAGCGGGGAGGTGTCGAAGCGACGGCTGAAGGCGCGGGTCAGATTGCTTTGGCTGGCAAAGCCGAAACGTGCCGCCAGCTCCGAAATGCCGCAGTCGGTATTGGCCAGTGCGGCGGCGACCGACTGCAGGCGGCGCTCCATGACGTACTGTTGCGGGGTCTGCCCGGTTTGGTCGCGGAACAGGGCGAAGAACTGGCTTTCACTGAGGCAGGCACTGCCGGCCAGCTCGGCAACGCCGATGCGGCGATCGATATGCAGGTCGATATAGGTATCGATCAACTCCATGTTCAGCTGACCCAGGCGACGCGGTGTGCTGCGCTGATGTTCCAGCTGGCGCTGCAGGGCGCAGACCAGGGTGCTGGCACAGGCATCCTGCAACAGGGTATCGGACGGGTTCTGCTGCATCTCCCGGCTCAGCGCGTTGAGCAGCAGCTGCATCTGCGGTGCACAGTTGAAATAGTCGGGGCGGCGGAACAGCTGTTCGATACGCTGCTGCAGCTGGCGGTCGTCGCCCTCGGTGGGCAGGTTGACCACCACGATGCGGTTGTCGCCCAGGCCGTGGAAGGCGTGTCCGGTGGCTGAGGGCAGCAGACAGCCCCAGCCGAAGTTGACCGGTCGGCAGTAGCCGGCCAGATCGAACTCGGTATCGCCTTCGAGGCCGAACACCAGCTGATGATAGCCATGATCATGCTGGTCGGCGCGGTCCGGCAGGGAGATGACGCTGGTCTCTTTACGCATGAAGCCGATCGTTGTTGGAAAGCCAGACACGCAGTGTAACACAGAGGGTTGACTGTTGTTGATCATCTGTTCAGGCCGGCGCTGCTTGCCGAATGCACAAAGGAGGTACGCCGCAGAGCGCTAAATCGGTACAATGGCGCCCAACTGGTTTACAGCGATTTATAGCAATTACAGGATCAACACCATGGCTGAGCTTAAGAACGACCGTTTTCTGCGTGCACTGCTGCGCGAACCGGTAGATTGCACCCCGGTCTGGATGATGCGTCAGGCTGGGCGTTATCTGCCGGAGTATCGCGAAACGCGGGCGCGTGCCGGTGACTTCATGAGTCTGTGCAAGAACCCGCAGCTCGCCTGCGAAGTGACGCTGCAGCCGCTGGAGCGTTACGATCTGGACGCCGCGATCCTGTTCTCCGATATCCTGACCATCCCCGATGCCATGGGGCTGGGGCTCTACTTCGAAGCCGGCGAGGGGCCGCGGTTCAAGAAGATCGTGCGCACCGCCGATGACGTGGCCGCACTGCCGGTGCCGGATGTGAAGCGCGATCTGGACTATGTCGTGGCCGCCGTGCGCGAGATCCGCTCGGCTCTGGCCGGTCGGGTACCGCTGATCGGCTTCTCCGGCAGCCCCTGGACCCTGGCGACCTATATGGTCGAGGGTGGCTCGAGCAAGGATTTCCGCCATATCAAGGAGATGATGTACGCCCGCCCGGAGGTGATGCATGAGCTGCTGGCCAAACTGGCCGATGCGGTCACCCTCTACCTGAATGAGCAGATCCTGGCCGGCGCCCAGGCGGTGCAGATCTTCGATACCTGGGGCGGTGCGCTGAGCGGGCCGATGTACCGTGAATTCTCCCTGGCCTATATGAAGCGTATCGTCGACGGCCTGATCCGTGAGCATGAGGGGCGCCGAGTACCCTCTATCCTGTTTACCAAGAACGGCGGTCAGTGGCTGGAGACGATGGCTGATGCCGGAGCCGATGCGCTGGGCCTGGACTGGACCACCGACATCGGTGACGCCCGGCGTCGGGTCGGCGACCGGGTGGCGCTGCAGGGCAATATGGACCCCAGCGTACTCTATGCCCCGGCCGACCGTATCCGCGGTGAAGTGGCCGCGATTCTGCAGAGCTATGGTCCCGGTAGCGGTCACGTGTTCAACCTGGGTCACGGTATCCACCAGTTCGTCGATCCGGAAAGCGCCGGCGTATTTGTCGATGCGGTACATGAACTGAGCCTCTCCTACCACGATTGAACCTGAGTGACCTGTTACCGTCATAGCTAACGCCTGCCCGGGGCTTTGCGCCGGGCTCTATCAGCCATCTCAAGACCCAACGGAATCATTATGAACAGGCTTAACGATCTGTTTGAGAAAAACCGCAGCTGGTCCGAGCGGATCACTGAGCAGGATCCGGAATTCTTCTCCACCCTGGCGAATCAGCAGGCACCGGATTACCTGTGGATCGGTTGCTCCGACAGCCGCGTGCCGGCGAATCAGATCGTCGATCTGCTGCCGGGCGAGCTGTTCGTTCACCGCAACGTGTCCAATCTGGTGGTGCACTCTGACATGAACTGCCTGTCGGTGCTGCAGTTCGCGGTGGAGGTGTTGAAGGTCAAACACATTATGGTGGTCGGTCACTACGGCTGCGGCGGTGTGCGTGCAGCGATGGACAGCACCCGACATGGCTTGATCGACAACTGGCTCAGCCATATCCGCGATGTTTATATCCAGTACCGCGATCTGGTCGGACCCTGGCAGGACACGGTGGAGCAGAACGAGCGCTTGTGCGAGCTAAATGTCATCGAGCAGGCGCATAACGTCTGCAACACCACCATCGTGCAGGACGCCTGGGATCGTGGTCAGGAGCTGACCGTGCACGGTTGGGTCTACAGTCTGACCAACGGCCAGGTGATCGATCTGGACTTCTGTGTCGATGGCCGCGAGGGGCTTTCTCCTCAGCTGGACAGCGCGGTGGCCAGGGTTCAGCGCCTGGTATCAGACCAGGACGCCGACGACTAAGGTCACACCGGCTCCGGCAACCATCAGTGCCAGGAACAGCAGGGCACCCAGCAGCAGCGGTTTCAGGCCGCTGCTTTTCAGCGCGGCAAAACGGGTCTCCAGGCCCAGTGCTGCCATCGCGATGGCCAGCAGCAGGGTATCCAGCTGGCGCACCAGCTCCAGCAGCGTGGTGCTGAGCAGGCCACTGGCGTTGACCATCGGCATCAGCAGAAACAGCAGGGCAAACCAGGGTAGTTTGACGGTTACGGCGCTGCCCTCGTCCCGATCTTCTCGCCGCGCGAAATAGGCGGTCACCGCCAGAATCAGTGGCACCAGCAGCATCACCCGGATCAGCTTGGTGATCACGGCAGCCTGACCCGCTTCGGGGCTCAGGGCACCGGCGGCGGCCGCGACTTGCGCTACTTCGTGCACCGTCGATCCGAGATAACGGCCGAATGCCAGCTCGGACCCATCGAACAGCTGGCGTACCGGTTCCAGCGCCCACAGCCAAGGGTAGAGCAGCATGGCGCAGGTGCCGAACAGCACCACAGTGGCGATCGCCACCGGGATATCCTGAGTTCTGGCGCGCAGGGCTGGCGCGATCGCCAGAATCGCGGCGGCTCCGCATACGGCGCTGCCGGCACCGACCAGAAGGGCTGTTTTCAGCTCCAGTTTCAATAATCGTGTTCCGGCCCAGCCGGCGAGCAGAAAAATGCCCAACACCACGATCAGATCGGTCAACAGTGCCGCGCTGCCGACCTGCAGCAGATCGTCGACGCTGATGCGCAAGCCGTAGAGCACAATCCCGACACGCAGCATAGCGGTACGCGCGATCTCAGTGCCTGCAGCACTCCGTTCGCTGAGTGTACGGGGTAGACGCTGGCCCAGTATCAGCCCGAGTATCATCGCCAGGGTTAACGGGCCGAGCGTGGCCAATAACGGCAGAGAGCCCAATGCCAGGGAGAGTAGCGCTACGCCGGCACTCAGGGCCAGCCCGGGCAAGCGTGCGCTGGTGGCCAGGCGCGCT
Source organism: Marinobacterium ramblicola (assembly GCF_019084545.1). Taxonomy (GTDB): domain Bacteria; phylum Pseudomonadota; class Gammaproteobacteria; order Pseudomonadales; family Balneatricaceae; genus Marinobacterium_D; species Marinobacterium_D ramblicola. The sequence continues at coordinate 93,646 of NZ_JAHREP010000005.1, forward strand.
CTCGGCAGGGCCGGTCCAGGTGGTGGATTCCGGGCGATCTGTTCTACTGCCATCTCCTGCGCTCTCCACTGGTAGGGGTTGAGGTTAGGGGGCAGTGTAGCGGGTGGCTTTAAATCGTAAAAACAGATTATATTTGTCCTGAAAACCTAAAAAACAGGTATACGAAAGATGATCTCTCTGCGCCAGGTGCAGGTATATCTGGCCGTGGCCGAGCAGGGCTCGACCACGGCGGCGGGTGAGGCGATCGCGCTGTCGCAGTCGGCAACCAGTGCCGCACTGGCCGAGCTGGAGCAGCGCCTGGGAGTCGAGCTGTTCGACCGGGTCGGACGCAAGCTGGTGCTGAACGGTAATGGTCGACTGTTCTATCCGGAGGCGCGCCAGCTGCTGACGCAGGCGGAGCAGATGACAGGTCTGTTCTCCGACCGGGGTAGTCGGTTGCAGCTCGGTGCCAGTACCACCATCGGCAACTACCTGTTGCCGAAGCTGCTGACGCAGCTGCCGACGGGGCTCGCCGGCGCCCAGGTCAGTATCGCCAATACCGGCGATATTGCCGAGCAGGTGGCGCGCTGTGAGCTGGAGCTGGGGCTGGTCGAGGGTAGCGTGCAGCACCCGGATCTCAGTGTGAAGCAGTGGCGTCGGGACGAGATGCTGATCGTTGCCGCGGCCGGATCAGGCTGGATGAAAACCGAAATGAGGGATGATGAGCTGGCCGCCGCGCCCTGGATCATGCGCGAACGCGGCTCAGGTACCCGCAGCGTGGTCGAGCAGCAGCTGCTGGCCGGGCTGGACCGCGTGAATATTGCCTACGAACTGGGCAGTTCCGAAGCGATCCGCAGCGCGCTGCTGGCGGGGCTCGGCATCAGCTGTCTGTCGCGGCAGGTGGTGGCGCGGGAGCTGGACAGCGGCGAGCTGGTGGAGTTGGCGCCAACACGCAGGATCAGCCGCTGGTTCTACATCGTGCAGCATCGCCAGCGCCGGCAGACACCGGCACTGGCGCAGTTTATCGAGCGCTGCCTGTCGCAGGCCGATAACCTATCGGGTTAGAGCTGGCACTTGGCCAGCGCCTGCTCCAGATCGGCGGTCAGATCGTCGATATGCTCGATCCCGATCGACAGCCGCACCATCTCCGGTGACACGCCGGCCGAGGCCAGCTCGGCATCATTGAGCTGGCGGTGGGTGGTTTCCGCCGGAATCGCCGCCAACGACTTGCAGTCGCCGATGTTGACCAGGCGGGTGAACACCTCAAGCGCGTCGTAGAAGCGGCGGGTACCTTCACGTCCCGATTTCAGGCCGAAGCTGAGGATGCCGGATGCCTTGCCGTTCATATACTTCTGTGCCAACTCATGGTCCTTGTGGCTCTCAAGGCCGGCGTACTTGACCCAGGTGACCGCCGGATGATTCTCCAGATACTCGGCGACCTTCTGCGCGTTGTCACAGATACGTTCCATGCGCAATGGCAGGGTTTCCAGCCCCTGCAGCAGCAGGAACACGTTCATCGGCGAAATTGCCGCGCCCATGTTACGCAGCGGTACCACGCGGGCGCGGCCGATAAAGGCCGCCGGTCCAAACGCCTCGGTGTAGACCACGCCATGATAGGAGGGGTCCGGCTCGTTGAGCAGGGCGAAGCGCTGCTTGTGGTCGGCCCAGGGGAATTTGCCGGAGTCGACGATGACACCGCCGATCGAGTTACCGTGACCACCGACATACTTGGTCGCGGAGATCACCACGATATCGGCACCCTGCTCGATCGGGCGCCAGAGCGCCGGGCTGGGTACGGTGTTATCCACAATCACCGGTACACCCTGACGATGGGCCAGTGCGGAGATCGTCTCGATATCGGCGATACCGCCGGAGGGGTTGCCGATGGTTTCGCAGAACACCGCCTTGGTGCGCTCGTCGATCAGCGACTCCATCTTGGCGAAGTCGTCCTTGTTGACGAAACGAACCTCGATTCCCTGACGCGGCAGGGTATGGGCGAACAGGTTGTAGGTGCCGCCATACAGCTCGCTGGTGGCGATGATGTTGTCACCCACCTCGCACAGGGTCTGGATGGCGTAGGTGATCGCGGCCATACCGGAAGCAACCGCCAGACCGGCAATACCGCCCTCCAGCGCCGCGACGCGCTGCTCGAGTACGTCGTTGGTCGGGTTCATGATGCGGGTGTAGATGTTGCCGGCCACCTTCAGGTCGAACAGGTCGGCGCCGTGCTGGGCGTCGTCGAAGGCGTAGGAGGTGGTCTGATAGATCGGTACTGCAACCGCCTTGGTGGTGGGGTCGGGGCTGTAGCCGGCGTGAACGGCGAGGGTCTCGAGTTTCATCGGGGCATCCTGTTGATGGTGGTTTTTTATCCTGCAAAGCTCAGGATTCTAGCACCAACTCGGACAGTTGCACCGGATCTGGATCAGGCGGTCAGAAAAACGCCGGGCTTTCAGCTCGGCGTTGGGTTGAGGGTAGCGGCGCTCAGGCGACCTTTGGCGCCTCGACCGGTGGCGTGCCCTCTTTCATTCCCTGCATCACCATTGCGCGGAATTCGGGAGTGTCCTCATGACCGTGAACGGATCTGGCGTGCTCGATGACCGCCTCAATCAACTCCTCCTTGGTATCCGCACTCATCGCGACGGTGCAGTTTGACTCACTGGGAGACTCGCGGCAGTCAATATAGTATCTGCTCATGACGCTGCTCCTCTATCGGGTTGGCAGGGTCCTGACCTGTGTGCGGTGTCGGTGGCGAGCAGGCGCAGAGCCTGCGCCGGCATCGCAATGGCCTCCGTGCCTCGCACTTCCAGTATAGTTGCCGTCGGCTGTCGCCGTTTGAGTAAATCGACGGGTGACAGTAGAGTTAGGCCCAAATTTTCCTTGGGGACGGGCATGACCGGGTCTGTCCCCACATGTTTCCGCGGAGAGAGGTGATGGCACGCGCAAAAACCGCCTATGTCTGTAACGACTGCGGCGCCGATTACAGCAAGTGGCAGGGGCAGTGCACTGCCTGTCGGGCGTGGAATTCGATCACCGAGATACGGATCGCCCAGGCTCCGGCCGGTGGCGCCCAGGCCGGGGTGCGCAGTGCCCGTTTTGACGGCTACGCGGGAGGCGCCGGCAAGGATCGCGTGGTCAGCCTCAGCGAGGTGAACCTGGAGGAGATGCCGCGCATTCCCACCAGTGTCGGTGAGCTGGACCGGGTGCTCGGTGGCGGCCTGGTGCCGGGCTCGGCGGTGTTGATCGGCGGTCACCCGGGGGCGGGCAAGAGTACCCTGCTGCTGCAGACCACCTGCTATCTGGCCTCTGAGATGCCGGCGCTCTACGTCACCGGCGAGGAGTCGTTGCAGCAGGTGGCGATGCGTGCCGCGCGCCTGGGGTTGAAGGCGGATCAGCTGAAGATGCTGTCGGAAACCTCGGTGGAGACGATCTGCGATGTTGCGGACCAGCTGAAGCCGAAGATCCTGGTGATCGACTCGATCCAGGTGATGCATGTATCCGATGTACAGTCGGCGCCGGGCTCGGTGTCCCAGGTGCGCGAGAGCGCCGCCTTCCTGACCCGCTACGCCAAGCAGACCGGCACCGTGCTGTTCCTGGTCGGCCATGTGACCAAGGACGGTACCCTGGCCGGGCCCAAGGTGCTGGAGCATATGATCGACTGCTCGCTGCAGCTGGAGGGCTCCTCCGACAGCCGTTTCCGAACCCTGCGCAGCCACAAGAACCGCTTCGGCGCGGTCAACGAACTGGGCGTGTTCGCGATGCTGGAATCAGGTCTGAAGGAGGTGAAGAACCCGAGCTCGATCTTTTTAAGTCGCGGCGCCGAGGCCAGCCCCGGCAGCGTGGTCATCGTGGTCTGGGAGGGCACCCGGCCGCTGCTGGTGGAGCTGCAGGCGCTGGTGGATACCTCGCACCTGTCCAATCCGCGGCGGGTGGCGGTGGGCATGGATACCAACCGCCTGGCGATGCTGCTGGCGGTGCTGAACCGTCATGGCGGATTGATGACCGGCGATCAGGATGTGTTCGTCAACGTGGTCGGCGGGGTCAAGGTGCTGGAGACCAGTGCCGACCTGGCGCTGTTGCTGGCGGTGGTGTCGAGCTTCCGCGATCGTCCCCTGGGCCAGGATCTGGTGGTGTTCGGCGAGGTTGGGTTGTCCGGCGAGATCCGTCCGGTGCCCAACGGTCAGGAGCGGATACGCGAGGCGGCCAAGCATGGTTTCCGGCGCGCCATCGTGCCGCGTGCCAACGTGCCGAAGGAGGCTGTCGATGGCATCGAGGTGGTGGCGGTGGATAAGTTGTCCGATGCGCTGGACGCGATCTGAGCCTTCATCGTGCTATCTGAGCCTTCAGCGTTCGATATGAGCCTCAGCGCTGTGGGAAGAGTGCTTCCAGTTCACGCTCGAGCAGGGTCTCGTCGCCCAGGTTGAGTTCGACCAGGCGGCGAAGATGGCTGATGCTCTCGAGATCCATATCGCCGGCGCGGAAACCGTACTGGTTATCGCGCAGGTGGGTCACCGCGCCGGGCATGCGGATCAGGATGTCGCTGGCCAGGTAGATGTGCAGTTCGGCTTTACCCTTCAGGTCCAGCGCTAGCGGTCGGTTTGACTCGATCAGTGCGCCGCGCAGAGAGATATCGACCAGCTGTACCTCCACCGGGCCTGCATCGGTGTGCAGTTCGCATCCGGCGTCAAAACGGATACGGCTGAAACGGCGGCGTTCATCTTGGCTTGTGGTCACGTTCTCTCCTTGCTAATCCGTCAGGGGTGCAGCCATGTTAGTACAACCGGCTTTGGCCGGAAAAGGCTTCCGTGCAAATCCATGGCCTGGATCATGCCTTTTAAAATCAAAAAGGGCTATCGTGATCCGTTTTCGTCAATCAGCGTAGGGATGCGAAAAGGATGTGGCAAAAAATGCTCGATGTACTTTCACTTGCGCGTCACACTCGTTATTTCAACCAAACGCGCAGCTTCCTGATCTTTCAACGGATCAGGCTGTTGACCCTGCTGCTGGCGGTACTGCAGACCGGCTGGGTACTGGTCGACCAACTGCTGCTGCCCGCCCAGATGCAAACCCCGATCGCCCTCGGCCGCTTCGTGTCCGGGGTCGCCTTGCTGGCGCTGCTGTTCTGGTACCAGAGGCCCTACGACCTGCGCTTTGCGCTGGCCCGACTGTTCCTGTTGCTGGCGATACTGTCGGTGTTTCAGACCTGGAGCAACCTGTTGCTGCTCAATTCCGGGCAAATGTCGGCGGTGGCGGGCTATCAGTTCTTCCCGTTCATGATCGTGACCATGTTGGCGATCTTTCCGTTGACCATCGTTGAAGTGAGCGCGGTGACCGGCGTGGTGATCCTGGTTGAGCTGCTGACCCAGATATCGACCCAGAGGGTGGGGATGATCGAGGAGATCAACGACCTCTGGCTGCTGCTGGTACTGGGTACCATCGCCGGCTGGGCCGCGGTCAACCAGCTGTCGATGCTGCTGGGGCTTTACCGCCAGGCCACGCGCGATGCGCTGACCGGGCTGGCCAACCGGCGCCAGGTGATGGAGCAACTGGAGGGCGATGTGGAGGATGCCCGGGCTCGCGGCGAGCCGATCTCGATCCTGCTGTTCGACCTGGACAAGTTCAAGGGTTTTAACGACAACTACGGTCATGCCGCCGGCGATATCGTGCTCAAGCAGTTCGCCAGAATCCTGCGCAAACAGGCGCGGGGCAAGCGTGATCTGGCCGGACGCTTCGGTGGCGAGGAGTTTCTGACCATTCTGCCCGGTGCCGATAGCGGGACCGCGTGCAAGGCGGGCGAGGAGATCTGCAACAGCTGCCGTCAAACCCAGGTCAGGATCCCCAGCGGAGAGATGGTTGGCTTCACCACCAGCATCGGTATCGCAACTCTGGAACCGGGCGAGTCTCCCTCGGAACTGCTGCGTCGTGCGGACGAGGCGCTGTATCAGGCCAAGGCCGATGGGCGCGATGGTTATGTGCTGGCCGGGCCACAAGATAGGGAAGGATTGGGTACCGAATCGACCCCGGAGGTTGAGCAGGAACCGGCGCTGTCCGTTGGTTGAACAGCGCCGGTGTTAAGGATGATCAGCTCATGCGCTTGTATTTGATGCGCTCGGGCTGGTGGTCCTTGCCGTAGCGACGCTTGTAGTCCTCGGCGTACTCGGTGTAGTTGCCCTGGAAGAACTCCACGTGGGAGTCGCCCTCGTAGGCGATCATATGGGTGCAGATGCGGTCGAGGAACCAGCGGTCGTGCGAGATCACCACGGCGCAGCCGGGGAAGGCCAGCAGTGCTTCCTCAAGCGCGCGCAGGGTCTCGATATCCAGGTCGTTGGTCGGCTCGTCGAGCAGCAGCACGTTGCCGCCCTCTTTCAGCAGCTTGGCCATATGCAGGCGGTTGCGCTCGCCGCCGGACAGATCCTTGACGAACTTCTGCTGGTCTGAACCCTTGAAGTTGAAACGACCGCAGTAGGCGCGTGCCGGGGTCTGGTAGCTGCCGACGGTGATGATGTCCTGGCCGTCGGAGATCTCCTGGAACACGGTGTTGTTGCCGTTCAGCTCGCGCGATTGGTTGACGTAGGCCAGCTGCACGGTGGAGCCGAGTTCGACCTCGCCGGAGTCCGGTTTCTCTTCGCCGGTGATCATCTTGAACAGGGTCGACTTACCGGCGCCGTTGGGGCCGATGATACCGACGATGGCGCCCGGCGGAATGGAGATGTTCAGGTGCTCGAACAGCAGCTTGTCGCCGAACGATTTGGTCACGTCCTTTAGCTCGATCACCTTGTCGCCCAGGCGCGGACCGGGCGGAATGTAGATCTCCTGGGTCTCGTTGCGCTGCTGGAACTCGCGTGAGTTCATCTCCTCGAACGCCTTCAGACGCGCCTTGGACTTGGTCTGACGACCCTTGGCGCCCTGGCGCACCCACTCCAGCTCCGATTTCATCGCCTTGAGGTGAGCCGCTTCGCTCTTGGCCTCCTGCTCCAGGCGTGCTTCCTTCTGCTCCAGCCAGCTGGAGTAGTTGCCCTCCCAGGGGATACCGCGACCGCGGTCCAGCTCCAGGATCCAGCCGGCGGCGTTGTCGAGGAAGTAGCGGTCGTGGGTGATCGCGACGACGGTGCCCGGGTACTCCTGCAGGAAGCGCTCGATCCAGGCGATCGACTCGGCGTCGAGATGGTTGGTGGGCTCGTCCAGCAGCAGCATGTCCGGGTGATCGAGCAGCAGACGGCACAGCGCCACGCGGCGGCGCTCACCGCCGGAGAGGTGCTCGACCTTGGCATCCCAGGGGGGCAGGCGCATGGCGTCGGCGGCACGCTCCAGCGCCTGGTCCAGGTTGTGGCCATCCTTCGCGGTGATCAGGTTCTCCAGCTCCGCCTGCTTCTTCGCCAGTTCGTCGAAATCGGCATCCGGGTCGGCGTAGGCAGCGTAGACCTGATCCAGCTCCGCCAGCGCGTTCTTCACGTCGGCCACCGCCTCTTCGATGATCTCGCGCACGGTCTTGGAGTTGTCCAGTTCCGGCTCCTGCGGCAGGTAGCCCACCTTCATGTTCGGCATCGGCCGCGCTTCGCCGATGTAGTCCTTGTCGACGCCGGCCATGATCCGCAGCAGGGTCGATTTACCGGCACCGTTCAGGCCGAGCACGCCGATCTTGGCGCCGGGGAAGAACGACAGGGAGATATCTTTCAAAATTTCACGCTTCGGCGGAACGACCTTGCCGACGCGGTTCATGGTGTAAACGTATTGAGCCATCCAGAAGAACCTCTGGTCTTGAAATCGGTGGAATGAAACGGATGGGCGGATTCTACCCGTACGGAAAAGTGAAAGCCATTTGAGCCCGGTCAATCCTTGAACTGGCGGAGGTAAAAACCGCTTTCTATATTCAGGTTGGATAGCGCAGTTGGGGCGCCAGCCCTTCGCTGCAGAACTCGATAACAACAGGCAAAAGGGGGTGATCTTATGGCCAAGAACCTGACCCGTTTCGGCAGTTTGTTCGACGATACCTTCTTCGACGATCTGTTCCGGCCGCTGGCCGTGCGCAGCAGTGGTGAGAAGGTGCCGGCTATCGATGTGCATGAAAGCGATACCGAGTACAAGGTGTCTGTCGATCTGCCGGGGGTGAAGAAAGAGGATATCCAGGTCAGCCTGGAGAACGGCATACTCAGCGTGCGAGGGGAGACCCGACGCGAAGAGAAAGAGGAGAAAGAGGGCAAACTGATCCGTCAGGAGCGCCATGTCGGCCAGTTCCTGCGTCAGCTCAGTGTCGGTGCCGATGTGGACCCGGCCGCGGTAAAGGCCAGCTTCAATGACGGCGTGCTGGCGCTGACCCTGCCCAAGCGCGAGAAAAAAGAGCCCGAAGGGGTCAAGATCGCAATCGAATAACCCCGCCTGATTCATGCGGCGAAGTGCCTTCGCCGCATGAATTTGCCTCCCGTCCGACTGACCGCTTTTCAAGTGCCACGCGGTTGGATTTTCGACTATAATGCTCGCCTTTTCACGGCAGATCGGATCTGCAGGCCTTTATTGACCTGCGCCCGCTGTCGACGACGTTGCTCAATCAGGGGACAGTAATGTTTAGCAAAGATATGTCTATCGCCAGCTTCGACTCGGATCTCTGGTCTGCCATGCAGTCCGAAGTGACCCGCCAGGAGGAGCACATCGAGCTGATCGCTTCCGAAAACTACACCAGCCCGCGTGTCATGGAAGCCCAGGGCTCCGCGCTGACCAATAAGTATGCGGAAGGCTATCCCGGCAAGCGTTACTACGGCGGCTGCGAATACGTCGATATCGTCGAAGAGCTGGCCATCGACCGTGCCAAGGAGTTGTTCGGCGCCACCTATGCCAACGTTCAGCCGCACTCCGGTTCCCAGGCCAACGCCGCCGTCTACATGGCGCTGTGCAAGCCGGGTGATACCGTTCTGGGCATGAGCCTGGCCCACGGTGGCCACCTGACCCACGGTGCTGCGGTATCCTTCTCCGGCCGTATCTACAATGCGGTTCAGTACGGTCTGAACCCGGAAACCGGCGAGATCGACTACGCCGAGGTTGAGCGCCTGGCGCTCGAGCACAAGCCGAAGATGATCGTGGCCGGTTTCTCCGCCTACTCGCGCATCATCGACTGGGCCAGGTTCCGCGAGATCGCCGACAAGGTGGGTGCCTACCTGTTCGTCGATATGGCGCACGTTGCCGGTCTGGTGGCTGCGGGCCAGTACCCGTCGCCGATGCAGTACGCCGACGTCGTTACCACCACCACCCACAAGACCCTGGGCGGCCCGCGTGGTGGCCTGATCCTGTCCGCGCGCGCTGATGAAGAGCTGCAGAAGAAGCTGAACTTCGCCGTATTCCCTGAATCCCAGGGCGGCCCGCTGATGCACATCATCGCCGCCAAGGCGGTGTGCTTCAAAGAGGCACTGGAGCCGGAGTGGAAGGAGTATCAGGCTCAGGTAGTGAAAAACGCCAAGGCGATGGTCAAGGTGTTCCAGGATCGCGGTTTCGACATCGTCTCCGGCGGCACCGACGATCACCTGTTCCTGGTCGACCTGGTCAGCAAGGATGTTACCGGTAAGGATGCGGACGCCGCACTGGGCCGCGCCTACATCACCGTGAACAAGAACGCGGTGCCGAACGATCCGCGCTCACCGTTCGTGACCTCCGGTCTGCGTATCGGTACTCCGGCGGTGACCCGTCGCGGCTTCAAGGAAGCGGAAGTGACCGAGCTGACCGGCTGGATCTGTGACGTTCTCGACGATATCAACAACGAAGAGACCATCGCCGCGGTCAAGGCCAAGGTGCTGGATATCTGCGCGCGTTTCCCGGTGTATAAGTAAGCGGGAGCGGTAGGGTAATCGCACTATTGTTTTGAGCTAACGTGCTGATAGGAATAGTTGTCTGGCAATACGGGCCGATGCAGTCTCTTGCGTCTGACACGCCGTGGACCCCTCCCTGGGGGCTCCACTGCGACATCCATGTCGCAGAGGGTCAGCCACAAGAGACTGCATCACCCCTCGATAGCACGTGCTATACGGCCGACGGAACATGGCACCGCACATGCCGGAGCGTATCCGGTGTCCGTATGCCGACCCTCAGCGCCATGGATGGCGCTGTGGAGCCTCCACGGATGGATTCACGGCGTGTCGGCATACGGATATCGGATATAAGCGACATTGCGGAGGCTGGAAACTTGTATCCGGCATCCCTAGAATAGCGAGGCGGCTCACAAGGCCGCCTTTCTGTATTTTAAACGCTCTTTTCTTTCGGTTTGCGCCACGGCGCGACCGACGCTCTTTATTCGAGGCTGAGGATGCATTGTCCCTTCTGTGGCGCAGGTGATACCAAGGTTGTCGACTCGCGACTGGTTGCCGAAGGGCAGCAGGTGCGCCGGCGGCGTGAGTGCGTCAAATGCCACGAACGCTTTACCACCTTCGAAGAAGCCGAACTGGTGATGCCGCGGGTGATCAAGACCGACGGCACCCGGCAGCCGTTCGACGAAGCCAAGCTGCGTGGCGGTATACAGCGGGCACTGGAGAAGCGCCCGGTCAGTATCGAAGCGGTAGAGGCCTGCCTGACCCGGATCAAACTGAAGCTGCGCGCCACCGGCGAACGCGAACTACCCTCCCGCGAAGTGGGCGAGGTGGTGATGGCGGAGCTGCGCAAGCTTGACCAGGTCGCCTATGTTCGCTTCGCCTCGGTTTATCGCAGCTTCCAGGATATCAACGAGTTCAAGGAGGAGATCGAACGCCTCTCCGCGAACGCCGATCAGCCTGTCGACAAGGGGCAGAGCTGAGTCATGTCCGCTTTCTCCAGTCTTGATCATCAGTTCATGGGCCGAGCCATCGTGCTGGCTCGGCGCGGGCTGTATACCACCGATCCCAATCCCCGTGTCGGTTGCGTCCTGGTACGCGACGGCGAGATCGTCGGTGAGGGTTACCACGTGCGGGCCGGAGAGGGGCACGCCGAGGTCAACGCACTGCGCATGGCCGGCGACAATGCCTGCGGCGCCACCGCTTATGTCACGCTGGAGCCCTGCAGCCACTTCGGCCGCACCCCCCCCTGTGCCGATACCCTGATCGACGCCGGTATCAGGCGGATGGTCTGCGCCATGGTCGATCCCAATCCGGCGGTGGCCGGGCGGGGGCTGGAAAAACTGCGCGCGGCCGGTATCGAGGTCGCCAGCGGGCTGATGGAGCGCGAGGCGCGGGCGCTGAATCCCGGCTTTATCAAACGCATGGAGCGGGGCTTGCCGCTGGTGCGGATCAAGCTGGCCAGCAGTGTCGATGGCCGCACGGCAATGGCCAGCGGCGAGTCCCAGTGGATCACCGGTCCCCAGGCGCGCAGCGATGTGCAGCGTTTGCGGGCACGCAGCTCGGCGATCGTCACCGGTATCGACTCGGTGCTGATCGACAACTCGTCGCTGACGGTGCGGGTCGATGAGCTGGGGCTGGAGCAGGCGGACGAGATCGTCGCCCGGCAGCCGTTGCGTGTCGTGCTGGATACCGATCTGCGCCTACCGGTTGATGCCAAGATACTGCAGCAGCCGGGACGCACACAGGTGATTACCCGGAGCCGGGACGAGAACAGGATAGAGGCGCTGTGGAGCGCCGGGGCCGAGGTGATCAGTCTGCCGGGCGAGGGGCGGATCGACCTTCAAGCCCTGCTCGAGCATCTGGCCAGTCGCGAGCAGTGCAACGAGGTTCTGGTCGAATGCGGCGCCACCCTGGCCGGGGCGTTTGTCGGTGCCGGTCTGGTGGACGAGCTGATCCAGTATATGGCGCCTAAACTTTTGGGTAGCCAGGCACGGCCGCTGCTGGAGCTGCCGCTGGAGCGCATGGCGCAGCAGGTGCCGCTGGCGCTGGCCGATATCCGCCACCTGGGCGCCGATCTGCGCCTGGACTGGCGTGTGCTTGCAACCGACGGGAATCAGGAGCACTGATGTTTACTGGCATAATCGAAGCCGTAGGCGAGATCGCCGATATCCGGATGGTGGATGGCGATATGCGGCTGCAGGTGCGCACCGGCACACTGGACCTGTCTGACGTGAAACTGGGCGACAGTATCGCCACCAACGGTGTCTGCCTGACCGCCGTGGCGCTGCCGGGCGACGGCTTCGTGGCCGATGTCTCCCGCGAGACGTTGACCCATACCCGCTTTCCGTCGTTGAAGGTGGGTGAGCGGGTCAACCTGGAGAAGGCGATGATGCCGACCAGCCGGTTCGGCGGTCATATCGTCACCGGCCATGTGGATGGCCTGGGCAAGGTGATTGACCGCCGCGATGACGCCCGCTCGGTCCGCCTGTGGGTCCAGGCACCCAAGTCGCTGCTGCGCTATATCGCGGCCAAGGGCTCGATCACAGTGGACGGCGTCAGCCTGACCGTGAACAGCCTGGAGGGCGATCGTTTCGGACTCAATATCGTGCCGCATACGGCACAGGAAACCATTATCGATAGCTACCGCGCCGGGCGTGAGGTCCACCTGGAGGTGGATATCATCGCCCGTTACCTGGAGCGTCTGATGGCCCCGGCGCCTGCCGCCGACAACGCCACCGGCGCCGGGAGCGGACTGACACTGGAAACACTGGCGGCGGCCGGCTTCATGCGCCGCTGAGCCGTGGGAGATGAACAGATGCAGATGAACACAACCGAAGAGATCATCGAGGATATCCGCCAGGGCAAGATGGTGATCCTGATGGATGACGAGGATCGCGAGAACGAGGGCGATCTGATCATCGCTGCCGAGATGGTGCGGCCCGAAGATATCAACTTCATGGCCACCCATGCCCGCGGTCTGATCTGCCTGACGCTGACTCGCAAGCGCTGTGAACAGCTCAAGCTGCCGCTGATGGTACAGAGCAACGGCGCTGCCTTCTCGACCAACTTCACCCTGTCGATCGAAGCGGCGACCGGCGTTACCACCGGTATCTCGGCGGCGGACCGCGCCCATACCGTACGTACCGCGGTGCATGCCGATGCCAAGCCAGAGGATATCGTCCAGCCGGGGCATATCTTCCCGCTGATGGCGCAGCCCGGCGGCGTGCTGAGCCGCGCCGGCCATACCGAGGCGGGCTGCGATCTGGCGCGTCTGGCCGGTCTGACCCCGGCCTCGGTGATCGTCGAGGTGATGAACGAAGACGGCACCATGGCGCGACGCGCCGACCTGGAGAAGTTCGCCGCCAAGCACGGCCTGAAGATCGGCACCATCGCCGACCTGATCCACTACCGCGCCATGAACGAACATACCGTAGAGCGCGAGGATGAGGGCGTGCTGCAGACCGAATACGGCGACTTCAACTACGCCGTCTACCGCGACGATATCCAGAACTGCACCCACCTGGCGCTGTACAAGGGCGATATCAAGCGCGACGAGCCGACCCTGGTACGCGTGCATATCCGCAGCGAAGTGTTGCGTGATGTGGTCGGCGTGCTGCCCGGAGAAGAGAAGAAGTGGACCATGCGCCGCGCGCTGGAGCGCGTGGCCGAGGAGGGCAAGGGTGTGGTGCTGCTGATTGACTCCGGCGTGCGGATCGATCTGGGCGATGCAATACGCAGCCTCTCCAGCAATAGCGCTACCCGCTCCAAGGTGCGGGTCAGCGCCTCCGGCGCCTACCTGCAGGTGGGTACCGGGTCTCAGATTCTGCGGGAGCTGGGGGTCGGCAAGATGCGCCTGCTCAGCTCACCGATGAAGTTCAACGCGATCTCGGGCTTTGATCTCGAGGTCGAGGAATATATTGCCTGCGAACAGTAGAACAGGACTTACTCATGTCAGTAAAAGTGTATGAAGGCGACTTCGTCAGCGCCGATGCCAAATATGCGATCATCGTCGGTCGTTTCAACGCCTTCGTGGTGGAAAGCCTGCTCGAAGGCGCGCTGGATGCGCTCAAGCGTCACGGCGTGAAGGACGAGAACGTCCGCGTCGTGCGCTGCCCGGGCGCATTCGAGATCCCGCTGGTGGCCCAGCGTGTCGCGGCGCAGAAGCAGGACGATGCGATCATCGCCCTCGGTGCGGTGATCCGCGGCGGTACGCCGCATTTCGAATACGTCTCCGCCGAGAGTTCCAAGGGCGTTGCCCAGGTCTCCATGGAGTACGGTATTCCGGTCGCCAACGGCATCCTCACCGTCAACAGCATCGAACAGGCGATCGAGCGTTCCGGTACCAAGGCGGGCAACAAAGGAGCTGAAGCCGCCCTCTCGGCGATCGAGATGGTCAGCCTGCTGCGTCAGCTCGAGGTCTGAACATGAGCGACACTCCCAGTCAGAATCAAGCTGAGCCGAAGAAAAACCGCAAACCCTCGCTGACCGAACAGCGTCGTAGCGCGCGCCAGATGGCGCTGCAGGCGCTGTACCAGTGGCAGGTGGCCGGCCAGCCGGTGAATGAGATCGAAGCCCAGTTCCGCGTCAACAACGACATGAACGGTGTCGATGTGAAACTGTTCAGCCAGCTGCTGCGCGGCGTGGTCGAGGCGCGCTCCGAGCTGGATCTGTGCTTCTCGCCCTTCCTGGACCGTACCATCGACGAGCTGGATCCGGTCGAGGTCAGCGTGCTGCGCATCGGCAGCTTCGAACTGATGCACCGGATGGAGGTGCCGTACCGGGTGGCGATCAACGAGAGCGTTGAACTGGCCAAGGTGTTCGGTGCCACCGAGAGCCACCGCTATGTCAACGGTGTGCTGGACAAGGTCGCGCAGAAAGTGCGTGCGGCCGAGGTGTCGGCACGACGCTAAGTCGTCGCCGAGGACCGTAACCTGTGGGTGAGTTCGAGCTGATCCGGCGTTACTTTGCCAGCCATGCCGAGGTGCGGGGCGATGTGGCGCTGGGTATCGGGGATGACTGTGCGCTGCTGGTGCCGCCCTGTGACGGGGCGCAGTTGGCGGTGTCGATCGATACCCTGGTCGAGGGCACTCACTTTCTGCCCGGTACGCGACCCGACTATCTGGCGCAGCGGCTGCTCGGTGCCGCGGTCAGCGATCTGGCGGCGATGGCGGCCCGGCCAGCCTGGTTTACCCTGGCGCTGACCCTGCCGGAGGCTTCGCCTGAGTGGCTGGAGCCGTTCTCAAAAGCGCTGGCCGAACGGGCGCTGGAACTCGATATCGCCCTGATTGGGGGCGATACCACCCGCGGGCCATTGACGCTGAGCGTACAGGTGCATGGCTGGGTCGAGCCGGAGCGGGCGTTGAAACGTTCCGGCGCCCGGGAAGGCGACCTGATCCTGGTGAGCGGCACCCTTGGGGACAGTCGCGCGGGGCTGCAGACCCTGCTTGATGAGGAGCCTGAGCAGGCATCGAACGCTTGGTTGCGCCGACGTTTTTACCGTCCTGAGCCGCGCATCGCGTTGGCCCGTGCGCTGGCGTCTCAGCTGCACAGTGGTATCGATATCTCCGACGGCCTACTCGCCGATCTCGGTCATATCGCGCGCAGCAGCGGGCTGGGTGCCTGTATCGAACTGGAGCGGTTGCCGCTGTCGGATCAGCTGCTTGCCTATGCCGGCCTGGAACAGGCGCAGCGTTGGGCACTCAATGGCGGCGAGGATTTCGAGCTTTGCCTGACCGCTGCCCCGGAGAGGCTGGAGTCCTGTCTGCGCAGTGCCGAGGAGCTGGGCGTACGCTTGTCCTGCATCGGCCGCATGCAGCCTGGCAAAGAGGTGCAGCTGCTCGTACAGGGTCAGGCCCGCGCTTTCGATTCCGCCGGCTACGATCATTTTGGAGAAACGCAATGAATCGGGTACCGTCGTCGGTCTGGCGCAATCCGGTACACTTTCTGGCCTTCGGCCTCGGCAGTGGTGCCGCGCCTTGGGCGCCGGGTACCTTCGGCACCCTGGCCGCGGTACCGCTCTGGTATCTGCTGGCGCAGCTACCGCTGGCGACCTATCTGGCGCTGGTGTTGGCTGCCTTCGCTCTCGGATGCTGGCTCTGTCAGCGAACCTCCGACGACATCGGTGTGCACGACCACGGTGGTATCGTCTGGGATGAGTTCGTCGGCTACTGGGTGACTATGATCGCCGCGCCGGTTACGCCGCTCTGGGCACTGACCGGCTTCGTGCTGTTCCGCGTCTTCGATATTTTGAAGCCCTGGCCGATCCGTTGGGCCGATCGGTACGTAAAGGGTGGACTGGGGATCATGCTGGACGACCTGATTGCCGGTGTGTTTGCTGCGATCTGCCTGCAGTTATTGAGGTTGGTCATTTAGTTCAAGTGCGCAACTTTTTACAGTCCCGACTAGGGTATGGATTATAATGTCGCCCCGTCACTAGGCACGGAGCGGGCGGGCCGAACGACAGGGCCGCCAACGAGAGGTAGAGAGTGTGACCGTTCAGTATGTTGCCGATTCCAAACTGCCGACCCCCTGGGGTGTGTTCACCATGGTCGGGTTTGAGGATAAAACCAGCGGCAAGGAGCATGTGGCTCTGGTATTTGGCGATGTCGATACCGAGGAGCCGGTGCTTGGCCGTATCCACTCCGAGTGTCTGACCGGCGATGCGCTGTTCAGCCTGCGCTGCGACTGCGGCTTCCAGTTGCAGGAGGCGTTGAAACGGATCGCCGAAGAGGGGCGTGGGGTACTGCTCTACCTGCGTCAGGAGGGTCGCGGCATCGGCCTGCTCAACAAGATCCGCGCCTACCATCTGCAGGATCAGGGCGCCGACACGGTGGAAGCCAACGAACGCCTGGGCTTCGCTGCCGATATGCGCGACTACAGCATGTGTCTGCCGATGCTGCGCCATCTGGGTATTCGCTCACTGCGACTGATGACCAACAACCCGCGTAAGGTGAAAGCGCTGGAGCAGTACGGTATCAGCGTGGCCAGCCGTGAGCCGCTGCAGGTGGGCAAGAACAGTCACAACGAGCACTACCTGCAGACCAAAATGGGCAAGCTCGGCCATATGATGACCGAGGTGCATTTTCAGGGCGACGGCGACGAAGGCTGAACGCTTCTAGTTAAGCGCTTCTGTTTAGGTTAGCCGCTGCTCTATCGCGCGCTGGATACCCTCTGCATCCAGGCCGCACTCTCTGAGCTGCTCCCCCCGCGAGGCGTGCTCGATCCAGCGATCGGGGACGCCCAGCAGCAGTAGCGGTGTATGCGACGACCGCTGCTGCAGATATTCCGCCACCGCCGATCCGGCGCCGCCCATTACAGCGTGATCCTCCAGCGTCACCAGCAGCTCATGCTCGGCGGCCAGGCGCTCGATCAGCTCGCCGTCCAGAGGTTTGACGAAGCGCATATCGACCAGGGTCAGATCCAGTGCGTCGGCGACCCTCTGTGCCTGCGGCAGCAGCGGACCGAAGTTCAGGATTGTCGCCCGGCTACCTTCGCGCAGCAACCGCGCCTTGCCCGGTGTCAGTGCCGGCTGGCTGGTATCGACAGCAATACCGGTGCCGGATCCGCGCGGGTAGCGCACCGCGGCCGGTCCTGGATGGTCATAGCCGGTTTTCAGCATCCGGTACAGCTCCTGCTCGTCGGCCGGCGTCATCAACAGCATGCCGGGCAGGCAGCGCATATAAGCCAGATCGTAGAGACCCGCATGGGTGGCACCATCCTCGCCGACCAGACCGGCGCGATCGATCGCCAGCAGCACGTCGAGATCCTGGATCGCGATATCGTGCACCAGCTGGTCGTAGGCGCGCTGCAGGAATGTGGAGTAGATCGCCAGCACCGGCTTGATCCCCTGGCAGGCAAAACCGGCGGCCAGTGTCGCCGCATGTTGCTCGGCGATGGCGACGTCGAAATAGCGCTCGGGGTACTGCTCGGAGAAGGCGATCAGGTCCGAGCCCTCGCGCATCGCCGGGGTGATGCCGACCAGCCGATCGTCCGTGGCCGCGGTATCGCAGAGCCAGCGGCCGAAGATATTGCAGAATTTCTCCTGCTTTTGTTGCTGAGCGGGCTTCGGTGGGGCACCCATGGGTTCGATCTTGGTGATCGCGTGGTAACCCACCGGGTCGGACTCGGCCGGTGCGAAGCCCTTGCCTTTCTGCGTGATCAGATGCAGGAACTGCGGACCGGGGCTGTTCAGCGCGTGCTCCAGTGCCGGCAGCAGCTGGTCGAAATCGTGGCCGTCGACAGGGCCGTGGTAGTCGAAGGTCAGGGCCCCGAACAGGGCGCCGGTGGTGGCACCGTCGAAGCTTGGCCCGTCGAGAGTAGGCCTGGCGAGGCCTGGTTTGAGCTGTTCGGCGATATAGGTGGCCAGTCCGCCTTCATTGGGCGAGATCGACATGTCGTTGTCGTTCAGGATCACCAGCATATCGGCGCGGGTGTGGGCTGCATGGCTCAGCGCCTCGAACGCCATACCGGCGGTCATCGCACCATCGCCGATCACCGCCACGGCTTTGCGCTTGTCGCCGCGCAGTCGGCTGGCCAATGCCATACCCAGTGCTGCACTGATCGAGGTACTGGAATGGCCGGTGCCGAAACAGTCATAGGGGTTTTCGGCACGGCGCGGGAAGGGGGCCAGACCTCCACGCTGGCGCATGCTCAGCATCTGCTCCCGGCGGCCGGTCAGGATCTTGTGTGGATAACACTGGTGGCCCACATCCCAGATCAGGTGATCCTGCGGCGTCTCCATCAGGTAGTGCAGGGCGATGGTCAACTCGACCACGCCAAGGCCGGCGCCGAAATGGCCGCCGGTAACACCGATGCTGTAGAGCAGCCAGCTGCGCAGCTCCTCCGCCAGTTGTGGTAGCTGCTCCGCGCTTAGTTGGCGCAGGTCGGCCGGGGAATCGATCCGGTCCAGCAGCGGAGTCTGCGGACGCTGAGTGGGCAGTTGGCTATGCATCAGTGGTCGCGGGTAACGATAAAGTGGGCCAGGGCGGCAAGCGGGGCGGCGGCGATGCCGAATGGCTTTAGCGCGTTCAGCGCTTCATCGTGCAGTTGATTTAGTTTCGCACGTGCGCCGTCGATCCCGAGCAGGGCCGGGTAAGTCGGTTTGTTCTGCGCCTGGTCGGAGC
Organism: Marinobacterium ramblicola; assembly: GCF_019084545.1. Lineage (GTDB taxonomy): Bacteria > Pseudomonadota > Gammaproteobacteria > Pseudomonadales > Balneatricaceae > Marinobacterium_D > Marinobacterium_D ramblicola. The sequence continues at coordinate 112,535 of NZ_JAHREP010000005.1, forward strand.
CCTGGGGCTTGCCCAGTGTCGCCGTACTGCCCTCGATATCGAGCAGATCGTCCTGCACCTGGAAAGCCAGGCCGATGGCGTCGCCATAGCGCTGCAGGGCGTCGAGCAGTTCTCTATCCTGGCAGCCGGCGGCGGTGGCACCGAGCATCACCGAGGCGGTGATCAGGCGGCCGGTCTTGTGCGCGTGCATCGCCTGCAGCTGGGATAGAGTCAGGCGCTCGCCGACATGGGCGAGATCGAACGACTGGCCCATCACCATGCCGTGGGATCCGCTGGCACGGGACAGAATACGGATCAGCTGCAGGGCACGCTCAGGTTCAACGCCGCCGGGCTCACTGAGCAGCTCGAAGGCAAAGCATTGCAGTGCGTCGCCGGCGAGGATCGCGGTCGCCTCATCAAAGGCGATATGGCAGGTCGGACGTCCGCGGCGCAGCTCGTCGTCATCCATCGCCGGCAGGTCGTCGTGGACCAGCGAATAGCAGTGGATCGCTTCGATGGCAGCGGCCGCTCGGTCGGCCTGCTCGGCCGTGCCGCCGCAGAGAAAACTGCTCATATACACTAGTGCCGGACGTATACGTTTGCCGCCGCTGAGCAGGGCGTAGCGCATGGCGTCGGTCAGTCGTGGGTCGATACAGGTCTCGCGGAGCAGGTAGAGATCGAGATTGCGCTCAACGCGGGTCGCCCACTGCGCCAGTTGCTGCTGCAGCTCCACGATCAGCCATCCTGCTCGTCATTGAACGGACGTGCCTTGAACTCGCCCTGCTGCTCGATCAGCAGTTGTACCTTCTGCTCGGTCTGGTCGAGGATGCTCTGGCATTCACGGGTCAGCTTGACCCCCTGCTCAAAGGCTTTCAGCGCCTCTTCGATCGGCAGGTCGCCCTGCTCCATGCGTTCGACAACGGCTTCGAGCTGTGCCAGGGATTGTTCAAAATCGGGTGTTTTAGCTGTGCGGGCCATAGTCGGATCGGGGGCTTGTTTAACTGGGCTGTCAACTTAACCAACTGCTCGCCGGGGGTCAATCGATATGCTGAAACGGACAGCGGCACAAAAGGCGATAAGACCAAAGATCACCGATGTTCAGTACGTGTACAGTGCAACAAATCTGGTATCATCGCCTACATCTGTTTGAACCTGGTCCATCAGTCAAGGATTAAGGAGTAGTTTAGTGGATCTGGCGACACTCGTAGGCTTGATCGGTGCATTGGGTATTATCGTGGCCGCCATGGTGCTGGGCGGCGATTTCGGGATCTTTGTCAACGTCCCCTCCATGTTGATCGTGTTCGGCGGCAGCTTGATGGTGGTGTTGATCAAGTTCACGCTGCCGCAGTTTCTCGCGGCAGGCAAGGTGGCCGCCAAGGCGTTCATGTTCAAATCGGTATCGCCGGAAGAGATCATTGCCGAGACCGTGGAACTGGCCGATGCCGCGCGCAAGGGCGGCCTGCTGTCACTGGAGGACAAGGAGGTGTCGACACCGTTCATGCAGCGGGGGATCCAGCTGCTGGTGGATGGTCATGACCCCGAAGTGGTCAAGGCGCTGCTGCACAAGGAGGCGAACCTGACCAACGAGCGTCATGAGTTTGGCGCCAAGATCTTCAAGGCGATCGGTGATGTGGGCCCGGCGATGGGGATGATCGGTACCCTGGTTGGTCTGGTGCAGATGCTGTCCAACATGTCCGACCCCAAATCGATCGGGCCGGCGATGGCGGTGGCACTGCTGACCACCCTCTACGGCGCGATGCTGGCGACCTGTGTCTCGCTGCCGATCGCCGACAAGCTCGAGGTACGCAAGGATGAGGAAGCGCTCAACCAGGCGCTGATCATCGATGGCCTGCTGGCGATCCAGGCGGGCCAGAACCCGCGCGTGATCGAGCAGATGCTGCGTAATTACCTGCCTGAGAAAGTGCGACAGAAGGCTGAAGCCTGAGAGAGTTGAATGAGCGACGAGCAGCAGAAATGTAAATGCCCGCCGCCGGGTGCTCCGGCATGGATGGCCACATTCTCCGACCTGATGTCGCTGCTGATGTGTTTCTTCGTGCTGCTGCTCTCGTTTTCCGAGATGGACGTACTGAAGTTCAAGCAGCTGGCCGGCTCGATGCGAGAAGCCTTTGGCGTGCAGAACCAGATCAAGGTCGAGGATATCCCCAAGGGCACCTCCATCATCGCCCAGGAGTTCAGCCCCGGTCGGCCCGAGCCGACACCGCTGAACGAGATACGGCAGATGACGATCAACAACGATATGAACACCCTCGATGTGCGTTCCAAGGAGGGTGAGGCCAGCGTTCAGGATAAGCTGCAGGGGATCGAACAGATGATCCGCATGCAGGAGGAGCAGGCCAAACGGGAGGCGGTGCAGTTCGCCGAGGTGTTGGCACAGGAGATCGGCGACGGTGCCGTTGAAGTAGAAACCGACGGCACCAAGCTGATTATCCGGGTCAAGGAGAAGGGCTCGTTCGATTCCGGCTCCGCCGAACTGAAATTTGCCTATATTCCGGTGATCGCCAAGATTCGCGATGTGCTGATCGACGTCAGCGGCCGGGTGGCGATCGAGGGGCATACCGACAACATCCCCTACTCGGGCACCCGCTTCAGCTCCAACTGGGATCTGTCGGCGGCCCGCGCACTGGCAGTGGCCGAGGAGCTGTTCTCGGATTCGCGCATCGATCAGTCCCGGTTTCAGGTTAGTGGCTATGCCGACAGCAAACCGCTGGTACCGAACAACACCGCGGACAATCGCGCCCGTAACCGGCGCGTCGAGATCGTGATCCAGAAGGGCAGTGACAAGGAGGTGCTGGAGCGTCTGCAGTCGCGGCCGGAGGGGGATACCGAAGGACAGGGGCTGAGGCCCGGTGAGATCTTCTAATCGCCGTTTATCCGGGCAACAAAAAACCGCCGCTGCTTAGCAGGGCGGTTTTTTGTTACTGGTGCAGCTGAATTACTTGGAGTTATCCAGCATGTACTGAATGGCGCTCTTCATCTCATCGTCAGAGCAGTCCATGCAGGTGCCCATCGGCGGCATGGCGTTCAGACCGGACTTGGCCGTCGCCAGCAGACCATCGATGCCTTTCTCGGCACGCGGAGCCCAGGCGGCAGCATCGCCGAGCATCGGCGCACCGGCGATGCCCGCTGCGTGGCAGACGGAGCACTTGGTGTTGTACAGCTCTTCACCGGTACGCTCTGCCATCGCAGCAGCCGGAGCCAGCAGGGCAGCAGCAGCTGCCAGAATCATCACTTTTTTCATATTGTATTTCCTTTGACAGTGCAATCGACGGAGAGTCCGCCAAACCATAAGCAGGGCTTAAGTGTAGGTACGCCCCTTGAACGAGTAAATAGCGCTAAAGTGGTGAATAGGGCCTGAATGCGCAAAAGTTGATCTGTGACTGTCGCAGGATGGGGGCTTAGCGGCTCTGCAAACGCATGGCATAGGTCGCCTGGCTGTGCAGGTTGCGATCGTGCTGTCGCTGGCGCATCTGTTCCTGATACTGCGCAACAGCGCGTTCGACCATATCCGCGGGGGCCTTTAGATGACGAAGATCGTCGGCGGAGTATCCGCGTTTGAGCAGACGGTGCAGCTCTTCGGTGGTGTGATGTTCACTTTTCATTCTATTTTTCCTCTTTTATTCGACGATCATTAAACGTTTTCAGGGTGTCAGCTTCGTTGCAGTTGTGTGTGAATCTGATGACATAAGCGGCAGCTTGCTGATTAATATTTCCCTTTCTTTGCAGTTTTGACTTTGAAAACGGGCAGATAGCTGTCTATTTTTTTAATTTGACGGCATCTGAAAACGCTTTTGTTTTGCCGTGAATTTGTTCATATTCGGCGCTGGCGGATCGAATTTTCAGGGAGCCGCACAACATCCAGATTCCGCCCGGGGCGGAGGTCGAATTTTCAGGGATCCTGTTGGAGAATCAGAAGCAATGAAAGCTGCTATTTCGAGTGTCACAACCCTTGCATTGGCGCTGTCGCTGGCAACTGCCAACCTGGCCAGCGCTGAGGAGCTGCATGTCTATAACTGGTCCGATTACATCGCCGAAGACACCGTTGCCAACTTCGAGCAGCAAACCGGTATCAAGGTGGTGTATGACGTTTACGACTCCAATGAGGTTGCCGAAGCCAAGCTGCTGGCCGGCCGCAGCGGCTACGATCTGGTATTCCCGACCGCACGCCCGTTCGCGGACCGCCATATCCAGGCGGGCCTCTACCAGAAGCTCGACCCGTCGGCACTGACCAACTACGACAATCTGGATAAGGTGATTCTCAACTCCCTGAGCGATATAGACCCCGGCAACCAGTATCTGGTTCCCTATATGTGGGGCACCACCGGTATCGGTATCAATGTGGACAAGGTGAAGGAGATCTTGGGCGACGATATGCCGCTGGATACCTGGCGTCTGCTGTTCGATCCGGAGATCGTGTCCAAGCTGTCTGCCTGTGGTGTTTCGCTGATGGATGACTCCACCGAGGTGTTGACCGCGGCGCGTGCCTACCTGGGTAAACCGGTCGATGATTTCAGTACCGAGGCGATCAACGAAGCCGCCGACGTGGTCAACAATGTGCGCCAGTACGTGCGCTATTTCCACAGTTCACAGTACATCAACGATCTGGCCAACGGTGACACCTGTGTCGCCCATGGCTACTCCGGTGATGTACTTCAGGCCCGCGACCGTGCCGACGAAGCCGGTAACGGCGTGAATGTGGCCTATGTCGTACCGTCTGAAGGCGCGGTGGTGTGGACCGATGTCATGGTGATTCCGGCCGACGCGCCGAACCCCGCCGCTGCACACAAGTTCATCAACTACCTGCTGGATCCGGCAGTGATCGCGCCGATCACCAACTACGTGGCCTACGCCAACGCCAACGCTGCGGCCACTGAGCTGGTGGATGAGGAGATCCGTAACGATGCCGGTATCTACCCGCCGAAGGAGACGCAGGAGAAACTGGTGGTGTTGAAGACCCCGAGTGAGCGTCAGATCCGTGTCATGAACCGTGCCTGGACCCGGATCAAGACCGGCCAGTAATACGGCTTCAAGCGTGTAATTAACCACCCCAGCCCCCGGATCTCCGGGGGCTTTTTATGTACAGGAAGTACGGTATGCCGCGGGCGCATGGATGCGCAGGAGCGGCAATGTACAGGAAGTACGGTATGCCGCGGGCGCATGGGCCGCTTTTTGCTCCTGCAAAAGCGGCATACACGCCATCCTTGGCGCTTATGCGCAGGAGCGGCGATATTCAGGATGTATGGTCCTGTTTAAGTGTTTGGTGTGTTGCGTTCCCCAAAGTGTCTGAAGCGAGAGCCGTTTGATAGATGTCCAGTCTGCGTCAATCCAAGCCTGAGGAGCCCTGGCAGGCCCCTGAAGGCGAACCGATCATCCGCATCGAAAACGTCAGTAAGCGTTTCGGTGAACTCTACGCCGTCGACGGTATCAGCCTCGATATCCACAGCGGTGAATTCTTCTCCCTGCTGGGCCCCTCCGGCTGCGGCAAAACCACCCTGCTGCGCATGCTCGCCGGGTTCGAGTTGCCCACCGAGGGCAAGATCTATATCGATGGTCAGGATGTGACCGACGTGCCGCCCTATGAGCGGCCGGTCAACATGATGTTCCAGTCCTATGCGCTGTTTCCCCATATGAGCGTGGCCGATAACATCGCCTTCGGCCTGAAGCAGGAGGGGATGCCCAAGGCCCGGCGCCAGGAGCGGGTACGGGAGATGCTGGCGCTGGTGCAGATCGACAAGCTGGCTGCGCGCAAGCCGCACCAGCTCTCCGGCGGCCAGCGTCAGCGTGTGGCGCTGGCGCGTGCGCTGGCCAAGCATCCGAAGATCCTGCTGCTGGATGAACCGCTCGGTGCGCTGGACAAGAAGCTGCGCGAGCAGACCCAGTTTGAACTGGTCAATATTCAGGAGCGACTGGGGATCACCTTCATCATCGTCACCCACGATCAGGAGGAGGCGATGACCATGTCCAGCCGTATCGCGCTGCTGCGCGATGGTCGGGTCGAGCAGGTGGATCCGCCGCGCCGCCTGTATGAGTACCCCAACTCCCGTTACGCCGCCGACTTTATCGGCTCGATCAATCTGATTGACGGCCATGTGCTGAGCCAGGAGGAGAACCGGGTGCGGATCCGCAGCGAGGAGGCGGGCTGCGACCTGGAGGTGATCCACGGTCAGCCGCTGCTCGCCGGTACTCCGGTGACGTTGGCGGTACGGCCGGAGAAGGTGCGCCTGGATAGCGGCGACGCCCAGCTGGCCAACCGCGTCAGTGGTGTGATCAAGGAGATCGCCTACCTCGGTGACGTGTCGATCTACCATGTGGAGCTGGCCACCGGCAAACGTATCCAGTTCACCCAGTCCAATGTTCAGGCGTTGGCGGAGCAGCCGCTGAGCTGGGAGGATGAGGTGGTACTGGGTTGGCCCGCCAACAGCTGCGGGGTGCTGACGCAATGAAAGGTCTGCCGCTGTCGCCTCTGCGCGGGCGTGGGCTGATCATCGGCGTGCCCTGGTTCTGGCTTGGGCTGTTCTTCCTGCTGCCGTTTCTGTTCGTGCTCAAGATCAGCCTGTCGGAGCCGGTGTTGGCTCAACCACCCTATATGGACCTGATCCGCGAGGTCGAGGATGGGCTGGTATCGATCTCGGTCAACTTTGGCAACTATCTGCTGCTGTGGGAGGACCCGCTTTACCGCGGCGCCCTGTTCGGTTCTCTGAAGATCTCGGCGATCTCGACCCTGTTCTGCCTGCTGTTCGGCTACCCGATGGCCTACGCCATCGCGCGCGCGCCCAGCCACTGGCGTCTGCCGCTGCTGATGCTGATCATTCTGCCGTTCTGGACCTCGTTCCTGATCCGCGTCTACGCCTGGATCGGTATTCTCAAGGGCAACGGTCTGTTGAATAATTTCCTGATCTGGAGTGGTCTGATCGATCAGCCGCTGGAGATCCTGCACACGCCGCTGGCGGTCTACATCGGCATCGTCTACAGCTATCTGCCTTTTGTCGTGCTGCCGCTCTATGCGACGCTGGTAAGGCTCGACCTGACCCTGCTCGAAGCGGCGGCGGACCTGGGCTGTCGCCCCTGGAAACAGTTCCTGACCATCACCCTGCCGCTGTCGCTGCCCGGTGTGATCGCCGGCGGCATGCTGGTATTCATCCCGGTGGTGGGTGAGTTCGTGATCCCGGATCTGCTCGGTGGCCCCGATACGCTGATGATCGGCAAGCTGATGTGGACCGAGTTCTTCAGCAACAAGGACTGGCCGCTGGCCTCGTCGCTGGCCGCGGTGCTGCTGGTGGTGCTGATCATCCCGTTCGTGGCGCTACGCCACTTCGAACAGCGAGAGGAGGCCGTATGAAACGTCGCTTCCCGCTGTTGATGACCGCGTTGATGTTCGGCTACGCCTTCCTCTACGGCCCGATCCTGAGCTTGATCGTCTACTCCTTCAACGAGAGCCGACTGGTCACGGTATGGGCCGGATTCAGCACCAAGTGGTATGGCGAGCTGCTGCATAACCAGCAGTTGCTCGATGCTGCCTGGCTCAGTGTCAAGGTGGCGGCGACCACTGCGTGCGGCGCCGTGGTGCTGGGTACGCTGGCGGCACTGGCGCTGGTGCGTTTTCGCCGTTTTCGCGGTCGTGGCACGCTGCAGGTGATGGTGACGGCGCCGCTGGTGATGCCGGAGGTGATCATCGGCCTGTCGTTGCTGCTGCTGTTCGTGGCGATGCAGGACAGCATCGGCTGGCCCGATGGACGTGGCCAGCTTACCATCACCCTGGCCCACACCACCTTCGCCATGGCCTATGTCACGGTGATCGTGCAGAGCCGGCTGGCGCACATGGACCAGTCGCTGGAGGAGGCGGCGCTGGATCTCGGTGCGCGGCCGCTGAAGGTGTTCTTCACCATCACCCTGCCGCTGATCGCACCGGCGCTGGCCGCGGGCTGGCTGCTGGCGTTCACCCTGTCGCTGGATGATCTGGTGGTGGCCAGTTTCGTCTCCGGCCCGGGTGCGACCACGCTGCCGATGGTGGTCTACTCCAGCGTGCGCCTGGGGGTCAGCCCCGAGATCAATGCGCTGGCGACGATCATCGTACTGTTGGTCAGTAGCGCGGTGGCGATCGCCGGGGTTCTGCTCTATCGCCAGGAGAAGCGCGCCCAGCGCGAGCAGAACCTGGGTTGAGCAAGGGTTTCAGGCGAGCAGGTAGTCGTCCGGAATATTGAACAGCTGGCTGACCTCGAGGGTGCTGATCTTCGGGTAGGGAATCTCGGGGACAGTGCCCGGTTGCAGACCGAGTAGCGCGGCACCGGTATCGATATAGACGCCGTTGCCGCGCTTCTGCACATGGGGCAGGACCACGTGACCGTGCACGGTCATGTCGATGCCGTTGACCCAATGGGTGAACTGCGGATTCTTGACCGGTCGTGCCCAGATCATCTCCTCACGCAGTGCCGGCTCTGTCGCCAGTCTGAGCTTCAGGTCGAGCCAATCATCTACCGGAACCGTGCTGTGGCTGATGCCGATCCGGCGGCCATCTTGCAGCTCCAGTTCAATCACCCAGGGCATCGTCTCGGCCAGCTCCTCGGCGTAGGCGCGAAGCTCCTGATGGTTCCAGAAAAAGTGCTTCGGTCCGTTTTCCATCCAGGCTTTACCACCGTAGCGCATCCAGTCTGTTACATCGATGCTGTCTGGGTCGGCGAGCCAGTTGAACAGGATCTGTTCATGGTTGCCGCGCACCGCGTAGAACCAGGGTTCCCGCGTCAGCAGCAGGCAGGCTTCGGAATCGGGCCCGCGATCGATCAGATCGCCGACCGAAAACAGCCGGTCAACGGCCGGGTCGAAACAGATGGCATCCAGCTCCGCCTGTAATGGCTCGAGCCAGCCGTGGATGTCACCGACCAGGAAATCGCGGCCGCGGGTGTTCGCTTCAACAGTCTGGATAGGCTTGGACACAGCGTAGAGCCTTATTTAAACGACACATACCTCAAGCATACGACATCATAAGGGGCTTTGTGAGCCGCCCTGGATTTCGGGTTGCTCTACTGCGGTTGAACCCGCTAGATTGCATAGAGCCAGGTGTTGGCCGCAGAGGGGACTAGCGATGCCGAGATCAAGATCCGCACTCAAACTCCTGCTGCTGCAGATCCGTGACGGCGAACAGGTGCGCCACGAAGAGCACCAGAGCTTCGCCAACTACTGCAGGCTCGAACCCGAGCAGATCGATATCCTCAATCTGTTCGATACACCGAACTTCGGCGCTGACGTAGCCGATGGATACGATGCGCTGCTGGTCGGCGGTGCCAGCGAAGCCAACGTATTGGAGCCGGAGCGTTACCCCTTCGTCAGCGATGCCCAGCGCCTGATTTTGAACTGCCTGCAGCAGGATCTGCCGGTGTTCGCCTCCTGCTTCGGTTTCCAGCTGGCGGTGCTGGCGCTCGGTGGTGAGATCCTGCATCGTGACCAGGGCTTCGAGATGGGCACGCTGCCGATTTCACTCACGGCTGCGGCGGTCGATGATCCGCTGTTCTGCAAAGTGCCGGACCCGTTCATGGCGGTATCGGTGCATCGCCAGTACACCGATACCTTGCCCGAGCAGTGCCAGGTGCTGGCCTATACCGAGCAGTGTATCCACGCCTTCCGCGTACAGGGCCGACGGTTCTGGGCGTTCCAGTTTCATCCCGAGGTGGACAAGCGGATCCTGGTCGAGCGGCTGACCTACTACAAGGCGCACTACACCGACGGTGATGATCATCTGCAGACGGTATTGGACAACGCCGTGGAAACGCCCGACTCCAACCACCTGATGACCGCCTTTGTCGATCGGGTGCTGCTGGCCGGGGATGGTTGCGACTAGGTTTCGATGACCTTGCCAAAAGGCGCGAAGTTTTCCTGGTTAAGTGGCTGAGGGTACAGAGTACGCATCTGGTTTCTATCGGTTATGAGTAACAGAGTCGATCAGGCCGAGCAAACGTAGACGGCTGACCCCGCCATCTGGAAAGATATTGAGCCGAACGTGCGTGATCGGGCCGATATCGTTCAGCTCCGCTTCAACGCGATGTTCTGCATCCATGGTCAGCTTCTGCGACGGAAGCAGCTCTTGCCAGTAAAGGCTCTGGGCTTCGATCTGCTCATCGGTACCGCCTTTTACATAAGCGCCGAGTAGGCTGCAGCTGTCGGGGAAGTTGCCCTTGAAATGGTGAGTATCGACGATCACCTGCTGAATCAGGCCGGGATGTCCCAAGGCAACAATAACCCAGTCGTATCCGGGCGTACGCCTTCTGGCGGTTTCCCAGCCGTCTCCCATATTGGCCCCTCTGCCGGGGTTCAGGATATTCCCCATATGACCATAGTGCTGGTCGCTGCAGGCCAGAGCGCGTCCACCATTGAGGGACGAGGCCAGATCGACAGGCTGGTGCGCAGGGTGTGCGGACCAATCGCGATAAGGTATTCCGTATACCCGCAGTCTGGCGATGCCGCCGTCGGGGTATATGTTGAGCCGCAGGTGAGACCAAACGCCGCTGTTATCAAGCTCGTATAGATGCCGGCTGTTGCCCTGCAGTGACACCGAAGGCAGGATCTCGGTCCAGCAGGTATCGGTGCCGGGGTCTCCGTCGGGGCAGTAGCAGGCTTCAACAGAGGCTGAAGGGGGATAGTTGCCGGTGAAATAGCGGGTGTCGATATCGATCGCCCGGACAGTGCCGGCGACACCCAAGCGGATGACGGCGTGATCGTGACCGGCTCCGCGTTTGCGGCGCGATTCCCAACCGTCCATCCATTTGCCGTTGTCATCATAAACCCCCTCTTTCCAGACCGGCTCGGTAGGTTGCAACATTCGGTTCACATCGGCAAACCAGTCATCGGTAACGGAGATCGCCTGAGCACCAAGGCGTGAGTCGGCGAGATTTACCCATTTTTGGGGGTCGAAAGGGAGGTGAGCTGCAAACTGTGTCATCGATCGAAAATACCTGGATCTATCTTTGGCTATACAAAGGGTTGGCGTTACAGCACGGCATTGATGAAGGTCTGCAGTTCGGGCGTTTGCGGATTGGCGAATACCGCCTTCGCTTCGCCGGTTTCCCACACTTTGCCCTGATGCATGAAGATCACTCGATCCCCTATATCACGGGCGAAATTCATCTCGTGGGTGACCAGAATCAGCGTCATCCCATCCGCTGCCAGTGTTTCCAGTACTCTTAGAACCTCTCCGACCAACTCGGGATCGAGCGCCGAGGTGATCTCGTCGCAGAGCAGCACCTTGGGCTTCATCGCCAGGGAGCGAGCGATCGCCACCCGCTGCTGTTGACCACCGGACAGCTCGCCGGGGTAACTGTCGAACTTGTCCTGCAAGCCGACCTTCCGCAACACTTCGCGCGCAGTTTCAGCCGCCTCTTCCGTGGATAACTTGCGGACCAACTTTGGCGCCAGCGTGATGTTCTGGCCCACCGTTAAATGGGGGAACAGGTTGAAGTGTTGAAACACCATGCCGACACTTTTGCTGAGCTTGCGGATCTGGCGATCGTCGTCTTTCACCTCCAGTTGGTCGACGATGATGCCGCCTTCGCTGTAGGTTTCGAGTCCGTTGATACAGCGCAGCAGTGTGCTCTTGCCGGAACCGCTGCGGCCGATGATGGAGACCACTTCGCCGGCATCGATGCGCAAATCGATCCCCTTAAGTACATGGTTATCGCCGTAGTACTTGTGAACATTGTCAATGCTAACCAGTGGCATGAAGTTTTCTCTCCAACATACGACTTGCTACCGACAGCGGGTAACAGAGCAGAAAATAGATAAGTGCGACAAAACCGAACACCTTGAAGGGCTCAAAGGTCGCGTTGTTGAGCATGGTGCCGGCCTTGGTCAGCTCGACAAAACCGATGATCGAAGCCAGCGCCGTGCCCTTGACGATCTGCACCGAGAAGCCCACCGTTGGTGGTACGGCGACCCTCAGGGCCTGAGGCAAAATGATATGGCGCATGATCTCGAAGTAGCTCAAACCCAGGCAGCGGGAGGCTTCCCACTGGCCGCGCGGGATCGACTCGATGCAGCCGCGCCAGATCTCGGTCAGGTAGGCGCTACTGAACAGCGTCAGCGCCAACGCCGCGGCGGTCCAGGGCGACACATCGATACCGAACAGAGAGATCCCGAAGAACACCAGGAACAGCTGCATCAGCAGGGGCGTGCCCTGAAAGAGTTCGATATAGAGTCGCGTGATCCGCACCAGCACCGCTCGACCGCTGATCTGCATGAAGGTCAGCGACAGACCCACCAGCGTGCCCCCGGCAAACGCGATCAGTGAAAGCGCGACGGTCCAGCGGGCGGCCAACAGCAAATTACGGAGAATATCCCAGTCAGTAAATTCGCTCATTTGCGAGCCCTCAAGTTGGGAAAGGCGTAGTAGTGCACCGCCTTGAACAACTGACGCATCAGTATCGCCAAGAGGAGATAGAGCAGTGCGACTACCAGGTACACTTCAAAGCTGAGGAAGTTGCGCGACTGGATGAAATTAGCGGCGAAGGTCAATTCTTGCACGGAGATCTGCGACAGCACTGCCGAGCCCAGCATGACGATGATGCACTGGCTGGTCAGGGCCGGATAGATCTTCTGTAGAGCCGGTGGCAACACGACGCGTATGAACGTCTGTACACGGCTTAAACCCAGAGTGCGGGCTGCTTCCAACTGCCCTTTCGGCGTTGCCTCAATGCCCGCACGAATGATTTCAGTGCTATAGGCTCCCAGATTTATCACCATGGCCAGCAGTCCCGCCTCCCAGGCATTCAATTTGATGCCGATGCTGGGCAGCCCGAAGAAGATAAAGAACAGCTGGACGATAAAGGGCGTATTGCGAATCAGCTCCACATAGATTCCGACCGCGTGTTTCAGAAATTTGTGTTGCCCGGCCCTGGCCGCGGCGCCCAAGGTGCCGAGCAGGCACCCCAGGAAGGTGGTGATCAGGGTCAGAGCCACTGTCCATAGCAACCCGTCAACGATGAGACTCGTATAGGGCAAGAGCTCTGCAAACTGAAAGGTGTAATCCATGCCGATCATCCACCTGCTGTTTACTTAAGGTCAGCGGGCAGCTCAGCCTTGAACCATTTCATCGATAGACCGTCGAGCGTGTCAGAGGTTAAACCCGCGGTGACAAGTTCGTTCACTTTGGCGAGCAGCTCGGTTTCGCCTTTGCGGACACCGATAAAGCAGGGAGAGTTCTTGATTACGAACTTGGAGGTCAGCTCCCGGTTACCGTTTTTCTCTGCGATCTTCGCTGCAACCAGGTTGCCTGTGGCGATCAGATCGACCTGACCCGAGAGGTAGGCGGAGATAGTGGTGTTGTTATCCTCGAAGCGTTGGATAACGGCACTTTCCGGCGCCAGCTTGGAAAGCTCCAGATCCTCGACCGATCCCCGAGTCACGCCAAGCGTCTTGCCGGCCAGATCGGCGGCGGCCTTGACGTCAGCGGCGGATTCGCCAAAAACGCCTAGGAAGAATGGGGCGTAGGCGCGGGAGAAATCGACCACCTTTTCCCGCTCGGGATTCTTGCCCATGCTGGAGATCACCAAGTCGACCTTGCGGGTTTGCAGGTAAGGGATCCGGTTGGCACTGGTGACCGGTACCAGCTCAAGTTTCAGCTCCAGGCTTTCCGCCAGGTAGCGGGCCACATCGATGTCGTACCCCATCGGCTGCAGATCAGGCCCGACCGATCCGAAGGGGGGGAAATCCTGAGGAACAGCGACGACCAGCACGCCCCGTTGGGCAATATCGTCGAGCTGATTTGCACTGACGTGCAGTGTAGAAAAACACAAGCAGAACAGGCTGAGCCATTGTGCGACTTTCTTGAACAGATGAGGCATTTGCAGGTCCTCCAGGTTTCATTGAAATACTCTTATGAGACTTTTGTTTCATGCGTGTATATTTCTGCAACATAAGTGCCAGTAATGGGATGTCGTTAAATATCAGCGACCTAAGGTGAGCTGACGGAGAAGCCTGCCAAAATTGGCGTTATCGAGTGCACTGAAGCAGTGCCTTGAGCGGGAGCCTGACCTGATACCGGGCGTGCAGGGTGGGTGAAACAGTTGTCGTTAGATGAAGTCGAGCTCGTTCATCTCCCTATAGGCATCGCTGATCGACAGGATACGCGACTGCCCGGTGACGGCCATCTGATGCAGCAGTGTATTGCAGATCAGTGTGGCGAAACTCATGGCCGCGCTGTAGCCATCGAAACCGGAAACACTTTCCAACGGGCATTCGACCCACCACTTGACCCGGTCGGCGATTTTCCTGAGAGATGCATCGGTGATCAGCAACACCGGTATCTTGCGCTGAATCATATGATTCAGGGCCTTATCAAAGAGTTTCGGACGTCGCCGAAAGGCGATGAAAATCACCATGTCGTCAGCCCCCAGCCCTTCCAGCTCTTCTGCCAGCGTCTGGCCGGGCAGGGGAGCCAGGTCAACACCGGCTCGCACCTGTATCAGCTGCTGCCTGATATGCAGCGCAATGGGATAGCTGTTACGAAAGCCAACGACTTTAATCAAGCGTGCCGCTGCCAGCGCCTCCGCCATCTCGCTCATGCTGTCTTCGGACAGGGATGCCTGCAGTAGCTTGAGATTGTTGATCTCACGCTCGAAATGGGGGGCGTACGTGCGCTTGGAGGCTTTTCCTTCTACAACGGGAACCCCTTGTTGGCGCTGGCGACGCGACTCTACACGTCCCTCTTTAAAGGAGGAATACCCCAGGCGTTTGAACATGCGACTCACGGTTGCCTTGGATACACCACAGAGGCGAGCGAGTTCGGCGCTGTTGAAAATAGCCAGATCACTCGGGCGGTCCAGAATAAAGTCCGCCAGCTTCCGCTCTTGGGTGGGGAGCTGTGCATATTTATCCCGGATAATCTCCTCAATGGCTTTCATTTGTCTCCTTACGGGGCATGGTTCGACAGATCGGCTGGGATTTTTCCAAAATAGCACTGTTGACGCTAGCTAAAACCATAATTTGCTGGTTTTTAGCTTTCAATGATCGTGCCACCGGAGGTGGGGTAGCGTTTGTCGAAAGGCATGGATCTGAGGCTGATCACGGATGAGGAGGTACGGCGAGCAGAAAAGAGCTTAAACCTGAGACCGCGCAAATGCCTCGGGTTCAGGCAGCCTGAAATCGTGTTACAAGAATACCTTCAGGCTGCATAGGCAGGTGTCGCACTTCAGAGTTGAATTCGCGCGTTTCTACCGACTGAGGCCTATTTGCCTGTAGAATCGCTGTCGACCAATGGATTGTTGGCACGGCTGAAAGAACCGTGTGCTCAACTAAACAATCAACTGAGATTGCTTATCTGAGAGATGGTATATGAAGCTCTTGTTGGAAAAGCGGCAAAAAATGGACCGTCCTCTATATGAGGGATGTCCAAGGCTTTCAGTCGTTTTTGTTTAAACCTTCATGAAAAATACGTACGGTACTTCAATGCTGATTTTCGAGCGTTCCACAAGCAGAGCTTTAGATATAAGTAGTACTGACAATTTTCTGTCGCTGCCGCAAGTGCACTGGTCTCTGCCGCAGGGACTTTTGGGCGCGCTTTTGTATAGCACGAGCTTCGATCCAACTCGTTTAGCTGATGAGACCTTCGCCCATTATGATGTCGAACTGCCAGCGAGTATCCAGCGAGCGGTTGTTAAGCGCCGAGCGGAATTCCTTGCTGGGCGCCTTTGTGCACGCGCCGCCATCTCCCACCTCATTGGGCGAGACGAGACGCCTAGTCTTGGCGAGAATCGTGCTCCGGTCTGGCCCAGCGGCATATGTGGCTCGATCACCCACTCAGGGAGATTTGCTGCTGCGATTGTTTCCCGTAGCGTTGAGTGGCGCGGCCTCGGTCTTGATATAGAAAGTCTGCTAGGAGAGGAGCAATCTATCCGATTGGCCGCAGAGATTCTCACTCCGAGAGAGAGGCGACGCCTAGCTTTGCGAGACGTAGCATTCGGCGTGACGCTGACCTTCTCGCTCAAAGAGAGTCTGTTTAAGGCTCTCTACCCGCTGACTGGCAAGTACTTCTACTTCGAACACGCCGAGATGTTGGAGTGGAGTGCTGATGGTCACGCGCGGCTACGGTTGTTGACTGACCTATCTTCTGAATGGTGTAGCGGTCATGAGTTAGACGGTCTATTTGATTTGCAGGACGGACACATCCTTAGCCTGGTAGCCGTTCAAGCCTGAAAGTTACCAGCATATATGTATGACGATCTGCGCGAGCTTTCATCTATGCAGTAGGCGCAGGATCTGTGCAGGGGGGGCTACCGCGAAGCGGTTTAGTTCAACACTATTTTATATAGCCCAATATATAAGTTTGACTTTAACTAGCCCCAATGATAATTTCACAAAAATGGATTAATTTACTAAGGATAGTAAAAAAATGCAGCCATCACCCAAATAGCACCGAGAGCAGCAAGTTCGCTCTCTCGTGGCGTGCCCCTTGTTTATATACCTATCTGAAAGCTTTGGCTTTAGCGTCCAGGTGTGGGCGTTGTATTGATAGTAAGATATTGCCGAGGCATGCGACACAGTTGTAGAGCAAAGTTGCTTCCCTTTCCTATAGCACCTCGAGGTTTTCGGAGGTGGGAATTAATTCGCGCGTTAAGCAGGCACTTAAACTGTAATATAAATCAGGTCAGATTTATTTTTGCATATAGGCTTGACGTATTCGTACGCCCGAATTTTGTTTTTGTGAATTTCGGATAGCACCTCTTATTAATAACTGAGAGCTTTTGCTTTATTTAACTGCCACAGATTTTATTTGTTTGAAACTAACTCAACACTGTTCAGTAAGAACTAAACATGACTATCAATATTTGGATTACCTGCTTTTTGGCTTCGTGGATTTTTTCACTTTCGCCAGGTGCAGGCTCAGTGTTTTCAATGACCAATGGACTCAACTATGGATTTCGCCGCGGGTACTTCGGCGTCGTCGGTCTGGTGTTGGGTTTGTGGACCGTTTTTATCGCGGTGGTGATCGGGTTGGGCGCGTTGATCCAGGAGTCTCCACTTGCTTTTAACGTCTTGAAATGGGCCGGAGTGGCGTACCTGTTCTACCTCGGTGTGTGCCAGTGGCTGTCCAAAGGTTTGCCAGTGAGCATCAACCGTGATCAAGTCCACACCACCACCGTGGGACGTCTTGTGTCCAAAGGCTGGGCGTTGAACGTGATCAACCCCAAGGGCTACTTATTCATGTTGGCGGTTATTCCGCAGTTCATCGATTACAAGGCGTCCTTGCCCTCTCAATACCTCTTCATCGCATTGACCTTCGCCTTCACCGACCTGGTGGTTATGGCGGGTTATACCGGGTTGGCCTCCAAGGCTCTGTCCTATTTGAAAACCGCAGCCCACATGAAAACACTCAACAAAGTGTTCGGCGTCCTATTCATGATCGCGGCTTCAGTCTTAGCGACCTTTCACCAAGTAGGCGTTTAACTCATTTTCAGGTGGTTCATCATGGAAGACTTAACACCATCAGTCAGAACTTTCGACGCAGTTCATATATTGGTTCAGCGTGCGTGTAAGGCGCATGCTAAGCGCATCGCACTCTGCGAGGGTTATTCGCGGATTTCCTATGCCAAACTGCACAAGACCGTTCAAAAGATAAAGGCCGATATCGAGGCAAGCGCTGTAGTCGCTGGTAGTATCGTGGCCGTCATTGCGCAAAGTTCAGCGCAGGCGATCGCCACGGCACTGGCTGTTTGGGATGCGGACTGCACGCTCATGCTGATTGATTCCGGATTGCCTGCTGAACGCCAGCAGGCCATGTTGAGCGCAGTACCTACGCGCGGCGTGATTCGTTGCCAAGCGCAGGAGTCGCTGATCGAGGTCGTCGAACCGCCGACCGAAGAGTGTGCCAGCATTTTCGAGAAGGCGGGCAGCGACTATGCGTACATCGCTTTCACGTCCGGCTCCACGGGTAAACCCAAAGCGATTGTCGGCAGCCACAATGGCTTGTCGCAGTTCCTAGACTGGCAGCGCAGTGAGTTTTCGATCAGGCCAGACGATCGATTCGCTCAGTTCACGAACCTGTCGTTTGATGTCTGGTTTCGCGATGTTTTCACGCCGCTGATCAGCGGGGCGACAGTTTGCATTCCCGAGCAACGACAGCTCGGTGCCCAGGCTGCCCTTTCATTCATCCGAGAAAATGCGATCACCGCTGTGCACATGGTGCCTTCCATTGCCCGCTTGTGGGTCACTCAGCAGGCGGGTGAGCCGGCCATCGAATCCCTCCGGTATACGTTTTTTGCGGGCGAGCCGCTGGATGCTGGATTGGTGACGCAGTGGACAAACTTATTTCCAGACTCGCAAGTGATCAATTTGTACGGCCCAACCGAAACTACGCTTGCCAAGCACTTCAAACGCCTGATCATGCCGCTGGCGGACGGCATTCAGGCTGTTGGTAATCCGATCGAAGGGGCAATCAGTTTTGTCCTGGCCGAAGATGGAACCACCTGTGGTGTCGGCGAAACCGGAGAGATCTGCATTGCGACGCCTTACTGCTCTCATGGTTATTTTGCTGATGGGGCGTTGATCTCGCCCTTCGTAGCCGGTGTTTTTGCTCCCGACCCAAGCCTTGCTGTGTACCGCACTGGAGATATCGGTCGTACCAATCCCGATAATGAGATCGAGATACTTGGACGTCAGGACGACCAGATCAAGATCAATGGTGTACGCATTGATCTGGGCGAAGTGAAATCAGTGATACTGGCGTTTCCAGGCATTAACACTGTGTTTGTCTGCGCCAGGAATACGCGATTTACCAAGACCATCATCGCCTTCGTTGAATCCGAGACCTGTGCCGTCGATGAGTTGATGGATTACCTGCGTGCCAGGCTGCCGTCGGTGATGCTGCCTTCCGACGTGCATGTCCATGGCGCATTACCGCGGTTGCCCAACGGCAAGCTTGATCGCAAGCGTTTGACGGAGCTTGCAAACAAACCGATCGAATTCGCAGCGAATACACACCGCGATGAAAATCGCAGTGCGATACAGCGGCTTGAAAACGTATGGAGAGAAGTACTCGAACGTCAACATTTGAGTCGCTCGCAGAACTTCTTTGACCTGGGGGGGAATTCCCTGTCCATCGTCGTTTTGCATGAGCAACTGCAGCGCGAATTTAACGTAAAAATTCCCCTTGTTCGGTTGTTTCAGTACTCCACCATTAATAGCCAGGTCGACCTAGTTCGCGCGCACGGTGATGAAACTACAGCTCTGCGTGCCACTAGAAACGATTTGCCATCCGCCCCCCGGCTTGTCCATCGACGGAGTCTGATCGCTTCGCGCGCCCGTCGAACCAACCAAGAGAGTGTGCAATGACCACTGAATCGAATTGTGACCAGAGCTCAATCGCCATTATCGCCATGGACTGCCGGCTTCCGGGCGCAGCCTCCATCGAAGAGTTGTGGACCGTACTTAGTGACGGGACTTGTACCCTATCTGATCTTGAAGATGACGACATCCTGCGCAGTGGTGTAGCCGCATCACGGCTGCGACATCCTAATTATGTCAAGCGTGCAGGTGTACTGCCGGATATCGATCGATTCGACTCACAGTATTTCGATATGAGTGCCATTGAGGCAGATGTACTTGATGTACAGCAACGCGCGATGCTTGAGTCGTCGGTCACTTTGCTCAACCGTGGAAACATTGATCCCGCTCGTTTCCCTGGCCGCATCGGCGTGTTCGCAGGCTCGGCGTTCAGTTCTTATCTGTTCGGTGTACTGGAAAGAAGTGATGTAGTCGACTCGCTGGGTGAAATGATGATTCGCCATGGCAATGACAAGGACTTTCTGGCCACCCGAATCTCTTACAAGCTGAATTTGCGCGGTCCGAGCGTTAACGTTCAAACCGCTTGTTCCACAGGGCTGGTGGCAGTTCATGCTGCCTGCCAAAGCTTAATGCTCGGCGAATGCGATACCGCCATTGCCGGTTCGGTAAACATCAAGGTACCGCAGCATACGGGCTACCTCTACCAACCGGATGGTGTGCTTTCTCCCGACGGAAATTGCCGCCCGCTCGATGCGGAGTCCAACGGAACGCTATTCACCAACGGCCTGGGGCTTGTGCTGCTCAAACCGCTGCAACAGGCGATTCTCGATGGCGATGATATTTACGCGGTCATTAAGGGCGCCGCCATTAGCAATGACGGTGCAAGTAAGGTGGGCTTCACCGCCCCTAGTGTGAATGGCCAAGTTCAAGCGTTGGCCGAGGCCATTGAACTATCGGGTATCGATCCTCAGGACATACAGTACATCGAGGCTCATGGCACTGGCACCACGCTGGGTGACCCGATTGAAGTAGAAGCGATAAAGCAGGCGTATGGTGAGGCCGGCCTTGCCTGTGGCATCGGCTCCCTCAAGGGTAACTTCGGGCATTTCAACATCGCTGCCGGGGTGATTGGCCTGATCAAGGCCGCTTTGATTCTCAAACACAAAACAATCCCGGCCACCTTGTTTCTAGCTACACCTAACCCGCTTCTTGAACTGGAAGACTCTCGCTTTTATGTGACAGGCCAGGAGCAGGTGCTGGATCCGCAACGAGCCCAAGTGGTAGCCGTCAGCGCTTTCGGCATGGGGGGAACCAATTGCCATATGATCCTTGAAGGCTATCGACAGACTGTAGTCGATTCGCAGCTCGTGGAACCGACCGACAAGCCCGGGATATTTACACTATCGGCTAAGTCTCGTCCAGCTGTCGAGCGATTGGTCAGCGATTACCAACAGTACTTCGACCAAACATCCACGCCTCTCCTGGATACGATGCATACCGCCTACCACGGCCGGCCTATTCTTCCTTGCAGGGTCGCCCTAGTTGCACAGTCCAATCGCCAGGCCAAGTCGCTGCTGGCAGCCGGCAACTTCCATCAATTTATCAGCGGCGACTCCAGCTTGTCGGCCTTTGTGTTCTCCGGACAAGGCACCCAGAATATTGAGATGGGAGCGGACCTTGCGTTGCAATGCCCGGCTTTCAAGCTCAACCTCGAGCGCATCTTGGCAGTCTTCAGGGAAGAGCATGACCTCGATCTGTCGGCCTACCTCTGGCACCTAGAAAAAGCCCAAGACATCACCTCAACGCTCATTGCCCAACCACTGCTGTTTGCGGTAGAGCTGGCCTTGGCCCAGACTCTCAATGAGTTTGGCGTCGTCCCGGATTTCGTTTTCGGCCACAGTTTGGGCGAGGTAATCGCCGCAGCATTCTCAGGGGTTTTCGACCTGCATACCGCAGCCGCACTGATTATCAAGCGCGCCCAGTGCATGGATAAATGCGAGCCGGGAGAGATGCTGGCGATCGAGCGGCTGGATGGGCTTGAGCAACAGCTCGGTGGCGTAGCCATCGCCGCCCACAACGCACCGACACAAAGCGTGTTGGCGGGCTCCTTCGAGCGCATAGATGAGATCGTCGCCAAGGCCACCGCTGCGGGTGTGGCGCACCAACGCTTGCGTACCTCTCACGCGTTCCATTCTCCATTGATGCAAGAGGGCGCCACGCAGTTCATGGCCTACATGAAAGAGGTCAAGTTCGGTCAGGCACGGATTCCGCTTATTTCCAACATAACTGGCCGTCTACTGACTGAATACGAGTACAAAAACCCGGTCTATTGGGCTGACCACTTGCTCAAAACCGTGCAGTTCTCCAAGTCGATCCAGACATTGCGGGAGCTGGGTGTACGTACCTTCGTGGAGGTCGGCCATGGCTTCGCCATGAAGAACTTGATTCAATCGAACTGGGAGGTGAAATCCGCCGATCCGGCGCGGATCGTGCCAGCACTTGGGGCGGCGGAAGAGGAGTATCAATCGTTTCTCTCGGTGATCGCTGCATATTGGACGTTGTCCGGGACTCTCGAACTAGCACCTTTCGTCGAGGGTAAATGCAACGCCGCACTGCCTGTCTATCCCTTCGAAAAGACCCGGCACTGGATCGATCCGGTGATTGGTTTTCGCCCAAGCGGAGAGGCTACCGGCACCACAACGGCCTGCTCTGTCGTTGTGCCACTGCCAAGCGCAGCTCCTGTCAAGCAGGCTCTGCCCGGGCCACAGGTTACGAATGAAGCCAACCCGGTAGAAGCCCTCGTTTTGGGCATCTACGAATCTTATCTTGGGGAGGAGATCGATCCGACAATGTCCTTCTTCGATTTGGGCGGTAACTCTTTGATCGCAATTCAGATGATCAACAAGTTGCGCGAAACCTTTAACTTGGACATTCCATTGCGTGGTTTCTACGGCAACAGTTCGGTGACTGCGATGTCTTTGCAGATCGCCGAGCAATTGCTTGAAGACGAGGTTGAACATGTCTGAAGCAGCCAAGTTTTCACCTAGTCAAATGGCGGCGTTGCGCTCCCGGCTCAAGACGTTGCTACCCGACGATTCATCTGCTTCGACGCAGGCGGCTCCAGGTAAGACGATCCCGGAATTGGGCGTCATTTTCTTTTCCGGATTGAGTATCGGACAGAACCCCTACGAGCTGCTGCTGGAGGTGGCAAAGTTCGTCGATGAGAGTGGCTTCAATGCCATCTGGACGCCGGAGCGGCACTTCACCGAAGTAGGAGGCGCTTATCCGAATCCGTCGGTTCTCGCAGCGGCATTGGCAACAGTGACGCGGCATGTCCGACTTCGTGCTGGCAGCATCAATCTGCCCTTGCATGATCCAATGCGGGTGGCGGAAGAGTGGGCAGTGGTTGACAACCTGTCTGGCGGCCGGGTGGATCTGGCGTTGGCTCCCGGTTGGCATGTGCGCGATTTCGTTCTGAAATCGGAGAACTTCACCGCGAGGTTCGACATTATGAATGACTACCGTCGTGAACTGTCCTCCCTATGGGAAGGTGTTGAGTGCTCAAGGATTGATGCCAACGGCCACACACAGAAGATCGTCACCTATCCACGTCCCGTGCAGAGGCAGTTGCCACTCTGGCTCACGACTTCGCAGAAGGAAGAAGCCTGGCGCTTTGCCGGAGATAACGGCCTGAACGTTCTGACGGCGCTAATCAACTTCGGTCCCAAGGACCTAGAGAAACGTATTCGAATCTACCGTGAGGCGAGGGCTGCAGCGGGGCTTGATCCGGCTAAAGGGGTTGTCTCGCTGATGCTCCATACCTATCTGGACCAGAGTGACGATGCGGCGATCGAAACGGTTCGAGCGCCGTTGAGTGACTACCTCAAGTCGTTCGTGGGCCAACACCAAACGGCGAATACTGACAAGGACGCGAAGGTTAATGCCATCAGCGCGGTTGGGACGGACAGCGATGATTTTGTCGACATGGTGTTCAGTCGCTATATCAACACCAGTTCCCTGATCGGCAGCCCCGAACGTGCCGCAACGATACTGAAAACATTCAAGTCGATGGGGGTCGATGAAGTGGCCTGTCTCGTCGATTTTGGAGTAACCGGTAGCGACACACTGAATAGCCTGCGTCTTCTTTCCTCTCTGATACGTGAGCAGCAATGACCACTTACCGCTTCAAGGGCGTGACGCCCGAGATCCATCCTGACGCCTATTTGTTCGACAATGCCATCATCATTGGCGATGTTCGAATCGAGAAAAATGTCAGCATCTGGCCCGGGGTGACAATCCGGGGTGACAAGGCACCCATTGTGATCAAGGAAGGCAGCAACATTCAGGAGCATGCAGTGCTGCATGCTGACCCCGGCTATCCATTGACCATCGATAAAAATGTCACCGTAGGACATGCCGCGGTGCTGCATGGCTGCACCGTCGGCGAGAATTCGGTGATTGGCATCGGTGCCATCCTGCTCAATGGCTCCAGCGTACCTGCAGACTCGCTGGTGACGGCGGGCTCGGTCTTGAGTGCTGGCCCTCATTTTGCTCCCGGCTGCATGATTGCAGGCTCCCCGGCCAAGAGGCTGGTGGATTTAAGCAAGAGTGATCTTCAAAATCTGAGGGATACGGCACTGGAGTATCGGGCACTGGCGAATGAATACAGAGACAGCCTTGAACGATTGCCGTCTTGAGTCACTCATGGCCCAGAACCCTTGCCGATTGATCCGATTTAGCGGTGCCGATTCACGGGACGTACTCGCCTGCATTCCTCATGCAGGGGCGGGCGTCTCGGTATTCAATGACTGGTCTTGTCTGCTGGGCGACTGGGTAAAGCTCGCGTTCGTCCAGTTACCCGGACGGGAAGACCGGCTGCAGGAGTCGCTCACGCAACCCCTGGAGCACATTGCTTGGCAGCTCGCAGAGGCTCTGATGGCACTTGCGCCGCGCACACTGGCTATTTTCGGGCACAGCATGGGGGCCTCGCTCGCCTGGGCGGTCGCCGGCATGCTGTGGAAGCGTCATGGTGTGTGCGCCACGTTGATCCTATCGGCGCAGTCACCGCAGCCACGTCGTCTCGGCGCACTGAACCCCACTGCCGATCTACGGGGCTGGTTTGCACGAATGGGTGAGCCTTATCCAGAAGCGCTTGACCATCCAGAGGTACGAGCGCTGTTTTGCCTGACCTTCGAACACGATCTGGCCTGGATGGATCGGGAACTCCCGCAGACGCCCGACGGACCTTATCCCTTTGATGTGCACTGCCTGTATGGGAGCGACGACGGCTTGGTGGGCCGGGATGCCATGGCGCAGTGGGCGACGCTGACCACCGGCTCGTTCGCGCTGACCGAGATCCATGGCGGACACCTTTATCCGTTAAGCGCTCAGCAACACATCATCGACTACCTCAAACCCATCATTGCTACTAGGAAGCGCCATGCCGACACCCTCTGTCCTTGATAAAGTCCGTAAAGACGGCGTGATCCACGTCGGTTTTCAGCGACACACGCCGCCGTTTTCGTATTGCACCCAACCATCGTTCGTGCCGCAGGGCTATTCGGTTGACCTCTTCCGCCAGGTCATGGCCGGGATTTGCCGCCGACATGGCATCGACAGCTGTCAAATTCGCGCTGTTGAAGTGACGTCCTCAACACGTTTGGCACTGCTGGAAGACGGCAGCATCGACATCGAATGCGGCTCCACCACGATCACTCCCGAGCGGAAAACCAGAAACCGATTCAGCCGACCGATCTTCTTCACCTCGCACCGGATTCTGGTTAAGAGCACCGTTTTGAGCAGCGCTGGCAAGCCAAAGGGAGCTATAACGGTCGTCGGAATACAAGGATCGACCAGCCACGCGGCACTCATGGCGTGGCCTAGCGCCGATGTCGACTATCGATTCTGCGGCAGTGCAAACATCGCATCGGCCTTCAAGAGCTTTTGTCAGGATGAGCAGGTCGATGCCATAGTGGCTGATGAGGTTATCCTGAAGGCCCTGATGCTCAACGCGGCGATTGCCGATGTGCAATTGCTGCCACATCGCATCGGTGGTGAACCCTACGGTTTCATGATTCGCCTGGGAGACTCGATTTTCCAAGCTGAAGTTGACGTCGAGCTGGAGAGGCTCATGGCAGTGGGCCCCTTCGAAACCACGTACGCCACCTGGTTTACCGGGCGACTGCCAAGCATGGGCTTCGACCTGAATATACCCCTGACCGGCGAAATGCGTGAGCGTCTTAACTCCGCGCAATGAATCTATTGCTCAACGACAACCCCCGGATGTTGTTGAGCAACTGAACAAAAAGTCTTCGAACAGAGTGAGATAGTCATGAAAATAGGTGTATTGGGATTCGGCAACGTCGCCTCGGCGACGGTACAGAAGTTCATGTCGAATCGGGATCTGATTGCGTCCAAGACCGACGTGCAACTGGAGATTGTCAAGGTCGCCACCCGTACAGTGGCGCGCGCCGAAGGGCATGTACCCGAAGGCTGCGAGATCGTCACGGACTGCTGGGCGCTGGTCGATGATCCCTCCATTGATGTCGTGATAGAGCTCATTGGTGGCACGGGCATCGCCAAAGACCTAGTGATACGTGCGATTACCAATAAAAAACACATCATCACGGCCAACAAGGCATTGCTAGCTCTCTATGGTGAAGAGATCTTCGAACTCGCCGATCAAATGGGCGTGTGTGTACTGTTCGAGGGCGCGGTGGCGGTGTCCATCCCGATCATCAAAACGCTGAAGGAGTCGGTGGCCGCCAACCGGGTGACCTCGCTCATCGGGATCCTAAACGGCACCTCGAACTACATCCTGTCGCAAATGAGCCAGCATGGAGCGTCGTTCGACGAAGCGCTGGCCCAGGCACAGCAGAAAGGTTACGCCGAAGCGGATCCGACCCTCGATGTGAATGGCGAAGACGCAGCACACAAAATCACCTTGCTCAGTTCGCTGGCTTTTGGTGTCCCAGTCAATTTTTCGGCGGTGGATTTCAAGGGCGTCACCAGGGTTGAGCCGGTCGATATAGCGGCGGCGGCCCGGCTCGGTTACCAGCTCAAACTCATTGCTCAGACCCAACTGCAAGGCGGTGAGGTGTGGGTCTCGGTGGCCCCGACGCTGGTGCCGAACGCATCCATGTTGACACATGTCAACGGCTCCATGAACGGCATCGCGCTGACCGGTGACCTGTTCGGTTCAGCCTTCCTCTACGGATCCGGTGCCGGTGGCGTACAGACCGCGAGTGCGGTGCTAGCCGACTTGATCGATCTTGCTAAAGGCTCGCGGGGTGAAAACTACGTGGGACTTCCGAACATGGGTTTCAAACGGAACGCGATCAAGGCAAGGCCGTACATTGCTTCCGATGCCAGGCAGAGCCGCTTCTACTTCCGGATGAAGGTCGAAAATAAAGTGGGTGTGCTGGCCGAGGTCAGTTCGATATTTGCCAGCGCCAATGTGTCGGTCAGCGCCATTTTCCAGGACGAACGCGAGGGCGATCTGGCTGACATCATTATTACCACCCATAGCATCACAACGGGCCAGGTACAGAAGGTGCTGCCTGCGTTGCAGGGGGCAGCCGCTTCAGGCCATGGAATCGTCATCTATCCGGTGCTGGACGAGTAGACATCAGCTGATCAGCCAACTAGAACCTGTAGAGAGGAGCCTCACTTGAACGGACTCATTGCGTGCCAGATTCAGGATATCAACCGACTGTCCTCCGACATTCTCGGCATCACACTGGCACTGGATGCCGACAGCTTTTCCTATCGTCCAGGCCAGTACATTGATCTGGTTCTGGCCGATGGTACACGGCGAAGTTTTTCCATTGCCAGCGGCGCATGTACATCGAGAACGATCGAACTGCATGTTCGGGAAGTCACGAGTAGTCGGTTCATCGCCAAAGTGCTGGAAACCAGTGGTAAGTCGGGCTGCCTGTCCATTGCTGGCCCTTTTGGAGATCTCTACTACCGCGGTGCACCCGCGGTGCCGGGCTCGGCGATCATTATGATGGCCTCGGGAACCGGGTTCAGCTCAATCAAGGCGATCATGGAGGAGTTGCTTGAATCCGATTCACAGCATCCGGTGTACCTCTATTGGGGCGGTCGCTGTGGTGCCGATCTTTACCTTAGGGGGTGGGTGGAGCAGGTCATGAAGGTGATGCCAGGTCTGTCGTTCATTCCTGTGTTGAGTGCCCCAGAGCCAGAGGATCAGTGGATCGGGCGTGGCGGGAACGTACATCAAGCGGTTATGGCTGACTTTCCGGACATGCGTAATTGTCACGTCTACGCTTGCGGTGCACCGATTGTCGTGGAGTCCACTCGTAGGGACTTTAGTGACCTCTGTGGTCTACCGAAGTCGCAATTCGTTGCATAGGATGCGACTCCCATATTAGGGAGTCTGTGATTAAGCTCTTATTCCCGATGTAGTTCGCAATTGCCGCAACGGGAACTCAATTTAGGCGTCACTCTCCAGCTTTTTCCATCATTGAACCACTACACCTTTATCCTGTTGATCGATTACCAGCGCTGCCGGCCGCTCTAGCCGTTGGCGGCAGGTTGCGGCTCCAGCGCGGCCCTGATCAGGCGTTTCTCCTGCTCCTCTATCTGCCGTAACGACTCGCTGACATGGCGCACATGGGCCATGGCGGCCTTTTTCGCCCAACGTGCCTGGCGACTGATCACCGCGTGGTAGATCTGCCGGTGGTGGCGGTCGATCTGCTGCTTGAACGCCTGGCGGTGGGCCAGGTTCAGCACCGCCGCCTGTACCGAGTCCAGCATCAGGTTTTTCAGGCTGCTCAACACGTGCAGCAGCACCGGATTGTGCGAGGCTTCGGCGATGCTGCGGTGAAAGGCGTGGTCCAGGTCGGCATTGGTCAACGGATCGGCCGCTTCCATCGCCTCGAACGCCTTGCGGATACGGTATTGATCCTGCTCGGTGGCACGCTCCGCCGCCAGTGCGGCGGCCTGTCCCTCCAACTGTTCCCGTACCTCGAACAGGTCGTACAGGGTTCGACTGTGGCCGGTGTAGAGCTGCATCAGCGGTGTGCTTTCATCCACCGTTGGCACGATACCGGCAACGAAGGAACCTTTGCCGTGCACGGTTTCGATCATCCCCCGGCCATGCAGCTCATGCAGCGCTTCGCGCACGATGGCTCTGGACACGCCGAGACGACTGGCCAACTGCCGTTCGGAGGGGATCTTGCGTTCGGGCGCCAGACTGCCATCCAGAATCATCTGTTCCAGATGCGTTGCGATCGACTGGGCGGTGGATAGTGGCTGCTTATTGGTCATCTCGGCGACTGGTTGGACCAGTTGTTCTTATTCTGTTGAGGGGCGGGCCCTATATTAGCCCTGTCTGAATAAATATCGGCTATTCGGTGCCTAGCGTCCATGTATGAAGACAAAAAACTGGTCCGACCAGTGGTGAATTCGCTGGACGAATAGTGGCCTGTGGACAAATCTTCCAGCGCATGAGGCCCTGCGCGGCGCTAGATCGGTTGCAGCCGGGCCTTTTAGCTCATCGTTTCACGTTCCCGATCCAAAGCTAAAAATAAGAACTCTGGAGAGCATTGATGAATAACCAAGATCTACTCACCGATACGCAGGTCGCTGACTCAGGGCGTCAGCCAAGACGCAGCTTCCTGAAATCGATCGCCCTGGCCGGTGCCGTCGTGGCCGGTACCTCGATGATGGCGGCGGGCCCCGCTCAGGCGGCACAGACCTGGAAGATCCAGTCGGTCTGGGATGCCGGAACGGTGGGCTACAGCCTGTTCGAGGAGTGGTGCAACGAGATGGAGCAGAAGACCAACGGCGAGTTGATCTTCAAGCCCTTCCCGGCCAAGTCGGTCGCCGCCGATAACAACGCGTTGTTCGATGCCGTGCGCAATGGCGTGCTGCAGGGGATGAACCCGTTTACGCTGTACTGGTCCGGCAAGATTCCGGCATCGGTATTCCTCTCCTCCTATCCGGCAGGCCCCGACCAGCCACATCAGTGGGACACCATGTTCTACTCCATGGGGATGCTGGAGAAGACCCGCGACATCTACAAGAAGTTCGGGCTGTTCTATGTCGGTCCGATTCAGCACGATGCCAACATCATCCACTCCAAGAAGCCGGTGAACAGCCTGGATGACTTGAAAGGGATGAAGGTCCGCCTGCCCGGCGGCATGGTCGCCGAGGTGTTCCAGCAGTTCGGCGTGTCCACCGTCAGTCTGCCCGGCTCCGATATCTTCCCGGCGCTGGAGAAGGGCACCATCGATGCGGCGGACTACGTAGGCCCGGCGGTGAACTACGAGCTTGGTTTCTCCCAGGTGACCGATTACATCCTGTTTGGCCCGCCGGGGGTGATGTCGATCTACCAGCCGGTTGACCTGATGGACCTGACCGTCAACCTGCGCGCCTGGAACAAGCTGGATCCGAAACTGCAGAAGATCGTCGAGGAGCAGGTGCAGAACTACTCCCAGCGCCACTACCTGACGATCCAGAAGCGCAATATCGAGGCGATGGAGAAGTTCAAGGCTGAGGGTGACGCGGTTTCTCGTCTCAGCCAGGAGGATCTGATGCGCTTCCGTAAGGCGGCGATCCCGGTCTGGTACAAGTGGGCCAACAAGGATGCGGATGCTCGCGCCATCTTCGACCTGCAGCTCAAGTACATGATGAACGATACGGTCGGCTACATCACCGAGGAGGATATCAAGGGCATGGAGTGATCCATCCCCTGTCTTAATCCACGGGGGAGTTTCCGCTCCCCCATCGATCTTTCTGTGTAGTCATGAGGTAGCTGATCATGTCAGATCTCGAAGGCTTTGGCTTTGTCATGCCGCACTGGCTCTACTGGGGCTGGTTGGCGGTGATGCCGCTGATTTTGATGGCGCTGAGCAAGCGCGCGGAGAAGCGTCAGGGACAAATAGCCGAGTCACACCCGATCATGGGTGAAGTCCAGGCGGATGAGGATCCACTCATCCACCTCCATTTCCAGGGTAACGTGTTTACTCGCTTCATTGACTGGATCAGCGACAAATCCGGCGTGTTCGTCGCGCTGTGGACCATCAATGCGGTCTGCTTCTACTTCTATGAAGTGATCATGCGTTACTTCTTCAACATGCCCACCATCTGGGTGCATGAGGCGAGCTACCTGCTGCTCGGTATGCAGTACCTGCTGGCGGGGGCCCATACCCTGCTGCATGGCGGCCATGTGCGGGTGGACGTGATGTACAACCTGTTGCCCGAGCGCGGCCGGGTGGGGATGGATATCTTCACCTCCATGTTTTTCTTCATCTTCACCCTGGCGCTGGCCGGCACCTCCTGGACCTTCTTCCAGGATGCGTACGGCATGCAGGAGACCACGGTTGAGACCTGGGGCATTCAGTACTGGCCGGTGAAAGCGATGATGCTGCTGGGATCGATCCTGATCCTGCTCGCCGGCATCTCGAAGCTGATTAAAGATATCGCGCTGTTCGTGCGCATGGGCGAGGAGGGCGCAGAATGACCGCTACAGCAATTCATACGGCGGATCGCCGCGGTAACAACCTGATCGGCAAGCTCGGTACCTGGCTGATGATCGTTGCAACGATCGGACTGGGTTTTATCGTCCTGGTTGAGACCATCAACACCGTCTTCTATGACCCCTACGGCGACGAGTACTTCCTGTTCCGCCTGGCCGGTATTCTCGGCAATGTGGATATCGGACCGCTGACCTACCTGATGTTCGGCTCCCTGCTGGTGGCGCTGATGATGGGCCTGCCGCTGGCCTTTGTCACCGGTGGTCTCGGTGTCATGTTCATCTACCTGGTCGGCGATGCACTGATGCTGAACATCATCCCGGGCCGTATCTTCCCGATGATGACCAACTCCGATCTGGCGGCGATACCGCTGTTTATCTTCATGGCCTCGATGCTGGAGCGCGCCGGGCTGATCGAGGAGATGTTCAACGTGGTGTACAAGTGGATGGGCGGCCTCAGCGGCGGTCTGGCCACGGCGACCATCATCGCGTCCACCATTCTCGCGGCGATGGTCGGTGTTATCGGCGCCGCTGTGGTGACCATGGGTATCATCGCGCTGCCGGCGATGCTCAAGCGCAACTACGATCACCAGATCGCGCTGGGTTCGATCATGGCCGGGGGCACCCTCGGTATCCTGATCCCGCCGTCGATCCTGGCGATCCTCTACGCGGTGGTGGCCCAGCAGTCGGTGGGCGAGCTCTACCTCGGCTCCGTGGTGCCGGGTCTGCTGCTCTCCGGCATGTATATCGCCTATGTGCTGGTACGGACCTGGCTCAACCCGCAGCTGGGACCGCCGGTACCGGTTGAGGAGCGTATCTCCTTCGGCGCCAAGCTGGCACTGCTGAAGGACCTGATCGCACCGATCATCCTGGTAATGCTGGTGCTGGGACTGCTGTTCGGCGGTATTGCAACGCCGGTCGAAGCCGCGGGTATCGGCTCCTTCGGTGCCGTACTGGTGGCCTGGAAGCACGGTTCCTTCTCGGTCCAGGCGCTGAAAGAGGCGTCGGTCACCACCGCCAAGGCTTCCGCTATGGTGTTGTGGATCATGTTCGGCGCCTCGGTGTTCGTCGGCTTCTACATCCTGCAGGGCGGCCAGGCGTTTATCACCGAAACCATCCTCGGTACCGGTTTGTCCGCCTACGGCATCCTGTTCCTGCTGATGGTGCTGCTGGTGATCCTGGGCATGTTCCTGGACTGGGTCGGCATCCTGCTGCTGGCGGTGCCAATCTTCATCCCCATCGTGCAGGCGCTGGAGTTCGACGGCCTGTTCGGTTTGCCGCCGGTGCCGGGTGATGACGTGGTGCTCTGGTTCGGTGTGCTTTACCTGGTCAACATGCAGATGTCCTTCCTCAGCCCGCCGTTCGGCTATGCCCTGTTCTACATCCGTGGGGTGTGCCCGCCGGAGATCTCTATGGCAACGATCTTCCGCTCCTCGCTGGTATTCCTGGCACTGCAGGCAACGGGATTGATGCTCTGCATCCTGTTCCCGGGGCTGATCACCTGGTTGCCGAGCCTGGTGTATGGCTGATGCAAGGTAAGTAATACCGCTTGGCGGGGTTCGCGCCCCGCCTGTTTCATGCTAACAACTCAACACACGAGATCCGGTCATGACTAATCGAATCCAGGTGGGCGGCCTGCAGATTGATGCTGCCCTGTATCGGCTGATCGAGGCCGAAGTGGCGCCAGGGACGGGTATTGATCCAGAGAGCTTCTGGCACGAGTTTGAAGCAATTGTGCGGGATCTCGGGCCTATCAACCGTGAGCTGCTGCAGAAGCGTGATCAGCTGCAGGCACAGCTGGATGCGTGGCACCGACAGCATAAACACCAGCCCTTCGATGTGAAGGATTACAGTCAGTTTCTGCGTGAGATTGGCTACCTGGTGCCCGAGGGTGAGCCGTTCCGGATCGACACCCAGAACGTGGACGAGGAGATCGCCCGCATCGCCGGTCCGCAGCTGGTGGTGCCCTGCAGTAATGCCCGTTTCGCGCTCAATGCGGCCAATGCGCGCTGGGGCAGCCTGTACGATGCCTTGTATGGCACCGATGCGATCGATGACAGTGACGGGGCGGCAGCCGGGGCGCAGTTCAATCCGCAGCGTGGCCGCGCTGTTATTGCCTGGGCCGCCGGCTTTCTCGATCAGGCGGCGCCGCTGGCGCGGGGTTCCCACGCTCAGGTGAACGAGTACCGACTGCAGTTCGGCGCCTCCGGTACGGCGCTGGTGCTGACGCTGGACGATGGCAGTGAGACCGGCCTGAAGGATCCGGACCAGTTTGTCGGCTATCGGGAAGAAGGGGCGATAGTCGGCGTTTTACTTCGCAACCACGGTCTGCATATCGAGCTGCAGATCGACTCCACCCATCCGATCGGCAAGCTGTCGCCCGGCGGCGTGCGCGATGTGCTGATGGAAGCGGCGATGAGCACCATCATCGACTGCGAGGACTCGGTGGCCGCGGTGGATGCCGAGGACAAGGTCAATGTCTACCGTAACTGGCTGGGGCTGATGAAGGGCACGCTGGAGGACAGCTTCATCAAGGGTGGCCAGGAGATCACCCGCCGTCTGCACGCCGACCGCACCTACAACACCCCCGGCGGCGGTAGCCTGATCCTGCACGGACGCAGTCTGCTGCTGGTACGCAATGTGGGGCACCTGATGACCAGCGATGCGGTGCTGGATGACGAGGGTAGCGAGGTACCCGAGGGTTTTCTCGATGCCATGGTCACCAGCCTCTGTGCCATCCATGATCTGAAGCGGCTGGGGCGCTACCGTAACAGCCGCAGCGGCAGCATCTACATCGTCAAGCCGAAGATGCATGGGCCGGAGGAGGTTGCCTTCACCGACCAGCTGTTCAGCCGCGTCGAAGATGCATTGGGGCTCGCGCGTAACACGCTGAAGGTCGGGGTCATGGATGAGGAGCGTCGCACCTCGGCCAACCTGATGGAGTCGATCCGCGCTGTACGTGAGCGGCTGATGTTCATCAACACCGGCTTCCTTGACCGCACCGGTGACGAGATCCACACCAGCATGGAAGCCGGGCCGGTGCTGCCGAAAGAGGCGATCAAGGCACAACCCTGGATCAAGGCCTACGAGGAGCGCAACGTGTCGATCGGTCTGGCCTGTGGCTTGAGCGGTGTGGCCCAGATCGGCAAGGGGATGTGGCCGATGCCGGACGAGATGCACAAGATGATGGCGACCAAACTGGACCATCCGCAGGCCGGCGCCAACTGTGCCTGGGTACCCTCGCCGACCGCGGCTACACTGCACGCCACGCACTATCACCGGGTGGATGTGCAGGCCCGTCAGCGCGAACTGGCCGGCCGTCAGCGGGCGCCGCTGGAACAGCTGCTGACACCGCCGCTGCTCGGCGATATCCACCTTACCCCGGCGAAGATCCAGGCCGAACTGGACAACAACGCGCAGGGCATCCTCGGCTACGTGGTGCGCTGGGTCGGACAGGGGATTGGCTGCTCAAAGGTGCCGGATATCCACGATGTGGGGCTGATGGAGGACCGCGCCACCCTGCGTATCTCCAGCCAGCACCTGGCCAACTGGCTGCAGCACGGCATCTGTACCGATGATCAGGTGATGGAGACGCTCAGGCGGATGGCAGAAGTGGTGGACGGACAAAATGCCGACGATCCGGCCTATGAAGCGATGGCGCCCAATTTCGCCGACAGCATCCCGTTTCAGGCCGCCTGCGACCTGATCTTCAAGGGCTGCGAGCAACCAAACGGCTACACCGAACCGCTGCTGCATGCCCATCGCCGGGCACAGAAGCGGAAAAACACGCCTAAAAGGCAATAGGCATTCAACCGATGCAGGGGGCAGCATGTTAACGATTACACGACTGGATATCAGCGATGCGCGAATCCTGATCGAGGGGGCGGCGGCAAAGGCGACGGAGATAGGGGTACCGATGTGTATCGCCGTTGTCGACGAGTCCGGCAACCTGATCGCATTCGAGCGTATGGATGGCGGCAAGGTGACCAGCGTTACCATCGCCCAGGACAAGGCATTCACGGCGGCAGCGGCGCGCAAGGCGACCCACGATTACAACGCCGTCTGCGTGCCGGGCAATCTGGCGTTTGGCATCCATACTGAAGTGGGTGGCCGGATCAGTACCGTGGGCGGCGGTCTGCCGGTCAGTGTCGATGGCGAGGTGGTCGGCGGTATCGGTCTCAGTTCCGGTACGCCGCAACAGGATATGGCCTGTGCCCAGGCCGGTATCGATCATTTTCTTGCGGCTCGGGCCGGAACCTGAGCCAGGACGGGAGAAGCGATGATTCAGGCAGAAACGGCGAATCGCAAGCGCAACCGACAGGCGTTGGCCGATCGGTTCCGCACCTTTATCGATCCGGAATATGTGATCAGCGACGACGAGACGCTGAAGCCCTACGAGTGCGACGGTCTGTCGGTGTACTGCGAGATGCCGATGCTGGTGGTGCTGCCGGAGACGGTGGAGCAGGTGCAGAAGGTGCTGCAGATCTGTCACGCCGAGGGAATCCCGGTAGTGGCACGAGGCGCCGGTACCGGGCTCTGTGCCGGGGCGATGCCGCACCCCGAGGGGGTAGTGCTGTCGCTGGCCAAGTTCAACCGCATCCTGGAGATCGACCCACTGGCCCGTGCGGCACGGGTGCAGCCCGGTGTGCGCAACCTGGCGATCAGCGAGGCGGCAAACGCCCACGGCCTCTACTACGGCCCGGATCCTTCGTCGCAGATCGCCTGCACCATCGGCGGCAACGTGGCGGAGAACTCCGGCGGCGTGCACTGCCTTAAATACGGTCTCACCGTGCACAACCTGCTCGGCGTGGAACTGCTCACCGTCGAGGGCGAACGGCTCAGCATCGGCAGCGAGGGGCTGGACAGCTGCGGCGCTGACCTGCTGGCGCTGCTGACCGGCTCCGAGGGGTTGCTCGGCATCGTCACCGAGATCCGGGTCAAGCTGCTGCCGAAGCCGGAGGTCGCGCAGGTGGTGATGGCCGGTTTCGACTCGGTACAGACCGCCGGCGACGCGGTCGGATCCATCATCGCCGAGGGGATCATTCCGGGGGGGCTGGAAATGATGGACAGCCATGCCATCGTGGCTGCAGAGGCGTATGCCAAAGCGGGTTACCCGGTGGAGGCCCAGGCGCTGCTGCTGTGCGAGGTGGATGGTACCGAAGAGGAGGTCCACGAACATATCGAAGCGGTGGAGGCTTTGTTCCGCCGTCTGGGCGCCAGCTCGGTGCGCACCTCGCACAGCGAGGAGGAGCGGGCCCGGTTGTGGAAGGGGCGTAAATCCGCCTTTCCCGCCGTCGGGCGTATCTCGCCGGACTATTACTGCATGGACGGCACCATCCCGCGCAGCCAGCTCGCCCATGTGCTGACCGAGATGGAGCGCATGTCCCAGGCCTACGGCCTGCGCGTGGCCAATGTGTTCCACGCCGGTGACGGTAATCTGCACCCGCTGATCCTGTTTGATGCCAACGTGCCGGGCGAGCTGGAGAGAACCGAGGAGTTCGGCGCCAGGATACTCGAGCTGTGCGTCGAGGTTGGCGGCTGCATCACCGGTGAGCATGGTGTCGGGGTGGAGAAGATCCGCCAGATGCCGAAGCAGTTCAATGACCAGGAGCTGGCGCAGTTCCACCGTATCAAGGCGGTGTTCGACCCAGAGGCGACGCTGAATCCCGGCAAGGGGGTGCCGACGCTGCGCCAGTGTCAGGAGTACCGCTCCCTGGATCTCAACATCGAACCCAATGCGGGTGCCGCGGCCCAGCACAGCGGGAGGTGCAACCATGAGTGATATCAGCAGCCAACTACAGGAGCAGATCCTGACCGCGGCAACGGAGAAGCGGCCGTTGCAGATCGTTGGCGGCGGCAGCAAAACCTTTATCGGTCGGCAGGTCGAGCCCGGGCAGGAGATCCTGTCGCTGGACAGTCATAGCGGCATCGTCAGTTACCACCCGGTGGAGCTGGTGCTGACCGCCCGTGCCGGTACCCAGCTGATCGAACTGGAAGCGGCGCTGGCCGAGCATAACCAGATGCTGTCCTTCGAACCGCCGAAGTTCGGTGGAACCTCCACCCTGGGCGGTACTCTGGCCTGCAACCTGTCCGGACCGGGCCGCCCCTGGTGGGGCTCGGTACGTGACCAGGTGCTGGGTATAAAGATGATCAACGGCCTCGGCGAGCATCTTCGTTTCGGTGGCCAGGTGATGAAAAACGTCGCCGGTTACGATGTCTCGCGGCTGCAGGCCGGTGCCCTGGGCACCCTGGGCGTGATCACCGAGATCAGCCTCAAGGTACTGCCGAAACCCTCCGACAGCCGCACCCTGGTGTTCGAGTGTGACGCCGACGAAGCGCTGTCGATGATGAATCGCCGGGCCGCCGAACCCAAGCCGCTGAGCGCCGCCTGCTGGCTCGACGGCAAGCTCTATCTGCGTCTCAGCGGCGCCCACTCGGCGGTGGCGGCAACGGCCGGCTACTGGGACGGCGAGCCGCTGGAGTACGCCGACGATTTCTGGCAGCAGCTGCGCGACCACCAGTTGCCGTTCTTTACCACTGCCGGAGAACAGCCACTCTGGCGCTTCTCGGTCAACCCGACTGCGCGAATGCCGAAGCTAGACGGTCACTGGCTGATCGACTGGGGGGGGGCGCAGCGCTGGTACCTCGGCAGGGCAGAGCAGGGCCAGGTGGATAAGGCTGAGATGGAGCGCCTGGCCGCCACGGCTGGTGGCCAGGTCAGCCTGTTCCGCGGTGGTGACCGCACCGCCGAGGTGATGCATAGCCAGCCCGAGGCGATGCAGCGGCTGCAGCAGCGGTTGAAGCAGGCGTTCGATCCGGACGGCCTGTTCAACCGTGGACGTTTGTATAGCTGGATGTAGTGGGTGGAGCGAGATGAAAACCGAGATACTGCAACACTATCAGTCAACACCCGAAGGCCAGGAGGCGGAAGCGATACTGCGCACCTGCGTGCACTGCGGCTTTTGCACCGCGACCTGTCCGACCTACCAAGAGCTGAACGACGAGCGTGATGGCCCTCGCGGGCGCATCTACCTGATCAAGCAGTTGCTGGAAACCGATGAGGTCAGCGAAAAAACCCGGACCCATCTGGACCGTTGCCTGACCTGCCGAAGCTGCGAGACCACCTGCCCCTCCGGGGTGGAGTATGGGCGGCTGGTCGACATCGGCCGGGGGCTGATCGAACAGAAGCTGCAACGGCCGCCATCGGAGCGCTTGATGCGCTGGGGACTGCGCAAGATCCTGCCCTATCCGAAGCGGTTTGGGGCGCTGCTGAAGGCTGGACAGACCTTCCGCCCGCTGCTGCCGGAGGCGCTGAAGCGCAAGCTGCCGCCCAAGCGACAGGCATCGCCCTGGCCCCAGCAGCGTCATGAGCGGGTGATGCTGGCGCTGGCCGGTTGTGCGCAATCCTCGGCGGCGCCCAATACCAATGCTGCTGCGGCACGGGTGCTGGATCGCCTGGGGATAACTCTGGTGGAGGCGCCGGACGCCGGCTGTTGCGGCGCCGTCAGTTATCACCTGTCGGCGCACGATGAGGGGCTGGATTTCATGCGCCGCAATATCGATGCCTGGTGGCCCGCCGTCGAAGCGGGCTGTGAAGCGATCGTCATGACCGCCTCCGGCTGCGGCGCCATGGTGCAGGAGTACGGCCATCTGTTGCGCCATGATCCCGCCTATGCCGACAAGGCGGCGCGGATCAGCGCGCTGACTAGGGATATCGGTGAGATCCTGCTCGCCGAGGACTTGAGTCGGTTGAAAACCAGGGCGCAGGGCAGGATCGCCGTGCACTGCCCCTGCACCCTGCAGCACGCGATGAAGCAGGGCGGGGTGGTGGAACAGGTGCTGAAAAAGGCCGGTTTCGAGCTGGCGCAGACCCGGGATAACCACCTCTGCTGCGGCTCCGCCGGTACCTACTCGATTCTACAGCCGCAGATGAGTCAGCGCTTGTTGGCCAACAAGCTGGAGGCGCTGACCGGTGACCATCCAGAGCGGATCGTCACCTCCAATATCGGCTGCCAGCTGCATCTGGAGACCAAGTCAGAGGTGCCGGTACAGCACTGGATCGAACTTCTGGACAGCTAGGGACTAAATTTCACATTGATTAGTCTGGCTGATCATGTCGTTAGCGCTGTTGCGGCAGAGAGTGCGATTGTGGTCGAAATCGATTCGAAGCAGTGTTCCCTACTCCATGAAGTGGAGCCTGAAGCCTTTGGTATCCTGCTGCAGCATCTTACGCGGCCCGTGGGTGCACCTCTTTGTCCAGCCGGTCGCCCAGTTCCCGTTCTGCCGTGCGTAGGTCGTAGTCGCTCTGCAGGTTCAGCCAGAACTGGGCCGAGGTGCCGAAGTAGCGCGCCAGACGCAGGGCGGTATCGGCGGTGATGGACCGGCCACCGTTAATGATGGTGGTAATGCGCCCCGGAGGTACGCTGATATCCTTGGCCAGCCGGTAGGCTGTAATCTCCAGGGGCTCCAGGAACTCCTCCTGCAGGATAGTGCCAGGGTGAGCGATCGGCAGCAGTTCCCCGGTGGTGTGGTTCCCGAGGTCCAGCTTTTTAATGTCGGTTTTATCTATGGTCATAGACCCTCCTTAGTGATAGTCGGTTATTTCCACGTTGTAGGCGTGGCCCTCCTCCCATTCAAAGCAGATCCGCCACTGGTTGTTGATGCGGATGCTGTATTGCCCGGCGCGGTCACCCTTGAGTGCTTCCAGACGGTTGGCTGGTGGAACCCGCAAGTCATCCAGTTGCGTGGCAGCCTCGATCATGCGGAGCTTGGTCAAGGCTCTTGCCTGAAGGTCACCCGGCAGCTTCTTGGCTACTTTGCCGTCGAAGATTGTGGCGGTCGCTTTGTCTTTGAATGTCTTGATCATGGAAAATATTAACGCCGCGCGTA
The DNA here is from genome assembly GCF_019084545.1 of Marinobacterium ramblicola. Lineage (GTDB taxonomy): Bacteria > Pseudomonadota > Gammaproteobacteria > Pseudomonadales > Balneatricaceae > Marinobacterium_D > Marinobacterium_D ramblicola. The sequence goes on from NZ_JAHREP010000005.1 coordinate 152,184, forward strand.
TATATACGCAAGTTGTAATTAGTTAAATGGTCGGCTATCCGGGTGATATCGAGCAGCTGTGCCCCGATGCGGCCGCAACCACCCGGCATAACGAGGATCTCGGCTTACGGCGTGCTGCATTCTTGCCAATAGCCAGGCTTTCGGGAGTGATGAGCAATAGCAACGAAACTAGGTTCCGAGTCAAGGTTGCTCATATTAGAACCATGCTGCAGCCTCTATCGCTTCCTGCAGGCTTCTTCCAGTATCCTTACTGTTCGCACTGTTACAAGCCTATTCTCGCTCGCATCTTGGTTCGGAACTCTTCGCGGCTGAGCAGCGTAGCTTTTCCGCTTTTGACCTTGGACACACGGCGAATGATTTCATCTTTCCAAGCTTGCTCAACAGAGTCGTCACCGGGGCCGTCCAGGCTCATTATGAGCTCGCGGGCCGGCGCTGCACGTTCCGACTTGGAGAGAGTCAAAATCCGGGAGCGTAGGTGATTTAGTGTTTCGGTAGTCATGGTGTCTCCGCGAGTGGCAATACAGGCAGGCTATCCAGATTCAAAGTCTCAATCAGTATCAAGGTCAGTTACGACGACGCTCACTGAGAATGTTTTGTGGCTAAACAGATAGCCGCTATTGTCCCGGGTTTTGCGTTTTATGGTGCGCCCCATTTCTTGAAGCCGGTGCCGGCGTCACATTACATGAGATTTGACCGCTATCGACTATGCGTCGACTCGAAGATCTTGTCGGCGTTGCCTTCGATGAAGCCTTGAAACAGCTGGCCGGGAGACTCCTCGTAGCGCAGCGCGAACTCGTAGAAGCAGCTGGGTACGAGGTGGGTCTCGCCCTCGGCGAAGGTCACCGCGATGCGGTCGGCCAGTGTCGATGACTGCTCCAGCAGCACCTTGGGCGAGCCCTTGATCTCACCGCCCAGGTCGTTGAGGGCGAACCCTTTCTCCTTCAGCAGGTGGTTGACCGCCTTCAGGTTGGGCAGGGTTTCCAGGTGGTTGACGCTGACCGTGAAATGGTTGGCGCGCAAGCCCAGCACCGACAGCCAGGCCGCGTATTCGCTCTCGTCGCGCAGGGCACGGTAGGCTTCATAGGTGGGCATGGCCCAGAGTCGTCCACGCCAGAAGATATCGGGGCTGGAGGCGGCATCCCGCGGGATCTGGGCGATATAGGTGTGCAGTATCGCCTGTGCCTTGTCGGAGAGTTTGCCTATCTCCAGTTCGCTGAGGAAAATCTTCGGCGCCGTCGGATCCTCGGTATGCATGTAGGCGCGCGCATGCAGCTTCTTGTGCTCGAAACGGTACTGGCCGTAAGCGCGGTAGCCCAGCTGCTCCAGCAGCGGCTGTAGCCGCGCCAGCGCTACCGGGCTGTCGGCCAGGGTACGAAACGCCACATGGTCGTTGATGATTTGCTCGCCGCGCTCGACGAACAGCTGCTGAATCGCCTCTGCCTGTGGCGTGATATCCACATAGTCGTGCCAGAGTCGGTCGAAAAACCGGTGATGATTCATGGCCCACCTCCTCCCGCTGCAACAACGCATGCCTGCTGTCATTGTCATGGGAATTTAAGCTCTATCTCTATGTAAGAGCGTAGAGCGGGTGGGGGAATCTGTCGAAATTGGCACGCCGAAAACAGCTGTTTGATCTGTAACCGGTTTGTCGCCTGCCTGTCATCCGGCGAGTTCAGAGTATTGGCTCCCCTTCATGAACGGATACGGACAAACTGGATATGAAACCGACTCTGCTTGCATCCGCACTCTCGTTGACGCTGGGCGTGGCGCTGACCAACACCGCACTGGCGGGATTCTCCGTCACCCAGACCGGCCATTTCGCCGAGACCTGCAGCGATACCGACGAAGGCGGCTGTACCGAGATTTCCGACTACAGTCATACCGCGCAACGCCTCTATGTCACCAACGGCACCGACAACAAGCTGCGTATCCTGGCGCTGGATGAAAACGGTGCGCTGAGCGCCATGAGCGAAGAGAGCGGCGTGCCCAGCGAGATCGATCTTGCGCCCTATGGTGGCGGCCCGAACAGCGTTGCCGTGTACGGCGATTGGGTTGCGGTAGCGATCGAAGCTGACAACAAACAGCAGAACGGCAAGGTGGTGGTGTTCGATCTGGACGGCAATTATCAGCGCTCGATCAGCGTCGGTGCGCTGCCGGACATGCTGACTTTCACTCCTGATGGGCGCTATCTGCTGGTGGCCAACGAGGGCGAACCGAACGACAGCTACACCCGGGATCCGGAAGGCTCGATCAGTATTATCGATACCCAACGCAGCTGGCGGGTGCGCAGCGCTGACTTTCATTTCAGCAACGATGCCAATCGCGGTGTCGAAAACGGGGTAAACCCGGCTGAAATGGCCCAGGGCAAGGCCAAGGGCGCCGACCAGCTCAGCTACGAGGTGCGCCTGTTCGGACCCGGTGCAACCGCCGCGCAGGACTTCGAGCCCGAGTACATTGCGGTATCGCCGGACTCCAGGACCGCCTGGGTTTCGCTGCAGGAGAACAACGCCCTGGCGATCGTCGATATCGAAAAAGCCAAGGTAATCGACGTGGTTGGCCTGGGTTACAAGGACCACATGCTGCCAAGCAACACGCTGGATGCCAGCAACGAAGATGCCGGCATCAATCTGCAGAACTGGCCGGTACTGGGTATGTACCTGCCCGATGCCATCGCCGCTCTGGATGCCGACGGCGAGGTGTATATCCTCTCCGCCAACGAGGGTGACTCTCGCGACTACGACGGTTACTCGGAGGAGGCGCGGGTGAAGGATCTGCTGTTGGACCCGGCCGCCTTCGCCGGTTTCGATATCGACGAACTGCAGAAGAAGCAGAACCTCGGCCGCCTGAAGGTGACCACCTCTCAGGGTGACGAGGATGGCGACGGCGATTTCGACAAACTGTATGCCTATGGTGCCCGCTCCTTCTCGGTCTGGAACAGCAAGGCGGAGCGGGTGTGGGATTCCGGCAACCAGTTCGAGACCCTGCTGGCTCAGTACGCCGGTGAGGGCTCCGAGGTGTGGGAGGATAACCGCAGCGACGACAAGGGGCCGGAGCCGGAGTCGATCGTGGTCGGTGAGCTGGACGGCAAGCCGTACGCCTTTATCGGCCTGGAGCGAACCAGCGGCATCTTCATCTACGATCTGGAAAACCCGAAAGCGCCGAAGGCGGCCGGGGTCATGGACATAGAGGAGCTGGGCGATCTGGCGCCGGAAGGACTCAAGTTCATAGCCAACGGAGATAGCGGCTGGCTGGTGGTCACCAGCGAGGTCAGCAGTACGGTATCGGTCTATCGCGTGAGCGTCGTGGACTAAGTTTGGAGTAATAAAAAGCCCCGCTGTCGTTAAGGCATGCGGGGCTTTTTCGTTTGCCGCCTGGTTTACTTCGGCGTGGCTTCCACGTCGATCTGCAGGTGCACCTCGTCACCGATCGCCGGCAGGCCGTAGTTCATGCCGAACTCGCTGCGCTTGACCGTACCGGTGGCGGTGAAACCGGCCAGCGGCTGCTTGTTGAACGGGTGCGGGCCGACTTTGTTGACCACCAGATCCAGCGTCACCGGCTTGGTCACGCCGAGCAGGGTCAGCTCACCCTCGAGCTTGGCCGTGTTGTCGCCGGTCTTGGTGATCTTGGTGCTCTCGAAGGTCATCTCCGGGAACTCGGCGGCGTTGAAGAAATCCGGCGAGGCCAGGTGCTCGTTGCGCTTGCCGTGGAAGGTGTTGACCGATTCGGTATCGATACTGATGGTCACGCTGGAGTTTTCGATGTTGTCGGCATCGAACTGCACATCACCCTCGAACTTGTCGAAACGGCCGAACATGTTGGAGAAGCCCAGGTGGTTGATATTGAACACCACGGCAGAGTGCGCCATGTCCATTGCGTAGGGTACCGGTGCCGCCTGGGCGATGCCGGTGGTAGACAGGCTCGCCGCCAGCAGGCCAGCGCCAAACAGTGCTTTTACGTTCATCTTTCCTATCCTCTGGTTCAGTCTGGTCGAAGCCAGTTGGGTTTAAGGGGCTAACGGGTCGGTGTTTCAGTATCCTGAGCTGCTCGGCTCGCTCATCATCCAGGCGGTGCCGACGGCCACGGCGCATACCGCGACAGCCGTGCCGGTCACCAACAGGGCGCGCAGCGCCTGACTCTCCATGTTGCGGCCAACACGGTCTACCAGCAGCAGCGGGGTGAGCAACAGCAGCGCCCAGCCATTGGCCTTGGTGTAAAACAGCATCTGGGTGGCCAGCGCCAACAGTGCGGTCAGTGTACTCAACTGGACGGTGGCATTGAGCGGGAAGCGCCGGGTCGGCCAGTTCCACAGCAGGAAACCGCCGAGTGCCGCCATCAGCGCGAAGCCGATCTGGGCCATGGAGGCCGAGGCACCGATCAGCGTGATGGCGCCGATACCGGCACTGGCCAACAGCAGCAGGATACCGCCATCCAGGCTGTCTCGACGCTCGAGACAACGCTGCTGAGCCAGCATCGGTGCGGCGAACAGCATCGGCAACAGGATCCAGCCCGCGACGTCGATCCGGTCGAAGCGTCCGTAAAGGAGCCAGCCGATGCCGGTAATTGCCAGCACCGCCATGGCAGTCTGCTGCACACGAGCCCTCAGATCGAGGCTGTCGATCAGCAGCCCCAGCAGCAGGGCTCCCGCCACCAGATAGGGGAGTTTCTGCGACGAGGAACGAGGGGGAAACACCGGGGCCTGGATCAGCGCCTGACAGACCAGGAAGCTGAGCGTCACTGCAACGGCGGCCAGACGTATGCCGAATGCCGGGCCGAGCACGAGCCGTATAAGACCGGTCAGGCCAAGGCTCAGCAGCAGTGGCAATACCGCGCTTTGGATAACAGGGTTGTCCAGTATCGATGTCACGTGAGCTCCTCGGCTGATCCGATCCTTTGACCTATTAAGCCTGATAAATGTATTAAAAGTTTTTCGATCCCGGATCATTTTGTCGCAATCTGTATCAACCTCTGTAACGGGTACAGATTGATACAATTGGCGTTCGCACTACCGCCCGGTGATCGGATAAGCTGATGCAGTAGTACTACCGGTTGGCATGATCATGAACAACACCCCCCACATTCTCGTTGTCGACGACCATCAGGAGATCCGTGACCTGGTGGCGAACTATCTCGAGCAATTCGACTTTCGCGTCACCACCGCCCGCGACGGGCAGGAGATGAAGCGGATACTGGAGGTCAGCGCCATCGACCTGATCGTGCTCGACCTGATGATGCCGGGCGAGGATGGCCTGAGCCTCTGCCGCCAACTGCGCGAATCGAGCCAGATTCCGATCATCATGGTCACCGCGATGGCGGAGCAGACCGATCGTGTGGTGGGGCTGGAGATGGGCGCCGACGATTATCTGACCAAGCCGTTCTTCCCTCGCGAGCTGCTGGCGCGGATCAAGGCGGTACTGCGCCGGGCCGAGGCGCTGCCGCGTCAGCGCGAGCCGCTGCAGGTGGAGCGGCTCAGCTTCGACCGCTGGGTACTCGATGTGGCCCGGCGTGAACTGGTCGGCAGCGATGAGGTTGCGGTGCCGCTCAGTACTGCTGAATTCAAGCTGCTGTCCACCTTTCTGGCCCACCCGCACCGGGTGTTGAGTCGCGAACAACTGCTCGATCTGACCAGCGGGCGGCAGGCGGAGGTGTTCGATCGCAGTATCGATAACCAGGTCAGCCGGTTGCGGCGCAAGATCGAGCGCGACAGCACCCATCCGCAACTGATCAAAACCGTATGGGGCGGCGGCTATATGCTCACCGTGGATGTTCGGTGATGCTGCGCTACCTGCGACAGAGCCTGCCCGGCCGCGTGATCGGTCTGCTGATCCTGGCCCTGGGCGTGGTCAACGCGACCACCGTGTATGTGTTCTTCGAGGAGCGCGGTCGCGCCGTGCGCCTGAGCCAGATGGAGGATCTGGTGTCGCGCAGTGCGGCGATGGACCGCCTGCTGGATGAGACGCCACTGGCGATGCGCAGCGAGGTGCTTGGCGCGGTAACCAGCGAGCGTTTCCAGTTCAGCATCGGCGATAGCGCCACGGCGGATCCCTATAACCGGGCGGCACTGGATCACCCGCTCTATCAACGCCTCAGAGAGCTGGCCGACGCCGATGCCGCACATGCCCAGCTGTCGATCAGCCCGCGCTATTACTGGTGTTACAGCTGGGTACAAAACCTGCTCAAACCCAACCTGCTGTTCGATCCGGGCGAAGCGGCGCTGCCGATCGCCAGCCTGTCGATCCTGCGTCCGGATGGTCAGTGGCTCAACGCTACGCTCAGATCGCCGAGCAGCCTGCCGGGCTGGATCGCGCCGCTGCTGGTGGCGCTGGCGCTGTTTTCGCTGACGGTCACCGTGGTGGTGTTGATCGTGCGCCATGTGTCGGCCCCTCTGGGTTGCCTGAGCAAGGCGGCCGACCGTATCGGCCGTGGCGAGCTGAACGAGCCGATCCCGGAATACGGCTCGGAAGACGTGATACGCACCACCCGTGCCTTCAACCGTATGCAGGAGCGCCTGCAGCGCTTCGTCGGCGACCGCACCCGGATGATGGCCGCGATCTCGCACGACCTCCGCACGCCGCTGACCACCCTGCGCCTGCATGCCGAATTTATCGAGCCCGCCGACCGCCGCGACAAGGTGCTCTGCATCCTCGGTCAGATGCAGGAGATGCTGGAAGCGACGCTGACCTTCACCCGCGAAGCCTCGGTCGAAGAGGAGCGGCGCACGGTCGACCTGTCGGCGCTGATCGGCAGCATCTGCGAAGACCTGCGCGACCTGGGCCAGGAGATCGAATACGACGAGTCCCAGCGCGTGCCCTACCTGTGCCGACCCGGCTCGGTCCGCCGCGCACTGACCAACCTGATCGAGAATGCGTGCAAGTACGGCGGGCAAGCCGAGGTGGAGCTGAGTGTCCGAGGCGATTCTCTGCAGATCGCCGTGCGCGACAGGGGGCCGGGGATCCCGGAGGCGGACCAGCTGCGGGTGTTCGATCCCTTCGTTCGCCTCGAAACCTCACGCAGCCGCGAAACCGGCGGCATCGGCCTGGGCCTCTCCATCGCCCGCACCATCGCCCACTCCCACGGCGGCGAGATTCGGTTGAGTAACCGGGCCGAGGGCGGGCTGGAGGTGGTGTTGGAGCTGCCGAATCACTAGTCTGGTGAAGGGTGTACGGCAGCTCCGGAGATACGGACCGATGCAGTCTCTTGCGTCTGACTCGCCGTGAACCCTTCCATGGGGGCTCCACTGCGACATCCATGTCGCAGAGGGTCAGCCGCAAGAGACTGCATCACCCCTGGATAGCGCATGCCACCCGTCGTTCTAATACGGTTTTGCCAGATACTGTGACGGCTGGAGCTTGAACTGCTCCTGTAGGTGACCTTGCAAAGCGAACACGCGCGGTTCGGTGCGGAACCTGAAAAGCCGATAGAGGAAATAGCGCTCGGCGTTCTTGCGCGAAAATGCCAACTCATTGGGCGTCACGTAGAAAGGGGTGTTCTTGCCGTATTTTGTCGTTTTAACTTCGATAAAGCGATCGCGCCCGTCGACCTCGAATGAACGGATGTCAAAGCCTGCCATCGGACCTTCGGTGACCGATACCTGCGCGATGCTGTCCGCCAGAGAGTCGCAGCCGGAACGGATCAAACGTGCGCGTTCGTAGTTGATGATGAACTGCTCTCCGGCGTCCCCCAGTAGCTGGTTTTGTGCTTCCAACTCAAGGTAATTGATGCCGCCCGGATTATAAATAGCCAGTGATTCCTGGATGCCGGACTCTCGCCGCTCCTCCCGTTGCGGAGGCGCCTCCATCGCTGCAAGAAGATCACCGACCGTCGGAACGGCCGGAACGACGCCGGCGTCCTGTTGAAACAGGAGTTGGATATCCGGATGCGAGGAAAGATAGGACGCGACCGCTTCGGGCAGTAATCGCTTTTGGTAGTTCGTGCGTGGCTTATAACCCTCGATATAGGGTATTCCCATCTCGATCAGCACGGCACTGATATTCTGATGCTTCAGCTCGACTGAGCCATGCGAGCGATTGTTTAACCGCTCCAGCAGTGTGCGCCGATGTTCGGTCTTGTTGTACGTGTGGCCGAGCAGTTCCAGACGCAGCATGTCGAAGTAATCCTCGACGGCTGCTTCAACTTCGGATTCTGACCAATTGTTTGCCATAGGGGCATCCTTGCACTGCCAATACCCGTGGATAGGAACCTCAGACGTTACCGGATCGCGGGGATATATCAAGAGACTGGATCGGCAGGGAGCACGTAAGATCGCCTTGGGTGAGCACACTGGCTGGCACCGCGCTGCAGAGGGGTGGTGGTACCGCTTCCGGGCGACCGTCTGCCGCCAGGGACGGCGGCAGTCGAGCGGTCAGGACGACGTAAAGCGTGTCGCACGGAAGCGGTACCACCGGCCCGGATTGGCACCAGAGCGGTCGGTCGTCCGACAACCCTTATCAATAACTCTTATATGGCAAAAACTTCCCCGACAGCACCATATTCACCCGGTCGCCCTTCGGGTCTTCTTCGCGCTGGATATCCATCGAGAAGTCGATGGCGCTCATGATGCCGTCGCCGAACTCCTCGTGGATCAGCTCCTTGATCGAGCCGCCGTAGACACTGACGATCTCATACAGGCGGTAGAGCAGCGGGTCGGTGGGGATGCCGCCGGTGCCCTTGGAGGGCACGATCTGCAGCCAGGCGACCGCTTCGTCGGACAGATCGAACAGCTTGCCGACGGTTTCAGCCTGCGCCTTGTCGAAGGTCATCTGCCCCAGGCAGGCGGCGGTGGTCCACTCCTTGGACAGGCCGACCGCCTCGGCCACCTGTTTCCATTTGATCCCCTTGCTGACCTTGGCGGAGAGGATCATCTGGGTCACTTCATCGCGATTGCTGATCATCGTGTAGTCCTTTTGGTTCGTTTAGGGTCTGGTTCACATGAGGGGGTTGGCAAGCAGGTAGATCAGCGCGCAGGCCAGCAGCGCCGAGACGCCCTGCCAGAACTGCACCGGGTTGCGCTCGATCAACGGCGGCCGGGTCTTGTTCAGGAACGCCCGGTTGGGGTGTCGCAGATCGTAGATGAACTCGGACAGGTCGTCGTAGCGTTTCTCCGGACTGATATGGGTCGCGCGTTTCAGCGCCTCGTCGACCCAGGCGGGGATCTCCCGCTCTTCGTCCAGCACCGAGTCGTAGCTGAGCTTCTGCTGCGCCTTGGCGTTGCGGCATTTGGCGACCTCGGTACCATAGGGAAAACGACCGGAGAGCATCTGGTAGCAGATCACGCCGAGCGAGAACTGGTCCGAGCGTGTGCTGCCGGGGAAGCCGAGAAAATACTCCGGCGCCGTGAACAGAGCGGTGCCGAGCATCTGTGCCTGCTGGCTGACCACGGTGGCTTCGGCGATACCGGCGACCCGGGTGGCGCCGAAGTCGATGATCTTCACCGTGCCGTGGCGGTCGATCATGATGTTGTCGGGGCGAAGGTCCTGGTGCAGCATCTCCATGCGGTGGAAGGCGCGCAGGCCGCGGGCGATCTGCTCGACGATCGAACGCACGGTTTCGATATCGGGACGGGGGTTGTCGAGCAGCCACTGGCGCAGGGTCTGGCCCTCGATGTACTCCATCGCCGTGTACAGGTAGTGGCGGCTGCGGTTGGGCGACTGTGCCTTCAGTACGTGGGCGCTGTTGATGCGGCGGGCGATCCACTCCTCGAGCAGAAAGCGCTCCAGATAGTCCGGATCGTCGGACAGATCGATAGCGGGCGTTTTTAGTGCCGCCGGGTTGCCGCTCTCCAGGTCCACGGCCAGGAACACATGGCTACGGCTGGTGGCGTGCAGTTCGCGCACGATCTCGTAGCCGTCGAACTGCATCCGCGGCTCCAGCGGCGGCGGCAGCGGCAGCTTCTCGATCTGCAACTGCAGCTCGGCGTGTTCCGCTCCCGGCACCTGGTCGACACGGACGATCTGTAGGGTCAGGTTGTCGCTGCTGCCCCGTTCCAGCGCGTGCTCGGCGATCTGTCGGGCGGCGTTGTCGAGGGATGTCGGGTGCTCACGCAGGGTATTGAGCAGGAACTGGGTGTCGCAATGTTCGTAGATGCCGTCGGTGGCGAGGATAAAGGTATCCCCGGGCTTTACCGCCAGCGCCTGGTAGTCGATCTCGAGCTGTTCGTCGATGCCGAGCGCCCGGCTCAGGTAGCTCTCCTGCCGGGAGACCCAGAGCCGATGATCCTTGGTCAGCTGTTCCAACGCATGCTCGTGGACACGGTAGATGCGGGAGTCGCCGACATGAAAAATGTGCGCGGTGGCAGCCTTGATCACCATCGCGCTGAGGGTGCAGACGTAGCCCCTGTCCTTGTCGTAGCAGTAGTCGCTGCGCCGGGTCTGCGAGTGCAGCCAGGAGTTGGTGGCCGCGATCACCCGTTCGGCGGCGGTGCGTACGGTCCAGGCCTCCGAGGTGCAGAAGTAATCGTCAAGAAAGGATTTTACCGCTGCTGCGCTGGCGATCTGGCTGACGCTGCTGGAGCTGATGCCATCCGCTACCGCCAGGGCGGCGCCCTTGAGGCTGAGCTGCGGCTCTTTCGGGATCAGCGCGCCGTGAAAATCCTGATTCAGCGCTTTCCGGCCCTTGTCCGAATACTGGCCAATGCTGAGCTTGAGTTGGTTGCTCATATTTGCTGCCGACTACCGCCCGATGTCTGCGGGACCGTACATCCTGTACATAAAAGCCCCAGCCACCCGCAGGTGGCCGGGGTTCGGAAGGAAAATTACACGGTTGCCGGCTTGGACGGGGCGCTGGCCGGGATCTCACGCTTGGCACCGGTACGCACGTGAGTGGTGTACAGGGTCAGGCCGGTGAACGCCAGGCCACCGACCAGGTTGCCCAGAGCGGTCGGGATCTCGTTCCAGATGAAGTAGTCGGCGATGGAGAAGTTGCCGCCCATGATCATGCTGAACGGGAACAGGAACATGTTGACCACGGAGTGCTCGAAGCCCATGAAGAAGAACAGCATGATCGGCATCCACATCGCGAGCACCTTGCCGCTGACATGGGTGGAGATCATCGCGCCGACCACGCCGAGGGAGACCATCCAGTTACACAGCATGCCGCGGATAAAGATAGTGAACCAGCCATCGGCACCATAGGCGGCATAACCGACCGTACGTGATTCGCCGATCTTGGCGACCTTCTCGGCGATGGCGCCGCCGTCGGTGTTGTAGCCCATGGTGAAGATGAATGACATCATCACCGCGACGGTGAAAGCACCGGCAAAGTTACCGACGAACACCAGGCCCCAGTTACGCAGGATCTGTCCGGGGGTGACACCGGGGCGCTTATCGAGCCAGGCCAACGGGGTGAGCATGAACACGCCGGTCAACAGGTCGAAGCCCATCAGATAGAGCATGCAGAAACCGACCGGGAACAGCATGGCGCCGATCAGGAACACGCCGGTCTGGACCGCGACGGTAACGGCGAATACGGCCGCGAGGGCCAGAATGGCACCGGCCATATAGCCACGGATCAGGGTGTCACGGGTGGACATGTAGATCTTGGATTCACCGGCATCCACCATCTTGGTTACAAATTCTGCGGGAATTAAGTAAGCCATATTTTTGCCTCGTTCGACGTTAAGGGATCACACACAAAGGGTTCTAACCGACTGAGAGCAACAAAAAATGGCGTCCACACATGCCCCGCCTTTTGCAGGTGCAGTGATGGACGCCATTATCCAGAAATCCCAGCTTGTCAGATCTGAGCCAGCGTTAGCTCAAATACTGATTCGGATATAGCAGTCAGCGTGCCAAGTCTTTGCGATAAATAGAAAGTCTAATAAAATCAGTAGATTAAAAGTTTTCTCGGATTTGTCTCCCGGCGCGTCCCCAGGTCAAAAATGGTGCGCAGACAGTTGAGACTGCGCATTTAAGGTTCATTTCCAAGGTATGTAATCGGAGTCGCCGGTTAGGAAAGGGCGTTTTTCAGGCGCCAGCCCATGCCACGCGCGGGGCGGATGGGTACCGAGGCCAGCCGCCGTTGCAGCGCTGCGGCGAGCAGGCCCAGTCCGATGCCGCCGACAATCGCCAGGCTGTCGATCAGCGGCGAGTGCCCCTCCAGTCCGAGCATCGGCAGCAGCACCTCGGGCACCAGGCGGTGCAGCAGGTAGATCGCAAATGCCGCCTGGGCCAGTCGCATCAGCGGACGGTGGCTCCAGCCGGGCAGCGGGATGCTCGGTACCAGGCAGAGCAGAGCGAGTACGCCGAGCAGGCTCATATACTTGATCCAGCCGCCATACCAGTTGCCGCCGAGATATGCAGCCAGCGGCATGATCAGGCAGCCGAGGGCGATCACCAGCCAGCGATCCCGGTGGGTCTGCGCTGCACTCACGCACCAGCCCAAGGCAAACAGGTAGAGCACCCAGGGCACGGTGAACAGGGCCCGTCCATTCATCGGCCAAAGCACGGGAAGGGTGAGCCTCAGCAGCAGCGCAAACGCCAACAAGCCGAGACCGAAGTGGAAGGGGGATAGCCTGGCGAGCCTTCGTCGCAACGGCGGGATCAGGAAGGGCAGGGCGACCAGCAGCGTGATCTGCACATAGGCTTCGACGAACCAGTACAGGAACGGCAGCATCTCATGGGTCGAGGGTTTGGTCAGCGCGAAGTTGCCCAGCAGCAGCGCCGATACCCAGGGCACCTCGCCCCAGGCCAGACTGTAGCCGGTCAGTACCGCGTAATAGGGGATCAATACGCCGAGCAGGGGAGCGAAATAGGTGCGCAGGTCACCCTCACAGAGCGCTTTCCAGCGGAACGAGGCGAGGCTCATCCCCATCAGTATCACCATCGCCGCGGCGCCGCCGTATACCGGCCAATGGGTCTGGTGGCTGACCACCACGGCGAGGATCGCCAGTACCCGCGTCAGCAGGTCGGTGGGCAGGCGCTTGCCCGCCCGGGGTTGGGCGCGTTCAAGCTCGGCGATCGGCATCCGCTCCCAGCCGGTCGGTACGCCGCCGAGGCGCTCCTCCAGCGCCAGTGTCAGCTCCACATGGCACAGGGAATCGCCGCCCAGGCTGCTGAAACTGTCGTCGGGACGCACGCTGCGCGGGGCAAAGCTGGCCCGAAATGCGGCCAGCACGCTGCCGTTCTGTGTGCTCTGTGCATGTCTGTTTTTCAGCGCCGGATAGTCGATCTTGCCGTTGGCGCGCCGGGGCAGTTCTGTGAGCGGATGGATCGCCAGGTGTTGGGTAGCGATACCGGCCAGCTGCGCGGCCCTGGCCTGAACCTCATGCAGTGCCGGGATTGTGCCCACCAGGCCGATATGGATGCGTCGGTCATCCCCCCAGACCGCGATCTCCCGGGCCTGGTCAGCCAGGGCGCGCTCCAGCGCGTCGTGGCCGATGCGCAGCCCCGCGATCTTGGACATGCGCGACAGGCGGCCGGTGATGCGATAGATACCGCTGGCGTCGCGCCTGGCCAGATCGCCGGTAGCCAGTTCGTTGAGCTGGGCACCCTGGGCCAGCTCCCGATAGTCCTCGGCATAGCCCATCATCACGTTGGGCCCGCGATAGATCAACTCGCCCTCGCCTTCTGCCGTGTTGATCTCATTACCCCGTTCATCACGCAGGGCCAGTGAGCCCCCGGGGATGGCGATGCCGATCGCATCGGGCTTGTCGCGGGCCAGTTCAGGCGGTAGCCAGGCGATGCGGGCGGTGGCCTCGGTCTGGCCGTACATGACAACGAAACGGCCGTCACGCTGCGCCATCCGGTTGGCCCACTCGACCACTTTGACCGGCTCCATGGCGCCGCCGGCCACGGTTATGAAACGCAGGCTGCCCGGCAGGGCATCGCCCAGCCCAGTGCTCTCCAGCAGCGCGAAGTGGTGCGGTACACCGGCCAGGTTGGTAGCGCCACTGTCCGCCAGCGCCTGACTGAAACCGGGGTTGAGTACCGAATCCCCATGCAGCCAGAGCGAGGCACCCTGCAGCAGGTGAGAGTGCAGAACCGACAGGCCATAGGAGTAGTGCAGCGGCAGGATCAGCGCGGCGCGGTCATCCGCGCGGATATCCAGGTAGTCGGCGATGGCAACCGCATTGGCTTCCACTGCCTGGCGCGACAGCCGCACACCGCGGCCCTGGCCGGTACTGCCGGAGGTCTGCAGCAGCAGCGCCAGCTCGGGGTGTGGCTCGGCCGCTGGCCAGTCGTGCTGCTCCAGTGCCCAGTGTCCGTCGCGGCGGTAAAAACTCAGGGCCGGGCGAAAGCGTTCCGCCAGCGCTCGCATCCTGTCCGGGGCATCGGTCGGTAGCGGCATCACCGCGTGGCCGACGGCCAGCGCGCCGACATAGGAGGCAATCGCCTGAGCATCGGATACGGCTTCGATCGCGATTAACACCGGCTGCTTGAACGGCGCCAATGCGGCCGCAAAGTGAGCGGCCTGCTCGGCCAGCTCCGCATAACTGAGTAGGATACCGCTGGCATCCAGTAGACAGGGGCGAGCCCCGAGAGCTCGGAAACGATCCAGGTCGAACAGCATGGTGAATGTGCTACAGAAACTGGGTGATTAGGTTGTAGATGACAATATTAAGACAAATGATAATTAATCGTGAATAGAAAAATTTATCTTGCCTTGGGTATGCCGCAGTTTGATGACGGCAACAGTGCACCAATAAGGAGCGTTATGCTCGCTGATGGCCGGAATTGAAGCGCGGGTCGGTCAGTGCTGCAGGCCGCCGGGCTTGCCCTTCAACTGATCGATGTCGGTGATAAGCTTGTGTGCGACGGCAGCCAGTGAGCGGTTTTGGGCCATGGAGGTTTGCTGCAGCAGGCGGTAGGCCTGCTCTTCGTTCAGCCCCCGGTACTGCATCAGCAGCCCCTTGGCGCGCTCCAGTGTCTTGCGATCCGACAGCGCCTGACGGGCCGCCGCCAGCTCGTCGTGCATCTGCTTAAGCCCCTCCGCCTGTTGTTTGACCAGGCCGTAGAGCGAGTGTACCCAGTCGCTGCCGGCGGCACCCGAACTGCCCGCCTCCGTGAGTGTGAACGGCTGCTCCGGGTCGAGCAGCATGGTCAGTGGCGATGCACTGGGCTCACGCAGCGAGGCGATCAGTTCCAGGCTGTCGTGATGCTTTTTCAGCTCCTTGTTTGCCTCACGCACGCGCTGGCGACTGAGCTGCAGCAGCGTATCGGCCAGCTGCCGCTCCAGCTGCTGCATTCTGTCGATCCGTCGGGTGGCGGCGTCATACCAGACCTCGCTGATCTCGGAGGGCAGGCCTGTACCCGGTTGCACACGAGCGATCAGCAGGCGCAGGCGCAGAAACTCCTGGGTCTCGCCGTGGCTCTCCAGCTCACGCCAGCTGGCGATAGGCGGGGCTTGGGCGAACTCCTCGAAGGTACGGAAACTGTGCTGCTGGCTGTCGACCAGGTCTGACAACCGCTGCAGCAGCGACTGGTCGAACTCGCCGGCAGCGAATCCGATCACCGCCCAGGCGCGCTCCTGACCGGCATACTCCTTGCCCTGCATAAAGTTGAACATCGCCACCAGTGCACGGGTGATCTCGGGGTCGTCGGAGATATCGGCGGCTTCGAAAATCACCGACAGCAACGCCGTTATCAGGCGGTTGAAGGCCTGGGTGCTTTCGGTGGCGCTCAGTGACCGGTGGCCGATCTTCTCACGCAGGGCATCGAGGCCGTCCAGCCCATGCAGGGCGTAGGCGATATTATTGAACAGCCGGGCGCTGCCGACGCGGGTCCAGCTTTCGATATCCAGCTGCTGAAGGCGGTTCTTGAAGCCCTGTTCGGCGTCCACGGAGCTCGGGATCTGCTCCAGCCGCTGACGCGCGAAGCGCAGACCGCCAGAGGCGAGAAATACGTTGGACAAGCCACGCTCACGCTGCAGTTCATGGATCAGGTTGCTGACCTGGGTCACCAGTTCGCAGCTGGCCATCAACTGCTGCAGCAGGGCGATCTCCGAGCGTTTGGAGGCCAGAAAGAAGGTCTCGGTTGTCGGGATGGTGCCGTTCATAGACTGCTCCAGATAGAGTCACAGGTATGCAGGTCACAGCAAATCCTGTACCAGCAGGGGGAGGGTGCTGGCGAGGTTGCGGCGGGGGATGTTACTGTGTGGCCCCACCGAGCCTGCGGAGAGAGTGCGATGAAAGAGTTTATGTACGCCTTGGCCTTGTGTTTGCTGATGGCGTCGGGTTGGAGTATCTCCAAAGCACCGAGTGAGAGCGCGATAAAAGCCGCGCCCGATGCGGCTGCCGCGGCGCAACTCGAGCGGGACCGTGGTCAGATCCATATCATCGCCGGTGGCGCGCTGGTGTTGGCACTGGTGTGTGGGGTGGCGGGCTGGCGTTCCAAAAGCCGTGAGGATGCCGATAAGAAAAGGCTTGATTGATCGGTTTCGGGCCGCGCTACCCAGATGAATGGGTACAGGCTCTGTCGCACGCTTGGTAAAGCATTCACTCCTTGATAAGCATCATGTCGCTGTAATTCCCGAACCGCTAGGCTGGGCGCACTCGTTTTCGCTCAGGAGGTTGCTGTGGAACTGGTGTGTCCTGCCGGGAGTTTTCCCGCTCTGAAGGCGGCTGTGGATAACGGCGCCGATGCCGTCTATTTCGGTTTCCGCGATAAGACCAACGCGCGCCAGTTTGCCGGTCTCAACTTCGACCGACGCAAGGCGGAGAAGGGGATAGATTACGCCCGCAGTCGTGGCGTCAAGGTGCTCTGCGCCATCAACACCTATCCCCAGCCCGAGGGCTGGAGTACCTGGAAGGCCGCGGTGGACATGGCTGCCGACCTGGGCGTCGATGCGCTGATCGCCGCCGATATGGGCGTGCTCGGTTACGCGGCCGACCACCATCCGGGGCTACGCCTGCATCTGTCGGTGCAGGGCTCGGCTACCAACTACGAGGCGCTGGAGTACTACCGCCAGCAGTTCGGCATTCAACGCGCGGTGCTGCCGCGGGTGCTGTCGCTGGCGCAGGTGGAGCATCTGGCTGCGCACACCGAGGTGGAGCTGGAGGTGTTTGCCTTCGGCAGCCTCTGCATCATGGTCGAGGGGCGCTGCTACCTCTCCTCCTATCTCACCGACGAATCCCCCAACACCTGCGGCGCCTGCTCGCCGGCCAAGGCCGTACGCTGGCAGGAGACCTCGCGCGGGCTGGAGTCACGCCTGAACGAGGTGTTGATCGATCGCTACAGCGACGGTGAAAAGGCTGGTTACCCCACCCTGTGCAAGGGGCGCTTCGAGGTGGAGGGCGACATCTACCACGCGATGGAGGAGCCCACCAGCCTCAACACCCTGGACTTGATTCCGGAACTGAAGCGGATCGGCATCCAGGCGGTCAAGATCGAGGGGCGCCAGCGCAGCCCCGCCTATGTCTCCCAGGTGACCCGGATCTGGCGCGAGGCGCTCGACAGCGCTGCGCGGCCGGGCGAGTTCAAGGTACAACCGCAGTGGGGCCAGGGGCTGGAGGCGCTGTCCGAGGGCAGCACTACCACCCTCGGTGCCTACCACCGCAGCTGGCAGTAAGGGGAGTGAGATGGAACAGTCACCGAAACTGACCCTGGGGCCGCTGCTCTACTTCTGGCCCAAGCAGGATGTGTATAACTTCTATGCCGAGATGGCGGAACTACCGCTGGATACTGTCTACCTTGGCGAGACGGTCTGCTCCAAGCGGCGCCAGCTCAGGCTCGACGACTGGATCGAGATCGGCCGCGACCTGCGCGCCTGCGGCAAGCAGGTGGTGCTCTCCGGTCTGGCGCTGCTGGAGGCAGAGTCGGAACTGAAGATGCTACGCCGCATCTGCGCCAACGGCGAGTTCCGCGTCGAGGCCAACGATATGGCCGCGGTGCAGCTGTTGAGCGACCAGGGGGTGGAGTTCGTCACCGGCCCGTCGATCAATATCTACAACCTGAACACGCTCAAGCGACTCTACAACAGCGGCATGCGGCGCTGGGTGATGCCGGTGGAGCTGTCGGCGCAGACGCTGGAGCAGTTGCTGCAGCAGGCGGCGCAGGATGGTGGTCTGCCGGAGCTGGAGACCGAGGTGTTCGGCTACGGCTGTCTGCCGCTGGCCTATGCCGCGCGCTGCTTCACCGCCCGCTACCGCAACCTGCCCAAGGACAACTGCAACTTCTGCTGCATCGAGTATCCGGACGGCATCCCCGTGCGCTCGCAGGAGGGCAAGGAGTTGTTCACGATGAACGGCATCCAGACCCTGTCCGGCGAACACTACAACCTGGAGCACGAGCTGGACGCCATGCGGCAGATGGGCGTGAATCGGGTGCGCCTGAGTCCGCAGCGTCAGGGGATGGTCGAGGTGGTCGAACGTTTTGCCCGGCGCCTGAACGGCGAACAGTCAGAGTCGATTCCCTTGCTTAGGGTGGGGCAGTGCAATGGCTACTGGTATGGGCTGCCCGGGATGGATCGGGTGTGATTGCCGTCTCGGAAATTTCTGACCAAAAAAGGAGGTTTTTACCGGTATCGATCAGGTTCTGATTTTGCTAAGTTAAACGCCTGTTTGTCTGTGCGTCCAAGGGGAAGGAGTACGCATGACGGGGCGTTGGTCGCTGCGGTATCCCTCGGTAAGTAAGGTGCGTGTCATTGGACCGGCATTTTTGCTGTGCTGGGCGCTTTTTAGTGCCGAGGTCAGCACGGCCGATGCCGTGGCAGGCGTTCCGGCGGTCGAGCAGCCACGGGATGAGACGCAACAAAGGCTGGAGCAACTGCATGAACGGATACAGCGGGCGGCCGCGACCATCGAAGAGCAGCAGCAACAGCTAAGCGCCAACAGAAACCGAATCGCACTGATAAGGGGCAAGCTGAAAAGCCTGGAAGCATCGATCGATAACGGGCTAATCGGGCAAAACTATGTCGATGCTCTTCTCAGTGAGATAGAGCAACTGGAAGCGCTCAGCGAAGAAATGGAAGAGAGTATCGCTCAGGCCAAGTGGAGCGTCGCCGAATACGCGCTGGAACAATCCCGCCTGGAGTCCGATCGGCGCCGAATCACGTCGTCCGAACCGGCAGACCCTGGTCAGCCCCGCTCATCCCTGCATACGCCGGATAATCCGCAAACCCCGCTGAAATAGCGGCGGCATCTCGCTCCAGTCCACACTGTCGAGCAGATTTTTCACCGCCAGCCCCAGTTCCGTATCGCCCTCAATCGACAGGCGGCGCTGAAAGAACAGCGTATCCGGATCCTCCTCCAGCGTCGCCAGGCGAATAAACTCGCGCGAATCGCCGCGAATCCAGGCGTCGGGACTCCTGTTGGAGCCGCTGGTCGGTTCCACCCTGAGTCGCCCGTCTCGATAGCCGAACGCCAGCCGTATTCCCAGATCCCTCACCTCCAGCCCCAGCTGGCGCTGCGCCATAAACTCGAACTCCTCATCCTCCAGTTGCTGCTGGAATAACCGGTTTAACAGCCGTTCCAGCACCATCCCCTTGGCCCGGAACGGGAGATGCGGTTCGGCCTTGCTGACCAGCTTAGGCAGGTTGGTAGACAGTCTGGGCAGTAAGCGCAGGGGCAGAGGAGGGCGGGGCAGAAAGATCATACTGAAGCTCCTGATAGGGTTGCCTGATACTAGGCGAAAATTTTTTTTCGGCCCTTGATGTCAGTCAATGTCTGAGTGCGGTGCTGCTGTCGATAATGGTCTATATGTTGTGGTGAGCGATTAAAAATAACACTACATATAGTGTGAGGCGGCAATGGAACGATATGCGAACGTAGAGGTAAGGAGCACGGTCGACGAGTACCTGGAGCGCAGCGACTGGCGGGTCAACGCCAACGCCAACCAGGGCTACTCGCTGGGCGGGTTGATCCTGAATGTGTCCGGCAAGGTGATCGCCAACTACTGGCTCAACGAGGTCTATACCCCGCTGATCGGTCTCGCGCACCGCGAGGGCGATCTGCATATCCATGATCTGGACATGCTCTCCGGCTACTGCGCCGGTTGGTCGCTGCGCACCCTGCTGTTCGAGGGGCTCAACGGCATTCCCGGGCGGCTCGAGAGCGGCGCGCCCAAGCATCTGTCCAGCGCCGTGGGCCAGATCGTCAACTTCCTCGGCACGCTGCAGAACGAGTGGGCCGGCGCCCAGGCGTTCAGCTCCTTCGATACCTATCTGGCGCCTTTCATCCGCAAGGACAACCTGACCTACGAGCAGGTGCTGCAGTGCATGCAGGAGCTGATCTACAACCTCAACGTGCCCTCGCGCTGGGGCACCCAGACCCCGTTCACCAACCTGACCTTCGACTGGCACTGCCCGGACGACCTGAAGGAGCAGGTGCCGGTGATCGCGGGTGAAGAGATGCCGTTCAGCTACGGCGATCTGCAGGCCGAGATGGATATGATCAACCGCGCCTACCTGGAGGTGATGGACGCTGGCGATGCCAAAGGGCGGGTGTTCACCTTCCCGATCCCGACCTACAACATCACCAAGGATTTCGACTGGGACAGCGCCAACGCCTATCGGCTGTTCCAGCTCACCGCCAAGTACGGCCTGCCCTACTTCCAGAACTTCATCCGCTCCGACCTGGAGCCGAACATGGTGCGCTCCATGTGCTGCCGCCTACAGCTGGATCTGCGCGAGCTGCTCAAGCGCGGCAACGGCCTGTTTGGTTCCGCCGAGCAGACCGGTTCGATCGGTGTGGTCACCATCAACTGCGCCCGGCTGGGCTACCTCTACCGGGGGGATTGGGAGGGGCTGTACGAGCGGATCGACCATTTGCTGATTCTGGCCAAGGAATCGCTGGAGCTGAAGCGCCGTCGCATCCAGCAACTGATGGACGAGGGGTTGTTCCCCTACACCAAGCGCTACCTGGGCACGCTGCGCAACCACTTTTCCACCATCGGCGTGAACGGTATCAACGAGATGCTGCGCAACTTCAGCGACGACCGCATCGACATCTCCTTTGACGAGGGGCAGGCGCAGGCGCTGAGGCTGCTCAACCATATTAATGAGCGGCTGACCCAGTTCCAGGAGCAGACCGGCCATCTGTACAACCTGGAAGCAACACCGGCTGAGGGCACAACCTACCGCTTCGCTCGTGAGGATCAAAAGCGCTGGCCCGATATCCTCCAGGCCGGTACCCGTGAGCACCCCTACTACACCAACTCCAGCCAACTGCCGGTGGGTTTTACCGATGACCCCTTCCTGGCGCTGGAGAAGCAGGATGCACTGCAGACCCGCTACACCGGCGGCACCGTGCTGCACCTGTACATGCGCGAGCGGATCTCCAGCGTACGCGCCTGCAAACAGATGGTGAAACAGGCACTGAGCAACTTCGCGCTGCCCTATATCACCATCACCCCGACCTTCTCCATCTGTCCGCACCACGGCTATCTGGCCGGGGAGCACGAATACTGTCCGCGCTGCGACGAAGAGCGTCTGCAGCAGAAACTCACACAGAATCAACAAGCACCCGCCTGCGCCTGATCGGGCGTGGGCAACCAAACCAAGCAAAACCAAGGAGAGTCATCATGAACGCAGCCCAACTACTGAAACCGGAAGAGCGTCAGCGTTGCGAGGTCTGGACCCGGGTCATGGGTTACCACCGGCCGGTGTCCCAGTTCAATGCCGGCAAGCGCTCGGAGCACCAGGAGCGCCGCCACTTCGTCGAGAAAGTGTGATGCAAAAGCGGTTGCGCATACCGGAGGAACTGCGGGTCAGCGGCATGACGCCGCTGACCACCATCGACTTCCCGGACCACCTGGCCTGTGTGCTCTATACCCAAGGTTGCCCGCTGCGTTGCCGTTACTGTCACAACCCCCAGCTGATCCCCTTTGGCGATCAGCCTGGGTCGATCTCCTGGCCGGAAATTGAAGAGTTCCTGCACAGGCGTCAGGGTCTGCTCGAAGCCGTGGTGTTCAGCGGCGGAGAGCCGACCCTGCAACCCGCCCTGGCCGCGGCGATGGCCGCGGTCAGGGAGCTGGGTTTCAAGGTCGGCCTGCACACAGCCGGGGTCAGCCCCGAGCGCTTGGCGCAGCTGTTGCCGTTGGTCGACTGGGTCGGCCTCGATGTCAAAGCCCCCTACCAGCGTTATCCACAGGTCACCGGTCGCAACCACCAGGCGCAGCAGAACCGCAACAGCCTGGAGTTGCTGCTTGACTCCGGCATCCCGTTCGAATGCCGCACCACGGTCGACTGGCGCCTGTTCCCCCCCGACGAGCTGCACGATCTGGCTTGCCAACTGGCCGATCTGGGCGTTGAACATTACGCCGTACAGATCAATCAGGCCCGCAACTGCCTCGACCCCGCATTGGAGCAGATGGTCACGCTGCCGACCGAACAGCTGGCGAACCTGCGCGACAGGCTGGACGAGCTGTTTCCGGTGTTCGTGTGGCGGGAGTAGCGTCGCATCACGCGAGCCCATTTGGCTGGCGGGAGCCGCCCCCATACCCGCCCTGCTCTCCACTACTGACAGAGTCTGACAGTGGCGCCTTCTAGACTTCGTACCTGTGCATATCGCACGGAACATTCGTAGAGGAACCACTATGAGCAAGTGTATTGAAGCCGTGACTTTTAAGCTTAATGCAGGGAGTGACCTGTCCGCTTTTATCGATGCAAACGGGAAAGTGAACGCCTGGGCGCGCGAGCAGCCGGGATTTTTGACCCGCGACCTGTCCCAACTGGAAGATGACACCTGGCTGGATGTTGTCTACTGGGCCACGATGAGCGACGCTAAGCGGGCCGGTGAGACCTTTATGAGCGCGCTGGGCGATAGCGCATTCATGTCGATGATCGATCCGGCCTCGGTCAAGATGTCCCACGGCGAACTGCGCGTCGCCATCAAGTCGGAATGATATGAGTAAAGCGGAGCGTCTGTTCAATCTCTATACCCTGCTGCGTGCCCGACGGACCGCAATAACGGCAGACGCCATTGCGTCCGCGCTGGAGGTCAGCGTACGCACCGTGTACCGGGATGTGCAGGCGCTTACGCTGTCCGGCGTGCCGATCGAGGGCGAGCCGGGTGTCGGCTATCTGCTGCGCCCCGGCTACGAGCTGCCACCATTGATGTTCAACGCCGAGGAGGTGCTGTCGCTGATGGTGGGGATCCGCATGGTGCGCGCGTTTACCGATCCCGATCTCGCCAGGGCGGCGCAACAGGCGGAACAGAAGATAACCTCCGTGCTGACGGAGCCGCTCAAGGCGCGTGCCGAAAACCAGCCCTACCGTATACCGGTGCTTGCCCAGGACGATGAACTCAGAGAGGTGCATCGCACCCTGCGCGTCGCCTGCGAAGCGCAGCGCAAGGTACGTGCGCTCTATGTCGATGAGCAGCGGAACAGGACGGAGCGGGTGTTATAGCCGCTGGGGATCATCGGCTGGACAGGCCGCTGGACCCTGCTTGCCTGGTGCGAAACAAGGCAAGATTATCGCAACTTCCGTTTCGACCGCTTTGAGGCGCTTAGATGCCTGAACGAGCGCTTCGAAACCACTCCGGATATCGGCATCGGTCATTTCTTCGAGACCGTCATCGGCGTTCCGGACCACCGCTGATGCCGATGCAAACGAGGATCCCGCCGATGACGAAAAAACCGAGACTCAGGGATTTAAACGGGTTGGGGCCAAAATCCGAGGCATGGTTGTGTGAGGTCGGCATCGATACGCCGGAGCGGTTAAGAGAGACCGGAGCCGTCGCCGCCTTCGTTAAACTGCAGCAGGAGTGCAGCGTTAAACCCAGCATGAACTTTCTGTATGCACTGGTCGGTGCATTGGAGGATCGGCATTGGACGGCGATAGCCCGGACGGAAAAAGGACGCCTGCTTACGGAGCTGGATGGTTATTGTGAACTGCAGCGGATAATGGCTGAGCAGGACTCCGGCTCTTAGCCTGCAGCAACCGGGCGAGCCAACTGTTCCGAGCT
The DNA here is from genome assembly GCF_019084545.1 of Marinobacterium ramblicola. GTDB lineage: Bacteria > Pseudomonadota > Gammaproteobacteria > Pseudomonadales > Balneatricaceae > Marinobacterium_D > Marinobacterium_D ramblicola. Next base: position 176,020 of record NZ_JAHREP010000005.1, read on the forward strand.
TCCACGAACGCGATCAGCGTCTGTGGATAATCGGCACCGACCGCCTGCCTGACCGACTCTCTCTCCCGCAGCGACTGCCGCCAGTACCGGACGTTGGGCAGCCCATCGAAGATCCCTAGATCGGTCACCGACTCGAACACATCGAAATAGCGGAATATCGGCCCGAACACCGCATCGACCAGACCGAACTCCGTGCCGGTGAAGTAGGGCGTGACAACGACCGGTTCCAACCGTTGAAAACTCTCCCTCAACGTCGTTCGCACGTCATCGAACCCTGTTTCGTCATTCACGCTGTAAAGCCGGGCGATCTGGTTCAGGATAGCCGAACCGAACTCGATCCAGGCGCGATGGCGAGCCCGCTCCAGCGGATCCTGCGGCAGCAGTGGCGTCTCGGTGGTCTCATCCAGATACTCGCAGATCACCGCGGACTCGAACAGCGTGTGCCGATTATCGATCTGCAGCAGCGGCACTTTGCCGGTGGGCGAGATCTCCCGGAACCACTCCGGCTTGGCCGCCAGATCGATATCGGTACGGGCGTAGGGCACGCCCTTTTCGATCAGCGTAATCACCGAGCGCTGCACATAGGGGCAGAGCTTATGGCTGATCAGATGCAGATGTGACACGCGGTGGATGGCCGGTGCCGGACGGGGGCTGGCTGCGATATTCATGACGATTCCTCCTCATTGCCTGATGGAGGTAGTATTGTGTTTGCGTATCTGCGCGTAAATTGCGAATTTAAGCAATCTATATTTGCATAGATGCAAATCGTGGTAACGGGACATAAGGCGCAGACGCAGGGTGCAAGGTGAACAGCGTAACGGGGGATAAGTGGTGGACTGGAACGCATTGAAGAGCTTTCTGGCGATCGCCGAGTCGGGCTCGCTGGCGGGCGCGGCCCGGGAGCTGGGCGTCAACCACTCCACCATGTTCCGGCGGTTGCAGAGCTATGAGGCCGAGCTGGGCGGGCGTCTGTTCGACAAGATCGACAACCGCTACCTGCTGACCCCGCTGGGGGAGGAGTTGCTCGACCAGGGCAGGCAGATCGCCACTCGGTTCGACGATATCGAACGCCGCCTCGTCGGCAAGGATGTGCAACCGAAGGGGCGGGTTCGGATCACCGCCCCCTACAACATCGCCAACCGCTTTCTGCCGCAGGCGCTTGCCCCCCTGCGGGATGCCTATCCCGAGATCGAGATCGAGGTGCTGTCCAGTAATCTGGAACTGAATATGAACAGCCGGATCGCCGATATCGCGATCCGCGCCACCGCCAGCCCGCCGGAACACCTGATCGGCCGTAAGCTGATATCCATCCCCTGGGGAATCTTCGCCGCACCCGACTACCTGGACGGACAGGCGCCGCTCGACTCACTGCAGAACCTGGCAGCCCACCGATTGATCGGCGGTGCCGGGCTGATGCTGAATCTGCCCGCGTTCGCCTGGCTGGAGCAGCACTACCCGGCGCAGATCGCCACCCGCTGCGATGAGTTGACGGCGATGTCCCACTTTGCCGAACAGGGCCAGGGGCTGGCGTTTCTGCCGCTGGATCAGGCGCGGGAGGGGATCGTCTGTCTGGCCGAATTCCCGCCCGGCAAGAGCAGCGAACTCTGGCTGCTGACCCACCCGGACCTGCGCCGCACCGAGCGGATACGTTTGGTGATGGAGCAGTTGACGGAGTATTTCCGCGGGATCGTGTTTCCAAGCAGTGGCTAACGTACGCCAAATCCCTGTCGCGTCCGACGAGAGTCAGGCAAAATTGCACGCACTATTGGGTCTACCCGTAAACCCGCGAACGTATTGCGACAGGGAATCGATTAACACACATGGCGATTAAGAAATCCGAACTTTACTCCTCCCTCTGGTCCAGCTGCGACGCGCTGCGTGGCGGTATGGATGCCAGCCAGTACAAGGATTATGTGCTGGTGCTGCTGTTCATCAAGTACGTCAGCGACAAGTATGCAGGGGTACCGTTCGCACCCATCACGATTCCGGAAGGCGCAAGCTTCAAGGATATGGTCGCCCTCAAGGGCAAGCCGGATATCGGTGACCAGATCAATAAGAAGATCATCGGCCCGCTGGCCAACGCCAACAAGCTCGCCAACATGCCGGACTTCAACTCGGCGGAAAAGCTTGGCAGCGGCAAGGAGATGGTCGACAAACTCACCGACCTGATCGCCATCTTCGAGAACCCGGCGCTCAACTTCAGCAAGAACCGCGCCGAAGGTGACGATATCCTCGGTGATGCCTACGAATACCTGATGCGTCACTTCGCCACCGAAAGCGGCAAGAGCAAGGGGCAGTTTTACACCCCCGCCGAGGTCAGTCGGGTGATGGCGCAGATCATCGGTATCCATGAGGCGGAGGTCAGCAGTAACACCACGGTCTACGATCCCACCTGCGGTTCGGGTTCCCTGCTGCTCAAGGTTGGCGATGAAGCGCGCGCCAAGGTCACCCTGTACGGGCAGGAGAAGGACTCCGCCACCTCGGGGCTGGCGCGGATGAATATGATTCTGCACGACAACCCCACAGCATCGATCGCTCAGGGCAACACGCTGGCCAGTCCGGCGTTCACGACCGATCACGGCACCCTGAAGACATTCGATTTCGTCGTCGCCAACCCGCCGTTCTCGGATAAAAAGTGGAGCACCGGACTTTCCCCCGAGAAAGACCCGTTTGACCGCTTCGACCATTTCGGCGTCCCGCCCGCCAAGCAGGGCGACTACGCCTACCTGCTGCACATCGTCAGCTCACTGCGCATGCGCGGCAAGGGCGCCTGCATCTTGCCCCACGGTGTACTGTTCCGTGGTAATGCCGAGGCTGATATCCGTCGCAAGCTGCTGCGCAAGGGCTACATCAAGGGGATCATTGGATTGCCCGCCAACCTGTTCTACGGCACCGGCATCCCCGCCTGCATCATCGTGATCGACAAGGAGAACGCCGAGCAGCGCCAGTCGGTGTTCATGATCGACGCCAGCAAGGGCTTTATCAAAGACGGCAACAAGAATCGCCTGCGCAGCCGCGATATCCACAAAATCGTCGATGTGTTCAACAAGGGGCTAGAGATCGACGGTTATTCGCGGAATGTGCCGCTGAGCGAGATCGCTGACAAGAACGACTACAACCTCAATATCCCGCGCTACATCGATAGCCAACAGACCGAGGATATTCAGGATATCGAAGGCCATCTGCGCGGCGGCATTCCCGCCCGCGATATCGATGCGCTGGACAGTTACTGGCAGGTGTGCCCGGACCTCAAGTCAGCGCTGTTCAGCGATAACCGCCCCGGCTATCTGGATCTGAAGGTGGACAAGAGCGACATCAAGGAGACCATCTACCGGCACCCTCAGTTCGCCGCCTTTATGGCCGAGATGGAGACCCTGTTCAACGACTGGCGCGAGCGTAGCGCCGCCACCCTCAAGGCGCTACAGCCGGGATGTCACCCCAAGCAGGTGATCCACGCCTTGGCCGAAGATCTGCTCGACCACTATCAAAACAAACCGCTGATCGACGCCTATGCCGTCTACCAGCACCTGATGGATTACTGGGCCGAGGTGATGCAGGACGATTGCTATCTTATCTCTGCTGATGGCTGGCAGGCGAAAACCTACCGCCTGCTGGAAACCAACAAAAAGGGCAAAACGGTGGACAAGGGCTGGGCCTGCGACCTGCTGCCCAAGCCGCAGCTGGTCAACAGCTACTTTGCCGAACAGCAGGCAGCGATTCAGGCGCAGGAGGCGGAGCGCGAAACCCTGGAGGCGCAGCTGGCCGAACTGGAAGAGGAACACGGCGGTGATGAGGGCGCCTTTGCCGAACTGGACAAGATCAACAAGGCCAATATCACCGCTCGTCTGAAAGAGCTGAAGGGTGACACCGACGCGAAGGATGAGGAGCGGGTGCTCAAACAGTGGAAGCAACTGAATGACCGGATCACCCAGTTGAAATCCGCAATCAAGGCCGCCGATACGGAACTGGATGATCTGGTCTACCGGTACTATCCCAAGCTGAGCGAGGATGAGATCAAGACCCTGGTGGTGGAGGATAAGTGGCTGACCACCCTCGGCACCGCAATCCACGGCGAGATGGACCGCATCAGCCAGCGCCTTAGTCAGAGGGTCAAGGAACTGGCCGAGCGTTACGAAACGCCCTTGCCGCAGCAGACTCAGCGGGTGGCGGAATTGGAGAAAGCGGTCAATGCGCATCTGGAACGGATGGGTTTCGCATGGGCGTAAGGGAGGTGAATGCGACCTATCTTGTCGAGCAGGTTTTGGGTTGTCCTGAGGGGTACAAGCAGACCGAGGTGGGGGTGATTCCGGAGGATTGGGAAGCCTTAGCTATACGTTCTGTATGCAGGCTGATCAATGGCCGAGGTTTTAAACCTCATGAATGGAAATCAACAGGCCTTCCTATTATCCGGATTCAAAACCTCAATGGCTCTGATGAATTTAATTATTTCCAAGGCACTTATGACAGGAAGCTGGAAGTTCCAAATGGACAGCTTCTTTTTGCTTGGTCTGGTAGCCGTGGAACGTCTTTTGGCCCTCATGTATGGACTGGTTCTCTAGGACTTCTTAATTACCATACATGGAAGATAGAAGTACTTGGCGCGACTGTTAGTCCAGAGTTCTTTTTTTATGCGTTAAAGCAGCTTACGAAATTCATTGAAGATAATGCTCATGGTGCGTCCGCACTGGTGCATACGCAGAAATGGGAAATGGAAGGGTTTAAATTCCCTCTCCCCCCCACTCACGCTGAACAAGAAGCCATCGCCAAGGCGCTGAGCGATACCGATGCGCTGATCGAATCCCTGGAGCAACTGATCGCTAAAAAGCGCCAGATCAAACAGGGCACGATGCAGGAGCTGCTGACAGGAAAACGGCGACTTCCGGGGTATAGCGGGGAGTGGTGTGGTGGTGTGTTGGGAAACTTTCTTCTTTCTAAACCTGACTATGGCATCAATGCGCCTGGTGTTCCTCAGACCGGTAGCCTGCCTGTCTATCTAAGAATTACTGATATTGATGATCACGGGCGATTATTACCTGATGATCGAGTAGCTGTTGATCATCCGCTGTCCGAAGAATATTTACTTGGGGAAGGTGAGATCGTTTTCGCTCGCACGGGCGCAAGTGTCGGAAAATCTTATCTTTATAATCCAGTGGATGGTGCGCTCGTTTTCGCTGGCTTTCTGATACGGGTGAGAGTAAATCGTATGATGCTTTGCCCAGCATTTCTGGCTGCTTACACGAAAACTGATCGTTACTGGGATTGGGTGCGTATCATGTCAATGAGAAGCGGTCAGCCTGGAATAAATGGTAATGAATATGCGTCTATGGATCTATTTCTACCGCCGACTCTTGCCGAGCAGGAGGCTATTGCCACTGTATTGACCGATATGGACACCGAAATCACCACGCTGGAAACCAAGCTCGCCAAAACCCGCCAGCTCAAGCAGGGCATGATGCAGGAGCTGCTGACCGGAAGGATCCGCCTGATATGAAAATCTCCACCATCCTCGACCCTATCGACCGTGGTCAGGCTCGAGAGCTTCAAGCAGTATGTGCTGCAAGATGTGCCGGCGGTGGAGTTGTCGGCCTGAGCGCTTTCTCTGCTCTTTAGAGATAGATGTAAGCCTGTCTAGAGATGTTGTGATGCGATTTTTCGAGATAATGCTATATTTGTTTTTATTTAATTGATTGTTTATAAAAGGTTTTCGTGATTTTTTTAGAGATAACCAAAACCATGATTAAAGAAAATTTCGACCTATGCCCAAGTTCACGCACTATGATCTGAGCCTGCTGAACCCCTCGTTCGACTCGCCATTGGTGGACGTGTTGACCGAACTGGAGCATCTGCGCCGTCTGCAGTTGCAGGGCACAACGCCGCCGTTGGTGTTTTTCCAGCTCAAGGAGATATTCCATATTCTGGAAAGTCTCGGCTCGGCCCGCATCGAGGGCAACCATACGACGCTGGCGGATTACGTGGAGAGTCGACTGGAAGGGGAGACTCAGGCGGCCGATCAACTGCGTGAGATGGTCAATATCGAGCGGGCGATGGCATATGTCGAAGAGACCGTTGAGCCCGGTAGCGCGATCAGCCAACACTGGCTGCGAGAGCTGCACGCCCTGACGGTGCAGGATCTTGAACGTGAAGGCGACGATACACCGGGCCAATTCCGTCAGGGCTCGGTTGCTATCGCGAAGTCGGAGCATCTGCCGCCGGAGGCGGTGCAGGTGCCGGGCTATATGGAGGAGTTGATCGCCTTCATCAACGAAGAGCATCCCCACAAGTATGATCTGATCAAGGTGGCACTGGCTCACCACCGCTTCGGCTGGATCCATCCGTTCGGGAACGGCAACGGCCGCGTGGTGCGTCTGCTGACCTATGCACTGCTGATCAAATATGGCTTTAACGTGCAGACCGGGGGCCGGGTATTGAACCCGACGGCAGTATTCTGCAATGACCGGGAACGTTATTACGCCATGCTCGGTGAGGCGGACAAGGGCTCCGATCAGGGATTGGAGGTCTGGTGTATTTATGTGCTCCAGGGGATGCTTGATGAGTTGCGCAAGGTCGACCAATTGACCGATTTCGGTTATCTGCAGGAGAAAATTCTGATCCCGGCGCTGGAGCATGCGCGCGAGCGTGAGCTGATTACCCCGCAGGAACAGAAAATACTGCTGATTGCGGCGAAAACCGGTGTCGTCAAGGCGGCACATCTGAAAGAAGCGATGAAGGGGCTGAAGTCATCCCAGCAGACCTATCAGATCAAGAAACTGGTGGATGCGGGCATGTTGCGCCCGGTTAAAGAGGGCTCGCGGCAGTATACCTTCGGCTTCAGCCACAACTATCTTATCAGGGGCGTGATTCGAGCCCTGACCGAACAGGGCTTCATACCGGCCAGCCTCAACGAGCCGACCTGATGTACCCTTAAGCATGGCGGTGTTGCCACCAATCACAGGGCAGAAGTATGGACAACATAGGCAATCCGGAACGTGTGACCCAAAACCGCGTGGTGAAACTGTTCCAGCAGGAGCTGGGTTACACCTACCTCGACAACTGGGCATACCGCGAAGGTAACCGCAATATCGAGTCCGGCCTGCTTAGCGCCTATCTGGAAGATCGTGGTTATACCTCAGCCCAGATCGCCCGCGCTCTCGACCTCCTGCATGCCGAGGCAGATAACCACAGCCGCAGCCTCTACGACAACAACAGGGAGGTCTACTCCCTGCTTCGCTACGGCGTGCCGGTAAAAACCGAGGCGGGACAAAACACCGAGACCGTACACCTGATCGACTGGCGGCAGCCGGAGAAAAACCATTTCGCCATCGCCGAAGAGGTGACCGTTTGCGGCAACCGGGAGAAACGTCCGGATATCGTGCTGTACGTGAACGGCATCGCCATTGGTGTGCTAGAGCTGAAAAACAGCCGCGTGTCGATCGGTGACGGCATACGTCAGAGCATCGTCAATCAACGTCCTGAGTTTATCGGCGCCTTCTTCTCCACGGTGCAGTTTATCTTTGCGGGTAACGATTCCGAGGGACTGAAATACGGCACCATCGGTACCCAGGAAAAGTACTTCCTCACCTGGAAAGAGGATGAGGACGATAACAGCCGCCTCAAGCTGGACAAGTACCTGCTGAAGATCTGCGCCAAGCCGCGTCTGATCGAGCTGATGTACGACTTCGTGCTGTTCGATGGCGGCGTGAAAAAGCTGCCCCGCGTGCATCAGTACTTTGGCATCAAGGCCGCGCAGGAATATGTGCGGAAACGCCAGGGCGGCATCATCTGGCACACTCAGGGCAGCGGCAAGAGCATCGTGATGGTGTTGTTGGCGAAGTGGATCCTGGAAAACCTCTCCTCGGCGCGGGTGCTGATCGTCACCGACCGTGATGAACTGGACAAGCAGATCGAATCCGTCTTCACCGACGCAGGGGTGGCGATCAAGCGCACCAGCAGCGGTCGCGATTTGATGGCGCAGTTGGCACAGACGGCACCGCGCCTGCTCTGTTCCCTGGTGCATAAGTTCGGCCGCAAGGGCGTGGACGATTTCGAGGGCTTTCTGCGTGATCTGGAGTCCCAACCTGCCGTCACTCAGGGCGAGCTGTTCGTGTTCGTCGACGAATGCCACCGCACCCAGAGCGGCAAGCTGCACCGCACCATGAAGGCGCTGATGCCCGGTGCCGTGTTTATCGGCTTTACCGGCACACCGCTGTTGAAAAAGGACAAGGCGACCAGCCTTGAGGTATTCGGCGGCTACATCCACACCTACAAGTTCAACGAAGCGGTGGAGGACGAGGTGGTGCTGGACTTGGTCTACGAAGCGCGTGATATCGATCAGACGCTGGGCTCGCAGGACAGGGTCGATGCCTGGTTCGATGCCAAGACCAAGGGGCTTAACAGCTGGCAGAAGGCCGCCTTGCGCGAGCAGTGGGGCACCATGCAGCGGGTGCTCAGCTCCCGTTCGCGTATGGACCGGGTGGTCAACGATATCGTGTTCGACTTCAGCGTCAAGCCGCGCCTCAGCGATCAGCGCGGCAACGCCGTGCTGGTCAGCTCCAGTATTTACGAGGCGTGCAAGTATTTCGAACTGTTTCAGAAAACCGTGTTCAAGGGCAAATGCGCGGTGGTGACCTCGTACAACCCGCAGACCAAGGACATCACCACCGAGGATACCGGCGCCAATACCGAAACCGAGAAGGAATATATCTACAACACCTATACCGAGCTGTTGAAGGGTATCGATGCGCGCCCGGGCATGAGCAAAACCGAAACCTATGAGGAGCAGGCCAAGGAGTTGTTCAAGAAGCAGCCGGCAAACATGAAGCTGCTGATCGTTGTCGACAAGCTGCTGACCGGTTTCGATGCACCCAGCTGCACCTATCTGTATATCGACAAGAGTATGCAGGACCACGGCCTGTTCCAGGCGATCTGCCGTACCAACCGCCTTGACGGAGATGATAAGGAGGTTGGTGTCATCATCGATTACAAGGATCTGTTCAAGAAGGTGCAGAACAGCATCGCGGTGTACACCTCCGAACTGGCCCATGAAGAGGGCGAGTCGGTGGATCCGGGTATTCTGCTGAAGGATCGACTGAGCAAGGGACGTGAGCGTCTGGAGGGGGCCCGCGAGGCGATTGCCCTGTTGTGCGAGCCGGTGGAAGCGCCGAAAGAGGAGCTGCAGTATATCCACTACTTCTGTGGCAACACGGAGATTGCCGAGCAGTTGAAGGAGCGTGAACCGCAACGCGCCGCGCTCTACAAGGCAACCGCGGCTCTGGTGAGAGCATTTGCCAATATTGCCGATGAGTTGGAAGCGGCGGGCTACTCGTCCGATGAGGTTGAAACGATCAGGAAGGAGATCGATCACTATCTTAAACTGCGTGACATGATCCGCAGGGCCAGTGGCGAGACGATCGATCTGAAGGCGTACGAGGCCGATATGCGCCATCTGATCGATACCTACATCGAGGCCAGGGAGCCGCGCAAGATATCCCCCTTCGATGATATGCCGTTGCTGGAACTGATCGTTAAAACCGGTATCGCCGACGCCGTGGATTCCCTGCCGGAGGGAACCAAGGGCAACCGGGATGCGGTGGCGGAAACGATCGAGAACAACGTACGCAGCAAGATCATCAAGGATCATCTGAACGATCCGGCTTTCTACGACAGCATGTCCAAGTTGCTGGCCGAGATCATCCGCTCGCGCAAAGAGAGAGCGATCGAGTACGAGGAGTATCTGAAACGGATTGCGGAGCTGGCGAAAAAGGTGCAGTTGGGGCAGGACGCGAAGACACCGGAAACCCTCGATACCCAGGGTAAGCGAGCGCTCTACAACAATCTCAAGGTGGCCGCGCCAAGCGATGGCGTGGCACTGACTCCGGCTCCATATATCGTAGACGGTGATCGGGATCTAAAGCTGGCTCTGGCTCTCGATACTGCCGTAAAAACACAGCGTCCCGACTCTTGGCGTGGCGATCTGGCGCGGGAGAATATCGTCAAAAGGGCGATTTACGATGTTCTCTTCGCCGAGGGGTACGAACAAGAGCGTGCCATAGCCGAGACGGAAAGGCTGTTTCTGATTGTCATGCAGCAGCAAGAGTACTGATGTCCAAGTTCATACAGCTGGGCGATATTCGCGCAGAAGTGACCTACAAGGCGATCAAGAATATCCACTTGAGCGTCTACCCACCGCAGGGTGCAGTGCGTATATCCGCCCCCGGCAGCATGGGGTTGGATACCATTCGTGTATTCGCTCTGTCCAAGCTGGGTTGGATCAAGAAACAGCAGCAAAAACTGAGAGAGCAGGAGCGGGAAACCCCGCGTGAGTATATTGATCGCGAGAGCCATTATGTGAATGGTGAACGCTATTTGCTGCGCGTGCAGGAGCGAGATGCGCCTCCCCGGATACGCTTGACGCGGACAACGCTAGAGCTTCAGGTACGTCCCGGCTCGGATCGAGACAAGCGCAAAGCCGTGCTGGATGAATGGATGCGACAGCAGCTTAAGGTTGCGATGCAACCTCTGCTCAACCAGTGGCAGCAGCGTCTGGGTGTTACGGCCACGCGAGTCTTGGTTCAACGCATGAAAACCCGTTGGGGTGGCTGTAATCCCCGGTCCGGCATTATCCGAATCAATCTTGAACTCGCCAAGAAGCCGCCGCAGTGTCTGGAATACATCATTGTGCATGAACTGATGCACTTGATTGAGCCGACCCATAACAACCGTTTTGTCGAACTGATGGACGCCCATCTGCCGCGGTGGCGATTTTTAAAGGATGAACTGAACCGGTTGCCGGTTAGCCATGAGGAGTGGGGTTATTGATTAACTCCATCACTTCAACCAAAACGCAATCAGCGTAAACAGCGCGATCATGAACCAGACCAGCGACATCAGCTGCCAGAACAGCAGTGCATTGGGGTGTTTCTGCGCCTCTTCGCGCGGCACCAGCAGGTCGGGATTGGGCTGGGTCAGGTCCCGCATCATCTGCTCCAGGCTGTCATAACGCTGAGCCGGATCGATCGCCAGCGCCTTTTCCAAGGCGCGGTCGAACCAGACCGGTATGATCGGGTTGTGGCGGTCGGCCGGGATGTAGGCGAGCTTCTGCAGTTGCTGCGGCTTGTCGCAGTTCTCCAGTCCGTTGCCGTAGGGCAGGTGGTGGGTGAACAGTTCATAGGTGATCGCCGCCAGCGAGAACATATCGCCCTTGATGCCGGTGTTCTGGCCCAGACGGAACACAGGGTCGGAGTAGTTCAATGTGCCCAGCACCCGGTCACGCTTGAGCGGCACGAAGATCTCGTTGATGCCGGCCACGAACACCGAGCCGAAATCGACGATCACCGCCCGATTGTCGGGGGTGATCATGATATTGCTCGGTTTCAGGTCCTGGTGCAGGGTTTCGCGCTGGTGGAACGCCTTCAGGCCGTCGGCGATCTGCTGGACCAGTTCGATCGCCTGCGCCGGTCTGGGCGCCGGGTTCTGTTTTATCCACTGGTCCAGGGCCATCCCCTCAACCGGCTCCATCAGGTAGTAGAGGAAGGTCTTCGGGCGGTGCGCGATATGCACCCGAACCACATGATCGTTACTGATCCGGCTGCCAACCCACTCCTCCATGATGAAACGCTCGATATAGGCGGCGTCATCATCGAAGTTGCGCGACGGCGTCTTCATCACCCAGCGCTCGCCGCTGTCGAGATCCTGTACCCGGTACAGCTGACTGCGGCTGCTGGCGTACAGCTCCTCCTCGATCAGGTAGCCGTCGATCTTCATCCCCGGTTCCAGCTCCGGCGGGAAGGGTAGCGCGGTCAGCTGTTCGGTGAGCCGGTCCAGCGAGGCATCATGCAGCCGATCCACACGTACCAGCTGACAGCTCAGGTTGTCCCGGCTGCCGGCGCGGTAGGCGGCGTCGACTAGCGCCTCAGCGCAGCGCTGCAGCTCATCGCTGCTGCTGGCCAGGCGCAACAACTCCTCCGGCGGCAGCGAGTCGTGCACGCCGTCGGTGGTGAGCAGGAACAGGTCACCCTGTTGGATCTCCAGCGGCCGGTAATCGATCTCCAGGTGGGTATCCATGCCCATGGCACGCGACAGGCAGCCCTCGCGCTTGTTGAGCTGGGTGACATGGTCTTCGGTCAGCGCTTCCAGCTGATCGTTTCGGATCAGGTAGATGCGGCTATCGCCGATATGGAACAGGTGCGCAGTGCGTGACTTGATCACCAGCAGCGACAGGGTGCAGACGTAGCCGCGGGCGCTGGAGAGGTATTCGTGGCTGCGCGAGTAGAGCGTGCGATTGATCGAGGTGAGCACCTTCTGCGCGGACTTGCCCACGGTCCAGATATCGGGGGTGTCGAAGTAGTCGCTGAGGAACTCCCGCACGCAGATCTCGGCCGCCTCTCCCCCGGCTTCGGCGGTACTGACACCGTCGGCAATCACCGCCACCGCGCCCTTGGTGGTCAGCAGGTTGCCCTCGGGCTGGACGAAACCCAGGCAGTCCTCGTTGCGCTCCTTGCGCCCCTTGTCGCTGCACTGTCCGGCGGACAGCTGGATCTCATCCCGTAGATACATCGCCTGCAGGTTAAGGTCGCTCATCTGCTATCCTCCCATAACACAAACGGGCGGCACCGCTGCCGATGCCACCCGGGTCTTGTCTGCCTAGAGGTCTATTCCACGCTGATCAGCTCGACGGTGCCATCCGGCAGCACCTCGGCCATCTGTCCGCTGGGTTCATCCATGAACTGCACCAGCAGGAACACCAGGCCGGCGGAGGCGCCGATCACCATGAAGAAGGTGGAGTAGTCGACGAAGCTGAGCACGGTCAGGTAGAACACCGCACCGACGTTACCGTAGGCGCCGGCCATGCCGGCGATCTGCCCGGTCATGCGCCGCTTGATCAGCGGCACCACGGCGAACACCGCTCCCTCACCGGCCTGGACAAAGAAAGAGCAGGCCATGGTGGCGATCACTGCCGCCGGGATCCACCAGCCGCCGTCGATCCGGCTCAGCACGAAGTAACCGACAGCCAGCCCCAGTATCAGTATGCCGAGCGTCTTGCGCCGGCCGATACGGTCGCTCAGATGACCGCCGGTAGGACGTGCAACCAGGTTCATGAACGCGAAGCCGGAGGCAAGCAGGCCCGCCTTGACCGGATCCAGGCCTTCGAAGGTTTCCAGGAAGAACAGCGGCAGCATGGACACAACTGCCAGCTCGGAACCGAAGGTGACGAAGTAGGCCACGTCGAGCACCGCTACCTGTTTGAACTTGTAGCGCTGGATCTCCGGCACGCCCTCCTTCAGGTGCTCCTCGTTGACGTGGTAGATCGCGCGCAGCTGGAACAGGAACAGCGCCACCAGCACCACGTAGATCGCATTGGTACCGAACTCGTCAAGCAGTCCCAGGTTGGTCGGCGACAGTTTCCAGGTCAGCAGTGCCAGCGCGGCGTACATCGGCAGGTTCATCAGGATGTAGAAGACAAAGTCGCCCTTGCTGGTCACCTCCAGGCCACCATGTTTCTTCGGCTTGAAGTAGGTGGAACCCTTGGGTGTGTTGCGTGCCACGCGGTAGAACACAAAGCCGTACACAATGGCCAGCACGCCGGCGGTGGCCAGGGCGTAACGCCAGCCGTTGTCGCCGCCGTAGAGCAGGGCGATGGTGGGCAGCGTCATTGCACCGGCCGCGGAGCCGAAGTTACCCCAGCCGCCGTAAACCCCCTCGGCGACACCGACCTGCTTGGCCGGGAACCACTCGCCGACCAGACGGATACCGATCACGAATCCGGCGCCGATAAAGCCGCTGAGGAAGCGCATGATCGCCAGCTGTTCATAGGTCTGTGCCGCCGCAAAGCCGAGGCAGATAAAGCCGCCGATCACCAGCAGCATGCTGTAGATCGCGCGTGGACCGTACTTATCCACCAGCGTGCCGATCACGATTCGCGCCGGGATCGTCAGCGCCACGTTAAGAATCAACAGCGCCTTGATCTCGGCGCTGGTCAGATCGAACGCCTCCTTGATGTACGCCATCATCGGCGCATGACTGAACCACACCACAAAGGTGAGGAAGAACGCGAACCAGGTCACATGGAGGGTCTTGATCTTGGGATCGCCAAAATCGAGCAACCTCAGATTGTTGGTAGACATTTGACTGCTCCTGATCTGTTGGCAGCTTAAAAAACGGGTCGAGGCTGTAATCACACGAGACTCCGTCGCCACGGCAGGATCCAATCAGATGTGCTCCGGGCTCATGGAGTTTGCGTTAGCGCCAAAATAGGCCCTTCGGGGTGGGTGAATGTTGATGCAGGTCAACTGGGATTTAGGGTGTTGGATCGGGGAATTTGGTGTATACCACTATCGAGGTATGCGGGAGTTTGGTATTTAAATATTTGATTTTTAAAAGATAATAGGGTGCTTGTTGATGGGGATAAAGCGGATAAGTCAGATGCCGGGTAATAAGGGGTATCCAGGTCTCAGGCGCGAGGGGCGATGCCTGAGCCGGGGCTAGAATACCAAAGCAGGGCGGGCAAGCTGGCGCATCGCGGGTCACTGGTCCAGACTGTTAACCCAGCGAGCGGTTGTTTCCGATGCTGTTGCTGTTTGGTGATGTAAATTAATGGAAGTATTTCAAGGGAATGAAGTCGATGAATATCAAGGGACCTGTCTGGGCGTTACTGCTGACTCTTACGCTGACGGGGTGTGTCAATCTCAAGGAGGTAGGTGAGTACGCCGGCGAATCCGCCAAGTTCTCCGCTTATACGGAGCTGACCACCCGCTTCCGCGACACCTATTACCGGGAGCAACCCTACCTGACTGGCGAAGCGCAGCAACTGGCGCAGGAAAACGATCTCAAGCGCAAAGCGGCATACGAAGACCTGCTGACGATTCACAAACGGGTGACGCTGTACATGCAGACCCTTGCCAGACTGTCGGGTGAGGACAGGTTCGACCTCTCGGAAAACCTCGACTCCCTTGCCGATGGCATCAAAGAGCACCCTGATCTTGGTATCGACAAAAAGCAGGTCGATGCCATCGCCGATATCGGCAAAGCGATCACCAAGTGGGCGACCTCTGCACGGCAGCAGCGTGCCGTGCGCGAGATGATCCAAGAGGGCGATGCGCCATTACAGACGACCTTGCAGGGCATGAAGACGCTTGTGCGTTATTACCGGGCAACCCATGACAACGAGCAGAAAACGGTGCTGGGCTTCTTTGAGGTTGAGCTGCCCTACGTGGAAGATCCGCAACACAGACTCCTGGCCACCCTGGCCCGTGCGCACCTGCAGTCGAAAGAGGCGGAGTACAGGGCTGCTCAGCCTCGGTACGAAGCGGCGGCACGGGGGGGCGAGCGTATTGCCGAGGGGCACCGGAAACTGGTGGAGAATATCGATGATCTGACGAGTCAGGCGGCGAGAGACAGCATCAAACGTCTCGCCAGGGATATCAAGGCGATCAGAAAGAGTATCCAGGCCATTGAGGGCTGAGATCAATTCAGAAAGGAGGCAACAGGATGGCGCTGGCAAATGAAATGGAAGTTGAGGCACTTGCCCAATCACTGACCGAGTGTGCCGATGCAGTTCATGAGCGTATCAAGGCGGCGATCAAGCACCGCGAGATAGAACGGGATCAGGCGCAGGCGATGTTTCAGGAGGAGAATCTGTTGCGCCAGCGTGCCAACGGTTTATACATCGATGCCGCCAAGTCTGTCGTCGAGGGGCTGACGGAGCCGCAAGAGGGGTTGCTCGCTGCCGTCAATAAAGCCAGGGAGCAGATCGAGGAGATCGCCCGTTTCATCGATCTGGTGACGGATCTGGCCGTATTGGCAGCGGCGGTCAGCGCGGGAAAACCCGCGCCGATACTGGCGGCACTGAAGGAGGTAAAGGATGGCGTGGACGATGTGAATAGTCAGGTGGCCTGAGCGTCAGAACGTGGCCGGAGCTTGAATAGCGCGTTGAGCAATAACGAGTGACAGGTATGAATCCCAAGGTTGATGCATTTTTGAGTGAAGCCGACAGATGGCGGGATGAGTTTAGGACGCTCAGGGCGATCATTCTCGCTTGCCGGCTTGATGAGGAGCTTAAATGGGGTAAACCCTGCTACACCTTTGAGGGCAGGAATGTTCTGCTGATACACGGGTTCAAGGATTACTGTGCACTGCTGTTCATGAAAGGCGCGTTGCTGAAGGATGACGCGGGCATACTGGTTGCGCAAACGGAGAACGTACAGGCAGCGCGGCAGATTCGATTCAGCAGCGTTCAGCAGATCGAGGAGATGGAGGCGATCCTGAAACGCTATATCGATGAAGCGATTGAGATGGAGAGATCCGGTGCGAAGGTAGCGTTCAAAAACACCGAAGTGTTCGAAACACCGCAGGAACTACAGGAAAAACTGGATCGGGACGCGGCCTTCAAGTCCGCATTTGAGGCCCTGACGCCGGGGCGTCAGAGGGGTTACATCCTGCATATCTCCGGTGCCAAACAGGCGAAAACGCGGGAAGCGCGGATCGAGAAACTGGCGCCGAGGATTCTCGATGGCAAGGGACTGAATGATCGAAATTAACCCAACCCCTCCTGCACCGCCCAGACCGCGACCTCGACCCGTGACTTCAGCCCCAGCTTCTTCAGCAGGTGTTTGACGTGCACCTTCACCGTGCCTTCGGTGATGCTGAGCTTGCGGGCGATGATCTTGTTCGACATGCCGCCGGCGATCAGCTTGATGATCTGGCGCTCGCGCGGTGTCAGCGTCGTGATATCGGGGCCCTTGCGACTGCGGTTGCTCTGCAGTGCCTGGGCGAGCAGGGTGGTCAGCCGATCGCTGATCACCATCTTGCCCAGGGCCGCCTGGTTCAGTTTGGCGAGCAGATCCTCCGGTTCCATATCCTTGAGCAGATAGCCATCGGCGCCGGCCTTCAGTGCGGCGACCACATCCTCTTCGTTGTCGGAGACGGTGAACACCACCACCCTGGAGTCGACGCCCGCCTCGCGCAGCATCTTCAAGCACTCGATGCCGTTGATCTCCGGCATGTTCAGATCCAGCAGGATCAGGTCGGGTTCCAGCGTTTCGGCCTTGGCGACCCCCTCTTCGGCGCTGCTGGCTTCACCGACCACCTCCAGTTCGTCGTCGAGGGCGATCAGCTGCTTGACCCCGGTACGCAGCAGGGGGTGGTCGTCGATCAGCAGGATGGAGGCGGGGGTGACGGTGCTCATCTCGGTCATGGGGCTGCTCGCTGCTTGGTTTGCCACTAAGTTAAGACTGTTTGGGTTTGAATGTCATCAATACGCGGGTGCCGCTGGGTTCGCGGTTATCCACACTCAGATCGCCGTTCAGGGTAAGGGTCCGGTCGCGCATGATCAACAGGCCGTAGTGGCCCTGGCTATCCAGCGATGGCGGCAGACCGACGCCGTTGTCCTCCACCCGCACCTCGACCCGTTCGCCAGCGCGGATAACCTGTACCGAGACCTCGCTGGCCCCGCTGTGCTTGACCACGTTGGCCAGGGCTTCACGCACCAGTTGCAGGACATGGATCTCTTCGTTGGCGGTCAGGCTCTGGTGATGCAGGTTGTACTTCAGCGGGATATCGTAGCCCAGGCGCTCGGAGAACTCCTTGACGGTGGATTCCAGCGCCGGCTGCAGGCCGGGTTGATCCAGGGTCAGGCGGAAGGTGGTGAGCAGTTCGCGCAGCTGGCGGTAGGCGTTGTTCAGCCCCTCCTTCAGCTCGCCGACCACCTCGTCGATCTGTTCGTCGTCCCGTTTCTGTTTGCGCAGGATCTGTAGCCGACCCACCTGCATCTTCAGGTAGGAGAGCGACTGCGCCAGGGAGTCGTGCAGTTCGCGGGCGATCACCGCACGCTCCTCCATCAGCGACATGTGCTGCTCCTGGCTGGCCTTCAACTCCAGCGACAGTACGATGGCCAGGTTTTCCACCAGTGTCCGCAGCAGCGCGACCTGCTCCTCACCCAAGGGTTGCTTGGGCAGGAAGTTGACTTTGAACTCGCCGAAATAGGCTTCGCGGGTCTGGATCGGCAGCGTGACCGAGTCATGCTGACGCTTATCCAGCTCAGGCACTATGCAGTCGCTGCAGCGGGTGTTCCTGCAGTCGGTCGGGCGCTCCAACAGTTGGGTGGTCAGCTGACGGTAACTCGAGCGCTGGTGCGGGTCGCACAGGGTGACCTCGATCGGCCCGACCGCCAGCACATCCTCCAGCTCCTTCATGACCGGCATCAGGCGGCGGCAGATATCTTCGTCGCGGTTGAAGCGGCGGGTGGCGTTGTAGAGCAGCTGCAGGCTCTTGTTGGACTCGCGCAGCTCGGCGGTTTTTCTCTGCACCCGGCTTTCCAGATCGGCGTAGGTTCTCGACAGCTCCTCCGCCATGTGGTTGAAGGTGGTGCCGAGCAGGCCCAGTTCGTCGTCACTGCGGTAGTGCACGCGGGTGTCGAGCTTACCCTGACCGGCATCGCGGGCGACGTTGAGCAGCTGGGCCAGGGGCTCGACCACGTTGGATTTGATGTCGTACATGGCGATGAAGATGATCATCACGGTCATGAACAAGCTGATCCCCTGGATCAGGCTCAGCAGCTTGATCTTCGATTCTGTGCTCTCCTCCAGCAGATGCACCATCTGGTCGATGCGGGGGACGAAGTTTTCCAGCTGTCTGAGATAGGCCGAACGGTCTGGTTGGTCGGTCAGGATGGCGGCCTTCAGCGAGGGCTCGAAGTTGTGGCGCCACTCGTCGATCAGGGCGCTGTAGGCCTGGCGTAGCTGCTGCTGGCTGTCTTTAGGAAGCACGTTGGTCAGGATCGGATCGTTGATGCGGCGGTCGAACTCGCCGATCGACGCCAGTACCTTGTCGCGGCTGATCTGACTGCCTTCACCGGCATGCTGCTGAGTCTCGGCGATGATGCGATAGGACATCATGCGCAGGGAACCGGCCAGGTTGATCCCGGCGGCATCGCCCTGGGTACTCTCTGCAACAATCACCGAGCTGATCATGCTGATCAGTGCCATCAGGCTGATGGCGAACATTGCCGTGCCCAAACGGGTGATGATCGACTGCTTGAGAAAATTCATCCTGGCACTCCGTTGTGCTGTGCAGGGTTACTCACAAAGAATCGTGTTACAGCCAAGGTTTTTACCCCGCCTTGCGCCAATCGTCGAAAATATAAGTTAAAACAGTCTGTTACAAAGAAAAGAAGTGGTACCACCATAGTGGTATAGGCTGAAATGGTTAACTTTTTCAGCCAGTTATACGTTGATGCGCGTCAATATCCGGGGATCGGTCCGGGTTTAGGTTTGGCTCAAATTGTCAGACCCAAACTGTATCACGATGACCCAGACCACCCAGAAACAGATCTCAGCGCTTGTTATGAGCACCCTGGTGTTCGCGGCCTGTTTTGCCACCTGGACGCTGATCTCGGTTATCGGTCTGCAAATAAAGCATGAATTGCAGCTCAGCGAAACCGAGTTTGGTGTGCTGGTGGCGATGCCGATCCTCAGTGGCGCGCTGGCGCGCCTGCCGTTGGGACTGCTGGCCGAGCGCTTCGGTGGTCATGCCTTGCTGTCGGGGGGCGTGCTGCTGGTCAGTGTACCGCTCTATCTGTTTTCCCAGGCGCACAGTTACTGGCAATACC
Organism: Marinobacterium ramblicola; assembly: GCF_019084545.1. Classification (GTDB taxonomy): domain Bacteria; phylum Pseudomonadota; class Gammaproteobacteria; order Pseudomonadales; family Balneatricaceae; genus Marinobacterium_D; species Marinobacterium_D ramblicola. Next base: position 195,620 of record NZ_JAHREP010000005.1, read on the forward strand.
TGGTGCTGGGATTCTGCATCGGACTGGTGGGCGGCAGTTTCGCCATCGGTATCCACTATGTCTCCTCCTGGGCGTCGCGCGACAACCAGGGGCTGGCGATGGGGATATTCGGTGCCGGCAACCTGGGCGCGGCGCTGACCAACCTGATCGCGCCGCTGATCATCATCGCCTACGGCTGGCGCATGGCCCCCATCGCCTACGCCTTCGTGCTGGTGCTGCTGGCGCTGCTGTTCTGGTTGCTGACCCAGGACGATCCCGTGCATCAGTCCCGTACCCGCCGGGCGGCTCCCTCGCTGACCGAGATGCTGGTTCCGCTGCTGGAGCCGCGGGTCTGGCGCTTCGGCCTGTACTACTTCTTCATGTTCGGTGGTTACGTGGCGCTGGCACTCTGGCTTCCGGATTACTACGTCCACCACTATGGGCTGGACCTGAAAAGCGCCTCCTTTCTGACCCTGCTGTTTACCGTACCCGGTGCGCTGACCCGGGTGATCGGCGGCTGGTGCGCAGACCGCCTCGGTGCGCGGCGGGTCAACTGGGGCGTGTTCTGGGTCTGCCTGGTCTGTCTTTTCTTCCTCTCCTATCCACCCACCACCATGACCATTCACGGCATCGACGGCGACATCAGGTTTCTGCTCGAGATGCCGGTCTGGCTGTTTACGTTGCTGGTCATGGTGATGGGCGTGGCGATGGGGTTCGGAAAAGCCGGGGTGTTCCGCAACGTCTACGACTACTACCCGGATCGTATGGGTACGGTCGGTGGCGCGGTGGGGCTGCTCGGTGCGATCGGCGGTTTCGTGCTGCCGATCCTCTTTGGTCTGGTAACGGACCTGTTCGGCGTACGCAGCTCCTGCTTCATGCTGCTCTACGGACTGTTGGCGTTGTGCATGATCACCATGTACTACGGCGTCTCGGTCCAGGAGAAGCAGAACCGGCTGCAGGAGGCGATACGCACCAACTTTTTGAAGGAGAACCTGGATGCCTGACCTGAGCGGCAACCGTCCGCTTCCCCGATCGGCTGCTCTGCAGGTCCGGGGCGGGTTCGATATCAAGATCAGCCGGGCGTCAGGTGCCCGCTGCTTCAGCCTGGAGTGTGAGTCATGTCCGATATAATGAATTGGGATGTCGAGAACACCAAGTTCTGGGAGAACGAAGGCAAGAGAATTGCGAACCGCAACCTGTGGATCTCGATCCCCAGTCTGTTGTGCGGTTTCGCGGTCTGGTTGTACTGGGGCATCATCACCGTGCAGATGTTGAACCTGGGCTTCCCCTTCGCCAAGGCAGAACTCTTTACCCTGGCCGGCATTGCCGGATTGACCGGGGCGACGCTGCGCATACCGAGCAGCTTCTTTATCCGCATCGCCGGCGGACGCAACACCATCTTCTTCACCACGGCGCTGCTGATGGTGCCCGCCATCGGTACCGGCCTTGCGCTGCAGGACAAGAATACGCCGTTGTGGATATTCCAGCTGCTGGCGTTCCTGTCCGGTATCGGCGGCGGTAACTTCGCGTCGTCCATGTCCAACATCAGCTTCTTCTTCCCGAAGCGGCAGCAGGGGCTGGCGCTGGGGTTGAACGCGGGGCTGGGCAACGCCGGGGTGACCACCATGCAGATCCTGGTGCCGCTGGTGATGACCTTCGGCATCTTCGGCGGCACGCCGATGATCCTGGAGAACACCTCGGGCACGCTGATCGGCAAGATCCCGGCCGGTTCCGAGACCTATATCCACAACGCCGGTTACGTCTGGCTGCTGTTCCTGGTGCCGCTGGCGGTGATGAGCTGGTTCGGCATGCACAACATCAAGACCGACGCCGTCTCCCCGGACGTGGGCAGTGCCACGGGCGCCATGGGCAAGGTGCTGGGGCTGCTGCTGATCGGCTTCTTCACCGCCGCTGCCGGTCTCTACATCATCCTGCCGGCGCCGACGGGCCTCGGCGCGCCTGACTGGGCCAAGTGGCCGGTGATCGCCGGTATCCTGTTCCTGACCGTGGTGCTGATGAAGATGGTGCCGGGCGATATCAAGCCCAACCTGCAGCGCCAGTTCAAGATCTTCAGCAACAAGCACACCTGGATCATGAGCGTGATCTACACCATGACCTTCGGTAGCTTCATCGGCTACTCCGCCGGTTTCGCGCTGGCGATCAAGGTGGTGTTCGGTTACCAGCACCTGATGGTCGACGGCGTGCTGACCCACGATACCGTCAACGCCGCCGGTCCGTCGGCACTGATGTACGCCTGGATGGGCCCGTTCATCGGTGCCCTGATCCGCCCGGTGGGCGGCTGGATCGCCGACAAGGCCGGCGGTGCCAAGGTGACCCAGATCGTTTCCGTGATCATGATCGCCAGTGCCCTGGGTGTGGCCTACTACCTGAAGCAGGCGTACCAGTCCGCCACGCCGGAGGAGTTCTTCCTGCCCTTCCTGATCCTGTTCCTGGTGCTGTTTGCCGCCACCGGTATCGGCAACGGCTCCACCTTCCGCACCATCGCCATGGTGTTCGACAAGGAGCAGGCCGGCCCCGCGCTGGGCTGGACCTCGGCGGTCGCCGCCTACGGCGCCTTCGTCATCCCGCAGGTGTTCGGCGAGCAGATCAAGCTGGCCACGCCGGAGAACGCCCTGTACGGCTTCGCCGTCTTCTACCTGCTCTGCCTGGTGCTGAACTGGTGGTACTACCTGGGGCCGAAGGCGGAGTACAAGAATCCCTAAGGGTAATGTATTGAGTTACTGAGCGTGTTGCGGGGCCGGGTGCCCCGCTTTTTTGTACAGGGATGTACTTATCCTGCGAGCACATGGATGTGCTGGAGCAGGGTTTGTGCAGGGATGTACGGTATCCCATGGGCGCAGGAGCGGGGAGCTGAGCGGCGCCGTACCGCGGCTAGTATTCGCAGCCGTTGAACTTGGCAAACTCCCTGATCGCCTCATCCAGCAGTGGGGCGAGCTCCGTCTTATCCACAGTCGAATCCTCGATATGCAGGCTCAGCACTTCAAAGCGCTGCTCGGCGCGACGTGCCTTGCAGTCGATACGGCCGATGAACCTGTCACCCAACAGAATGGGCAGGCAGAAGTAGCCGTATACCCGCTTGGTGGCCGGTAGATAGCATTCGAGCCGGTAGTCGAAGCCGAACAGCCTGTTCAGCCGATCGCGGTGGATCACCGCGTTATCGAACGGCGAGAGCAGCTGTACCCGGCCGGGCTGGATTTCGGAGGATGGAGGGTTCAGCAACCGGGTATCGATATAGCTGTCGGGCAGCGCCTTATTCTCAACTGCGGTCAGTTGGCCCGCGTCGATACGCTCGGTCAACAGATCGCGCATCGCTGCCTTCAGCGCCTTGTCTCGGTTCAGATGCATAACCTGCTTAAAGGTGACCAGGCCATGTGCTCGCACCGTGCCATCGAGCAGATAGGCCGCGTACTCATGCCGCGTGGGTTCGCGCAGATCCACACCCGTTGGAAGGACGCGTTCGGCCAGGTCGTACACCTTCTGCATGCCGTTACGCTCGCTCACCATCAGATCGCCCTGCATAAACAGCTTGTCCAGAGCCCGACGGCCCGGTCCCCAGTTCCACCAGCTGCCCTTGTCGCTGCGGCTACCGCTGAGGGCGCGAGTGTGCAATTCGCCTTCACCGCGTACGCGGGCGAGGATCTCCCGCATCAGTCGGGCATCGACGTTGCTGAAATAGGGGTGAGTCCCGTTACGGATGGCGTTCATGCGTGGCAGGGCAAAGCGGTAGTCACGCATCGGCAGATAGGCCGCGGCATGGGACCAGTATTCGAAGATGCGCCGCTCACCGAGCAGCTGATTCAACTGGGCAGGTGCGTAGTCGGCTACCCGAGCCCAGAGCGTGTGGTGATGGGCGCGTTCTACCACCGATAGCGCATCGATCTGTACATAGCCCAGGTGTTCGATTGCGCGCAGAACGGCCTGGCATCCGCTGCCGAAGGGCTGGGGTGAAGCAAGTCCCTGCCTGGCCAGGGCCAGGCGCCTCATCTGCTGCTGGGTCATATGATCTATCCATGGAGTGGGCTGTATAGGGTAGATGATCGGCACAAGCGCGAACAGCATATTGCCATCAACCACGGCTCGGACGAGTTTATCCGTACGGTTTGGCAAGGCTGTCGAGAAGGGTGCGCCTGCTGTGCAGCAGGCCGTTATGCACTTGCACCAGGTCGGCCCCGGCGTTCAGCCGGTGGCGAATATCCTGCTCGCTGCCGATGCCGCCGACAACGATCAGCGCCGTGTCGGCGCCAAGCAGCGCACGGCCTTGGCGGGTCAATTCACAGGCCAGATCCTGCCAGGTTCGTTGGCGCCAGGCGTGTATCTTTTCAGCCGTAACGGGTTTGCCCCTGTCGAGCGCCAACACCACACCCGCAATCCCGAAAGTCGGCAGCAGCGGCAGAATCGGCGGCAGCGCCGGTAGCCGATCGGGCCGCTCCAGATCGAGCACCAGTTTGACCACCAGCGGTACGGCGCGACCGTTTACGGCACTCAACCTCCGCTGTTGATCGGTCAGGGCACGCAGGGTGTCGTTCAGCTCCGCCTCATGCTCCGGCTGCAGTAGCCAACGGGCATTGGCGTTCCCCAGGTTCAGACACAGATAGTCGGCTACCCGCCAGGCGACACGTTGGCAGTAGAGCAGGTCGGCCTGCGCCTGTGCCGGATTCCGGCCGGGGTTCAGGCCGATATTGATGCCGAGCGGACAGTCGGACGAGGGGTGTCGCCGCAGGCGTGCCAGGGTGGAGATACCGGGGTAGGCGCCCGGCTGTGGATAACGACACAGGGTACCGAGCTCGATATGGCCGAAACCCAGCCGGTCCCGGTAGGGGGCGAGCAGGCCGCGGCGGTCGAACCCGGCGGCGATACCGATCGGGTTGCGGAAGGTCAGCCCCATGGCGTGGTGCGGTGGATGGGCAGGGGGTGTTCTGCCTGCACCGGACAGAGCGGTTAGCGCCGGGCGGGCGGCATAAGCGGCGAAGTTCAGGCTCTGGGTCAGGCGGGTATAGTGCCGGCGAAGGGCTCCGAGCGGGCCGTCATATCGCATCGGCGTGCTCCCTGGCAAAGCTGTGCATGAAGTCGATCAGGGCCTCGACCCCGGCCAGGGGCATGGCGTTGTAGAGGCTGGCGCGAACGCCGCCGCAGGCCGGGTGACCGGCCAGGTTCAGTAACCCTGCTGCCTGGGCCTGGGCGAGAAACCGGGCCGTCAACTGGGGCGCATCGAGCTGGAAGCAGACATTCATCCGCGAGCGGCTCTGCGGCTCCACCGGGCAGTGGTAGAACTCACTGTCGTCTATCGCCTGGTACAGGCGTGTGCTCTTGCGCCGGTTCAGGTACTGGATGGCGGGCAGGCCGCCCTGCTGCAACCAGTGACGGAACACCAGCCCCGCCAGGTAGATGGCATAGGTCAGCGGTGTGTTGAAGCGGCCGTGGCTGTCATTCACCACCTTGTAGCTGAACGCGGAGGGGGTGGCGGGCAGCGGCTCGCGGATCAGGCTGTCGCGGATCAGCACCAAGGTCAGTCCGGCCGGGCCGATATTCTTCTGCGCCCCGGCATAGGCCAGGTCGAGGCGGGAGAAATCCAGCGGCCGGGAGAGGAAATCCGAGGTCATATCCACCACCAGTGGTACCGACCCGGTGTCGGGCAGTTCGGCGAACTGCAGCCCTTCGGCGGTTTCGTTGCTGGTCAGGTGGCAGTAGGCCGCGCCCGGATCCAGCTGCCATTCGTCAGGGTTGGGCAGACGAACCGGTCCGCTGTAATCGCCGTTGTCGGCCGCCACGTTGACCCGGCAGTAGCGCCGCGCTTCGCGGATCGCCTTGCGTGACCAGTGCCCACCGGCGATGTAGTCGGCGCAGGGTGCCGGATGCTCACCGAGCAGGTTGAGCGGCACCAGCGAGAACTGCGCCGAGGCGCCGCCCTGCATGAACAGGATGCGGAACTGATCGGGCACCTGCAGCAGTTCGCGCAGATCCTGGCGTGTCTGGTCGGCGATCTGCTGGAACTCGCTGCCGGTGAACGGCATCTCCCACACCGAGTAGCCCCGCTGCTGCCAGTCGAGCTGCTCCGCCTGCGCCCGTTGCAGCACCTCAGGCGGCATCATCGCGGGGCCGGCGGCGAAGTTGTAGATCGGTGCACTCGTCATGGTCAGAGTCCTCCCGGTCAGTGGAGTCTGGTCAATGCTCTCTATCTCAATGGAAGAGGGCCAGACCGTGGCTGCCGGCCGCCATGAAGAACAGCAGCGGCATCGACAATATGGTGTTGCTGCGCGAGGCGAGAAAGGTGATACGCGAGCAGCGGACCCGCTCCTCCAGCGGCGCAGGAACGAAGCCGAGCACCTTTTTCTGGTGCGGCCACATGATCAGCCAGAGATTCAGCAGCATCAGTGTGCCGATCCAGGCGCCCATGCCGATCACCGCCAGATCACCGCGCAGTAGCAGCGCATCCGCCAGCCAGCCGCGCTGCCAGAGCATCCCGATGCCGGAGAGCCAGACGACGATGGAGGCGTAGCGGAAGGTGCCGTGCTCGCGCTGCATCCGCTGCTCAACGGCGTGGTTGCAGGCATCCTCGCTGGTGCCGGGGTCGAACGGCCTGAAGCGCGGGTTCTGCACCAGGTTGGCGTAGTTGTGCCCGATCCAGATCAGTGCGAAGGCGAAGTGGCTCCAGCGAAACAGCAGATCCAGCCAGGGGGTATCCATCGCGTTGCCTCCGGTTTCAGAACGGGCGGGCGATCAGCAGATCCACCAGCAGGTAGAGCAGCAGCGTCAGCGTACCGCCCGCCAGCACGGTGCCGGGCAGGGAGTCGTGCGGCAGTCTCATCGTTCACCCCCTTCGCAATTGAAACCGGCGTCGCGGTAGATCAATGCCTCAGGGCGGTCCTGCGTAGCGGCGGCCCGGTCGATGGCGTCCAGGATCCGGCTGTGGTGGGGCGACTTGCTGCAGGCCGGGTCGGCGTTGGCGGCATCGCCGGTCAGTGCCAGTGCCTGGCAGCGGCAGCCGCCGAAATCCTTCTCCTTCTCGTCGCAACTGCGGCAGGGCTCCTTCATCCAGCTGTCGCCACGGAAGTGGTTGAACGTGTCCGATTCCTGCCAGAGCCAGGCCAGACTGTGATCGCGCACGTTGGGGAAACTCAGCGTGTCGATCGAGCGGGCCTGGGAGCAGGGCAGGGCGGAGCCGTCCGGGGCGATGGTCAGGTGGATCGCGCCCCAGCCGTTCATGCACGCCTTGGGCCGACCGTCGTAGTAGTCGGGGATAACGAAGTAGACCGTCATCCGCTCGCCGACCCGTTCGCGGAACCTGGCCACCTCCGCCTCCGCCCACTCCAGCTGCTCCCGGGTCGGCAGCAGCTGGTCGCGGTTGATCAGTGCCCAGTTGTAGTACTGGATATTGGCCAGCTCGATATACTCCACGCCCAGGCTTTCGGCCAGGTTCAGGATCTCCGGGATCTGCGGCAGGTTGTGCCGTGTCACCGGCACGTTTAGCACCATCGGAAAGCCCAGCGCCTTGATCTCGCGGGCGATCTCCAGCTTGCGGCGGAAGGCGTCGGCACCGGCCATCAGGTTGGCGGTGGTTTCGTCGCAGGACTGGAAGCCGAGCTGGATATGTTTCAGGCCGCGCGCTTTCATCTCGACCAGACGCGTCGGGGTCAGGCCGATGCCGGAACTGATCAGGTTGGTGTAGAAACCGAGCGAATCGGCGTAGCCGATCAACTCCTCAAGGTCCTTGCGCAGCGCCGGTTCGCCGCCGGTAAAACCGATCTGCAACGCGCCCAGCTCACGCGCCTCGCGGATCACCCGCTTCCACTCCTCGGTGCTCAACTCGCCCTCGCGGTAGTCGTCGAAATCCACCGGATTGCTGCAGAACACGCAGTTCAGCGGGCACTGATAGGTCAGCTCCAGGGAGACCCAGAGCGGCTTGCCCTCGCCGTCAAGCGACAGCGTTGATCCAGCCTTTGGCATCGGCGGCCTCCAGAAATTTGATCAGACTTTGGCCGATCAGCTCGCGCGGCGAGCCGTCGTAGCGCTCGCTGAGGTGGTCGACCATCTGCGTGACGTTATAGGTGCCGTTGCACAGCTTGAGGATCGACGCGGCGCTGGCGTTCAGCTTCACCACCCCTTCCGGGTAGAGCAGCACATGGGCGTTCTGCGAGGCTTCCCAGCGGAACAGAAACAGCGGGTTGATGACGTACCGGTGCTCCGGGGTCGGCAGGGTTGGCGATGTCATGGCAGTCGCTCCGTTGCAAAGGGCGGGAAAACAGCCGGAAGGGGAGGGACCCTCCGGCTGAAAGGGCGTCAACGCACGAAGACGTAAGCCGTTACTTCAAAGCCCAGACGCAGGTCGCAGTACGCGGGATCGGTCCACTTCATGGGAACCTCCTTTCATTGTTATTGGATGACAGCCGCCCGTGTATTCGGGAGCTACGGATTCACCCTAGCAAGGGTAATGAAGTATCCAGAATGCTACTTAAGTACGTCTTTCACGTCGGTTTGCGGCGGGTCAAGCGAGGTGCAATAAACGGCGGGTGGTTGATATCGGTTAAGGCAAATCGGTGAAAAATCCGTAGGGTTTCGACCCCCGCTTTCGAGGGGATACCCATAAAAACCCGCAGGGTAATAATCATCCTCCGGTCATTCACCTGCGCCTCCTGAATAATCAATTAAAAACAATAAATTAGCGATTGATACGGTTGGTATCACTTTAGTGGTATATGCCGCCCCTGCCGCTTTTTACCCCCTGTCGAGCGTTGATCCAGGTCAACATTCGCCAAGCGCTGCTGCCGTACTTTCACCCCACACATGTGGGATGCATCGCCGTGATGAATCCTGTCCTGGGCAAGAGGTTTCAGGAGACCTAAATATGAGCCATTTGCTTGATCGACTCAGATACCTGAAGAAGAAGCCGCAGAGCTTCGCGGGCAACCACGGCCAGACCACGGACGAGAGCCGTGACTGGGAAGACGGTTACCGCCAGCGCTGGCAGCACGACAAGATCGTGCGCTCCACCCATGGCGTGAACTGCACCGGCTCCTGCAGCTGGAAGATCTACGTCAAGAACGGTCTGATCACCTGGGAGACCCAGCAGACCGACTATCCGCGTACCCGGCCCGACCTGCCCAACCACGAGCCGCGCGGCTGCCCCCGTGGTGCCAGCTACTCCTGGTATATCTACAGTGCCAACCGGCTGAAGTACCCGACCATCCGCAAGCGCCTGCTCAAGCTGTGGCGCGAGGCACGCCTTACGCATCAGGATCCGGTTGAAGCCTGGGCCTCTATCGTCGAGAACCAGGACAAGGCGAAGTCCTACAAGTCGGTGCGTGGCCAGGGCGGTTTCGTGCGTTCCAACTGGGACGAGGTCAACGAGATCATCGCCGCGTCCAACACCTATACCATCAAGCAGTACGGCCCCGACCGGGTGATCGGTTTCTCGCCGATCCCCGCCATGTCGATGGTCTCCTACGCCGCGGGCGCCCGTTACCTGTCGCTGATCGGCGGTGCCTGCCTGAGCTTCTACGACTGGTACTGCGACCTGCCGCCGGCCTCGCCGATGACCTGGGGCGAGCAGACCGACGTGCCGGAATCGGCCGATTGGTACAACTCCAACTACATCATCGCCTGGGGCTCCAACGTTCCGCAGACCCGTACTCCGGATGCCCACTTCTTCACCGAGGTGCGCTACAAGGGCACCAAGACCGTGGCGGTGACGCCGGACTACTCAGAAGTCGCCAAGCTGTGCGACCAGTGGATGAACCCGAAGCAGGGCACCGATGCGGCGATGGCGATGGCGATGGGCCACGTGATCCTGAAGGAGTTCTACGTCGACAAGCCCAGCGCCTACTTCAACGACTATGCGCGCAAGTACAGCGACATGCCGTTCCTGGTGCAGCTGGACAAGCGTGAGGACGGCTCCTATGCCGCCGGTCGCTTTATCCGCGCCGCCGACTTCGATGCCAACCTGGGCCAGGACAACAACCCGGACTGGAAAACCGTCGCCTTCGACAGCCAGAGCAACAGCTTTGTGGTGCCGAACGGCTCCATCGGCTTCCGCTGGGGCGAGCAGGGCAAGTGGAACATCGAGGAGAAGGAGGGCGGCAAGGGCGCCGATACCCAGCTGGCGCTGAGCCTGATCGACAACCACGACGAGGTGGTATCGGTGGGCTTCCCCTACTTCGGCGGGGTGGAAAACGAATACTTCACCAATAACGTGTTCAGCGACGTGATCCACCACAACCTGCCGGCCAAGCGGGTCAAGCTGGCCGACGGCAGCGAGTCGTTGCTGGTTACCGTGGGTGACCTGATGCTGGCCAACTACGGTGTCGATCGTGGCCTGGGTGGTGATTTCGTCGCCAAGAGCTTCGATGACAACGCCCCCTACACTCCGGCCTGGCAGGAGAAGATCACCGGTGTCGACCGCAACCAGGTGATCCAGATCGCCCGCGAGTTCGCCGATACCGCAGACAAGACCAAGGGTCGCTCGATGATCATCGTCGGTGCCGGTATGAACCACTGGTACCACATGGACATGAACTACCGCGGCCTGATCAACCTGCTGGTGATGTGTGGCTGTATCGGCCAGACCGGCGGTGGCTGGGCGCACTACGTGGGTCAGGAGAAGCTGCGTCCGCAGTGCGGCTGGCTGCCGCTGGCGTTCGGCCTCGACTGGCAGCGTCCGCCGCGTCACATGAACGGCACCTCCTTCTTCTACAACCACTCCAACCAGTGGCGTTACGAGAAGCTGGAGGTGAGCGAGATCCTCTCCCCGCTGGCCGACAGCGCCAAGTACAGCGGCAGCCTGATCGACTTCAACGTGCGCTCCGAGCGCATGGGCTGGCTGCCCTCGGCACCGCAGTTGAACACCAACCCGCTGCACCTGGCCAAGGCCGCCGAAGCAGCCGGCAAGACGCCGCAGGCGTACACGGTCGAGCAGCTGAAATCCGGCAAGATCGCCTTCGCCGCGGAGGATCCGGACAACCCGGTGAACTTCCCGCGCAACATGTTTATCTGGCGCTCCAACCTGCTCGGCTCCTCCGGCAAGGGCCACGAGTACATGCTCAAGTACCTGCTGGGCACCAACCACTCGGTGCTGGGCAAGGACCTGGGCGCCGAGGACGGTCCCAAGCCGGAAGAGGTGAAGTGGCACGAGCAGGGCGCCGAAGGCAAGGTAGACCTGCTGGTGACGCTGGACTTCCGCATGTCCACCACCTGCCTCTACTCCGATATCGTGCTGCCGACCGCGACCTGGTACGAGAAGGACGATCTCAACACCTCGGATATGCACCCGTTCATCCACCCGCTGTCGGCCGCCACCGACCCAGCCTGGGAAGCGCGTTCCGACTGGGATATCTACAAGGGGATCGCGCAGAAGTTCTCCGAGGTCTGCGTCGGTCACCTGGGCGTCGAGCAGGATCTGGTCACCGTACCGCTGCTGCACGACACCGCCGGCGAGCTGGCTCAGCCCTACGATGTGAAAGACTGGAAGAAAGGCGAGTGCGAGCCGGTACCGGGCAAGACCATGCCGAATCTGGCGCTGGTCGAGCGCGACTACCCCAACACCTATGCCCGCTTCACCTCGGTGGGCCCGCTGCTGGAGTCCGCCGGTAACGGCGGCAAGGGGATCAACTGGGATACCAAGAAAGAGGTCGAGCTGCTCAAGCAACTGAACTGGACCCACACCCAGCCGGGTGCCGCCGAGGGCCGTGCCAAGCTGGAGACCGCCATCGACGCCGCCGAGATGATCCTGGCGCTGGCGCCGGAGACCAACGGTCAGGTGGCGGTGAAGGCCTGGGAAGCGCTGGGCAAGGCCACCGGCCTCGACCACACCCATCTGGCGCTGCCGAAGGAGGAGGAGAAGATCCGCTTCCGCGACGTGCAGGCACAGCCGCGCAAGATCATCTCCTCGCCGACCTGGTCGGGCCTGGAAGATGAGCATGTCTCCTACAACGCCGGCTACACCAACGTCCATGAGCTGATCCCCTGGCGCACCCTGACCGGCCGTCAGCAGTACTACCAGGATCATCCGTGGATGCGTGATTTCGGTGAATCGCTGCTGGTGTACCGACCGCCGATCAACACCAAGTCGGTGAAGCCGATGTTGAACCACAAGCCCAACGGCAACCCGGAGATCGCGCTGAACTGGATCACCCCGCACCAGAAGTGGGGCATCCACTCCACCTACAGCGACAACCTGATCATGCTGACGCTGTCGCGCGGCGGCCCGATCATCTGGATGTCGGAGGTGGACGCGGCCAAGGTCGGCATCGAGGACAACGACTGGGTCGAGATCTTCAACTCCAACGGCGCCATCGCCGCCCGCGTGGTGGTCTCCCAGCGTGTCAACGAGGGGATGACGCTGATGTACCACGCCCAAGAGCGCATCGTGAACGTACCGGGCGCGGAAACCTCCGGCACCCGTGGCGGTATCCACAACTCAGTGACTCGCGCCTGCCCGAAACCTACCCACATGATCGGCGGCTACGCGCAGCAGTCCTATGGCTTTAACTACTACGGCACCGTCGGTTCCAACCGCGACGAGTTCGTCATCGTGCGCAAGATGAAGAACATCGACTGGCTGGATGGCGAGAACAACGACTACGTACAGGATCCTGTTCAGGAGGCCGCGAAATGAAAATCCGTTCTCAAGTCGGCATGGTGCTGAACCTCGACAAGTGCATCGGCTGTCACACCTGCTCGATCACCTGCAAGAACGTCTGGACCTCCCGTGAAGGGATGGAGTACGCCTGGTTCAACAACGTCGAGACCAAACCCGGTATCGGCTACCCGAAAGAGTGGGAGAACCAGGACAAGTGGAAGGGCGGCTGGCTGCGCAAACCGGACGGCAGCATCGAGCCGCGCATCGGCGGCAAGTGGCGGGTACTGGCGAACATCTTCGCCAACCCGGACCTGCCGGAGATCGACGACTACTACGAGCCGTTCGACTTCGACTACCAGCACCTGCACAACGCCCCCGAGGGCAAGCACCAGCCAGTGGCGCGGCCACGCTCGCTGATCACCGGCGACCGCATGAAGAAGATCGAATGGGGCCCGAACTGGGAGGAGATCCTCGGTACCGAGTTCAAGAAGCGCTCGAAGGACAAGAACTTCGACAACGTGCAGAAGGATATCTACGGCCAGTTCGAGAACACCTTCATGATGTACCTGCCGCGTCTGTGCGAGCACTGCCTGAACCCGGCCTGTGTCGCCAGTTGCCCCTCCGGCGCGATCTACAAGCGCGACGAGGACGGCATCGTGCTGATCGACCAGGACAAGTGCCGCGGCTGGCGCATGTGCGTGTCCGGCTGCCCGTACAAGAAGATCTACTACAACTGGAAAACCGGTAAATCCGAGAAGTGCATCTTCTGTTACCCGCGTATTGAATCCGGCATGCCCACAGTCTGCTCCGAGACCTGTGTCGGCCGTATCCGTTACCTGGGCGTCATGCTCTACGATGCGGACCGCATCGCCGAGGTGGCCGCGTCCGGCAACGAGCAGGACCTGTACCAGAAGCAGCTGGAGATCTTCCTCGACCCGCACGACCCGGCGGTGATCGAGCAGGCACGTCGCGACGGCGTCACCGACAGCGTGATCAAGGCGGCACAGAACTCGCCGGTGTACAAGCTGGCGATGGACTGGAAACTGGCGCTGCCGCTGCACCCGGAATACCGCACCCTGCCGATGGTCTGGTACGTGCCGCCGCTGAGCCCGATCCAGTCCGCCGCCGACGCCGGCAAGATCGGCATGAACGGCGCGATTCCGGATGTGGACAGCCTGCGTATCCCGGTGAAATACCTGGCCAACCTGCTCACCGCCGGTGACGAGAAGCCGGTGGTCGCCGCGCTGAAGAAACTGCTGGCGATGCGCGCCTACAAGCGCGACGAACAGGTCGAGGGCAAGATCAACCTGCAGGTACTGGAGGACGCCGGTCTCACCGAGCATCAGGCCAAGGAGATGTACCGCTACCTGGCGATCGCCAACTACGAGGACCGCTTCGTGATCCCGACCAGCCACCGCGAGCTGGCCAAGGAAGCCTTCCCCGAGCGCAACGGTTGTGGCTTCAGCTTCGGCAACGGCTGCGCCGGTGGCGAGAGCGAGTTCAACCTGTTCGGCGCCAAGAAGCAGAACGTCACCATGGTCGAGAAGATCAGCGGTGTGAAGCAGGTGGACCCGAAACTGCTGCAGGATACGGAGGTGGAAGATGCCTAGTTCGAAGATAGGTAGTCTGAGCGTAATCTCGGCCCTGCTGGGCTATCCCGAGACCGAACTGGTCGATGCCCGTCAGGTGTTGATTGATGAGGTTCGCGCCGATGCGGCGTTGCCGGAAGCGATGCGCGACAAGCTGGTGGTGTTTATCGACCGGCTGTGCAAAACCGAGCTGCTTGATGCGCAGGAGTCCTACGTGGCGTTGTTCGATCGTGGCCGCTCCCTGTCGCTGCTGCTGTTCGAGCATGTCCACGGCGAGAGCCGCGACCGCGGCCAGGCGATGGTGGATCTGATGGCGATCTACGAGCGCGAAGGGTTCCAGATCAACGTGCGCGAACTGCCCGACTACCTGCCGCTGTTCCTCGAGTTCCTGGCCCAGCGGCCGGAGAGCGAGGCGCGCAAGTGGCTGGCCGATGTCGGTCATATCCTGGTGCTGCTGGAGGAGCGGCTGCGTCAGCGCGACAGCGGTTACGCGGTGCTGTTCGAGTCGCTGCTGGCCCTGGCCGGTATCGAAATCGAGCAGAAGCGTGAAGAGCTGCGCGAGAAGGTGGCTGCCGAGGCGCGTGACGACACGCCCGAGGCGCTGGATCAGGTGTGGGAGGAGGAGATGGTGCGCTTCACCGAAAACAGCGCCCAGGAGTGCGGCGACGGCGTTATCGCCCAGCGCCGCCGGGAGCTGGACCAGGTCAGGCCGCTGAATATCCAGTCCCCCACGCGTGAAGTCCGTACCGAAACAGCGGGTTCATTCTGAGTCCGGGAGAAGAGAAATGTCCTATCTGAACGATCTGTTATTTGGCGTTTACCCCTACATCGCCGGGGCGATCTTCCTGATCGCCAGCTGGATCCGCTACGACCGCGAGCAGTACACCTGGCGCGCCAGTTCCAGTCAGATGCTGAGCAACAAGGGGTTTCGGCGTGCCAGCAACCTGTTCCATGCCGGCGTGCTGGTGATCTTCTTCGGTCACCTGGTCGGCCTGCTGACGCCGCATGCCCTGTATGCGCCGTTCATCTCCGCCGGCAACAAGCAGTTGATGGCGATCATCGTCGGCGGCATCGCGGGACTCTCCTGCTGGATCGGTGCTTTGCTGCTGCTCAAGCGTCGCCTGACCGACCCGCGCGTGCGCGCTACCGGCACCAAGGCGGACCTGTTCATCATCGCGCTGCTGTTCGTGCAGGTGAGCCTCGGTCTGCTGACCATCCCGTTCGCCATGCAGCATCTGGATGGCGGCGTGATGATCGACCTGGCGCACTGGGCTCAGGGGCTGGTGACCTTCCAGGCCGATGCCGCGAGTCATCTGGCCGAGGTGGGGCTGGTGTACAAGCTGCATATCTTCATCGGCCTGACCATGTTCGTGGTGTTCCCCTTCACCCGCATGGTGCATATCTGGAGCGTACCGGTGAAGTACTTCGCCCGTAACTATCAGATTGTGCGGCAGCGCTGACTGACGGTGCCGTGCCGGATGGGGTAGGTAGCTCATGGTGCCGGACAGGGTGGGGCATCGCTTTCCGGGACACGCTTTGCGTCATCCTGACCGCTCGACTGCCGCCATCCCTGGCGGCAGACGGTCCCGGAAAGCGACGCCCCACCCTGTCATGGAGAGTCCTGCGCGAGATTCCAGGCGGGCTCTAAATAAGAGGCTATACCGACCCTCGATAGCGCGGTGCCAACCGTCTGGAGGGTTCGATGCGAGATTCCGGGCAGCTCTGAAAGTGAGAGTCGCTATCGACTTTCAATAGCACGGTGCCGATTGACCGGAGAGCGAGGCACCGAACTTTCCAAGGCGGGGAGGGGTATTACTTTCCGGGACCGTCGGAGGCATGGATGCCGACGCCGAGCGTACAGGGATGTATTCACAGCGAGTCCCGGAAAGTAATACCCCTCCTCGCCGGGCACCGCAAGTACGACACTCCGAACACAACCGGACTCATAGAAAGCGAAAGAGGTACCCGCCATGCAGATGATCGAACTGACCCAGGTGAACGACACCACCCCCGAGTTCGCTGCGGTAATCGTCAACGGCAAGACGCTGGACGAACAGCGCATCGCCCAGGAGATCCAGTACTACCCGGCCGACTCGCTGGAAGCCTCCCGCGCCCAGGCGGTGCAGGCGCTGGTGATCCGCGAACTGCTGCTGCAACGCATAGCGGAACTGGGGCTGGAGGTGTCGAGCGATGACGCAGACGACGAAGAAACACTGATTCAGAAACTGATCGAACACGAAGTCGAGCTGCCGCAGGCCACCGACGAGGTGTGCTATCGCTACTTCGAAGCCAACCGCGACAAGTTCTGCACCCAACCGCTGCTCGCGGTGTCCCACATCCTGCTCGCCGCGGCGCCGGACGATCTGGATACGCGCGCCGAACGCAAGGCGCAGGCCGAAGTGCTGATCGACGCGCTGCAGCAGGATCCGGAACTGTTCGCCGAGATCGCCCGCCAACACTCCGACTGCCCGTCGAAGGAGCTGGACGGCGAACTGGGTCAGATCGACAAGGGTCAGACCGTGCCCGAGTTCGAGCGGCAGATCTTTACCCTGCCGGAGGGGCTGGCCGGGCGACCGCTGGAGAGCCGCTACGGCTTCCATATCACCCGTATCGACAAACGCATCGACGGCGAGCCGCTGCCCTACGAGGCGGTCGAGAACCGCATCCGCGGCTATCTGATCGAACGTAACTACCGCCGCGCGGTGAACCAGTATATCCAGCTGTTGGTATCCGATGCGCAGATCGAGGGGCTCGAACTGCAGGGGGCCGACTCGCTGCTGGTGCAGTAGAACAATGCGGAGGTGGTCGAGATGTTGACCGACCTGTTAGGCAACAATCGTGACTGGGCCGCGCGCATCGAACGCGAGCAGCCCGGTTTCTTCAAGCGACTGGCGGCGCAGCAAACGCCGGAGTATCTGTGGATAGGCTGCTCCGACAGCCGGGTACCGGCCAACGAAATCGTCGGCATGCTGCCGGGCGAGCTGTTCGTGCACCGCAACATCGCCAACCTGGTGTTGCACACTGACCTGAACTGCCTGTCGGTGATCCATTTCGCCGTCAATGTGCTCAAGGTCAAGCACATTATCGTCTGTGGTCACTACGGCTGCGGCGGCGTGCGCGCAGCGCTGAGCAATCAGGACTATGGCCTGATCGATCACTGGCTGCGCCATATCAAGGATATCGGCTACCACTGCCGCGATATTCTCGATGCCGAACCGGACGAGCAGCACCGGGTCGACCGCCTGTGCGAACTCAACGTGCTGCAGCAGGTGGAGAACATCTGCCACACCGGCATCGCGCAGAAAGCCTGGCAGCGTGGCCAGTCGCTGGCCATTCACGGCTGGATCTACAGCATCGAGGATGGCCTGATCAAGGATCTCAAGGTCGATATCGACTGCGTCGACAGCATGCCGGCGATCTATTCGCTGCGGCAGGAGGCGCTGCAGGCGTAACCGCCCACCAAAAAATTGAGCCAGATCAACTTTGGTGGCGTTAGGGGTGGGTGGTACCTCCATAGGGGAATAGGGCAGGCCGGATGCGGCCCGCAATAATCACTGAACCTGAAGCAGAGGACCCTTGCGATGACGCAGCCGACGACACATACGACGACACAGGCGGACAACGGCCTGATCGACGGTCTGGGCAGAAAGATCGACTATATCCGCCTGTCGGTGACCGATCGCTGCGACTTCCGCTGCGTCTACTGCATGGCTGAGGACGTTGAGTTCCTGCCCCGTGCCCGCATCCTCTCGCTGGAGGAGATCGAGACCCTGGGCCGCAGTTTCGTGGCGATGGGGATCAAGAGGATCCGTCTGACCGGCGGCGAACCGCTGATGCGCCGGGGCATCGTCGACCTGGTGGCGCGGCTGGCGGCACTGCCGGGGCTGGACGAGGTGGTGATGACCACCAACGGCTCCCAACTCTACCGCCTGGCCGAACCGTTGAAGACGGCGGGGCTGAAACGGCTCAATATCAGCCTGGACAGCCTCAAGCCCGACCGTTTCGCAGCGATGACCCGGCGCAGCAAACTGTGCCAGGTGATCGCCGGCATCGACGCCGCCGTCGCGGCGGGCTTCCACCGTATCAAGCTGAACAGCGTGATCATGAAGGGCCACAACGATGACGAGATCCATGCGTTGCTGGCATTCGCCCAGGCGCGCGGCATCGACATCAGCTACATCGAGGAGATGCCGCTGGGCCGGGTCAACAGCCACGACCGCCGACAGGCCTACTGCTCCAGCGACGATGTGAAGCGGGAGATCGAAACCCGCTATCAACTGATGCCCTGTACCGACCGCACCGGCGGTCCCTCCCGTTACTACCGGATCGCCGGATTGCCGGGCCGGGTCGGCTTCATCTCCCCCCACAGCCATAACTTCTGCGACAGCTGCAACCGGCTGCGGGTGACCGCCGAGGGACGCCTGTTGCTCTGCCTGGGGCAAGAGCACTCGGTGGATCTGCGTGAAATTCTGCGTCGCTATCCCGGCGACGAAAGGCGGATCGAAAACAGGGTGCGCGACGCGATACGGCGTAAGCCCGCAGGGCACAGCTTTGCCGATCGCGATGCGCCCCAGGTACTGCGTTTCATGAACATGACAGGTGGATAAGCCATGGGATGTCGAGCGACTCATTTTGAGCTTCAAACGAACTGGACCCAGCAGGTGCGACAGCACCTCCTGCTGTCGGCACTGAGCGAACGTCAGTTCAGCGAGCTGATGGCGTCGGCCCGACTGATCGACCTGGAACCACGGCAGAGCCTGTTCCAGCAGGGCGAAGCGGCCGAGCGGGTGTTCATTGTGCTGGCCGGACGGATCAAGTTTTTCCGTATCTCCGCCAGCGGGCGGGAGATCGTGATCAGCGTATTGGGCCGCAACGACCCGGTAGCCGAAGCGGCCATGTTCATGTCGGAGCAGCACTACCCGGCCAATGCCAGCGCCATCGAGGGCAGCTGCCTGCTGGCATTTAACGCCCAGGTCTATCAGCGCCTGCTGCGGCAGTCGGTGGACAGCTGTTTCGGCGTCATGGCGGCGATGGCCAGCCGCCTGCAGCGCAGCATGGCCGAGATCGAGACACTGACCCAGCAGGACGCGGCGCACCGGGTCGCCCGCTTCATCCTCGACCTGGTGGACAAGGGGGAGAGCGGACAGGTGGTGGTCGAACTGCCGGTATCCAAGCAACTGATCGCGGCACGGCTGGCGATGCAGCCGGAAACCTTCTCGCGGGTGATTGCGGCACTGAAGCACAAGGGGTTGCTGCAGGTAAATGGCGGCAGGCTGACCATACCCAGCGTGGCTGGCTTAAGACAGTGGGCGGTATGACGAGGAGACGCGATCTGCCGCTGGTCTACGCCTGCTCCGGCTGCTCCGATGTGGCGCAACTGGCCAACGATGTGGCGGTACGACTGGATCACAGCGGCAAGGCGGAGATGTCCTGCATCTCCGGTGTCGGCGGCGGGGTGCCGGCGCTGGTCAGGATCGCCCGCTCCGGGCGGCCGATCATCGCCATCGACGGCTGTCCGCTGCACTGTGCCGCCGCCTGCCTGGCCAACTGCGATGTCGAGGCGGATGAACATGTGCGGCTGTACGAGCAGGGTTACAGGAAGCGGATCGGGCGCAGGGCGGACGCAGCAGAGGTCGAAAAAGTCACCGCCCATGTCGAGGGACTGATCGAGCTGCTAAACCTGGAACAGAACTGTTGAGCTGAATAACCGAGAGTAATCACGATGGGACATGCCAAAGAGAACGCGGTGTTTGTACCGCTCAATATCGCCGTACTCACGGTGTCGGACACCCGCACCCGGGAGACCGACACCTCCGGTGACACCCTGCATGCGGCGCTGGAGGAGACCGGGCATCGCCTGGCCGACCGCCAGATCCGCCCCGACGATATCTACCAGCTGCGCGCGCAGGTGTCGCAGTGGATCGCCGACGCCGAAATCCAGGTGATCCTGGTCACCGGCGGTACCGGCTTCACCCTGCGCGACAACACGCCGGAGGCGCTGCTGCCGCTATTCGACAAGCAGGTCGAGGGTTACGGTGAGCTGTTCCGCCAACTCTCCTACGACGAGATCGGCACCTCCACCATCCAGTCCCGCGCTGTGGCCGGGGTGGCCAACCGCACCGTCATCTTCGCCATGCCCGGCTCGCCGAAAGCGTGCCGTACCGCCTGGGAGCGGGTGATCCGTGAGCAGCTCGATGCCCGTCACCGCCCCTGCAACTTCGTCGAGATGGTGCTGCCCGATGTGGCCAGCGCCTGCGGGCCAAGATCATGAGCGGCTGCGGATGCGACAGCGGTGGCCTGATGCCGCTGAGTCAGGCGCTGGAGCGGCTGCTGGCGGATGTCCGGCCGTTGTGCGAAAGCGAAAGCGTGCCGCTGGAGCAGGCGCGGGGCCGTGTGCTGGCGCTGGATCTGCTCTCCACGATAGCGGTGCCACCGGCGGACAACAGCGCCATGGACGGCTATGCCGTCAATACGGCCAGTTTGCCCGATAACCTGCTGTTGCCGGTCAGCCAGCGGATACCGGCCGGTGTACAGGGTGCGTCGCTGCACCCCGGCACGGCGGCACGCCTCTTTACCGGCTCGGAGATTCCGCCCGGTGCCGATGCGGTGATCATGCAGGAGCAGTGCGAACAGCAGGGTGAATATGTGCAGCTCAATCGCCGACCCCAGGCCGGCGACCATATCCGCCCGGCCGGCCAGGATATTCGCCCCGGCCAATGCGTGGTACCCGCCGGTACCCGGCTCGATGCCCGCCACCTGGGGGTGATCGCCTCGGTGGGTATCGATCGCGTGCCGGTCTACCGCCGCCTCAGGGTGGTGGTGCTGAACACCGGCGACGAGCTGCTGATGCCGGGGCAGCCGAACCAGCCGGGCAAGATCTACAACTCCAACTACTTCACCCTGCTTGGCCTGCTCGAGCCGCTCGGTGTCGAGGTGATCTTTTCCGGCGTGGTCGAGGACAGGTTCGAGACCACCCGCGATGCGCTGGCGCTGGCGGCGGAGAAGGGCGACCTGATCCTGAGCAGCGGCGGCGTCTCGGTCGGTGAGGAGGACCACGTCAAGGCCGCGGTGCAGAGCCTGGGCGAACTCGGTCTCTGGCGGCTGGCGATCAAGCCCGGCAAGCCGCTGGCCTACGGGCGTGTCGGCAGGACGCCATTTATCGGCCTGCCCGGTAATCCGGCGGCGGTGCTGGTCACCTTCCTGATGCTGGCCCGGCCCTATCTGCTGAAACAGCAGGGCTGCACGGCGCTGCAACCGATCTGCTTCCAGCTGCCGGCCGGATTTAACCGCCAACGTGCGATTCCACGCGATGAGTTTATCCGTGCCCGGTTGGTGCAGGGCAAAGGGGGATTGCAGGCGGCGCCGCTGGATAACCAGAGCTCCGGGGTGCTGAGCTCGGCGAGTCAGGCCGGGGGGCTGCTGCTGATCCCCGCCGGTGAGTGCGTGGCAGAGGGGCAGCTGCTGAACTTCTATCCCTTCCACGGCCTGTTGGATTGACGCGATGGATGGCGTAAAGGAGCTGAGCGTGTCGGCATTTGCGGCGGTCATCTTGGCCGGCGGGCAGGGGCGGCGCATGGGAGGATGTGACAAGGGGCTGGTGCCCTTCCGTCAGGCGCCGATGGTGAGCTGGAGCCTGGCCGCGGCCCAAGCGGAGGTGGCCCGGGTGCTGATCAGCTGCAACCGCAACCCGCTGGAGTATGCCCGCCTGGGGGTGCCGCTGGTGTGTGATCGCCAGGCAGGCTTTAACGGACCGCTGAGCGGCGTTCAGGCGGCGATGGCGGCGCTGGATACCGAGATCAGTCATCTGCTGGTGCTGCCCTGCGATACACCGCTGATCAGTCGCGACCTGGTGCGTAGTCTGCTCGATGCCGCCCGGCGCAACCCCGACCATATCGTGCATCTGCAGAGCGAGGGGCAGCCGCACTATCTGCACGCGGTAATCCCCTGCCGCTACCGCGACAGCCTGGATCTCTGGCTGGAATCGGGCCAACAGGCGGTGAGACGCTGGTATGCGCAACATCCGGTCATGCGCTTGGCGGTGGATGAGCAGGCCCCTCGGCTGCTCAATCTGAACAGCCCGGAACAGCTCCGGGCCAGTGCTTGAGGTCGTCGAGAACGTGTTTTACCCCTGACGCTCGATAAACATCGCGGTGACGCTGTCCATGGTGCCGATATGGTTGATAAACCAGGGCACGACACTGTTGGCCAGGTGGTTCTGCAAAGCCTCTGCGGGCATACCCTCGCGCCAGGCCTCAATCACGCCGTTGAACTCCTTCAGTACCCGCTCATGCTCGCCTTTGTGCACCGGGTAGGCGGGAAATCCGGTACGCTCCATCTCCGCCTGCTCATGAGCGAAATGGTCGCGGTTGTGCTCATAGAACTGATCCAGTAGCGCAGTGACCGCTGTACGGTCCTGGCTGCCACCGCTGATCAGTTGCTCGAGCGCTGCATTGAGGAGGTTGATCAGTGCGCTGGCCTCGGCATGATCCTCGTTCATAAAATCGAGTTCGACCTGGGGCAGGGTGTCGGTGGAGAGAAGCGTCATGCGGGTACCTGCAGATTAAGGAAAGGACGTTTACCTGCACTCTAGCCGATCGCCACGCCAGGCTGATTGACCGATATCAAGCGCCCTCCTGTTCTCTGAACGATGCACGACGAAGCGGTTTTTCAACGCAAAAACTTAACCTGGATCAAGTATTGGTCCCACGGGACCTCGTTGTACCACTTCCGAGATATGGTTGGCCTGCAGCTGCTGTGGGAGTGTGAACTCAGCCCTGTGGGGCCGACCTTTCCACAACCAGAGGATCGATACCATGACGATACCCAAGACCCTGATTGCAGCCGATATCATGTCGCGCGACCTGCATACCGTACAGGCGCACTGGTCGCTGCAGACGCTGATCGAGTTCTTGATCAAGCACAAGATCACTGGCGCGCCGGTACTCTCCGACAAGCGGGAGCTGGTCGGCGTGGTCAGCTTGAGCGATCTGCTCAACTTCGATGGCAAGCCGGAACATCGCCTCGGTGAAAATCCGATGGCGCAGTACTACTACTCCTCGCTGGACGGGGCCAGCATCGATGAACTCGGCATCAAGGAGTCGAACCCCCATCTGAGTCATCTGGTCAGCGAGATCATGACACCTGCGATAATCTCGACACCCTCATCGACGCCGGTAACTGAACTGGCGGTAATCCTGTGTGAAAAAGGGATACACCGGATCTTCATCACCGACGGCAAGCAGCTGTGCGGTGTGGTGTCCACGCTCGATATTCTCAAGCATTTGAACAAACTGACTCAGCCGGAGTGTGCGCTATGCTGATAGCGCAGAGGTTTGAGTTTGACGGCTGGATCGGCAGTTTTGTGCCAGACTGACTAGCGAAGTGTTAACGCCCGGCCGGGATTGAGCTATCGGGCGGTTGCCCGGCCTGATAACAGTATGAGGAGCCGGATCATGAGTGCCCATTCACCGCTCGTCGCCAGCGATATCATGTCCCGCGACCTGCTCACCGCGCAGGAGCATTGGTCGCTGCAGACGCTGATCGATTTCTTCATCCGTTACCGTATCACCGGCGCCCCGGTTCTGTGCGACAACAAAGAGCTGGTCGGTGTAGTCAGCCTGACCGACATTCTGACCTTCGATGGCAAACCGGAGCACAGCCCCGGCGAGAACCCGATGGCGGATTACTACTACAGCGCGCTGGAGGGGACCAGCGTAGACGAGTTGGGGATCAAGGAGAGCAACCCGCATCTGAGCCACAGGGTCAGCGAGATCATGACTCCGTCGATCATCGCCGCGCCGCTGTCGACGCCGGTGATGAAGCTGGCGGAAACCCTGTGTGAAAAGGGGATACACCGTATCTTCATTACCGAAGGCAAAAGCCTGTGCGGTGTGGTGACCACGCTCGATATTCTCAGGTACCTGACCGAGCTGGCGACTCCTGCGTCGCCGCGGCCAATGCCGTAGAGCGGTACCGCTCACCACCGAGTCGACCTGTTCAACTGCGTTTAGCTTTTTCAGAAAACGCAATCTACAGTTGATAACAAGGTTCTCAGACGAAGGGGATAGGGGTCTGGATGCGTATCAATAAGCCCGTTACCGCCCAAGAGAGACGTTTTACACCCGAGCAGAAACTGATCTCGACCACCGACGCCAAGGGCATGATCGTGCACTGCAATCAGGCGTTCATCGAGGTCAGCGGTTTTACCAAGGAGGAGCTGATCGGCCAACCGCATAACCTGGTCCGCCACCCGGATATGCCCCCGGCCGCGTTCCAGATCATGTGGGAGCATCTGAAAGCGGGCAAACCCTGGATGGGGCTGGTGAAAAACCGCTGCAAGAATGGCGACTACTACTGGGTGAACGCCTATGTCACGCCGATTACCGAGCGCGGCAAGATCGTCGGCTACGAATCGGTGCGGGTGTGCCCGCAACGGGCCGATGTGGAGCGAGCACAACGCGTGTACGACCGTCTGAACCGCGGCAAGGCCGCGCTCTCCTTCAAACTCCCGCTGCCTCATTGGTGGATTCTGGGGGGTACGCTGCTTGCAACACTGATCCTTGCATTGAACCAGTATTACCCGGCGGCGGTTGTGTTGATGGCGCTGGGTGCGGTCACTGCGTTGGGTGTTCAGCAGTTCTCGATCCAGCGCGCGCTGAGCGGCACCCTGGCGCTGGTTGCCAACGCCTTCCGCCACCCGGTTGCCGTGGCGACCTACACCGACAATCGAGGCGCGATAGGTGAGCTCAAGGTCGCGATCCTCAGTGAGCTGGCCCATCTGGAAACGGCGCTGACCCGGATAGAAGACGCCGCCCACAGCGTGTCGATTGAGGCGAAGTCGGCTCAGGAGCTGTCGCAGTCCTCCCACGCTGCACTTGGCCGCCAGCAGGATGACACCGAGCAGGTAGCGGCCGCAGTGCATCAGATGACGGCCACCATCAACGAAGTCTCCGGCCATGTCCAGGAAACCGCGCACCAGGCGGAAAGCGCCAACCAGGTGGCGCGTTCTGGCAACGAGTTTGCGCAGACCGCGCGGGCCTCGATCGACCAGCTGCGCCGCACGGTGGATGAGATCGCTCAGGCGATAAGTGATCTGGCCCAGCAGACACACCTGATCGCCAACGCCGCCGGCATCATCGAGCAGATCGCTGAACAGACCAATCTGCTGGCGCTCAACGCCGCGATCGAGGCCGCCCGCGCCGGTGAACATGGCCGGGGGTTTGCCGTTGTTGCCGACGAGGTGAGGCAACTGGCGCAGCGTACGCAGAACTCCACCGCTGAGATACACCAGATCCTGACGGCGTTGAGAGGTAGCGTCGAGAACTCGGTGAGGGTGGCCGGAGAGGGGCAGAGCCGGGCTCAGGAGGGACTGAGCAATGTCGAAGAGACCACTCAGATACTTACCCGAATCTCGGAGATGATGGCCAATATCGCCAATATGTCGCTGCAGATGGCCACGGCCGTTGAGAAGCAGGCGCATGTGTCAGAGGAGATCGGGCGCCAGATCACCAGTATTGCCGATATCTCGGCACATAGCCTGAAGGAGACTGAAGAGTCGTCCAACATGATGCACAAGCTGCGTGGTGTTGCCGGTCAGATGAATGAGTTGGTGGTCGGCTTCAGGCATTAACTCAAGGCGCTGCCCGGCTGCCGAATTGGTGGCCGACATTGCCTTTGCTCAGCGGCAGATCAGGTGCAGAGAGCGAACAGTTGGCCGCGGCTGGAGATCCCCAGCTTGTCATAGGCGCGCTTGCGATAGGTGATCACGCTGCTGACGGCGATATCCAGCTCGGCGGCGATCGCTTCGTTCTTTTTGCCCCGCAGCACTGCGCGGCACACCTGCTGTTCACGCTCGGACAGGAACGCCAGCGGTCCCTCCTGCAGCAGCTGCTCGTTGAGCTGAAAATGCTTGCTGATCATCGCCGCGATCAGCCGGGTCGCCTGTCGGGTGAACGCCGGGTCATCAAAGCGGGCATCCAGCCTCTCCGCACGGCGGTAAAGATTGATGTAGAAGTTGCCATTATCGGTACCGCGGATGATCGCCAGCTTGTCCATAAAACCGGGTTTTTTAAAGAAAGCCTCGCGGTAGCGCCGGTTCATGTCGGTGGTCAGATCGTCGAGACGGGCGACCTCGGTGTCGCCGGCCTTCATGGCGCGCAGGGTGTCGAAGTTCGGATCCTGTAGATAGTGGCGCTCGCTGACGTAGCGCTCCGCCAGTTCGCGGGCCGACTCATCCTGGGCGAAATCCTTGTACAGCAGCGTGGAGACATTCTGACCGTCGCGGCAGAAGAACACCATGCACTGCTCGGTGCCGAAAGCGTCGTGCAGCCAGCTCAGGAAGGGCTCGTAAAATTCAGCCGTGCCAAGCTGATCGAGTGCCTCGATCAGGGCCGGGGAGGGCAGCGTGGGTGTCTCTGAGGGCGTCATAATCGGCATAATCGGGGTCGGAGTGAGTGTGCGCAGAGTGAGTGTGCGCACGTCCGAACAGGCTCCTGTTACAAGGGCATCGTTGATGCGTCTAAGTGTACCCGCTAGCGCCATCTTGTCAGCACCGCCGACCTCTCTGCTCTGCGACCGGGTCTGACAGTGCAGTGACTCTCAACCATACTGATACCTGATTGTCTGCACCTGGAGGCTGCACGAACGGGTTCCGCGAGCAAGGAAGAGCACCCCATGTATGGTCTCCAGACTTGGCTGCAGGCCGTGGCGGACCGGTGGTGGCTTTTTACCCTCTAAGGCTCTACGGACAGGTTCGAATGACGCGAGCAAGCGACAATGGTTAGCCGTTCAGGTTATCGATTACCGGCGTTGACGCATCGATCCGATGGCGGCTGGCGCCGGGTCGGGTTTGAGCTGGAGTTCTCCGGGATAGGTCTGGAGCAGACGGTATCCGCCATCTGCCAGGCGCTGAAGGCGACGCCCGGCGAGGGCACGGCGGCGCAGCAGAGGATCGAGGTCCCTGACCTGGGCGAGTTTCAGGTCGAGCTGGACTGGGCGTTTCTTAAACGGGTCGCTGCTGAACAGTCCACCGAGTCGGGGCCGGACTGGGTGCAGCCGCTGAGCCAGGCCGCCGAGGTGCTGGTGCCGGTGGAGGTTGTTTGCCCCCCTATCTCCGTCGCGGAGCTGGATCGGCTGGATCCGCTAGTGAGTGCGCTGCGTGCGGCGGGCGCTCAGGGTACCGAAGAGTCGCTGCTGGCGGCCTATGGTGTGCATATTAACCCTGAGCTGCCGGCCCTCGATGCGCCCGTGCTCAGTGCCTACCTGCGTGCATTCTGCCTGTTGCAGTGGTGGCTGGTGGAGCACCATGAGGTCAATCTGGCACGCAAGATCAGCCCCTATATCGACCTCTATCCGGAGGCCTACGTAGAGTGGGTGCTGGATAGGAAGGCGCCGGATATGGAACGGATCTTCGCTGACTATCTGCAGCACAATGCCACCCGCAACCGGGCGCTCGATCTGCTGCCGCTGCTGGCCCACATCGACGAGCAGCGGGTCCGGTCGGTGGTCGATGATCCGCGCATCAAATCCCGCCCGACCTTTCATTACCGGCTGCCCAACTGCCATATCGAACGTCCGGACTGGGCGCTGTCGAGTAGCTGGAACACCTGGTGTCAGTGCCGGTTGCTAAAGTCCCCAAAATCGCAACTTGAGATGTCCCCTCCACCGAGGCATCAATAAACCGACTT
>NZ_JAHREP010000058.1 GCF_019084545.1 Marinobacterium ramblicola
GTAAGGGCATGGGGCCGCCGGACGCATCCAGCGCCCTGTACCCGGGTGTGATGGTGTTCCTTGAGCCCTCAGTGGCCATACAACGTTTCCGTCTGTCTCCCTATTGCCTCAAATCTAGCGTGGTTTCCCTCCTGCGTCCACGGCAAAGCGCATCGAAGCCCGGCACTACGCGCGTAGACCGTCGCATTAAGTCGCTTCAACCTCAACTGCCTATCATCGTCGTCGACGATGCGCCCAGGACGCTGTCGGTATCAGTTCCGCCACCCACTGCATCACGCCGGCCCCACACAGTGGGCAGCATGGACAGGCGTCGCCGGGACTGTCCGCCGTCGTCTCCATCGCCTTCGACAGTGAAGGATGGGCCAGAGCATCGCGGATCTGGTCCAGCTTCGTCGCCCGACAACAGCCGGCCAGGAAACCGTAGTGCCGTATCCGCATGAACCCCTTAGGCAGGATGTGCCGCAAGAACCGGCGCACGAACTCCTCTCCACTCAACTGCAGGATCCTGTGCTGGTCGGTCCGACTGTCCTTATAGCGCAGGCGTACCCCGGCCGCGTCCACTGCCAGAAGCCG
This sequence comes from Marinobacterium ramblicola, assembly GCF_019084545.1. Taxonomy (GTDB): domain Bacteria; phylum Pseudomonadota; class Gammaproteobacteria; order Pseudomonadales; family Balneatricaceae; genus Marinobacterium_D; species Marinobacterium_D ramblicola. The sequence goes on from NZ_JAHREP010000058.1 coordinate 574, forward strand.
CGCATTGGTGATAGCGATGCGGTGGCTGTAGCGCGCCAGGTACTCGATTACCGCGTCGGTATGGCTCAGGCAGTGACGGGTATAGACCACCCAGTCCTGTTGCATCAGGACTGACAGGATACGGTCGACCTCACCGGTCTCGATCCGCTGCAACTCTCCCGTCCGGGCACAGTGGCGTAGCGCACCGACCATGACGCCACGGAAGTACCGTGACAGGGCGCGCACCGGAAACAGGTAGCTGCCCTTCACCGCCTTCCAGTCCCCATCCGCACCAAGCACACCACCGGGCACCAAACAGTGTAGGTGCAGGTGTTGCCCCAGCCGTCGGTCCCAGGTGTGCAGTACCGCGGTCATACCCAGCTGTCCGCCGAGGCGACGGGGATCCGCAGCGAACGCCTTCAGTGTCATCCAGACACTCTTGAACAGACAGGCGTAGATCACCTCCGGGTGGCACTGCGCCCAGCCGTTGAGTGCATGCGGTAGGGTGAACACCAGGTGATAGTAGGCCACCGGCAGGCCACTCTCGCGTTGGCGTTCGGCCCATTGGCGCGTGGCCCGCCCCTGGCACTGCGGACAGTGGCGGTCACGGCAGCCGTGATACCAGCGCTGCTCGCCGTCACAGCGGTTACAACGCAGCAACCGCCCACCCATCGCCTCGGTGCGGCACGCCTGCAGGTGAAGACAGACCTTGCGCTGTTGTGGCGTCAGATGCCGCGGATCGAGGTAGCGGTTCAGCGCGCTCTGGACCGTCGCTTCACGACTCATGACCGGTGCCGATCCCGGTCAGCAGGTCGGCATGGCCATGCTCCCCCTCAGTCCGGACCGGAGCCCAGTGTACATAGCGCAAGGTGCTCTTCAGATCGCGATGGCCCAGCAGATGCTGCAGTTGATGCACCGGCAAGCCCTGTTCCAGCTGGTGGGTGGCGTAGGCGTGGCGCAGGGCATGGATACCACCGCGCTTGTCGATACCGGCCCGGCGCTTGGCACCATAATAGGCGCGTTGGGCGCTGCACTGGCCAATATGCCGCTCGGGGTGCTGCGGCGTCGGAAACAGCCAGTGTCGGGGACGGTATTGGCACCAGTAGCGTCTGAGTGCCGTCAGCAGGCTCGGTGCCAGCAGAACGTAGCGGTCCCGTGCCCCTTTGCCCTGTTCGACCCGCAACATCTGGCGTTCGCCGTCGATATCGCGGATCTGCACGGCAATCAGCTCGCTGAGCCGTAGGCCGCAGCCGTAACACAGGCTCAGCAACATACGGTGGCGGTCGTTGAGCGTCGCCCGGAGGATGCGGGCCACATCATCGCGGTTGAGCAACTCGGGGATCCGCTGCGGTCGCTTGGGCACCACCAGCTCCACATCGAAATGTTGCCAACCCAGCACCTTCAGGTAGAGGAAGCGCACCGCGTTGAGATACAGCCGACACGTGGCCGGCGACAGCTTGCGCTCCAATGTCAGGTACTTGAAGTAGACCTGCAGCTCCGCCGGCGTCAGTCGGTCGGGTGGACGGTGGTAATACCCGGCCAGCTGAGCGACGGCGCAGAGATAGGTCTCATGGGTACGGGGGGACAAGCCACGCAGGGACATGGCTTCGATCATCTGATGTCGTAACGGGGTCATCGTCTTCACTCCTCTGTTAAGAACCGAAACGGTTCTTAAACAGTGTGGAAGACGATCAACCTGCGGTGGCGGATCGGAGGAGAGCTACCGCGAAGCGGTTTAGTTCAACAGTGTATTAGTCGGCATGC
>NZ_JAHREP010000059.1 GCF_019084545.1 Marinobacterium ramblicola
GCGGAAGAACAGGCTCGCTTCCTCCCGACTCATCGGCAGGTAGCCCATCTCGTCCAGTACCAGTACCTTGGGGTAGCTCAGTTGCTGCAGCGTCTTGTCCAACTTCTGTTCCGCACTGGCCTTGCGCAGTTTGCTCAGCAGTTCGTCCAGCGTCAGGAACAGCACCCGGTGACCGGCCTCCGCCGCTTTCAGGCCCAGTGCGATCGCCAGGTGGGTCTTGCCGACGCCCGGCGGTCCCAGCAGCACCACATTGCGACCGCGTTCTACGAACGCCAGCGATGCCAGTTCCTGTACGACCTTGCGATCGATCGATTTCTGGAAGCCGAAGTCGAAGCCTTCAAGCGTCTTGTGGGCCGGGAAGCGTGCCTGTTTCAGGCGGGCTTCGATGCCCTTGCTCTGCCGCCCTCGCCACTCCAGATGCAGGGCTTCGGTCAGGAAGCTGCGGTAGTCCAGCTCCCGACTGGCGGCCTGTTCGCAGAGGCTGTCCAGTTGCAACCCCAGATGGTCCAGCTTGAGCCGCTCGATCAGTCCGTTCAGCTCCATCAGGCGGCCTCCTCGGTGTTATCGACCATCAGGTCGTAGTCGTCCAGGGTGCGTTCGCTGACCCGGACGCTGGCCCATAAGGCTTCATGGTGTTCGACCTGGGTAACGCTGGCACCGGGCGCGGTGGCGAGGCTGTGGGTCGCTACGACCTGTTCCCGATGGTGCACCTCAAGCTGTCCGTCCAGACTGACACGAAGGGTGACGGCGTCCCCGGCCAGATGGCCCGGTACGCTGTAGCGGCAGCCTTGCCAGGCCACATAGGCATCCAGACTGACTTGGCGTTGCTCATAGTACGCGGTATCGAAGCGCTCGACCGGGAGGGCCTGCAGGTGGTCGCGTTCCCGCGCCCAACGGTGCTGTATGGCCTCCTTGAGGTCGCTGTGGACGCGGACATTGGCGACGGTGTCGCACCAGTCGATCAGGTAACGGTTCAGCGCCTCCCAACTGTCGAAGGCGGGTTCACCGGCCAAGGCGTTGTGTTTGACGTAACTCACCATGCGTTCGACCTTGCCCTTGGTCTGGGCACGCCTGGGCCGGCAGGCGCGGGGCACGAAGCCACAGTGCTTGCCCAGCTCCCGGAAGCGGGGATTGAAGCGCGGGCGTCCGTTCTGCCAGTCCAGCACGGCGGCTTTCTGGTTGTCGACCAATACCTCTCGGCAGACACCGCCGAAGTAGTCGAACGCCTGGTTCAGCGCCTCGTAGGTATGCTCGGCATCCGGCGACGGGAAGGCCGCAACATGCAGAGCACGGCTGTAACCCAGCACGTTGACGGCCAGGTAGACCTTCTGGCGCACGCCGCCGATGCTGAGCCAGCATTCGCCCCAGTCATGCTGGAACTGGTGGCCGGGTGGCGTCTCAAAGCGGACCACGCCCTTGGGACGCAGAGCACGTTTGGGCTGGATGTAGCCGCGCAGCATGGTGTAGCCGCCGGTATAGCCTGCCTTGCGGATATGGCGCAGGATGACGGAGGCATTCCAAATGCCGTCCTGCAGCAGTTGGTCGATCTGTGCCTTGAAGGGGTCGAGCTTGGTGGGGTGAACCCCGGACCGGCGAGGTGGCGGTTCAGCACCGCGCTTCAACGCTCGGGATACAGTCTTGGGGTGGACGCCCAGCTCCCGCGCTATGTCCTTGTTGTACGCCCCTTGGGCCTTTCTTTCGGTTATCATGAGGTAGTCCTCTCTGCTGAGCATCGCTATCCCGCTTCGTGGTGGAAGTCGGTTTATTGATGCCTCGGTGGAGGGGACATCTCAAGTTGCGATTTTGGGGACTTTAGCAACCGGCACTGACA
>NZ_JAHREP010000060.1 GCF_019084545.1 Marinobacterium ramblicola
GTGGAGGATGCCGAGGGTCCGCGCTTTCAGATCAACGCGCAGAACTGCGTGCACTGCAAAACCTGCGATATCAAGGATCCGGCGCAGAACATCACCTGGGTGGTGCCGGAGGGCGGTGGTGGGCCGAACTATCCCAATATGTAAGCCTGCTTGAAAAGTATGGAGGGGCACTGAGAAAAAGTCGTTCTCTATCTCAAAGGCCTGGATGTCAAAAAAGCGGAACCTTGGATAAATCGGGCTCCGCTTTTTGTTTGGGGCCCGCTATCTCGCCAGATCTGTCTATTGCTTATCCTGAGGTTTACGGTTCTTGGCCTCTATCCACTGCGCCATATACTGCGTGCTCTTCATGCTGTGGTGTCTGAGCATGGCGCCGGTGAAGTTGGCCATCCGGTGGCTGTCCAATTCGCGTCTGAGCAGCTGTAGGCGCTCAATCAAGGTGCTGGCATGCAGGTCAAAGTCAAAGCGTTGGTTGTGCAGCGCAAAGCCTTGTTTCTGGTAATCAAGCCACTGCTGTGATTCGGTATAGAGAGCCACGGCCAGGTCGGCGAACTGCTCGGGATCATCCGTGACAGGTTGTGGCCAGGCGTGTTCTCCAGCCATCCCTTCCGCCCCTACCGAGGTAGTGACCGAGGGTGTGCCGCAGGCAAGCGCATCGACCAGCTTTCCCTTGAGTCCGGCACCAAAACGCAGCGGGGCCAGGTTGATGCGAGCTTGCTGCATCACCTGATTCACATCCTCCGCCCAGCCCTTGATCAGGAAGCCCTGCCTGGGATTGTGTAGCTGAGTAGCTTTGGGAGGCGGGTAGGCGCCATAGATATGCAGTTCGGCTTCCGGCAGTCGCGCGCGGATCAATGGCCAGATCGCCTGCCTTAACCAGAGCACGGCATCCCAGTTGGGCGCATGGCGGAAGTTGCCGATGACGATGAAATGCTCACGCTGGTCGAAAGAGGGGAGTCGTGTCTGCTGCTCTGCGGAAACCGTCGGTTGCATGAACGGGCTCTCCAGCAGCAGAGCCGGGTCAACCTTGAAAACATTGCTGAGAATATCGATCTCGGCCCTGGAGATCATCAGTGTCAGATCACTGCGCAGGATCGCGGCGACTTCACGCTTGGCGTGCTCAGAAAACAGCAGCTCGGTCGGAAGATCCAGCTGGACCTGTCCGCTCTGTTTGCAGGCTTGGTGGCGGGCATGACGCAAGCAGGAGAGGTCCTCGGTATCGAGCAGGCGGATCGCCTGGGGACAGTGTTTTTCCACCCGCCAGCCAAACTGTTCCTCCATCATGAAGCGATCGAACATCACCAGGTCGGGTTGCAGCTCGCCGATGAAGGCATCGAAGCTGGAGCAGTTAAGGGCGATGTTGACTTCGTGGATACCGCGGGCGGGCAGATCGGCGCGGTGGATACTCTTCTCGGCGGGGCTGGCAAAGGTGACCTGCCAGTTCTGGCGGCGAAAGGCATCGAGCAGGGCAAGCATGCGGTAACCGGCGGCGCTGGACGCGGGTTCAGGCCAGACATAGCCGATAACAAGGACGTTCATGCTGAATCAACCAACCCGGATGAGAATGTGTAAATCAAATGGGTGGTTCAGGAAGGATAGAGAGAGTGGTCGGAGCAGAGGGATTCGAACCCCCGACCCTCTGGTCCCAAACCAGATGCGCTACCAGACTGCGCTATGCTCCGACACTTTAACTATATCAGGATGGCTCCTCGAGCTGGACTCGAACCAGCGACCAATAGATTAACAGTCTACTGCTCTACCAACTGAGCTATCGAGGAA
>NZ_JAHREP010000061.1 GCF_019084545.1 Marinobacterium ramblicola
CAGGGCAATCGCACTACGTAGCCACGATGCGTGCCGGTCCGGGCCGGTGGCACCGCTTCCGTGCGACACGCGATGAAGTCGTCCCTGACCGCTCGACTGCCGCCGTCCTGGCGGCAGACGGTCGCACAGAAGCGGTACCACCACCCCTCGCAAGTGCAGTGCCAACCGACCGGTACGCCCTGTCCTGTTCTCGATATGGCAATAGAACCCGATCTCCAGCTCAGGACGCTATCGGGGGCGCGATCAGTGCTCCAGCGGCTGCAGTTGCAACACCAAGGCGCGGAAGGCGTCGTCATACGCCGCACGCAGTCGCTTGTTCTTGACCCCGAGCTTGGAGCCCTTGCTCTGGCGCAGCAGGTTCAGCGCAAAGCGCCGGATGATAGCCAGGTTTTCCGCCGCGTGTCCCACTCTTGCTCGTGATTGATCCTCGTTGAAGGCCATGTCGAGTACCCAGTGCAGACTATTCTCCACCCGCCAATGATGGCGGATGTAACGACCGACCCTCTCCGGATCCGCGGTATGAGAAGTGATAAAGCAGCGCCGCTCACACGAGACCTGGCCGTTGAGCTCGCGCCGGCTCTCCACCATCACCAGCGTCTTCAGTCCCGGCCAGTCCGGCTTCTGTGTCAACCAGTCGATCTCGTCGTTGACCCAGATACGACGGGTTTCGATCCGGCCGTGGTCTTTCTCCACGGCCTCGGCCTGGCCTTGGGGATGCCGATCCGCCTGGGTCTCCATGAACAGGCGAACGTCATCATGCAGCGCGCTCTGGTTCCCCTTGAGGGCCAACACATAGTCGCCCCCGGCCTCGGTGATCTGCCGGGCTACGGCTTTCTGGCAGCCGATGGCATCGATCGAGATGGTGACGCCTCGCAGATCGAACAGTGACAGAATGTCCGGAATCGCCGTTATCTCGTTCGATTTGGTGTCCACCCGGCGTTGAGCCACCAGCAAGCGCGTCTCGCAGGACCAGGCATGGAGCAGATGCAGCGCACGACCTGCCGAACCGCGATGGGAGCGGCGGACGGTCTTGCCGTCCAGTGCCAGTTGATCCAGAACGTCGCCGCCGATGCGGGCATGGGCGGCCCAGTCGAAAAACGCCGCCTCGAACGCCTCCGGGTCGATCAGGGAAAATACGCGGCCAAAGGTATCGTGGGAGGGAATACCGTTGGCCAGCGGCAGGAATTGTCGCAGCCAACCCTCCTTGGTGCGGCCAAACTCTGCCACCGCTTCCCAGTCATCCATGCCGGAGAGTACCGCACAGAGGGCGATGCTGAGGATATCCGATAGCGAGTGAAGCTTATTGGGCGTGGCCCGGCGCGGATCAGGGATCAATTCGAAGAACGGCTTGGGGTTCGGCAGCATGGCGGCGGCTCCGGCAAATACCGACATCAAGCAGTTTTCGTACCGGCACCGGGCTTCCCGAGGGGTGATGTGGTCGGGTTTGGCTGACCGTCTGCCGCCAGGACGGCGGCAGCGAGCCCTCAGGGACGAGTTCACGGCGTGTCAGACAGGCCCGACCACATCGGCCCGACGATCCCATCATTGTCAGGGGATAGTGCGATTGCCCTG
>NZ_JAHREP010000062.1 GCF_019084545.1 Marinobacterium ramblicola
CCGGGTAGTGGATGTTGTCCTTCTCGACCACTCCCGCTTTTAACCATTTGCCTATCAGGCGCAGGATTTTCCCATCGTTGATGCGCAGCCGGAGTATGTCCCGGATGCGATCGTGCGGCATCGTATCGAAAAACTTGCTGATGTCCGCGTCGATGATTGCACTGACTTTCTCCCGGAAACAGCCATCCCTCAACGCCTTAATCGCATCGTGCGCGCTGCGCTTTTCCCGGAAGCCATAGGAGAAATCGTAGAAGTCGATCTCGTAGATGGCGCCCAGCAGCATCGCAACCGCCCTTTGCAGTATCTTGTCCTCCAGCGCGGGAATGCCGATTGGCCGCTGACTCTTGTCCTCTTTCTCGATCCACACGCGTTTGACGAAAGGGGCTACGTAGCTCCCCTCTCGGTAGCGGCGGTAGAGGTCTGCCAGATTGTTTTCAAGGTCGGCCGCGTAGTCCGCGACCGTAACCCCGTCCACACCCGCCGCCGCCTGTTTGTTGGTCTGGCGGTAGGCTTCTCGCAGCAAGTCGACGTCAATCAGATGGTGTAGCGTGGTGAACACCCGTTCGGGGTATTCCCTGGCTTGTACACTCAGTCGACGAAGTTTTAGTGAGACAGTTAGTGATCCCAAAGTATCTCCTGTCGTTCGATCCATCAACGCGTCATACCCGGCTTCACCTTCCCTACAGTGGGTCCTTAGGGCAGTCGTTCCCCGCCTTCCCAGTCAGTGGTACTGCCACCGACCATCGGTACTATGATCCGCTAAGACTTCCGATCTCGCTTCTCGGGTTTCTTCGCTCTCGCTATCGGCCCCCGATACCTGGTGTCTCTCCACTGTTCGTTCGTGACTCCGTCGAGGACTCCTCTCAGTGTGCAGTGAACCACTCTGTGAGGCCGGGTGTATTTATAGTCCGGCACACCGATGCCGGTTGCTTGAGCCAGGACTTGATCGGATCTCCCGAGTTCCCGAGCTACCCCTGTAAGCGCATGCCATGTTCTCAGACCCCGGCGGTGTCGCGGTAACTTGCCATCGCGTTACCGAGACTGCTGCATTCCGGTACAAAGCAAACCGTCTGCTTTCCCATCCGTCGATGGTTATCCAATGACCGCCACTCTACAATATTTCGGGGCTCAATAGATGGCCTACACTCTCGCTCCACCCTTGCTCCGCACACCTTGTTACCAAGATCGCACCCGGGTTTCACTACTGACCTGCCGGCTAGGCTTTGGTCGTGGTGGGACTGAGATAAGAGGGTTTCTCTTGATCTGCACCCACTGGGTAACATCAGCCAATTTCCGAATATTAAAATTCATCCCAAGACTTCGGATTTATCTCGGCACGAGCTG
>NZ_JAHREP010000063.1 GCF_019084545.1 Marinobacterium ramblicola
TAGAACGTCACCGCGCTGTCCGGGTAGTCTTCGCCGTAGGGCTGCATCAGGTTGTAGCGGCCGGTGTCGAGCAGGGTTTTGCTGCCGTTCACGTCGTCTTCGGTGTTACCGGTCTGGCCGACCGGGTTGCCGTTGGCGTAGACGTACTCGGTTTGGGTGATCTTGCTGTCTTCACCGGTGTCGTGGAAGCGGTAGAGGATCTGCCCGTCGTTGTTGTAGACGAAGCGCAGAATCTCGGCGCGGTCCTGGCTGTCCCCCTCTCCTTTGTTGGATTGGGTCAGTTGGTCGTTGACGTTGTAGCTGTTGACGGTGCGCCCTTTGACGTCCTTGCCGCGGGCGTTGATCCGGACCTCGAGGCCGGCGCTGTTGTAGATGTGGTCGAAGTAGTAGGTGTTGCCGTCGTCGACCAGTTTAGTGCGGGTGATGCGCCCGCTTCTGTCCATGCTCAGCGTGGTCTGCTGGCCGTCGTCGTTGGTGAAGTAGTTGCGGTTGTTCTCGTAGTACTGTTTGGTGACCTGGGTGTTGACGCTGCCGTCGGACTTGAAGGTGCGGAAGGTCAGGACGTTGCCGACGTTGTCGTACTGCCAGTCGGCGGTCTTGGTGCCGTTCTGTTCGGCGCGGATGACGCGGCCGTTGGCATCGAACACGTAGTCGGTGACCGTGCCTTTGGTGTTGACCATGACGCGGTTGCCGGCGGCATCGTAGCTGTACTGGCTTTCGAGGGCGCCGCGCTGGTCGATCTGGATGACGCGGTTGTTGCCGTCGTAGCGGTAGAGATGGTCGACGAAGCGGGTGGTGGCATCCAGCCCGTCGCTGTCCGGGTCGTAACCCTGGTCGGTGTAGGCGCGGTGCAGGTTGCCGGCAGAGTCCCACTGGTAGTTGGTGTGCAGGCCGGTGACGCTGTCGATCCAGCGTACCATCTGGCCGATGGCATCGTACTCGTAGCGGATGCTGCGCTCGTGGGCATCGGCGGTGTAGAGGCCATCGCCGTTGGTGTCGATATCCTCGGCCATGCGCCGGCCGGCGAGGTCGTAGCTGTACACCGTCTTGACGCCGGTGCCCAGGTCGTTGACCTCGAGCAGGCGGCCGGCATCGTCGTAACTGCGGCGGATATCCTTGCCGTTGGCGGCATACTCGCGGATCAGGCGGCCCTGGTCGTCGTACTCGAAGAGGGTGCGGCGTCCGCCCTGGTCGATCTCTTCGGTGACGCGACCGAAGGCGCCGTAGAGCTTGGTGCTGGTGACCCGCTGGCCGTCGGTGGTGGAGACTTCATTACCGTAGGCGTCGTAGGCCTTGCGTTCGTGGATCTCCTGGCCGTTCTGGTAGGTGATGGTGTCCA
>NZ_JAHREP010000064.1 GCF_019084545.1 Marinobacterium ramblicola
GGAAACCTTCCCCCGTAAAGTAGACGCCTATCTCAACCTGGAGGTAGGCGGAAAATGGCAAGAATATTGAGTAAAGAGCGAGTAGTCGAATACTCGCTAGAATTCAAAATCAAAGTAGTTGAGCTGACGAATAAGCTGGATGTCGAAACGGTCGATATTGCGGAAGCTCTGGGGCTTCATCCCATAATGCTCTACCGCTGGCGACAGGAATATCGAGAGGGTAAGTTTGTCGCTCCCCCGACGAGAAGGATCAGCATGACAAAGAGGCCATCAACGCCCTCCCAGGAGAAGGAGCAAGCAAAAGAGCTTAAGCGGTTGCAAAAAGAAGTGGCGGCCTTGAAGAAGGAGAACGACTTTCTAAAAAAGTGGCAAAAGTACCTGAAGGATCAAAGGCAGAACGGTTCGGATACATAGCCGAACACGGTGCTGAGTTTGGTATCAGGTACCTCTGCACAAGGCTGGGTGTTTCTCCTGCCGGCTTCTACAAGTGGATGAAACGAACACCGTCAAAACGAGCTAGAGAGAATCGCGTTCTGGCCACGCGGATTGAAGAAATTTTTGCAGAGAATGGAGGCCTCTACGGTAGCCCACGTGTATATGAAGCCCTGCGGCAGAGCGGTGAAAAGGTCAATCATAAGCGTGTCGAGCGCATCATGCAGGATGCCGGACTGGTGGGCAAAGCCGGCAGGCTCTACAGAAGGAAGGCGTTGCCTGAAAATCCCTGTATTACGGTTGGCAACATCAAGCGGGAATTGGGTGAGCCTAAGGGTCCCAATGAGCAATGGGCGGGTGATGTGACGTACCTGAAGGTCAAAGGGGAGTGGCACTATCTCGCCGTCATCCTGGACCTGTATTCACGGCGCGTGATCGGCTGGGAGTTGGGCTATACAAGAGCAGCGACATTGACGCATTCAGCATTGAAAAAGGCGTTGAGGCACCGGGACGTCAAACCAGGGCTCATTTTTCACAGTGATAGAGGCGCGGAATACGGAGCGTATCTCTTTCAGGATGAGCTTAGAAAGGCGGGGATCCGGCCGAGCATGAACCGGCCCAATCACGTCACCGACAATGCACATGTGGAATCCTTTTTTAAGACATTGAAAACCGAAAGCTTTCACGGAATCGCATTCTCGTCGGTGCATGAGCTACGAATGGCACTGGCATGGTACATGGACGAGTACTACAACACCCGGAGACTGCACTCGTCGCTGGGATACAAAGTACCTGAAGACTATGAAAGAATGGCGGCATAAGATCGATTTTATCGGGCGTCTACTTTTATGGGGGAGCTTTC
>NZ_JAHREP010000065.1 GCF_019084545.1 Marinobacterium ramblicola
TAAATCAGTCAACGAACCGACAAAAAGGGGACATCTCAAACCGCGAAAAAGAGGACTTCTCAGACCGGCATTGACATGAATAGCCACTTGATGTACTCAGGGTCGTCAAAATCCACGTTCTGCTCAATCTGTCGAGCGGCATGCTCAAGCTCCCGCAGTGAGGTGATCGGGGGGGCTGAAAGTCGTTCGTCATCATCCAGAAAGGGGCCGTCCGGATCCGTTTTGAAGCGCAGAGCACCCATGCGGTATTGATCGCAAACCCCCAGTAGATAGTCGCTCTCCTGCAGGGCTTTCGGTTTGCGCCCATCCCGGCGGGCCAATACAGCTTCACGCCGCTGCATCAGTAAACGCCCCCAACGATCGGGGCAGGAATCAAGAAAAACCCTGAAGTTGCGGTCATCCCCTTTATGCTGATCGCCTTCAAACAGATGAAGGTCGGGATCGATCTTCAAATAGGGCGTATCTACCCTCTGAAGCCAGTCAATCGAATAAGCAAAGCTGAAATGCTCTTTGCCGCGCACCCGGTCGGCAGTCAATGTGCCGATCAAGGCAGGCTCTTCACCGAGCCAGTCGGCATGGACGTGGATATGGCGGCTCATGCGTCCTCTTCGTTCTTTTCATTCCGTGACCGAGCCTTTGCCAAAGCCATCAGCGACTCGATGTGCCGAGAGGTGTCCGATTTCGATCTGTCGGCGTACACCTCCGGTTCCGGGTGGAGCGGCTTGTTTGCCGACCTCATACTCTTCATCAGCTCGATATCTTGCAGCTTGCGCCCCATATCATCGTCGAGCGCAACCTTGGCCAGATCCTCGGCCAACCCCAATACCGCCAACACACGCAGATAGTGCCCGATCGATACGGTCGACTCGCCACGTTCTATGTTGCGCAGAGTGGGTTTTGACAGGCCCGTGCGCTCGGCGATCATGGTCTGGGTAATCTTGCGACGCTTCATCGCCAGACGAATATTTTCACCAAGTTGTTGCAGGATCTTCTGCTCTTTGGGGAATATCACCGCCTGTCGTCTTTGGATGTGAGTCATGTAGCTATAAATTCATAAAATAGATTTAAATAAAAATATAGTTTCATGTAGATCTCTTGTCAAAGAAGCTCATCATCCGAATCCAGAGCCGGGTCGCATGATTCATGCCCGACCTGAGCCGCAACGCCAACCACTCGCCGGCGGGCAAGACGCTGCTGCTCGGCGGCGCGCTGGGTAATCTCTATGACCGGATCGTCCATGGCCACGTGGTCGACTTCATCTCTTTA
>NZ_JAHREP010000006.1 GCF_019084545.1 Marinobacterium ramblicola
TTCATCGCGTGTCGCACGGAAGCGGTGCCACCGGCCCGGACCGGCACGCATCGTGGCTACGTAGTGCGATTGCCCTGCCTCACGCCATAGCGGACAAGCATAACGCCGTTTATTCACCCGTAAGCCGCTGATGCCGCTCATAAAGCTTCTGCAACACCCGAGACACCGCGACAAAGCCAAAGGTCGCCGTGACACAGGTGGAAGCGCCGAAACCGCCGGAGCAATCGAGCCTGGTCTGCCCTTCATGCAGGGTTTTCTGTTGACAGACGGAGCCGTCCGGCTGAGGGTAGCGCAGCTGCTCAGTGGAGTAGACGCAGTCGACGGCAAATCGACGACCACTCTTGCTGAAGCCGTAGTGACGACGAAGAAGATTGCGCAGCTTGGCGGCCAGCGGATCGTGTTCGGTGCGACTCAGGTCGATGATACCTATACGCGTCGGGTCGATCTGCCCGCCCGCACCGCCAACGGTGATGATCGGTATCTTCCGGCGTTTGCAGTGCGCAATCATCGCCGCCTTGACGCCGACCGCATCGATGGCGTCGATAACATAGTCAAACCCCTCATGGATCAGCTCATCCAGGTTATCCCGGCTAACGAACGCCTCCTCTTCGTGCACCAGGCAGTCAGGGTTGATATCGCGCATACGCTCCGCCATCACTGCCACTTTCGACTGCCCAACGGTTGAACTCAGCGCATGAATCTGACGATTGGTATTGGTCACACAGATATCGTCCAGATCGATCAGCGTCACTTCACCGACCGCCGAGCGTGCCAGCGCCTCCGCCACCCACGAACCCACACCGCCCACGCCGACGACCGCGATATGGCTGTTGCGGTAGAGATCGACGGCTTCATGTCCATAGAGGCGGACGGTTCCACCAAATCGCTGTCGCTGATCGTCCACGGGCTACCTCTTGGGATTAAAAGTCGTCATCAGTGAGCTCGGTCAACACGACCTCACCGCACTGGCAGCAGCGTCCTTCGATGAAGACAATGCCATGCAGTTCATATTCGACGGGGTCACGCATACCAAGATTGAGCTGCTGACAGTGATCGCACCAGGTTTCGTGTAGGAACAGGGTTTGCTCGTCGGCTTCGCGAGCAAAGAAATCGCGGGGTATAGGGGTCTCACTCATCACACAAACTGCCTACCGTAAATCTGCCGCATCATACCGCCGGGGTATCGCGGGATCCAGCCTCATGCCAGCGCAGAGTCGATGGCTCCCAAGCCGCCAGAGCCTCCCGTACCGAGTCGAGCTGAAACAGCCACCCCCGGTCCGGCTCGGCAACGAAGCGATAGGCATGCCCAGCCAACTCAAAGCTGAGCTGCCAGGCATGCAGATAGCCGCGATCGGGCGCCGGATCCACTCGCTCATGATAGAGCGGGTCACCGATAATCGGCGCACCGACACTCTTCAATGCCACCCGGATCTGATGGGTCTGCCCGGTACTCGGGCGACACAGCAACAACCGCAGCCCCTCACCCGCCGAACGGCTGTAGAACTCGGTAACCGCCGGGTTCTCCCGGGTACGCGCCAGGCGCCAACCACCCCGCCGACCCTTGACCATATCGCCGATCACCCGCCCCTGCTTTTTGTTCGGCTTACGATCACTTAACGCGATGTAATATTTCTCGACCCGCCGCTGACGAAAAAGCTCTGCCAGCTGGTTACAGGCCTCTGCCGAGGTCGCCAGCAGCATCAAACCCGAGGTGATCCGGTCCAGACGGTGCACAAGCCATAGCTTTTGCGCCAGATCCCGCTCCAGCTGCATCACCAACCCGACCTCGGACTTGTCACGATGCACGCTAATACCGGGATCTTTACTGATAACGATGAATTGCTCGGTCTGAGCGATAAGCTGGTACATGGCGTGCAAGGAACATCTGTCGGCTTGAGGGGAGCGATTGTCGAGGAAAGCCTGAACCAGTTCAAGCGGAGCCAGGAACTCGCTCCAGCCGACTCCCTACCAGTCCATTACCTGTTTGACGAAGGGAACGGTGATACGCCGCTGTGCACTGAGCGATTCGCGATCGAGCCGATCCAGCGTAACCAGCAGGTTTGCCATATCACGGCTGCCATGATGCATCAGGTAACGTACCACCTCATCCGAGAGCTGCAGCCCTCTTGCCCGGGCACGCGACTTCAGCGCCACCTCCTTGGTGGCATCATCAAGCGGCTTGACCTGAAACACCAGACCCCAGTTCAAGCGCGATTCCAGATCCGGAAGCTTTATGCCCAGCGAACGCGGCGAGCGATCGGCCGCTAGTACAAGCACATGGCCGGCTGCGCGCATCCGGTTGAATAGATGGAACAGCGCCTCCTCCCATTGCGGCAGACCTGCAACCTGTTCCAGGTTGTCGATGCACACCATCTGCAGCTGATCCAGATCATCGAGCAGTTCAGGACCGGCATGAGTCAACTCAGCCAAGGGCAGGTAAACGGCCGTACGCCGCACCGGATCGGCGGCATGGCAACAGGATTGCAGCAGATGGGAGCAACCGACGCCCTGATGACCCCATAGATAGATATATTGCTCCCCCTCGCCACGAGCGGCCTGTTCAAGCTGAGCACAGGCAAGCCCATTCTCTCCGCTGACATAGTTCTCGAAGCGAGCATCGTCCCGCAGGCTAATCCCAAGAGGAAGCTGAATTGGAGCCTTTTTCGTCGTCATTTCACTCTACTTCACCGGCTTCTTCCGGCTCATCGGTGCTATACAACCGACTTTTCTTGTACCCATCGTGCAGATGCCGCAACAGCACCATGATGACAGCCGCGACCGGCAGCGCCAGTAATATACCGACAAAGCCAAACAGTTGCCCGCCGGCCATGATCGCAAAGATAACCGCCACCGGATGCAACCCGATACGATCGCCGACCAGCAGCGGCGTCAACACCATCCCCTCCAGCATCTGGCCGATGGCGAACACCAGTCCGACCCAGGCCAGGATGGTTGGTTCCTGGAACTGTACGTAGGCCGCCACGCCGGCAACCACAATGCCGATGATGAAGCCCATGTACGGCACGATACTGGCGAGGCCGGCAAGCATACCAATCAACAGCGCGAGATCAAGCCCGACGATCCATAAACCGGTGGCATAGACAACGCCAAGCGCCAGCATGACCAGCAACTGCCCCTTGACGAACGCCCCCAGCACCTCGTCACATTCACGCGCCCAGAGCGTCACTTTTGGCTCGAGGTTGCGCGGCAGCAGATGCTGAATGTTCGCCATCATCACGTCCCAGTCGCGCAGCAGATAGAAGGTGACCACGGGGATCAACACCAGATTCGCAATCCAGCCGGCAAGGGCCAACCCGGAGCGGGTAATCCCGCCCATCAATTTGGCCGCGACACTGCCGGTCTGCTGCCAATACTGGGTGAATAGCTGGCGGACACTCTCCAGATCGGGCCGCTCTATACTGAGCCCGGTGTTCTGCTCGATCCAGGGTATCAAACGGCCATGCAGCACCTCGATCACCACCGGGATCTGCCGCACCATGGTCTGAATCTGCTCAGCCAACTGCGGAATCAACAGCAGCACCGCCAATACCATGATCAGCGTCAGGATTACGAACACCAGCACGACGGCCTGGGTACGACTGAGCTTGCGCGCCTCAAGACGGTCGGCGATAGGATCGGTCAGGTAGGCAAGCAACGCCCCGATCAGGAACGGCGATAGAATCGGAGCGAGCAGATAGACGAATCCGCAGGCCACGACCAACGTAATCAGCAAAAACCAGCGCTGGGACTCGTTCATCCTTGCTCTCCCGTTCAAAGCTTCAGAGATCTGTCCATCGATACAGCTGCTCACCCTCGCGCGTCAGCTGCGGGTTCTGTGCCAGCACCTGCTGCAATCCGGCACTACCGCCTTCGACCCGCACGATCAACGTCAGGCGCTGACCGTTCTGTCCGACGGTATAGAGTTGCTGCACACCGGGCTGCTGACGTATCCAACCGGTGATATCCAGGTAGGCGGCCGGCGTTGCGATCCCGTCTATCTCAAGCGCTATACCGTCCGGCTGATACGCACCGACGGGCTCCAACACCAACTGCCCCTGGACCGCTGACTCCGACCCAATCTCGCGAACGCCCAGAATGTGGTCGGCCAATCTGTCGGCAAATTGATGTAACGCCAAGGGGTCGGTTGAGCTTTGCTCCCGCAGCATCTGGCCATCCCACCACAGGACCCAGTTCAGCTGCTCTCCTGAGCGCAATCCGACAAGGATCGCATCTGGCTGATAGCGCGCCGACGCCCGCTGCACGACACCCGGATCGTCACTGAACAGATCCTGGGCGTTCAGCGCCAGCTGATCGGTCAGGTCGAGCAGCGGCTGATGCAAAGGCAATCCGCGCTGCTGCATGGCGAGGCTGAGCTGCCCGTAGATCTCGCCGCCCGGCTCGACAAGCTCTGCCGCGGCCCCAACCCCCCGGGCAAGCCATACCAGCAGCTCCGGCCTGTCATCGGACAGTACCGGCAAGCCCAGGCTGCTCATGAGGTTTTTCAGTCCAACCGGATCAAACCCCAGGTGCTGATCATCGCTCTGCGCCTGCTGCAGCAGACTGGCGTTATCGAGCAGGGTCTGGGTTTCCGGGCGCTGCATGATGTCGCGCCGCCCACTGACCTTGACCAGAACCTGAGCCAATGCACTCTCCACACGCCGCTCAACCGGTGTATCGGCGCCTACGCGCGCACTGTAAAGCCCCGCTACCTCTGCGGCGGACGCGACGCCCCCTACCAACAACAGAAACAGGATCCCGAATCTGACCATGCGGACTAGCTGTGCGGAATACATCTCTTCCCCTGACACCTGACGACCGTCTTCGTACACTCATTAATTCGCGCAGATAGCCCCGACCCTCGCCCTGAACCGTCCGCTGCGGCACAACTCTACCATACAAAAAGCGCTATGCCGTCAGCCTGAGCGATTTCGAGATCGACAAAGCGGGCCTCTAAAACTGGCCTTAACCCTACTGCGCGCTGTAAACTAGGCGCCTTCTTTAACGCTACTCTTCCCGCTGTTGAAAGGTTAATTCATCCCATGTCTACAGGTTCTGAAAAAACATCCCTGAGCTACAAGGATGCAGGTGTTGATATCGATGCCGGTAACGCCTTGGTTGAACGCATCAAAGGCGTCGCCAAACGCACTTCGCGTCCTGAAGTGATGGGTGGTCTGGGCGGTTTCGGCGCACTCTGCGAATTACCGGCCGGATATCGCCAGCCGGTTCTGGTTTCAGGTACTGACGGTGTTGGCACCAAACTGCGCCTGGCCATGGACCTGGGCAAACACGACACCATCGGCATCGATCTGGTCGCCATGTGCGTCAACGATCTGGTAGTCGCCGGCGCGGAACCCCTGTTTTTCCTCGACTACTACGCCACCGGCCACCTGAACGTGGATATGGCAGCGGATGTGGTGACCGGTATCGGCGCAGGCTGTGAACTGGCGGGTGCAGCACTGGTCGGTGGTGAAACCGCCGAGATGCCGGGTATGTACGAAGGCGATGACTACGACCTGGCCGGTTTTTGCGTCGGCGTGGTGGAAAAAGATGAGATCATCGACGGCAGCAAGGTGCAGACCGGCGACACACTGATCGCCCTCGCCTCCTCCGGCCCGCACTCCAACGGCTACTCCCTGATCCGCAAGATCCTCGAGATCAGCAATGCCGACCTGGAGATGCCGATGGGCGATACCACCCTGGCGAAGGCGCTGCTGGAGCCGACCCGCATCTACGTCAAACCGCTGCTCAAGCTGATTCGTGAGTCCCAGGTCAACGCACTGTCGCACATCACCGGCGGCGGTCTGCTGGAAAATATCCCACGCGTACTGCCGGAGAGCGCCAAGGCGGTGATCGACACCAGCTCCTGGACCATTCCGCCGGTATTCCAGTGGCTGCAGGAACAGGGCAACGTCGATCGACGCGAAATGTATCGCACCCTGAACTGCGGTGTCGGCATGGTGATCTGCGTTCCCGCCGACAAGGCAGATGAAGCACTCAGCCTGCTGGCCAGCGAAGGCGAGAACGCCTGGATGATCGGCAGCATCGAAGCCGCAGCAGCGGGCGAGGAACAGGTCGAGCTGCGCGGTCTGGACGCTTGAGATGAGTGAAAAACGGATTGTCGTGCTGATCTCTGGCAGCGGCTCAAACCTGCAGGCGATCATCGACAGCATCGCGGCCGGCGGCATCGCCGGTCGTATCGCCGCTGTCATATCCAATCGCGCCGACGCCTACGGTCTGACCCGCGCCAGCAACGCCGGCATCGAAACCCGGGTGCTGAATCACAAACTGTACGCGGATCGCGAGGCGTTTGACCGGGCCCTGCAGGAAGCGATCGACGCCTACCAGCCAGATCTGGTCGTGCTGGCCGGCTTCATGCGCATCCTGACGCCGGACTTTGTACGCCACTATGCCGGACGCCTGTTCAACATCCACCCCTCGCTGCTGCCACGCCACAAGGGCTTGCATACCCATCAGCGCGCACTTGAAGCGGGAGACCGTGAACACGGCTGCACCGTTCATTTCGTCACTGAGGAACTTGATGGCGGCCCGCTGGTCGTACAGGCACCCATTCCGGTGCTGCCCGAGGATAACGCGGAGAGTTTGCAGCAGCGGGTACACGCACTGGAGCACAAGATCTATCCGCTGGCCGTAGCCTGGTTCTGCGCTAGACGACTTGAGCTGACCGCCAACGGCGTTCTGCTCGATGGTGCGCCTCTGCCAGCCAGCGGCTTTCGCTATACCGACGAGTAGTTAAGATGAGAAAAGGACTGAGTACACTGCTGATTTCACTGGCGCTGTCTCAGTCCGGACTCGCGCAAGCCAGCACCCTGCAATCCTTCCGCGCCACCTATTCCGCCACCCTGGAGGGCGGTGTGGCGATCTCCGCCGACGCGGTCCGCGAACTGAAGCAGCTCGAGGACGGCAGCTGGATTTTCAACTCTTCCGCCGACGCTGTACTGGCAACACAGCAGGAGGAGTCGCACTTCACCTATAACGACGAACAGATCCGCCCGCTTAGCTACCTGTATCGACGCGAAGTGCTCGGCAAGGAGCGGCGCGTGGAGCTGGAGTTCGACTGGTCGAAGCAAAGAGTCAAGACCACGGTTGAAGACAAACCCTGGCATATGCGGATACCGGGGAACACCCAGGACAAGCTCAGCTACCAGTTGCAGCTACGCAAGGACCTGGCCGCAGGCAGGACCGAGTTCAGCTACAGCGTAGCCGACGGCGGCCTGCTCTCCGAGTACCGGTTCAAGGTGCTGGGCACAGAGCGCATCGCCACACCGGATGGCGAATACGATGCGATCAAGGTGGAGCGGGTCCGTGACGAAAGCTCCGGTCGCACCACCCACATCTGGTTTGCTCCGGCACTGGAGTACCTGATCGTCAAACTCTACCAGACCGAATCCGACGGCCGGGAGTACGGCCTCCTCCTCAACCACTTGGAACAAAAATGACCTGCACGACTCAGGCCGCAGACCAGGCCCATCAATCGCTCCTGGATCTGGAAGCTCAAGCGCTCGACGATGCCGACCGCCGTTTCTACGCCAGCTATCTGCTGGGCCACCTAAGCCTGATCAGCACGGAGACTGGAGAGGATGGTGAAGCACTGTCAAAGCGCCTGGAACAGGCACTGGACGAGGCCTTTGCCGTCGACAGGCTAAGCGATCAGGACAAGCTGGGTATCAGATCACTCTGGCATGAGATCAGTGCCGACATCGGCCGCGGACTCTGAGCACGCTCCAGCACATCGACCAGCAACACTCGATGCTCATCCAGCGCCAGGGTCAGCGTATGGCACTGGCTACCCGTTGCGATATCGATATAGACGGATGATCGCAACACCCGGCGTTGATAGTCACTGGAGCCCACCAGCTGATAGAAGTATGGCCGCCAGCTCCAGTTTGAGCCGATCACACTGGCATCCGACTGCCAGCGGCCATCGCTAAAGCTCCAGTTGGCCGAGATCTGTCGCCCCTGCCGGTTACAGATAAAGAAACGCAGGATGTCGGGATCGGGAGTAAAACTGTCAAGATTACTGCCTATCTCGACACCGCCGGAAAGCAAGAGCTCACGCAACGCCAGCAGCTCCGAGTGAATACCCTCCGCATGCCACTGCCTGCGCGCCGTCTCCTCGATGGCCAGATCCAGATGCAGGGAGAGCAGATCCTGCATCTGCGCCCTGAAACTGTCCGACGGCAGAAACTCGGGTTGGGCCGGGGAGAAGATGAAGCCCTGAATATGACTGGCATTGCAGTGCAGCGCCAGAAACAACTCATCCTCCGTTTCAACCCCCTCGAACACCACCTTGCTACCGAGTCTCGCACCAAGATCTCCCATCATCTGCAGGAGCGCTCTTTTTTGGTGCAACGCCTGATCGATGCTGAACATGCGCATATCGATCTTGATAAAGTCCGGGGTAAAGGCGAACAGACGGTCAAGCTGCTGAAAGCCGGAGCCGAAGTCGTCGAAGGCGATTTTCACCCCCGCCTCACGATAGCGCCGTGCCAGCTCACAGATCCGTCCAACATCACCATTGACCTCGGTGATCTCGATAATCACCTGCTCCGGCCTGACCCCCGCCTCTCGAATCATCTCCAACGTCGGTAACAGGTCGAAGGAGTCCAGCGAATCGATCCACTCCGGCGACATATTCAACGACAGCGTCTGGCCCGGTTCGGCCATCTCGGCGAAGTGACGCAACGCTTCGCGGCGCAGCGCGCGATCATGCAGACGACGAACGGCAGGATCAGTCTGGGAGGTATTCAGCAGCGAGGCCGCCGAAACCACCTCTCCATCCCGCCCCCTCATCCGCGCCAGCGCCTCGTATCCGACTATGCGGCCACTTGCAACATCAACGACAGGTTGAAACCAGGGAAACAGCTGATCAGACATACTCACCTCTTAGACAACGCCTGATCGGTAAGCAAAGCCCAGGCCAACAACGCCTCGGCTGCACCGTTACAAGTCATTAGGCGATAGCGGGAAAATGCGTAAACCTCGCGCAGTTACACCGCAGATCTCTTGCACCCCTGAAGTGTAGCAACAATCTGTCGCCCACCCGCACCATCCCGGTGCTCGCAAAAACAGATCCCCTGCCAGATCCCCAGGTTCAGAGCACCATTCGTAACCGGCAACATCAGATCGACACCCAACAGGCTGCTTTTGATATGCGCCGGCATATCGTCCAACCCCTCGTAATCATGCCGATACATCCCCTCACGCTCTGGCACGCTGCGATTGAAATGGCTCTCCAGATCCTGGCGCACTGTAGGGTCCGCATTTTCAGTTAAGGTCAACGCAGCCGAGGTATGCTGTAAAAAAAGGTGCAACAAACCGCACTCCAACTGCTCAAGCTCCGGCAGGGCGTGCTCTATCTCATCGGTAATCAGATGGAATCCGCGACCTCGCGGTTTCAGGCGGATGCTACGCTGCACCCACAGGGGTTGATTCATACCAAGCCTCACTATGACGTCAACAGCGGGTCATCGAGCAGCCGAATGCGCCGGCTCAACATCGGACCAAAACGCTATATGCTCCGCATTTCGTTTTGCCCAGTACATCGCCTCATCGGCACGGCGCAGCAACTCCATCGCCTCATTGGCACGCACGATGCGGTTTTGCGGCCCCACAACGAGGACACCGGAGGCGATGCGGTTGATGATTTTGTCGATCAGATCCCGCTCCTGGTGAACGATATGCAGCCGCTTCAGATAGATCGCGATCGTCACTGCGAAATTAAAAAGCGCCAGCAGGAACGCCAAGCCCTGAAAACTGCGAATATAACGCGCCTCTCGCCGCGTCTCCGCCTCCAGCTCCGCCGTCAGCGAGTTCATCAACTCCAGAAGATGCAGATTATCGCGCTCTGCCAACCGGACCGCCTCCTCCAGCTCTCTGGAACCGCCGCTCCCCTCAATCACATCCAGCACCTTTCCCCGATAAGGCTGCCACAGCGATTGCGCGCCAAGAGCCAGCGCCCGGGCTCTGTTGCTCTGCAACGGAGACAGCTTGATCTCGCGCCCCAAACCGTCGTGCGTGACCCCACCGTCAATGAAACCGGTCATCGTCTTGTCGAACAGATCGAAGGTATCGGCAAGCTCATCGACAATCGGCCCAAGAGCCTGCCGGCCCGGCTCAAGCTGCTCGAGCTGCAACAGCGTTTTGACCATGCGCTGAGTGAGCATCCGCTGACGTCCCGCGAGATTGATATGGACCGCCTGCTCCTCGATTCTGAGCGACAACCAGAAGTTCAGCGCCAACGCCGCAAAGTCGAAAACCAGAAAGAGGATCACAGCAAGCAGTGCCAGGCGCGTACTGGAACCACGCCAAGTCTGCACCGACTGTTGACCAAAACTCGCAAGGGTCCTTTCCATTGCTCCATCCAGTCCAGGGCTCCAAGCCCCGGTTTACCACGTTAACGTCCGGCTGCCGCATTGTTGAACAAGCATAGATCAGGCCAGGGCGTAGCGCAGTTCAGTTCGGAAGTCTTACAGATAGGTACGCAATCGTTTGAAACTCGGGCTAAGCGAAAACCCCAGCTGCTTTTCCAACACTTTAAGATTGCGCTTCATATGACTGCTGCTATGCGCACAACCCTCCATGCCGGCATATACCACCCAATTGCCCTCACTGGTCGTAACACCGCGTATATCGCTGAACAATCCCGACAGCAGATTGATCAGCTCACTCCCCTCATGCTCACGCCAACAGTTCAGCACCAGCCAGCCCTTTGCCTTGAGCCGTTCGGCGCAGCGCTGCAGAAACAATGGATCGATCTGCTGCTCATCCATCCCCTCCGGGCCATAGATGTCGCTGAAGATCAGATCGAAGCCTGCCTGCGACGGCCCACTCAGAAAGGCGCCCGCATCCATCTGGTGCAGCTCAAGCCTGCGACCGCGGGGTAGACGAAAAAACCTCTGCGCAGCGGTAATGACCGCCGGTCGCAGCTCGACCACCTGCTGCTTGATGCCAGGGAAACGCTCATGCAGACAGGTGTTAAGCCCGCCGGCCCCCAACCCCAGACTCAGCACCTGTTTCGGTTCGGTAAACGCCAAAACCAGCAGCATCGCGCGCGTATACTCATGCTGAAGTGCGGTTGAGTCGCTTTTTAACACACTGCTCTGCTCGTCACCGTCGCCAAAGCTCAGGATCCGCCGGTTGCCCTCCTCCAGCACCCTGACCACACCATATTGATCGTACTCACGAAACAGCTCGCGGCTCGTGCCCGTCATTCACACTCCTAAATTCAGGAAAAACATCGCGACCGAGGATCAAACGCCAACGCCGCGAACAGCAACCAGAGGCCCAACGGGCAAGGGTAGACTATAGAATGTTAGCGAGAAGGAAGACCGCCGGTCTCAAAACCTTCAAGCGAATGCAGCGTCAGATCGCCAAGCGATGGGAAACGATCCTCCAAAATACCGGCAACATATTCGAAGGTGTCCTTCAGGTCGTCAAAGGCATCGACCACATCCGGATCGAAATGGGTTCCCCGCCCCTCCAGGATCGTCTTCGAAGCCGTATCGTGGCTCAAGGCATCCTTGTACGGCCGCCGCGAACAGACCGCATCGTAAACATCTGCCACTGCCATCAGCCGCGCCACCAGGGGTATCTCCTCGCCTTTGAGACCCTGGGGGTAGCCACCGCCATCCCAGCGCTCATGATGACTCAGCGTTACCTGCTGGCCGATCCGCAGGAACTTGGCCGCCTGGACACCGACATTACGCTCCATCAACTGCTCTGCCGTATGCATCGCCTGATAACCGAAGATGGTATGGCGCTTCATCAGCTCAAACTCGTCGTCAGTCAGCTTCGAAGGTTTCTGCAAAATGCTATCCGGTATCGCGACCTTGCCGATATCGTGCAGCGCTGCCGTTTTATACAGCAATTCGATGGTGTCGCCATCCAACTCCTCGGCGAAGCGCGGATGATGACGCAGATGCTCGGCCAGCGCTTTGACATAGTGCTGGGTGCGCAAAATATGGTTGCCTGTGGAGTGATCGCGTACGCGGGCAATTGCAGCGAGACACAGAATCGCCGCATCCTGTACCACGGCGAGCTCGGACAGCATGTGCTCCATGGCATCGTGCTGCGCGTCGACCTTTTGTCTCAATGCATTCATACGTAGGTGTGTGCCCAGCTTGCTTCTGGTTACCGGTACCGACAGCGGCCGACACAGGTAATCCGCGCAGCCCAGCGCAACCGATCTCTCCTTCTGCTCGGTAGACTCACACAACAGAAGCGCCGGTACCGACTTCGCCTGAGCCGCGGCGATCGCACTCGCGCACCGCTCATACCCGAACCGCTCCAAAGCTTGAGCATCCAGCAGAAACAGATAGTCGGCATACCGGACTCCATCCTCCGCCTGAAGACGATCGATCAGTTCTGCGGGCGTATGGACAACAGCAAGCGAGTAGTCTTCGCGCAAACATCCAGAGAGTGATTCGAGCATCTCTTCGCTCGCGCAAAGATAGATCAGCTCCGACATCCAAGCCCCCTTAATCCAAGGCGGGAAAACACACACTTTTTACGTGCATTTGTCATCAATTGAAAACAGATAAACATCATTATAAAACCAAGTGTAGCCGCTGATCAGCGACCGAGCGCGCGGCCCAGGGTATAAAAGTAGTCACCAAACACCTCATTGATCCGCTGCCTGACAATGCCCTGGGGATATAGGCCCGATAGCGCCTCCGGCGACCGGTGTGTACCCTTGACCAGAAACTGGTTACTGAGCGCAGCATCCTGCACCCAGGCCTCGAACGCCCTGGCGCACACCTCTTCGGGCAAACTGTAGTAAAGAACGCCCCTCTGGTTATCGATCTCCAGAGAGCGCTGCACCAGCTCACTCGGCGCACCACCGTCCGCACTGAGCATAATCGCGTGGTAACAGGCATAGAGACGCTGGTTGAGTGGATGCGGAACCTGCTCGCAATCATGCAGCCAGGCGCGAGATCCGAACACACTCGATGCCTGACCAGTAAATGCCTGGCGGGCAATATAGTGATCGAAGGCATGAAACCACTCGTGCGCGATACTCCCGGGCCCCGCATTTTTCGCCAACGCGAACACCCGCTGTGCAGCGTCGTAGTGCGCCGCCACACCTGGTCGCCCTCCGGTACCGTAGTGCAACCCCAACGTACCGCGCAGTGATATGACCGTTTCCGGAACACGCAAGATCGCCATCAGGTCGCACAGGGCATCGTAAAAATGGATGGCGGCACGCCGCTGCTCCTCAGGCGTAACCCAACGTCCGATACGGATCGTTTTGAAATCGAAATGCCGGCGGATCAGCGCAAAGTCGATCTCCCGCCCCGCCCGATGGTCCGGCCCATTGCGATAGTAATCCCGCTCTTTCATCTCTTGACCACACGGCACTGAAAGCGCCCGATCCAACACCAAACCCCTTGAGCATACAACGGGAATCCATCACTGACGCAATAAGCGCAGATCTGCCGCCAAGCTGATAAATACACGTCAGGGGGATAGAGTTTGAACTTAGAGATTGGTGGAGCCTAGCGGGATCGAACCGCTGACCTCAACACTGCCAGTGTTGCGCTCTCCCAGCTGAGCTAAGGCCCCACACACAGGTAATACCTGCTTCAAGATGGCGTCCCATAGGGGGTTCGAACCCCTGTTACCGCCGTGAAAGGGCGGTGTCCTAGGCCACTAGACGAATGGGACGCAAGTGACATTTACGAGTTTGGTGGAGCCTAGCGGGATCGAACCGCTGACCTCAACACTGCCAGTGTTGCGCTCTCCCAGCTGAGCTAAGGCCCCGTCGTAAAGACCGGGCGTATACTACTGACACCCTACTGGCGTGTCAAGCCTTTTCATCAACTCGCAAAATGATTTTTTCTTTTACGATCAACAGGTTAGTTTTTATACAAAAACGGCCATCAACGCCGGTGCTGGCGTGATGGCCGTCGCGACTCAGGACAGGATCAAGCGAGATTCAACGCCCGATACTCTTTTTCCCAGCTCTTCGCCTGCTTCTTGGACGGACCGCCAATAGTCTCGAGCGCATGACGCACACGAGCACGGCTGATATCCGGCCCCAGGATTGCCATTGCATCGACCACCGATACGCTCTGCGCGGTACCGGATATCGCAACAAACAGCGGGAACAGAAAGTCGCGGATCTTGAAGTCGATCGCCTCGCCTACCGCCTTCAGCCCCTCGAACAGCTGATCGCGATCCCAGTGGCGCAGCTCGTCCAGGTACCAGGAGGCAAACTGGAGAATCCGGCGCACATCATCGATGCTCAGCTTCTTGTGCTCGAAGCTGGCCTCGCTCACCGGCATCATGCCGGACAGGAAGAACCCGGCCAGCGGCGCAACATCGGAGAACTTCTCAACCCTGGGCTGGATCAATGGGATGATCTGCGACAGATAGGCGGAGTTCAGCGCCCACTCCTGTACCCGGGCAGCAAACTGCTCCGGCGACAGATTCTCGCGGATCCACAGACCGTTCAACCAGCTCAACTTTTCCTGGTCGAAAACAGGTCCGCCCAGCGATACGCGCTGAATATCGAACGCCGCGAACATCTCCTCGCGACTGAACTTCTCGCGCTCATCGGGCATCGACCAGCCCATGCGACCCAGGTAGTTCAGCAACGCCTCCGGCATATACCCCATGCGCTGGTAGTACAGAATACTGGTCGGGTTCTTGCGCTTGGACAGTTTGGACTTGTCCGGGTTACGCAGCAGCGGCATATGACACAGCTTCGGCATCTCCCAACCGAAGTACTCGTACAGCAGCTTGTGCTTGGGTGCCGAGTTGATCCACTCCTCGCCACGGATGACGTGGGTGATCTTCATCAGATGATCATCGACGATGTTGGCCAGATGATAGGTCGGCATGCCATCGGACTTGAGCAGAATCTGTGCATCCACCTGAGCCCAGTCGAGCTCCATGGTGCCGCGCAGCATGTCGTCGATCTCGCAGACGCCCTCGGTCGGCACTTTCATGCGTACCACATAGGGTTCGCCCGCCGCCATGCGACGCTCGACCTCATCCGCCGGCAGCTCCAGATCCTGCTGTTTGAGCGCCCGCTGCGCACCCGAGGCTTTCAACTGCTCACGCAGTTCGTTCAGCTCATCCGCGGTACGGAAGCAGAGGAAAGCCTTGTCCTCCTCCACCAGACGCATGGCGAAGTCCTTGTACATCGCCTTGCGCTCACTCTGCCGGTAAGGACCATGTTCACCGCCTACATCGGGACCCTCGTCCCACTCCAGCCCCAACCAGCGCAGGGAATCGAGAATCGCCTGCTCCGACTCGGGGGTGCTGCGGGTCTGATCGGTATCTTCAATGCGCAGAATAAACTGCCCGCCATGCTGACGAGCAAAAGCGAGGTTAAACAGCGCAATATAAGCGGTCCCTACATGAGGATCACCGGTTGGAGAGGGTGCAATGCGGGTACGAACAGTCATGATGTCCTGTTTTGATCCTGTAGTGAAAAATATCGTGAAAAAACGGGATTATAGCCCCTGCGGACACCGGTTCGCCATCAGCACGACGGCGCAGCAGCCTCCCCTGGCCCAATTCAACAGAAAGCACTCCCCGAGAGCACGCCGGCACCGAGATGGTGCACTATTACTCTTCTTTTCACCCTGGGCACAGCAGGAAACGCCTACAAAGAGCCGAAAACCAGTGTTTCTAATTAGTTGGCACGGAGAATGCTTTATACAGATCAGGTTGGTGAGCCAGACGCTAAGCAACGGCCGCCGAACCAACTTTTTCGCACACGAGGGGCACTGCGAACCCGCCGCATCCGCAAGGATTGCGGCGTTTTTTTTGCCTGCGATAAGCGCCCCATCTACATCAGCTAAAAAAATTATCCCAGATCACGCCGCCCCAGATCGCGGCCGTTATCAATAACGATAGAAACACCGTTGCGGACCCAAGATCCTTGGCCAGGCCTGCCAACTGGTGAAACTCCGTACCGGCACGATCCACGATTGCCTCTATCGCGGTGTTCAGCAGCTCCATCATCAGCACCAGCAGCAGCGCGGCAATCAGCAGTCCCAGCTGCAGACCGGTTTCAGCGAGCAGAAATGCAAGCGGTGTCATCGGAGCCGCGATCCATACCTCGTAGCGGAAGGCGGGCTCACTGGCATAGGCGGCACGGATACCCTTAATGGAATAACGCGTAGCGTGGTAAAAACGCGCCAGCCCCGTGGATTTCGTTACGATCACTCTTTCACCTCATTCATCAGACGGCGATCCACTCAGTTAACTAAGCTCACTCAACTCACCCAACAGCAACACCCCGTTACCCAAATGAGCACCGCGGTAATCAAAGCGGCTACAGCCATTCACGCTCCAGCCATTTCACGCATTATACTCATAGGCATACGCAACTGAGCACACCCGACCTGAGCCGAGGTACGGCAGTGCTTTGAGGGAATCACGAGACAGACCAAGGGAGACGCCCGGTGACTGACAAGCTGAACGATACCCAACGCTATCTGGAGCAGCACCATGGCGGCGACGGCTCCAAGGCTGCAGCCAAGACAGTCAGCACCCACGAGCGCAACCATGATACTGATTTCTGGGCATTTTGGCGTACTCACGTGCCCAACTCCGAAAACCTCCACATTGCCGACCTGGGCTGCGGACCGGCGCTTTTTCTGAAACAGCTGGCGCATCAACACCCGAACTATCGACTCACCGGCATTGAAATCGCGCCCTACATGCTGGCCAGTATTGAAGAGAAACCTGAAAATCTAGAGATTCGGGTTGCCGACCTCAATGCACCCGGCAACAACATCTTCCCACACCAATCGCTGGATGCCTGCCTGGCCAACATGCTGATCCACGAACTGTTTCAGCCGGTCATGCTGTTCCGCGCACTGCGACACTGGCTCAAGCCGGGCGGCATATTGATATTGACCGACATGATCCGCCAGCCACTGGATACCTTCCTGCAGCATAAATTCCCCGACACCGACTTCGCCAGGGCCGAGCTGGAGGCGCCGGAGATGAATGACTGTTTTCGTGACTACTTTGAACACAATCGCTACAGCGCCGAGGATATCAGCAGCCTGCTATCCCTGTGCGGGTTCGAGATACTTGAGCTACAGTTGCTACGCCAGGGGCGGGCAGCTCGGATTGCGGCGCGTAATCCCTGACGCTAATAGGGTTGTCAAGAACGCTGTGATAGAATCCCGAAATCCATCCAACTCAGAGCCGTAGCCGGCTCGACAACCGCTCGACAACTGAAGTATTTGATGACGATTCACGCGCCCCTGCCCGACGACACACCACTTACGAAAAGTGCCGCAACGCCCGACGATAAGGTCAACCGCAGACTGTCCGTTGCCCCGATGATGGACTGGACGACTTCCGACGCGCGTGTCTTCCATCGATTGATGTCGCGCCATACCCTGCTCTATACCGAGATGGTCACCACCGGCGCGCTGATCCACGGTGATCGCGAGCGTTTCCTGCGCTACGACAAAAGCGAACATCCTCTGGCCTTGCAGCTTGGCGGCAGTAATCCAAAGGAGCTCGCCGAGTGCGCCCGCATGGCGGAGGACTGGGGCTACGATGAGGTCAACCTCAACGTCGGCTGCCCCTCGGACCGGGTGCAAAACAATATGATCGGCGCCTGCCTGATGGCGCACCCCCAGCTGGTGGCGGAATGCCTGAGCGAGATGCAGGCGGCAACCCGACTGCCGGTGACGATCAAACATCGCCTGGGCATCGACGATCTGGATAGTTTCGAACACCTCCACCGGTTCGTCGAAATCGTCAAACAGAGTGGCTGTCGCAGCTTTACCATCCATGCCCGAAAAGCGATTCTCGACGGCTTGAGCCCGAAGGAGAATCGGGAGATCCCGCCGCTGATCTATGAGCACGTTTATCGGATCAAGCAGCTTTTTCCCGAGCTGGAGATCATCATCAACGGCGGCATCAAATCACTGGAAGAAGCGCAAGCGCACCTTGAGCATGTCGATGGCGTGATGATTGGCCGGGAAGCCTATCAGAACCCCTATCCGATCCTCAGCCGAGCGGACGCCGACATCTTTGGCGACAACCACGCCATCGCCGACCGTTTGGCGATCGCCGAACAGTTCATCCCCTATCTGGAACGGCGCATTGCAGAGGGCGCCCCGCTGTACGCGGTGGTCAAGCATCTGCTGGGACTGTTTCATGGCCAGCGTGGCGGACGCCAGTTCCGGCGCCACCTGAGCGAAAACGGACACCAACGTGAAGCCGGCGTCGCCACATTCCGCGAAGCACTGCGCTTCGTCACACCGAATTCAATGCCCGATGAGGACTGAAGATCAGATGGATCAGCTTGAACAGCTTAAAAAGATCACCACCGTCGTCGCGGATACCGGCGACATCGACGCGATCCGCGCCTTCCAGCCGGTGGATGCCACCACCAACCCCTCGCTGCTGCTGAAGGCCAGCCAGGACGAGAAGTACGCACCGCTGCTCGATAAGGCGCGGCAATACGCCCTGACTCAGGGCGGAAGCGATCGCGATCAGCTGGCCAATATGAGCGACTACCTGGCGACACTGATCGGGCGCGAGATCCTGGAGATCATCCCCGGCCGCATCTCCACCGAGGTGGATGCGCGACTTTCGTTCGATACCCAGGCCACCATCGACAAAGCCCAGCGCCTGATCGAGCTGTACCAGCAACAGGGGGTTGACCCATCCCGCGTCCTGATCAAGATCGCCTCCACCTGGGAGGGGATCGAGGCGGCACGCCAGCTGGAAAAGGCGGGCATACAGTGCAACCTGACCCTGCTGTTCGGCTTCAGTCAGGCCCAGGCCTGTGCCGACGCCGGCGCATTCCTGATTTCACCTTTCGTTGGCCGCATCCTCGACTGGCACAAAGCACGCCAGCCCGACGCCAACTTCAGCGGCGACAATGATCCCGGCGTACAGTCGGTGAGCCGTATCTACCGCTATTACAAGACCCACGGTTACGACACCATCGTGATGGGTGCCAGCTTCCGCAACATTGGCGAGATCCAGGCACTGGCCGGCTGCGACCGCCTGACCATTGCCCCTGCCCTGCTGCAGGAGCTGGCCAGCCTGAAACAACCGCTGGAGCGCAAACTAAGCCCCGAGAACAGCGGCTCGACCGACAGTAAAGAAGCCCTGGCAGAATCATCCTTCCGCTGGGCGCTCAATGGCGACGCCATGGCAACGGAAAAGCTGGCGGAGGGGATCCGTAACTTCGCCAAGGATCAGGAAACACTGGAACGCCTGCTCGCAGGCTGATCCACAACCAGGCGAGCGGCCCTGCCGGTCGCCTTTCTTTTGCTCCTTCTGATAATTTTTATTTATCACCATCGCAAACCAATATCGATTAGACAAAGCATTTCCACGTTATACACTCTGTTTATCAGTTGAATTCCAATGTTCTTGATAAAGAGGGCCTTGTATCGATGCCGACGTCACTCTCACCCTACGAACTGCGCCAGCAGATACGCAGCGGCAGCTTCAGCAGCAACACCTCCGGTTATTGTGCGGGCTTCGTACAGGGCAACCTGGCCATTCTCCCCAAAGCCTACGCCGACGAGTTTCTGATGTTCTGTCAGCTCAACCCCAAGCCCTGCCCGATCATCGGCATATCGGCGAATCCGGGTGAGTACATGCTGCCGGATCTCGGCAAGGACCTCGATATCCGCCGTGACATTCCGCGCTACCGCATCTATGAGAATGGCGAACTCAGATCCGAAGTCACCGATATCGTCGATTACTGGCAGGACGACATGGTCGCTTTTCTGCTCGGCTGCTCCTTCTCCTTCGAAGAAGCACTTCTCGCCGACGGGCTTGAGATCCGCAATATCACCGAGAAGGTCAATGTACCGATGTACCGCACCAGCATCCCCTGCAAAAGCGCAGGGCGCTTCAGCGGCACCACAGTGGTCAGCATGCGCCCCATGAAACCCGCCGATGCCATCCGCGCCATCCAGATCTGCTCGCGTTTCCCTTCCGTACATGGCGCACCGCTGCATTTCGGCGACCCGGCTGCGATCGGTATCCGCGACATCGGCACCCCCGACTTCGGCGATGCGGTAACCATCAACGAAGGCGAAGTACCCGTGTTCTGGGCCTGCGGCGTAACCCCCCAGGTGGCAATCGAATCGGCGCGCCCGCCGATCTGCATTACCCACAGTCCGGGCCATATGCTGGTGACCGACCTGCCCAACAGTCGGCTCGCGATCCTCTGATCACCGAACATTGCCAGGAGGAGAGATGTCAGTACTACTCAATTGCGATCTCGGCGAGAGCTTCGGTGCCTGGTCCATGGGCATGGACGAGATGGTCATGCCCCATATCGACCAGGCCAACGTCGCCTGCGGCTTTCATGCCGGCGACCCGCTGGTGATCCAGAACACCCTACGCATGGCGCGCGAGAACGGCGTCTCCGTCGGCGCTCACCCGGCCTACCCCGACCTGATGGGGTTTGGCAGACGCTCCATACACGCCAGCGCCAACGAGATCCACGCGCTGATCCATTACCAGGTTTCCGCACTCGACGGTATGGCCGCCTGCGCAGGTCTCGAACTCGCCTATGTTAAGCCGCACGGTGCGCTGTATAACGATATGATGGCCAAGCCCTCCGTGCGCCAGGCGATCATGAAAGCGGTGGCCGATTACTACCGCCCGATCAAACTGATGCTGCAAGCGACCCCGGAAGCGGAGAGCCACCGTATTGAGGCTGAACACTACGGCATCGAGCTGCTGTTCGAAGCCTTTGCCGACCGCTGCTATGACGACGACGGCAAACTGCTGTCGCGCACCAAGCCCGGTGCCGTGCACAGCCGCGAGAAGATGCTCGATCAGGTACGCCAACTGTCCGAAGAGAGCAGCGTGACCACGATCAGCGGCCACATACTCAAGCTGGAGGTGGATACCATCTGCGTGCATGGCGATAACGCCGAAGGAATCGAAGCGATTCGCGAGATCCGGGAGATGCTGGCGCCATGAGAATCGCAGTGGCCGGTGAAAACTCGCTGATACTCTACTTTGGTGATACCACGGATCCGCGCATCTCGGCACAGGTACAACATGCCGTCGGCGAAACCGAACGTCTGCTGGGTGAGGCGCTGATCGATCTGGTGCCCTCCTATGCATCGCTGCTGGTGATCTACAACCCCTTTCTGATCGACCATCTGGAGGTGCGCAGGCGCCTGCAGGAACTGGCCAACAACAGCGCCGAGGGTGAGGTAACCGAAGGCACCCTGATTAAACTACCGGTCTGGTACTCAACCGAATCGGGACCCGACCTGGAGGCGCTGGCGCAGAAAGCGGGGCTGAGCGTAGATGAGGTGATCGCCCTGCACGCCACCACCGAATACCGCGTCTACGCTATAGGTTTTGCCCCCGGCTTCGCCTACCTGGGTCAGGTGGATGAGCGCATCGCCGCACCGCGCCTGGCCACACCGCGCCAGGTCGTACCTCGCGGTTCGGTCGCCATTGCCGATCGCCAGACCGCCATCTACCCCTCCGCCTCCCCCGGCGGCTGGAACCTGATCGGACGCTGTCCCACCCGCATGTTCGATCCGGATAGCGATCCCTGCATGCCGGTACAGGTCGGCGATCGAGTCAGTTTCGAACCGATCGACAAAGCGCGCTATCTGGAGCTGGGAGGCGAGCTATGAGCGGATTCAACGTACGCCAACCCGGCCTGATGACACTGATTACCGATAGCGGCCGAATCGGCCATCACCGCATCGGCCTGACCACCGGCGGCCCGCTGGACCCTATGGCCTTCGCCTGGGCCAACCGCCTGCTGGGCAATGAACCCAATGCCACCGCCCTGGAGATCAGCATCGGCAGCCTGGTGCTCGAAGCGCAGGTCGATACCTGGCTGGTACTGACCGGTGGCGAACTGCCGCTGAAGATCAATGGCAAAGAGATGGAGCGCTGGCAAGCGCACCGGGTCAACGTCGGCGACCGCATAGAGGCGGGCTTCAGCCAGGCGGGTGCGCGAGGCTACCTTGCGGTCAGCGGCGGCTTCGATATCCCACCGACGTTCGGCAGCACCGCGACCGTACAGCGTGAAAAGCTCGGCGGGCTAAACGGCCAGAAACTGCAGAGCGGTGACCGGTTACCCTGCGCCAGCGCCCCCGATGCCGGTGGCTTCCGCCTGCCCGCTCCCTATCAGCCGAACTATCGCAACACTGCGCCCTTGCGCGTGATTCTCGGCTACCAGCAGGATGCCTTCAGCGCGGTACAAAAGCAGCTGTTCTTCACCAGCAGCTACCGTATCAGCGATCGTGCCGACCGTATGGGTTACCGCCTCGAGGGGCCTGCCATCCCACCATCGATCAATGGCATTTTGTCCGAAGGGATCTGCCTGGGCGCGATCCAGGTGCCGTCCGACGGCCAGCCGATCGTGTTGCTTAACGATCGCCAGACCATTGGTGGATACCCCAAGATCGGCAGCCTGTTCTCCCAGGATCTGGCCCGTCTGGCCCAGATGCTTCCCGGTACCGAGATCAGCTTCACGCCGTTCACTCAGGACGAAGCCCACAATCAACTGCTACTTAATCAGCGCTACTACAGCATGATCGAACCGATCGCCGTAACGCCTTGATATCAGGACACCTAAGGCTATGACAGAGAACAATGCTCAGCTGAATAAACAGATCGAGGATCTACTGGTCCAGAAAAACCTGCGTGGAATGAAAGACGTGCAGCCTGCGCTGGCCAGCGGCTATTACGCTCGCGCGGCGCGCCACCTGCAGGGCTGCAAGGGCACGGTACTGATCGGCACCGGCTTCCCGGTCGTCGACACCTTTGAAACCGACGGCCCGGTGGGCGCCATTGCGCTCTACCAGACCCTGAAATACCTGGGTGCCGAACCGATCATCGTCTGCGGCAAGCCGATCTCCAGCATGCTGGCCCCGGACTACAAGGTACACGAGATTCAGGTCGGCGAGCACGACCTGCGTGAGCTGGAGGCGCTGGAAGCACTGGCCCGCTACCGTCCCGAGGTGGTGCTCTCCATCGAGCGCCCCGGCCAAGCCGCGGATGGTGGCTACTACAACATGCGTGGTGAAAGCATCAGCGCCCGCACCGCCTGTTTCGATACCTTCGTCAAAGCCGCCAACTGCCCCACCATCGGCATAGGCGACGGCGGCAACGAGATCGGCATGGGCAATATCGTCGATGCGATCAGCAAGCTGAATATCGTCCCCAGCGCCACCCGCGTCGATGAATTGCTGATTGCCGATGTGTCCAACTGGGGTGCATACGGTATCATCGCCCTGCTCGGCTACTGGAAGGGTGAAGACCTGCTGGCACGCATCGATCCCCAATCCATCCTGCGCTACCTGTCGGAGCGCGGCAGTGTCGATGGCGTCACCCGTCTCAACGAACTGACCGAAGACGGCCTGCCGTCGAGCGAGGGGGAAGCGGTCATCACCGAACTGAGACGACTGACAGGATTCATCGACTGAACCGATGGCCGGCTGGAGATAAGGCTTACCGTGCGTCTACGCAACCTGCATACCTTTTTGACTGTTGCACGCCTGGGCAGCTTCCATGCGGCAGCGTCGCAGCTGCACGCCTCCCAGCCGGCCATATCCGCCCGCATCAGCGCGCTGGAGGATGAACTCAACGTCCAGCTGTTCGCTCGCGACAAGCGCGGGACCCAGCTCACCCCCAGAGGCATACAGCTGCTACCCTATGCCGAAAAACTGATCGCGATCAGCCGCGAGATGAAGACGCAGCTTACGGACGACGCTCCTGAACGCGGCACAGTGCGCATCGGCATCGTCGATACGCTGACCCACCTATGGCTCTCCCGACTCCTGACCAGCTGGCATACGGAGCATCCACTCATCGCCTTCGAGCTGATCAGCGATGTGACCTCGTCACTGATCGCACAACTCAAAGCCGCCGATCTCGACCTGGTGCTGATGGTAGCGGATGAACAACCCATGCCGGCGTTTGTCAGCGAACCCCTGTGCAGCTATGCGCAGTGCTGGGTAGCAAGCCCCACCCTTCCGGGGGCATCGAATATCCGCAGCATTCATGATCTTGCCGAACAGGCGATACTCTCCTTCCCTCGCGGAAGCCGCCCCTGGCGCTACCTGACCAACCTGTTCGCCCCCCTGGGTGACGCAGCTCCGGTGATTCACACCTGCAGCTCGGTTGCCAGCCTGCTGACCCTGGTCAAGCAGGGGGTGGGTATCGCCTTCCTGCCCGAGCCGCTGGTCGCGGAGGAGTTAGCAGCGGAACAACTCTTCTCCATCGAGAGCTTACCCAGGGCTCCTGCGCTAAACTTCTGTTGTGCGTGGCGCCTTGACGATGATCGTATATTGCCGAGGCTATTGGCTGAAACGGCGAGAAACATGATCACTCCGACCAAATGAGAAGGATATTTTCTCATTTTTTCAGCAAAAAACAGATGAATTAATGAGCATTTGGTCATTTATGTAAAAATATCTTTTTCTTTTATAACGTATTGAAATAGATAATCACTTTTATAAAACTCTTGGTATTCCCTGGGTCAGAAACCTTGGCACCTATCATAACGGTGTCGACTGTGTTCGAGAGATTAGAGGTCAGATCGATG
The DNA here is from genome assembly GCF_019084545.1 of Marinobacterium ramblicola. Taxonomy (GTDB): domain Bacteria; phylum Pseudomonadota; class Gammaproteobacteria; order Pseudomonadales; family Balneatricaceae; genus Marinobacterium_D; species Marinobacterium_D ramblicola. The sequence goes on from NZ_JAHREP010000006.1 coordinate 24,557, forward strand.
AGTATCGCGTATTTGAACGGCACCTACCTTCCGCTGGAAGAAGCCCGCATTTCGCCGCTGGACCGCGGCTTCCTGTTTGGCGACGGTATCTACGAAGTCATCCCCTACTACAACCGTCAGCCGGTCGGTTTCGGGCCTCACATGCAGCGCATGATCAACGGTCTGGCCGCACTCGAGATCAAGTGCAACAAGTCGGTCGATGAATGGCGCGAGCTGCTGGGCACACTGATCGCCCAGAACGAAGGCGATAACTTCGGTGTATACGTGCACGTATCGCGCGGCGCCGACACCAAACGTTTTCACGCCTATCCGGAAAATGTCGAACCGACCATCTTTGCCTTTGCCTTCAGCATCAAAGAGCCAGAGCCGGTCGATCGTGCCCAGGTACACCCCTACACCGTGTCCAGCACTCAGGATCTGCGCTGGAAGCGCTGCAACATCAAGTCCACTGCGCTACTGGGCAACGTCATGCATTTCCAGCAGGGTTATGCCTCAGGCAATAACGAGATTCTGCTGTACAACGACAAGAACGAACTGACCGAAGGCAGCTCCTGCAACGCCTTTATCGTCAAAGACGGCGTCGTGATCACACCGATCGAAGACAACCAGATACTGCCGGGTATTACCCGCCGCATCATCATCGACAGTCTGAAGGCCGACGGCTCCATCAAGGTGGAAGAGCGCACCGTCACCATGGATGAAGTGCGTAACGCCGACGAGATCTGGATCACCAGCTCCTCCAAGGAGATCGCTCCGGTGATTAAACTGGACGGTAATCCGGTCGGAAACGGCGAGGTCGGCCCCGTCTGGGAAGCCGCATTCCGCATCTACACCGAGCGTAAGTTCGATTTCTAATCGATACGCCAGAGCAATAAAGAAGGGCGCCACAGAGCGCCCTTCTTTATTGTTACGATTTTTTTCAGATTCAGCCGCAACTCTCGAGTGTCGCGACCAGATCCTTGAACGCATTGCGATTTGATTCGTTCAGATCGATCAGCACGCGATGAGCACCAATAATGCGAGCACGCACCTGATCCTCCGACTCCAACACAAATGGAACCTGCTCCAGATCGGATGCACTGGTCGGCATGGTATCAAGCAGCAAAAAAACCTGATCGAAGCCCATGGAATACAGGATGCGGGTGATATCGGGATTGGTTGAAACCAGCGCAGGGCGGGGCAACCCTTTCTCTTCGGCCTTGATCGCAAGCTTGGCAATCAGGCCCAGCGAAGTACTGTCGATCGTGCTGGTCTCGGTCAGGTCGATCAACGTATCGCGGATCTCGCTTCGTCCAAGCACAGCCTCCAGATGCAGATCGATGGTCGAACAGAGCGTCAGACGCACCTCACCAACAAACTTCAATACGTAATGCCCATCGCGACACGCGTAAAAAATGGCGCCTTCGCTCATGGTTTAACTCGAGATACTGTCATGATCGCTACATCATCCGGATTCATGCGTCCGGCCGGAATAATACTGTCAGAAATTGACTGAGGCGATAGATTTTTACTCATACACGCACGCAGAAGTGTACTTTCTTTCTCTTCCAACGTTCCCCCCTCAGCCACTTCCAGAATGCCATCGGAGAACAGAGTAAGCGAAAACTCGGGGTGCAACGCAATACGCCTTTCATCGAATACGGGCTGTTCAAAAAGGCCTATCGGCATGCCTCGCCCCTCCAGAAACGCAACATCACCCCCCTGCTGCAGAATCGGCATTGGGTGATGCCCACCAACAGCATAGGTCAACGTTGAATCCCGCGCATCGATCAGGCCGATAAACATCGTCAGATGCTTGCCCAGACCGGTCAGCAACAGCTCCCGGTTGACTCGATGCAGAGTCGCCATGGGGGACTGGATATCGAAGCTGGAACCGCGGTTATAGTTGCGTACCAGTCGGTAGGTCATGTTTTTCAGCAGCACCGTCACCAGTGCGGACGAAGCCCCGTGCCCGGAAACGTCTGCAAGGTAGAATATCGTTTGGTGTTCGTTGATGGCGATGGAATCGACGAAGTCACCACTGAGCAGCAAGCTCGGCTGCAACACGTACTCGAAGAGTATCTGATTAAGCTCACGCACCGGCGGCGGCAGCAGCTTTAGCTGTAACTGCTGCGCGGCATGCTGGTCGGCCTTGAGCTCATCCAGACTGCGCTCCAGGCTTTCACGCAGATAACGCGCTTCCTCAATCATTCTGACGCGGCTAAGCTGCCGCTCGATGGAGCTGACGAACAGCTGCGGGTGCTGGTGCAATTCGCCCAGGGAGAACACGTCATCGGCACCGTTGCGCAGTGCCACCACCATCTCTTCGGCCGTTCCCTCCGGCAACAGCACAACGGTGGGCATGGGACTGATGCTGGCGGCAATCTGATTCAAGTAGGCGATATCGCCGATAGAGCTGCGGTCCACTATCACCAGTGAAATGGCACGATGCTCCAGCAGTTGATCAACATCATCGGCGCCGTGGGCAACGATGATGCGCAAATGCGTATTCTGGCACTGCTCACAGAGATCGAATACCAGATCGATCACGGCAGTTGAAGCCGATACCATCAGTATCGCCTGCTCTCGATGACCCATTAATCAGTCGCTCGATTTAGCTGACATAGTGGATTTCAAGGTATCGGCTCAGCCCGCGCCTTGCAACCTGATATCAGAAGTCGTTGTCGTATTTGACCTGAACTTCACCATCATTGACCAGATACTCCCGACGCTGCAGATAGGCATCCCGTATGAATATGTACTTATCGCCGGAGATGATCTGCTCCGCTCGAAGCAGATTGGCACGAACATTGATCATCCTCAGACCGTACAGCGAATTACGCGTCGGTACATGGTCCACGTCGCCCACCGGATCCAGGGCAAAATCAGGCACCAGACCGATGCCATCACGCACCGAACTCGGCCCAAACAGCGGCAGTACCAGATAGGGACCGGATCCAACGCCCCAACTTCCCAGCGTCTGGCCGAAATCCTCATGCTGCTCCTCAAGCCCCATCGGGGTGGCAACGTCGATAAACCCGGCCAAACCAAAGGTTGAGTTGAACACGACACGCGATACGCTGGTCAATGCGTCGTTAATCTTGCCCTGAAGAAGATTATTCACAGCTGAACGGATATCGCCAAGGTTACTAAAAAAGTTACTTACGCCACGCTCGGCGATGTCCGGCATCACATAACGATATCCCTGCGCGAGCGGCTTCAGGGCGAAGCGGTCCACCTGCTCGTTGAAGCTGAACACAGCGCGATTAAGACCCTCCAATGGGTCGTTCTGCTCAGTTGTTTCAGCGTTTACCGGTGCCGCCAGCAGTAGAGCCATCACAGTGCATACGGTTCCCTGACGCAGTGTTTTGACCAGCATTACAATTCCTTTTTTCCAAAAATCGAATTCTGCGCATTCTACCCTTGTTACACCTGCTATAAAAAGGCACGGAGACAATTTTTATCCGCGATCGTTCCCTGTAGATACAGATAGATAGCCCCGTGCTTCCCTTTTCCCTAACGCGCACTAGACTCAAATCAGAGACTTTAATAAAGGAATTCATCCACTTGCTGGATGAACTGTCCCAGGAGAGCCTATGGCCCGGGTACTGATCGTGGACGATGAGCCGAATATCCTGTTGTCGCTTGAGTTTCTGATGCAGCAGGCGGGGCTGGAAGTGGACACCGCCGACACCGGAGAGAGCGCGCTAGCCAAGGTCGCTGCCAGCCCTCCCGACCTGTTGCTGCTCGATATCAGCCTGCCCGGCATCAGTGGATTCGATGTATTGGAGCGACTGCGTGAGCAGCCCGCCACACGGGCGCTGCCTGTGGTGATGCTCACCGCCCATGGCCGCGAGGTGGAGAAGGAGAAAGGGATCGCACTGGGCGCCGACGACTATATCACCAAGCCCTTCTCAACCCAGGAGTTGGTTGCACGCATTCAAGCCCTGCTGGGTAACAGTAGCCGGATGGAGTAATCGTATGCCGCCTCGTCAGCGCCTGCTTGGGCTTTGGCTGTTGCTGACCGGTATTTTGCTGTTTTCCGGTATCGGACTGCTACTCTGGCTGGATTCCACACTCACGCTCGACACCACAGAGCGCGCCGCTGTCTGGTTACTCTGCCTGCTGCCCGGTGTATTGGTGCTGGTGCTAGGGGCACTGCTTGAGAAGCGTCTGTTTCGCCCATTGCGGCAGTTCCAGGTGCTGCTGGCCCGGCTAGTTGCTGCCCCTGACGCCCAGTCGGATTTCCCTCTCGATGGCTGGCTTGCCCCCCTGCAACCCGATCTGGACCAGATACGCGAAGGGTGGCGAGGCGATCGCGAACGCGTCCTCGTAGCCCGCAACGAAGGCGCTGCACACGCCGCTTATATTCAGCAGGAGCTGGAGATCCTGCTTCAGGTATTGGATCTTCCGATACTGATCTGTGATGAACATCAACGTCTGCTGCTGTTTAACCCGGCCGCCCGCACCCTGTTCCACGATCAACCGGCACTTGGACTTGGCCGTCAGGTAAGCCAACTCCTGCCGCACGCCAGTCTGGGCGATGCGCTACGTCAACTGCCGGCCGATGGCAGCCCGCGCCAACTGCTGCTGCCGGGCGAGGCGCGCTGGCTCAGATGCGAATTACGAAAACTTGATGCGCAGCATGGCGGCGCCTTGATCGTCTTACACGACACAACCCATGAACTCGAGGCCGGTCAGCGCTGGCGGCGTGCACTGGCTGAGCTCCTGCCCAGGCTGCGCGGCCATACCGGCTCGATGCGCAGTGCAGTGGAGGCGCTTCTGCAGGCGGAAGACAAGCTCGAGCTCAAACGCCGACTGGTTCAGGCGATCAACCAGGAGAGCCAGATGCTCACCGAGCGGGTCAGCGAGCTGACCCGGCTGGTCGAGTCTCAGCAGCTGAGTCAGTCCTCGCTGGAGGACACCTGGTCCAACGACCTGTTCCGCGCCCTGCAGGAACGCCTGACGGCACAGTCGATTACGCTTACCGCTATCGGAATTCCTGTGTGGATTCGTGTCGATGGTCCGGCGCTGCTGGCCATGCTGGAGGTGATGATTACACACCTGTGTGCGACGCTTAAAACACCCAGCCTGGACGTGGAGGTGTTGCTGGGCAACCATCGCGTCTACCTGGACCTGATCTGGAGCGGATCGCCGCTGAGCGAGCAGTTATTGAGCCGGTGGCGTGACCTCCCCCTGTTCGATGACGAACTCTCGCCCAAAATTTCGGATGTACTCAACCAGCACGACGCCGATCTCTGGTCGCTGATACGCAAATCGGAGGCGCGTGCCTGCCTGCGACTGCCGGTGCCGTCTTCGTTGCGCGGCGCACTACCCAGAGCGGCAGACACCAGCCAGGAGCGACCGGAGTTCCATGACTTCAGTATCGCCGAACTGCCTCCCCCGGACAGCGTACAGTCCCATACACCGCTCACCCGGTTGGAGATGATCGTATTCGATACCGAAACCACCGGCCTGAACCTGCGCGGCGGAGACCGCATCATCAGTATCGCCGCATGCCGGATCATCAATGGCCGCCTGCTGGCCCAGGACAGCTTCGATCAGCTGGTCAATCCTCAACGTGACATTCCCGCCGCCAGCACCCTTATCCACGGCCTGTGCAACGACGATGTGGCGAGTGCACCGCCGATCGACATTATCCTGCCAAGATTCCGCCACTATGTCGGCTCCGGCGTGCTGGTCGCACACAATGCCGCTTTCGATCTACTCGCGGTGCGTCTGGCCGGTGACGAGTGCGGCGTCAGTTTCGATATGCCGGTGCTGGATACCCTGCTGCTCTCACGCGCGCTGGACCCAACGCTTGAAGGCCACGGATTGGATGTACTGGCTGAGCGATTTCAACTTATATTCCCGCCCGGCACCCGACATACGGCACTTGGCGACGCGCGGGTCACCGCCGAGCTGCTGCTAGCCCTGTTACCAAGACTGAACGCACGTGGAGTCCATACCCTGGAAGACGCTCTGGCACTGCAGATGAGGGTAGAACTGGAGAGCAAGAGATGAGATCACCGGAACAGAGCCGCCTGTTAGCCCTGACGATACTCGGACTGGTGCTGTTTTCACCGCCGCTACTGCTACTGTTCGACCAACCCGGCATCGCCGACTTCTCTACCCTGTCGGGCATCATATTCCTGATCTGGGCACTGTTGATCCTCGGCGCCGCGCTGATCCTGGAGCGCCACCATGAGGAGTAGCGCCACCGTCCTGTTCGTTGCGTTCAGCTACCTGGCGCTGCTGTTCGTCATCGCCGCCTGGGGCGACCGGCGCGCGGAGCAGCGCCGGTCGCTGGTCAACTCGCCGACCATCTATTCATTGTCGATCGCTGTCTACTGCACCGCCTGGACCTTCTACGGCAGTGTCGGCCGCGCCGCCACCACCGGTCCCAGTTTCCTGCTGATCTATCTGGGCCCGACCCTGGCGATGCTGTGCGGCTGGATGCTGATTCGGAAGATGATCCGCATTGCCCGGGCGCAGCGCATCACCTCGATCGCCGACTTCATCAGCGCCCGCTACGGCAAGAGCGGCGCGATCGGCGCGCTGGTGGCGCTGATCGCCATCATTGCGATCATGCCCTATATCGCCCTGCAGCTTAAGGCGATTACGGTCAGTTATGCGATCCTGACTCAATACCCCGACCAGAGCCAACCCCAGCTCTCGCTCAGCGGCTTTATGGAGGACAAGGCGTTTTGGGTCGCGCTGGTGCTGTCGGTGTTCATCATCCTGTTCGGCACCCGGCACCTGGACGCCAGTGAGCGCCATGAGGGGATGGTGACGGCGATCGCCTTCGAATCGATCATCAAACTCTGCGCCTTTCTGACGGTAGGCGGTTTCGCCACGTTCATCCTCTACGACGGCCCTACGGATCTGATCACCCAGGCATCCCTGCTCATACCCGACATCAGTCATCGCTTTGGCCTGGATCAGGTACCGGGCGGCGCTCTGGGCTGGTTTGGCACACTGATACTGGCAATGTTGGCGTTCATCACCCTACCCCGGCAGTTCCAGGTATTGGTGGTAGAGAACGTCAACGAACAGCATCTGCGCCGCGCCACCTGGCTATTCCCGCTCTACCTGCTGCTGATCAACCTGTTTGTGATCCCAATCGCCCTGGCCGGATTGATGGGGGGCGCCGCCACCGGTGAGCCGGACAACTTCGTACTGACACTGCCGCTTGCCTCGGGGCTCCACTGGTTGCCCCTACTGGTGTTCATCGGCGGCCTGTCGGCCGCCACCAGCATGATGATCGTCGAGACCATTGCCTTGTCGACCATGGTCAGCAACCAGCTGGTGATGCCGCTGCTGATCCGCCTGCCCAGCCTGCACCTGGATAGACGCCACGATCTGTCGGGCTGGCTGCTCGGCATCCGCCGTATCGCGATCATCCTGATCCTGATCCTCGGCTACCTCTATCACGCGCTAATTGGCGAAGCCTACAGCCTGGTCACCATCGGCCTGGTCTCCTTTGCCGCCGCCGCTCAATTCGCACCTTCACTGCTGCTTGGTCTGTATTGGAAGGGAGCCTGCCGCACGGGCGCCGCCGCCGGCATGATCGCGGGCATTCTGGCCTGGGGCTGGACGCTGTTGATCCCCGGTTTTGCGCAGTCCGGCTGGCTGGATACCGGCTTTATCGACAACGGCCCCTTCGGCCTCAGTTGGCTACGCCCCTATGCCCTGTTCGGACTGGAGGGTTGGGATATCTACACCCACGCCCTGTTCTGGAGCCTGCTGGTGAACCTGGGATTGCTGGTCGGCCTGTCCCTGTTCAGCCGGCAAAATGGCCTGGAACAAACCCAGGCGGCGCTGTTCACCAACGCGCTGAGGCCGGAAGCGGCCCAGGCCGCCATCTGGCAAGGTCATGCCAGCCGATATGAACTGTTCATGCTGCTGAGCCGCTATCTGGGCGATAGCGCCAGCCGCCGCCTGCTGGGCCATACCCGGCCGCAACCGGACGATGAGACACCAGCCACACCGGAGATGATCGCGGCGGCCGAACATGGACTGACCGGCGCCCTGGGCAGTGCCACCGCACGCATCCTGATCAACTCGGTGGTGCGCGGCGAGGCGCTGGAGATCTCCTCCATTCTGAGCATTCTCGACACCACCTCCCAGGCGCTGGAATACAACCGCCGGTTGGAACAGAAGTCGTCCGAACTGGCGCGCATCGGCGAGGAGCTGCGCAGCGCCAACGAGCGACTGCGCGAGCTGGACCGGCTCAAGGATGAGTTTGTCGCCATGGTCAGTCATGAACTGCGCACGCCGCTGACCTCGATCCGCGCCTTTGCCGAAATACTGCGCGACTCCGGCCAGATTCCAGACGAAAAGCGTGCCCATTTCATCGACATCATCGTACGTGAGAGCGAGCGCCTGTCGCGACTGATCGAAGAGGTCCTGGATATGGCCCGGCTCGAGTCGGGACGGATGACGCTCAAGCCCACACGCTGCGACTTCAACGAACTGGTACACCGCTCGGTGGACACTGTTACCCGCCTCAACGAGGAGCGCGGTGTGGAGCTGGAACTCAAGCTACCCAAAAACCCCAGCTGGATCGTGGCCGACGCCGACCGCTTGCAACAGGTGCTGATCAATCTGCTCGGCAACGCCAACAAGTTCGCCGACGAGCATAATCCGCGCGTAGTGCTGACACTGACCCCCTTCAAGCGCTCCTATCGACTGACCGTCGAAGATAACGGCCCCGGTATTGCCGAGGCGGAGCGGGAGAAGGTGTTCGAAAAGTTCCACCAGATCGAGCAGGCGCAAGAGCAGCAGCTGCACCGCACGCCGGCCAGCCGCCCTCGTGGTACCGGCCTGGGCCTGCCGATCAGCCGCGGCATCATCAATCAACTGGGTGGCAGGCTATGGGCCGATCATGGCGAACAGTGGGGAGGGGCCTGTTTCGTCGTGGAGCTGCCGCAGGCCCCCGAGCTGGTCCAGAGCGAAAGCCTCAAAAGCCGGGTCGAATAGCAACGGCCATCAAAGACTCTGCTGAGCCAGGCGCTGTAGCTGACGAATCTGCTTCAGATCCTGCTGCAACTCTCGCAGTTGCGGGTCGGCTAGCCGACGCAGATCGATCCAGTTATCCGGCTGGCCGCCCTGGCGCCAGTTACTCATCTGCGCATCCAGCAGCAGGCGCACCAGATGCTCCGCCGCCTGACAGACACTCCGCCCCTGACCCGGCGACAGGATCTCCGCCTGCTCCAGCCAGATGGCGCGCGCGCGGGTGCCAACCTCCCGGCAACCGTGGCGCAGCGCCAGCAGGCGCAGCGCGCCGGTCAACGGCAACAGGCCCTGCCGCTTCAGATTGACCGCATCGGGGTGCGGAGCCTCGCGTCCATCGCCATGCAGCCGATCAAAGCGATCCAGAGCGACCGGGGATTCATCGATCAGCGCCGCCATCTCATGCAGAAACAGACCGGCCGTGGGCACCTGCTCCAGAATAGCATCACGCAGTTGGTCGGCCAGCGTCTCGTCTCCATACACCGGTGCGAAATCGAACAGAATATTGCACTGCTGCACGACCTTGACCCGTCGCGTCGCCATCCACAACCGCATCTGCTCACGCCAGGCATCTATCGGTTTACGCCAGAGCGGCATCGACGCCATGACATGCCCCTTGCAGTAGGGTATCCCCGCTTCGTCCAGCAGTGCAGTGAACTGGCTGGCCAGGGTCCTGAACCAACCGTCGACCTCATTGTGGCGCTCATCGGGATAGTTTTCGAGGATCAGCGCATTGTCCTGGTCCGGGTGCAACAGGCTCTCATGGCGCCCACTGGAGCCCATCGCCAGCACACAGAAATCCACTGGCGGCGAGCCCCATCCGGTAGCACGCATCTGCTCTATGGAGCGTTCGATGGCGACGCGATAGAGCAGATCGTTATGGTCGCTGATCAACTCCGAGATCAGCCAGGCGGGCAGCTCGAGCTGCTGCAGCGCTTCGACCAGCTGCGGTTGCCAGGCCTTGGCCTCGGCCAGGCTGGTATCAGGCCCCAGGCGTTCAAGCGCCCTTTCCAGCGGCGAAAGCAAATGGGGTGGCAACCGCAACGCCAGGCCGCGTTGTGCACCAAATAGATTGCGCCAGACCGACCGCACCCGAACCTCCCTGCCGTTTTACTCTCAGCATAGAGGGCGTTCGGGGTTTTACCAGTCAGCCGCTCCTGCGCATCCCTGCGCCCGCGGCATACCGTACCTCCTGTACATAAACGCAACACCCCGGCCGGGGCCGGGGTGTTGTTGGTGGTGTCGTTACCGAGGGCTATCAGGCGCTCAGTTCAAGCAGCAGCTTGTTGAGGCGGCCGATGTAGGCAGCGGGATCGTCGAGCTGCCCGCCGGCGGCCAGTTCCGCCTGATCGAACAGGACCAGCGCCAGATCCTTGAAGCGGTCTTCATCCGGCTCCTTGTCCAGCTTGGCGATCAGCGGATGCTCCGGGTTGTACTCGAAGATCGGCTTCACCTCGGGCACGGCCTGACCGGCCGCTTCCATGATCTTGCGCATCTGCGCACCCATGTCGTAATCGCCGACCACCAGGCAGGCCGGAGACTCGGTCAGGCGGTGGGTAACCCGCGCCTCCTTGATCCGCTCGCCCAGCGCGCTGCTCAGACGCTCGGTGAGGCCCTCCATCTGCTTGGCGACCTCCTCCTGCTGCTTCTTCTCCTCTTCGGACTCGACATCGCCCAGGTTCAGCTCACCCTTGCTGACATCCTGGAACGACTTGCCGTCGAAGTCGAACAGCTGGCTCATCATCCACTCGTCGATACGATCGGACAGCAGCAGCACCTCGATGCCCTTCTTGCGGAAGATCTCCAGGTGCGGACTGCTCTTGGCCGCATTGTAGGAGTCGGCCACCACGTAGTAGATCTTCTCCTGCCCCTCTTTCATGCGGCTGACGTAGTCATCCAGACCCACTGTCTGCTCGGCATTGTCGTTATGGGTAGAGGCGAAGCGCAGCAGCTTGAGCACCTTCTCGCGGTTGGCGTAATCCTCCGCCGGGCCCTCTTTCAGCACCTGGCCGAACTCTTTCCAGAAGCTGTTGTACTTCTCCGGCTCGTTCTTGGCCAGTTTCGCCAGCATATCCAGCGCGCGCTTGGTCAGCGCGGTGCGCAGCTTGTCCACGTTGGGATCCTTCTGCAGGATCTCGCGGGAGACGTTCAGCGACAGGTTCTTGGAATCGACCACCCCCTTGATGAAGCGCAGGTAGAGCGGCAGGAACTCATCCGCCTGGTCCATGATAAATACGCGCTGGATGTACAGTTTCAGCCCCTTCGGCGCCTCGCGGTTCCACAGATCGAAGGGTGCGCGCTCCGGCAGGTAAAGCAGGCTGGTGTACTCCAGATTGCCCTCAACCTGGTTGTGCGCCCAGGCCAGCGGCTCGGCGAAGTCGTGGGAGACGTGCTTGTAGAACTCCTTGTACTCCTCGTCGGTGATCTCGCTCTTGCTGCGCGACCAGAGTGCGGTGGCGGCGTTGACGGTTTCGAACTCGGGTGCCTTGTCCGCCTTTTTCTCCTCGCCCTCCTCCTCGTCTGAGGGGATCTCCTGCTTCGCCATCAGCACGGGGATGGCGATATGATCGGAGTACTTGCGCACCAGCGTACGCAGACGGTAGGCGTTGGCGAACTCCTCTTCACCCTCTTTCAGCTTCAGCACGATACGAGTACCACGCTTTGGCAGTTCGACATTTTCGATGCTGAACTCGCCCTCGCCCTTCGAGGACCAGTGCACGCCCTCCTCGGAGGAGAGACCGGCACGGCGGGTAAAGACATCCACCTGGTCGGCAACGATAAAGGCGGAATAGAAGCCGACGCCGAACTGACCGATCAGTTGGCTGTCCTTCGCCTGGTCGCCGGTCAGGCTGGAGAGGAAGCTGGCAGTGCCGGATTTGGCGATGGTGCCCAGGTGGTCGATCACATCCTGGCGGCTCATGCCGATACCGTTATCGATGATAGAAACGGTCTTGGCCTCTTCGTCGAATTCGACGCGAATCTTCAGATCGCCGTCGTTCTCGTACAGGTCCGCATTGGACAGCGCCTCGAAGCGCAGCTTCTCCGACGCATCGGATGCGTTCGAGATCAGCTCGCGCAGGAAGATCTCCTTGTTGGAGTAGAGAGAGTGAATCATCAGCTTCAGCAGCTGTTTCACTTCCGTCTGAAAGCCAAGGGTCTCTTTCTGTGTTTCGGTGCTCATAGCTCGTTTACCCAACTCCGCTTAGGTTTATTGTCCCAAGCAAAGATGGGGTCAACGAGATCCATTTCAAGGCTGGCGAGCAGGTTTTATATCTCGGTGCTCATCAGCAGCGTCTTCAGCGTCGGTGAAGTAAACTCGCGCTGATAGAGCACGTAGACGATTCCCGCCGACATCGCCATGAACAACCAGGGGTTGATCAACCAGGCCAGCACCGCCAGGCTGAAGTAGTAGGTACGCAGCCCCAGGTTGGAGTTGTTCGCGGCGATGGAGCTCATCCTGGCGATGCGGGCGGCATGCGCCTGCAGGTGTTTTTCATCCAGACCATCGGCAGGCCCCGGCGAGGAGCCGACCATCACCGACACAAAGCCATACTGACGCAGGCTCCAGGTGAACTTGAAAAAGGCGTAGATGAACAGCGTCAGCAGCACCAGCAGCTTAAGCTCCCACTCCAGCGGTGTGGCCGGGCGCACCAGCGGCAGGTGCTCCACCAGGGTGATCGCCCTCTCGGTGTAGCTAAGCAGGGTCATCAGGCCGGCCAGCACCAGGATCGTGGTCGACGCGAAGAAGGAGACGCTGCGCTCCAGGTTGGCGATGGCCGCGGTATCGGCCATGCGCATATCCCGATCCAGCATCCGTCGCATCCACTCGGTCCGATACAGGTGCATGATGCTCGACAGACAGGCGGTGGTGCGTGCCTTGCGCTCGGCATACAGCATGTAGCCCTTGAAGCAGATCAAGAACCAGATCAGTGCAACAAGGTTAAGCCAGTTTTGGGTCAGGAAAGTCTGGAGTTCAAGCATCGGTCCATCGCATTCAGTGGAAACGCGTCCAGCTTAGCCTGACTGTCGGTGAAAGTCTGCTGTCGATGGCCAAGGGATGCCGGCAGAGACGAAAATACCCGCACGGCGGCGGGTATTTTGGGGTGCTCTCTTACGCTATTCCGCTACTGCGGGCTTACTTCGGATCTTCGTAGGGAAGGCCTACATACTGCTCAGCGATGACGCGACGACCGTTTTCATGGTTGAGGAAGTAATCCAGTTCGGACTCCATGAAACGGTGGAAGGTCGGCCCACCCAGGCCGTTGCCACCGATCTCGTCGCCGAAATCGTGCAGCATATTGGTCATCCACCAGGAGAAGCGCTCACCGTGCCATACGCGACGCAGGGCGATCTCGGAGTACTGGCTGATGCAATCCTTGTCGCCGTCCTTGTAGACACGGGTCAGAATCTTGTACAGCGTCGCCACATCGGATGCTGCCAGGTTGAGTCCCTTGGCACCGGTAGGCGGTACGATATGCGCGGCATCGCCGACCAGGAACAGGTTGCCGTACTGCATCGGTTCGCAGACGAAGGAGCGCAGCGGTGCGATGCTCTTCTCCAGGCTCGGCCCGGTGACCATATTTGCCGCCACCTTAGCCGGCAGGCGGGCCTTAAGCTCATCCCAGAACGCCTCGTCCGACCAATCTTCCACCTTGTCGGTCAACGGCACCTGGATGTAGTAACGGGAGCGGGTTGCCGAGCGCTGGCTGGCCAGGGCGAAGCCGCGCTCGCTCTTGGCATAGATCAGCTCTTCATGGCATGGCGGGGTATCGGCCAGCAGGCCGAGCCAGCCAAAGGGGTAGACACGCTCATGCTCTGTACGCACCTCGGCCGGGATGGTCTGGCGGGACACACCGTGGAAGCCGTCGCAACCGGCGATATAGTCGCACTCCAGACGATACTGTTCACCACCATGACTGAAGGTCAGGTAGGGGCTGTCGGACTTGACGTCATGCGGCTGTACATCGCTGGCTTCGTACAGGGTTTCCAGCCCTGCCGCAGCACGTGCATCCATCAGGTCATGGGTGATCTCGACCTGGCCGTAGCACACGACTACGTCGCCACCGGTCAGCTCTTTCAGGTTGATGCGATGATCCTGCCCGTTCACGGAGATCACCACACCTTCGTGGACATGGCCCTCGGCATCCATACGCTCGGCAACACCCGCCTCACGCACCAGATCGACAAAGCCCTGTTCCAGAATGCCGGCACGGATGCGGCCCAGCACATAATCACCGGTGACACGCTCGACGATGATGTTATCGATACCCTGCTTGTGCAGCAGTTGTCCGAGCAGGAGGCCGGAGGGACCGGCACCGATAATGGCTACTTGGGTTTTTATAGTTTTCATAAAACGTCTCTCTAATTTCAGACTGTTACTTAACGCTGGTAATCGTCTAACACTGAGGTTGCTTTATGAATGGAGTATAGTCCGCTTGACTTGTACTTTTAGAACAGAGGGGTTAGGCAGTCGTACTCTCCTGCCGCATTAACAGGGCATCGATATCATCGGCGCTGACCGGCTTGCTCAGCAGGAACCCCTGCACCACACCGCACTCCATCTCGTTCAGGGCATCCAGCTGCTCCTGGGTTTCTACCCCTTCGGCCACCACGCGAAGTCCAAGCCCGCGGGCTAGGGAGATGGCGGCACTGACCAGCTCCATATCGGCCTGGTCAACGGTCATCTCCTGTACAAAGCTGCGATCGATCTTCAGTTCGTCGACCGGATAGCGGCGCAGATAACTGAGTGACGAGTACCCGGTACCGAAATCATCCATCGACAGGCACACGCCCATCTCATGCAGCTTGGCCAACGTCCCCTCCACAAGAGGGCCCCCGCGCATCAAAATACCCTCGGTGATCTCCAGCTCAAGCCTGGATGCCGGGAAACCGCTGCTATCCAACTCCAGACGCACAAACTCGGCCAACCCCTCATCACGGAACTGCGCCGGCGAGATGTTCACCGCCAGTTTAAATAACGGCTCCTGCGCTACCCAGCGCACGGCTTGCGACAACGCCTGCCGCAGGACGAAACGCCCAATCGGCACAATCAACCCGGTCTGCTCGGCGATGGGAATAAACTCGTCCGGCCCGACCTGACCAAGGGCGGTACTGTTCCAGCGCAGCAGCGCCTCGACACCGCTGATCCGCCGGCTCTTCACGTCATACTGGGGCTGGTAGTCAAGCGACAGCTCGCCGTTGTCGATAGCTGCACGCAGATGCTCCTCGATCTGCAGTCGCCGGCTGATACACAGATTCAGCTCTTCCGTAAAGAAGGAGTAGCGATTGCGCCCCTGGGCCTTGGACAGATACATCGCGGTATCGGCGTTTTTCAACAGTTCGCTCAGGCTTTCGCCATCAAACGGGTAGATCGCGATACCGATACTGACAGTGAGCATGATCTGTCTCGACCCCAGGTCGAAGGTATCCCAAAAGCTTTCGAGAATATTTTCCGCCACGACCTGAACCGACTCTTTCCGACTGAAATGACCGGCCAGAACGATAAACTCATCACCACCCAGGCGACCGACACTGTCGCCTTCACGCACGGAGCCAACCAGACGCGATGCCGCCTGTACCAGCGCCTGATCTCCCACATCATGCCCCAGGCTGTCGTTGACCTTCTTGAAGTCATCCAGATCGAGAAACATCACCGCGACGTACTCGTCGTTACGCCTGGCCTCACGGATCAACTGCTGCAGCCGGTCCATGATCAACACCCTGTTCGGCAGAGCCGTCAAGGAATCGTAATATGCCTGATAGTGCAACCGCTCCTCATGCTGCTTGCGCAGGCTGATATCCTCTTTCAGTGCCAAATAGTGACTGACCTCACCTGAGTTGCCGAGCACCGGGGACAGATAGGCATACTCCCAATACTGCTCCCCGCCTTTGCGCCGACTCCTCAACTCGCCCTGCCAGGGTTCGCCAATACTGATACTGCGCCAGATCTCAGCCACCAGCTCCCCAGAGTTCAGCTCGCTGTCGACCGGTTCGAACCTCTGTCCCACCACCTCAGCGGAGCCGTAACCACAGATCCGCTCAAACGCCCGATTGACGAAGGTGACCTGTCGCGACGGATCGGCCAGAATCACCGCCACCGGACTCTGCTCCACCGCCTGGGTCAGCACCTTGATCTCGGTTTCCCGCTGCTTGCGCTTTGTTATGTCACGCCCGACCCCGAGAATGCCGATCAACTTGCCGGCCTCATCTTTCATAGGCGTTTTGATCGTTTCCAGTATCTCGGTATGGCCGTCATCGGCAAAAGTAAGCTGCTCCTCGTTGATACTCGAACGGTCGGCGTGCATGGCGATCAGGTCATGCTTGCGGAAAAAGTCGGCCAGCTCGGCATCCACAAAATCATAGTCGCTCTTGCCGATGATCTCGCTTTCCCTGGCACCGAAAAGGCGTTCGAACTTGCGGTTACAACTGAGGTAAATCCCCCTTTCATCCTTGAGCCAGACCAGATCGGGCAGGGTATCGATCAAAGCGCGTAGATGGTGCTGCGCCGCCAGCATCCGTTTCGCGTAGTAGCTGACCAAACCGAAAATCAGCAGCGTGGAGATAGCAACGAAGCCAAAGCCCTTGATCGTTTGCAGGAAACTTAGAAGCTTTACATCCGTGACCAGCATCTCGAGCAGAGCGTCGGACAGGAAGATCCAGAGCAGGGAAAAGAAGCCGTAGATCAACGAGATCCTGAGTGCCGCTCCGGACCAGCCAACCGAATCGGCAGGCGGCCGCGAGAGCTGTTGTTCAGCTGTCTTGTTTTTCATTCTGGGCCGATTACCTGATCTGTGGCTCAGGAGACTGCCACCATTGACGGCAGACTTGGAGCGCTTTCGGCACGTATGACGGTCAAGCGCGCCTATAAAACTGTATGCAACCAGGTACTGATAATAGCGGAAATAGCGGTTGAAGCGATAACCCAAGCTGACCTGTACGGTTCAGGTTATCAATGAGAGCCGTTATAACGGTAAATCGGATAGAAAACGACCTGAACCGCAAGGCCCAGGTCGCCAAACTAACTTGACCGATTAGCGGATCAGCTCCGCATTACATGGCAGGGCAGCTTACAGCGCGCACTCCTGTGAGGGGTTGGCGTACAGCTCAACCGGGTACGCGCGCTCGATAACCGGGCGCAGCTTGCCATCCACCTTGGTCACCTGGCCGATGTAGTCCGGTATCTGCAGTTGGTGATCGGCACCGCGCATCAGCGCCGGACCGTAGATGGTTTCATACTCGGCATTTTCCAACGCCTTGGAGACCGCACCCGGCTCGGTGCTGCCGGCCAGCCGAACCCCCTGGAAGATCGCCTGAATACCGTTATAGGCCTGGCCCTCGTTTTCGGTCGGCACGCGTCCGAACTTATCCATCCAGCCGGCAACGAATCGGCGGTTCCTTGCATTATCGATATCGGCGCCGTAGCCGATATTGCCCCACACATTCCGGGTGGCATCGCCGGTGGCGTCGATCAGGTACTGGAATATCAGCGCGTGACCAATGAGTCGCTTGCTGTCATTCAAACCGAAGCTGTCGGCCTGCTTGACGAACGAGATCGCATCACGGCCGACCATGGCGACCCAAACAGCATCGATATCCGCATCACGCAGCTGGGCCACATAGGGCGCAAAGTCCTTGGTGCCCAGCGGGGCGAACAGCGAAACCTTAACCTCTTTGCCCAACTCGGCCGCCGTCTTCTCGAAGAACTCCGCCGAGCTGTGGCCCCAGGTGTAGTCCGCAGCGATGATACCGAACCTCTTCTCCTTCACCGTCTTCAACCACTCCTTCATCATCGCCAGATCCATCACGTCGTTGTGGTTGGTGCGGAACATCCGGGCGTGGCAGGATTTGCCGGTCAGCGCATCCATCTTGCTGGCCACCACCACATACATCGCATCCCAGCGATCCAGGTTCTGCGACAGCGTCATCGAGATCGAGGAGGAGATCGGCCCGATCAGCAGGTTGTGGCCCTCGCGCGCCAGCTTCTCCGCGGAGCGGCGGGCACCGTCCGGGGTACTCTCATCATCGGCGATCTCAAGCTCGACCTTGCGTCCGTCGACACCGCCGTTGGCATTCGCCTCCTCCACCGCGAACTCGATCGCCCGCAGCACCTCCTGACCCTGCTGCTCGAACACCCCGGAGAGGGATGAGACGGCACCGATGCGAACCGGCTCTTTTTCGCTCGCCTGAACCAGCGGTGACAACAGGCCGATGGCGGCTGTCGCTGCGATCGCCTTGAGTAGTTCACGTTTTTTCATTCCAACCTCACTTGTTAGATTTATTGTCTGCGGCAGTCAGGAACATGCGCCTGCCGCTGCGCCTTAACTAAATCGGGGATTAAGTCCGGCGCTCTCAGACCACGACAAACTGTTGCAACTGCTCGATCCGCCCGGGGTCGACCTCGCCCTCGGCGATCACACTGCCCTTCTCCACCGCCAGGTAGCGGCGCGATACGCGGGCCACCAGGTGCAGGTTCTGCTCGATCAGCAGGATCGTGGTACCCTGCTCGTTGACCTGGCGGATGATGTCGCCGAGCTGGTCGACGATCACCGGCGCCAGCCCCTCGGTGGGCTCATCCAGGATCATCAGCCGCGGGTTGCCCATCAGCGCCCGGCCGATCGCCAGCATCTGCTGCTGACCGCCCGACAGCGCGGCACCGGGGGTGTGGGCGCGCTCTCGCAGAATCGGGAACAGTTGGTAGATCCGCTCCACGTTCCACGGCCCCTTGCGGTGCACGGCATTACCCAGCAGCAGGTTCTCCTCCACCGTCAGGTTGGCGATGATCCGCCGCCCCTGGGGCACCACCATCACCCCCTCCTTGGCCGGCTGGTAGGGGCGCCAGAGGGAGCGGGTTTTACCCGCCACCGTGATTTGGCCACTACGCACCCTGGCCTGCCCCAACAGAGCGTTGACGAAGGTGGTCTTGCCGACACCGTTGCGGCCGATCAGCGCCAGGCTCTCCCCTTCGCTGATCGACAGCGAGAAGTTGTGCAGGATGTGGGCGTTGCCGTAATAGGCGTTGACCTGGTCAAAACTCAGAACTGAATTGACTTGTGCGTTCATGCGGCACTCCCCAGGTAGGCTTCGCGGACCTTCGGATTGGCGCGCACCTGATCGGGCGTGCCCTCTGCCAGCAGACGGCCCAGTTCCAGCACGGTGACGGCATCGCTGATGCCGAACACGATCTCCATGTCGTGCTCGACCAGCAGCACCGTGACAGCCCGTTCGCGGGCCAGCCGGGTCAGGTGGTCGGCCAGTTCGCGGGATTCGGTGACCGTCAGCCCCGCCATCGGCTCGTCGAGCAGCAACACCGACGGGGAACCGACCAGCGCCAGCGCCAGATCGAGACGACGCTGCTGGCCATAGCCCAGCTCACCGGCGCGCCAATCGACGTACTGCGCCAGATCCAACTCGTCGAGAATGGCCAGGGCATCCGCCTCCGGATCCCTGGCCTGTGCCTGATGCGAGGCAAGAAACACCTGCTCCAGCACCGGCATCTCGGCAAAGATGCTGGTGCGCTGGAAGGAGCGCGAGAGCCCGCGCATTCGTCGCGCCACCACCGGCAGGCGGGTGATATCCTCGCCGCCGAGTGTGACCTGACCGGCAGTGGGGATGCGCCGACCGGTCACCGCGTCGATGAAGGTGGATTTACCGGCGCCGTTGGGGCCGATCAGGCCGCGGATCTCGCCTTTTTGCAGTTCGAGCTGCACCCCGCCGATGGCGCGGACACCGCCGTAGTCGACCACCAGATCCTTGACCGTAAAGAATGGTTGGCTCATGAACGCACCTCCACGCGGTTGACGATAACGCTCTGTCTCGGCTTCTGTTTTCTGCTTAGCTCTTTTTTTCTGCTTAGCTCTTGTTTTCGGCTTAACTCTTGTTTTCTGCTTAACAGGGGCTCGATCAGGCCGGAGATGCCGTTGGGTGCGAACACCACGATGACGATCACCACGGCACCGAGCATCGCCATCCAGTAGTCGGTCAGTTCGCCGACATACTCCTTGACGAAGAAGTAGAAGATGGCGCCGAGGATCGGCCCCCAGAGCGCGCGCACACCGCCGAGTATGGTCATGATCAGCGCCATGCCGGAGACACTCCAGTGCAGGGTTTCCGGCGAGATAAAGCCGGTATAGATCGCCGACAGTATCCCGGCGAGGCCGGATACCACCGCCGAGATCGCGTAGACCGTGGCCTTGGGCAGCGTCACGTGCAGACCGATGAAGCGGGCACGCTCCTCGTTGTCGCGGATCGCGCAGGTGATGCTGCCGAAGCGGGTGCGGAAAAGCCGATCGAGCAGGTAGATCACCACCAGCATCACCACCCAGCTGATCACGAACATGCTCGCCGGGTCGTAGAACAGCTTCACGTCCAGGCCGAAGATACCGGCAGGCCAGTGGATATTGAGGCCATCGGCCCCCCCGAGCAGCCCCCGCGACTTGAGCGCCGACAGGTAGACGGTCTGGCCGATCGCCAGCGTCAGCATGCCGAAGGCGATACCGGGGATGCGCGACACCACCAGCCCGAGCAGGAAGCCGACCAGCGCCAGCGCCAGCAGCGTGAGCAGGATCGCACCACCGGCCGCCAGCTCCAGATCGCGCATCAGCAACGCCACCAGATACCCGGCACCGCCGAAAAACGCGGCATGGCCGAAGCTGACCAGCCCGCACTGGCGCAGCAGGATACCGACGCCGAGGGCAAACAGGGCGTAGATCACCGCCTGAGTCAGCAGCGACATCAGCGTTGCCGAGCCCAGTAATTGTGGCAGCAGAACACCCGCCGCCAGCCAAAGCAGATATTTGAAATGGACCATCGTCGACTCCTCAGCTCAAACCCGGTTACCGGCCAGCCCGGAGGGGCGCCAGATCAGGATGGCGATCATCATCAGGAAGGGCAGCACCGCCGACAGCGACGGCAGATAGATGGTGCCGAACGACTGCACCTGGCCGAGCAGGAACGCGGAGATCAATGCGCCACCCAGGCTGCCGAGGCCGCCGATCACCACCACCACGAAGGAGTCCACCAGCACATCCGCGCCCATGCTCGGCGCCAGCGACAGCAACGGCGCCGCCGCGACCCCGGCCAAGCCCGCCAGTGCGGTGCCGATGCCGACCACCAGTGCATTCACCCGTTCGGTATTGACCCCCATCATCGCCGTGGTCAGCGGATCGGTGCTGGCGGCACGCACGTAGAGTCCGGTGCGGGCGAAGCGCAGCCAGGCCCAGAGCGCGACCATGGAGCCGACCCCCAGGCCGATCACCGCCAGGCGGTAGAGCGGGGTCGGATTGCCGAACAGATCGACACTGCCGGCCAGCAGTTCGGGCACCTCGATCGACAGGCTGGCGCGGCCCCAGGTGGCGCGCACCAGATCCTCGAGCACCAGCAGCAAACCGAAGGTTACCAGCAGCACCGACAGCGGATCGCGCTCCTGCAGCGGGTGGAACACCAGCTTGTCCAGCAGCATGCCGAGCAGCAGCATCACCAGCGGCGCCAGCAGCAGTGCGAACCAGAAGTTGAGGTGGAGGCTGAGGCTGTAGCCGATATAGGCGCCCAGCATATAGAGCGCGCCATGGGCGAAGTTCACCACCCGACGCAAACCGTAGATCATCGCCAGACCAGACGCGCAGATAATCAGCAGCGAGCCGTAGACGAGACCGTTGAAGATACTTATTCCAAGCATAGAGTGTCCTCTTACTTATTGTTATCCAGAGGTTGTTTTTGAATTTGAGCCGGTATTACCGAGTGCCGCTCAACACCTGTTCCGGCGCGCCGAGCGCCAGCCAGCCGCCATCCACCTGCAGCGTGATGCCGGTGATGTAACTGGCCCTGTCCGAGGCCAGAAACAGCACCGCCTGGGCGATCTCATCCGCTCGCGCCAGCCGTCCCATAGGGGTGCGATCGCGCAGTGCGCAGGTATCCAGCGTGCCCTTGTCGGCGAGCGATTTAATCAGCGCGGTTTCCACATAGCCCGGCGCCACTGCATTGACCCGAACACCCAAGCGCGCCCATTCACAGGCCATGGAGCGGGTCATCGCGCTGATCCCGGCCTTGGCCGCGCCATAGGCGTTGCGTCCCGGTATACCGGCAAAGGCGGCGATCGAACTCAGGTTCAAGATGGCCCCCCGCCCCCTGGCGATCATGGGTTCGGCACAGGCCTGGCTGAGCAGGAAGGTGCCGCGCAGATGCACATCCAGAAGTCGGCTGAACTGATCCGCCGACTGCTCCAGCGTGGCCACTGACTGATCGCCAATGCCGGCGTTATTGACCAACACCGAGATCGGGCCGACCGCCTCCTCGACCAACGAGACCAACTCTGCAACCGCCGGCTCGCAGCTCACATCCAGCGGCAAACCCCAGTGCCCCTCGCCGAGCGCCTCGGCCTCCACCCGCGCGGTTGTGCCATCCATATCGGCGATCACCACCCGATAGCCCTCGGCGGCAAACGCCTGGCAGACGGCGAGCCCTATGCCTCGGGCACCGCCGGTTACCAGCGCGATCATGCGTCCACCCACTCGTTGAGCAGATCGATGCCGCGTACCAGGCTGGTCTCCTGCGCCACGATCAGATGGGCGGAAGCGGCCAGATACTTGGGAAACTCCGGATGAGCATCCCGTGCAGCACTGCGCCGTTCGTAATCCTCCAGCGAGTCGTAACCCCAGAGATGAACGAACTGGTTCTGCCTGCCCACCAGGGTGGTGTAGAAACCCAGCGGCGTACCCAGGGTCTCCTTCAGAATCGGCATCGCCAGGCGATTGAACACCTCGATGAACTCGCCCATCCTGCGCGGGGTGATGGTGTAGACCCGGTAATCAACCAGCTGCTTGACGGCCACCGCTCACCTCCTTCAGTTGCGCTCGCGGCTGTCGTTTCAGCTCCAGCGCATCGTCGACACCGGCGATGCGGCGTGCAGTGATATAGCCGAAGGTCATGATCGGCCCCAGGGTGATACCGGCGCCGGGGTAGTTGCCGCCCATGATGCTGCGACGGTCATTGCCCACGGCATAGAGACCGTCCACGCCGACACCCTCGGCATCCAGCACCTGGCCGTAGACGTCGGTCTTGATGCCATCGAAGGTGCCCAGATCCCCCATGAACACCTTGACCGCGTAGAACGGCCCTTTCTGCAGTGGCGCCACGCAGGGGTTGGGCTTGTTCTCCGGATCGGCCAGGTAGCGGTTGAAGGCGGTGCTGCCGCGGCCGAACTGACGGTCCTCTCCATGCACGGCACCCTCGTTATACTCGGCCACCGTCCTCTTGAGCTGGTAGGCATCGACACCGATGACCGTGGCCAACTCCTCCAGCGTCTTGCCACGCTTGAGGTAGCCGTTGCGCAGGAAGCCACCGATCGGCATCGGCGAGGGCTTCACGTAACCCAGGCCATACTTGCTCAGGCAGGTCTGGTCGCAGATCAACCACATGTAGGTCTTCTTGCTGGTCTCGCAGGTGCGAATCATCGCCGCGCCCACATCGTGGTAAGACTCCGACTCGTTACAGAACCGCTTGCCCATCGGGTTGATGCCGATCACGCCGGGTTTGTAGCGGTCCAGCAGATGGGGAAACTTGCCGAAGCTGCCATCCTTGTTCGGCACCAGCGAGGTGGGCATCCAGGCCGAGGTATCCGCGAACTCGCAGGTCACCGGCACGCCGATCCGCTCCACCATCGCCAGGCCATCGCCGGTATTGCTCTGCGGTACCGGCGAGTGGTGCTCGCCGCCGCGCCGCACATGCGGATAGGCCTCGGCGATCCGTTTCACGTCCTGGGCAAAGCCGCCACAGGCCAACACCACCCCCTTGCGCGCTTCGATCACCACTTCACAGCCATCGATTACCGTGCGTACACCGGTGACGCGGCCATTCTTCTGCACCAGTTCCTTGGCCGGTGCCGAGGTATGGATCGGGATATTCAGGTCCAGCGCGCTCTTGGCCAGGCGGGCGGCCAGGGCATTACCGCTGGTGACATTGACGCCGCGGCGATACAGCGCCAGCTCCTTCATATGGACCGCCAGCCGCTTGCACACGTACAGAAACGAGGTCAGCGACTTGGTGGCGTTAAAGAAGTGCTTCAGGTCGGCGTTGGATGAGTTGAACATCATGCCGATGAAGGTGATCGTCTTCAGCGGCGGGCGCATCCGTTTGATATCCCTGCCCAACTGGCGGATGTCGAAGGGTGCTGCCAGGATCGAGCGGCCGATATCGACACCACCGCCCAGGGTCGGATGGTAATCGGGATACAGGGTGGGTATGAACTTGACCGTCGTTTCCCGTTCGAAGAAATCGACCATCTCCGGCCCCTTGTCGAGGAAGGCGTTGGCGCCCTCCTCGTCGAAGAAATCGCCGGTCTCGTTACGGATATACTCGATGGCCGCATCACGCGTATCCTGAGGATTCTGCTTTCGGCCGTGATGGTTGCCCGGGATCCAGAGCACGCCACCGGAGAAGGCGGTGGTGCCGCCAAACACCTGATCCTTTTCGATCACGATCACATCGAGACCGTTCTTTTTCGCGGTCACCGCAGTGGACAAACCACCGGCGCCGGAGCCGACGACCAGCAGATCGCAGCTCAGCGTTTCAGTAGACGTTTCTGTAGACATAGATAACTCCCCTGCCCGATTCAGATCAGGCACTTTGCGGTTCGGTACTGTTGGCGGCGGTGAAGCCCGGCCGCGGAATCAGATCCATCAGCATCGATTCCATACCGCCATCGACACTGAACTCGGCACCGTTGATGTAGGAGGCGCGCGGGCTAAGCAGGAAGGTCGCGGCATTGGCGATATCCTGGGGTGCACCGATACGACGGCTGGCGGTCATCGCCTCGCGACGCTCCTTGATGCCGGGCTGCTGATAGAAGGGTTCCGAAAGTGCAGTGCGAATCATGCCCGGGCAGATCACATTGCTACGTATGCCCTCTGTGCCGTACTCTGCGGCGATCTGCCGGGACAGCAGCGTAATCCCCGCCTTACTGGCGCTGTAGGCGCCGCTGTAGGTTTGCGGATGGTGTGCCGCCACCGAGGCGATATGCACCATGGCGCCTTCCCCCTCCATATGGCGGGCAAAATGGCGGCTGCACAGCATGTAACCGGTCAGATTGGTACGCAGCACCGCGTCCCAATCCTCCAGCGTCACCGTTTTGATCGGTGCCGCACGCAACATGCCGGCGCAGTTGACCAGGCCATCGATGGGACCGAAGCTCTCGCGCACCGTCGTCGCGGCCTGTTCGACGCTGGCTTCGTTGCCGATATCGCACGCCAGCACCAGGTGCTGAGCCACGCCGCCGCTGTGCCGGGCCGCCAGCGCCTCACAACCGGCGGTGTTGCGATCCAGCATCGCCACCCGGGCCCCCAGATCGATCAACGTTTCGGCGATTGCGTAGCCAATTCCACTACCGGCGCCGGTGACTACATATTTGCGGCCCGACATTCCGAGCCAGTCATTGCCCCTATTTTCCACCGACATACCTATTTACCTCTTTAAATAGCGTCTCAAAAAAACGCTTATATATTTAAAAGCCCATTTGTTTTTTTAGAGACAAAAGTTTCCCGGACTTATATAGAAAGCCGAAATAAAAACAGAATTAAAAAAGCCGGTAATCCAAGATTTCTGCGATAGATCGATTACCGGCAAAGGTGATAGCTCAGCCCCACAGAGCCGAAAGACAAACCCGAACCTGAAACTGGATCAGAACCCGATCAGGCACCACAGGCCTTGGACAACGCCTGCGCACGCTCGTACACCTGACCGGCGGGCAGCCCCTGTGCCGACAGCCCACTGACATACTGTTCGGTGACACGGTCCAACGTCGGCTTCCAGGCCGTATTGTCGGCACCGTTTTCGATGACGGTGATGGTGTGACCCATCTCCTTCGCCTGTTTGACGCCGACCAGATCCAGCTCGTCATACGCCTTGCCGAGCGTCTCCGCCCAGCGCATGCCGGTGTTGTCGTCGATCACCTTCTTCAGCTCTTCCGGCATCCGCGCGTAGGTGCCCTTGTTCATCGTCACCACGAACGCCAGCGAGTACAGCCCGACCTGGGTGTGCTGATCGGCCAACTCATTGAGCCGGAAAGACGCCATCGCCTCCCAGGGCAGGGTCACGCCGTTGATGGTGCCGCGCTGCATGGCACTGTACATATCCGGCGCCGGCAGGCCGACCGGCTCGCCGCCCAAGCCCTCGAGCAGCTCACCCACCACCACCGTGGGTCGGCGGATCATCAGTCCGGCCAGGTCTTCAGGCTTGGCCACCGCCTTGCCCTTGGTGTGGATATGGCCGGGGCCGTGGGTAAACATGAACAGCACATGTGCATCCTGATACTCGCTGTCCAGCTCGCCCTCGTCATAGAGTTTCTGCAACACGCAGGAGCCCTGTTCGCCGGTGTGCACGATGCCGGGCAGCTCGACGATCTGCGACAACGGGAAGCGGTTGGCGGTATACCCCTGGATGATCGCCCCTACATCGGCAATGCCACGCACAACCGAGTCGTAGGTCTGGGTCGCCTTGGCCAGGGTTTGCGAGGGGTAGATCTCCACATTGATACGACCGTTGGACTCGGCCTCAACGGTTTCGCCCCAGGTCGCCAGGGTTTTGGCAATACCTGAATTGGCCGGCCAGAAATGAGCAAAACGGAGATCGACCTCAGCGGCATTTGCCAGTGTCGAAATGGAAAAACCTGCGGCGGCTACAAAAGACAGCAGGCGGGTTTTATTATTCATTTCAATACCTTTACTTATTATAGATTTATATTAGGCTTAAATTTAATCGGCACCCGGTTTAATAACCTGTCCGACCTTGATATCCACAATAATCAAAACAGACACGGATCCGAATTGACAAAACAGGCGACTGATAGGACATTTCGTGCATCGACCTCTTGCAAGACAGCGCTATGAGCAGCATCCCCAACTACGCCCTCTATGGCGAAACACCGGAACAGCGCTGGTTCGAATCGATCCATTACGAACCGATCTCAAGGCGCGCGAAACACTACGAATGGAAGATCGATCCGCACCAGCATGAAGGACTGGTGCAGATGCTCTATGTGCAGAAGGAGCGCGGCGTGGTGCATCTCGACGGCAGCAGCGTCGAGTTCAAGGCGCCCTGCTTTATCCTGATCCCCGCGCAAACGGTACATGGCTTCGATATGGGGGCGGGTATAGATGGCTCGGTGGTCACTGCCGCCCAGCGGCCACTGGAATCGGTAATCGCGACAGCGGTGCCGGCACTGGCCGATATCTTCGACAAACCGATGGTGCTGGCGCTGCCGGAAACGGCCAGGCTACATAAAACGCTGGCGACGCTGTTCAAGCTGGTCGAACAGGAAACGCTGCTGACCGGCGCAACCGAGCTGAATGCTGCCAATATGCTACTGGTCTCGCTGCTGCTGCAGATCCGCCGTATCGACCAGTCGCAGCATACGCTCAATCCCGCGCAGGGCTCACGCAAGGCGGAACAGGTGGAGCGCTTCCGCTCAATGGTGAACAACAACCTGGGATCGCTGAAAACGGTCGATGAGTACGCGGAACAGCTGGGCATCACCGCGGGGCAGCTGCGCCGCATCTGTCAGGAGGTGCTGGGTCAGTCGCCGCTGCACATCATCAACGCGCGAATCATCCACGCCGCGCAGCGGGACATCGCCTACTCCACCATGAGCATCCAGCAGGTGGCCTACTCGCTGGGTTACGACGATGCCGCCTACTTCTCGCGATTTTTCCGCAAGCAGACGGGGCTGACCCCCTCCGAGTTCCGCGAGCGGGTGCGGGCGCATCAGCCGATCTGAGGCAGCGCTTAGGCGGTACACTCCCCACAGATCGGCTCAATCAGTGCCTTTTGCAACCGATCGCCGCGCAGATCCAGCGCCAACAACAGATGCAGCTTGGTAAACGCCGCCTCCGGGGTCAGATCGCTGCCGGGAATCACCCCGATGCGGTTGAGCGTGGCGCCCGTGGCATAGGCGCCCTGACTGACCGCGCCCTGATGACACTGGGTGATATTGAGCACCGTGACGCCCCGTGCGCAGGCGCGCTCCAGTGCGTCGATCAGCGCGGTGTCGGCATCCGGCGGGTTGCCGACACCGTAGGTGTGCAACACCAGCCCGCGCACGCGCGGATCGTCGAGCGCGGCCTCGATCAACCGCGCCGGCATGCCGGGATAGACGAACAGAGACACCACCGCCGCCGGATCGAACTGCGGTATCTGAAAGCACGGAGTTCCGGCCGCCAGCAGCAGATCGCGGCGCAGATCGATATCGATCCCCACCTGCCCCAACCAGGGGCAGTTGGGTGAGTCGAAAGCGTCGAAGCCGGTGCTGCGTACCTTGCGTGTGCGATTGCCGCGTAGCAGGCGGCCGTTGAAGTAGACGCACACCTCATGTACCTCGCCGCTGGCGGCCAGCAGCAGCGAGGTGATCAGATTGTCCAGTGCGTCATTACGCAACTCCGCCAGCGGGATCTGCGAGCCGGTCAGGATCACCGGCTTGTCGCAGCCCTGCAGCATGAACGACAGCGCCGAGGCTGTATAGGCCATGGTGTCGGTGCCGTGTAGCACGACAAAACCATCGTATTTCGACCACTGCCGCTCAAGCAACAGCGCGATCTGGCGCCAATCCTCCGGCAGCACGTTGGAGCTGTCGATCAGCCGCTCCAGCTCGACCAGGTCGAACTGCGGCAGCTGCCCGGCAGACTCGCCAAGCTGCGCCTGCAGGCGTTCGGCGAAGCCCGCTACCGGCACATAGCCATGCTCGGAGGGCAGCATACCGATGGTGCCGCCGGTGTAGACAACCAGAATCTTCATGCCTTTACCCTTCCGTAAACGGGGCCAGCATCGAGCGCGGGCTGAGCAGGCGGTCCAGCTGCTCCTCGGTGAGCAGTCCCTCGGCCAGCACCAGCTCACGTACGGTGGAGCCGGAGTTCAGCGCCTGCGCGGCGATGCGGGTGGAGTTGGAGTAACCGATATGCGGCACCAGCGCGGTGATGATACCGATGCTGTTGTCGACATGGCGGGCACACTGCTCCTCGTTGGCGCGGATCCCCTGGATGCAGCGCGTGTCCAGCGTGCGGCAGGCAGAGCCCAGCATCTTCATCGAGTTGAGCAGGTTGTAGACGATCAGCGGCTCCATGGCGTTGAGCTGCAACTGCCCCGCTTCGGCGGCCAGCGTTACCGCCAGGTCGCCGGCGATCACCTGGTAGGCGGTCTGGTTGACCACCTCCGGAATCACCGGGTTGACCTTGCCCGGCATGATCGACGAACCCGGCTGCATCGGCGGCAGCATGATCTCGGCAAAGCCGGTGCGCGGGCCGCTGGAGAGCAGGCGCAGGTCGTTGCACATCTTGCCCAGCTTGATCGCGAAGCGCTTGAGAATGCCGGAGAAGAGCACGAAGGCGCCCATGTCCGAGGTCGCCTCCACCAGGTTGCTGGCCGACACGATCGGCTTGCCGGAGATCTCCGCCAGGTAGTTCACCGCCAGCGCCCGGTAGCGGGAGTGGGTGTTGATGCCGGTACCGATCGCAGTACCGCCCAGGTTCACTTCACACAACAGCTTGCTGGCCTCGTGCAGGCGATCGATATCCTCGCCCAGGTTGACCGCGAACGCCTCGAACTCCTGGCCCAGCGTCATCGGCACCGCATCCTGCATCTGGGTACGGCCCATCTTGACGATATCGGCGAACTCCCGCCCCTTGGCTTCAAGACTCTCCTTGAGACTGATGATCGCCTGCTCCAGCGGCTCGGCGGCGAACTGGATCGCCAGGCAGACCGCGGTGGGATAGGCATCGTTGGTGGACTGGGAGCGGTTCACATCGTCATTCGGATGCAGGTACTGGTACTCGCCCTTGGCGTGGCCGAGCTTGGCCAGCGCCAGGTTGGCGATCACCTCGTTGGCGTTCATGTTGGTGGAGGTACCGGCCCCGCCCTGGATCAGGTCGACCACGAACTGATCGTGCAGCTCCCCGCCGATGATATCGTCGCAGGCGGCGATGATCGCCTCCGCCTTGCGCGCATCCAGAGCACCCAGATCACGGTTGGCCCTGGCCGCCGCCGATTTGACCATCGCCAGCGCCTTGATGAACGCCGGGAAGTGGCTGATCGGCACCCCGGTGATGGAGAAGTTGTCCAGTGCACGCTGAGTCTGCACGCCATACCAGGCCTCGGCCGGAACAGCGAGGTCGCCAAGAAGATCATGCTCGATGCGGGTGTTCATAGTGAGTTTCACCTTGCTGAATAACAAGAGAGAGCGTTGTCGATGAGAGGCCCGACGGACGTCGGGCCGGGTTTGGTTCAGTCAGTGGATCGGATAGAGGCTTCGTCGCTGGCCGGAACCGGCGCGCTGCGACGCTGGTTGATCCGCTCCAGATCCTCCGGCTCGATCTCCCAGGCCGCGGCGTCGATGTTCATGTCCGCAAAGCGGGAGACATCGAACACCGGCTGCTCAATGCCGTCGGCGATCTGCTCGTCGAAGTCGCGCATGATGCGCAGGCCCGGCTTGACCAGTGCGATCAGCGCGATCAGGTTGACCAGCGCCAGGAAGCCCATGGTCACGTCGGCGAAGGCGAACACGGTACCCAGATCGGTGGTCGCGCCCCAGCACACCAGACCGATAATGGCGACACGGAAGCCATTGAACAGGTTCTGGTTTTCGGTGCTGAAGAAGTTGATGCTGTTCTCGCCCAGATAGTAGTTGTAGAGCACGGTGCTGAAACCGAACAGCAGCAGCGCGATGCTGACGAAGCTGCGTCCCCACTCGCCCACATGCTCGGCCAGGGCAGCCTGGGTCAGCGCCACACCGCCGATATCGTTGGCACCGGCCGGGTCATACACGCCGCTGAGCAGGATGATGAATGCGGTAGCGGAACAGATGATCAGGGTATCGATGAACACCGAGAAGGACTGCACCACGCCCTGATTGGCCGGGTGCGGTACATAGGCCACCGCCGCCACGTTCGGCGCACTGCCCAGACCCGCTTCGTTGGAGAACAGGCCGCGCTTCACACCCATCAGGATCGCCGCGCCGATACCGCCACCGACGACAGGCTCAAGACCGAAAGCGCTGTTGACGATCAGCATCACCACATCGGGGATACGCTCGATGTTCAACGCCAGTACACCTGCCGCGACCAGGATATAGCCCAGCGCCATCACCGGCACCAACACCTCGGCAACCTTGGCGATACGCTTGACGCCACCGAAGATGATCAGGCCGACGATCATCGCCAGACCGATACCGGTGTAGAAAACCGGCACACCGAAGGCATCACCGAAAGAGGTTGCCACCGCGTAGGACTGCAGCGCCGTAAAACCGAAACCGAAAGTGACCAGCAGCAACACCGAATAGACACCGGCCAGCCACTTCCACTTGCTGCCCATACCACGGGCGATGTAGTGCGCCGGGCCACCGCGGTAGGTGCCGTCGGGCTCCGCCTGCTTGTACGCCTGCGCCAGGGTGCACTCCAGGAAGCTGGTCGCCATCCCCATCAGGCCGACCACCCACATCCAGAACACCGCCCCCGGGCCACCCAAGGTAATTGCCACCGCGACACCGGCGATGTTACCGCCACCGACACGACCGGCAACCGAGAGCAGCAGCGCTTGAAACGAGCTCAGATGCCCGTGTTTGTCTTTCTTGAACGCCTGACTGGCGCTGAGAATCCGAAACATCCGGCCGAAATACCGGAACTGCACGAATCGGGAGGTCAGGGTAAAGCCGACACCCACGGTAATCAGCAGTGCGATCAGCACTTTGCCCCAGAGTATGTCGTTGAGAAAGTCCAACATCGGGAATCTCCGCTAGTTCTTGTTGTAGGAAGTTGTTGTAGGAAGATGCCCATTTAAACAACGGTATGGCACTGATAGAATTTGACACTCTGGCTACAGATTGGCGCACTTTGACGCCAACACGGCATCAGATAGATACAGACGCAGTTTGACGCACTTTACACCCGAGGCTAGGGCTCCGTATGAACCAACCGGGGATCCACGAAGATCTGGCACAGAACCTCCGTTTGCTGTGCACCTACTACAAATCGATCGCCGAAGTGTGCCGACGGCTCAACATCAACCGCCCGCAGTTCAACCGCTACCTGAGCGGACAGTACAAACCCTCGGCCAGTACGCTGCGCCGGATCTGCGAGTTTTTCGGTGTCGAAGTACACGAGATACTGCTGCCCCACGGCCAGTTCGAGCGACTGGTGCAGGTGCGTCCGCAAAGTACGGGCCTCTCGGAAAGCTCAGCGTCTGACGTCGCTCAGCGTATCGAGCAGTTGACCCATGCCGGCAGTGCGGGGCTGGAGCGCTATCTCGGCTTCTACTTCGAGTACTACCTGTCGATGTCCAGCCCCGGCAAACTGCTGCGCAACCTGGTCTGCCTGGAGGAAAGGGATGGCCAGGTGGTATTCCAGCGCACCGAACGGATGCGCCCCGCTCCAGGCGAGCCCGCCTGCCACAACCGTTACCAAGGTGTCGCCTGCCTGCTCACCGACCGGCTGTTTCTGATCGACCATGAAACCCTGAACCACCACGAGATCACCCAGACCATCCTCTTTCCCAGCTTCCGCAACCGTATCTCGCGCCTGACCGGGCTGAAGATCGGCGTGTCGGACAACAGCGAGCGGATGCCCTGCTGTGCGCGGGTGGTCTATGAGTATCTCGGCCAGGAGGTGCGGATCCGCAAGGCACTGGCGCTGTGCGGGCTCTACGACTGCGAGGATGCCAGCATAGACCTGTCGATCCGAAACGCAGTCCGTAACGATATGGCAGCAGAGGAAACGCTGTTCAGAGCCCGGCATTGAGCGAGCAATAAGGCTATAACGTTTATTAACGATTCTTTGAATCAGAGCCATCGGTATTAAGGACCAGTATGCCTTTCGACATCACCGCCGTCGTCAACCTCATGGGCTTAGCGGCCGTTGCCGTATTTGCCATCTCCGGCGCGCTCGATGCCGCACGCCACCGCATGGATATACTGGGCTTTATGCTGATCGGCACCGTCACCGGTATCGGCGGCGGTACCCTGCGCGACCTGCTGCTGGGCAACCTGCCGGTATTCTGGATCCGCGAGCCGATCTGGATCAGCGTCTGCCTGATAGCCTCAGCGGCCACCTATTTCATCGCCCCCAAACTGGCCTCACTGTCGCGCGCTCTGCTCTGGATGGATGCGGTGGGCCTGGCACTGTTTGCTGTGGTCGGCACAGAGGTGGCGCTGAAGTTCGGCACCTCTCCGCTGATCGCGGTCTGCATGGGGGTGATGACCGCCTCGTTCGGTGGCATCGCCCGTGATGTACTGTGCAGCAGCAACCTGACACTGATGAACGAGGAGCTGTATATCACCACGGCGCTGGCAGGATCCGTGGTTTACCTGGCGCTCAACAGCCTAAACCTGCCCTTCAGTTACGACCTGATCGGCGGCTTCTGCGTGGCCTTTGTGCTAAGGGCGCTGGCCATTCGATTCAATATCACGCTGCCGAATCCGTATAAGAAGGCTTAGTCGTCTCGATCGGAGAACCTGTCTGGGTGCCCGTCTGGCGGTGGAAGTCGCGTTTAAACGAGATCCGGGAGCTGCTCAAAGCTTGTAACAGCATTCAAATCCAAGGCCCAGCCGGCCGCGCTGGCGACAAGGATTTTGGCAGTCGGCGCAGTCGTCACCGGGGTATCGAGGCTACCTGCCGGTACAACCACTGATCCCAATTCATCTGAAGCCGTGGGCACCGGCGAGCCACAGTGCTGGCAAAAGCTCTTTGCATGTCGACACTCTGGCACCCGGTAGGTTTTGACGAGGTGTTCCCCCTGCAACCAGTTCAGCTTCGCTGACTGAGCGAACAGGTTGGCTGCATGGGCAGAACCTGTGCCTTTCTGGCATCGATTGCAGTAACAGAGGTAGAACGCACCGAACTCTCCGTCCAGTTCAAACCGGACACTTTCACAAAGACATGAACCTTGCACCCTCTCCACGCGGGCACCTCCTTACTTGATAATCTCGGTGCTTTGAAAAGCACCTCAAATAACACAAGCCCTAGTATGATCTGCAGATAGCCACTGACCCTATGCGCATTGTATCTCCAACCCCTGCATCCAAAACTGGACACTACGACCAGTCATAACGCTGTCATAAATTGCCGAAAAAAGCGAAGCTTATTGAGGTCAATTTCATGACCTTGTTATATTTTCATTCACGAAGCCTATTTTTTTGATAATTATATATAGGCAAAACCGAATCAAATATAATATCTACTTTTTCAGTTATTTTTGTGAGATAACTTTCCAAGTCACTTTTAGTGATATCGAGGAAGCTAGTAATTAATGAATCTAGTTCTTCATATGGAATAAACTCACTACCATTAGCTTCTTTTGATAGGTAATCAGCATTTATAACTAACTGCAATAAGCCTAACTGTTCTTCAGTATAGCGGTCATGGTGAATAAGGGTATTTCTAACTAAACGGTAATCATTGCAAACTTTGTTAATTGCTTTAAGTTTATCTACTAAATCAAAGCGCTTTACATGCTCATTGGTAACTAATGAATTATGGTTTATCGCTTCATTACTTATACCTAAATCTAGTATCCTATTAATAAGTATTAAAACTCTATCGTATATTGATTGGACTCTGATAATGCTATTTTCGATCAGCATCTCAATGTTCGAACTTAAAAACTCAGGTTCTTCACTAATTTTTTTTAGCAAATCACTGTTCAACATATTTAAAGAAAGTTCAGCTTTAGTTATTGCAGCAGTTACCGCGGTTAACGACTTTGAACATAATATAATGTAGTTATCTAGGTAAGTTTCATTATCAACTGAAAGAGTTTGCCCATCTGCCTTAGCAGTAAATATTGGACTTTCTTTATCGAGGATTATTTCTTCTTCAATTTTACGCATAATGCCTCACAAAAATATAACATCTAAGCATTTATACGGCCTGCCACGCAGACGTATAAATGTCTGTTGAACTCAAGCGCCCCTCCGGGTGGCAGCGGCTTCTTTCTATAGGGGAAAAGCTTTGTAAGGGCATGTAGTCCCTACCTCATTGCGCAGGGAGAACCATGGCGTACAGCGTCGATTAGACATAACGGCAGTGAGGCAACAGCCAACGGGAGCCACACCGTCGATGAGTGTGTAGTCTTGAACTGGTCTGCCGAGAAGTGTTCCTATCATCATCCTGATTTCCCGCTTGAGCGGCCGTCCTACCGGCGCAACGATTCCTGTACAGCCACTCCTTGTGACACGTTGTCGAACTATAGAACATATTATGCTGCGGCCGCCATAGCCTTGTCGCAGGAGTGGAAATAGATCCCCTGCAGTGCAGACAGGGGATCGGAGAGTGCGTTGACTATGCTGCCGGCGGTGTATTGAGAAGGCGCACTTCGCGCTGCGGGAAGGGTATCTCGATGCCCTCGGCTCTCAGAGCGTTGAACATCGCCAGATTGGCCCTGTAGAGCAGGTCGTAGTAGCGCTCGGTGGGGAGCCAGATGCGGATACCGAGGGTGATGCCGCTTTCGCCGAAGGCTTCGATGCCGACCTGCGGCCCGGGTTCCTGGCAGATCTCATCGCCGAATGTGGCCAGCGTGGATTTGAGCAGGTTGCAAGCCTGTTCCGGATCGGCGCTGTAAGCGATGTCGATGGAGACTTCGGCCAGAGTGTTGGCGTGGGAGTTATGGATGATCTCGCCGACCACATGCTTGTTCGGTATCGAGATCTCGACACCGTCTTCATTGGTCAGCAGGGTGTGCGACAGGTGCACCTCCTTTACCTGGCCGGTTACCCCCTGCACGCTGATGGTGTCGCCCACCACATAGGGGCGGGTCAGCACGATGGTCAGGCCGGCGCTGTAGTTGGAAAGTAGCCCCTGAATAGCCAAGCCGGCACCGAGACCGACGGCGCCGATCATCGCCAGTAGCGGGGTGACGCTGATGCCGAGCTTGCCGAGCGCTACGACGGCGACCATAGCGATGATCAGGATCTTTACACAACTGGCGATGAAGCGGCTTAGCGTAATATCCAGGTTGTGGCGCTGCATCAGTGCCAGCGACCAGTTGGATACCTTGCTGGCGACCCACAGGCCTAGAAGCAGGACGATCACCGCACCGACGATCTGGAAGCTGTAGTTGACGAAGAACTCGACCACCAGGTTGTAGATCTCCTGGACCTGCGCCAACTCCTGTTTTACCGACTCATCCATTCTCTTACTCCACTTTCAAACACGAACTGTCCTGTTGCCTAACCGGCTCGGCATGTGCCAGACGGCGAAGGCGGCGCGATACACTGTCGACCAGCACGTTGAGCAGCGCCGTCACGGCAATCAGCAGGAAGGCGCGGTCGTAGTGGATCTCCTCGAACGCCGAGTCGATATAGAATCCCAGCGTGGTGATGCCAAGGATCCCCATGATCGCACTCTCCCGCAGGATCACCTCCCAGCGGTAGAACAAAAACGCCAGCATCGCCGGGAAGCGCCGCGGCGTTTCGATATAAGCGTAGCGCAGCAGCCCGCTGGGGTCGTCGGGGCGGTCGTTCAGGGTGCCGCGTCCGGCGTCGCTGGCGTTGGCGACGAGAAAGGCGATCAATCCGCCGTTGTGCAGTGCCAGTGCCAGTACCGCGGGCAGCCCCGAGGGGCCAAACAGCAGCAGAAAGACAAAGGCGAGGATCATCTCCGGTGTCGAGCGCAACACCAGCAGCAGGAAGCGCCCTGGCCAGCGCATCAGCGGCCCGGCCATGGCGCGCGTAGCCAGCGGGTAGACTGCCAGGATCACCAACGCCGTCAACACCAGCGCGATCTGGGTCAGCAGCAGGGTCTGCACCAGACCCGGCCAGACCTGCTCGCTGAGCATCTCGCCATACCAGCTCAGAGCACCGCCGATATCGCCCTCGCGCAGCGCCGCGGGCCAGATATCCTGGCCGATGAACCGCCAGAAGTAACCACCGTTACTGAAGCCGAGGGTTTCCGGCAGCAGCCAGATCGACAGCGCCAGGTAGAGCAGAATCAACCGGGGACGCACCCAGAAGCGGATGCAGGCGATCAGCAGCACAAAGGCCCAGAGCAGCGCGCCGGCCTCGGCGTACTGGCCCTGCTTGAACGCGGTCTCGAGGTGGAAACCCAGCGTGGGCAGGCCGATAAAACCGAGGATGGCACTGGAGCGCAGCGCACATTCGAAGCGGTAGCGGGTGTAGCTCAGCAGCGCCGGCCAGGCCTGGGGGATCAGCGTGTAGACATAGCGCTTGATCGGGTTCAGCCCCACCGCCAGCGTGAGCGCCGGGTCGCGGGACTGTTGCTCGAAGATCTCGGCGAACACCTTGGCGAACACCCCGGTAAAGGGCACCAGGATCGCCAGCAGTCCGGTAGTGGCGCTCAGTCCGTAGAGCTGCATGAAGATCAGCCCCCAGAACAGCTCGTGCACCGAGCGCACGGCGGCACACAAAACACGCACGCCACGCCAGTGGAACAGCATCGCCAACCCCAGGCCGAGCGGCGC
Source organism: Marinobacterium ramblicola (assembly GCF_019084545.1). Classification (GTDB taxonomy): domain Bacteria; phylum Pseudomonadota; class Gammaproteobacteria; order Pseudomonadales; family Balneatricaceae; genus Marinobacterium_D; species Marinobacterium_D ramblicola. Next base: position 61,991 of record NZ_JAHREP010000006.1, read on the forward strand.
GGCGATCGCCACCGCCAGCAGTGCGAAGGCAACCGTTTGCCCCAGCGCCTCAAGCAGTATCCGGGGTTCCTGCCAGGACGGCAGCAGAATACCCTGCCCTATCCTCGCCAGCTCCTGCCAAGGATCCACCGGGTAGATGGCGAGGTCGGCACCGAACAGGGCCAGCAGCGCGATCGCGACCAGCAGCAGGCAGACCCGGTTCAGGGTCAGGACACTGGATTGGGCTGCGCCGGTAAATATCGAGGACGCGCGTGCGGTCATGATTTGACCATCGCCCAGCCCTGCAGGTCTTCAGGCGGCGGTTCGGGATGGGGTGAAGGCTCCTGCTGGTAAAAGGCATCCAGCGCCTGTTCCGACAGCTCGCTGGCCGGACAGTCGCAACAGATACGCCCTTCACGCATGACGATGATGCGGTCGAAATGGTTCAGCGCGAGCTGGCGGTTGTGCAGGCTGACCACCGCCGTTTCGTGCTGCTGTAGCAGGTGTTCGAGCAGCGCTTCGGCCTGCAGCGGGTCCACCGACGACACCGGTTCGTCACCGAGAAACACCGGCTGGCGACGATACAGCGCACGGCCGATCGCCACTCGCTGACGCTGGCCGCCGGAGAGCCGGTCCACCGACTGCCAAAGCTTATCCTCCAGCCCCAACGTCTCGACCAGCTCGGCTATCGCCTCCCGGTGTGCGGCAAGCGGTCGCACCAGGTTCCACAGCGCCGGCAGCGTGCCGACCCGGGCCAGCGCACCGATAAAGATGTTCTGGTAGACCGACAGCAGATCCACCAGTCCACCGGACTGCGGCTGCAGTGCGACCTGCTCAGGCCGTTGCCGGTAGAGCAGGTGCAGCAGCGTGGTTTTGCCCGCACCCGAAGGCCCGACCAGTGCTACCCTCTCCCCGGCCCGGATCTGCAGGCTGATATTGTCCAGCACCCGGTGTTCGCCGTAGCTCAGCGACTGACCGGAGAGCTGGAACAGTGTACGTTGCTCGCTCATTCGGCTTTATTCGTCCAGCAGACCGATCGCTTTCGCGGTGCTTTCGATCGGACCGTAATCGTCGTTGCTGGCCGGTACGAAGCTCTCACGCGGGAAGCTGGCCAGCAGATCTGGGTCCTTCATGTTGAGCAGCGCCTCACGCACCCTGGCCTTGAACCCGTCACCGAAGTGTTGGTCCACGTCGCCGCGCACGGTCCACTGGTAATCCGGGTAGGTCGGGGTGGTCCAGATCACCCTGACCTTGCTGGTGTCGATCTTGCCCTCTTTCAGCTCGGTCTCCCACACGGCGTAGTTTACCGCGCCGACCTGGTAGGCACCGGACTGCACCTGGGCGATAGTACGGCTGTGATCGCCGGAGAAGCCGACGCGCTCGAACACCTCTTCAGGCGCCATACCGAACTGCTCGCGCAGATAGAACTCCGGCATCAGGCGGCCCGAGGTGGAGCCCTTGGAACCGAAGGTGAAGGTCTTGCCCTTCAGCGCGTCGCTCAGGCTGTCGGCTGGCTCCAGGCCGGTGCTGGTGTTGGCGATGAAGTAGCTCTTGAAGAACTGGTCCTCATAGCCCTGGGCCAGCGCTTTGGAGCCGGGCACCAGGCGACGCGCCTGCACACCGGACAGACCGCCAAACCAGGCCAGCTGCACCTGATTGTTGCGGAACGCGGTGATCGCCGCGGCGTAGGACTTCACCGGGATATACTTCACCTCCACGCCGAGCTGAGCGCTCAGGTAGTCGGCAACCTTGCCGAAGCGCTGCTGCAGACGGGATTCGTCGGCATCCGGGATGGCGGTGAAGACGAAGGTGTCGGCATGCGCCAGCGCCGGCAGCACCAGCAGTGTGATGGCCAAAAGACGGCGAATCAGAGACATCTTTGCTCCTTGAAAATAAGCTTGCGTCATTGCTTTACTGCTTCCGGTCGAGCCGACGCCAGATACTCCCGCACCGCGTCACGATCGCCCCGGAAGACGATCCGCTCCTTGCGTTTTTCAAGCTGGTAGTCGTACATCGGGTCGTAGTAATCGACCAGCATCGCCAGAATCCAGTCCCAGTGGCGCTCAGGGTTACCGCTGCGATGCTCGTCCAAGGCGCTCTGCATCAACTCGGCGATCTCTTTGTAGCGCACGCCGCCCAGGCGTTTGCGCACGCGGTAGAGCGACTGGGTCAGATCGTCGGCGAAGGCATCGAAACCCGCCTCCTCGCCCAGCGCCTGGCGCCACTCATCCAGCTTGTTGAGGATATAGTTGCGGTAGCTGTGCTCGACCCGCTCCTCCAGCGATACCTCCAGTACCACCAGCGGACTCTCGGTCATTCTGCTCTGCAGCGGCAGCGGCGTGCTGCATCGGCCGACCAGCCGCCCCTCATCCTCCAGCACGATCGCCGCGCCGGATTGCACGGCGGCGCCGTGGTCCACCTTCAGCAGTGCCACTGCCAGCGAGTTCTCGAAGCCGAGCTGGGTCGGCTGACCGCCGGGGCGGCGGCCGAAGCTGGATCCACGATGGTTTGCCAGCCCCTCAAGATCCACCGCGTTGGGCAGTTGCTCGACCATCTCGGTCTTGTTACAGCCGGTGCGGCCACCGAGCAGCAGCATCGGCCGCTGCGCGCAGATCCGCTCGAACTCGCGAATCAGGAACTGGCGCATCGCCTTGTAACCGCCGCTGATGCGCGGATAGTCGCAGCCCGCTTCGCGCATCCACTGCTGGCAGATCTGGCTGCGCAAGCCGCCGCGCCAGCAGTAGAGATAACCTTCCGGATGCTGCCGGGCGAACTCGACCCAAGCCTGTACCCTCGCTGCTTTGACCTGGCCGCTGACCAGCTTATGGCCCAGCTCGATCGCCGCCTGCTGGCCCTGCTGCTTGTAGCAGGTGCCGACCTGCGCACGCTCTTCGGTGGTCATCAGCGGCAGGCTGTGGCTGGTCGGAAAGGCACCTTTCTCGAACTCTATCGGCGAGCGGGTATCGATCAGCGGTATGTCGTTGAGGAAGAGCGGCAGAAAATCGCTGCAATCGGCACGGCTCACAGGCTGACCTCACCCCGTACCCGGATGTACCGTTCACCCTCGGCCGGGCTCAGTTCGCCTATCGCCCGATGACAGACGCCCTGCTCCGCCAGCAGCTGCTCAAGCGCATCGGCCTGCTCGGGACAGACCGCGATCAGCAGACCGCCGCTGGTCTGCGGGTCGCACAGCAGGTGCTGCATCGCCTCCGGCATCTCGGCCAGCTTGTGACCGTAGCTGTCGAGGTTGCGCAGGGTTCCACCCGGGATGCAGCCCTGGGCAAGATAGTGGATCGCCTCCGGGATCAGCGGTACGGAAGCAGCATCCAGCTCCGCTTGCAGCCCGCTGCCCTCGCACACCTCCAGCAGATGCCCCATCAGGCCAAAGCCGGTGACATCGGTGATCGCATTGACCCCGTCGAGCTGAGCGGCCAGGGCTCCGACGCTGTTGAGCCGGCACATGATATCCCGCGCCAGATGGGTATGTTCCGGCTGCAGCTTCTTCTGCTTCTGCGCGGTGGTCAGGATGCCGATACCGAGCGGCTTGGTCAGGTAGAGCCTGTCGCCCGCCCGGGCCCGGTTGTTCTGCTTGAGCTGCTCGCGGGTGGTCAAACCGGTAACCGCCAGGCCGAAGATCGGTTCCGGCGCATCGATACTGTGGCCACCAGCCAGCGGGATGCCGGCATCGGCACAGGCCTGACGCCCCCCTTCGACCACCTGCTGCGCCACCTCGGGCGGCAGCTGGTTGATCGGCCAGCCGAGAATCGCGATCGCCATCAGCGGTTTGCCGCCCATGGCGTAGATATCGCTGATCGCGTTGGTCGCGGCGATGCGGCCGAAGTCGAACGGATCGTCCACGATCGGCATGAAGAAGTCAGTGGTACTGAGCACCACCTGCCCATTGCCCAGATCGTAGGCGGCGGCATCATCCTTGCTGCTGTTGCCGACCAGCAGGTTCGGCGCATCGGGCACCGCCAGCTGGGAGACCAGAATGCGATCCAGCACCTTGGGTGATATTTTGCAGCCACAGCCTGCACCGTGGCTGTATTCGGTCAGACGAATGGCGGTTTCCGACATACCTGCGACTCTCCAGCGTTAACTCGGGGGGAGAATGATACGAAGTGGGAAGCGATTTGTCAGTGAATCCTCATACCGACACTGTAATATAGGCCTCTGCGAACGGTTTCAGGCACGCGTACACCATGCAAGGCCACTATATAGAACGCAACTACAGTCATCTGGTTCATATCCACTCCCACGACGAACTGGCCCTCTATGAGCTGATTCCCGATGTGGTGTGGATCTTCGATCTCGACAAGCACGGCTGGTGGTGGGGCAACAGCGCGGCACTCAGGTTCTGGGGCCTCGACACCCTGGAACAGCTGATCGACAAGGATCTCTCCGGCGATACCCAGGGCGCTCGCGACCGCACGTTGCAGACCTTCGAGCTGGCGGCCAAGAACGGCCTGACGATCGATCCCTGGACCACCTATCCCAACGGCAAACCTAAAACCCTGTACATGCGCCACCGTGCCGTACTGGTTGGGCCCGAACGTCACCGCGCCATCATCGCCTATATCAATGAGGAGGTGAGCCTGGGGGAAACGCCGGAAAATCTGCTGCTGGTGGAGGCGATGCGCTACACCACGGTGCTGGTGACCAGTTTTACCCTCGACGGCAATATCGTAATCGAAAACCCGGCGGCCACCGGCCTGGAGGTGCGACGCCACACCCTGGATATCCGCATGACCCGTCATCCGTTGAGCGGCGAGTTCCTTATCCTGGTCGCCGAATATGACGTCACCGATCTGCATGCGGCGCTGGACGAGGCCCAGCGCGCGCAGAGCGAACTTCAGCATCTGGCCCACCACGACGCATTGACCGGCATCCCCTCGCTGCACTACCTGTCCGTCAGTGCACTGAGCCTGCTTGCTCAGGCTCAACGCCATGAGCGCAGGGCCCGGATCTGGATAGCCTGATCAAGGCGGCAGACCGCGCCATGTACGGCGTCAAGAAAAGCGGTAAGAACGGCTATGCCTTTGCCATGGCGTCCAAGCAGAATCGGTAACGATCAACGCGGGTATCAGATCGCCTGGTGGAGTTCGGTGCCACACTTGTGTTGGCGTTTGATCACGTACATGCGCCGGTCGGCAGCGTCGAGCAATCCACTGACATCCTTGCCGTCCTCCGGATAGTTGGCGGCACCGATGCTGGCATGCATGTGATAGACCCGGTGTTCAAACTGGAAGGGTGTTTCGATCATCTCGTATTGCCGCTGGATAGCGGCGTCTATCCCGCCGGGCAGATCGACAGGCTTCAGCAGAACGCCAAACTCGTCGCCGCCCAAACGGGCGACCGTATCCGACGCCCGCGCCCCCGCCCGGCTGCGGGCGGCAAACTCCTTTATCACGGCGTCGCCGACTCTGTGACCGTAGGTATCGTTGATCTTCTTCAGGTCATCCATATCGATCATCAACACACCGACAGGACGTTTATCGCGGGAACCCAGGGCGATGGCGCTACGCAAGCGGTCGATAAACAGTGCCCGATTCGCCAAACCCGTCAGGCTGTCGTGCGTCGCCTTGAAAAACAGGTCATCCCGACCGTATTTGGTGGCATAGAAGATCGTCGCGCCCACCAGTTCGGATAACAACCCCAGCAGCGTCATATGCGGAGTACCGAACTGCCTGGGTTTCTGCGACAGAGCCTTGAGCACGCCGACCGTCACATCCTTGTATTTCAGCGGCACCAGAATCATCGAACGCGCCCCGATCTGACGGCAGTACTCCTGGTTCACCCGTGGATCCAGCTCCGCATCGTCACAGCGCAGGGTCGCTCCGGTCTCGACACATAAACCGGACAGGCTGTTCTCGCGGCTCAGTTTCAGCCCCTCGCGTGCTCTCGCTATCCCGGAAGCTGCGCGATAGACCAGGTAATCGTCTTCGACCAGCTCGATCACCGCACCGTCAGCACCAGTAAGCGGCAGCGCCCTGTCAACGACCAGATCCATCACCTCATGCAGGTCGAGCCCGATCTTGGCGATATCGGTCTGCAGTCTGATCACTTCCAACAAGCTCGCTTGAGAAGGCATCGGGATAGCCTCTTTATCGGGATAACCTCTTTGTAGTGGCTCTTTCCTGGCCGAAAAACCTAACCCCTAGAGGTAACAAGGCTCTCCCTGATTGTTAGGTACCTTCAAGTATAAGCGTTCGCTGGCGTAGTCAATTCGGTAGGCACGCGGAAAAACCGGCGTGTATGAATTATATTCTCGTTAAAACAAACACTTGTATATCAAACGTTACACCTCGATCAAACGGGAGAGCCGTTGTGTTAACCGATGGCAACATCAACGCCCCGTTACCGGGTTCCCCTCGCCTCAAGCCACTCCTCAACCACTTTGTTGTTAACTTTCGCTTCTCCCCTCATGACCGCGGTATCAAAAATTTTTGATTCAGCACTCTCCTCTTCATCCGCAAGCCGGCGGAACTCCCGCTTCATCGCCATCAACTCTTTGGCGGCGGTGACCGCTTCTCTTCGAATCTTCAAGTCCTGGGATTTCAACTGCATCCGCCCGCCGAAGTAAAAACTGATGATCACGCTTAACAGCGCCCAGTAGCCCGGCGGCATCAATTCAAACGACTTGGCGATCAGCAGAAACCGCTCCGGATTGATCGGCGCCAGCACGAAGAAGCTCAACACCGCCACCGTCAGCAAGGGCCGCGGCAGACGGTTCAGTCCATCCACCAGCGAATCCCACCAGGTACGGTTCAGGCGGTTGTGAAACTCCGCCGAAAACTGCTCCAGCGATGCGCGATCCCTGTCGATATCGGCCATCTGCTGCTCATGTTGCCGCTGACCGCGATGCTCACTGTTCTCGACAAAGACCTCGGCGACCTCTTTTCCGCCGGTAAAGATATCGGCAATGAAATTCCACCAAGCCATCAGGCAAGCTCCTTCTCAAATTCATTCACGCGATTCATCCAGCCTTTCAGAAACACGCTCTGGGATGGCCGGGCCTGCACAATCACCCGATAGAAGTTGCGCCGCTCCTCGATCAGCGCCTTGAGCAGCACGTTGCCCATCTCCCGCTCGGCCCAGTTCGCCGCACGTCGGGTGTTGGGCCCCACAGCGCCATCCTCGGAGAGCCTGGGAGTATAACGCGCCTGGTTGCACACACTTTGCAGGAAACGTATTGCCCGACGCGGTCCATGGTTGACCGCGCTGTCGAACAGAAAGGGCTGGATGAGATCGGGCAGGGAGTTCAGGCTCGGTGCGGTGTAGTAGTTGCGTTCGTATATCTCGCGCGCCACCTCCACCGACAGGGCTTGCACCTCGGCGCTGGTGACCGCTCGCCCGTAATAACGGGACAGGGTGGACTGGGTGATGCCGAACTTGGTCGGACCGCCGCGATCCTCCGGGTGGTCCACATAACCGCCTTCGCGGACCAGAATATCGTCGATCATTTCGTCAACTGTTTTCACCGCCACCTCCTGTGAGCCTTGTTATTGATCTTGTGTCGTTGATCGGCGTCAGTCAGACAGGAAGGATAGCGAAAGCGGGCGCTTGCGGAAAGAGTGTAGCGGAAAAGCCACTAATCCAGTTCCAGCGCCATCGCCTCAGCCCAGGCGGACCTCATGGATCGCCAGCTCAAATGGCTGACATCAGGGATATCCAGCGCCAGGCCGGCCGCTTTTCGCTGCGCCAACTGCGCGACCATCCGTGCCGGCGACCGGCTCTCATCCACGTTGCAATAGCGGCAGTCGTCGGGAAACAGCTCGGGATAGGCCAGGCGATCGGGCACCACCGGCCGACAACCCGCTGCCACCGCCTCCAGTACCGCGATCCCCTGGAAGTCATGCAGCGCGGTGGAGAGCACAACATCCGCCCGCTGCAACAAACGCCGGTACTCGTCTACCGACTCGATATGCCCCCAACAGCCCAACTGGCCGCCCTGCTCAAGCTGTTTATGCAGCCGCTCGAACACCTCGGGTGTGGAACGAAACTGCTGGCCCACCACATGCAGCCGAAACGGCACTGCCGCCGCCTGCAACTCGGTGACGGCCACCAGCAGCAGCTCCGGCCCCTTGTCGAACTCCCAGCGATGGTTCCAGACCATCTCCAGCGGGCCGTCGGCCGGCTCATGGGGCTGAAAAACGGAGTCGGGCAGGGGCACATGAAGCACCTGGGAGCGGGTACGGATCTGCTCGACCAACCCGGCAGGCACCTGGTCCGGCAGTTTACGCAGCAGTGCGTCGGCACCAGTTAGCAGGGTGTCGCGGTTGTAAGCCGAGTTGAACAGAACCCTGTCGGCACAGAGCGCGTTGTACAGGTTCAGAATCTGGGGCTCGACACTGCGGTACTCGCGACCGGATTCCGGGTAGTCAAACTGGTTCTCGTGGAAGTAAACCAAGGTTGGTGTCACTGCCAGCGAGGGTATAAAGCCACGCAGTGCGGTCAGATCAACCATCGAGGTGGCGATCACCAGGTCATAGGGTTGGCTCAGCCGTTCACGCTCTCCGAATGCCCAGCTCAGGCTATTGCCGCGGATACGCCAGCTGAAGTAGCGCGCCGGCAGAGACAGCACTGTCCACTGGTGTTCGGGGAAGGCATCGACCAACCCCTGGCGCCAATAGCGGTGGCTCACCGCGTCATAGGCCGATAAAAGAAGAATCCGCATCGCTACTCCCGCCTGTCCCGTCCAGATCACTGGGAGCGGAGTCTATCAGGAGTGCGCCGAAGGCGTGACCCTGGTGCTACCTGTCAGCCTGCCATCGCCCTGAACACAGGCTCCCACCGGTCAGCTATCCGGCTGATAGATGCCGCAGGCGATATAGGCGTCGTTACCGAGCTTTTTAACAAAACTGTGCTTGGGCTCAGGCTTGCCTGTATGGGGGTTCATGAAGCTGTAGCTGTACCAGCCCTGCCCCTGAGTGCGGGCGGTATCGACCAGAGGCGGGCACAGCGGCTTGCCGTCTGCATCCTTGGCGTCGGCCAGATTCTTGCCGACCAGATCGCTATTGCCGCCGTGTGCGAGCATGAGGCCGTTAAAATCCTGCACCAGTACGTATAACTCGCCCAGCACGAACTCGCCTGTGGGGTCGTTGAACTCGGCAATCGCTTTCTCCCGGCCATGCTGCTGCACATAAGCATAAGCCCTGTGCACCAGCGCCTCGGCGTCGGCCTTGGTTACCAGGCGGAACTGACCAATCAGGTGTTTCATCTCTTTCGCCGAGCTGGACAGACCGGTAACGATCTGACCATTGCGGTTGACGTTGATGGCGGTTTCATCCATCAATTTCGCCACTTGATGCAGACTGTTGGACAGCTCCTCTGTCGTGGCGGTGGTCTGCCTGGAGGCAACGGCGATCTGCTCGATCTCGCCGACCAGTGAGGCGATATGAGTCAGGATATCGCTGAGCGCAGACTCGGACTTCTGCGCCTCCTGGGCACCACTCTGCACGATCCGGACTCCCTGCTCCATCGCCTCGACCGCATCGTCGAGCTCCAGCTGCATCGCTTCGACGGTTCGGCGTATCTGCTCCGTCGCCTGTGCGGTTCTCTCGGCCAGTTCGCGCACCTCACCGGAAACCACGGCGAAACCCCGTCCCTGATCCCCGGCCCGGGCCGCCTCGATCGCCGCATTGAGGGCCAATAGGTTGGTCTGGGACGCGATATTGCTGATCAGGTCGATGATCTGGCCGATCTCGCCGGAGCGCTCGCCGAGCTTGCGGATCACTCCAGCCGATTCGGTCACGATGTCGGTGGTCTTGTGCATCGTCTCGATGGTCTTGCCGACGATAACCTGGCCCTGAAGGGCGACCTGGTTCGCTTCACGGGAGTTGTCCGACGCGCCTGTGCAGTTTCTTGCCACCTCGGCAGCGGCAGCGGATAGCTGCTCACTGGCCGATGCCGACATGTTCAGCTGGTTGACGATCTCGTCGGTGGCATTGTCGATACTGTGAAGATTGGCGTCCAGGCTCTGAGCGGAGTATGCCAGCAGCACACTGTTGTGGGAGAACTGGCTCAGGGTCTGCTTCAGCTTGTCGATCGCTCTGCTCAGGTCGGCGGCCTCTCCCTGCTCCTCCCCGATCAATTCTGCCTGCGTGAGATCGCCACGCACCAAGCGTTCGACCATCGCTTTAAGCTTGCTCTGGGATCCCCCCCCGGGGCCGTTTTTGAACCGAAAGCCCGCCACCAACATCGCGACGCCCCAGGCGATAGAACTGATCACGAAAGCATCGGGAACGTTTCCCCGGTCAGGTGGGGCAAAATAGATCTGATAAGCCAGCAGACACCATGCCCCAGCGGACAGGATAATAACGAGCGCGGTTAAGGGTCTCTTCGACAACATACATCCCCCGGGCAACCCATATTTTTATATTTATTTCTAATTGCATATAACCACAACAGTTATTACACGTAAACATTGTTTACATAAACAACCACAGATAATGAAAGGCGCGATTGATCGGAGCGAAAAAACGCCCCGAGTTCTGGCTGAGGGTCTGGCTGAGCAACGCTGCCCCGGGGAGTTTCAGGGGCAGCTCAGGGGGTAAGGTTAGTTGTATGAGCGGAAGGTGACCTGAAGCTCGTTACCGACAATTGCGAATGTGGGCTCCACGCCGTCCAGGCTATTGCCGCAGAACTGCTCGGCACTGAAGCTGGCCAGGTTGGCATTGCTCAGCAGAGTGTAGGGCGTATCGAAGGCAAATCCACCACCCTCTTGTTTCCAGAACGAGAATTCGACCTGGCTGCTGTTGATCGAGAGCGATCCGGAAACACTGAGCCCGGTTGCCTCGCTGCCAAGCTGGATCGACAGGACACCGCCACACAGATCGAGCTCGCCGATGGTCAGCCCTCCCTTGTGATTGCCGATATCCAGCTCACCATTGCCCAACAGCTGTACCCTGGCCGTGCCGCCCGAGGCCTCATCGTAGAACGAGATCTTGCCGCCATAACCACCATTGCTGCCGCCGTAGGCGATCAGCGTGGCGTTGCCGGCGCTCGATACACCGGAGAACACCGTATAGCCACCTGCCGCCTTGCCGGTATAGCCGCCGAGATTGAACAGCACGGCATCGCCTGCGGTGGGGACATCGCTACCCGCGCTGCCTGCGCCGTAAACCGAAAACTCGGTGAAACCGGCGGCTGTCCCCTCGGCTGTCGCCGGGTGGTTCCAGATGGTGGCGTTTCCGGCGGTGGGAAAGTAGTCGGTGGGCAGGTTGATCGAGAAGATGGTATGCCCGGCACTCGACTTGCCGGCGATTGCACTGCCGTAGTTGACGATGGTGGCGCTGGCCGCGGTCGGAGAACCGTAGCGGGCACTGAACTCAAGATGGCCGCCCCCGCCCTGTTCGCCCACCCGTGCGCCGTAATTGATGTAGGTGCCGTTACCGGCGCTCGCTCCCTGGTTGTTCATGTGCGGCGGGTTGTTGTTGAAACTGGTTACGCCGCCATAGGCACCGGCAACCGGAGCGGCGAAGTTATGAAAGCGTCCCTGACCGCCGGTGGCGGTGGCGTCGAATGCCACATCGCCGCCGTTTGCCTTCGCGTGCGTGCCACCCCAGTTGTTGTAGACACCATAGGCAGCGGTCGAGTTACCGTAGAACTGGGTGTTGCCGCCATCACCGCCGGACACCGTACCGCCCACATTGGTAAAGCAGGCATTGGCCGCCGTCGCGCTGTCGTGAAACACCACGTTACCAAAGGTATCGCCGTCGGCACCGAGGGAGCCGTAGATGGTAAATCGGGCATTGTCCGCAGAGGATGAATCGCAGAACGCCACCTCGCCACCCACGGTATTGTGCGCCGGCGGCGCACCTGAGCCGGTCCAGACCTTGAATACGGCCGATCCGGCATTCGCGTTGTCATGGAAGCAGATGACACCGCCACCGTAGCCCGGCTCCGACTCAGGACCGGCGCAGTAGTAGATGTCGTCGCCTCCTGCCGAAGCCGAATTGAGGAACTGCAGCTGCGGGTTGTTGAATCCGCTGCTGGTGGAGGCAACGATGAAGCTTTGCAGTTTTCCCGAGCGGTTGCTGACGCCGGCACCGGCGATGGTCAGTGCCGGTGTTGCTCCGGGACCCAAGGTAAAAGTGTAGGCCGGGGCGTCCTCGCTGAACTCGATCGCCTCTACCCTGGCATCGCTGGTGGCGGAGAAACCGACCGCCGTCTGCGAAGAGCGCCCAAATTCTGCGCTGTCCGTGGGCACCCCTGAAGGTGTCCAGTTGCTTGCACTATTCCATTCGCCGCTGTCCGGCTCGGTTTTCCAGGTCGACATGGTCATCTACTCCTCCTGAGTTTGCTTGCTATTGTTATTGTGTTGACGCTGTATCCACCGCTGCCACTTGCACCCGGTTGCGTCCTGACCGCTTGGCCTGGTAAAGCGCGATATCCGCTGCACGCAGCAGTCGCTCCGCGCCACCTTTGGTTTCGGGTACGGCGGTGGCAACCCCGATACTGACGGTGACGACCTGGCCGACCGAAGAGTGTGCATGGGTGATCGCCCTGCCCTCGACCCCACGTCGTATCTTCTCTGCCAATAGCGTCCCACCCTCCGGGTCCGTATCGGGCAGGATCAGGATGAACTCCTCGCCACCATAACGGGCAACCAGATCGGCAGGCCGCTGCATCTGGTTACGCAGTGTCTCCGCTACGGCAATCAGGCAGTCATCGCCGGCTTGATGACCATAGTTATCGTTGAACGCCTTGAAGTGATCCACATCGAGCATGATCACCGTCAGCGGCTTTTTCTCTCGGCGCAGGCGCACCCATACCTCTATCAGGTAGTTGTCGCCTCGCCTGCGGTTTGCAACGCCGGTCAAACCGTCGCGCTCGGCCAGCCCCTGCAGCTCCTCATTGAGCTGTTCCAGCCGAGCGGTCCGTTCCGCGACCTTCTCCTCCAGCGTACGGGAGTGCTCCTGCACCTGTTCGTAGAGGCGCGCATTTTCGATCGCCACCGCTGCCTGGGCCGCCAATAACCTTATCACCTCAACCCGCTGTTTTGTGAACACGCCACTGGCAAGATTGTTTTCCATGTACAGGGCGCCTTCGAAACGCTCCCTGCGGATCGGCACGCAGAACACCGAGATCGGCCGACGGCTGACCACATAGGGATCCTGCACGAACTGCCCCTCGCGCGCCGCATCATGCAGTACCACCGCCTCACCGCTGTGCAATACCTGGCTGATCAGGGTCACCGGCAGCGGTACGCGCCCCCCCTCGGTATCGCCAACCAGCGACTGGGCGGGAACGCCCTCTGTCGACACCCCGTTTTCCGGCAGCTTAGCCGTCTCGATCAGCAGACGCCCCTCATGGCGAACCACCAGACAGCCCCATTGACCACCGGCGTTTTCCAGCAGAATGTGCATGCTGGTGTTGAGCAGCCGATCAAGCACGATCTCGCCGGAGATCTCGCGGGACGCCTTCATCACCGAAGCCAGATCGAGGTCGCCGACGGCGCCGCGCTGGACGGCCACCTCCGCAGTGGCATCCAGCTCTCGCAATACCGGAAACTCCTCGGCCAGCATCTGCACCTTGCGATGCGCGCCCCAGCGGTCGTATAGACGCAGGGCGCCACGCAGGTAGCCCTCTGCCGAGCGTCGGCGACCAAGCCCCAGCAGGTAGCGTGCAGCGCACTCGCAGGCGGTAGCCTCGTCACGCAGAAAGCCGCTTTCACGTGCACTCTCGATCGCCGTGTCGTAACGCTCCAGGGCGCTATCCCGGCAGCCGCCCAGCCGTGTCAGCTCCGCCTCCATCAGATACTGCAGGTGGCGAAAATTCGCTTCGCAGTTATCCGCCAGACGCGTCATCCGCGCGAACTCCTGCTCCAGCCTCTGCCGCGTCTCGGCCTGCTCCTCTACCGGCATCTGCGGGTACTGTCGGGCCAGCGTGAGGAAGGCGACGATCCGGAACCGCACCAACTGGGGCAGGGACATCGCTGACTTGATCAGCTTATCCTGAGCACGCACATGTTCGAGAGCGCGGTCATAATCGCCGTACAGCAGGCAGATCTCCGCGCTGTAGATGTGGTAGTTGGCGATACCGGTCATGAAATGACGCGCACGCATGCCGTCAAGACAGCGCTCCTCATCGAAGCTGTCATCGCTGAGCGAGAACGGGTCGTGGGTCAGGCCCAGCAGATTGCGTTGCAACTGCAAAAACAGCGTGCCCGAGTCCAGCGAGTCCTGGTAGGCGCACTCCCGCACGATCTCCAGGTTCTCGGCGTGCTGGCGGTGGGCGGTTTCCAGATCCAGAGTCGGGTCCCAGATCACGCAGTCCTGGGCACTGTAGGCAAGGTAGAGCAGATCGCCGGTCTGGTAACCCGCTTCGATCCCCCTGCGGAACCAGGGGGTCAGGCTGGTCCAGTGGTTGCTCCAGTGGTGCACGAACATGGCATAGACGTAGATCACCCGCGCCCTCAGGGCCAGATCGTCGAGCCGTTCATTGATCGCCAGTCCAACCTTGGCGTACTGATAACCCTCGGCCGGCTCATCAAGCTCGCCGCACAACAGCATGCCGTAGGCGGCATAGGCAAAGGCGGACTCCGGACAGTTGCCGTGTTTCAGCGACAGGTTGACCGACTTCAACACCAGGTAGGGGAAGAGATTGCCACTGGCGGAGAGGAACGCGGCCGCAAAGATCTCCATAAGCAGCCTCATCGCGGTCAGGGTGGCGGGATCGTCCACCTGCGCGGCATCCACCAGCTCATCGATACTGCGCGTCCCCCGATACTCCAACACCCGTCGGCGCTCGGTGGCGATATCCTCCAATGTGGGTCGCTCGGTGAACTGCACACCGAGCAGGACCAGCCCTTCGATGGCAGAGCGAATCGAGTCCTCCATGCGTCCGAGCGTTGCATACTGGCGGGTACGGGTGGCCAGAATATCGGCACGTTCCAGGTTTGAATCGGCGTGTTCGAGCATCACGTCGATCCAACTGTCGGCCTCTTCGGTGCGTCCCGTCAGGTAGGCGCACTGCTGGGTTTCGGCGGCCAGCTCCCGCATCAGTTCCGGCCTCTCCTGCCAGGGATCGCTCGGCAACAGCTCGGCCGCCACCCGCAGGTAGGTCAGGGCCGCTTCATAGGCGGAGGCGTGTTTGGCGCGCACACCCGAGCGCAGGTTCAACCCGGCCAGCTGATGCCGCTCCTCGACGGACTCGATCAGCGGTCGCCCCTCGTTGAAGTGACCGACGATCTCGATCAATCGCTCGTCCGGCACCTCTCCGCCCAGGTGCTGCAACATCAGGCGAGCGATGGAGAGATGCACCTCGCGCAACCGTTTCACATCGATCAGGGCATAAGCCGCCTGCTGCACGCGGTCATGCTGAAAACGGTAGGTCGGATTCAGCGCCTGGGGTTCCACGTCGCCCTCTTCCAACTGAGTGCCGACCAGACGATAGTCGCTGTGCAGCGGCAGCACGGCGTGCTGCTTGAGTGCCGGCAGCAGTGCGCACGCGGTCTCATCGACGGAGCGCTCGTAGATCACCGACAGGGTATGCAGATCGAAGGTGCTGCCGATGCAGGCGGCCAGCTGCAACACCCGCTGGGTGTCGAGCTGCAAGCGACGCAGGTTGTCCACCATGAACTCGACCACATCGCTGCTCACGCCAGACCAGCGCACCGCATCCAGATCCCAGTCCCAGCGCCCGGTGATCGAGTTGGGGATCAGCGAGCCCTCCTTGTAGAGCTGACGCAGCAGCTCATTGGTGAAGAAGGGGTTGCCCTGTGCCTTGTCGTAGATCAGATCGCTCAGCGGACGTGCTTCATCCACGTCCCGATACAGGGCATCGGCCACCAGATGCGCCACCGACTCCCGATTCAGCGGCCCCAAGGGGAGCTGGCGGATATGCTTCTGCTCCTGCAGATCCTCGAGCAGCAGGCGCAGGGGATGCCCCACCCCCACCTCGTTGCTGCGATAAGCACCGATCAGCAGCAGATGACTCAGTTCATGGGAGGTCACCAGACGGCGCAGCAGTTCCAGCGTCGGCACGTCGCTCCACTGCAGATCGTCGAGGAACAGCACCACCGGGTGCCCTTCTCCGGCAAACACCCGCAGGAACGCGGTCAGCACGATCTGCAGACGGTTGCGCGCCTCGGCCGGCGGCAGTTCGGCCACGGCGGGCTGAGGCCCGATTACCAGCTCAAGCTCCGGTACCAGCTCCACCACCAACCGCGCATTGGGCACCAATGCCTCGAGCAGTTGCTGACGCCACTGCGCCAGCGCCTCCTCCGGCTCTGCCAGCACCTGCTGCACCAGACCGCGGAAGGTGGCCGCGATCGCGCGGTAGGCCTCGCCGCGCTGGAACTGATCGAACTTGCCCTGCACCAGGAAGCCACGTTCGCGCACCAGGGGCCTGTCGATCTCGTTGACCAGGGCCGATTTACCGACCCCGGAGTAACCGTGAACCAGGCAGACCTCGGTGTTACCCGCTATCGCCGCCTCAAACAACCCAAGCAGCTCCTTCAGTTCGCGCTCACGGCCGTACAGGGCCTGAGGCACCAGGAACTTCTGCACCACATCCTGCTCGCCCAGTTCAAACGGCTCGATCTCTTGGCCGGCGGCCAGCAGGTCGGCGCAGCGCGCCAGGTCATGCATCAGTCCATCGGCGCTGTGATAGCGGGCATCGGGGCTCTTCGCCAGCAGTTTCAGCACGATGGCCGATACCGCCTTGGGGACCTTGGGTGCAATCTCGTGCGGTGCCGGTGGCATACGGCTGATATGACTATGCACCCACTCCAGCAGAGTGTCGGCCTGGAACGGACGCGTGCCGGTCAGCAGTTCGTACAGCAGCACGCCGAGGGAGTAATAGTCGGAGCGGTAATCCAGATCCCGGTTCATACGCCCGGTCTGTTCCGGCGAAATATAGGGTAGCGGGCCTTCCAAACGCCGCGACATCTGTACCGCCTGCCGCTCCTGATCCAGTTCGGAGGCGATGCCGAAACCGGCCAGGGCGATATCGCCACCGACCGGATCGAACAGCACGTGCGCCGGTGTCAGCGCCTTGTGCACGATATCCCGCGAGTGGATCTCCCCCAGGGTACGCACCAGCCGCAGCGCGATATCCAGCACCTCGTCCAGTGGAAGCCCTTCGCCGTTGCGCGCGCGCAACAGCGCCTGCAGAGAGCTTTCGAACAGATCGCCGACCAGAGCCAGATTGCCGCTGCCGTGTGGCAGCAGGGCATGCACCTTACGCACACCCTCCACCTCCACCAGACGCTGGGCGATCACCCCCTCGCGACGAATCCCCGCGACCTGCTGGCGGTCGGGGTATTCGCTATCCAGGGTTTCAACCGCCAACTCGGCACCGTCGCTGAGGCGGGTCGCGCGATAGACGACGCGGCCTTCGGCCCGGCATATAACCGCTCCGATCTCATAACCGGGTAACTGCATTCCGGCCTCCGGCACGCTATCCCCCTGGATCCGGCCTTTCAGACGCCGAACATGCGGTTGAACGTGGCGAGGTAATCCTCGTGCGCCGTATCACATAGAGGCTCACCGTGACCGCACAGCGCGTGCTTGAACGACAGCGTTTTGAGGCGGGTAAAGTCATCGCCTTTTGGAGCCGCCGCCTGAGCCCAAACCGGCCCCAGATTGGCGGGTGTGAAGAAGCCCATGTTCTGCATCAGCTCCCGGGAGGAGTCGGAGAAGTACTCGTCCGGGCTGAGCCAGTTCTGTAGCGCATCGCAGGCGATGACAATGCCACCGGCACGATCGAGGTGCAGAATCCCCTCCGGAATCTGAGTAGTCTGAAACTGGAACAGGCTGGCATCCGCAATCGGCAGCGGTCCGTCCGGACTCAGCGTACGCGCTTCCAGGCCGGCCTCATGCTCCATGCCGGACATCGCCCAATATTGCGCGCCGTAGCGCTGCACATAGAACTGATCGTCACGTCCATGCAGGCAGCCGAGACGGACCACATCGGTGACCCGTCCAAGACGCTCCAGCTCCGCCAGCCCCTCATCGTTCAGCCGCACGCTGTTGACGATAATCAGCCGCTCGCCGTCGCGCACCACGGTCATATTGCGGCTGAACTGCCAGTCCATGCCCTGCAACACCGTCTCCATCGAGCCGCTGACGAAAAACACGTCGGGGAAGACCTCTTCGATCCTGCCATGGGAGAGAGCCGGGGGAAACTGATCCATATTGTTGATCCTTACGCCTTGCTGTAATCAAAGCGGCCCACATAGCGATACTCCCTGGCATACTCGTTGAGATAGCAGTTGAGGTATTGCAGTTGAGCCTCGTTGAGGCGTCCGTGCCGGATATCATCCATAGATTCGTTACCATCGCTGCTATCCAGCCGTTTAAGGTGGAACAGCGTCATGTCTCGTCCGCCGAAAAAGCCCTTTAAAAACTCGTGCAGGGGGCGTGCCTGCGACATATCGAAAACCGCACCGTAGAGTGCTGTATACAGGGGATGCTGCGCCAGCAAAAGATTATCGAACAGCGGGTAGTCGCCGGGGGGCGGTGCAAACGGCGGATAGGGTTCGGGAATATGAATCGGGTGCGCCATCAGATCGCGGACATAACCGGCATCCAGGCTTGCCTTTATGGCGCCGTCGACCAGGATATTAAGATAGCGCTGACAGGGTAGACAGCGGTCGTCGATGAACGCTGGCATGCCGACATAGGTCAGTGCCGAAAGTCGCTCTCGCTTGTCCGTCCCCTCCACCTCTACCTCGACACTGATGCGATCATAGCCATGACCGTAGGCTTCGGTAGCATCGAGTGGAGCCAGGGCTTGGTCGGGGCAGTCGTGGAGTACGCCGAGCACCCGGTCATTGGGATCGTCCGAACGCTCGATATTGCCGACTCCACCCTCGTGGCGAAAGAAATGCTGCACATTGAAGCGCAGGCGCCAACCATGTAAAACCGCACGCCGGGAGGTCAGAGGCTCCACGCCCTTGGCCCGTAGCGACGTGATGCTCATGTTGGAACCAAAGCCAAAATAGCGAAACATTCCGTTATCAATCACCGTCCAGTAGAGATCCGCGCAGCGTCTGGCACCGCGGACCGAAGCCACAACAATACCCCGATCATACCCGAATTCAACAGTTTAGCTTATGCCTGAAAGCAAGAGCTGCTTGCCTACCGGCTGCGGAAACGCTCTTTAGGTGTTGTCGGCAGGATGCGCCATATTTTGATTCCCATCGCGATAATCACATGATTTGATAGGATTCCCGTTTCAATCAGTAGGGATGGAGAGGGACAAAGAATGATCAGGGCACAGGATCAACAGGGAAAACCGGTCGACTGGTGGTTTATCTATAAAACCCCGGAGCACACCGGCAGAGAGGAGAACAGGGGTTTCGATTTCCTCTATTTCGACCCGAACGCCGAGGCGTTGGCACTCTCGCCAGTGGGGCTAGACCAGGATAACCAGGCGCTGGGACATACCCTGGCCGCCATCTTCAATTCGGCGGAAACCACAGGCTACATCACCTACAACGACGAGCATGTCGCCCAAACCTCGAACAGTTCCGAAAAGGGCCACTGCAAGGGGATCCTGGCGTTCGACAAAGCCAGCGACTCGGCTCTTTTCCTGCTGCACTCGACGCCGCGCTTCCCCGCCAACAACGAGAGCACACTGCCGGTTGATGAACAGATCTACGGCCAAACCTTTATCTGCATCACCCTGCCCGACTATCAGACCGCCAACGCCATCGCCGAGCAGATGTTGAGCCAGCAGAACCCGCAGGTGCTGGTCGAGAGCTCACGCATCCCCAGCTCCCTGCGGGCGGATGAGCCACTGTCACGGTTGTTCCACGGCAACGGGGTGGACGAGTCGTCCGAACCCTCGACACTGAAGTTCAACTCTCGTGGCGGGCAGGCGTTTACGCTGATCGCCAAGAGCAGGCTCTGGGGCGAGGACTTCTGGCTGGATCTGGTATCGCCGGAGTTGAACTGCGATCTGATCGTGGAAACCTGGCGACGTGGCGCGGTAACACCGGAGCAGGACAACCGCTCCAGCGAGTTCGACGAGGACACCCTGAACCTGAACTTCAAGATCGATCCGTCGCTGAGCTACGAGTGGCACTACACCAAGGATCACGCCAAGTGGGCGGTGGCCCTGAAAAACGGTGCCAACGCCCTGCCCTGGGTCTGCGTCGCCGACCTCAACCGCATGGTGTCACAGGAGAAACGCGGCGGCGCCAGCCTCTGTTTCCAGCAGCCGCGCCTGTGGCAGGCATTGCGGGACGCCGAAGAGAAACTGCACCAGCTGGCACAATCCTGAGCTGCACTGCCGATAAATGAAGAGGGCATCCAAACGGTGCCCTCCTCGCTTCTATTTCCCGGTTGCCTCGCCCGCCGGCGGAAACGACTTGTCATAGGGTGGCGTCAACGTCGGTGCATCGCGCCTCGACTCCGCAGCCTGCAACACCGCCTCGAAGGTGGGTGCGACCTCCATACGATCACCCAGCGCCCATAGCGGCTTGGGTACACCGAACCAGTGCAGCAGCGTGGCGGCAAAGGAGGTGGAGTCGAATGGAATCTCGCCCTCGGCCCTGACCACCGTCTGCTGTTTAATCCAGGGTGAGACCATGATCGTCGGTACCCGCGGCCCCATCAGGTCGTAGGCGAAGCCGTCGTTGATGTCATGGGGCCAGGGCTTCCTGGCATAGGGCGGCGCCACATGGTCATAGGTGCCGTTGTTCTTGTCGAAGGTGATCACCAGCAGGGTCTCATCCCAGCCGGGCCCATTCTTGATCGCTTCATAGATATCATTCAGCGCCTTCTCAGCCGGCACCAGGTCCGCGCCCGGATGGTATGAGGTGGCGCCGGAAGGCGCGATCCAGACCGGCTCCAGGAAGCTGAACGCCGGCAGCGTGCCGGCCGCCGCATCCTGCTTGAACTGCTCGATACCGGCCAGGTACTTATCCGCATTGGCATCCACCGTCGGCACCTGCCCCTTCAGATAGAGCTGATAGGTGAATACGCACTCCTCCCAAAGAATCGAGTTGTAGATCTTCCAATCGGTAATCCCCTGGCTCCAGAGCACCTTCCAGATCGACTGGCGGTGCGGCGAATCGGGCCAATACTTGTAGGCGTTACCGCCCTCCCAGGTGCCGAGCTTGTCAAAGGCCGAACCGGTAACCGAAAAGGCACGGTTCACGTCCGTACCGCCGGGTACGGAGCTGAACCAGCGGTCCGATACGGCGAAGTTGCGCGCCAATCCGTTCAATACCGGCAGCTGCTCCGGGCTGAAGGTTTCCATCACCTGCGGATTGGCGTTATTGAGGATGAAGCCGCCCATATCCGGCTGCAAGCGCCCCCAGTAGCCGGGCGACTCGGCAAACATCTGCTGCAACGCGTCGGTGGTGTCGTGGAAGGGGTCCTGGTTCAGCGCCATCAGGTCGTACTGGTCGCTGAGCTTGCCGCCCTGGTACTTGCTGACGTGGACCTTCTTCTCGCCATCGAAGTTGTAATACTCGGTGCTCACGCCGTCGAACGGCTGCTGCGAGCCGATGTAGTGGCAGCCCTGGTCGCCCTTTTCATACAGCCAACCGCAGACGTTATCGAACGAGCGACTCTCCACCATGTAGTAGACCACATGCTTGATCTTCGAGCGCATGAAGTCGATGGTGCCCGGGGTCTGAGCCCTGTCCGCCTGAACCGGGATACGCGGCTGGTAGCCGGTCAGCACCGCATCGGCACCGATATCGGAGGGTAACCCGCCCTCGCGCAACGGCCCTACCAGCACATCCTTATGCTCGGGATCGAACGCCCACAGTCTGTACCTGCCCTGCGCCGCATTCCACTCCAGAACATGGGCGCCAATGGCGGTCAGCTCGCTGTTCTCGTCGATCCACTCCCAACTCCCCTCCTGTACCGCGGGCAGCGAAAGTGGCGGATGCTGCTGTGGGTCGAAGCTCCACAACCGGAACTGCTTGCGATCCGGCAGCCGGTCCAGCACATAGTTGCCGATCGGAATCAGCGTATGTCCCTGCTTGATCAGCGGGAATCCGCCCTGACCGGTGTAGGGGTATGGCAGGGGATCGGCGTTGCCGGGCGTCGTCGGCTTGGGATCCCACTGAGGGTCGAAATTCCACAACTCGAATGTGCCGCGCCCCTTCGCCGGAATCAGGCTCAGCACGAAGCTGGCCATCGGAATCAGGTCCAGATGCTGGTCTTCATTGGGGTTGTCGCTGTAGTAGGCGCGATAGCCCCAGAACTTTTTTTTCTCCCAAAAGCCGCTCTGAACGACCGGCGCGTTCAGCGGGTCCGCGGCCTGCGGATTGAAGTCCAACAGCTTGAAGTTGAAACCGGGTGTTCCCCCCTGCTGGCACAGCGGGCTCCACTGCAGCAGATAGCCCCCGACCTGGGCCATGCGATAGGTGTGATCGAAGGAGGCTTGACTGCCCTGAGAGACCGGGGTCAACAGCTCCTCGGCATCGGGGTCGACCCGATAAAGCCGGTAGGCATCGCTGCTTCGACTACGACAGATCAAAAAAACATAAGGCGATGTGCTGGGGGTATTTGGCATCGAAAGTCCCTTGTTTTTATCGGTTTTTGGGCCAGTATAGGCCGGAGCTCGCTATATTCCATGCAAAACAAAACCTTGGGGCGGCCGTTACACCTTCTTGCCGGCCACCGGCGTCTCGATATCAGCCATATCGACCAGATTCCAGGGCAGCCCCTTTTGCCGATAGATACGCTTGTTCAGGTTTGGATAGTCACCCACATCCTGATCCAGACGCTGACCGACCACAATGCAGCGCAGAACGTCAGTGCCGTTGTTGAACAGGGTATGGGCCTCGCCTCCGGCGCGATAGCCGATAAAGTCACCGGCACCGACCTGGTGCTCCTCATTGCCGATCCGGGCCAGCGCCTGACCTTCCAGAATGTAGACGCACTCATCCTCGTGGTAATGCCTATGTAGCTCGGTGGATTCGAAGCCCGGCTGCACCTCGATAATATGAAAGCCGAAACCGGTCAGCCCGGTCAGATCGCCCAGCGACTTATTCACCCGCTGCGCATTTGGATTGAGAAAGTGTGTTTTACTGACCCCAGCGTACTCCTCGATCTCCTGCCGGGTAACGATATACTTATCCATGAAAACTCCCTGCCGATCAGTTACATACCACTATCACTAACACCATAGTCACGTTCGACCTTTGCAATTCTGGTCTTGAACGCCGAGTACCATTGCTCGCGTCCAAGCTTTTGCGCCAGTTGATGCTCCAGATTGGCCTTCCAGTTCCTGATCGATTCAAGGTCCGACCAGTAGGACACCGTAATCCCCACCTCTTCACGTGCCGACTCGACACCGAGAAAGCCGGGCTGCTGCGATGCCAGCTCAACCATCCTGGCGGCCATCTCGCCGTAGCCGTTGTCGCCTTCGGTGCGAACCGAGGTAAAAACAACCGCGTAATAGGGAGGTTCGGGGGTTTGGGCAATAAGCGACATCGGATAATGGGTCCTTTGGCCTGTGGGGTTGGTTGCATTGGGAACGCAAAATCTACCCCAGGATACTACTCCGGCGTATAACACACCGCTTCAATATTGCTGCAATCCTGGCCGATCAGGACTCTCTCCTGACTGTTTTTTAGGATCGCGCTGAACGACCATCCCAGCCCCTCCATCTGTCGCTGCGGAGACAGCGGTGTTTCTCAAACGCTTCTACGAGCATCTGAAGGACAGGGCAAGTGGCCATCATCGCAGTTCATTGTGGTGCTCAATACACTCCTGAAAAACGAGGAGCGCTGGTGTGAAAAAACAGCCTAAATATTATGACTGGACACCACAGTCACTTGTTATGCCAAACCCACATTCATGCGGGCGCCAATACCAAGGCTGGCCCATTAATTTTCCCCTACTACGGCTTTCCGCTCTCTTTCATACTCGTCGTAAGACTTATTGGAACGCGCTACACACTCCTCGTATTGAGCAGGCGGAACACTGTTGCATTCTTGTCGATTGTTGCGCTGGACGTTGTCGTATATAGCTTTGCTATTGCATCCAGATGCTAGAACACACACTAAAGACACTAACCAAATTTTCTTCACGACTCACCATCCCTACAGGGCCTAACGCAGCCATAAATTGACGAAAGGAGCGCAGCGTATTGAGGTCAATTTCATGGCCTTGTTAAAAGCTACTCTGAACTTCACGCAGCATCTCTTCTTTCATTTCATGAAGTGCTTCTTCCGTGATTCCATACTTATCGCTTAGGTTTGATATTATTTCCATAAGTCTATTATCAAGATTTCCAAGGAAATCTCTACATTCCTCAAGCTCCTTTATCATTTGATCCCTTCCTTCAAATGACATGAAATGCAATGATCTATGCGAAAAGTAGCTATGCGCTAACCAATTTCGTTTTTCAAGAGCTGTCTTTAGCTCTTCCACTTGTAATTCAGTCAATACATCAAGTTTACGAACAGCACCAAGAAGACTCCCCATAGTTTTACTGGACACTAGATCATCATATTTATCATATTCTTTAGCCCATAAGCCAGGATCTTCATGAATCTTTTCTTTGATATTTTTTGGGAAGAATTCATAAAAAAACAAAAGCTGTATTAGTGATTGCTCCACGCATTGAGCAAGAAACATTGCCAAACCAAAGTGAGCATAGACTTCTTTAACGTGTTCTGACTCATCCATAATTTCAGACCCATCCCTTTTTCTTTTAACAGTGTATTAGTCCGCAAGCAGTCAGAACCGTTCTAGACCGCTTTCCGTATAGTTGCTTTCGCCATAATCGCTCGACACTACGCCACTGCTCGGTTTCTCTTTGGTTGGCCAAGTACTATACGGCAACCGATCCACCCTTGGGGCCAGGCGAAACGGTAACGCCAGGCACTACGACGGGTAACGGCCCCTTCCGGGCGGGCGGGAGATTTTGATGAGGTTGGCAGAATATTAACCATCGACCCGTTTCCTGTTCCTTGTCGATTGGGGGCGCCTACTGCTTCCTATGGCGCGAATTGACTTCAGTCTGTATCGGATTGCGTCTGCAGGCAAGTCAATCGCTTTCAACCGAGCGATGAGAGGCGTTAAAGGTGGTCGTAAGGGATACGGCAAAGGCCGCTCCGCCGGGAGCAGCCTTTGGATAGAGACGGTTATAAGCCGTTTACCGGGTTTTCGATCAGGCTTTCAGCGCTTGGCTCTCCAGCCGATCCACCAACACCTCTCCCTCCTTAACGGTCAGGACCGGTCCCTGCCCCGCAGGATCGAGCAGGGTATCGAACTGGATACAGGTCAGTGAATACAGGCCGTCGTTAACCAGCAGTTCGAGGCTGCCGTGTTCGATGAACCACTCAAGTTGCACGGCATCGCCTTCGCCCAGGGCAAGGATGAAGTCGTGGGGGTAGTAACGGTCGAATTTTTCATTGCCGTTTTCACCTTGGCGTCGGTGGCGCAGGCTCAGGCCCTGGTCGTTGCGCTGCAGGGTCAGTTCCGGCAGGCCGGAGGGCAGCAGGGAGAGTTCGACCTGGCTCTCCGGGGCGAGTCGCAGGTTGAGCCGGCCGAGGGTCGGGCCGGGGCGTGTCGTCAGTTGCAGTTGGTCGCCCCGGCTCAGCAGGCTCGCTTCGGCCCGCTGGGGTGTGGGGTCGAGTACCGTTTTCAGCTCGGCGGCGAAGCGTTGCGCCAGGCGCACGCCCTGGTCGGTGGCGACCAGACGCAGCTCTCGCGGCAGGCTCATGGCGCCGCGCCAGCCGTTTTCCGGGATCTGGTTGGCGTAGAGCCAGTTGTTGAGCCAAGAGATGGCGATGCGGCGACCGTCCGGGGTGTCGGACCAGCTCTGGGTGGCGTAGAAGTCGCGGCTTTCATCCATCAGCAGCACCTGTTCCGGCGCGTTGTCGTTGTGGAATGTATGGCCATCGAAATCGCCAACGAAGTACTGGGTGAAGGAGCCCCAGCTGTCGTCACCGGCACCGACGCCGACCACCAGTACCCAACGACTGCTCTTTTCACCGCTGCCCTCACCGCCGATAACCGGCAGTTCGAACAGGTCCGGGCACTCCCAGGGGCCGGGGGTGTGTCGGCCCTGCCCTTCGCCGAACTCGCTGGCCAGGGTCCAGTCGAGCAGGTTTTCGGAGCGGTAGAAGCGGATCGACTGGCCGCAGGCGAGCGCCATGACCCAGGCGCTGGAGTCGGCGTGGCGGATCACCTTGGGGTCGCGGAAGTCACGAAAGCCCGGCGGTGCGATGATCGGGTTGCCGGCGTACTTGGTCCAGCTGCGGCCCCGGTCGCGGCTGTAGGCGATGCACTGCTCCTGCACATAATCCTGCGGCCCTTCGCCGGTGACACGATGGGCAGTGTAGAACGCCAGCAGGCCGGGCTTACCGTCGAACAGTCCGCTGCTGTCGTCATGGTCGACGATGGCGCTGCCTGAGAAACACATCCCCTCTTCATCCGGGAACAGCGCGGTATCCAGATGCTGCCAGTGGAGCAGATCGCGGCTGACCGCGTGCCCCCAGTGCATCGGCCCCCACTCCAGTCCGTGCGGGTGGTACTGGTAGAACAGGTGATACTCGCCGTCAAAGTAGACCAGGCCGTTGGGATCGTTCATCCAGCCCTGGGGCGGCGTAAAGTGTAGTGTCGGGCGCACTGGCGTCACGGCCGGTGCAGCCGGTATTGCTGCAAGCGTCATAGGGTGTCCATTGTCGAAACGGGTGATATGCGTTCTGTCTTCTGCTCAGCCGACCTGCGCCTGTAGTTGCATCGGTGCCTTCTCCGGTACCGGCTTGGCGCTGCGCAGACTCTTGCCGTTGCAGTCGAACAGGTGACAGCGGTCCAGATTGAAGCTCAGTTGCTGACGCTGGCCCGGCTGGATCTTGCTCAGGCCGCCCGCCTGCAGGATCAGCTCCTTCTCGGCGTAGCGGGCGTAGACGTAGGTGGTACCGCCCAGGTGCTCGACTACATCGACCTCGACGCCGATCGGCACCTCACCGCTCGCGTCCTCCTGCAGATGCTCGGGGCGAATACCCAGTTTCACCTTGGACATCGCTGGCGCGTCGGCGATATCGGCTTCCAGCTCCACCTCGCGGCCGCAGGGCAGGCGCAGCTGCAGAGCGTCGGCGCTCTGGCCGGTGACGTCACACTCGAAGAAGTTCATCCGCGGCGAACCGATGAAACCGGCGACGAACTCGTTGACCGGGTTCAGGTATAGCTCCAGCGGCGTGCCCACCTGTTCGATGTTGCCGGCGCGCAGCACGACGATCTTGTCCGCCATGGTCATCGCTTCGGTCTGGTCGTGGGTCACGTAGATCATGGTGTTCTTGAGCTGGGCGTGGAGCTTGGCGATCTCCACCCGCATCTGTACGCGCAGTTCGGCGTCCAGGTTGGAGAGCGGCTCGTCGAACAGGAACACCTTGGGGTTGCGCACGATGGTGCGGCCGATCGCCACGCGCTGGCGCTGGCCACCGGAGAGCGCCTTCGGCTTGCGATCCAGCAGAGCCTCGAGCTGCAGGATCTGTGCGGCCTCGTCGACGCGGCGCTTGATCTCCGCCTTCGGCGTTTTGGCCATCTTCAGGCCAAAGGCCATGTTTTCGCGCACGCTCATATGCGGATAGAGAGCATAGGACTGGAACACCATCGCCACGCCGCGACGGGAAGCCGCCACCGAGGTGACGCACTCGCCGTCGATATGCAGGTCGCCCTCGCTGATCTGCTCGAGGCCCGCGATCATGCGCAGCAGCGTGGACTTGCCGCAACCGGAGGGGCCGACGAAGACGACGAACTCGCCATCCTTGATATCCAGGTCGATACCGTGGATCGTCTCGATCTCACCGTAGCGCTTGAACACGTTGGTCAGTTTAAGATCTGCCATTTTTATTCTCCCGCCGGTCGCCTGTTTGTGCAGGACCGGCTGTATCGATTCACACTCGTAAATTCAGGTCAGCCCTTGATGCCGGCACCGGCCAGGCTACGCACGAACATCTTCTGGAACGCCAGGAACACCGCCAGCACCGGCAGGGTGACGAAGGAGGCATAGGCCATGATCTCGCCCCAGCCGGTCTGGCGGCCGAAGAAGATCTGGATGCCGGGCATCACCGGTCGGGCGTCTTCGCCCTGCACCGCCATGATCGGCCAGATGTACTGGTTCCACATCAGCAGGAAGTGCAGGATCGCCACGGTGGCGAACACCGGCCCGGACATCGGCACGATGATGTGGCGGTAGATCTGGAACGGTGTGGCGCCATCCAGCTCGGCAGCCTCGTCGAAGTCCTTCGGGATGTCGCGGAAGAACTGGTAGAACAGGAAGATGAAGAAGGAGTTGGCCACGAATGGCAGGATCTGCACCTCCAGCGTATTGAGCCAGGAGCTCTTCAGCACCAGCATCCCCTGCTCCCAGCCGATGGTGGGCAGCTTGGAGACGAGCAGCAGCAGCGGCACCACGATCGCCTCCAGCGGGATGATCATCAGCGCGATCACCGCCGACAGCACATACTTGCGTCCGCTCCACTCCAAGCGCGACAGGGTAAACGCCAGCAGGCTGTTGACGAACAGGCCCAGCACCACGGTGGCCGAGGTGATCAGCACCGAGTTGCGGAAGTAGAGCAGGACATCGCTCTTGGCGAACACCTGGCGGTAGTTCTCCAGCGACAGCTCGCCCACCGGCAGAATAGCGCGGATGCTGTAGAGGTCGGCGAAGATCTCCTGCTCCGGCTTCAGCGAGGAGACCAGCATGAACAGCAGCGGAAACAGGAACACGTAGCCGAAAGCGACCAGCAGCAGGTACCAGCCCAGTTTTGTCAGTCGAGTCATCGCTTAGCCCTCCCGCTTGTCGAAGAAACGTTTCTGCAGCAGCGCGATCACCAGGATCACCAGGAAGAAGATCACGCTGATGGCGGAGCCATAGCCGATATCCTGTTCGCGGAATCCCTTGGTAACGGCGTGGTACATCACGGTTGAGGTGGAGCCCTGGGGGCCGCCGCGGGTCATCACGTCGACCTGGGTAAACAGCCCGAACGCCTGGATGGTGGTGCTGATGATGACGAATACCGTGGTGTTCTTAAGGCCCGGCAGCGTAACGTGCCAGAACTTGCTCCAGGTACCGGCGCCATCCAGTTCAGCGGCCTCATAGAGATCGGCCGAGATTCCCTGCAAACCGGCGAGGAAGATCAGCATCTGCACACCGGCAGCCTGCCAGGCGGACATCAGCACGATGGAGGGCATCGCCCACTGTGGGTCGCCGAGCCAGTCGATTGGCCCGATCAGGCCGAACGTCATCGCCTGCAGGTAGTGGTTGAACAGTCCCAGATCGCGGTGGTAGAGGAAGCTCCAGACGATCGAAACCACGACGATGGAGGTCACCACCGGCGAGAAGAATATGGTGCGGAACAGGTAGATCCCCTTCAGTTGGCGGTTGATCAGCAACGCCAGCCCCAATGCCATGCCGCACTGCAGGGGCACCACCAGCAGCACGAACTGCAGGGTGTTCAGAAAGGATTGAATAAACAGCGGATCCTTCGCCAATACCACCAGACGCTTGTCGCCCAGGCTCCAACTGGTCAGCTCCTTGTACCCATCGTAGGCCGGATCCTGGCGCAGCAGGGTGCGCAGGCGCGGATAGGTCGGCTCGCCGTCGGCGTCTCTCTGCACGCTGCCGTCGACCGTCACCGGCTCCTGCACCAGCCAGTTCACGCTGAGCAGGCGGTCGTAGTTGCGCATGCCGACCCATTCGGTCTCGTTCGGCGACAGCAGACGCTGGTCGGTGAAGGACATCCCCACCGCCATCAGGAACGGCAGGATCAGGAACATAAACAGTCCCAGCAGCGCCGGCGTGCTCAACAGGAAAACGTAACGACGCCTGGGCGGTCGGTAGGGCTCGGCTGCACCCGCAGAGGGGATCGGCAGTGCAGTGCCCTTTAATGCTGAAGTATCCGCATTCATGGGGTAGGTCTCGCTATTGATCGTTTGGATCCGCCGCCCCTTTTTCGGGGCGACGGAGGCTTAACGACCGTTTTTATTAATTGAAGCCATAGCCTTTGTTGTCGGCGATGTTGCGCTCGATGGTATCGACCGCCTCATCCAGCGCATCCTGCACGTTGGCGCCATCCTTGATGTTGCGTGCCATGGTCTCGAAGGTGCTGGATATGATCGGATAGGCCGGAGTTGCCGGGCGCAACTTGGCGTAGGCTGCCGAGTAATCGTAGAAGAAGCGCCAGTCGCCGCCTTCACGGTAGTGCTTGGTCAGGCGTGCCGCATCCGATGACGACGGGATCATGCCGGTTACTTCCGACATCTCGGCGATCTCGGAGGGCTGCAGGATAAACTCGACAAACTTCGCCGCCCCTTCCGGATCGGCGCAGGACTGGGTCACGCCCCACTGCCAGGAACCGCCGCCGATCACCGGCCCGTTGCCGAAGTTCGGTACCGGCATCACCACCAGATCCTCGCCCCAACGCTGGGAGTGATTATCCATCTCCCAGCTACCGACATAATCGAGCGCCGAGCGGCCCTGGATGAACGCCTTGTCGTCGCTCGGGTTGCGATCTGCGTAGCCTTTTTCGAACAGATCCTGGAAGAACTCGCCCCAGGCCAGAGCAGCCTTACCGTTCAGTACGCCTTCGGCTGCGGTGTAGTTGCCGCGATTGATCTGGTCGCCGCCGAAGCTCTGCAGCCAGGGTGTGTAGCCGTAGGAGTACCACTCGCCGGTCCAACCGGTGCGCATCGACAGCGGATAGGGGTATTCGCCGCCCGCCTTCAGTTTGGCCAGGGCATCAAGCAGCTCCTCCTTGCTCCAGGGCTGCTCCATGGTGGCCTGACGGATACCGTACTTGTCGAGGATAGACTTGCGCGTAAACAGCGCCAGCGCTACATCGAACTGACCTACGGAGTAGACCTGGCCCTTGTAGGTACCCTTGGCGCTGTCGATCAGGCTGTCCAATGCTTCCTTGGAGACCAGCCCTTCGAGCGGGCGCAGGTAGCCGGACCAGGCAAAGTTCGGCACCACCGGCTGATCCATATCCAGGATACAGGGCAGTTCATCGGCCAGGGCAGCGGCGGTAACAGTCTCGGTGTACGAGCCTTCCGGGATCATCTCGGCCACGACACGCCACTTGTCCTGCGACTTGTTGAAGCGGTCGATCGCATCCTTACTGACCTGAATCTCGGCGATATTGCTGGTTTCATGACGCCAGAGCTTGATCTCGGCCGGTGCGGCACTGGCACCGACGGCAGACAATGACAACGTTGTCATCACAGCGTAAGGCAGAACGGAGAGATAGGTGTTTTTCATGCGTTTTCCTTTGTTTTTATTGTGCCCAATTGAATGGATGGCTGAACGGCTATTGTTGAACGGGTACAGCTTTTCAGACTTTCAGCCGATGCGACTCACGCACGATCGGTGAAAAGGGTATCAACCGGGTACTCCTGTCATCGGTCCGGTTGAACAGACAATGCAGCGCGGCGCGGCCCATCTCGAGATGCGGCAGCTCCATCGTGGTCAGGCCTGGGGTAAGGCCTGGCGCGATCAGGCGCTGGTTGTCGAAACTGGTAACGGCCAGGTCGCGACCGACCTGCAAGCCGAAGCGTGCAAGCAGGAAGTAGACCTGCATGGCAAATTCATCCTTGCCGCAGACCAACGCTGTGGGGCGCTTGTCCAGGGCCATCAGGGTGTCGACGGCGAAGGCGACGCTGGCAGCCTCGGCGGACTCGTCGAAGCGTGGCTCGCCCTGCACGATCAGCTCGCCGTCGAAGGCGATCCCCGCCTCGTCAAGCGCACGACGGTAACCCTCCAGACGCTTGCGCGACGCGACGATCTGCGGATTGAGCGTGATCATGCCGATGCGACTGTGCCCCTGCTCGATCAGCAGCCGGGTGGCGTCGTATCCGGCCTGAACCTCGTCGGGCACGAAGGTCGGCAGCTCGGCCTCGGTGGTGAAGCAGTTCACCAACACTGAGGGCACCTGCAGCATCTCCTGCGGCAGCTCAATCTCGCGGTGGTAGTAGCTGGCATAGACCAGCGCCTCGACCCGACGCTCCAGCAGCATGTCGATGGCACGCTGTTGGCGTTTACGATCGTGCTCGATGTTCACCACCATCAGCACCTTGTCGTGTTCGCTGGCCACCTCCTGCGCGCCGAGCAACAGCTCGCCGGCATAGGGCTGGGTGACCACCTCATCGGAGATAAAACCGATCACGCCGGACTTCTGATTGCGCATCATCCGCGCGGCACTGTTGGGGCGGTAGCCCAGGGCATCGATCGACGCCTGCACGCGCTCGCGGGTCTCCTCGCGCACACCGGGATCGTTATTGATCACCCGGGATACGGTCTTGAAGGAGGTGCCGGCATGTTCGGCTACATCTTTGATCGATACCATCACAGAAACGCCCGATGAATGACAACGTTGTCGAACAGTAATCCAACAGAGACAACGTTGTCAAATTCTATTCAACATAAGCATTAGCCAGGCTCACCTAAACCTTGGGAGCGCCCGCTCTGTTTCAATTGTTAACCAAATAATTTTCGCCCGACATTCTG
Organism: Marinobacterium ramblicola; assembly: GCF_019084545.1. Classification (GTDB taxonomy): domain Bacteria; phylum Pseudomonadota; class Gammaproteobacteria; order Pseudomonadales; family Balneatricaceae; genus Marinobacterium_D; species Marinobacterium_D ramblicola. The sequence continues at coordinate 94,406 of NZ_JAHREP010000006.1, forward strand.
TATTCATTTCCCGGCCATTTAATCGATCCTACCCAGCGGACCAACCGCTGCACACTCGATAAAAATTAAAACAACGGGAGTCCCCAATGAAAAAGAAAGCAATTGTCTCCGCCCTGGCTCTGGCCGGTGTTCTCTGCACCTCTTTTGCTTCCGCCGCCGATAAACCGATCGTCGGTCTGATCACCAAGACCAACACCAACCCCTTCTTCGTCAAGATGAAAGAGGGTGCGGTGATGAAGGCCGAGGCCAACGGCATCGAGCTGCGCACCTTCGCCGGTAAGTTCGACGGTGACAACGAATCCCAGGTACAGGCGGTGGAGAACCTGATCGCCGCCGGCGCCAAGGGCATCCTGATCACCCCGAACGACTCCGCCGCCATCGTCCCCGCGATCGACCGCGCCCGTAAAGCCGGTATGCTGGTGATCGCGCTGGATACCCCGCTCTCCCCCGCCGACGCTGCAGACGCCACCTTCGCCACCGATAACTTCAAGGCCGGTGAGCTGATCGGCCAGTGGGCGGCCGCGCAACTGGGCGACAAGGCGGCCAACGCCAAGATCGCCATGCTCGACCTCAATACCAGCCAGATCAGCGTCGACGTGGCACGCGATCAGGGCTTCCTCAAGGGCTTCGGTATCGACCTGGCCGACCCGAAGAAGATCGGTGACGAAAACGATCCGCGTATCGTCGGTAACGACGTGACCCAGGGCGCCGAAGAGGGCGGCCGCCGGGCCATGGAGAACCTGCTGCAGAAAGATCCCGGCATCAACGTCGTGTACACCATCAACGAACCGGCCGCTGCCGGTGCCTATGAGGCGCTGCGTGCCGTCGGTCGCGACAAGGATGTGCTGATCGTCTCCGTCGACGGCGGCTGCCCGGGGGTGGATAACGTCAAGGCCGGCGTGATCGGCGCCACCTCGATGCAGTTCCCGCTGCGTATGGCGGCCAAGGGTGTCGAAGCGGTGATGACCTACGCCAAGACCGGTGAAAAGCCGATGGCTTCGGAAGGTCTGGACTTCGTCAACACCGGTGTCGAGCTGATCACCGACAAGCCGGTCAGTGGTCTGGAGTCGAAGAGCGCCCAGGAAGGGATGGATATCTGCTGGGGTTGATACCCGGCCTCCACGCCCTCTCCCAGAGCGTTTGGAGTCCCGCGCCGGGCTAGCCAAGGCAGGGAGGGGTGTTGCCGACCGGGACCGTCGCCGACATGGATGTCGGCGCCGAGCTTACAAGGATGTATTCACAGCGTGTCCCGGGCGGTAATACCCCTCCCTGCCCACCACCCCGCCCCTTAACTCCAAATCGCTCGCAATCAACTCAACAGGAGACCTCTCATGGCAAGCTCCAACGCCAAACCTGCAACAGCCGAGCATGAGCTGGTCGCAGCCTCCGCCAGCGGCGATTTTGCCAAGTTCACAGCGGAAAAAGAGCCGCTGCTGACGCGCCTTCATCACTTTTTCCACCGCTACCCGACCGCGGCACCGGCCATCGTACTGATGATGGCGATACTGGTGTTCACCAGCATCGTCGGGGAGCGCTTCCTGCACCCGTTCAACATGTCGCTGATCGTGCAGCAGGTTACCATCATCGGCATTCTGGGTATCGCCCAGACCCTGATCATCCTCACCGCCGGTATCGACCTGTCGGTGGGTGCCATCATGGTGCTGACCTCCGTGATCATGGGCCGCTTCGGCGTCGAGTTCGGCCTGCCGCCCGTGCTGGCACTCGGACTCGGTCTGTTCGCCGGCGCCCTGGCCGGATACATCAACGGCCTGCTGGTCACCCTGTTCCGACTGCCGCCCTTTATCGTTACCTTGGGCACCTGGAACATCTTCTTCGCGCTCAACCTCTGGTACTCCGGTAGCCAGACCATCCGCTCCCAGGCGATCGACGCTGCCGCGCCGATCCTGCACTGGACCGGGCAGAGTATCGAGATGTTCGGCGCCCGCCTCACCTACGGCTCGCTGATGATGTTGGCCCTGTTCGTGATCGTCTGGTACGCGCTGAACTGGACCGCCTGGGGCCGCCATGTCTACGCCACCGGCGATGACCCGGCCGCCGCTCGCCTGGCCGGTATCCGTACCGACAAGATCCTGCGCTCGGTCTACATCGTAGCCGGCTTCTTCTGCGCGGTCGCCGCCTGGGCCCTGATCGGCCGCATCGGCTCCGTCAGCCCGCAGGCCGGGATGATGGCCAACCTGGATTCCATCACCGCCGTGGTGATCGGTGGCTGCTCCCTGTTCGGCGGACGCGGCTCCATCTTCGGCACCCTGATCGGCGCCCTGGTGGTGGGCGTATTCCGCAACGGTCTGGCACTGTCCGGCGTGGATGTGCTCTGGCAAGACTTTACCGTGGGGCTGCTGATCATCATCGCAGTCGGACTCGACCAGTGGATCCGCAAGGTCTAATCAGGAGGCTGTGATCATGACAACCGATACTCAGAAACTCGTGCTCAAGGCCAGTGGTCTGGTCAAGCGCTATGGCCATGTCACCGCCATCGACGGTGCCGACTTCGAACTGCGCGAAGGCGAGATCCTCGCCGTGATCGGCGACAACGGCGCCGGCAAGTCCTCGCTGATCAAGGCGCTCTCCGGCGCGCTGGTACCCGATGCGGGCGAGATACTGCTCGACGGCAAGCCGATCAACTTCAAAAGCCCGATGGATGCACGCAAGGCGGGGATCGAAACGGTGTACCAGAACCTGGCCGTCTCCCCTTCGCTCAACATCTCCGACAACCTGTACCTGGGTCGCGAGCTGCTGAAGCCCGGCATCCTCGGCAAGGTGTTCAAGATGCTCGATCGCAAGGCGATGGATGAGCAGGCCAAGGCCAAGCTGTCGGAACTGGGTTTGTTGACGATCCAGAACATCCACCAGGCGGTGGAAACCCTCTCCGGCGGCCAGCGCCAGGGGGTGGCCGTGGCCCGCTCGGCGGCCTTCGCCAAGCATGTGGTGATCATGGACGAGCCCACCGCCGCGCTCGGTGTGAAGGAGTCGCGCCGGGTACTCAACCTGATCAAGGACGTACGCGACCGCGGCCTGTCGGTGGTGCTGATCAGCCACAACATGCCGCACGTGTTCGAAGTGGCCGACCGCATCCATATCCACCGCCTCGGCCAGCGCGTCGCGGTGGTCAAGCCGGACACCCACAGCATGTCCGATGCGGTGGCGATCATGACCGGCGCGATGGACCCGAACGACCATCCGGCGGGGGCGTTTGCGGCCTGACTGCCTTATATTCCCTGCATCATCTAGCGATTTTGGCGGCCCCATTCGGGCCGCTTTTTTTATTGTATGATGAGGTCTTATCAGGCTGCTTGGAGTCTCGCACCCGACTTTTTGGGCAGGAAGAGGTGTTGGTGTCCGGGACCGTCGGAGGCATGGATGCCGACGCCGAGCGTACATGGAGGTATTCACAGCGTGTCCCGGATACCAACACCTCTTTCGGCCCGGGCACCGCGCTTGGCTATCAAGTGATTCCAATCAGTCTCTAAAAACAATAAACATAAGGATTTCCCGATGCCCACCGCATCCCCCTTCGCCGGCCATGAACCCCGCATCCTCGAGTTGCACAGCGATCTGATCCGGGCCGAATTCTGCAGCTATGGCGCCCGCCTCACGGCGCTCTATCTACGCAACCCCGACGGCAGCGAAACCAACATCGCGCTGGGCTTTCCGCAACTCGACGACTACCCCGCCCATGACAGCTATGTCGGCGCCATCTGCGGCCGCTTTGCCAACCGTATCGCTCAAGCCCGATTCGAACTGGACGGCACACCGATCGCGCTGAGCGCCAACGAAGGGCCCAACCAACTGCACGGCGGCGCAGAGGGGTTTGACCGCCGCCACTGGGACACCCTCGCGTTCGACTATCGCTCCGTCACCTTTGCACTCACCTCGCCGGACGGCGACCAGGGCTACCCCGGCACGATGAAGATCCAGGTGACCTACCGCATCATCGACGAAGACCGGCTGCAATGCCTGATCACCGCCACCTGCGACCGTCCTACGGTGGTCAATCTGACCAACCACGCCTACTGGAACCTGAGCGGCGACTTCAGCCGCAGCGCGGCCGATCATCTGCTGCAGATCGACGCAGACGAGTATCTACCGGTGGATGAACAGCTGATCCCGCTGCCGGGACGCAGCTCGGTGGAGGACACGGCGTTCGATTTCAGAGAGGAAAAGTCGATTAGTGAACGACTGGACGAAAGCGGCGGCTACGACCATAACTTCTGCCTCGACGGCGCGCGGGGCCAACTGCGCCCGGTGGCGCGGCTGACCGACCCGGAAAGCGGACGCAGCCTGAGCCTCTCCACTACCGAGGCGGGGCTGCAGTTCTACCTTGCCCGCCATTTCAGCCCGGCGCTGAGCAGTCGCGAGGGCCGACCACTGCATCCGGCCGCCGGGATCGCGCTGGAGCCGCAGACCTACCCGGACAGCCCCAACCGGCCGGATTTCCCGTCGGCGCGATTGGAGCCCGGCGAGGTGTACGAGCATCTGATCGAGTGGAAGTTCGCTCCGGGGCCGGAGCCAACCCTCTAAAGCGTTCCGCTTCCTGACATGGTAAGGGGCCGCTCCGTTTGGAGCAGCCCCGAAACCAATTACTTGCGGGTCTTGGCGTCCATCCATACCGCCAACAGCAGAATCCCGCCCTTGACGATCATCTGCCAGAAGGTCGGCACATCCAGCATACTCATGCCGTTGTCCAGACTGGCCATGATCAGCGCGCCCATGATGGCACCGAATACGCTGCCGATACCGCCGGCCAGACTGGTACCGCCGATCACACAGGCCGCGATGGCATCGAGTTCCGCCATATTGCCCGCCGACGGAGAGCCCGCCCCCAGCCGGGAGGTCAGGATCAGCGCCGCGATCGCCACGATCAGTCCGTTGAGCCCAAACACCAGCATCTTGTTCATCTCGACGTTGACGCCAGACATCCGGGCCGCTTCGAGATTGCCGCCGATCGCATAGATCCTGCGACCAAAGGCGGTACGCCGGGAGACCAGCGTCATCACCAGGATCAGTGCCGCCATGATCAGTACCGGCGTCGGCAAGCCGCGGTACTCCTCCAGCACCCAGAGCAACCCCAGCAACGCCAATACGGTGACGCCGGCCTTTCCGTAATCGAACGCCACCGGCGCCGGTTTCAGATCATGCAGGCGCTGGGAGCCGCGTTTTTTCATCACTGACAGCAGCAGCCCCGCGCCGACCAGGATCCCGAAGCTCCAGCCCCAGCCACCGGGCAGATAGCTCTGGCCGATGCTGCTCAGGGCACCGCTGGTGGGGGCCACCGTAGAGCCGTCGGTCAAACCGACCAAGGCGCCTCGGAACGCCAGCATCCCCGCCAGCGTGACGATGAAGGAGGGTACCTTCTGATACGCCACCCACCAGCCGTTGAACAACCCCAGCAGCAGGCCAGATGCAAGGGTGATGAGGATGGTCAGCGGCAGGGGTACGCCATACCAGACATCCATGATCGCGGCGATGCCGCCGAGCAGCCCCATCATCGACCCCACCGACAGATCGATCTCGGCGGAGATGATCACGAATACCATGCCGATCGCCAGAATGCCGACGATTGCGGTCTGCCGGATCAGGTTGGAGACGTTACGGGACGAAATAAAGGAGCCATCCGTGGCGAGGGTGAAGAACACGGCAATGATCAGCAACGCCGCGACCATCACCAGCATCTGCATCTGTGCGGTGGTCAGACGTTTCAGCATCGACACCACGGGCCCGGTACCCTGGCCTGGCGAGCGATCCCGAGACAAAGGTGCAACGGCACCCATAAGGGTTTTAATCATGGCTTCTTATCTCCTCGGCTATCGCGCAATCCATGATCATCTCCTGTGTCAGCCCCCGGTGGTCGAACTCGCCCTTGAGTCGCCCCTCGTGCATGACCAACACGCGGTCGCTGATCCCCAGCACCTCCGGCAGTTCCGAAGACACCATGATGATCGACATGCCCTGATTGACCAGTTCATACATCAACTTGTAGATCTCATACTTGGCGCCGACATCGATACCCCGGGTGGGCTCGTCCAGAATCAGCACCTCCGGCTCGGTCATCAGCAGTTTCGCCAGAATCACCTTCTGCTGATTGCCGCCGCTCAGGTTCTTGATCGCCAACTCCGTCGACGCGGTTTTCACCGTCAGCCGCCTGATGTAGTCCAGTACATCCACATACTCGGCCTGTTCGTTGACGCCGCTGACCCAACGGGAGTAGAAGTCCAGTTTCGACAGCGTCATATTGCGACCGACCGACATGATCGGCACGATACCGTGACGCTTGCGGTCTTCCGGCACCATGGCGATCCCCGCTCCCAGGGCTTCACGACTGTTGGTGATATTCAGCTTGCGGCCGTGCAGAGTGATATCGACGCGGGACTCCCCCTCATAGCAGCCAAACAGGCACTGCATCAGTTCGGTACGACCGGAACCGACCAACCCGGCTATACCGAGAATCTCCCCCTTGCGCAGGTTGAAGCTGATATCGTCCACCTGCGGGCGCGACGCGCCGGGCTTGCAGGCATAGGCGCGGTTGACCTCGAGGATCACATCGCCGATCGGGTGCGCTTCCCGCGGGAACAGCTGATCAAGCTCGCGCCCCACCATCATCTGAATAATGTCGTTCTGGGTCAGCGAGTCCGCGTCGCAGGTGCCGATCAGTTCACCGTCGCGGATCACCGTGACCCGGTCCGACAGCGCCAGCACTTCGTTGAGCTTGTGCGAGATATAGACGCAGCTGATCCCCTCCCGGCGCAGTTGGCGAACGATCTCCAGCAGCAGCTCGATCTCCCGTTCGGTCAACGAGGAGGTGGGTTCATCGAGAATCAACAGCCTGGCGTTCTTGTTCAGCGCCTTGGCGATCTCCACCAACTGCTGCTGACCGACGCCCAGCTCCTTCAGCGGAGTGTCCGGATTGATATCCAGTTGCACCCGCTTCAGCAGCTCCTGCGTCCGCTTGAACATCGCTTCGGTGTTCAATCTTCCCCAGTGCGTGATCTCGTTGCCGAGGAAGATGTTCTCCAACACCGTCATCTCCTTCACCAGCGCCAGCTCCTGGTGAATGATGGCGATACCGACCGCTTCGCTGTCGCGTATCCCCTTTGCCTCCAGATGGCGACCGTCGAAGATGATCTCGCCGCTGTAGCTGCCGTGGGGCCATACGCCGCTGACCACCTTCATCAAGGTCGATTTCCCGGAGCCGTTCTCGCCGCACAGCGAGACCACCTCGCCCGGCTTGACCGTCAGCGTCACCCCGTTCAGCGCCTTGACGCCGGAGAACTCCTTGACGATGTTGCGCAATTCGAGCAAAAACTCACTCATAGCTACCTCAAACTTCAAGCCAATCAAGGCGCGTCTCCGCCGTCTGCCCGGCAGCCAGGCTGCATCAAGAGTACGGCGGAGACTTTTCTTTCAGCTCAAGCCTTATTGATAGACAGAGTCGTGCGTGTGGTAGCCATCGGCGATAACGGTCTCGTCGATATTGCTCTTGTCGACCGCGATCGGGTCCAGCAGATAGGCGGGAACATCGGTAAAGCCGTTATTCAGAACCTGCTCGGTCTTGATCGGCTCGTCATTGGCCAGTTTGACCGCCAGTTCGGCACTGGCGCTCGCCAGCTTGGAGATAGGCTTGTAGACGGTCATGGTCTGCTCACCCTTGATGATACGGCGAGCTGCGGCCAGATCGGCGTCCTGACCCGAGATGGCCACCTTGCCGACCAGCCCCTGGGACCCGAGCGCCCGAACCGCGCCACCGGCAGTACCGTCGTTGGAGGCCACGACCGCATCGATATGGTTGTCGTTGGCGGTCAGACCGTTCTCCATGATCTTCATCGCCTCTTCCGGCATCCAGTCCTTGGCCCACTGGTCACCGACAATGACGATATCGCCACGGTCGATCGCCGGCTGCAGCACGTTCATCTGCCCTTGACGGAACATCTTGGCGTTGTTGTCGGTGGGCGAACCGCCGATCAGGAAGTAGTTGCCCTTGGGCACGCGCTTGATCAGTGCCTCGGACTGCATCTCGCCGACGCGCACGTTGTCGAATGAGACATAGAGGTCGATATCGGCGTTCTTGATCAGACGATCATAGGCCAGAATCTTGATCCCTTCGCGCTTGGCTTCCGCCAGCGCGTTGCCGAGCACCTCGCCGTTCTGGGGCACGATCACCAATACATCGACGCCACGGGAGATCATGTTCTCGATCTGGCCGATCTGCGTCTGTTCGCTGCCGTTGGCCGACTGCACATAGACCTCGGCACCCAGCTCCTTGGCTTTCTTCTCGAACAGATTCTGGTCACGTTGCCAGCGTTCGATTCTAAGGTCCGCCATCAACAGACCGATTTTTGGCGCCGCCTGAGCCAGAGAACTGGACAGGGCAGCAACGGAGGTCATCAGGGCCAGGCCCAGGGTCAACACTTTTTTCATCATAAAGCTCCTCGTTATTTTTCTAGGTAGAGCGGTCATCTCTGACTCATTACACAGTGGCCGTTTTGGCGCTTCAATTACGTTATTTAATCTCCCTTTTTCTTTTTTTATGTTCAGGATGAACTGCCACAACTCAAGAGCAGTGAATCCGCGCCAACTGCGCTCGGTACTCCGCATAGACACCCCGGTACTGCGCCACCGCACCGGGTTGGGGCAGTGCCAAAGAGCGCTCGTCCAGCTTGACGAAGCGCTCGCAGAGTTCCGCCAGCGAAGCGCTCGAGCCGCTCATCGCCTCCACACACCAGGCGGCCTGAATGGCGCCACCGAGCGCCGCGGACTCGCCAATGACGGGGCAGATCACCTCGGCATCCATGATGTCGGCGACGATCTGCCGCCAAAGCACGCTGTTGGCACCGCCCCCGATCAGACGGATCTGACGGCTTTCGATACCCGACTCCCGCAGCAGGTCCAGGCCATATTTCAATCCAAAGGTGGTGCCCTCTATCGCCGCCCGGCACAGATTGCCCGGTGTCAGATTGTGCATCTGCAACCCCAGGAAGCTGCCTTTCGCCAGAGGCAGGGCGGGCACCCGTTCACCGTTCAGGAACGGCAGCATGGTAATGCCGGCCGACCCGATCGGCGCTTCGGCGGCGGCGCTGTTGAACCGCGCCAGATCGTAGCCGAACAGCTGACGCACCTGGTTGATCACACCGGTAAGATTCATCGTGCAGACCAACGGTAGCCAGCCGTTGTTCGAAGAGCAGAACGGCGCCACCGACGGATTGGGGTTTAACGGCGCCTGGCTGGAATAGGCATACAGCGCGCCGGATGTACCCAGGCTCAGGGTCACGATACCGTCCTGGATGTTGCCGGTACCGATCGCCCCCATCATATTGTCCCCGCCACCACTTGAGACGATCACCTCCTTGGAGAGACCGAGCAGTTCGGCGATATCGGCCCGCACCCTGCCGACCGGCCGGTCGGATTCGATCAAGCGCGGCAACGCCTTGGCCAGACGCCCGCTCTCATCGATCAGATCCAGTACCTCGGGCGCCCACTGCCGCGTGCGGATATCGAAATAGCCGGTGCCGGATGCGTCCCCGTATTCGGTCACCCGCTCACCGGTGAGCCAGTAGTTGAGGTAGTCGTGCGGCAGCAATAGGGTTGCGATGCGCTGAAAATGCTCCGGTTCATGGCGCTTGACCCAAAGCAGCTTCGACAGGGTATAGCCCGTCGCAACAACCAGACCCAAACGCTCGATACACCCCTTCTCGCCGCCGAGCAGGGTTATCAACTCGGCATTCTCGGCGGCGGTCTCGGTATCGCACCAGAGCTTGGCCGGTCGGATAACCGCTCCCTGGTCGTCCAGCAACACCATCCCGTGTTGCTGTCCGGAGATGCCGATACCACGAATGGCGCGGCTATCACCGCCGAATTGACCGAGCGCGCTGCGATACGCCTTCAGGAATGCCTCGATCCACCAGGCCGGGTGTTGTTCGCGCCGCCCATTGGCGTCGCTGATCAACTCGTGGGGGGCATACCCCTCCCCGCAAATAACACCCGACCGGGAATCCAGTAGAACAACCTTGGTACCCTGCGTACCGCAGTCAACGCCCATATACATGGTCAGACTCTCCCTCCAATGCTGCCGGCCTTCGACTACACCGGGTTTTACCGTGCGTCATGAAAGCCCTTGCAGCCTATCGAGTAATAGCGCTTCAAGTTTCAGTTGGTCTGCTTCGAAACCCCGAATGCCTTCGGCCAGCTTTTCCGTTGCCATGGCATCCTCGTTCATCAACCAACGGAATTCGGATTCGCCAAGGGGTTCGGCCGGTATTAATGGCGGGGTCGGGCTGTTCACCTGTATCGGCGATAACACACCGTCGGTGGCCGACAACTGTTCCAATAGAGCCGGACTGATCGTCAGGCGATCACAACCGCATAGGGCCGTTATCTCGCCGATATTACGAAAGCTCGCCCCCATCACGATGGTCGGGTAATTGTGCTCTCTGAAATACTCATAAATTTTCCGGACCGATATCACGCCGGGCTCCCTGTCCGGCTCATACCGAACATCGGGTTCATTTTTCCGATGCCAGTCGAGAATCCGTCCGACGAACGGTGAGATCAGCCACACCCCGGCCTCCGCACATGCACGCGCCTGAGCAAAACTGAAGATCAGCGTCAGATTGCAGCCGATACCCTCACGCTCCAGCACCTCGGCGGCCTTGATCCCCTCCCAGGTTGCGGCGAGCTTTATCAGCACACGGCTCCGGTCCACACCGGCCTCTTCGTACAGCCGGATAAGCCCTCTTGCCTTGTCGACGCTTGCTTCGGTATCGAACGACAGACGCGCGTTGACTTCGGTGGATACCCGACCGGGTATCCGCTCGAGAATCTCCCGCCCCATCGCAACGATCAATCTATCGCAGAGTTCATCGAGGGTTTTATCGGCTCCCTTTTTCGCTTCCGATAATATTTGTTTGATTACCGCATCGTATTTACCGGAACTAACTGCCTGCAGTATCAATGACGGATTGGTTGTGGCATCTTCCGGTGAAAACCTTTTGATCGAATCAAGATCACCGGTATCGGCGACAACGACGCTGTAACGTTTTAACTCTTCCAACAAGGTAGGCATGACATATAATCGGGTAGAACTTCGACAAAATAACCGAAGTTCATCCCTTGTCCTTTAATAGATAATACGATTGACCAGGTTTTCCAGATACTCCTGCTGCCCTGAAACAGGCTGCGGCTTGAGATCGTTGTCCACCACATACCGTTGCAGGTCGGCCAGTGACAGCTCGCCCTGCAGGATCTTTTGCCCAAATCCGCTTTTCCAGCCCGCATAGCGGCGTTCCACCAGCTCCGACAACCGATCGTTCTCCACCATTGCAGCCGCACGCTTGAGCGACAGCGCCAGTACGTCCATGCCGCCGATATGGCCATGCAGCATGTCGTCGGGATCGGTGCTCATTCGGCGCAGGCGTGCGTCGAAGTTGAAGCCGCCGTTGACGAAGCCACCCGCTTTCAGTATTTCGTACATCACCAGGGTGTTTTCCTCGACGCTGTTCGGGAACTGATCGGTGTCCCAGCCCAGTTGCGCGTCGCCGCGGTTGGCATCGATGGAGCCGAAAATACCGAGTGAGATAGCGGTCGCGATCTCATGGTGAAAGGAGTGACCGGCCAGGGTGGCATGGTTGGCTTCGATATTGACCTTGATCTCGTTCTCCAGGCCAAACTGTTTCAGGAAGCCGTACACGGTTGCACTGTCATAGTCGTACTGGTGCTTGGTCGGCTCTTGCGGCTTGGGTTCGATCAGGATCGTGCCTTCGAAGCCGATCTTGTATTTGTGCTCGACCACCATCTGCATGAAACGGCCGAGCTGCTCGCGCTCCTGGCGCAGGTCGGTATTCAGCAGCGTCTCATACCCCTCGCGGCCACCCCAGAGCACATAGTTGGCACCGCCCAGACGCCGGGTCGCCCCCATCGCCGCACAGACCTGCGTTGCCGCGTAGGCGAAGATCTCCGGGTTCGGGTTGCTGGCTGCACCGGCCATATAGCGGCGATTGGAAAAGCAGTTGGCGGTGCCCCACAGGAGCTTGACGCCGCTCTCCTCCTGTTTCGCGGCCAACACCTCCTCCATCCGTGCAAAACGCTCGAGGTACTCCTTGACGGAACCGCCCTCCGGAAACAGGTCCACGTCGTGGAAGCAGTAGTAGGGGATGTTCAGTTTCCTGAAGAACTCAAATGCGACATCGGCCTTCAGCAGCGCCATCTCCATCTCGTCCCCCGGCTGCTGCCAGGGACGCTCGAACGTTCCCTGCCCGAACACATCCGACCCGTTCCAGACAAAATTGTGCCAATAGCATGCCGCCATGCGCAGGTGATCTTTCATGGTTTTACCCAGAATCACCTGATCGGGGTTATAGTGGCGGAATGAGAAAGGGTTATCGCTTTCAGGACCTTCATACTTGACTCGATCTATATCTCTAAAATAAGCAGCCATACTCGCCTCATTTATATTTATATTGCGATGACATGTTGGGTCGTCGGTCCGATACCGGGCCGGTTTCAACAGATTTCCATGCTTTGAATCATTATTGCGAGATATGAAAAAGCGCCGCAATTGCGGTTTTTTGGAAAGGTGTTATGAAATTTTCCCGCACTGCGCGGGCGGGTGGATTCATTCGGCCATCGACGACTGGTACACTGCTATCGAGCGCATGGATCGATCGGACAGCCGAATCGATCAGAACCGCATTGCACGGTTTCAAGAAGTGATATGAATAACAACACCTACAGAATAACGCTGTTATTCAATGCCAACAAAGTATACGACCGCCAGATCATCCAGGGGATCGGCGAATATATTCAGGCATCTCAGAGTGCATGGGATATATTTCTCGAAGAGGATTTCCTTTGTCGCATCGATCACATCAAGGAGTGGATGGGCGACGGCGTCATTGCCGACTTCGACGACCCGGAGATAGCGGAAGCGCTGAAGGATATCGGCGCCCCGGTGATAGGGATAGGCGGTTCATACATGGATGAAGCCGACTACCCCCATGTACCCTATGTCGCGACCGACAATCAGTCGCTGGTACGCGAAGCATACCAACATCTGAAACACAAGGGGCTCGAGCATTTCGCCTGCTATGGGCTGCCGCCCAGCCCTAAAAAAAGATGGGCGCAAGAGCGGGAGAAGGAGTTTTCCCGTCTGGTGGCGAAGGATGGCTATGAGTGCAGGATTTTCGAAGGCGGAGAAACCAGCCCCGAGACCTGGCAGGAGGATATGGACCGCCTCGCCGAATGGCTGAAGGCTCTGCCGAAACCGATCGGCATCATCTCGGTCACCGATTCGCGGGCTCGACACGTGCTACAAGTGTGCGAACATCTGGGTCTTCTGGTGCCGGACAGTGTCTCAGTGATCGGGATCGATAACGAGGAGTTGACCCGACATTTGACCCGGGTGCCGCTGAGTTCGGTCGGCCAGGGGTGTCGCGCGATGGGGTATCATGCGGCCAAGCTGCTCCATCAGGCGCTTCAGGGCGCCGAGCTACGCTCGGTACGCAAGCTGATCCCGCCGACCGGCGTTATCGAGCGTCAGTCCACCGACTTCAAGGCTTTGAAAGACCCTGTCGTGATCCAGGCGATGCACTTTATTCGCCTCAATGCCTGCAAGGGGATAAAGGTGGATCAGGTCAGCGATCACATCGGCGTATCACGCTCCAGTCTGGAACGACGGTTTCGGCAGGAGCGCAAGCAGACGGTTCACGACGAGATACATCTCACCAAGTTTGAACGGGCGACGACGCTTATCACCACCACCGAGTTACCGATCGCCGAAATTGCCGGCCTATGCGGATACCCGTCGGTTCACTACCTGTACAACGTGTTTCGCAAGCACTTGAATATGACGCCAAAGGATTATCGCATCAGCCAATTGAATATTGCCGAGTAACTTTAGAGGGCGAGGGGTCGAAAGGGGTATTGCTTTCCGGGACACGCGGTGAATACTTCCCTGTACGCTCGGCGCCGACATCCGTGTCGGCGACGGTCCCAAAAAGCACTACCCCTTCCGACCTTGGCAGGTTCGTTGCCATATTCCGGCCTGGCCCTTGGCAAGCATATCTAGAGAAACACCCTCGGCTCCGCCCGCCCGCTGACTTCGGTGCCGATGACGAAGGTACACCCAGCCTTCGGTTGGTCACTCAGTTCCTCGGCCGACATCCCCTCCCTGGCCGAGGTCGCGAACAGCCGGCTGAAGTCGGCACCGCCGAAGGCGGGGCAGCTGATCTGCTCGGTCGGGAAGGCGATCGCCGTCACGAATTGGCCATCGGGGTCATAACAGGCGATACGCGAGGCGCCCCACTGCGCGTTCCACAGCCGCCCCTCGCTGTCGACCACGGCACCATCCGGGTTTACCCCTTCACGTCTGCAGTCGATAAACAGCTCCGGCTCGCCCGCGGGCCAGCCGCTCTCCCCATCCAGTTCTACACGCCAGATCGCCCCCTTTGCCGTATCGGCAAAGTAACCGTATCTCCCCTCCGGTGAGAAGCAGATCGCATTGGGGATGGTCAGTGGCGCGATCAGTCGGCGCAGTTCGCCTCGATAGTAGCGATAGATCGCACCGGCGTTGGGCTCTGCTGCCTTGCCCATGGTGCCGATCCAGAAGCCGCCCCGGGGGTCGGCGCGACCGTCGTTTGAGCGGGTTACCGGATTGTCGGCCTCGAGCGGGCAGACCGGTTCGCGTGCGCCGGTGTCGATGTCGAAGCGGTAAAGGCCGCTCTCGCTTGCGATCAGCAAAGTGTCACGATCGATCCAACCGGCCGCCGACACATGCTCGTCGAAGTGCCACTGATCGGCCACCCCCTCGTCGTTGAGGGTCATCAGAGTGTTGCCGAGAATATCGAACCAGAACAGCTGCTGCCGTTCCGGGTGCCAAAGCGCCCCCTCGCCTAAGGTGCAGGGCCGCTCGTCGTAGGTTTTCACACCTGTCTCTTTCACCATGTTGTCAGCTCCCGGTCATAGGTGGCCACCATCCGCGCGGCATCCGCTGCCACCTCCGCCACCGATTTACCCGGCCGATAGAGCGCCGAGCCGATACCGAAGCCGTTGGCGCCGGCGGCCAACCACTGGCCGAAGTTGCCGTCATCCACGCCGCCGACCATCAGCACCTGCGCATCGGGCGGCAGCACGGCGCGGATCGCCTTCAATCCATCCAGCCCCATCATACAGGCAGGGAACACCTTCAGCGCCTTGGCCCCGGCGGCCAGGGCGGCGAAGCACTCGGTCGGCGACAGCACGCCGGGGTAGGCATCCAGTCCCAGTCGGACGCTCTCCCGCATCACCTCAGGGTTGAAGTTGGGCGCGACGATGAAGCCTCCGCCGGCATCGGCCACGGCGCGTACGTCGCCGCTACCGAGAACGGTACCCGCGCCGATCTCGGCATCCGCGCCGAAGCTGCGGGCCATGCCGGCGATACTGCGCAGCGGGTCCGGCGAGTTCAGCGGCACCTCGATGCGGGTGATGCCTGCCTCGATCAGCGCGGCGGTGACCGCTTCGGCCTCCTCGGGGCGGATCCCCCTGAGGATGGCGATCAGGTTGCGACTCATCGGGTTGTCTCCTGTGATTCGGCAGATATCAGGGTGAACACCTGTGTCAATCCGTCCAGGGTGGTGCGTTGCGTATTCAGGGCCTGCACCTCGATATCCTGCGCGCGCAACGCCTCCAGATAGAGCGCCGGCAGACCGATATTGCCGACCAGGGTGACTTTTCGGCCCTGCCACAAGCTGCGTGCTGCCGCCAGTTCGGCGCCGATCAGCAGGCCGGAGAGGCGGGCACGGGCCGTTGCCGGCGCCTGGCCGTGCAGCAGACCCTGCGCCCGCAGGCCGAACAGCTCGGCCCATACCTGTTCCGGGTGGCCGAGTGCCTGCCGTGTGGCTTCGACGAAAACGTTACTGTCCCAGCCATCGCCTGTATCGGTATCGGCATGCAGGCTGTGACGCAGTACCGAGGATTGCGACAGCAGCGCATAGAGTTCGCCGGTCATGAAGGTGCGAAACGCGATCACCCGCCCCTCCTGCAGCTCGGCCCATTTGCAGTGGGTGCCGGGCAGGCAGACCAGGCCCCGGTAACCGGGTTGTGCGGCCAACACGCCGGCCAGTTGGGTCTCCTCGCCACGCATCACGTCGGCCGGAGAGGCCTGGCTGAGCCCCGGCACGATCAATACTCGCAGCCTCGGATCGGTCACCGGCGCTTCGATCAGCCGCTCGACAGAAAGTGGCCTACAGGGCACTGCACTGTAAGGTGCGTCGATCCAGCCCTGACGTGCCCCAGCCATACCGCAGGCGATAACCGTTGTTCTTTTCTCGGTCGTCAGCCAGGGTTCCACCAACTCCAGTAATGCCGGTTCAAACTGCTCCGGAGCCAATCCTGCCGCGCCCTGGGCCGAATCGGCCCGTTGCAGCACGCTGCCGTCACGTGAACAGGCCCAGGCGCGAAGACGGGTGCTGCCCCAATCCACGGCGATCCAATCGAGATTCAAGACAGCATCACCCGAGCGTCTGCAGGTCAGCGGGCAACAGCTCCACCGGCAGGTTCTGATAGCAGACCGGGCGCAGGAAACGGCGGATCGCCATGCTGCCCACCGAGGTGGCGCCGAAGTTGGTGGAGGCGGGATAAGGGCCACCATGCACCATCGCGTCGCACACCTCGACCCCGGTGGGGAAGCCGTTGGCCAGCACCCGCCCCGCCTTACGCTCCAGTATCGGCATCAGTCGCCGCGCTTGGGGGATGTCCTGTGCATCCAGTTGCAGCGTGCAGGTCAACTGTCCCTCGAGCGCGCCGGCCACCTGCAGCATTTCGTCCAGGTCGGCCACCTTGACCACCAGCCCCAGCGGGCCGAACACCTCTTCGCTCAGGGTGGCGTCACGCAACCAGGCCGCCCCGGTGGTGACAAACAGATAGGGGGTAGCGTCACGGTTGTCGCAGGGGCTACCCACTCGCTGCTGTACATTGGCCGAGTCCTGCAGATGACCGACACCTTCGCGATAGGCCTGGGCGATGCCATCGGTCAGCATGGTCTGGGCGCCGACCTCGGCCAAGGCTCCGGTTGCCGCCTCGATAAAGGCGTCGGCCTCATCGCTGTCGATCAGGACCGCCACCCCCGGATTGGTACAGAACTGTCCCGCCCCCATGGTCAGCGAAGCGGCCCAACCCTGGGCAAGTTCGCCACCGCGCCGAACCAATGCCGTCGGCATCAGGAACATCGGGTTGACCGAGCCCAGCTCGCCGAAGAACGGGATCGGTTCCGGACGCTGTGTACAGAGGTCGAACAGGGCGCGACCGCCGGTCAGGCCACCGGTAAAACCGACCGCCTTCACCAAGGGATGCTGCACCAGCGCCTGGCCCGCATCGCGGTTACCGCTCTGGATGAAGGAGAACACGCCAGGATGAAGTTCAAGCGCGCGGCGAGCGGCATCGATCGCCTGCGCCACCAACTCACCGGTACCGGCGTGGGCGGCATGACCCTTGACGATCACCGGGCACCCGGCGGCCAGCGCCGAGGCGGTGTCGCCACCGGCCACGGAGAACGCCAACGGGAAGTTGGAGGCGCCGAACACCGCCACCGGCCCCACCGGGCGTTGCATCAGGCGCAGGTCGGGACGCGGCAGCGGTTGCCGCTCCGGCAGTGCGGCGTCGTGCTGCCGATCCAGGTAGTCACCGGCCTCGATATGGCGGGCAAACATCCGCAGTTGACCGACGGTGCGACCCCGCTCGCCGATCAGTCGCGCCTGCGGCAGACCGGTCTCCTGACAACCGATCTCGGTGATCGCATCGCCGCGAGCGTCGATCTCGTCGGCGATCCGATCCAGAAACGCGGCCCGTTGCGCCCGAGTTGTATAACTGAAGGTGGCAAAGGCGGCTTCGGCTGCCCGTGCCGCCTGCTCCACCTCCGCCGGCGTGCCCACGGCGAAGCTGCGTACCGGCCCGGAAGCCGGTATCAGATCGAATGTCTCGCTACCGCCCAACCAGTGACCGGCGATCAGATGTTGGCCTGTCAACATTGTCTTACTCCTGCAATCGTGAAATTCAGTGGCTGTCCCGCGGCACCGGTGCCCCCCGGCAGCCGCGCAGGAAGTCGAAGTCGGCCCCGGTGTCGGCGCCCTGTACATGATCGAAAAAAAGTTTGGCGTAGCCGCTTTCCGGCGCCTTGACCGGCGACTGCCAATCCGCCAGCCGGGCCGCGAGCTCTTCGTCGGAGATATCCAGATGCAGGCGGCGGTTGGCCACGTCCAGTTCGATGAAGTCACCGTTGCGCACCACCGCCAACGGTCCACCGGCGGCGGCCTCCGGCGTGGTGTGCAGCACCACGGTGCCATAGGCAGTGCCGGACATGCGGGCATCGGAGATACGCACCATGTCGGTGATCCCCTTGCGCAGCACCTTCGGCGGCAACCCCATGTTGCCCACCTCGGCCATGCCGGGGTACCCCTTGGGCCCGCAGTTTTTCATCACCAGGATGCAGGTTTCGTCCACATCCAGCGCTTCGTCGTTGATCCGCGCCTTGTAGTCGTCGATATCCTCGAACACCACAGCGCGGCCGCGATGCTGCAGCAGTTCAGGCGTTGCCGCGGAAGGTTTAAGCACCGCGCCACCCGGCGCCAGATTGCCCCGCAGCACCACGATGCCTCCGCTGGCGGTCAGCGCCTTGTCCACCGGGCGGATCACATCCTCGTTCCAGTTGCGCACCTCCTTCACCTCGTCCCAGATCGCGCCGCCGGAGACGGTCAGCGCCTGCTTGTGCAGCCGACCTCCCTCGCCCAGCATCTTGATCACCACCGGCAGGCCACCGGCGTAGAAGAACTCCTCCATCAGGTACTTGCCGGAGGGCATCAGGTTGACGATGGTGGGGATCTCGCGGCCGAGGCGATCCCAGTCGTCCAGCGTCAGGTCGACGCCGACTCGCCCGGCGATCGCCAGCAGGTGGATCACCGCGTTGGTAGATCCGCCGATGGCACCGTTGACGCGGATCGCGTTCTCAAATGCCTCGCGGGTGAGGATATCGGAGGGCTTGAGATCATCCTTGACCATCTGCACGATCCGCCGCCCCGACAGGTGCGCCATCACACGACGGCGGCTGTCCACCGCCGGGATGGCGGCGTTGCCGGAGAGCGCCATGCCCAGCGCCTCGGCCATACTGGCCATGGTGCTGGCGGTGCCCATGGTGTTGCAGCTGCCGGGCGAGCGCGACATCGCCTGTTCCGCTTCGAGGAAGTCCTCGGTGCTCATCTTGCCCGCCTTGATATCCTCCGACATCTGCCAGAGCGCGGTGCCGGAGCCGACCCGCTCGCCGCGGAACCAGCCGTTGAGCATCGGCCCGCCGGAGACGACGATGGCGGGGATATTGGTGCTGCAGGCGCCCATCAGCAGCGCCGGGGTGGTCTTGTCGCAACCGGCCAGCAGAACCACGCCATCCAGCGGGTTGGCGCGCAGCGCCTCCTCCACATCCATCGCCGCCATATTGCGATACATCATGGCGGTGGGACGCAGCGAACTCTCACCCGCTGAAAAAACCGGGAACTCCAGCGGCAGGCCACCGGCCTCGTAGATACCGTGGGCCACCCGTTCCGCCAGATCGCGCAGGTGCGCGTTGCACGGTGTCAGTTGCGACCAGGTGTTGCAGATACCGATCACCGGCCGACCGTCGAACAGGTCCGCCGGCAGCCCCTGGTTCTTCATCCAGCTGCGGTGGTAGATATGGTCGCGGCTGGTGCCGCCGAACCACTCCTGCGACCGCAGTTTGCGCGGCCATTTCGCGGGTGTGAACTCGCTCATACCCAGCCTCCATCGACAATGAAATTCTGCGCCGTGCACATGGCCGAAGCGTCGGATGCCAGGAACAGTGCCATCTGCGCGATATGCTCCGGCAACAGCGGTCCCTGCAGGCACTGGCTGCGCTTGATCAGTTCGCGGGCCTTGTCGTCGACCCAGAGCTTGAGTTGCTTATCGGTCATCACCCAGCCCGGCACCAGGGTATTGACGCGGATGGCGTCACCGCCGAGATCCCGCGCCAGACCGCGGGTCATGCCGTGCACCGCGGCCTTGCTCGCGGCATAGACCGGGTAGCCGGGCGCCGCCATCATCCAGCCCACCGAACCGAAGTTGACGATCGAGCCCCGCCCGGCCTTGCGCATCATCGGCACCACCGCCTGGGCGGCGAACATCTGGTGCTTTAGGTTGACGCCGATCAGTTCATCGAAACGCTCGTAGCTGATCTCCTCCAGCGCGTGACGTACATCGTTGGCAGCGTTGTTGATCAGCACGGTAATAGGCCCCTGGCGATCGGCGATCTCGTGAATGGTGCTCTGATAGCCGCTCAGTTCGGTGATATCGCAGGGACGGAACAGTGTTTGATATCCATCGGCATTGAGCCTGGCCTCGAGCGCCCGACCCGCCTCGCTATCGATATCGACGAAGGCGGTACGCGCGCCCTGACGGGCAAAGCTCTCGACCAGCGACTGGCCGATACCGGTGGCACCGCCGGAGATCAGCACCGAGCGCCCCTCCAGATCGGGATAGATCGCCTTGAGTTCGGCAGCTCTGTTGCTCATAACGGCGTTACCTCCAGGTTGTATGCGTTGTCCCGCGCCACCGGGTTGCGCAGCGCAAGACCCAGTTGCGGGGCGTCGATCTCGAGGATGTCGCCCTGTTCGACCCGCACCCCGTCAGCGAACGACAGCGTGGCGGTGCCGAACATATGCACGTGCAGATCGCCGGGCTCGCGGAACAGCGCGTATTTGAAGTGGTGATACTCCAGGTTGGTGATGGTGTGGGACATGTTCTCCTCGCCGGAGAGGAACGGCTTCTGCCAGATCACCTCGCCGCTGCGCAGAATGCGCGAGCTACCCCTGATATCGCACGGCAGTTCGCCGACCAGCAGCTCCGGCCCGAACGACGCCGGGCGCAGCTTGGAGTGGGCCAGATAGAGGTAGTTGATCCGCTCGGTGACGTGATCGGAGAACTCGTTGGCAAGCGCAAAGCCGAGACGGAACGGCGTGCCCTCGGCGCCAATCAGGTAGACACCGGCGATCTCCGGCTCCTCGCTGCCATCCAGCGCAAACTCGGGCGACACCAGCGCATCACCCGGCGGCACGGCGGCAACGCCGGTGCCCTTGTAGAACCACTCCGGCTGTACGCCGCGCTCGCCGGGGCCGGGCTTGCCGCCCTCGAGCCCCATGCGGAACATCTTCATCGAGTCGGTCAGCCCCTCCATGTCGCCGGCGCTGTGCATCGCATCGCGGGCGGAGGCGGAGCCGAGGTGGGTCAGGCCGGTACCGGTCAGAAACATATGCGCGGGGTCCGGATGACGCACCGGGCAGTCCAGCCGTGCGTCAGCGGCCAGCGCCGGCAGATCCACCGTCTCGCCGAAGCCCAGCCGCGCCACGGTATCGGCCAGACTCAGGCCTTGACCTATCGCCCGCAGCGCCAGTTCATAGCTGCTGCTCACACCACGAACCATCCGTGCCTGCTCGCCTTCGCGCCAGATGACACCACCGCTCTTGAGCTGGGAAAGATACATGACTACGCCCCCTTCAGCGTTGCTTGGTCTTGTTGTAGACATCGAAGATCACGGCGGCGAGCAGCACCAGGCCCTTGATCACCTGCTGCCAGTCGATGCCGATACCGAGGATCGACATGCCGTTGTTCATCACCCCCATGATCAGGGCGCCGACCACGGCACCTATCACCTTGCCGACACCGCCGGACATGGACGCACCGCCGATGAACACCGCTGCGATCACGTCGAGCTCGAACGCGAAACCCGCCTTCGGCGTCGCCGTGTTCAGGCGCGCGGCGAAGATCAACCCGGCCAGTGCCGCCAGCATCCCCATGTTGGCGAAGGTCAGGAAGGTCAGTCGTTCGGTGTTGATGCCGGAGAGCTTGGCCGCCTTCTCGTTGCCGCCGAGCGCATAGATACGGCGGCCGATGGTGCTCTTGTTGGTCAGGAAGGTGTAGACCGCGATCAGCACCGCCATGGTGATCAACACATTGGGCAGGCCGCGGTAGGTCGACAGCAGGTAGGCGATATAGATGATCGCGCCCGCCACCAGAGCGTTCTTGACGACAAAGAAGGCAAAGGGTTCGTCGTCGATACCGAAGCGTAGCGAGCGGGCGCGGGAGCGAGCCGCCAGCAGCACGATGGCACTGGCCGCGAGCACGCCGAGCAGGGTGGCGGTGATGTTGGGGCGCTCGTCGCTGAACAAGTCGGGCACGAAGCCGGTGCTCAGCAACTGGAAACCGTCCGGGAAGGGTCCGACCGACTGTCCCTCCAGCAGCGCCAGGGTCAGGCCGCGGAACACCAGCATCCCGGCCAGAGTGACGATGAACGAGGGTATCTTCCAGTAGGCCACCCAGTAGCCTTGAGCGGCGCCGATCAACAGGCCGCAGATCAGGCACAGCGGCACCACCAGCCACGGCGACATATGCCAGTTCACCATCATCACCGCCGCCAGCGCGCCGATAAAGCCCACCACCGAGCCCACCGACAGATCGATATGCCCGGCAACGATCACCAGCAGCATGCCGATCGCCATGATGATGATGTAGCTGTTCTGCAGGAACAGGTTGGTCAGGTTGACCGGCCGCATCAGCGTGCCGTCGGTCAGCACCTGGAACAGCAGCATGATCACGACCAGAGCCGCCAGCATGCCGTACTCGCGCAGATGGCCGGACAGGTAGGATTTGATCGACGGCCCGGTCGGCTGCTCGTCGGTCTGGGCTTCGATGGAGGTTTTCGCTTGTTGCATTGTTATTGTCTCCGCGCATAACTAATCGCCGCTCCTGCGCATCCATGCGCCCGCGGCATACCGTACATCCTGTACATAATTCAGGCGTTGACGATCATCGCCATGATCTTCTCCTGGCTGGCTTCGTGGCCAGCCAACTCCCCGGCAAAGGTGCCTTCGTTCATCACATAGATACGGTCGCACATGCCGAGCAGTTCGGGCATCTCGGAGGAGATCATGATCACCCCCTTGCCCTCGTCGGCGAGTCGATTGATGATGCTGTAGATCTCGAACTTGGCGCCGACATCGATCCCCCGCGTCGGCTCGTCCAGAATCAGCACTTCGGGTTGGGCGTAGAGCCACTTGCTCAGTACCACCTTCTGCTGGTTGCCGCCCGAGAGGTTCACCACCTTCTGGAACACGCTTGGCGTGCGTATGTTGAGTGCCTGGCGATACTCCTCGGCCACCCGCCGCTCCTGGGTATCGTCGATGACGCCGTGCTCCGATATGCCGCCAAGATTAGCCAGGGTGGTGTTTCTGAGAATCGTCTCGTCCAGGATCAGGCCCAGCTCCTTGCGATCCTCGGTGACGTAGGCGATGCCGCTGTCGACTGACTTTTTCACCGTCGACAGATCGACCTCCCGCCCCCGCAGCCGCACGGTGCCGGATATATTGCGGCCGTAGCTGCGCCCGAACAGGCTCATCGCCAGTTCGGTGCGGCCCGAGCCCATCAGCCCGGCGATCCCCACCACCTCGCCGGCGGCCACTTTCAGGCTGATATTGCGTATCACCTGGCGCTCGGACGACTCCGGATGCCAGACGTTCCAGTCCGACACCTCGAGCAGGGTTTCCCCTATGTTCGGCGTGCGTTGCGGATATCGGTGCGCCATGTCACGGCCCACCATGTCGCGTATGATGTCGGCCTCGCTGATCGCCTGAGTATGGCAATCCAGCGTGGAGACCGAGGTGCCGTCACGGATCACCGTGATACTGTCGGCAACCCGGCTGACCTCATTCAGTTTGTGCGAGATCAGGATCGACGAGATCCCCTGCGCCTTGAACTCCAGCAGCAGATCAAGCAGCTTGGCACTGTCGTTCTCCTGCAGCGCCGCGGTCGGCTCGTCGAGGATCAGCAACTTCACCTCCTTCGACAGCGCCTTGGCGATCTCGACCAGTTGCTGTTTGCCAACGCCGAGCTTCTCGATCAACGTTGAGGGGTGTTCGCTCAACCCTACCCTCTTCAGCAACTCGCCGGTGCGCGAGTAGGTGGCGGGCCAGTCGACCACCCCCTTCTCCGCCATTTCGTTGCCAAGAAAGATGTTCTCGGCGATCGACAGCAGCGGCACCAGCGCCAGCTCCTGATGGATGATGATGATCCCCTCCCGCTCGCTGTCGACGATGCCGCCGAACGCCATCGGCCGATCCTCGAAGCGGATCTCGCCGTCGTAACTGCCGTGGGGATAAACTCCGCTGAGCACCTTCATCAGCGTCGACTTGCCGGCACCGTTTTCGCCGCACAGGGCGTGAATCTCGCCTCGCCTCACCTTGAGGCTCACATTGTCCAACGCCTTCACGCCTGGGAAGGTCTTGGTGATGCCGCGCATCTCCAGAATGGTATCGTGCATGGAATTCGTCCGCTTGGCCGCTCCAGCGCCTCCATGCGCTCGCGGCATACCGTACATCCTGTACATGGATGGCCCGCCCAGGCGGGCCCGCTACTGGATCGGTTACTGAGTGTTCTTGACCTGTTTCAGCGTGTAGTAGCCGCTGTCGACCACCACCGACTGCCAGTTGGAGGAATCCACCGGGACCGGCTCAAGCAGGTAGGAGGGCACCACCTTGACGCCGTTGTCGTAGGTGGAGGTGTCGTTGATCTCCGGCTCGGAGCCCTTCAGCAGCGCTTCGACCATGCCGACCGCAACACCGGCCAGTTCACGGGTATCCTTGAATACGGTGGAGTACTGCTCACCGGCGAGGATCGATTTCACGGAGGGCAGTTCGGCGTCCTGACCGGTGACGATCGGCATCGGCATATCGGAAGAGCCGTAACCGACCCCTTTCAGCGACGAGAGGATACCGATGGAGAGCCCGTCATACGGAGAGAGCACGCCCTGAATACGCTTGTCGGTGTAGTGCGCAGAGAGCAGGTTATCCATGCGCGCCTGGGCGAGTGCACCGTCCCAGCGCAGAGTACCGACCTTGTCCATGCCCATCTGACCGGAGACGATATTGATATCGCCGGAATCGATCAGCGGCTGCAGCACCGACATGGCACCGTTGTAGAAGAAATAGGCGTTGTTATCGTCCGGCGAGCCGCCGAACAGTTCGACATTGTAGGGCGGCTGGAAGCGGGACTTCAGACCGTTGACCAGAGAGGTCGCCTGCTGCACGCCAACCTTGAAGTTATCAAAGGTGGCGTAGTAGTCGACATACTTGCTGTCGCGGATCAGGCGGTCATAGGCGATCACCTTGATGCCGGCGGCGTTGGCGTTCTCCAGCGCGTTGGACAGCGTTGTGCCGTCGATCGCGGCGATCACCAGCACATCGACTCCCTTCACGATCATGTTCTCGACCTGCGCCAGCTGGGTCGGGATATCATCCTCAGCGTACTGCAGATCGGTCTTGTATCCGGCCTTCTCGAACTGCTCGACCATGGAGTGGCCGTCCGAGATCCAACGTGAGGAGGAGTTGGTCGGCATCGCGATACCGACATAACCGCTCGCGGCAGAAACGGCTGCGCTCGCGGTCAGAAAGGTGGAGCCCAACGCCAGTGTGGCGACAATCTTTTTGATGCTCTTCATCGGTTTCTCCCTGTCGCGGTATCGCCACCGACCGGGCCATCCGAGCCGGCGTGCGGATTCCGCTGTTATTTTTATTCAGAAACTGAACCGGCCTTGAGTGCAGGGTCTCAAGGATCGAAACCAGAATGCGCCCGAAGAGCATAGCGATCAAATGAAAACTGAGATATTCGACATATCAAAAATGGTATACCAATGGGAGTGGCGCGCCTCTCGTTGTGTGAAGCGCCGTCGCAGAGCGGTGACATGGCGTCTCATTGGAGGGAAGTACATTGTCGCGTGAATTGCATTGTTATGCCGACCGGACCAAAATATACCAATTATTGGTACTAGTGAGGTGGCATCATGCAGAAGAACACCAGCATCACTCTGGGCCAACACTTTGATGCATTCATTGCAGAACAGCTCAAAAGTGGCCGATACAGCTCAACCAGTGAGGTCGTTCGTGCAGCATTACGTCTGCTTGAAGAGTCTGAAACCCGCCTGACAACACTTCGCAAACAGCTCAAGGAAGGCGAGGAAAGTGGTTTCGAAGACTACTCCTATGACTCGTTCATTCGTGAACTGGATAACGAAGGGCGCTGATGCCAAATTTCAAGCTTTCCAGGAAGGCCAAAGCTGACCTCAAATCCACTGCACGATACACGGAGCGTGAATGGGGTCGAAATAAACGAAACCACTACATTTTTCAGTTCGACCACTGCTTTCACCTTCTGGGTGAAAATCCGAGCATTGGGCAATGCTGCGATGAGATTAGCCCGGACTACCGACTGTACCCTCAGGGAAGCCACATCATTTTTTATCGGCAATCCGACGAGGGCGTCGTTGAAATCATCCGTATCCTGCATAAACGCATGCTGCCTGAGGGGCACCTGCTTTAGGGCATAACGCCGAGCCCAAGAATTCGCTTAAACCAGACTCAGCTCTTCGATATCTTTTCCGCCTCCCCTATGTCTAATAGCATACGGCGGGTGACTCGCTTCGTCTCCGACCTCATGCCGGCCTGGATACTTCATCAAACATCCGGGCCGGCATGAAGCAGATTGCATCAGCTCAAGCAGTCTGAACCTCAGCACGCATCCCCGAAAACGACCGCGTGATCACCCGCTGCAGCACAATGAAACCGAACAGCAGCGCCCCGATCATGATCTTGGTCCACCAGCTGTTCAGCGAGCCGTCGAACGCGATCAGGATCTGGATCACGCCCATGATCATGCCGCCGAAGAAGGTGCCGGCGATAAAGCCCATGCCGCCGGTCAGCAGCGTGCCGCCGATCACCACCGCCGCTATCGCATCCAACTCCACGCCGGTGGCCGCCAGCGGATAGGCCGAGGCGGTGTAGAAGGCAAACACCACGCCGGCCAGCGCACTGAAGAAGCCGGACAGCGCATAAACACGGATCAGCGTATATTCCACCGGGATGCCGAGCAGCTGTGCCGAGTGACGGTCGCCGCCGATGGCGTAGACGTTGCGACCGAAGCGGGTGTAGTGAGCAATCAGGATGCCGACCATTACCGTCGCCAGCATCAGCAGCGCCGAGGCGCTCAGCCAGCCGCGTCCCGGCAGCGGCAGCTTGAAGTCACCGACGGCACTGACGAACGGATGATCGATCGGCACCGAGTCCAGGTTGATGACGAAGCAGATGCCGCGCAGGAAGAACATGCCAGCCAGGGTGACGATAAAGGGCTGGATATCGAACTTCGCCACGATCAGCCCCATGAAGGCGCCGAAGGCGGTGCCGATCGCCAGCGCGACTGCAACCGCCGCCAGCGGATGAAAGCCGAAGCCGGTGACCAGCTCCGCGATCAGTACGCCGACAAAGGCGATCATCGAGCCCACCGACAGGTCGATACCGCCGGAGAGGATGACGAAGGTCATCCCCACCGCGGTGATGATCAGAAAGGCGTTATCCGTCAGCAGGTTGCCGAGCACATAGCTATCGCTGAAGGCGCGGTGCTCGTAAATGCCGTAGCCATACAGCAGCGCCAGGACCGATACGGTGGCGAGAATGGGATAGAAACGCTCGTTAATCTTCATGCTGCCTCCTGCGCAGTACCGCTGCCATTGACCGCCGGAACCCGGGCGCCTGCATCAGCAGCACCAGCAGCACCACGCCTGCCTTGACCACCAGTGTGTACTGGCTCGGCAGGCCGGATAGCAGGATCCCCGTGGTCAGCGACTGGATGATCAGTACGCCGATCACCGTCGCCCCGAGATAGAAGCGCCCGCCCATCAGCGCCGCGCCGCCGAGCACCACCGCCAGGATCGCGTCGAGTTCGAGCCATAGCCCGGCGTTGTTGGCATCCGCGCCGCGGATATCGGCGGCGATGATGATGCCCGCCACGGCCGAACATACGCCGGAGATGACATAGGCCAGCAGAGTGATGCCGCGGGAGTCGATCCCGGCCAGACGACTGGCACGGGCGTTGCCGCCGACCGCTTCGACGAACAACCCCAGCGCGGTCTTGCGCATCGTCAGCCAGAGCAGCAGTATCACCGCCGCAGCGATCAACACCCGCCAGGGGATGCCGAGCAGATAGCCGCTGCCGATCGCCTCGAAGAACTCGCCGTGGAAGGTGACGATCTGGCCGCCGGTGATCATCTGTGCGATGCCGCGACCGGCCACCATCAGGATCAGCGTGGAGATGATCGGCTGAATCTCCAGATAGGCCACCAGCACGCCGTTCCACAGCCCGCACAGCACACCGCTGCCGACCGCGGCCAGGATGATCAGCCAGGGCGGCAGATCGGTCTCGCTGATCAGTACCGCCATGACGGCGCCGGAGATCGCGATCACCGAGCCTACCGACAGGTCGATACCGCGCGTGCCGATCACGATCGCCATACCGACCGCCACCAGCGCCGCGGACGAACCGCGATGGATCACGTCGATCAGCGATCCGTAGAGATGGCCGTCGACGACACGAATGGAGAGAAAACCGGGCGACACCAGGCCCATGCAGATAATAATCAGCAGCAGTGCGCCGAGCGGCGCGAACCACTGCCGCTGCATCAGCGCCCTGGGCAGGCCGATACGGCGCTGAGCCGACGCCCCGGATTGCGTATGTAGGCTGGTCATTGCGCTATCGCCTCAATGATGTTGTTCTGGGTGATCTCGTCGCCGCTCAGCTCGGACACCTTCTCCCGATCGCGCATCACCGCCACCCGGTCGGCGAACGCCACGATCTCCTCCAGCTCCGACGAGGCGACCAGCAGCGCCAGCCCCTCGCTGCACAACGTCTTGATCAGTTGAATAATGTCGGCGTGGGCACCCACATCGATGCCGCGGGTGGGCTCGTCGAGCAGCAGGAATACCGGCTTCGACACCAGCCAACGCGCCAGCACCACCTTCTGCTGGTTACCGCCGCTCAGTTGGCCAACCGGCTTTTCGCTGTCCGGCGTGGCGATCCCCAGCGCGGCGATCATATCCTCGGCCAGCGCCTGCTGCTCGCCGCGCGGAATCGGTCGCAGCCAGCCGCGACGCCCCTGCAGCGCCAGCATGATGTTCTCGCGCACGCTTAGTTCGGCGACGATGCCATCCTGCTTGCGGTCCTCCGGACAGAGCCCGACCCCGGCCCGAATCGCATGCCGGGGCGAACGCAGCGAGACCGGCTCGCCATCGAGCAGCACCCGCCCGCTATCGGCCTTGTGCACGCCGAAGATCAACTCCGACAGCTCGGTCCGACCCGACCCCAACAGCCCGGCCAGCCCCAGGATCTCACCGCCGGAGAGGTCAAGCGAGACCGGGTTCAGCATCCGCTTCCTGCCCAATCCCTCGACCTGAATCCGGTGCGTCAGACCTCTATATTGCTCGCCATCGCGATGACGGTGGGCGCTGACCTCGGCCAGCTCCCGCCCCAGCATCTGGTTGATCAGATCGACCCGATCCAGCTCGGCGGTAACGAAGGTGCCGACCCGTCGGCCGTTACGCAGCACGGTGATGCGGTCAGTCACGGCATAGACCTGGTCAAGAAAATGGGTAACGAAGATGATGCCCAATCCCTTCGCCTTCAGCTCTCGCATGATGCGGAACAGCGTCTGGATCTCGTCGCTGTCCAGACTGGCGGTGGGTTCGTCGAGAATCAGCACTCGCGCGTCCAGCGACACGGCGCGGGCGATGGCAACCAGTTGTTGCACCGCAACCGAGTAGGCGCCCAACGCCCGATTGACATCGATATCGAGCCCCAACGTCTTCAGCGCCTCCCTCGCCTGCACGGCTGTTTGTTTCCAGGCGATCAGCCCGCCGCGGCGAACCTGTCGCTCCAGCATCAGGTTTTCCGCCACCGACAGGGTCGGAATCAGGTTCACCTCCTGAAACACGGTGGAGATGCCGAGCGACTGGGCCTCTCCGGGGTGCTCAGGCGCTATCACCCTGCCCTCGAGCAGCACCTCTCCCTCATCACGAGGGTGAACGCCGGTGATCACCTTGATCAGTGTGGACTTGCCGGCACCGTTCTCGCCCAGCAGCGCATGGATCTCACCGGGGGCGAGATCGAAATCGACACCCTGCAGCGCCTTCACGCCGGGGAAGGTCTTCCCCACGCCACGCACCGACAGCACGGGCTGCGTCATATCCGCCATCTGTTACCTCTATCTGCCGCCATGACCGGAGTGCGGCGGACACCCCCTTCAAAACGCCCGCCGCGCGGAATCGGAGACCCGCCTGAACGGGCCCCGACAGATCAGCTGCTGCGCTTCTTGTACTCCTCGGCAGCGGTATCCGGCAGATAGAGCGGACCGTTGGCCTTGATCCACTTCGGCACCTCGCCCCCACTCTTGGCGGTATTGATGGCATCGAACGCCGGTCCGCCCAGATGCGGATTCAGTTCGATGGTGGCGTTGGTGTCGCCCTCGGCCATCGCCTTGAAGATATCGGGCACGGCATCGATCGATACCACCAGAATATCCTCGCCCGGATTCAGACCCGCCTCCTTGATCGCCTGCACCGCGCCGAGCGCCATGTCATCGTTATGCGCGTAGACCGCACAGATACCCTTGCCGCCGTTCTCGGCCTTCAGGAAACTCTCCATCACCTCCTTGCCGCCGGAGCGGGTGAAGTTGCCCGACTGTGAACGGGTGATCTTCAGGCCGGGGA
The DNA here is from genome assembly GCF_019084545.1 of Marinobacterium ramblicola. Taxonomy (GTDB): domain Bacteria; phylum Pseudomonadota; class Gammaproteobacteria; order Pseudomonadales; family Balneatricaceae; genus Marinobacterium_D; species Marinobacterium_D ramblicola. Next base: position 125,029 of record NZ_JAHREP010000006.1, read on the forward strand.
AGTTGCCGATGACACTCTCGAACCCCTCCTTGCGGTCGTTGGCGGCGGAGGAGCCGACTGTACCCTGCAGCTCCACCACATCGCAGACACCGTTGGTTTCCGCCGCCAGCCAGGCCGCGGCCAGTGCGCCCTCCTGCACGAAGTCGGACGCCACCTTGGTCAGATAGAGGGATTCATCGGCATCGACCCCGCGGTCGATCAGCACGACCGGGATCCCCGCTTTTTGCGCTTCCTTGAGTACCTGGTCCCAGCCGGTTTCCACTACCGGCGCCAGCAGGATGCCATCCACTCCTTGAGCGATGAACGAACGTACCGCCTTGATCTGGTTCTCCTGCTTCTGCTGTGCATCGGAGAACTTCAGATCGATGCCACGGCGTTCCGCTTCCGCCTTGATCGATGCGGTTTCGGAGGTGCGCCAGCCGCTCTCGGAGCCGATCTGGGAAAACCCGATCAACAACTCCGCCTGTGCCGAAGCCGACAGCCCCAGAGCGACGGCCATTGCCAGAGTGGAACAGACCCGTGTTTTAAGGTGCTTCATTGAGTAACTCATACACATCTCCTTGGTCACGGATTCGACACCAGCCTGTTACCGCCGGATATCAGCTCCGTTTTTATTTTTGTGTTTCAACCCAGAGAGCCGGATGGCCCACCAACAAACTAGGCGCCTGCTTTATAACAAGCAAATAGAAAAAATGATTGACTACATACCATTATCGGTATAATCCTGCAGTCATGAAAATCGACCTTTCCAAACACCTGAAAATCAATCAGCTGCGCCTGATCTCCGCCATCGCGGAGTATGGCCAGCTGAGCATCGCCGCCGATGAACTGGCGGTCACTCAGCCCGCCGCCTCGCGCATGCTCGCCGATATCGAGCAGACCATCGGCGCCAAGCTGTTCGAACGCCACGCCAAGGGGATGGAAGCGACGCTGATCGGCCGCTCGGTAGCCCAGCGCGCACACAACATGCTGGTGGAGCTGCGCGACCTGGCCCGCGATGTGGATGAGCTGCAACGAGGCGAAGGCGGTGCCGCCACGGTCGGCGCCGTCACCGGCGCGGCCGTGGGTTACGTAATTCCGGCCGTGCGTCAGCTCAAAGCGGTGTCACCCAAGGCCGATATCCACGTCAACGTGGATACCAGCGACCTGTTGCTGCGCGATCTGGCTGCAGGCAAGAACGACTTCGTTCTCGCCCGCATCATCCCGGGTGTCGATGCCAACGAGTTTGAGGTTCACCCGGCCAAGTCGGAGGATGTACGCCTGGTGGTGCGGGAAGACCACCCGCTGGCCAACGCCCAGGAGGTGTCGCTCAAGGAGCTGACCGCCTATGAGTGGGTGATCCAGAGCCACCGGGTGCCGATGCGCGATGCGATCAACAACGCCTGCCTGGTCGCCGGCATCCAGCCGCCCGACAACATCATCAACTCCACCTCGCTGCTGGTGATGATCTCGATCCTGGTCTCCTCGTCGGCCATCGCCCCGCTGGCCAGCGAAGTTACCGATCTGCTGATCGGCCGTCAGGTCGGCGCGCGGCTGAAGGTGCTGCCGCTGCGCGAGCCAATCCAGATGTCGCCCTACTACCTGCTGCAGATGAAGGGGCGACAACTGTCGCCGGTGGCCGCCCGGCTCAGATCGCTAGTGGCGGAGGAGTTGAAGCGAAGTACCTAGCCGCTCAACCCGACATCCCAACCCCGTCGTAGGACTTTTCTTACAAAAACCCGTTGAGAAGAGGATATTTTCAAGCAAAAGATCGGATTTTCTTTAATTTACTTGCTTGGAATACGAATACGTCGTAAATAGATTCCGATGTTCGCAATGGGCATCCGCCTGGACGCGCGACTGCACAAGTAGAAAAACAGTAGTAAAAACAAGGACAGGTTTATGCTTAGAAAATCGGTAGCCACTCGCCTGGTGCTCGTCGTCTCCGCGGCCATAGCACTGGTATTTTCCATCAGTGGATGGTTTGTCACTCAACAGATTGGCAGCCGCTCGGTCGATGTGGCACTGGCGGATATGGAAAACCGCATCGATACAATCGGCAGCACCATCCACGCCTACGACAATCAGCTGCATCTGTCGGCAAATGCGCTCTCAGCGGTATTCGGAGAGCTGTTTCCCGGCGATTTCTCGCTCGACACAGCTCAAAAGGTCGACGTAGCAGGTCAGCAGGTACCGTCGATCCTGAGCGAAGGTCAGGCCATTGCAGGCGACTACACGCAGGTCGATCGCTTTGCCAAGGCGACAGGCGGTAACGCCACCATCTTCGTTCGTCGAGGTGACGACTTCGTGCGTGTGGTCACCTCGGTCAAGAAGCAGGATGGTTCCCGCGCCGTGGGCACCCTGCTCGATCATAATTCTCCGGCCTACGCCCCCAACCTGAAGGGCGAGGCGTTCACCGGCAAGGTGACCCTGTTCGGGCGCCAGTTCATCACTAACTACACGCCGATCAAAGATAACGCCGGCAAGGTGATCGGCATCCGCTATATCGGTATCAGTTTCGAAGAGTCGCTTGAGGGACTGAAGAGCGAACTGGAATCGGTGCGTGTAGGAAATCAAGGACAGTTGTTCATCATCGATGCCAAACCCGGTGACAGCCAAGGCCAGTTCCTGATCCATCCGACACTGAAAGGCCAGAACATCAGCCACAACGACCGGGGCGCGTTTATCGATCAGATGCTATCCCAGGGCAGCGGCTCGATGAGCTACCAGTGGGCAAGACCGGGCATGCAGGAAACAGAAACCTGGCAGGCTTGGTTCGCAACGGTACCGGAGCTGGACTGGGTGGTCGCTGTCGCTCTGCCCAACTCGGAGCTGCATGAGGTCAAGGATTGGCTGGCGTGGCAGATTCTGCTGTCGACTGTTGTCGTGATTCTGATCGCAGCGCTGCTGATCGCGCTGGCCGTAAAACAGATGATCGCGCGGCCATTGGAGCAGACCGTCCATTCACTCGATCGCATCGCCCAGGGCGACTATTCACAGCCACTTGAGGTCAAGGGTGATGACGAACTGGCTCAGCTGCAGGGCGCCGTCAACAAGATGCAGCATAACGTGAGCGAGGTGCTGCGCGAGATATCCTCGATGGCGCGGGATCTGAGCCAAGCGGCTGTCGGCATGGCCAACGCCAGTGAGCAGGTTGCCATCGGATCGGCCGAGCAGAGCACCGCGTCAAGTCAGATCGCATCAACGATCGAGGAACTGACCGTCAGTGTCGATAGTCTTGCCAACCACTCACAGGAAGCAAAGGGGTTGTTCGACTCCTCCAGCGACACCTCAGCCGCAGGCGCAAGGGTGATCAACAGAACCAGTGAAGAGATGCTCAATATCTCCGATACCGTGCGTTCGGCTTCCGACCGAATCGGCCAGCTGGGTACGTTGTCGAGCCAGATCTCCGGTATCCTCGAGGTGATCGAGGGTATCGCAGAGCAGACCAACCTGCTGGCGCTGAACGCGGCGATAGAAGCCGCCCGTGCCGGCGAGCAGGGTCGCGGATTTGCCGTGGTGGCTGACGAGGTCAGAACACTGGCCGGCCGCACCACCGAGTCGGCACGCGAGATCACTGCCACCATCGAGAGCATGCAGAAGTGCACTCAGGAGGTAGTCGAGGTAATGGCCGCCGGAGTTGAGCAGGTCACGCAGGGCGCAGCACTGTCCGCCGAAGCGGGCGAGTCGATCCGTGCGATCCAACAGAGCGGTGAACGGGTCAACGAGGTATTCCTGGAGATATCGACCATGCTCAATCAACAGGCCCAGGCCAGCAACGAAGTCGCCCGCAACGTGGAGCGCATCGCCTCGATGACCGATATCAACAACGATTCGATCCGCCAGGTGGCCGGTTCCGCGAAGGAACTGGAGGCGATGTCGGAATCACTGAGCGGCATATTGGCGCGCTTCAAGATCTGACTACCGACCCAGGGTGAAGTAACCCCGCTCGTGCGGGGTTACTATTTTTCTCTACCATTCTGGCCATGCGATGCCTTGATCTCCTGGGTCAGCTTCTGGACCAGGATACGCTGCTCGAACAGCTCCGCATCGCTGCGTTCAAGCCGCTGCTTTAACCGCTCCAGCTGGATATTCTGATCTTCGATCTGCTGTTGTTGAGCCTCGATCGTCTGCTGCAGCTCGTTGACGAAGTTGTAGCGCGTATCCGCCTGCGCCGGATGATCTTGCGACTCTGCAATCAGGCTCGGCCCGCCCAACTCCATCGCGATATGACTGTAGATCGCCTGCAGATCCCGCTTTTCCCGCTCGCTGTAGCCGATACCGGTTTCGATGACCCGGTGGGCACTGGCCGCCCCGATGGATCCGGAGAGCGTCATCTCCAGCATGCGGTGAAACTCAACCAGCTCGATGATGGTGATGCTGTCCTTGTCGCTCGTGCGCAGCAGCTCCGCGATCTGCACGACCTCCCGCACCGCATGCTGCTCGGGCAGATAGCGCGACAGCAGGCGAACCGCCTCCTTATATTTGGGCTGGAAAGGTATGTACGCCTCAAGTCCTGTCGGGCGCCCCTTGTGCATGCGGGAACCCGATGACAGGGTCCGCAGAAACTCGACCAGGTTGGTGCGCTCCTCCTTGCTCGGGGAGTAGATCCACGAACCGACGATCAAAAACAGGATATTGAACACTAACGACCAGAACATGCTGTGACTGAGCGGGGACAGCGAGTTGACGCCGAATAGCGCCTCAGGATGCAGCCAGGTGATCTGCCAGGGTCCCTGCTCCAGTATCGGCGTTTCGATCCAGCCCTGACGGATGAATGCCGGCACTACCAGAGTGTAGAACCAGAGCAGCAGACCGGCACCCAGACCGGCTACCGCACCGACGCGGTTTGCTCTGCGCCACACCATGCCGCCCAGCATCGCCGGCGCAAACTGCACCACCGCCACAAACGAGAAGGTCCCCATCGCCACCAGCATATAACTGCCGCTGAAAGCCCAGGCAACGCCGTAACTGAAGATGATGATCAATACAATCATCAGCCAGCGCAGTGGCAGCAGGTAGTGACGGAGAAAGCTGAGCGCATTGACCCCTTCGATCACCGGCAACAGCAGGTGATTGGTAGCCATGGTCGACAGGGTCATGGTGCTGATAATGATCATACCGGAAGCCGCCGAGAAGCCACCGACAAAGACCAGCAGGGTCAGCCAGTCCGCCCCGGCGACATAAGGCAGCCTCAACACGAATTCGTCCGCCTGCTCCGGCGGCAGCCCCTGAAGCAGACCGGCACCGGCAATCGGGATCACGAATAGATCGAACAGCACGGTGAACACCACAAACAACAGCATCGCTTTGAAGATGTCCCGTTCGTGTGAGTTCTCCACCACCAGTAGATGGAACTGTCGAGGTAAACACTGAACCGTCACCATCCCCATCACAAACAGCGTTATCCACTCGGCCGCAACGGAGCCCTGCGGGATACTGGCACTCTTCAACCGCTCAAGACCTGCCGCGTCGATGCGGTCAAAAATATCGCCGAAGCCTCCATACTGGCCATAGACGACGAAGATCCCGATCGCCAGGGTCGCCGCGATCTTGACCAGCCCCTGCAACGCCAGCACCACCGTCACCCCTGGATGCCGCTCGGTCGGGTCCAGGCGGCGTGCACCGAAGAGTACCGTGAACACCGCCATCGCCAGCATCACCATCAGACCTGAACCGTCCCAATCCTCCTGGCTAACCGGCAGGATAATGCTGATGGTACTGACGATCGATTTGAGCTGTAGCGCGATATAGGGCGGGATACCGAACAGAGCCGTCAGCGTAACCAACGCCGCCACCGCCTGGGAGCGGCTGTAGCGCACCGAGATAAAGTCGGCGACGTCGGTGATGTGGTAGGTTTCCTTGATGCGAACCATGCGCCGAACGGTGTACCACCAGAACAGAACCGCCGCGACCGAACCGAACTCTGTACCCAGATAGATCAAGCCGGATTCGGTGGCAAAGCCGACGTTGCCGTAAAAACTCCAGGAGGTGAAATAGACCGTCAGTGACAACGCGTAGATATAGGGGGTAAGCGCGGACCTGCCGCCCGGCCGCTTCTCCACTAGCTGCGCCACGGCAAACAGGAAGGCCATGTACAGCGAAATGATTACGATCACCAGGCTGGTGCTGAACATAGTTTGGATCGCCTGCCTGCTTCTATGCCTTTTACGGCTTATAGGTGTTATAGACAGGCAGTCTCGACTAGGTCAAACCAGCCTCCAGCGAGGTAGCCGTGTCACTCGCGTTTTCTGTGGCCAGCAGTGCCCGCTTACGTTCCAGCCCCCAGCGATAACCACCCAGGCCGCCATCCCCTCGCAACACCCGGTGACAGGGGATCAGCACACCGATGCGGTTGCGTGCGCAGGCCGAGGCCACCGCCCTGACCGCCTTGGGCTGACCTATTGTTTCGGCCAATTGGGTGTAACTGAGCACCTGACCCCGTGGAATGCGCAGCAGGAACCGCCACACCTTCATCTGGAATGCGGTGCCGAGCATATCAAGCGGCAGATCCGGCCGTGGCGCACTGTCACTGATATGCCGGTTCAGCGCGTCGATCCAGGCATCCAGTTCCGGCGCGTGCTGCGCATCTGACAGCACCAGCTTGGCGTTGGGGAACTCCTGCCTGAGCTTATCCAACAGCAGAGCTTCATCGTCGCCAAACTGCACGCAGCAGACTCCCCTATCCGTTGCCGCCATCAGCATCGGTCCCAGGGCCGTATTACGGCAGGCATACGCGATGCGCTCGCCCTCGCCTCCGGCACGGTAAGCTTTCGGCGTCATCCCCATGTTGCGTTCCGCTTCGCCATAGACGCGGCTGATCGAGCCGAATCCGGCGGCATAGATCGCCTCGGTAACACTGCCCTCCTCCTTTAATGAGCGCTTTAACTGACGCAGACGAACGGCGTCCTGATAGGCTTTGGGCGATATCCCGAACACCGCCTTGAACGTCTTCTGCAACCCGGTCGGCGACATCCCGGCAACGGCGGCCAAGCTGGCCAGCGTCAGGCGCGTATCGGCATGCCGCTCAATATGACGGGCAACCTCCGACATGCTCTGCAAGCGGCCGGTGCTCTGATTCGTATCTTGCTTCGACATACCCTTTACCCGCAATCGCGATCTACTGGAGACCAGTATCGACCGGACCGCCGCGGGGATCCATCCGATTCTTGCCGACACTATATCGCGATTACGCAAAAAAACCGGCGTTGACGGATCAGGGCCGCCGAGCAAACAATGATCACTATGAAAATCAAGAGCAATGGTCGCAACGTTATATAGGAGCGCGACTATTAGGAATGATCCTTTCTTTTTTCGGTCCTTTGTGTCGCACTTATTATCTGAATTCCCGCTGACTGAGCCAGAATAGCAGGGCAAAATATGAATTACAGAATTCTGGAAAGAAACAGCAAAGAAGAGGTTGCAACCCTTTTTACATCTGTATTCTCCTCGTCTGAGGGAGAGCAAGAAGGTAAGCTAATTGGTAACCTTGCCTCTGAGTTATCCTCAAACATCGACGACCAAGAAATAATCTGCATAGGGGCATATGAAGAAGAATCTCTCATTGGTTCTATTTTCTTGACTCGGCTTCGTTTTCCTGACCCCATCCAAGTTTACATGATCGCTCCCGTTGCAGTGAGCACTGGACACCAAGGCAAAGGTGTTGGGCAGGAACTAATCAAATACGGATTGGGTGAGCTGAAAAAACGTTCAGTGGCAATAGCTATAACATATGGCGATCCCTTCTTCTATTCCAAGGTCGGGTTTGAACCCATCTCGGAAAGTCTCATCAAGGCTCCATTAAAACTGTCAATGCCAGAAGGTTGGTTGGGCTGCTCCTTAACGGGGGCGTCGATTCCAACAATCAATGAACGGCCAACTTGTGTTAAGGAATTCAATAACCCGGCTTACTGGTAAGCACATGAACTTAACAAGTGACCGTGCCACCCGTTAACTATGCAGACTTCTTGTTTCCAGCTATTTCATCCTGCATGAAACGCCGTTTCACGGTTATGAGACGGCGTTTCACATAAATAGAGATGTGATGGTTCAGAGCAACCTCTGCTCCGTCTCCGGATCGAACAGCACCGCCTTGGACATATCGACCATGAACTCCATATCGGTGCCCACCGGCGCCTGCTCGCGTGGGTCGACGCGGCAGTCCACCTCCTGGCCGTTCAGCTCCACCAGTACCAGGGTGTCCGGCCCGGTGGGCTCGGCCACTTCGACCCGCGCACTGAAACGCGCAACGCTGTCGGCATCGGCCTTGTGCGGAATCACGTGGGTGATCAGCTCCGGGCGGATACCGAGCACCACTTCCCTGCCGACCCAGGATTGCAGGCGCGAATCGGCATGTACCAGCGGCAGCGCATATTCCCTTCCATCTCTGGTGGTCGCCCTCACCGCGTAACGGCCGTCGCCACAGGTCAGCTCGCAGCGCAGGAAGTTCATCGCCGGTGAGCCCATAAAGCCGGCCACAAACATGTTGGCCGGGTTGTCGTAGATCTCCTGCGGCGTACCGAACTGCTGCACGATGCCATCCTTCATCACCGCGATGCGATCGGCCAGAGTCATCGCTTCGATCTGGTCGTGGGTGACGTAGACGATGGTGGTCTTCAGCCGCTGGTGCAGCTTCTTGATCTCGGTACGCATCTCCACACGCAGCTTGGCATCCAGGTTACTGAGCGGCTCGTCGAACAGGTAGATCTTCGGCTGCCGCGCCAGCGCACGCCCCATTGCTACGCGCTGACGCTGACCACCGGAGAGCTGCGATGGCTTGCGGTCCAGCAAGTGACTGATCTGCAGCAGGTCGGCGACGCGCTCTACCTCCGCCATCCGCTCCGCCTTGGGTACCTTACGGATCTCCAGCGCGAAGGCGATGTTGTCGCGCACGCTCATGCTCGGGTACAGGGCGTAGGACTGGAACACCATAGCGATATCGCGATCCTTCGGCGGCAGATGGGTTACCGCACCGCCGCCGATGCAGATATCGCCGGAGGTGACCTCCTCCAGCCCCGCGATGGAGTTCATCAGCGTGGATTTGCCGCAGCCGGAGGGACCGACCAGAATCAGGAACTCGCCATCCTTGATGCTCAGGTTGATCCCCTTGAGCACATCCACATTACCGAAGGTTTTCTTGACGTTTTGAATATCCAGAGCTGCCATAATCTTTACCTTTAATTCTTTTATTGGCTCAGCCTTTAACGGCACCAGCGGTCAACCCGCGTACGAAATACTTGCCGGCCAGGACGTAGACGACCAGCGTCGGTAGTGCCGCGATCATCGCCGCCGCCATATCCACGTTGTACTCCTTGACCCCGGTGGAGGTGTTGACCAGGTTGTTCAGCGCCACCGTGATCGGCTTGGTATCGCCACCGGAATACACCACGCCGAACAGGAAGTCGTTCCACACCTGGGTGAACTGCCAGATGATGCAGACCACGAAGATCGGCCCGGACAGTGGCAGGATGATGCGCCAGAAGATGGTGAAGAACCCGGCGCCATCGATGCGCGCGGCATTGATCAGTTCGGTCGGTACCGCGACATAGAAGTTACGGAAAAACAGCGTGGTAAATGACATGCCGTAGACAATGTGTACGAACACCAGTCCCGGAATGGTATTGGCCAAGCCCATCCAGCCCAGGGTCTGCGCCATCGGCAGGATCACCACCTGAAACGGGATGAAGCAGCCGAACAGCATCAGGCCGAAGAACAGATCCGAACCGCGGAATTTCCACTTGGTCAGCACATAGCCGTTCAGCGCACCGAGGAAGGTGGAGATCAGTACCGCCGGCACTGTGATCAGGATCGAGTTCCAGAAGTAGCCCTTCACGCCTTCACAGGCGACGCCGGTGCAGGCGGAGCTCCAGGCCTTGATCCAGGCATCGAACAGGAACACGTCCGGCAGCGCCAGCAGGTTGCCGCTGCGGATATCGTCCATGCTCTTGAACGAGGTCAGCAGCATCACCAGCAGCGGCATCAGGTAGAACAGCACACCGACCAGCAGCGTGGCGTAGACGAACACTCGCCCCAGAGTGAAGCGCGGCTTATTCAGAGTCAGCTCAGCCATGGTTCTTACCTCGCAGCTCGGAGTAGAGATAGGGGATCAGGATCGCCAGCACCACACCCAGCATCAGCATCGCACTGGCCGAACCCAGCGCCAGCTGGCCACGGCTGAAGGCGGTGGTGTACATGAAGGTGGCGGGCAGATCGGTAGAGTAGCCGGGGCCGCCGCCGGTCAGCGCCATGACCAGGTCGAAGCTCTTGATGGCGATATGCGACAGGATGATGAAGGCGCTGAAGAACACCGGACGCAGATGGGGCAGGATGATGCGCCGGTAGATGGTCGGCATGCTGGCGCCATCGAGCTGCGCCGCCTTGACGATGGAGTTGTCGACGCCGCGCAGACCGGCCAGGAACAGCGCCATGACGAAGCCCGAGGATTGCCATACGGCCGCGATCACCAGGGTGTAGATCGCCATATCCGGGTCCACCAGCCAGTCGAAGGTGAAGCTCTCAAAGCCCCAATCGTGCATTAACTTTTCCAACCCCAGGCCGGGGTTAAGAATCCATTTCCAGGCGGTACCGGTGACGATGAAGGAGAGCGCCATCGGATAGAGAAAAATGGTACGGATCGCGCCTTCGCTGCGGATCTTCTGGTCCAGCAGAATCGCCATCAGCACGCCGATAGCGAGACAGATCAGGATGAACAGGCCGCCGAAGATCAGGATATTGAGGGATGCGACATCCCAGCGGTCGTTGTCGAACAGTTTTTCATACTGCAGAAAACCGACGAATGTGTAATTCGGCAGGAAACTGGATTTGGTCAGCGACAGCACGCCGGTCCAGATCACGTAACCGTAGATAAACAGCAGCGTGGTCACCATCGTCGGGCCCAGCACCAGCTTGGGCAGCAGACGCTGTACCCGATCGCCGCAGCTCGACTTTCGACGGGCCGGTGCTGCGGCGCTGGTGGCGCCATCCGGCAGTGCCGGACTCGCAGTGGGTTGTGTCATATTGTGAGCAGTCATGATCAGCAGCCTTCAGGCGAGTTTTGGGAGGGGTATCGCCGAAACGATACCCCTGTGCCTGTCAGATCAGATTAGAGAGAGGTGGATTCAGATCGCCGCGCGAACAGCCTTGGCCAGTCTTTCGGCCGCCTGTTCCGGCGTCATATCGTCGCTGTTGAAAAAGTTGGTTACGGTGTCGTAGATCGCACCCTGCACCGCTGACGGAACCGCCATGCCGTGGGCCATGCTCGGCACCAGGCCACCCTGCTTGGAGGTGTTGATGAAGTCGTTCATCGACATCTTCGCGCAGCTGTCGAAGTTGTCCATCGGCAGGTCGGTGCGCACCGGAATGGAGCCCTTGTTCAGGTTGAAGGTCTCCTGGAAGGTCGGCTCAAGAATCAGGCGGGCCAGGTCGGCCTGGGCCTGCTTGTCCTCATCGTTGCTGACCTCGAACATGGCGAAGCTGTCGACGTTGAAGGTAAAGGCGTTCTGGGTACCCGGCGCCGGTGCGCAGATGTAGTCCTTGCCCGGTGTTTTGCCGGCGGCGGTGAACTCGCCCTTGGCCCAGTCACCCATCACCTGCATGGCAGCCTTGCCGTTGATAACCATGGCAGTGGCAATGTTCCACTCACGACCGGCGGCATCGTCATCGATCAGCGGACGCAGGCGCTTGAAGGTATCCAGCACTTTGACCATGGTATCGCCGGACAGAGCATCGGCATCGGCCTCTACCATAGACTTCTGGTAGAAATCGGCACCACCGACTCCCAGCACCACGGCTTCAAACAGGGTTGCATCCTGCCAGGCCTGACCACCGTGGGCCAGCGGAATGAATCCGGCCGCCTTGATCTTCGGCGCTACCTGAATCAGCTCTTCCCAGCTGGTCGGCACCTCGGCGATGCCGGATTTTTTCAGTACTTCGGAGTTGGCCCAGAGCCAGTTCACGCGGTGCACGTTTACCGGTACGGCAACATAATGGCCGTCGTACTTCATGACATCGGCCACCACCGCCGGCAGTTGCTGATCCCAGTTGTTCTTGCCGGCGACATTGTCGAGTTCGGTGAGGAAGCCGAGATCGGCCCACTCCTGGATATCGGGTCCCTTGATCTGGGCGGCGCTGGGCGGGTTGCCGGATACGGCACGGGATTTGAGGACGGTCATGGCGCTCTCACCGCCGCCACCGGCAACGGCAAAATCTTTCCATTCATGCCCCTCTTTCTCCAGTAGATCCTTGAGCACGGCAGCAGATTTGGCTTCGCCGCCGGAGGTCCAGTAGTGGAGAACTTCAACGCTGCCGGCGAAAGCTGCTGTGCTGAGCATGCCGGAGATAGCGGTAGCGAGGATGGTACGCTTTGCGAAAGTGGTCAACATTGGCCTAACCCTTATATTTTTTATTCAGGCATTTGTTTGATCTCCCATTGGGGAGCAGATTGATTAAAGCACGCGGCTTTCAGGCTTAGGGTTACCGGCAGAAAGGAAGTGTAACAAAGTGTTACGAAGGCGCGCGTCCCGATAAAGACGGAACGCCGAGGGATTAATGGCGCGGCAGCGTTACCTGCACCTCCAGACCGCCGCCTTCCCGGTTGGCCAGTGACAGTTCACCGCCATGGGCATGGATGATATTGCGCGCAATGCCCAACCCCAGTCCGGTGCCGCCGGTATTGCGGCTGCGCGATTGCTCGACGCGGAAATAGGGCTCGAACAGCTGATCGAGCATCTCCTCCGGCACACCTGGACCGCGGTCGCAGATGCGGATACTCACCTGCTGATCACTGTTGTCGACCCAGACCTCGGCGCCACCGCCGTAGAACAGGGCGTTGTCGATCAGGTTGCGCAGCGCCCGCTTCAGCGCCAATGGGCGAGCTGACAGCGCTGGTCCGGCCTCCCCCTGCAGCGTCATCTCCCGTCCCAGTTCCTGCGCATCCCCCTGCAACGATTCCAGCAGGGCGAGGATATCCACCGGTTGCAGCGGTTCATGGATATCGGTGCCGCGCGAGCACTCCAGCGCGCCCTTGACCATCTGCTCCAGCTCCTCGAGATCGCGACCGAAGGTATCGCGATCCCTTGGATCGTCCAGCATCTCCGCCCGCAGTCTGAGCCGGGTGATCGGTGTTTTCAGGTCGTGGGAGATCGCCGAGAACAGCCGCTCCCGATCCTCGATGAAGCGCTGGATCCGCTCCTGCATACGGTTGAACGCCTGGGCGGTGGCCTTGATCTCCAACGGCCCCTGCTCCGGGATCGGCTCCCGCTCCAGCCCCAGTCCCAACTGTTCGGCGGCAGCGGCCAGCTGCGCCAGCGGGCGGGTCAGCCAGCGCACGATCGCGCCGCCCAGCAGCAACAGAATAGCGAGCAGCAGGGCCAGGAACAGCAATCGGTCCATCGGCAGGTAATCGCTCTTCACCAGCAGATCCGGCTTGGGCAGCAGCGCGGCCAGATAGATCCACTCGCCATCGCCCATACCGACCTGCGCCACGAGGATGGGCGGCGACTGGCTGTCGTAGATCAGGCTCTGCTGTGACCAGCGCGGCGGCAGGTCGAGCAGCAGCGTGTGGTTATTGAATACATGCAGGTTTTCCGGCTGCGAGAAGCTGACCAGGATCTCGGGAGCGCTGCCCAGTTTTTTGCGCAGCCCTTGGGTAAAGCGTTCCAGCACCAGCTGTTTAAGCGCTGAGTCCTCGATATCGGTGATCTCGATCACCTCGCGGTTGAGCGATACGAAAAAGCGGGTGCCGCCCATATCGCGCAATTGGGACAGCACCAGATGGCGGTATTCGCTGGGCAGGGCGCGGAAAAAGGTCACCGTGGATGAGACGCCTTCGGCCAGGTCTTCCGCCATACGCGCCGCCACTTCGCGCTTGTCGCGGCTGATCTGCTGCACCCAGATCAGGTTGCTGATCACCTGGGCCAATAGCACGCCGAGCACCATCACCAGCAGCATGCGTTTGAGCAGCGAGCCGGGAATCAACGCGCGGACAGGGCTCACGTCAGGCGCTCCACTTCGACTGCCAGCACGTAGCCCGCCCCGCGCACGGTCTTGATGATATGCGGGTCTTTACCGTCATCACCAAGGCGCTGGCGCAGCCGGCTGAGCTGCACATCGATACTGCGATCGTAGGGCGAGGCATCGCGCCCGCGGGTCAGGTTCAGCAGGTCATCCCTGCTCAGCACCTGGTTGGGGTGTTCGAGGAACAGCTGCAGCAGGTTGAAATCGGCGCCGCTGAGTGGCTTGACCACCCCGGCGGGATCGATCAGATCACGATTGACCCTGTCCAACCGCCAACCGGCAAAGCAGAAAAAGCGCGGACTGTTGGCCGATTCCGGCGCTGCGTGCGCCCGCCTTAGCACCGCCTTGATCCGCGCCAGCAACTCGCGGGGGCTGAAGGGCTTGGCCACATAGTCGTCGGCGCCCATCTCCAGACCGACGATGCGGTCGGTCTCCTCAGCCGAGGCGGTCAGCATGATGATCGGCAGCTCAGATTCGGCACGGATACGCCTGCAGAGCGAGAAGCCATCCTCACCCGGCATCATCAGATCGAGCACGATAAGGTCGATAGCCTGACCTGAATGCAACAGCGCCATCAGTTCACTGCCATCCGCCAGCGTCAGCACGGAATAGCCGTTTCGCTGCAGATAGGACTCCAGCAACTCGCGTATCTGCTGATCGTCGTCGACCACCAGTATCTGTTTACTCTTTTCGCTCTGGGGCATGTTCTCTCCGCGTCGCGTCTCTCCCCTTCGCGCCAGGGGTGAAGCGAACGCCTGTACTGAGTTTTTATTATTCTGGCTCATCAGCGGTTTTTATTCTTCTTCCCGTTAACCCATGCAGAATGTAACAAAATAATGTAAGTTTACAACATTCAGCATTCAACGCCTTGCCCGTACCGGAGCCTGTCCATGCATACTACCGCCAGCCCCTCCCCCATTCCCACAGCCCTGATCGGATTTGGTTTTTCCGCCCGCGTGTTTCACCTGCCCTTTCTGCAGGCTCTGCCCGACTTTCGGCTGAGCGCGGTCAGTACCAGCCGCAACGATAACCTGCATCTGATCGACGACAGCGTAAGCCGGTATCGCGATGCGCAGAGCCTGCTGGCCGAAGACGAGGCGCAGCTGGTTATCATCACGACACCAAACGACAGCCACTACGCCCTGGCGCGCCAGGCGTTGGAGTTGGGCAAGGATGTGGTGATCGACAAGCCGTTCGTCTGCTCCAGCAAGGAGGGGCAGACCCTGATCGACCTCGCCCAGGCGCGTGGACGCTTGCTGTCGGTCTTTCAGAACCGACGCTGGGACGGCGATTTCCTGACCCTCAAGTCGCTGATCGCCTCCGGCCGATTGGGCCAGGTCCGTCTATTGGAATCCCGTTTCGACCGCTTCCGCCCCCTGCCGCGTGAACGCTGGCGGGAGCAGCCCGGGCGCGGCAGCGGCATCTGGTATGATCTGGGCCCACATCTGCTGGATCAGGCGCTGCAGCTGTTCGGTTCGCCGCAGGCGATCACCGCTCGGCTTGCCTGCCTGCGTGAACAGTGCGAAGTCACCGACTACTTTCACGTACAGCTGCACTACCCGCAGCTCGAGGTGGTTCTCAACTCCAGCCCCTACTGCGCCTCGCCGAACCTGAGATTCCATATCGAGGGCAGCGGCGGCAGCTACCGCAAGCAGGGGCTGGATCCGCAGGAGGATCGTTTGCTGGCCGGGGTTCGCCCGGACCGGGATGAGTGGGCGAAAGAGACGCCCGAGCAGTGGGGCCAATTCAGCGATGCTCAGGGCTCTGAGGTGGTGGAAACTCTGTGCGGTGGCTACCAGCACTATTACCGGGGGATAGCCGATGCGCTGTTGCGTGGTGGCCAGAACCCGGTGCCGGCGGAGCAGGCGCTGGAGACGATCCGCCTGATCGAACTGGCACAGCAAAGTAATGAGGAGGGGCGCCGAATCAGACTCTGACCGGCGCTCGAAGCCTGGCTGGTGCGCAATGCCCAGCCAGCGATCAACTCTCCGCCGCCCCTCAATGTGAGTGGCATGGCTTAAAAAGCGTGACGGTACAGCGCCGCCGAAGCACCTAGCAGCCCCGGCTGTTCGGCGATCACCACCTGGGTCGGGATCGCCGCCATATAGTCGCGGAAACGCCCCTTGGCCTCGAAGCGGGCGCGGAACTGGCTGGCGGCGAACAGATCCAGCATCCGCGGGACGATGCCGCCGGTAATGAACACGCCGCCCTGGGCGCCCAGGGTCAAGGCCGTGTTGCCGGCCACGCTGCCCAGCATGGCGCAAAAGATCTGTAGGGTTTCCAGACAGGTGCTATCGCCCATCTCCAGTGCCTTGGCACTGATTTGCGCCGGTGTCAGCGGCCCGCCCGCAACCCCGCGAATATCGCACAACGCCTTATGCAGGTTGGTCAGCCCCATGCCTGAAAGCAGTCGCTCCACCGACACATGTTCGTGGTAGCGCAGCAGGTAACGCAGGATATCGATCTCGAGTTCGGTGGTCGGCGCGAAATCCACGTGACCGCCTTCGGTTACCAGCGCCACCTGACCATCACGATCGAAGATCAGTCCCCCCACCCCCAAACCGGTCCCGGGCCCGACAAGCGCGATCGGATGGCCAGTCAGTGCTTCGCCGCCGCCGACCCGGAACAGCTCATCGGGCTTGAGGTGTGGCGCGGCATAGGCCTGGGCGGCGTAGTCGTTGATCACCTGCAGTTGCACCAGGCCGAGTGCATGCTGAAGCTCGCTACGGGAGAACACCCAGCCGTTGTTGGTCATGCTGATCCGGTCACGGCTGGTCGGACAGGCGATCGCCAGACAGGCTTCACACGGTGCCTCTCCCTCACCGATGCCAACCTGCTCGAGATAGGCACGGATAGCCGAATCGATGGTGCCGAAATCATCCACCGCCAGGGTGATCTGCTGCTCTGGCTGCAGCTGTCCCGGCGCCACCAGTGCGAAACGTGCGTTGGTGCCACCAATATCCGCTACCAATGCGTAGCGACCCTTCTGCCCGGAACTCATTGAAATCTCCTCGCCAAAACAGCGGCCGGTGGAGAGCGTCACCCACCTGAACCAGGAACATCAACCGCGTCTGATGCGCCATTATATGTAATAAAATTACGTAATGTCATGTAAAAACTGTATCGATCCCCAGGCGTCTACCTCCGTCAACGTAACGATACCTCCTCTCATGTTGAGTGAATCTTGGCACCGCGAACAAAAAAGGGGCCGCACAACTCGGCCCCAAAACTCCGGGTGGGAACCCGGCTCTCTCCATTCAGAGTTTCAGTAGCGCGAAGCCATTACCCGCTAGCTTGACCAGGCCCGGGACCAGTTCGGCGCCCTCACTGATCAGCACACTCCCCTGCTCGCACTCGATCTGCTGCGGTTCGGACGACAGGTTGAAGATACAACGGATCTCGCCGCCGCGAACAAACGATAGCAACGGCTCCTCCGTATCCTGAAACGCCGTCGTCCCGGTGCGCAGCACTTCATGATCGCGACGCAGATGCAGCATCTGGCGGTAGAACTCCAGCACCGAGTTCTCGACATCGAGCTGGGTATCCACGGCATAGGCTGCCTGCGGTGCCTTGACCGGCAACCAGGGTGCGGTGTCGCTGAACCCGGCGTAGGGCGCATCGTGCTGCCATACCATCGGTGTACGGCAACCATCGCGCCCCTTGTCTTCCGGCCAGAATGCAATGCCCTGAACATCGGTCAGTTCGTGATACTCGAGCTCGATATCGGTCTGGCCCAACTCCTCACCCTGGTAGATGCAGATCGAGCCCTGCATCGACAGCAGCAGTGCGCAGGCCTGTTTCGCCAGCGCGGGTTCACTGACCGCTTGATCCCGCCAACGGCTGACATGGCGCACCACATCATGGTTGGAGAACGCCCAGCAGGGCCAGCCATCAGGCGCCTGGCTGAAGAAGGTTTCGATCTGGTCGCGGAAATGGCGCGCGCTGAATTTGGGCCCCAGCATCTCGAACGAGTACGCCATGTGCAGGCGCTTGCCCGAGGTGTACTGCCCCATCATCTCGACTGCATGGTGGCTCTCGCCCACCTCTCCGACCAGGGTACGGGCGTCGTATTGGTCCAGCAGTGCACGCATCCGCTGCAGGAACTCCAGGTTTTCCGGCTGGTTCTTCGAGAACAGGTGGTACTGCATGTGGTAAGGATGCCAGTCGCGCTTCTCCTTCTTGCGATAGTCTGGCGGATCGCTACGCAGCAGCGCATCGTGGAAGTAGAAGTTCACCGTGTCGAGACGGAAGCCGTCGACGCCGCGTTCAAGCCAGAAACGCATGGTACCGAGCAGCCACTCCTGCACCGCCGGGTTGTGGAAGTTGAAGTCCGGCTGCTCCTTGAGGAAGTTGTGCAGGTAGTACTGCTGCCGCCGCGGCTCCCACTGCCAGGCACCGCCGCCGAACAGCGCCTGCCAGTTGTTGGGCGGCGTGCCATCCAGGTTCGGATCGGCCCAGACATACCAGTCCGCCTTCGGATTGTCGCGGCTCATCCGGCTCTCCTGGAAGAACGGATGCCGGTCGCTGGAGTGCGACAGTACCTGGTCGATGATCACCTTGAGGCCGAGCTCATGGGCGCGAGCGACCATGGCATCGAAATCCTCCAGCGTGCCGAACAACGGATCGATATCGGTGTAGTCGGAGACGTCGTAACCCATGTCCGCCATCGGCGAGGTGAAGATCGGCGACAGCCAGATCGCATCGACGCCGAGATCGGCAATATAGGGCAGACGCGCGGTGATGCCCGGCAGATCGCCGATACCGTCGCCGTTGCTGTCCTGATAGGAGCGCGGGTAGATCTGATACGTTACCGAACCTTTCCACCAGTCGTTATCTATTGCTGTCATGTTCAAACCTCAAGGTAAAATTCCGGACAGAGGGCAAATAACTCCCCTGCCATCTCCCCTGCATAGGAAGACGGGATGTTAATGAATCTGTTTTGTTGGCTGTTGCTGCTTGGTTACTGCGGCACAGGGCGCCAGCGGTTCTCCGCCTCGTCCGACTCCAGACAGGCTTCGATAAAGGCCAGATCGGCCACCGCGACATCGACTCCCGGATAGTCGCCGCTGCCGGTTTGCAGGGCGGCTCGAATTTCTCCGTAGATGTTGGCAAACGCCTCCAGATACCCTTCCGGGTGCCCGGCCGGTACACGGCAGAGGTGCTGCAGGGCAGCGGGGTAGCCGGCGCTGTTGCGGCTGAACACCTGGGGAGGTTCGCCGAAGCGGGTGAACTGCAGCTGGTTCGGGTGCTCCTGCTCCCAGGCCAGGCTTGCGTTCTCGCCATAGAGACGTAGACGCAGCGTGTTCTCGCTGCCCACCGCCACCTGCGACGCCCAGAGCGCACCGCGCAGCCCGTCGCCGAAGTCGAGCATCACCTGGGCGTTGTCATCCACCTGTCGGCCGGGCACGAAGCGGGTCAGGTCGGCCTGTACCCGACCGGCGCTACGCCCGGTAACGAAGCGCGCCAGGTTGTAGGCGTGCACACCGATATCGCCGAGGCATCCCGCCCGCCCGGCCAGCTCGGGGTTGGTCCGCCAGGCCGCCTGCTTCTGCCCCTGCTGCTCGATATCGCGGGCCAGCCAGTCCTGTGCATACTCCACCTGTACCAGGCGCAGTGAACCCAATGCCCCCTCGCTCACCAGTTGCCGCGCCCAGCGGATCATGGCGTTGCCGGTGTAGTTGTAGGTCGCCGCCAGCAGCCGGTCGCGCTCCTGCGCGATCTGCGCCAGAACTTTCGCTTCGGCCAGCGTGGTGGTCAGCGGCTTGTCGCAGATCACATCGATACCGGCCTCAAGAAACGCCTTGGCGGCGGCAAAGTGCAGATGGTTGGGGGTCACGATGGACACCGCCCGAATGCCGTCGCTGCGTGCGGCCTCGCGCACCGCCATCTCCTCGAAACTGTCGTAGGTGCGCCCGGGAGCGATACCCAGCTCAATACCGGACAGGCGGTTGCGCTCCATATCGGAGGAGAAGCAGCCGGCCTGCAGCACAAAGCCGCCGTCGAGGCGGGCCGCCATCCGGTGTACCTCACCGATAAAGCCACCGATGCCGCCGCCGACCATGCCCCAGCGAATTGTCTCTGCCATAGTCTCTACTCCACTCTCACCTGGCTCAGTTGACACTCGCGCTGCCTTGGCGCTTAACGGCATCACCCTGCGCATCAAACAGGTGGCTACGCTCGAGCGGCAGGTAGATCGTCAGCTCGCTGCCGATCTCCGGCGCCATCTCGCCCGACACCGCGACCACCAGCGGCTGCTCGCACAGGTCGGTGGCGAGATAGAGCAGGGTTTCGTTGCCCAGGTGCTCCACCACACTGATGCGGGTTTCCACCGGGATTGCATCGGCTTGTGGCTGCAGCTCGATATGTTCCGGACGGATGCCCAGCGTCGCCGGTCCGCTATGGCGGAACGGCATCAGGAAGCGGCGGTTGGCCTGTCCGGTACGCAGACTCAATTGCTCATCCATCGCCTCGACGTCGATAAAGTTCATGGTCGGCGAACCCATGAATCCGGCGACGAAGGTGTTGGCCGGCTCGTTGTAGATCTGCAGCGGGCTGCCCACCTGCATGATCCGGCCCTGGTTCAGCACCACGATCTTGTCCGCCATGGTCATCGCCTCGACCTGGTCATGGGTGACGTAGATCGAGGTGGTCTTCAGTCGCTGATGCAGCTTGGTGATCTCGATCCGCATCTGTACGCGCAGTGACGCATCCAGGTTGGAGAGCGGCTCGTCGAACAGGAACACGTTGGGCTGACGCACGATGGCACGGCCGATGGCAACACGCTGACGCTGACCACCGGAAAGCGCCTTGGGCTTGCGATCGAGCAGATGGTCGATCTGCAGGATGCGGGCAACCTCCTCCACCTTCTCCTTGATCGTCTCGCGACTGCCTTTTTCCAAGGTCAGACCGAACGCCATGTTGTCGAACACGCTCATGTGCGGATAGAGCGCATAGGACTGGAACACCATGCCGATGCCGCGCTCCTTCGGCGACAGGTCGTTGACACAGCGGTCGCCGAAATAGAGCTCGCCGCCACTGATATCCTCGAGACCGGCGATCATCCTCAGCAGTGTCGACTTGCCGCAGCCGGAGGGGCCGACGAACACCACGAACTCCCCCTCGTTGATCTGCAGGTCCACACCCTTAACGGCGCAGAAGTCGCTCAGGCCCTTGTAGACTTTTTCTAGTTTGACGAATTCGATACTGGACATAGTGATTACTCTCTTATTGTTGTCAGGCGATCAGCCCTTAACGGCACCGGCGGTCAGCCCCTCGACGATCTTGCGCTGGAACACCAGCACCAGCAGGATCAGCGGTACGGTAACGATCACCGACGCCGCCATGATCGGCCCCCAAGGCATCTCGTACTGTGAGCCGCCGGAGATCATCGAGATCGCCACCGGCACCGTGCGCTGCTCGTTGCTGAGGATGAAGGTGATCGCGAACATGAACTCGTTCCAGGCGCCGATAAACGCCAACAGTCCGGTGGTCACCAGTGCCGGCCAGAGTACCGGCATGAAGATCCGGGTGATGATCTGCCAGGGCGTGGCGCCGTCGACGATCGCGGCCTCCTCCAGGTCCTTCGGAATGCCGCGCATGAACGTGGTCAGGATCCAGACCGAGAACGGCAGCGAAAATACCGTGTAGGAGAGCACCAGGCTGCCCAGGTTGTTGTACAGCCCGAGCAGGCGCACCAGTTCGAACATGCCGGACAGCACGGCTACTTGCGGAAACATCGATACGCCAAGCACGGTCAGCAGCAACGTGGTGCGGCCACGAAAATGGACTCGGGCCAGGGCGTAGGACGCGGTCACCGCGATCAGCAGCGAAATCGCCACGGTGCCGAAGGAGACCAGCGCCGAGTTCAGAATATTGAGGAAGAACGGCTGTTCGCGAAACACCGAGACATAGTTGCTGAAATCGAAATCCTGGAGCAGGTAGAACGACCCTTCACCGCCCTGCAACGAGGTCAGGATGGCGATATAGAACGGGAAGATGGTGTAGATCAGCAGCGCCAGCACCGCGAGGGCGAACAGCACCTGACCTGTACGTCGTTTGAGCGCTTTCATATCAGTGATCTCCTGAACCATCGAATTTCAGACGGGTGGCGAAGATGTAGCCCAGCGTCAGACCAAACACCAACAGGAATACCAGCGTGGAGGCAGCCGAGCCGTAACCGACCTGCTGGAAGTCGATCAGCTGCTGACGGGCGTAGATCGAGATCGACATGGTGTCCTCGCTGTTCGAGGTCAGGATGTAGATCAGGTCGAAAATGCGCAGCGCGTCGAGCATGCGGAACACTACCGCCACCACCAGCGCCGGCTTGATCAGCGGCAGGGTGACCTTGAAAAACACCTTGATCGGATGGATGCCATCGACACGAGCGGCTTCATAGCAATCCTTCGGCAGCATCTGCAGTGCGGCCAGGGTCAACAACGCCATAAAGGGCGTGGTTTTCCAGACATCGACCGCGACGATGGTGCCCAGCACTGTGTCGGGGTTCACGGTCCAGGCCACAGGGCTGGAGATCAGGTGCAGCGACATCAGCAGGTCGTTGATAACACCGTACTGGTCGTGCAACATCCAGCCCCACATCTTGGCCGACACTACTGTGGGTATCGCCCAGGGGATCAGGATCGCGGCCCGTACCAGCCCGCGACCGGGAAACTTGGCGTGCAGGATCAAGGCGACCAGCACACCCAGCACCGTCTCCAGCGAAACCGACAGCAGCGTGATATAGACGGTATTGCCAACCGCCCTCCACCAGAGCGAGTCAGCCAGTATGCCGTACCACTCGCCCTGGTCGTACACCAGGTAGTTCTCGAATCCGATGAAGTTGGCACCATCGAGATTGGACAGTGAGGAGTCGGTAAACCCCAGGTAGAAGGTTCGCAGTAGCGGCCAGCCGGCCACACAGGCAAGCCCCAGAATCATCGGCAACAGGAACAGCCAGGCGGTGCGGATGCGTTGTCGCGAGAAACCGCTGAGCCCCGTTCTCTTCTTGCCCTGCAGTGCGCCTCTCGGCGATCTATTCACCGGCAGGGATCGCGCTTGAGGGCCACTAACGGTTGAGATATCCATGACACTCCCCTATCTCGTTATTCTTTGACTGGGAGGGCGGACAGGGCGTGCCTGCCCGCCGGGCTGAAAGGTTTACCAGCGACGTCCGCGAATACGTTTGAGCTTGCGCTCCAACTCGGCGACCGATTCGGCGCCACTGGACTTCCCGGAGAGTACCCGGTGAGCCGCATTCCAGAACTCGTTGGAGACCTGGTTGTACTTCTCGCCGGTCACTGTGGAGGGGCGCGCAACGCTCTCCTCAAGGGTTGCACGCATATAGGCAAAAAACGGATTGGCAGCGAGCACCTCTTCATCCTCATAGAGAGAGACGATGGTCGGCAGATAACCGTTGAGTAGGGCGTTCTGCTTCTGCGCCGCTGCACTGGTCACGTACATGACGTAGTCAGCAGCCGCTTCAACGTTTTCGGAGTACTTCGAGACTGCATACTGCCAGCCGCCCAGGGTGGCGCTGTGCTGTCCGTTCGGCCCCATCGGCAAGGGGACGATACCGACCTTGTTCTTGATGACACTCTCATCGCCATTGGCCAGAGCCCAGGCATAGGGCCAATTGCGCATAAATACGGCGTTTCCTGACTGGAATACCCGTCGCGCGCCCTCCTCGTCATAGTTCAGCACCCCCTGCGGCGTAATACTGCCGACCCAGCTCGCCGCCAGATCGAGCGCCGCAGCACTCTTGGGGTTGTTGACGCTGATCTCGCCATCGAACTCAACCAGAGTCCCACCGCCAAAAGAGTCGATCCACTCCAGTGCGTCGCAGGTCAAACCTTCGTACGCTTTACCCTGGAACACATAGCCCCACATCTTGTCGTTGCCGGCCGCGCGCTCCTGCTCCTGGATCCGTTTGGCCGAATCGGTCATCTCCTGCCAGGTAATCGGTACAGGCTCACCATACTTTTCCAGCAGGTCCTTGCGATAGTAGAGCACCGGCGCATCGGTATACGCCGGCATTGCCACCAGCTTGCCCTTGTAGTGGTTGTTGGCAATGATCGACTGGAAATGCGCTTGTTCGACACCCTGGGTATAGGGCGCGAGATCGGCGAAATGAGCACCGAGAATACCCGGCCAGACCACGTCCACATCGAACACATCCAGGTCGGCGGATTGGCTACTGAGAATCTGCTGGTACAGAGCTAGTTTATCGGATGATGAGAAGGGTACGGTGACGATCTTGACACTGTTACCGCTGGATTCGGCCCATGCCTGCGCCAACGCTTCGCACTGCTTGAAGCCTGTTCCCGTGGTGCAGGGGACGTTCAGCGTAGCAGCCTGGCCAGCCATGGAGGTCAAACCTGCCCCGAGCAGGGAGGCGGTGAGAAAAGCTTTCAGAATTTTAGTCATGTTTTCGTCTCTTATTGTTTTTAGAATCGCGACATCCGCTGTCATCAATTAAGTCATTCAAATACTTTTGACTGACTCTTCAAATCAGGCAGAGGCCGCCAAAGGCGCCGTATTTTGCCGAACCGCCAGCGTGCGATCCTGCAGATCGGCATCAAAACAGCGATCCAGAATCGACTGCAGGCGGGCGCCACGCTCGAAGTCAGGCTGGTCATTGACGCCGTTTTCGATGCTCGTGATAAAGCGCTGGTAGATACTGGGCGTCGGCTCAAGCTCCAGCCTTTCCCACTGCGCCAGATCGACGTTATCACCGACACAGAGCGCCATTGTCTCCCAACCGCTTTCCATATCGATGTCAATTGTTAACGCACCGCGATCACCGAAAATGCGCAGACGCAGCGAGTTCCGATGCCCAGTGGCCCAGCGCGTGGTGTGCACCGTGCCCAGCGCGCCGTTGGCGAACTCGACCCGGATCAGCGCACTGTCGTTGACGTCCAGCGGGTACTCACCAATGCGGTTACCCTCCGCCTTGTCATAGCACTGGAGCTTGCAGTTCACACTGAGGATGTCACCCACCGGAAAGCTGGCAAAATCGAGGATATGGATACCGACATCGCCGAGCACGCCCTTGCTGCCGTGCTCACTGGAAAGTCGCCACAGCCACTGCGGATCGCGGCGCCAGTCACCCCATACCCTGCTGCTGAGCCAGCTTTGCAGATAACTGGCTTCCACATGCATGACGCGGCCGAGCATGCCGTCGGCAATCAGCTCCCGCGCCCGCTGCAGGGCCGCGGAATCGCGATAGCTGAGGTTGATCATATTGATGACGCCAGCCTGACAAGCCGCCTTCGCCATCTCGATAGCGTCGGCCTCATTGGTGGCCAGCGGCTTCTCGCACAGAACATGCTTGCCGGCGGCGATCACCCTCATGACAGCGTCTTTGTGGAACTTATCCGGCGTTACAACTGAAACCGCGTCCAGATTCGCGCTGGCCAACATCTCATCAACGCTGGCATAGACCTGATCGACACCGTGCTTCAGCGCAAATGCATGAGCACGCGCGAGATCGACATCACAGACCGCCACCAGCTTACAGCCGGGGACGGCTGCAAACTTGCCGGCCTGATGACCGCCCATGGCACCCGCGCCAACAATACCGAGCCTGACCATCACTTGAACCCCTCTTCGCCGGGTTTGTGCAGGCTCTCGCCCTTGATCTCCACCGGGTTAGGAGCCTGATCGGCAGGCACGTTGGGACAGCTATCGATCCAGCGCGAACCCTCCGGACGTGCCCACTTCACGCCGTTTTTCAGCACCCGGCGCACTTTCTCATCATAGTAGATCGGGTAGGTCTCATGACCGGGGCGGAAATAGAAGATCTTGCCGTTGCCACGGCGGTACACGAGGCCGGAACGGAACACCTCGCCACCCTCGAACGCGCTGATAAAGATCACCTCGTCGGGGTTGGGCACTGCAAACGGCTCGCCGTACATCTCGGTGTGCGGCAGCTCGATATAGTCGCCGACACCCTGCACGATAGGGTGACCGGGATTGACCACCCAGAGCCGCTCGCGCTCACCTGCCTCACGCCATTTCAATGAACAGGTGGTACCGAGCAGGCGCTTGAAGATCTTGGCGTAGTGACCGGAGTGCAGCACCAGCAGCCCCATCCCCTCGAGCACCCGCTTCTGTACCCGGTCGACAATCTCATCGGATACGGCACCGTGGGCGGCATGGCCCCACCAGAGCAGGACATCGGTATTCTCCAGCACCTCCTCGGTCAGACCGTGATCCGGATCCTGCAGGGTGACCGAGATCGCCTCGATATCCGGATCTTCATTCAACGCCTGGGCAATGCAGTTATGCATCCCGTCCGGATAGATACGGGCAACGATTTCATTGGTCTGTTCATGAACGTTCTCACCCCAGACCGTGGCACGCACTGTCATGACTCTCTCCTATCAAGGCTTTTATTGTTATCAAGCAGAATTCGGCTGCTGCACAAGACAAAAGGTAAACGTTTACGTAAAGATAGTAAACGTTTACGTTATGAAATTTACGTATTAAAACCTACTTTTTAAGCTCATTAGATTATTGGGAACAGAAATGTGCGATTTGATATCAGGCGCTATCGCGCACGATCAGCTTGACGGGAAGTACCACTCGACGCGGCGCGGCTCCGGCGATCGCGTCGTTAAGCAGATTAACGGCCTCGGCGGCCACCATCGGAATATCCTGATGCACGGTGGTCAAGTTCTTGGACAGCAGCGGCAGATCGTCGAAACCGGTAATCGCCACCTGTTCGGGAACCTTGATCCCCTCATCTTCGAACGCGGTGATACAACCGATCGCCTGCTCGTCCGCTTCACAGACCAGTGCATCGAATTCGAGGGGCCGAGTTTTTAGGATTTCGCGCATAGTTCGATAGGCGGTCAAGGTCGCATTATAGGCAAAGGGGATACTGATGACGTGTGCGGGCTTCATTCCCTCCTCGTCCAGCGCCCGGCGAAACCCATATATACGGTGTTCAGGCACGGGCAGCGGATGGATCGGCAACGCGGCGTTTTTCTCGATCTCCTCGCCAATGAACGCGATACGCTTACGCCCCTTTTCGATCAGGTAACGGGTCGCCTGATAGATGCCGTCCTCGCCGTCGGTCGAGATCGAAAAGCCCGGATCCCACTGATCGATGCGGATATAGGGGATCCCCTGCCGGGTCAGCATCTCCGGCCGATATTCGTTCTCCTCTTCACCGAGCAGAATCGCCGAGCCGGCCTGCTGATGGATACGCTCACTGTCTGAGTAGCTGAAATAGACCGGCGTTTTGCCCTGCTTGCTCAACTCCACCACCAGGCTCATATAGAGCAGGGTGAAATAGGGCCGCAGTTCAAATCCATGCTCGCGCATCGAGATGGCGACAACGGCATTTTTGCCGCCGATCAGTTGCCGCGCCGCCGTGCTCGGCCGGTAATTGATCTCTTCGCTGATCTTCAGGATGTGCTGCCTGAGCTTTTCGCTGATGCCGGGCTTGCCATTCAAAGCACGACTGACCGAGGCGATGGACACACCGGCAGCCTCTGCAATCTCATGGATGGTTGCACTTTTCTCTGAACCAGCGCCGGTCGATTGAGACGACATCGCTTTAGCACTCGGTTGACGGGAAGACGGCATGACTTTCAATCCTTAACGCTTGGCATCATCCTGGAACAATGCGGCTATCATACCCGCTGATAGCTAAACAGAACAAAAGAACAGGCCCAGGCTCGCGGTACTTGCCACTACCACTGCCCAAACTGGTCCACATTGTCCGCCGTGATCAGTTCGGGCGGTATCAACCATAGCTCCCGCTCCAGGGTATCGCCTCTAATCAGCCGTACACCCAACTCGATCGCTCTCTTCGCGATCTCGCTGGGGAACTGTGCGGCTGTGGCACGCAGCAAGGTGTCGGCGTCCGGCAGGCGCTGCAGCGCACGCGGAGCACCGTCGACACTGGCGATGATGAACTCGTGGCGCTGCGCCTCGTTCGCCGCCTGCTCGGCGCCCAGCGCCGTGGGATCGTTGATGGTGAACACGGCGTCTATCTGCGGGAAGGCGGTCAGCAGATGTGTCATCTTTTCAAAGCCGCCCTCGAAGCTGCCACCGCCGTTCTGATCCATCGACATCAGCTCGATGCCGGTCTCCTGCGCCAGCCGGTTGCGGCATCCCTCGACACGCTCCAGCACCGAGGAGACCGGAGGACCGTTGATGATCACCACCCTGCCGCTGCCGTTCAGCTGCCGTACCAGATAGTCGCAGGCGAGGCGCCCGGCAGCCGCGTTATCGGTGGTGACCGTGGCATCGGCACCGGCAGCCTGCACATCGACGGCGATAACATAGATACCCGCTTCATGTGCCCTTGCAATGGCGTCGTTCAGGCCATCGTAGCTGGCCGCCGAGAGCAGGATAAGATCCACGCCGGCGGCGATGAAGCGGTCGATCTGCGCCGCCTGACGCTCCAGGTCATAGGCACTGGACATCACCTGTACCCGGACCTCATCGCCGATCTGCCGCCTTGCCTCCTGCTCCGCCGCCCGGGCGATACGCTGGAAATAGGGGTTGCCCAGATCCGATACACTGACGCCGATCGATAGTGGCTCAGCCCAACCCAGCCGGGGCAGTACCAGCAATGAACAGAGACAGATCAGGACTGCACGCGCGCTCATCAAGACTCCTTGTTTTCAGTGTTAGCCAAGGCGTCGGAAACCGCCCTGGCCAGGGCCTCACGATGGTAGGGTTTGGCCAGCACGAACTGCCCGACCGGCAGTCCGTAACGGCTGCTGAGCTGATCGGCAGGCAGGCCCGATGTCAGCAAAACCGGTAACCCCGGCAGCATCTCGGCCACATCCCGGGCCAGGTGCAGGCCATTCTCCGCCGTGCCCAGATTGATATCGGTAAACACCAGCGCGAAGTCGGTCCGTTCGGTCAGGGCGGTGTAGGCGGCCTCGATGCTCACCACCGACTCGACCCGATAGCCCAGCGAGTCCAGCATATCCTCCGCCATGTCACGCACCGGCTGGTCATCCTCAACCAGCAGCACCCACTCTCCCCGGCCGCTCGGCAGCGCTCCCTGGTCATCTTGGTCATGCTCCTGCGGCCTCAAATCGGTCACCCGCGGCAGTAAGATGTCGATCCGGGTGCCTTCGCCCAACTGGCTATGGATCCGAATATCGCCTTGGGACTGCTTGACGAAGCCATACACCATACTAAGGCCGAGGCCGCTGCCCTCGCCCACCTCCTTGGTGGTGAAGAAGGGCTCGAACACTCGCGCCAGGTGAGTTTCGCTGATCCCGGCACCGGTATCCTGCACCCGCACCAACACCGCCTCATCGCCCGACTCCAGGCCGGCATTATCGACATGACAGGTCTCGAAACGCAGCTTTCCACCCTCAGGCATCGCCGCCGCACTGTTGATCGCGAGATTGAGCAGCGCGTTCTCCAGTTGCCCCGGATCCACATTGACCAGCCAGGGGGTAGCATTCAGGGTCAGATCGATCTCAATGGCCGGCCCGACACTGTACTCGATCAGATCGAGCATCTCGCCAATCAGCCGGTCCACATCGATGGTCTCCGGCTGCAGGCGCTGCTTGCGCGCAAACGCCAGCAGACGCTGGGTCAGGCCGCCACCGCGCTCGGCCGCCGCCAGCGCCCGCCGCGCGTTGTTGACCGCCTTGCTGTCCGGCTCCAACCGGGTTTCCAGCAGTTGCAGGTTGCCGATAATCGCCGCCAGCAGGTTGTTGAAGTCATGCGCAACACCGCCGGTCAGTTGCCCCAGCACCTCCATCTTCTGCGATTGCCGCAGCTGCTCCTCGATCGCCTTGCGCTCGGTCAGGTCGCTGTACAGGGTCACGAAGCCACCGCCGGGAAGGGGTGAACTGCGAAACTCGACGATCCGGCCGTCAGCGAAGTGCCGTTCGAACCGCTGCACCCGTTCGCGACGCAGCGAATTAAGCTCATCGCGATCGAGCGCAACGCCGTCGAGCGCCCAGCTGTCCCGCGCCTCTTCCGCCAGCAGCTCCTGTACCTGCTCCAAGGTGGCGCCGGGCTCCAGCTTGTCGGCCGGCAGGCTCAGGATCTCCGCATAGCGCGGATTCCAGGCCAGCAGCCGCCCCTCGCCGTCGAACACGCTCAAACCGTCATTGATATTGTTGAACACTGTCTCCAGCAGCCGGCTCTGTTCACGCAGCGATTGGCTGATACGCGCAATCTCCACCGCGTTCTCGCGGAACACCTGAAACGCACGCGCCAGGTCGCCGATCTCGTCGATACGCTCCACCGCCGGGGTCTGCTGATCGGTGTCTCCCGCCGCGAGCCGCGTCATCAAGCCGGTGACGGCACCGAGATCCCGTGCCAGCAAGCGCACCACCCAGATACCGCCCAATGCAACCGTGATCCCCAGCAGGGTGATGATCAGGATGCCACTCTTACCGGAGGCCACGGCGATGCCGACACGCCGGCTCTGCTGCTCGATCCGGCTCTCCACATGGTCGACAAAACGACCGACTTCGGTACTCAGCTGTTCACTGATCGCCCGCGTTGAGGCCAGCAGAAAGGCACTGCGCTGTTCCAGCTCCAGTTGATTCATACGCAACTGAAACAGGTTGCCCTCGCCGGATCCGATCCGCTCCAGCTGATCGACCGCGACCTGGTCATAAGCGCCCGTTTTGAGTAGCGCCAAGGCACTGCCGTAACGCTGTTGCAGCAGATCAAGTTCCGCCGGGTTGTTGACCTGCGCCGCCAGCATCAGCCGCTCCGCCAGCTGCACAACCGGGGCGTGCTGGGGATCCTCCCCATAGCGGGACGCCAGGGTACCGAGCTGGTATTCGGACTGTCTCAGATCCTCGCGCAGAAACAGTCGCTGCCGCGTCAGCTCAACCAGATCGTTCACCGTGCGCTCCAGTTGCAGGAGCAGGGTCTGCAGCCTGGGCGCGGCCGCATCCAGTTGCGGAATCGCACCGGCCAAGGCCAATACTTTTGCAATGCGATCACGCAGGTTCTGGCTTTCGCCCTGCAACAGGAAGGGGCTGCTGGCATTGGCCACATAGGGCGCAACCGCCGCCAGGTTGGCGGTGCGTTCGGCCAGCTCCAGGGAGCGCGAAATATCGGGCAGCGCCTGCTCTTCGAACTGACTGAGCGCAGTGCCGGTGTTACTGAGTCCGGCCCAGCCGACCAGGGCAATGGCCAGCGTCGCGCCAAGCAGAACGCTGAATGCGATCAGCAGCCGCGTACGTACCCGGAGGCCGCGCCACAACCGGCTCGCGGCTTTTTGCCTGGCAGAGGATGAGGCGTCGTTCAACGCTGCGCCCTCAGCACTGCATCACCGCTTCACTGAACTGATATCCGATACCACGCTCGGTACGGATATAGCGCGGCTGGCGGGGGTTGGGCTCGATCTTGCGGCGCAGGCGCAGTATCAGTACATCGATGGTGCGATCGAACACTTCGGTATCCATTCCCCGTGTCGCTTCCAGCAGTTGCTCCCGGCTAAGCACACGACCATGGGCCTTGACCAGCGCTTCCAGCAGGGTGAACTCGGCACTGGTCAGCGGTTCCGGCTTGCCATCAGGACGCGTCAGCACACGGGCGGAGAGATCCAGAATCCAGCCATCGAAGCTCAGGCGCTCGTGACGGTATTGATCGTCGCGAGAGGCGGGGCCACTCAACTCCGTGGTACGACGCAGCATGGCACGCACCCGCGCCACCAGTTCACGGTTGTTGAACGGCTTCATCAGGAAATCGTCAGCAGCGATCTCGAGTCCGAGGATGCGGTCGGTTTCATCGCCCTTGCCGGTCAGCATCATGATCGGAATGCTGGAACGTTGACGCAGCTCCTTCGCCAGTTGCATGCCATCCTCCCCTTTCAGGCGCAGATCCAGAATCACCAGCGAAAATACCGACTCACTCAGCGCAGCTCTCATCTCGTTTCCGCCGGAGGCGGTATGCACCTCGTAGCCGCTATCCTCCAGCAGGTCCTGCAGCAGTTCCCGCATATCGGCTTCATCGTCGACCACCAGAATTCGAAAACGGATACGGTCTGTAGCTGTCCGGTCGGAAACGGTACGATCCGGCGAAACAGAGTCCATCGGGGCGGGATTGGACATTACCACTCCTCTTTTATAGTTATGTACAGGATGTACGGTATGCCGCGGGCGCATGGATGCGCAGGAGCGGCCATGTACAGGATGTACGCATGTACAGGCGTCCTTACATAGCACAGCTCAGCGTCGACAAAATTTCAATTGTTACAAAACCTGTAATTTTATAACGTCATTTTTTACGACTTCATTTTCACGTTACTGTAGTATGCTTCCAAAAGCGGCCCAATCGGTGCGAGACAATCAACCTCGCCAGGCGAAGAATCCGCGACCCATCGTAACCGGACAGCCAGGAAGACGGGATCACTACTTGGTTGTTCAGGATATCGATGTAGTAACATTACACAACATAACAATAAGTAGAGTTTGTCATGTCCAGTGATACTCCTTTCCAGATCCAGCAATGCCTCCAAGAACCGTTCGTCGTTGACATCAGTTTAGTTCGCGTCACGCCAGACCGGGTCGCGCCAGACGGGAGGAGATTGTCATGACGGAGAAGGAAACCGAACTTCGTCGTCTGACGATCAAAGATGTCGCCCGCCATCTCGGTGTTTCAGCCGCCACCATCTCCAACGCCTTCAACCGACCGGATCAACTGTCGGTTCAGTTGCGGGAGAGAATACTGCATGAGTGCAAGATCCTCGGCTATCGCAGTCCCGGCCTGCCCCCTCGTTCCCCCCGCCCCGGGCGGGTCGGGATCGTCGGCGTGGTGTTGTCCGACTGCCTCTCCTACAACCTGAAAGACACCGTTGCCAACCAGTTCCTGACCGGACTGACGGAAGAGCTCGACAGGGCCCAGCTCAACCTGCTGATGCTCTCCGCCAAGGAGATAGACAGCGGCTGCCAGTTCCGGCAGCACGAAGCGATGGTGGACGGCTTCATCATCTACGGCCAGATGAATAACCGCCAGGCGTATGATCAACTGATCCGGCAACGCAAGACCCTGATCAGCGTCGACTGCACCATTGAAGAGAACAGCAGCATCCAGAGCGACGATTTCGGCGGCGCCCTTGTCGGCGCCCGCCATGCCCTGATGCACCGGCCACAGCGGGTGGGCGTGCTCGGGCTCAGGCTGATCGACTCCCGGCATGTCTGTCGCGTCTATGATCCGGGCGAGCTGTTCGACGAAAGCGAGTCGATCTCGGTCCAGCGTCTGAGCGGCTATCGCGCGGCCTTTGCCGAGCGGAACCGGCAACTCCTGCACGACTGCATCTGGAATATCCCCGTCAACAACCATGCCTGCGCCCAGCAAGCGGCACGCGAAGCCCTGCTGTGCAACCCCAGGCCCGAACTGCTGCTGTGCATGAGCGATACCATTGCGATCGCTGCGCTGCAGGAGGCGCAGAAGCTCGGCATCCGGGTTCCCGAAGAGCTGAAGATCGTCGGTTTCGACGGTATTCCGGAAGCGCTGAACTGCTACCCCTCCCTGACCACCGTGCAGCAGAACAGTATCGAGAAGGGCCGACAGGCGGGCAGGCTGTTTCTAGATGCTCAGGAGAACAAGCATATCGTGCTGCCGACGGAACTGCTGATCGGCGGCAGTTGCCCACGACCGTCTACCTGACCGTACATCCTGTACATCGCCGCTCCCGCGCATCCATGCGCCCGCGGCATACCGTACATCCTGTACATAAAAAACGGAGAGCTGTTGGACAGGCTCTCCGCACAGGAAAGGGTCGAAAATACGACTTGAGGCAAACGATAGAACCGGAGCAGGAAGGGGGTCTGATCCGATTCTATTGCGCCTGGGTACGCGATTAGAAGGTGTAGTTGAAGCGTACGCGTACGGCGTTGGTTTGATCGCTTACCGCATCGCTTACGCCGTCCGCAGTGGAGGTGGAGCCGGCAAAGGTTACCGACGCGTTGTCGATATCGAACAGCGGCACGGTGTAAGCCACATAAGCGGTGGTCACGTCAGTATCGGCCATATCGAGCTGAGAGTAGATCAGGCCCGCACCGAAGTTGCCGTACGTCATGTTGGCGGCGTAGGAATCGGTCTCTTCGTCGGTATTGTTGTCCTCGCCATGCGTGGCGGACAGGTTGATCGCGGCAGCACCCACATTAAAGCTGGTGGTCAGCGCAAAACCCTCCTGATCGACATCACCTCCGGCAGCCAGATCATAGCTGACACGCTCGTAACCGGCGGTCACACTAAAGCCGTCGCCCATGAAGGTCACGGCCGGACGCACACCGCCAAACGCCGTGGTGTCGTCGCCGCCCACTTCGGGGTCACCGAACACGGTGCCCAGTTCGAACTTAATGCTCTCACTGGCATTGAAATGCAGCGCCAGCTGGCCACCGCCATCGCCGATACGACCGCGCGCCTTGTTGGCTTCATAAACGGAAACTTCGTCGCCGCCGGCATGAACGATCAGGGTGTCCTTACCCAGCGGGAACAGGTTGACCGCTTCAAAGCGCCCGCCCTGCAGATCCCAAGTCGAGTTGCCGAACTGAATCCAGGCATCATCAACATCGGTTTCGCCATCGGTGTTCAGCAGGACAGTACCGCGCCCCTGAACGAAGTAGCCGCCCTTCTCGTGGCGACCGAAGGCGTTGACCTCAACACGACCGTTCTGGTCATAGGTGGTATCCGCATTTTCAGCATCGACCGCATCGGTGTTCAATTCGATGTTGGCATCGAAGCTCACTTCTGCCATCGCCTGACTGGCCATTGCAGCCAGAACAGCGGCGCCCAAAATCTGCTTTACATAACGGCTCTTATTTTTATTCACGACTCTCTCGCTCCATAACTACGGGATTCGTGCCGGCAGGAGAACACCTCCTACGGCAGGCAGATACCGATCAGGATCGGATGATGCCAAACCGGCCAGCGTCGAGAATCGATGTTAAAAGCCGTTGGATGTGAGACTCAACAAAAAGTTGCTAAACTTACATACTTAATTTACTTAAACAATCTTAAACAGACTTAATAGCAAGATATTTTAGGTATTTTTACATTTATAGCAATTTCAAGCGCATGCGGCTCAATCACAGGAATCGACAGCGAACAGCGCCGCCGCAAGGCCCTTGATAGAAATCCGCCCCAAAAGAGAGAGCATCCCCACGCAACACCACCTGTACAAAAGCCGATTAAAACCGATACGAATTTGCTTTTATTACATATTAATCGTAAAAAAACTCACCAAAATGGCATGCCATATATGTACTTTTACTACATTCGTGATAGCCTAATTCTCAGGTCCCAGTAATTGATGGCGCCGGGCAACCCAAGCCAACCCCAAGCCCCAGCCGCCATCTATTACAACTGTTACAACGGAAGGGTCGGCACGACATTCTCCGTTTACTTGTTGACGCTATAACCCTGAGAACCGGAGCACTCGCCTCCAAAACAGAACAAGAGATCGCGCCATGTATCAGCTAAGCTCCTCTGTCACCTGGAAGAAGCTCCAGGCCCTGGCGGAAAAGACCCAAGACGACCGTATCGCCGACTACTTCAGCACCGACCCGGGCCGCTTCGACAAGATGAGCCTGCGTCTGGGCGAGCTGTTTCTCGACTACTCCAAGAACAAGGTCAACGACGAGGTGCTGAAGGCCCTGTTCGCGCTGGCGGAACACTCTCCGCTACGTCAACGTCGGGCGCAGATGTTCTCCGGCGACATCATCAATACCACCGAAAACCGGCCGGTACTGCACACCGCACTGCGCAACTGCGGCGACGAGCCGGTAGTGGTCAACGGCAAGGACGTGATGCCGGATATCCGCTCGGGCCTGAAGAAACTGGAAGCGTTCAGCCAGAAGGTGCGTAGCGGCGAGTGGAAAGGGTTCAGCGGCAAACGGATCCGCAACGTGGTCAATATCGGCATCGGCGGCTCCGACCTGGGGCCGAACATGGTCTGCCGCGCCCTGCTCAACTACAAGCACCCGGAGATGAACTTCCACTTCATCTCCAACGTGGATGGCCAGCACATCAAGAAGGTGCTGAGCGGTCTCGACCCGGAAACCACCCTGTTCATCGTTTCCACCAAAACCTTTTCCACCCAGGAGACGCTGCTCAACGCCAAGACGGCACGACGCTGGTTCCTGGACAATACCGGTGCGCAGACCGATATGAGCCAGCACTTTGTCGCCGTGTCGACCAACCAGGCGGCGGCGATGGAGTTCGGCATCAAGCGCGAGAACATCTTCGAATTCTGGGCCTGGGTCGGCGGGCGCTATTCGCTCTGGTCCAGCATCGGCCTACCGATCGCGTTGAGCATCGGATACGACCGCTTTATCGAGCTGCTCGAAGGCGCCTACGAGATGGACCGCCACTTCCTCGAAGCACCGCTCGAGCAGAACATGCCGGTACTGCTGGCACTGATCGGCATCTGGTACATCAACTTCCTCGGTGCCGAAACCCAGGCGATCATCCCCTACGATCAGGCACTGCATCAGCTGCCCTCATTCCTGCAGCAACTGGATATGGAGAGCAACGGCAAGTCCGTGGATATGGATGGTCATCCGGTCGATTACGCCACCGGGCCGATCGTCTGGGGGCAGACCGGCTCCAACGGCCAGCACGCCTTCTTCCAGCTGCTGCACCAGGGCACCCGCTTCGTGCCGATCGACTTTATCGCCTCACTGCAGCCGGATGAACAGACCGAGGAGCACCACTTCGCCCTGCTCACCAATATGCTGGCCCAGGCCAACGCGTTCATGAACGGCGACCAGAAAAACGGTATGCTGGACTACGCCACCTGCCCGGGTAACCGCCCCAGCAACATCCTGCTGCTGGAAAGCCTGAGCCCGCGCAACTTGGGCGCATTGATCGCACTCTACGAGCACAAGGTGTTCGTGCAGGGCGCGATCTGGAACATCAACTCCTTCGACCAGTGGGGCGTACAGCTGGGCAAACGCCTGGCCACAGAGATCAGCCGCAACATCGAACTGAAGAGCTCGGAGTATGACCAGTCGACGCAGGGGCTGATGGAGATCGTGCGTCAGCATATGCAGGGCAAGAAAAGCAGTACCGAAGCCGCAGCCCGGGCATCGGTAAAGAAAACCGCCAAGAGCGAGGCCGCGAAACCGGCCGAGAGCGTAAAACCATGAACAAAGTGATCAGTTTCGGAGAGGCATTGATCGATATGCTCTCCAACCGGGTCGGCGGCGCCGATCTGGACGGCCCGGAAACCTTTACCCGCTACCCCGGCGGCGCGCCCGCCAACGTGGCAGTGGCGGTGGCCAAGCTCGGCGGCCGTTCCCATTTCGCCGGCAAGGTGGGACAGGATATGTTCGGCGACTGCCTGCGCGACGCCATGGCAAACGCAGGCGTCAACACCGACTATCTGCTGCAGACGACGGAAGCAAAAACGGCGCTGGCATTCGTCTCGCTGGACGAACATGGCGAGCGCTCGTTCGAGTTCTACCGCTCACCCTCGGCGGACCTGCTGTTCCGTCCGGAGGAGTTCGGCAGCGACTGGTTCGACGAACCGGGCATCTTCCACTTCTGCTCCAACACCCTGACCGAGGCCGGTATTCGCGACACCACTATGGCCGGAGTCGCCAAGGCCCATGAGAAGGGTTATCTGGTCAGCTTCGATATCAACCTGCGCCACAACCTCTGGCCGTCCGACCTGGACCCAACTCCGTTCATCTGGCAGGCGATCGAGCAGACCGATCTGCTCAAGCTCTGCACCGAGGAGCTGGCGTTCCTGTGCCGCAACCAGAGCGAAGATGAGGTGATCCAGCGCATTCGCGACGCCGGTGTCAGTCTGATCCTGGTCACCGACGGCGGCAACCCTCTGCGCTACTATTGTGGGGGGAAGAGCGGCCGCGAGCTGAACGGCGAGCTGCAACCGCCCAAGACCAAGGTGATCGACAGCACTGCAGCAGGCGACGCCTTCACCGGCGGTGTGCTCTATGCGCTGTCCAAAAGGGATATCAGCCGTGATCGGTTGCAGTCGCTGAGCGACCGCGAGTTGCTTGAAGCGGTACTGAACACCGGCATGCAGTGCGGCGCCTTCGCCGTCACCCGCAAGGGTGCGTTCGATGCGCTGCCTGCGCAGACAGATCTGAGCCTATAAACGCCCCCCTTGAGCCTGCGGTCAGCTCGCTGGTCGCAGGCTCTCCCCCGCTTCCAGCCGGAAAGGCAGATCGATCACCGGCCGACCGACCGGCTCGCCCCGCAACCGCGCCAACAGATTCTCTGCCGCCAGACGCCCCACCTCCTCGCGTGGCGTAACCACCGTCGCCAGTCTCGGCACCATCGCAGCCGCAATGTCGTGACCGTGAAAGCCGGCTATGCCGATCTGCTGCGGTACCGGGATACCCAGACGCTGGCACTCGTAGAAGGCACCGATGGCAAGGTCGTCGTTGGTACAGAAGATGCCGTCCAGGTTCGGCCGCCGCACCAGCGCCTGACGCAGCAACAGCGCGCCACGGGTAAACGAGGAGGCCTCCTCCGTCTGCAGACTGAACGGCTCCAGACCATGCCTGCGCATCGCCCGCTCGTAGCCCAGAATCTTGAGCCGGGTACGTACATCCATACGGGCGGCGAAATAGACGGTATTACGGTGCCCGCGTTCGATCATCAGCTCGGTCATGGCATAGGCGGCGGCGGTATTATCAAACCCGATCGCCTGTTCGATGGCCGGTGATACCGAATCCATCAGTTCGATCACCGGCACGCCGGCGATCTTGATCATCCGCCGTACGCGCTCGGTATGGAAACTCTCCGACAGGATCAAACCATCCACGCTGTAACCCAGCAGAGTGGCGATGCGCGCCTCTTCGGCACTCTGGCTATAACCGTAGTGGGCCAGCATGGTCTGGTAACCCGCCGGCTCCACCACCGACTCGAAGCCGCGGATCATCTCGGCGAACACCTGGTTGGTCAGCGAGGGCACCAGCAGGCCGATGGCATGACTCTTGGCACTGGAGAGGATGTCAGGCACCTTGTTGGGGATGTAACCCAGCTCATCGAGCGCCTGCTGGATAGTCTCCCGCAACGCGCTCGATACCTGTTCTGGATGTTTCAGATACCGGCTCACCGTCATCTTGGTGACACCGACGCGATCTGCAACATCCTGGAGGGTGGGTCTTCTTCTTTTTGCGGTCATTCTGGCATCCAAACGTCCTGTTACGCGTAACATCTTACCGCCGGAAGCGTGTCGGGCAAAGCACCCAGCGCCCTGCCCGACAACGGAGCCGAACACCTGCGCAGGCGAAGGCGACCTTTATTTTTCAACCAAGGCATCCAGAATAGTCTGAAGCACCCGCTCGGCAGGCTGATCGATGGAGACCTCTATCGCCTCCCCCGGTTTCGGTTCGATCAGTTCTCTGAACTGGCTCTCCAGCATCTTACGGCCATTGAAGTAATGCCCCTCGCGACAGCTATGGCGAGCCCAGATCGTCTCGATATTCCCCTTCAGATAGATCAGTTGCGCAGCGTTGCCCCGGCGCAGCTGTTCGCGGTACCGAGGCTTGAGGCTGGAGCAGGCGACCACCGCACTCTCCTCACGGTTGAGCAGCGCGTTCAGGGACTCCAGCCAGCCATAGCGATCCTCATCGTTGAGCGGCGTACCCTGGCGCATCTTCTCCACGTTCGCCCGTGGATGAAAGTCGTCACCGTCGAAGAACGCCAATCCGAGACGCTCCGCCAGCATGGATCCGATCAGCGACTTGCCACAGCCGGAGACCCCCATCACGATAAACTTCTTCTGCATGTGTCGGCCTCCTACTGCCACCAGAGCGACAGCTGCGGGAACAGCACCACCAGCGTCAATGCCAGGATCTGCAGCATGATGAACGGCACCAGGGCGGAGAAGATCTCGCCGAGGCTGATATCCTTGGGTGCTACCGACTTCAGGTAGAAGGCGGCGGGACCGAACGGCGGCGACAGGAAGGAGACCTGCATATTCAGGCAGAACACCACACCGAACCAGATCGGATCCAGGCCAAGGCTGGTGATGATCGGCACGAAAATCGGCATGGTCAGCAGCGCAACGCCGACCCAATCCAGGAACATCCCCAACACCAGCAGGATCAGCATCATGATCAGCACCGTGGTCATTGCATGACCGTCGCTGAGCGACAGGATTACCGATTCAACAAAGTCGATACCTCCCATCAGGTTGTATACCCCGACCAGCGCACTGGCACCGATACCGATCCAGATGATCATGCCGCAGGTCTGCATCGTCGCCTTGGCGCTGTCGCGGATCATGCCGAGGTTCAGCTCACCGCGGATCAACGCGCTCAGCATGATACCGACCACACCCAAAGCCGAGGCCTCTGTCACCGAAGCCACGCCGGTGTAGATGCTGCCGAGTACGATGGCGACGGTCAGCCCCGGGAAGAACAGTGCCTTCAGGTAGTTGATCTCGCGCTCATCATCCGCGGCCAGCTCTTCCGCCGTCGGCAGCGGCGCCAGTGACGGGTTCAGGTAGCAGCGCACCAGCACATACACGACATAGAAGCCGGCCAGAATCGCGGCGGGCAGAAAGGCGGCCTTGAACAGGTCCCCGATCGACACGCTGGCGGTCATGCCGTAGATGATCAGCACGATGCTCGGCGGCATCATGGTACCCAGCGCACCGCCGGCACAGGTGGTACCGATCGCCAGCTTGCGGTTGTAGCCCAGGCGCAGCATCTGCGGCAGTGCCAGAATCCCGAGCAGCACCGTTTCGCCGCCGATCACGCCGGACATGGACGCCAGAATGACGGCCACGATCAGCGTCTGCACTGCCACCCCGCCGCGCAGTCTGCGCGCCACCCGCTTCATCGCGTCGAACAGATCGACCGCGATACCGGAGCGGTCCAGCAACGCCGCCATCAATACGAACATCGGCACCGCCAGAAAGACGTAGCCGTTGACGAAACTGTACATGCGGCTGGTAATCAGCGGCATCGCGTCGACGCCGAACCAGCCGATTGTAAACACCAGTGCCACCAGACCGGTGACAAATGCCAGCTGCATGCCGGTCAGCAGCAGCATAATCATCAGCCCCAGCATCAGCAGGCTGCCGTAGGCGATTCCGATTGCGGAGAGATCAAACATCCAACTTACCTCCGCGCTTCAACCGCCCGAGACGACGAAAGTCGTCAATCAGGTGAAGCAGAAACTGAACGAACATGACACACACTACCAGCAGGATCAGCGCCTTCAGCAGCGCCGGAAACGGAGGATTCCAGGCGGAACCGGAGCTTTCCAGGTGCAGCTCGCCCAGAGGCGAGAGCCAGGCGCTGGTCATCATCATCCACGCACCGTAGGCCAGCATCCCGGTAAACAGCAGTCCGGCCAGGGCGTGGAAGATATCCAGGTAACAGCGCACGCGTGGCGAGACCTGGTCGTAGATCAGCACCACGCGGACATGCTTGTCGTTGGCCAGTGCATAGGCGCCACCGATCACGAACAGCGAGCCGCCGATAAACGCCGCCGATTCATGCACCCAGATGGTCGGGGCGTTGAACAGGTAGCGCATCAGGATTTCGAAGAAGGAGATCGCGACGGTGAATACGAACAGCAGGCTGAGCAGATTACCGACCTGCAGTATGCAGCGATCCAGCCGGGTGCGACCGTGCTGCTCCACCTCATGCGCTTCCTCTTCGCGAATGCGTTGTTGAGCTTTCATGACAGAGTCCAGAGAGTCAGGTGGGGTTGTGCACCCCACCTTCAGGCATCAGAGAAGTAAGGGGTATCTTAGAGCAGACCGTTGGCTTCCAGATAAGCCGTGATCGACTTATACACCTTCATCGCATTGTCCGACTCCTGGGCAAACTCCGCCCACTGGGAGCGGGCGATGGCACGGAACTTCTTGCGCTCCTCCGCGGACCAGTCGTGGATGGTGATCTCCGGGTTGTTGCGCGCATCCTTCACCGCCTGCTGGTCGGCGATACGCAGCTGGGTGGTGATATCCTGGGCGAAGTCACGCACCGACACGGTAAGAATCTCTTGTAGATCGGCCGGCAGCTTGTCCCACTTTTTCTGGCTCACCGACACATCGATCAGCGGCAGGGAGTGGAAGCCGGGCTGCACCGGATGCTGGGCGATATCGTTCATGCCCGCCTTCTGGTTGGTCGAGAACACGGTGTAGTCGGCGGCGTCGATTACACCCTTGCTCAACGCAGTGAATACCTCGGATCCCGGCAGGTTAACCGGCGCAGCCCCCGCGGCAGCAAACACCTTCTGCACCAGCCCCTCCGGCGCGCGCAGCTTCACCCCCTTGAGGTCATCAACGCCGTCGATCGGCACGTTGGATACGAACGACTCAACACCGGTAGTGGAAGCGCCGACAAACTTCACGCCATAAGGGGCGTAGAGCTCGGTCATCAGTTCATAACCGCCACCGTAGTTGATGTACTGCAGCAGTTGCGAGGTATCGGACCAGGCGCCAACCGTATTGCCGATCAGGCCGAATGCGGGATCCTTGCCGGAGAAGTAGCCGGTGGCGGTGACATGACCATCTAGGATGCCCATCTTGATCGCATCCAGCGTTTCGGTGTGCTTGACCACACTACCCACCGGCAGCAGCTTGATCTCCAGCCGACCGCCGGACATCTTCCCGACACGCTCGGCCCACTGCTGCTGGATCTGAAAGTTCTTGTCGCCGGAGGGGTCGGAGGACTGCACCTTGAAAGTAAAGTCGGCGGCAAAGGTGGAAACGGAGATCAGCCCGGACAGGGCTGCAGTCAGGAGCTTGGTTGAGAGTTTCATCTGTCTGTTCCTGTTTTTATTGTCGAACCAAGAGTAGGTCAATGTGTTAATTATGAACCGCAACAATCAAATGTTACCGGTAACAACGATAACTTTACCGGTAACATTTAAACTATTCAACAACAACTTCACTTATCTCGCCGTGTATTTAAAACGCCGCCAGAAAGCCGCCTCCCTTCACACGGGAGCACGCCTCAGGCAAACACAGGCATTGAGCACAACCCAGATAGGGGGGACTGTTCGATGAGTAAGGGATGGTAAAATAACGCGAGGGTGCCGCACGGACCGCAGTACCTCAGGTCCGGACAGCACTTAGTGTGAGCAGAAATCACTCGGACGGATAAAACCGAAACTCGCCGTCACTGAACAGAAAGCAATCCATGCCCGCAGCAGCAGCGGCCTGGCGGCCGATCTCGGTATCTTCGAACACCACGCAGTCGCTCGGATTCACGCCCATCAACTCCGCCACCTTGAGAAAGGTATCGGGGTGAGGCTTGCCCTGCTCGACATCGCTTGAGGTCACCAGGGCGTCGAGCTGGTCGATCAAGCCGACGGCGTTCAAGATGATCTCCGCGCTTTCCCGCTTGGCGCCGGTACCAACACCTATCTTTTTCGACGCCCGATAGTGCCGAAAAACACCCAGCGTCTCGGGAATCAGTTGCGGATCCGGTTTCATGCTGCGCCAGGTACGGTACTTGTGTTCGGCGACCTCTTCGGCATCGTGACTGAGGCCATGCAGCTCGTTCAGCATCTCCACGGTGCGGACCGACGGCACGCCGCCCAGGCCGTGCAGGTACGCCTTGTCGAACGGAAAGCCGTAGGCTTCGCAGGTCAGCCGCCAGGACTCCAGATGCCCCTCCATGGTGTCCACCAACGTGCCATCCATGTCGAAGACGATACCGGCATATTTTTGTAGATCGATCATCTCAGGGCGCCCAGTAGATTGCGACCGGTGTGCCCTTCTGCCGCAGTACCGAGCGGATCGGCATCAGCTCCACAGCTCCCTCCGCCAGCGCCTGCTGCAGCACCGGCAGCTTTGACTGGCCACAGAGGTGGACGATGATCTGGTGGCTGGCGAGCAATCGCGGCAGGGTCAGGGTGATCCGCTTCCACGGTGCTACCGGCGGCGTAACCGCCGCGCAGTCGCAAGCGGGCTGCGGATCCAGCGCCTGCGCCAACTCCGGAGCATCGGGAAAGAACGAGGCGGTATGACCATCCTCGCCCATGCCAAGAATCACCACATCCACCCTCTCCGGCAGCATACTCAGCAGCAACTCAGCCTCGGACCGCCCCTCATGCGGCGTCGCCTCAGCGTTCACCAGCGGCAGAAACCGTGCGGCCACCGCATGATTCTGTAGCAGGTGAGTGCGCACCGAACGCTCGTTGGAGTCCTCGTGTTGATTGTCGACCCAGCGCTCGTCCGCCAGCGTCACCAGCACCTTGGACCACTCCAGCGGCTGCTCGGACAGGCGCTGGAACAGCCCCG
This sequence comes from Marinobacterium ramblicola, assembly GCF_019084545.1. Lineage (GTDB taxonomy): Bacteria > Pseudomonadota > Gammaproteobacteria > Pseudomonadales > Balneatricaceae > Marinobacterium_D > Marinobacterium_D ramblicola. The sequence goes on from NZ_JAHREP010000006.1 coordinate 169,208, forward strand.
CCGGCGTGCGTCCGCCGGAGACCACCAGCGCCGCTTCGCCGCGACTCTCGATACCCGCCTGCAGGAGGTTGCAGATGCGCGCACAGAGATCCTGTTCGAGCTGTTCACGCGCGGCGAACTGCTTCAGTTCCAACGCCTGATTCAACCCCGGATAGAGTTCAAGCTCATTCATGCCAGGACCTCCCGTCACGTTCGATCAAGGCGATGGAACCGATCGGCCCCCAGCTACCTGCCGGGTAGGGTTTGACCTGGTCGCCACTCTCATCCCAGGCCTTGATCAGCTCATCACACCAGGTCCAGGACGCCTCAATCTCGTCGCGGCGCACAAACAACGACTGGTTGCCGCGCATCGCTTCCAGAATGAGGCGCTCGTAAGCTTCCGGGGTACGCACCCCCTCCTGTCCCTCGGAGAAGTTCAGATTCAGGCCGCGGCTCTGCAACGCCATCCCCTTATCCAGGCTCTGCTCCTTGGTCACCACCTGCAGGCGTATCCCTTCGTCCGGTTGCAGGCGAATGATCAGCTTGTTGGTGACCATGCTCTTCTGCTTCGGATCGAAGATGTAGTGCGGCTGGTTCTTGTAGACGATGACGATCTCCGCCATCCGTGTCGCCATCCGCTTGCCGGTACGGATATAGAAAGGCACGCCGGCCCAGCGCCAGTTGTCGATGTTGGCGCGCAGGGCAACGAAGGTTTCGGTATTGCTCTGTCCGCTGCTGCCCTCCTCCTCTTTATAACCGGGACAGGCGGCGCCGTTGATGGCACCGGCCGTGTATTGCCCCCGCACCGCGCGCCGGGCCACGTTCTCGGCCGTGATCGGGCGCAGGGCGCGCAGCACTTTCAACTTTTCGTCACGGATACCGTCGGCGGTAAGCTGGCTCGGCGGATCCATCGCCACCATGCAGAGCAGTTGCAGCACATGGTTCTGTACCATGTCACGCATCTGACCGACCTTGTCGTAGTAGCCCCAGCGCCCCTCGATACCAACCGTTTCAGAGACGGTGATCTGCACGTGGTCGATATGGTTCTGGTTCCACTGCGAGCCGAACAGGTTATTGGCGAAGCGCAGCGCGATCAGGTTCTGCACCGTCTCCTTGCCCAGGTAGTGGTCGATGCGGTAGACCTGATTCTCGTTGAAATACTGGGCGACGGTGTCGTTGATCTGCCGGGAGCTCTCCAGGTCATGACCGATCGGCTTCTCGATGATGATCCGGGTGCTCGGCGTGACGGCACCGGACAGATGCAGGTTCTTGCAGATGTCGGCGAACAAAGCCGGCGGCGTGGAGAGATAGTTGACCAGCGTGTTGGCCGAGCCTTCCACTAAGCGGGTGATCTGCTTGTAGTCGGCCGCCTTGGTCATCTCGATCTTGAGGTAGTGCAGGCGCTTGCTGAACCCCTCCCAGGCCTCGGCCTCGAACTCGCTCGGCTTCAGATAGCGCTTGAGTGTTGCCAGCACCGCATCGACGAACTCCTCCTGCGTGGACTCGTTGCGTGCCACACCGACCAGCCGCGTATTCGGATGCAAAAGGTCCGCACGATGCAGCTGATACAGTGCCGGGAACAGTTTGCGCATCGCCAGATCACCCCGTGCGCCAAACAGCACAAAATCGCAGGCGTGATTGATCAGCTGGGCACTCATCTTGTCAGACTCCTTAGGTTGATATAGGTGTTCTTAACCTAACCGTAGCTATGAAATAAAAAAGCCGCCTCAGGCAGGCGGCATGAAAGAGACATGCAGTACATAAAACCGGACCATTGCAGCTGCTGACACTACGAAGCAAACCGCCTTATGTACCCGTCCTTTTCCAAGGGTGTGCCGATCCGGGTAGCAACCAAAAACCCGGACCAGGCGATTGGAGAGATCAGCCACGCTGACCGGCCCGCTCAACGGCGGCGGCCGCCAGGGCGGTGATACCCTCCCAGTCCTGCTGGCGGATCAGGCCCGCAGGTACTACCCATGAGCCGCCTACACAGCTCACGTTGGGCAGATTCAGGTAATCCATGAAGTTATCGGGCCCTATACCCCCGGTCGGACAGAAGCGCACATCGGGGAAAGGACCGGCGATCGATTTCAGCATCGCGGTGCCGCCGCTGGCCTCGGCCGGGAAGAACTTGAATGCCCGGTATCCGGCATCCAGTCCATTCATCAGCTCGGAAACGGTGCTGATCGCCGGGATATAGGTGATATTGGACTCCAGCCCGGCTTTGAGCAGCTCCGCGGTGGCACCTGGGCTTATGGCAAAGGTCGCGCCTGCCGCAGCGACCTCGGCCAGTTCGGACGCCCTGGTCACGGTACCGGCACCGACAATGACACCCTGCACTTCGGCGACGATGGCGTGGATAGCCTCCAGCGCGGCACTGGTGCGCAGGGTCACCTCCAGCACATTGAGACCGCCTGCCTTGAGCGCCTTGGCCAGTGGGACCGCATCCTCAACCCGCTCGATCACCAACACGGGCATCACCGGCGCGCTGTTCAGAACTGTATCTACCTGTGTACTCATCTCTATTCCTCTGGACCCGCTTCAGATCGACTGACCCGGATTATCAACAAACAGTGAGCAGGCCCCCTGCTCGGCCCCGGTCACCAGGCGGCGCATACCGGCGAACAGCTCGCGGCCCATGCCATGGTGACTATGGCTGACATCAGCGATGGCGGGTTCGCGTTTCGCCAACTCCGATTCGTCGACCAGCAATACCAGCTCGCCGGTATTGGCATCAAGCCGCACCAAGTCGCCATCCCGGACCCTGGCCAGCATGCCGCCGTTGTAGGCTTCAGGGGTCACATGGATCGCCGCCGGCACCTTGCCGGAAGCCCCCGACATGCGCCCGTCGGTGACCAGCGCCACCTTGAAACCGCGATCCTGCAGCGTGCCCAGATAGGGGGTCAGCTTGTGCAGTTCCGGCATACCGATCGCCGAAGGCCCCTGGAAGCGCACGACAACAATGCAGTCGCGCTCCAGCTTGCCGCTCTTGAACAGCGGCTCCAGATCGTTCTGGTCGTGCAGCACCACCGCGGGCGCCTCCACGACACGGTGTTCCGGCTTGACGGCGGAGATCTTGATCACGCCGCGACCGAGGTTACCTTTCATCAGTTTCAGGCCGCCGTTGGCCGCAAACGGCTCGCCGACGCTGGCAACCACCTCCGGATCCAGCGACTGCTTCGGCCCTTCGCGCCAGATCAGCTTGTCGCCATCCAGGAACGGCTCGCAGGTGTACTGCGCCAGCCCCCTGCCGGCCACGGTCAGCACATCCTCGTGCAACACCCCGGCACTGAGCAGTTCATGGAACAGCAGCGCCATACCGCCGGCGGCGTGAAAGTGGTTCACATCGGCACTGCCGTTGGGGTAGATCCGGGTCAGCAGCGGCACCGCGTCGGACAGATCAGCAAAGTCGTCCCAGTTGACGATGACACCGGCCGCCCTGGCGATCGCGATGATATGCATGGTGTGGTTGGTGGAGCCACCGGTGGCCAGTAGCGCCACGATACCGTTGACGATCGCCTTCTCGTCGATCACCTGGCACAGCGGGCGGTAGTCCGACCCCAGCTCGGTGATACGGCAGGCCTGTTCGGCCGCCGCCTTGGTCAGCGCATCGCGCAACGGTGTATTGGGGTTGACGAAGGAGGTGCCGGGCAGATGCACGCCCATCGCCTCCATCAGCAACTGGTTGGAGTTGGCGGTACCGTAGAAGGTGCAGGTGCCGGGGCCATGGTAGGAGTCGGACTCGCACTGCAGCAGCGCATCGCGGTCCACCTTGCCTTCGGCGTAGAGCTGGCGGATGCGGGATTTTTCGCTGTTGGAGAGCCCGGTGGTCATGGGGCCTGCCGGCACGAAGATCACCGGCAGATGACCGAAGCTGAGCGCGCCGATCAGCAGACCCGGTACGATCTTGTCGCAGACGCCGAGGCAGAGCACGGCATCGAACATATTGTGCGAAAGCCCCACGGCGGTGGCCATGGCGATGGTATCGCGGCTGAACAGGCTCAGTTCCATGCCGGGCTGACCCTGGGTCACGCCATCGCACATCGCCGGCACGCCACCGGCAAACTGTGCGGTGCAGCCCATGCCGCTTGCCGCTTCCTTGATCAGCGCCGGAAACCGCTCCAGCGGCTGGTGCGCCGAGAGCATATCATTGTAGGCGGAGACGATGCCGACATTGGCGCGCTGCATCAGCTTCAGACGGTTTTTATCTTCGCCACCACAGGCAGCAAAGCCGTGCGCCAGGTTGCCACAGGAGAGCTCCGTACGGTGCGGCTTGTTTCGCCGCGCCTGCTCCATGAGCGCAAGATAATCGGCGCGGGTTTGCCGACTGCGCTCGATGATGCGCTCAGTTACTGCCGCTACGGTTGGATTCATGCCGTATCTCCCGGGCCTGACTTGTCGGCCGCTTGAACCTTGTTATGTAATTTAGTTACGTATTATCCATACATATTTACCGATAACAAGCCCCGAATAACGTTTTTATTTTGTTTTTATTACTTTCAAAATAGGATCAAAGAGCTCGTATCAGCTTTCAGGTTAGGACAATATTGAACGCCTGACCCTGTCATAAAAGGAGATAAGCGCGAACCCGGCACTAAATGGATGGATGGAAGCCGCTCAGCTAATGAAAAGCCGCAGACGCAAAAGCCGCACCCGAAGGCGCGGCTTTTCGACCAGCTGAGTAGAGTGCGCTCTTAACGCAACACCAGGTAGAACACCCCATTGCCGCGTCTTACCTGGAGCAACAGCTTGTCGTCGACACGTGCAAGCACCTGGTTGAGGTCATCCATACTGTCTACTCGCTGCCGGTTAACGCTGAGAATCACATCGTTTGAGCGCAACCCTGCGGCTGCGGCCGTCGACTGCGGATCCAACTCGGCGATCACCACACCACGACCATCCGGCGAGTTGGCGAAGGTCACCCCATCCAGCAGTTTGTGCAGCCGGACATCGGAGGTCAGGGTTGCGGACTTGCCAACTTTGACGTCGATATCCATCCGCTTTCCATCCCGAATCAGGGTGAGTTTGACCGTCTCGCCCACACCGGCAAAGGCGATGCGATGACGCAGTTGGCCGCTGTTGGGCGTCAGCTTGCCATTGACCTCAAGAATCAGGTCGCCCGCTTTAAGACCGGCCTTCTCCGCCTCGGAGTCCTTCATTACATCGGTCACCAGTACGCCCTGTTGACCGTTATCGATATCGAACGCCTGCTGCAGTTCGGGCGTCAGGTCCTGAATCGCGACGCCGATCTGGCCGCGGGTCACCTCACCCACATCGAGGATCTGATCGGCCACGTTACGCATCATATTGACCGGTATCGCAAAGCCGATACCGACGTTGCCGCCACCCGGTGCGATGATCGCGGTATTGATCCCCACCAGCTCGCCATTCAGATTGACCAGCGCACCACCCGAGTTACCTGGGTTGATCGAGGCGTCGGTCTGGATGAAGTTTTCAAACCCTTCGATGCCAAGACCGGTTCTGCCCAGCGCACTGACCACGCCGGTGGTAATGGTCTGGCCGAGGCCAAACGGATTACCGATCGCGACCACGAAGTCACCCACCTTCAGTCTGTCGGAATCCGCCAGTGGCAGCGCCGTCAGCTTGTCGGCCTTGATCTTCAATACCGCGATATCCACCTCGGGGTCAGCACCGATCAGCTCGGCCTGGAAGGTACGCCCATCCAGCAGCTGCACCTGGATCTCATCCGCGCCCTTGATGACGTGGTAGTTGGTGATGATAGTGCCCTGGTTCTTATCAACGATGACGCCGGAGCCCGCACTGGCCTGTCGCCGCTGCTGGCGCGGCTGCGCCTGCTCGTCCGGGATATTGAAGAAACGCCGGAAAAACGGGTCGCTCAACAGCGGGTTGTAGACCTGCTGATTGGAGAAGGTCGCGATATTCACCACCGCGGCGTTCACCTGCTCCAACATCGGTGAAAGCGAGGGCAGTTCCCTGCCCTGAGGATCACTGATCGGCAGGGCCGCCGACGCATTCAGAGAGGCGACCGTCAGTAGTGCGGCCGCTCCCAGTTTCAAAGCTCTTTTCATATCAAGCTCCTCAACATTTCCATTTTTGTCATGTGTATGGGCAAAGAGTCTCTAATCAAGTCAACGGCGTTTACGCAGACGACGCACCAATCCAGACTTCAACTCCATTTGCAGGCGGTCGAACGCGTCATCGATGGCCATCTCGGCCTGCCGCTTATCTGCATAGATATCCAAGTCGCGTCTTTCGGTACCCCGAAATGAGATATGGCACTGGTAGTTACACCCCGGTGAGCCGCCGTGCGAAATACGATCCAACACAACGCCTACACGTCGAATGCAGCTCGATCTGGATTCAAGTCGCTCCAGGCGCGAGCGTATCCGCTGCATCGCCTCGGGGTTTTCGATGCCATGACGGAACATTACTGCGGTGATCATCTGACCTCCTCAGACACCAGCCAACGGCCTGCGCCGACGACCGGCTAAAGCTTGGGGTTTATTACAAAAGACTGGGTTCAGGCGACTGAGGATGGAGGAGCGCGAATCGGATAGGAGAAGAGAGCGGCGGCGACAGGAGCAGAGACCACAAACGCCGTGTCCAACACCGCCCGAATGGAAAGCATGACCACCGTTTCGGCGACAAGAGGTCTCGACTCATTGTCGCTCGGCAGCGGCGGCAGGTCGTTCAGCAGGCCAGGGTCGTTAAGGCAGTGATCGTTGCCCGGAAGCTGATCCAGCACCTCATCTGCAAGACGCAACTCACCGGCCAGCACCTGCGCGGTGCCGCCCAGCAAAGAGCCGAGCATCAGAACCAGATAAATTAGCGCCCTCAAGGCTGTCGATCTCCCTTCAAGCCAACCCCGCCCGCCGAGGTCGATATTCGCTATAGAGCTGAAAACCGGCGCTAAGTTCAGCCGATAGCTCGATCCGACTTAAAAATGGATCAGCGACAGCAGACCTAACGCCACGAACAAAGCACAGGCGGCTCGGCGCACCCAGTCCAGCGGCACCCTTTTCATCAAGGCACCGCCGAAATAGGCTACCGGCACGTTGGCCAGCAGCATGCCCAGGGTCGTGCCGGCGACCACCGCCAACAGCATCTCCTCATAGCGCGCCGCGAGAATCACCGTCGCTATCTGGGTCTTGTCACCGATCTCCGCAATGAAGAACAAAATGGATGTGGCGACGAAAGCGCCATATTTCAAGCTTGCACTCTCCTCCTCATCATCCTTATCGGGAACCAGCACCCAAAGGCCGACAGCAATGAAGCTGAGCCCAACGATCCAGGCGATCCAGCTTTCCGGAATCAGATCGGCCAGCCAGCCACCCAGCCAGGCGGAGACACCGTGGTTTACCAGGGTTGCCAGCAGAATGCCAAGTACGATTGCGCCGCGCTGCTGCGCGAAGCGTGCGACCAGAAACAGGGTTAGCAGTTGAGTCTTGTCGCCGATCTCGGCGATGGCAACGGCAAGCGTCGAGGAGAGAAAAGCATCCATCGAAAACAGATTCCAGGCGGGCATTGACCATAAGACACGACACGCCGGCCCGCCATGAGCAGCATGCAGTGTCTCAGGTCTCGTCAATCCACGAACAGGATCGTGGACGTGGCTGCCATGAGCATTGAGGCTCAATTATGTTGACAACCACTCCGCCTCGACCGGGAATCGAGAACGGAAGACTACTCCCCCAAGAGCGGGATGGATATTAACAACCCGCCCGCCGCGACACAAGCCGTAGCGGGCAGGCCAAAGGTGCCTAGAGCTGTTCCAGCGCCCAGTCGAAAGCGACGACATCCTCTGCATCGACCAGTTCGCGCAGCGCCGCCAGGCTCTGCTTGAGCTGCTCGACCGTCGGCCGGTTGATATTGACGTGGCCGACCTTGCGCCCCGGACGCAGTGACTTGCCGTACCAGTGCACATGCACGCCATCTACCCCTAGCCACTCCGGCTTCCAGCGGCGTCCGAGCAGGTTGTACATCACCGAAACACCCTTGACCTCCGGAGTGATCAGCGGCAACTCGGCCAACGCACGCAGGTGCAGCTCGAACTGACTGATCGTCGCGCCCTCCTGGGTCCAGTGACCGCTGTTATGGACACGCGGCGCCAGCTCGTTAACCAGCAGATCGCCATCGACGACGAAGCACTCCATCGCCATGACACCGATATACTCCTGGTCATCCATGATCCGGCTGAGCCACTCCTCAGCATGCTGCTGCTGGATCTCGGGCACCGGCAGATTGGCTACGCTGGCGCGCAGAATACCGTTCTCGTGCCAGTTCCGGGTTAGCGGATAGAACACCTTTTCACCCTTGGCATTACGCGCACCGACCAGCGAAACCTCGTGACTGAACGGAATCATCGCCTCGGCGATGCAGCTGCCGGCCCACTCGGCTTCAACCTCGCCGCCACGCTGCCAGCGCCACTGACCGCGACCGTCATAACCACCGCGGCGACGCTTGACCACAGCACGCTCGCCCAGGCTTTCCAGCTTCTCATCCAGCTCGGCTTCGCTTTCCAGCACGACCCAGGGTGCGGTCGGCACCTGCAGACGGTCGAGCAGGCTCTTCTGCCGCTGACGATCGATCACCGCGTGCAGCGCCGAGGCGTTGCGAAAATTGGGGTGATTCTTCAGTTGCAGACCGGTGACGGTATCCGGCCAGTGCTCGATCTCGACGGTGATGACATCATCAGCGTGCAGCGCGATCTCGATATCCTGATTGGGCTCTACCGGCATCACCTGCAACTGCATCGGCGCACCGGCCTGCTGCAGCATCTGACCCAGCTGGCCGTTACCGGCCACGACGATTCTTGGCAACATCATTCAACCTGCTATCTGTTAACCACAAGGGCTGTTAAGCGTGTGGCTGTTAACCACGCGGGTCGGGATTATCCAGCACAGCCCGGGTCTGCTCGGCACGCCAGTCGGCGATACGCTGCGCCAGCTCCGCGTCTTCGACCGCCAGCATCTGTGCGGCCAGCAGCCCGGCATTGAAGGCACCGGCACCACCGATCGCCAAGGTGCCGACCGGTATCCCTCGCGGCATCTGTACGATGGAGAGCAAACTGTCCTTACCGCTGAGCGCCTTACTCTGCACCGGCACACCCAGCACCGGCACCAGGGTCTTGGCCGCAATCATACCCGGCAGGTGCGCTGCACCGCCGGCACCGGCGATGATCACCTTGAAACCGTTTGCCGCCGCCTGCTCGGCAAAACGGAACATCTTGTCCGGCGTGCGGTGGGCCGAGACTACCTCGGTGAAATACTCTACACCCAATGTATCCAGGATTCCGGCGGCCTCCTCCATGGTCGGCCAATCGGAACGCGATCCCATCACGATTGCGATCTTTGCACCCATGTCTGTCTCCTGTTACTCCAGCTTCGGTAGCCCCGGCAGACACGCGGCACTACGCACTATTCGAAAGAGAACCACCCGTTCACTTTTAGAGGCGGGCGATTATACCAATCTGTGGCAGAAAGTGGACCTTACCGCGACACTCTCGCGCATCAGGCGCCGTTTGGGGAGCAGACAATAGCGTATTTACCTATTCGGGTGCCGGTGAAGGTGACGACAGGCCGGTCAAAAACGGTAGAATGCAACCCTGGCTCAAGAACAACAGGGAACCCTTTCGTATGACTCCAAGGCTCTTCGCGCGCACCAGCAGCCTTATTCTGGCCATCGCGCTGATCAGCGGATGTGACACTTTGCCCGCCATCCCCTACATCAACGAAAAACCGGCACAGGAACCAACGGCAGAGGTTGCGCCAACGCCAACCAAATCCAAGCCCCTGAGCCGAGGTGACAAGATTGCCAAGGGACTGAGTGAGGAGCTGGACTGGTTCCCAAGCCTTGAGCAGCCGCTGGAGCAGCTGCGCGAGAGTTACGCCAACGCTCCGTCGCCAAGCACCCGCAGCCAGACGCTATCCAACATATCCTACCTGTACGACGCACAACTTTTCCTGCTGTTTCAGGATATGCTCGACTTCCTGCCCAAAGAGGCAAGGGTGGCCGAACTCAAGGAGCAGAACGCCTGGCTGGACAAACGGCAACAGCTGATCACCCAAGCCTTTCTGCGCGAACCGGACAAGGCGGCGGCGCGCGATGCCGCAAGCCAGGCCTTCATCAAGGCTACTCGTGCCCGTATCGACGAGATTAACGCCAAGCGCGAGCTGATCGTTCTGAAATAAAGTTGAAACTTTTCAACCCAAAACAGGACCAATGCGCTCACAGATTGCGACCAACAGGTTCATCTAATCGCGCGCAAGGATAGAAGTTACGCCGTTGCGGTAAACAGGCTTAAAAATCGTCGCTACTTTTAGTGTCGGATATCTATTGCACTGCAAAAAACGGCGTATAATAGTGCCGCTTGCTGGATCTGCCCCCCAGATCCGCTCCTCCCGGGTGTCAAAAGCGCCGGGCAGGAACAGGCACAATAATGACTAACCTTGGCCAATAACCGTTCGTCGCAAGTATGCAAATCCTTGGCGCGCTCCCTGCTGGTGCCTGCACCACTGTCGAGATCGCCTGAAAACGATATTGTGACCCCGAGACGCGAACTACGCATGACTTCCATTTACAGAGCTTTACCGCTTGTCGCGAGCGGTCGTATACGGTTGTACCGGCCCATTCTGGCTGGTTTGCTGATCCTCGTTGCGAGCTTGTTTCAGCAAGCCGCTGCTGCCGTACAGTTTGCCAAAACCGGGGAGTTTTCCCGTGATACGGTACAGAATATCGCCCGCGAACTGGCAAAGCGCCCATTCAGAACCGTCCCTACTCCGATACCGGAGTCAATCAAGAATCTGACCTACGACCAGTATCGCGCCATCCGTTACCGTCCGGAAAAAGCGATCTGGGCGGATGAAGCTGTCCCCTACCGGATGCAGATGTTTCATCGTGGCTTCTACTACAGCGAGCCGGTCGAGATTGCACTGGTAGAGGGCGATAAAGCCACCCATCTGGCCTATGACCCGGAGCAGTTCACGCTCGACAACCGCTTCGAATTCAACCTGCCGCTGGAAGATATAGGTTACGCCGGCCTGCGCCTGCACACACCGCTGAACAAACCGAATGTCTGGGACGAGCTGGTCGTCTTCCAGGGCGCGAGTTACTTCCGCTCACTGGGGCGGGATCAGGTTTACGGCCTGTCCGCACGCGGTCTGGCACTGAAAACCGGCGCCGCCGAGGGTGAAGAGTTCCCCGTGTTCAAAGCCTTCTGGGTAGAGAAACCGAGCAACCTGGCTAACTCGATCGTCGTCCATGCCCTTCTCGACAGCAAAAGCGTAACCGGCGCCTACCGCTTTACCATCCGCCCGGGCGTCAACACCGTAATGGACGTGCAGGCCACCCTGTTCCCGCGGGTCAACCTGACCAAAGTGGGCCTGGCACCGGGCACCAGCATGTACTATTTCTCGCTGAACGGTCGCGAACAGATCGACGATTTCCGCCCCGAAGTGCATGACTCCGACGGTTTGCTGATGGTCAATGGCCGCGGCGAACGTCTGTGGCGACCGCTGTCCAACCCGGCATCACTGCAGATCAGCGCCTTTGTCGATACCTCGCCGATCGGCTTCGGCCTGATCCAGCGCAACCGTAACTACGCCCAGTATCAGGATCTGGAAGCGCACTACGAGAAGCGCCCAACGCTGTGGGTGGAGCCCCTGGGCGACTGGGGTCGCGGCGCCGTAGTACTGACCGAGATACCGACCAATGCCGAGATCCACGATAACATCGTCGCCTTCTGGCAGCCGGCGGAACCGATCGTGGCGGGCAGCGAGTACAGCTACTCCTACCGTCTGACCTGGGGTGTCGAACCACGTCTGCAGCCGGGCGAAGTACGGGTACAGGCCACCCGCAGCGGTCGTGCCGATGTAGCGAGTGCTACGCCGCGCCGACTGTTTGTCGTCGATTACAACATCCCGGTGCCCAGCGACGAGAAACCCGGCTCGCTGCCGACCGCTCGCCTGTTTAGCTCCGCCGGCACCACCCGCAACCTGGTGGTACGGGAGAATCCCACCAACAACGGCTACCGTGTCAGCTTCGAGTTCGACCCACAGGAGGAGACCCTCTCCGAGCTGCGGTTGGAGCTGCACTTCGACGACCAGCGCCCGGCGGAAACCTGGCTGTACCGCTGGACCGCACGATGACCACAAGGTTTGAGCCGGGCATGCCTCCACTACGCCCGGCCCCAATGCCCGCACAGAACCTGCGGCAACGTCCAGAACCCCAAGTGCCTGTCGCGCCGCGTACGGCAAAACAGCACCTGGGGCGCTGGACCCTGCTCAGCGCCGCGGCCGCACTGCTCGGGCTCGGCAGCTACGAGATGTATTCAGTATTGGCGCTCGGCGGCACCACACCGCTGGAATACGCCATGCTGGGGCTGTTTATCTCCACCTTCGGCTGGATAGCCCTGGCGGCCGTCAGCGCCCTGTTCGGTTTCGTCCGTCAGTTCCGCCAGTTGCGCACACCTCTGCGCCATGAACTCTTCCGCCCCCAAGGCCGCACCGCGGTACTGCTGCCCTGCTACAACGAAGATCCCGCCCACCTGGCGGCAGCCGTTGAAGCGATGGTGCAGGAGCTGGTCGACTGCGGCGCCGCAGACTGGTTCGACTGGGTTATGCTCAGCGATACTCGCGACCCGCGACGCGCTCTGGAGGAGGAGCAGGCGGTCACACTGCTGCGCCAGCGCCTGGGTGACAAAACCCGCATCTACTACCGCAGACGCCGCTATAACATCGACCGCAAGGCGGGTAACGTGGCCGAGTTCTGCCGCCACTGGGGCTCGCACTACGACTACCTGGTGGTACTCGATGCCGACAGTCTGATGTCGGCGTTTACGCTGACCGAGCTGGTCTACCGGATGGAGCAGAATCCGGGTGCCGGTCTGATCCAGACCATCCCGCGGTTGATCAACGGCACCAGCCTGATCGCCCGCCTGCAGCAGTTCGCCAACCGGGTATACGGCCCGATTGTCGGCAGCGGTCTGGCCTGCTGGACCAACCCTGAGGGTAACTTCTGGGGTCACAATGCGATCATCCGCCGCAGGGCGTTCATGGATGCCGCCGGCCTGCCACGACTCAAGGGCAAGGCGCCCTTCGGTGGCACCATCATGAGCCACGACTTCGTCGAAGCCGCGCTGCTGCGCCGCGCCGGCTGGAAGGTGGTGATCGCCGACGACCTGCCCGGTTCCTACGAGGAGTGCCCGCCGTCGATTCTCGATCTGGCGATACGCGACCGCCGCTGGTGCCAGGGCAACCTGCAACATATCAAGGTGATCGGCAGCCGCGGCCTGCACTGGATCAGCCGCATGCACCTGCTCACCGGCATCATGTCCTACCTCTCCTCGCCGCTCTGGCTGGCGCTGATTCTGGTGGGTATCACCCTGGCACTGCAGGCGCAGTACATCCGACCGGAGTATTTCGGCGTCGACTTCTCCCTGTTCCCGACCTGGCCGAGACAGGATGCGCCGCGTGCCGTGCGCCTGTTCATTTTGACCATGTTGATACTGTTCGTGCCGAAGATTCTCGGCAGTCTGTTGTTCCTATTGTCGAACCGGCTGCGCCGATCCGCCGGCGGCCTGTTTCGCCTGAGCGGCAGCATAATCACCGAAGTGCTGGTGTCGGCGGCCATCGCACCGATCATGATGTGCATCCACTGCGGCGCCGTGGCCTCAATTCTGCTCGGCCGCGACAGTGGCTGGAACCCGCAGCGGCGCCAGGATGGCAGCCTGCCCTGGCTGCAGCTGATCTACCGCCACCGCTGGCACACCCTGGCCGGTGTGCTGCTGGCGCTGATCGCCTGGTCCAACTCCCTGGCGCTGCTGGCCTGGCTTTCCCCCGCCATTTTCGGCCTGATACTGGCCGTACCGCTGTCCGCGCTGACCGGGTCTCTGGGTATTGGATCCTGGTTCAAACGGGTGGGAATACTGCGCACACCGGAAGAGACGCAGGCACCGGAGGTCGTGGCACTCAAGGAGGGGATGCTGCCCTGGTATGAAGCGCAGATCGCCGCAACACCGACAGTAGAGCAGCTGATGGATTCAGCGGAGCTGGTGGCACGCCATTTGGCATTGACCCCCGATCCGGCTCTGGAGGAGGACAGCGAGCGCTTCCAGGCCAATGCGGCACTGGCCCGGGTCAAGCTGCTCGATGCCGGGAGCCGTCAGCAGGCGCTGGCATGGCTCAACAGCACAGAGCTTTCCCTGGTCTTGGCGACTCCGTTCCTGTTCGAGCAGCTGTTGGCTCTGCCCTGCCGCAAACTCAGCGTCGCCTGAGACCGTTAAAATCTCGCTAACCTAACCGGCCTGTCAGCAGATGGCCGTTGGGTTGGCGATGAAAACGCCGCGTAACCACCACCGGGATCAACAGGCAGAGCACCAGCGCCAGGCTGTACAACGCGAACCATCCCGCGCCCAAAGCACGCACCGTACCCGTCGTATACTGCATGGTGTAGAGCAGCACCGCATGAAAGCTGAACACCTGTATGGAGTAGCGGCCCAGCAGTTCAAAGAACGGCAGATACTGGTCGAGCCGGAACCTATCCATCAGACGCCAGCCGATCAGCACCAGCGCCATGCAGTTGAACAGCCGCAGCGGCCCCAGATCCAGCTTATCCAGTAATGAGGTGACGAACGGACCAGGCAGAACGTACTCCCGCCGCCAGACCCAGAGTACCAGCGCGCAGGCCAAGGCAAGCCATAGCAGGCCGCGCTCGCGCGCAAAGCCCACGCTCACGCCGGTCAGACGCGCATAGCCCAGCACCAGCCCCGCCATCCACAACACCTGCCAGCTGAACAGGTTGAAATAGCCTGGGTGGAGCTGGATCTGTTGGGAGTTGTACAGGTCGCGCAGCGGATCGACCCACTGCCCGGCGCACCAGAGCATGACACTCCCCCCCACCACCAGAAGGAAGCGGCCTCGCTGCAGCGCCAGCAATATCGTCGGGGAGATCAGCACAAACAGCACGTACATCGGCAGGATATCCAGATAGCCGGGCTGATGAACCAGTGCCAGCATCGCCAGCAGCGTGGTCAACGGCGCCTCCCGATAGGGGCGCAAAGCCCAGTACCAGAGCGAGTCGAAAAATGGCAGCAACGCCAGGGCCGCCAACAGCAGCACCATCGTCGCGTGGTAGCGGTAGATCAGCCAGGCACGTGCCAGACTGCGACGGACCAGCTTTGACGGCTCGTCCACATAGCGGGCATAGATCTGTCCGAACATCAAACCGGACAGAAAGATGAACCCCTCCGCCGCCGACATGAAGCCGAATGGCTGGTAGGTAAAGCTGGCGATATATCCGCCGAGATGATCGATCAGCATGATCACCAGGAACATCCCACGCAGGGTATCCAGGCGGCGATCACGCACAAGTGCTGTGGCCGACATGTTGGGCTTCGTAAACAGGTATCAAACGGGAAGAAACAGGACCTTCAACAGGGCAACCGTGATGAGTGAAAATGGCAGCGACAGGATAATCAGCGCCGCGATATCATCGACCGCCCCCCAGGTAACGGGTTGCCAGTATATAGCTGATTACCGCCGTTGGCATCGCCCCAATGCTGCGATCAGGATGACCGGCAGCATTGGCAGCAGGAAGGCCTGAAGCTAGATCAGTTGGCCTTTTTCAGATACTGGGTCAGCAGCACGATACGCACGCCGTTGACCCGCCCTTCGATCTGCTCAGGATTATTGGTCAACGAGATATTGCGCACCGCGGTGCCGCGCTTGGCGGTAAAGCCGGCGCCCTTGACCGGGAGGTCCTTGATCAGGGTAACGGTATCGCCATCAGCAAGCGGCGTGCCGTTGCTGTCCAGGGTCGCGGCCACAGCCTCGCCGGCACCACTGGCTTGACCCGCTTCCGCCCAGCTCTGAAGCTCCGGGTCCATATAGAGCAGATCACGCTGGTCGCTGGCCCAGATCTCGGCCTGACCGATCAAGCGCGTCAGCAGCCGCCAGGCCATCACCTGAACCGCCGGCACCTGGCTCCACATGCTGTCGTTCAGGCAGCGCCAGTGGTTAACATCCAGCGCATCGTCGGAGTCTACTTCGCTCTGGCATTTGCCGCAGAGCAGCAGCGCGCGGTCGGCGCTCTCGTCGGTTACCGGCGGTACCTGGTACACCGCCAGATTCTCTTCGGAACTGCACAGTTCACAACGGTTGCCGCTACGCTCGATCAGCGCCTGTTTAATACTCATGTCGATTTGCCTTACTGTCAGACTCCGGGCACGGGAAGCACCCACGGAAAGCGCGCCATTATGCCCTAAACGGAGCTTAATTTCAGCGGCAGGCCGTTAACTTGAGCTCTTCAGTCGGCAAATGACTCGTCCCAACCCTCATCCTCCATATCATCGAAACGGCTACTGCCGCTACTGCGTTTGCGCTTGAGGATATTGGCCAGCCAGAACTCCGGTTGCTCGCTGTTGAGTTGGAGCTGCAGCTCTTCAATCAGCTCCGCCACTTCGGGACCACCCTTTACCTGGATCGGATTGATCCCCAATGTAACCAGCTGACGGGTAGCGGAGCCGCCGATGGAGCCGCAATACACCACATCAGCCCCCACCAGAAACTTCATCTTCGGCTTGAGCTTGTCCTCGTTACCATCTTTTTTCTCATAGCCGAAATCATGGCTGGCAATCAGTTCGGCCCTGTCGGCGGTCAGCGCCCAGACGAAAAACGCCTGCGCCGAGCCGAAGTGCTGGTCGACCATATCCCCCTCCTGGGAAGCAAAGGCGACGATCAGCGCCTGGTCGTTGCTAACGGCATCAGCGACACACTCAAAAGCGACCTCTGCATTCATTCTCGATCTCCTGACGGCAACTCTGGCCGAAACGGCGGGCTCGGCTGTATGGGCTGATATTGCAAAGGCTGCACCAGCAAGACATGAACGACAAAGACAATAAAAGTTATTGAAATTCAGATAGATGTATCTGGCTCACAAATAGATCCGGAGCGAAAGAGGTGTCGATTGCAGGTGGCTTGTCGGAAACGCGACAATGTCGATGATCAGCTCAGGCGCTCGAACAGGGTGGCAACTCCCTGCCCCATCCCTGCGCTGGTCATCGCCAGGCCCAGATTGGCACCCCGCCGCGGCATCTGGTGCAACAGGGTGGTGCAGATACGTGCGCCGGAACAGCCAAGCGGATCACCAAGTGCAATAGCGCCGCCACAGAGGTTGATTCGGTCATCGAGCCGTTCGGTCAGGTCCAGCTCCTTGAGTACCGCCAGCACCTGCGCTGCACTCTCTTCATGCAGCTCGATCAGATCGATATCGGCAAGCGTCAGGTTGCACCGGTCAAGCAGTTTCTCCACGGCAGTGACAGCGCCCAAGCCAGCCACAGCCGGATCGCAGGCAGTGAGTGCCATGGCGCGAATCCGGGCACGCGGTTTCAGCGCCGACAGTTGCGCTCTTTCCGCCGACATCAACAGCAAGGCTGAAGCGCCATCGGCGGCTGCGGACAGGTTTCCTGTCGTGACGCTGCCACCATCCATTTTGAGCAGGGGCCTGCAGCCGTCGAGCTGCTCCTGGCTGATTGGCTCCTGCAGCCACTCATCGCCGCCAATCAGCCGCATATAGCCGTGTGCATCGACTCCCTCAATTGGCACCAGCTCCGATTCCCAACCACCCTCCTGAAGCGTGCGCCGGGCCCGCTCATGGGAACGCAGTGCGTAGCTGTCCTGCAACTGCCGGTCTACGGCGTGGGTGTGCGCGAGCAGTTCAGCTACCGCCGCTGGGTTTGCTGCCGCCCGCGCCGTGACCCGCCCCAGTGTCGGATCGGGTTCTTCGGTTATAGCGGATCGCAGTTTGCACTCGGCACCGCCAACGATGTAGCAATCGCCGGCGCCGCTGAGAATCCCTTGGGCTGCCAGATGCAGCGCCGTCATCGATGACGCCGCCAGGCGATTCACCGTTTGCGCCGGTACGGTTTGTGGCAGGCTGGAGAGCAGCAGGGCAACCCTCGCCATATTGCCGCCCTGCTCTCCCACTTGACTGGTGCAGCCCCAGATCAGGTCCTCTACGGTAAAGGGATCCAGCTCGGGATTTCGCGACAGCAGCGCATCGATCACCCGGGCGCTGAGCCGCTCGGCATTCAGTTGCCGAAAACACCCATCGCCACTGCGCCCCAGGGGCGAGCGCACCGCATCGATTACCACCACGTCGGTCGGCCTAAGCTTCATCGCGCGCCTCCCACTCCCGGTAGCTGCGACCGGCACTGGCCCACTCCCTCAACTGCAGCCCGGGCAGATAGATCGGCCCAAGCTCCGAGTACTTCTGGCATCTGGCGACGAAACGCCCCAACCCCTCCCGGTCCAAAGCATAAAAAGCGCCGCCACGAAACGCCGGATAGCCTACTCCCAACACCAACGCGATGTCGGCCTCGGCCGGTGAGCCGATATTGCCCTCTTCGAGCACTCGGGCGGCTTCGATCTTCAGCGGAATCATCATCCGCTCAACGATCTCGCGATCGCTCACCTCTTGCTGCCTCACGACCAGATCCTCAAGTTCCGCCGCCAGGCCCAGATCGGGCAGCCCCTTGTATCCGGCGCCCTTGGCATATCGGTAGAAACCCAATCCACTTTTTCGCCCCAACCGTCGCAAGGCGCGCAGCCGATCGAGCGCACTCTCACCCGGAAATGACAGCCGCTCCGGGTATGCGGCGGCGAGCATGCGGCTGGCATTGAGCGACGTATCGATGCCCAGCTTATCCAGCGTACGCGCCGGCCCCAGGCTCCAGCCGTACTCCTCCATCAACCTGTCAACACGGTAAGGGTCCACGCCATCACGCAGCAGGAACAGAAAAGCCTGCAGATAGCTGTGCAAAACCCGATTGACGAAAAACCCCGGGCAATCGCGCACCACCACCGGCGTTTTACCCATCGCAATGGCAAAGCCGAGCGCCCTGCCGAGGGTCTCATCGCTGGTTTTCGCGGCACGCACCACCTCGACCAGCGGCTTGGTGGAGACAGGATTGAAAAAATGGATGCCACAAAACTGCTCAGGTCGTTTCAGCCCTCTGGCCAACCCGCTCACCGGAATGGCCGAGGTGTTGGTGGCCAATATCGCATTCTCGGGAAGGTGTTTTTCGATCATCGCCAGCGCGGATGCCTTAACACCCGGATCCTCGATCACCGCCTCAATCGCCAGATCGACCCCGGCGAACTCCTGATGGCAGAGGGTCGGGCGTATCCGCATCAAAATCCGGACCCGCTCCTCGGCGGCGAGCTTTTTCTGCTCAACCTTCCGTGACAGACGGCTAGAGGTCTCCTCCAAGGCATCGACCAACTGGCGGTCTTTGGCATCCATCATCACCACACGCATAGTATTCAGAGCGGCCTGGGCCGCGATCGCTCTGCCCATGACCCCGGCACCGAGGACGCCTACACATCTGAAGTCAAACCGTTTCAGCTCGGCCTGGGCACGACGCTTGGTTTGCAGCTCACTGCGAAACAGAGCGGTCAACGCCGGTGTGATCTCACTGCTCGCCAGCTCGGCATAGTACCTGGCTTCAACCGCCATCGCCTGCTCCGCCGCTAACGGCGCCTGCTCGAGTAGCACATCCAGCGCCTGAACCGCCGCCGGGTTGTGCTTGCCCGCGATGCGGGCGACCCGGCCACGAGCCGATTCGACCGCGAGCGTTATCGCCAACTTACTCATCGGCAGCGCCTGCTGTTTGCGCTGCCGCAGCGAATGGCAATCAAACTCGCCTTCAGCGCATCGTCCGAGCAGGTCGAGTGCCGCTTCGCGCAGGTGGCTGGAGGAAACGACAACACTCGCCAGCCCCGTTCGCAATGCCTCCTCAGCCGCGACGTAGCGGCCAGTACAGATCCAGTCGATGGCGCTGTCCAAGCCAACCAGGCGTGGCAGACGAACCGAGCCCCCCCAAGCCGGTATCAATCCACGCCGTACATGGGGCAGACGCACCCGTGCATTAGTGCTTAAAACACGATAATCGCACGCCAGGGCCAGCTCGAAGCCGCCTCCGGAAGCATCCCCTGCTATCGCCACTACCGTTGGCACTGGAAGCTGTTCCAATCGACTAAGCCAGCTTTTCATCTCCTCCAGCAGTGCGATCAACTCATGCTTGGCGATGCGCACGTGGCGATCGAATTCAGCGGCGTCACCGCCGAGGATAAAGTCCTCGTGATCGCTGGTGATCATGACACCGCGCAGGTTCTCGACATCACGCAGCAGCATGATGGCGTCACCAAATTCGTCGATACAGGACTGGCTCAGCGTGTTGATGCTGTCATGTCTATTGTCGAACACCAGCTCGTAAAGGCCGCTGCCGACGGACACTACACGTACGAACTGCCCCTGCATCAACATCTCGGTTACCCCTTTGCCGCTCCCGAATCGATACTGGTCTCAACGGAGGGCTCACTTTCCCTCAGGTGACGGCGGATCACCTTGCCGACCGGCGATTTGGGCAACTCATCGACGAACTCCACCTCCCGTGGCACCTTGTAGGCTGTCAGATGCTCTCGACACCAGTCCCTTACAGTCGCACGATCCAAGCTCGCCGACCGACTGACGATAAACAGCTTGACCCGTTCGCCGCTGTCCTCATCGGGCACACCGATGGCGGCACACTCCACTACATCCGGATGGGAGGTCACCACATCCTCGACTTCGTTCGGGTAGACGTTGAAGCCGGATACGATGATCACATCCTTGGCACGATCGATAATCCGCAGATAGCCGTCGCGCTGGCGTGTGGCGATATCACCGGTTTTCAAAAAGCCATCGCTGGTCATCACCTGAGCCGTATCGTCCGGACGTTGCCAGTATCCCGCCATCACCTGAGGACCTCGCACGCACAGCACGCCGTTTTCGCCATCGGCCACTTCATTCTCCTGTTCGTCGATCACCTTCACCTCGGTATAGGGTAAGGGCAGACCGATGGTACCCGGCTGAATCGCATCCCGCGGGTTGATCGCCACGGCGGGTGAAGTTTCAGTCAGACCGTAAGCCTCGACCACAGGACAACCGGTAACCTGCTGCCAGCGCTCGGCGGCCTCATGCGTCAAGGCCATCCCTCCGGACAGGGTCAGCTCCAGTGTCGAAAAGTCGAGCTCACGGAAGGCGTCGCGATTGCACAGGGCATTGAACAGGGTGTTCAGGCCGATAAAGGCGCTCATGCGGCAGTGTTTGATCTCACGTACCAGAGAGTCGATATCCCGGGGGTTGGCGATCAACACCACATGTCCGCCCGACACCATGACAATCTGTGCCACGGTAAAGGCGTAGATATGATAAAGCGGCAACGGCAACACCACCGTCCTTGCCCAGCCGGTGCCTCCAGCATTGATAAACTCGCTGCCCTGCATCAGATTCGCCAGCAGATTGTTATGGCTCAACATCGCTCCCTTGGCGACGCCTGTGGTACCACCGGTGTACTGCAATACCGCGATATCGGTACCGCGAATGCTGACGGGATTGGGGCGCTCATCGATGTGTTTGAGCAGCACTTCCCTGAGCCCGAGAGCGCCGGGCAGATAATAATCAGGCTCCATGTGCCGGACATATTTGATCGTGGCATTGATCAGCGTGCGCTTGACGAAGCCATGAAGATCTCCGACCTGGGTCACAAAAATATGCTGTATATCCGTTTTATCCAGAATCCCCTGCGCCTTGTGCGCCATGCTCTTGTGGATCACCAGCGCCTTGGCTCCCGAATCGATGAACTGGTGTTCCATCTCCCGGGAGGTATAGAGCGGATTGGTATTGACCACCACCAGCCCCGCCCGAAGCGCGCCGAACAGCACCACCGGGTACTGGATCAGATTGGGTAACTGAATGGCGATACGGTCGCCAGGCTTCAGGTCGGTATGCTGCTGCAGGTATACGGCAAAGGATGCCGATAGCTGATCGAGCTCGGCGTAATTGAGGGTGCGGCCAAAGCTGGTAAATGCAGGCTGAGTGGCATAGCGATTACACACATCATCGATAAAATCGAGCAGGCTGGTATACCCGGGCCGATTGAGTTCTTTTGGTAGGGCTGAGTCGTGTCGATACCTGACGTTCATGGCTGAATCTCTGCAGTTGTTTTGATTCAGGAGACGGTGGGTATAACAGGAGCCCCATCCGCCTTAACTACAGCTTAGCCCCATCTACTGCGCTGTCACGCTTTAGTGACACCGTTATCGGCATTGCGAATACCGGCCGCCAAAACGAAGCATTGTGGAGCTGGCAACAATCAGCCCCCGATGCCAAGAGATCAGAACAGGATTGTTCGCAGGTCAGCCGGTTGATCGGGTAGGAGGCGGGGTTGCCCCGCCGACCTCCCACACCACCGTACGCCGCAACGTCGGACCGACGGTTCCGTATACGGCGGTTCATGTTGTACTCCTGAGACGACGATACAGGTCCACGAGCGAGATTAGCCCCAACCGGTCAAAGCGCCGCTTCGGCAGCACTTGGTTCATGTGCGAGGCGCCCGCGTTCCACCAGGAACCTCGGCCGTTGGTCGCGCTGATCCAGGCCCTCGCTTCCTCCAGACCAAGACGCATCAGCATCTTCGCGCGCGTGAACACCCGCTTCCATTGACGCCACAGTATCTTGCGCAGATGACGGCGTAACCAGCCGTCCAGTTCCCGCAGGATGCCGGTAATCTCAATGTGGCGATAGTAGTTCAACCAGCCACGCAGGATCGGGTTGAGCTCCTTGATCACCTTGAGCAGATGTCGCCCCCGTCCGCGTCGGAACACCGCCTTCAGGTTGCCCCTCAAGCGCTCGACCGCCTTGGCGGATACCTTGAGGCGCACGCCCCGTGAGCGACTGCTGTGCACACTGTAGCCCAGGAATACCCGCTTGGACGGGCGGGCCACACCGCTTTTCTCGACATTGACCTTGAGCCGCAGTCGCAGCTCCAGGCAGCCACCACGCGCACCGGAACAGCGCCAGTCACGGCGCTACGCGCCATGCCTGGCGCACAAAATAGAAAGGAGGCGGTCCCGCCTCCTTATGTATAAAGTTTTACTGTGGAATACTGAGAGGCCCAGGATGAAGAGTGAGACCGCTCTTGCCTTATCTTGCAGTACATCATCATTATGTGACAGCGCTTTTCGAAAGGCTTTTAACCAGAATACAACTCAATAATAATCGTCCATTGATCGTTCATTCAATTTATCCTTAATCATCTCGAGAGCTCTTTTATGTAACTGAGAAATCCTACCCTTCGATACATCCAAAATAGTTGCAATGCTCTCAAAACTAGTTTGATGGAAATAGTGATACTCGATAATTTTTCGTTCCCGTTCAGGAAGACCTGACACTATATTCAGCAGAAGATGTTTAAGCTGTATTATTTCACTATGGGAGTAACTTGTATCATCAGTATACTCATTTTGATCTTCTACCAGCCCTGTATCGTCGAGCATAACACTGATGGCGATACCAAGTGTCAATTCAACCATTTCTTCGAACAAGGCTGGTCGCCTATCGGAAGAGGTAGCGATCGACTCGATCCTTTCCCTTTTTAAGCGAGACCGGAAAGCTATCTGGCTCCTTTTTTCGGTTGAGATTTCTATACCATTTAGAATAGCTCCTTTTATTCTATAGCTTGCAAAAGTCTCAAATGAAGCACCTTTGTCAGGCATAAATCTATCAATCGACTCAATTAGCCCAATCATTCCAAACTGAAAATAATCGTCGAACTCTATCTCATCGTCAGTTCTTTTCGCAAAGAGCACTGCCGAAATTTTCTTTACAATTTTTGTATAACGCTGTATCAAAAGCGTACGAACTCTTCCATCAGAGGTCGAAAGATAATTCTCCCAAAGCAAGTCTTCACTAATTTCGAGATTCCTTTCTCGCATATATATTCTTATCTAAGAGAAACTATTAAGGAGCGAATAAACAACAAGGTTCCATCCATCTATTAAGACAAACATCAGGACCTTAATAGGGAGTGATATCATCATCGGTGGAACCATTAGCATCCCCATTGACATAAGAACACTAGCCACAACAAGATCTATAAGAAGAAAGGGCAGAAATATAATAAATCCGATTTGGAAAGCACTTTTCAACTCACTGAGCATAAATGCAGGGATTAATAGAAAGGTATTAATATCACTAACCGATTTTGGAGGTTCGACCTTGGCTATATCAACCATCAACATCAAGTCTTCTTCTCGAGTCTGGCGAACCATAAAATCTCGAAAAGGGACCAACCCTCGATCTATAGCTGGCTCTAGTCCTATATCACCGCTCATATATGGTTGGAAAGCCTCCGCCTGCACCTTTTGCAAGCTAGGTAACATATTAAATATAGTTAAGAATACCGCCAAGCTAATGATTACCGTATTAGGTGGTGTTTGCTGCATACCAAACGCATGTCTTAACATCGAGAGCACCACAATTATTCTGGTAAATGAGGTCATTACTATTAAAATAGCTGGTGCTAAGCTCAGGACCGTTAATCCGATTATAATTTTAACAGCATTGGCAACATTTCCAGAATCAGCATCATCAACTGAAAAACCAATATTTATATCCGATGTAGAAATATCTTGCGCACTAACTTCCTGACTTAAAAACAAAAAAAATGCAGAAACTAAGCACCATACACATATAAATAAACACCTAGGCTTCATTATTGTTATCCATAACTTCGTGATCATAATGCCTTTTTAATTGTATATTATCGCCACACTGAGCCAACAAATATGCTTTCCCATCAACATTAATGAGAGCGACCGTCACCTTAGGTGTTATCATCTTCCCCTCAACAAAGACGATCCTCCTATTATCCCCAGAAGAAACCCCGTACTTTAAGCGATAAAGCCTTCTAATCAAAAATATAATACCAACACTAAGCGCCACTGCTAATCCAGAAACAAGAGCAACATTAGGAAGACTTCCATCTGAAGCTGTTGAGCTTTCCTTAAATGGGATTCCAGCACCACTTCTTTCTACTACTCCAGCCTCGCCAGCAAAACCAAACTCAGAGAATACAACTAAGATTAGCAGTATAAAATACAGAAACCTCCTATTAAGCGGAACCATTGATCTCTTTTACCTCAACTATTTTGATTCCAAAATTGTCACCCGCAGCAACAAGCTCGCCCCTAGCTACGACATTACCATCGAGAATTAATTCAAGAGGTTCTGTTATCTTCTGGGACAACTGAACGACCGACCCTTTTGAAATATTCATCAATTCGTTAACCGTTATTTCTGAATCTCCCAGTTTAATATCAACTTTGACTTTAACATCTTTTATAATGTCAAAGTTCTTTCCAATAATTGCAGGTCCAGATTCTTTACCCACTTCCAACTCTTCAAAAGTTAAGGCCTCAATATTATTCATATTTAAAAAATCCTTTATAATCAGTTGTCACTAATATTTTCAACTTTGAAAGCAAATCGACTTTTATACTGTCCCAAGTGCCCAAAAAAATTCGCGCCTGTATTATTAAAACGAAGACTTAATGGATCACCTAGATTTTTATCGAGCTTTATAACATCACCGCACTCTAAGTTAGCTAGTGATCCTAAAGACAGTTCAAACACTCCTAGCGACAACTCGCCTTTAATCTTTTGCCCTCCCATTGCATCCAAGGGACTTTTCATAGACGTCGGGTTACTTCCTATCATCTCATGTTTCGACAGATATAGCTCAGCCATTTTAAAAGCAGGCATGAGCACGACCAATTTCACATCACCTAGATTTATCGAACATCGAATAACCCCTTTACCAGGCTCATTTGATTTATGAAGAAAGTATTCTATTCCAGACGTACAGGGAAACAATTCACATTTTAAAGCTTTATCACCAAAGTCATTAAATGCAGCTAGAATAACGGAATTTACTATTCCACCCATCTTGGGTATTTTTTGAATGTCATTCCTATTTAATCCTAAAAGTGAAGCAGCCAGGCTTAGCGTTGAATCATTATCGCACCTAAAAGCCACCCACTCATCCACTGAGTTTTTAAAAAATGATGATAGCTCATCATCAGACTCAATAGTTACCCCATCCGCACCTAAAGTTTCAACCTGAATAGATATATCACCGGGACCTGTAAACCACTCAGATACCCAATCGCTGAAGATATTTTCCAAACTATTTTCAAGTTTCTGAATATGATCAGCTCCAAGAATAATAAAAGGGCGAACGAGCATTACTTAGACCCTGTATTTTCAATTAGTTGCTGGAGCATCTCGTTAGCGATACTGACAACTTGCGAAGAAACCTGAAAACCACGCTGCACAATAACCAAATCCGTAAACTCTTGTGATAGATCCACATTCGAAATTTCTATACTCCCCCCTACTATCTCTCCCATCATGCCATCATTAGCGGTACCAATTTCAATTCTGCCTGATTCATCATATTCAAAAAGTCCGCCCCCGAGCTGTTTCATACCCTGTAAATCACTCACCCAGGCTAATGCTAATTGCCCACCCTCTGCCGTAACTCCATTCGAGTACTCAACCTCTAATACTCCGTCTCTTGTAAAGGAGAAACCCGTCTGTATCCCAAATGGAACTCCATCTTGTTCGCCTACAGCTAAATCGGAGCTAGAGCCAGATGAGAATGAGGTAGCACCGGTGAACGAACCAGGCTCTCCAAATGAGAAGGTAATGTCTGATGGAGAAGCATCTTCAGGATCTAGAGTAAAAGTAAAACTGCTAAAACCTTCTGCCGGGGATCCATTTCCCTGAAATCGAATTTCAAGATCAGAAGCGATGACATTTCCCTCCTCATCTTTTACCGTTCCTAACCAGCTACGAGGAGTACTTGTACTGTTATTAGTCAACGTGAGTGTAAGTTTATGAGTATTACCAAGCACATCATATACTTCTATATCATTGATCGTGTGTTCGGTAGCGCCACTTGATAGATTATTTATAAACTTGACTTCCTTAGTAGCGACAGCTGGACTATTTTTCAAACCGGAAAAATTAATATCAACGAGTTTTCCTGAACTATTAATTCCAGCCACACGACTATTGTTTACTGTGGATACGAGGTAACCATTATTATCTATTTCGAACTGACCAACTCTTGAATACAGTACATCTCCGCTATCACGGAAAATAAAAAACCCGTTTCCATTTATAGCAACATCGGTCGAATTACCAGTTTGCTGATTATCTCCTTGTGAAAAACTTGTTGTCGTTCCAGACTCAGTAACGCCATTCCCATCTTTTCTTGATGAAAAATCCTGATTAAATTGTCCAGTGTACTGATAGTTATAGAAAAGATCACGAAATAGAAGATCACTTCTCTTGAACCCAGGCGTATTCATATTCGCTACGTTATTACTAATAACATCTAATCCCTTAGAAAAGGTAATCAGTCCTGAAGTACCACTATATATCGTCCCATAAATACTCATATAGAAACTCCGTTTACTAACGAATAACACTTACCTGACCAAGTGAGACACCCGTTATAAATTGATCTGTCTCAGTACGTATCGTCATAGCAGGACTGCCATTACTGAAGCTAACAGAAGTTACCTCTCCAACGATACTTCCTGAATCAATCGCAGCCTCAACCGAACGACCGAGTA
Organism: Marinobacterium ramblicola; assembly: GCF_019084545.1. GTDB lineage: Bacteria > Pseudomonadota > Gammaproteobacteria > Pseudomonadales > Balneatricaceae > Marinobacterium_D > Marinobacterium_D ramblicola. The sequence goes on from NZ_JAHREP010000006.1 coordinate 196,690, forward strand.
GGTTTATAGCCTGACCTGCGTTTTGAAGAGAGAGCAAAGTGTCTAGCTTTTCGTTAAATTGCTGGGTCTGTTCAAGATTAGTCAATTGTGCAAACTGTGCTATAAACTCGTTATTATCAAGAGGTTCGAGTGGATCTTGAAACTGTAACTGGGCTAGAAGAACTTTCAGAAAATCCTCCTGGCTAACTGCAGCCCTGCTGGTTACATTGTTATCTGATCCTGCTCCAATTCCAGACGTTTCCATACTCTATATCCTATTTAGTAAATCTTACTTATATAAGAACTTATACGTCCAGCCTCTTTACGGCCTGGATCGAGTTCAATATTGGGCTCTCGAAATATATCTTCACCATTTAACGTTACGCGCCACAAACTCTTTCCATTTCTTTCAAAATATGAAAATAATTGCTTCGATAATGTACGTATCCGTTCTGCAGTCATCGACTCATCTCGGATAACAAGATGAATTCCATGCTCTGTCGTCAATATGGAAACATGACTTTTGTCAGGAAAAGAAAGTTCTCTTTTTATTAATGAGCCCACGTCTATTTTAGAATCATCTTGTTTTTTTACAGTTGATTCTGTTTTTAGATTGAAATCGTTAATAGAAAGACTAGCATCAACGCCAATTGGTTTTTTTACCGCATTTTTAACCAACTGATCTTCTACTATATTTACATCAACAATAGTCTTTTTACTTAACAATTCTAAACATGGGTCGTAAATTTCATTTATTGAATACTCTTTTATCAATGGTGCTACTGTTTCCTCTGTATTTGTAAAACGTCCTGCGCGTTCATATTCATTAGCAGAAACAGCTACGCTCCTATTTTCAATACTTGCCAGAAGTTCAGTTTGCTTTTCGAAATACGCTTTCTCCAACGAACGCTGCCATTGATCCCTGTGTCCGTTGTTCGAACTTCCCCTTTGGGTATGCAAAGACGATAACTCAAGAGAAGCATTCATATTTTTAACGTTCATACTTCACCCACTTCAATATTCACCTGTCGCATCAACCAAAGCTCCATATTTCTATCCAGCGCTATCTTCTCGATCTCCCCTTGTACAAACCTATCTGATTTTTCTTTAACGCGTACCATCCCCTTCATCTCCAGTGTGCTATCACGTAACTCTTTTTCAAAAAGTTCTACCTTTTGTCTTGCTCTCTTAAGCTCATTCATCGTTTCCTTATATATGTGCTGTTGCTGATCGATATATAGCTGAGCTGAATAAAGAAAATCAGGATTGAAGCTCACATCAGAGGCTATAGATTTGCTCACTATATTTTCATGATCCGCAATATCATCGGCAATATTCTTCACCTTAAGCTTCAAATCAGCCATAACCTTCCGCGCATCCAGACTCTTAGCTTTAACAACTTCTAATTCGCTTTCCCGCTTTCTGATTGTCAGCGCCAAGGTTCTGCTTCTACGTCCGTGTCGCTCGATCATTTAAATTCCTTGTGATTTTTCATCCGTTGAAGATATTCTGCAGTTGCTCTAGAGATGTACTTCTTAGTACTGATAAATCAAATGGCTGCTGAAGATAACCTTGTATAAGGTCTATTTTTGTCAACACATGGTCAAGGTCAGGGTTAGTTCCTGTTTTATAAGCACCTATGTCAACCATGTCTCTAGATCTCTCATAAGTATCTAGCATTTTTACCAAGCGGCCAGCTAATACACGCTCCTCCTCAGAGGCGAGCGTTGTTATCAGTCGACTGTTGCTCTGGAGTACGTCAATTGCAGGGAAATGACGCTGGTTTGCCAGGTGCCGCGATAACACAATTCCTCCATCGAGTATCGCCCTTACATGGTCAGCTACCGGGTCATTCATATCATCCCCCTCAACCAATACTGTATAGAAGGCGGTAATAGACCCCTTTCTTGAAGTACCGCATCGCTCTAATAACTGAGGCAACAGCGCAAATACAGAGGGCGTATATCCACGACTAGTAGGGGGTTCTCCAACGGCAAGCCCGAGCTCTCTTTGGGCCATCGCGAATCGGGTTATGGAATCCATAGTCAGTACGACATCTTTTCCCTTATCGCGAAAATATTCTGCAACTGTCGTCGCCGCCAAAGCCGCATGAGACCTTACCAGGGCGGGCTGGTCCGATGTGGCAACGATCACTACGGATCTCTTCAGCCCTTCATCACCCAATACATTTTTAATGAATTCTAAAACTTCACGTCCACGCTCGCCGATCATGGCAATGACGTTCAGATCGGCATTCATATTGCGGCTTATCATTCCGAGAAGCGTACTCTTACCAACGCCACTGCCGGCAAAAATACCCATTCGCTGCCCTCGCCCTACTGTCATCAGCGCATCGATACTGCGCACGCCTGTTTCCAAGACATCTTCGATAGGCGGTCTGTCCAGAGGGTTCAGTGGTTCTCTATAGATAGGCAGGTAATCATCAGCATCTATCTCCGGCCCACCATCCAGAGGATTACCAAAAGCGTCAATCACCCTACCTATTAGTCCATCACTTACAGGGATATCTGAGGGGCGACCCGTCGATATGACCTCACATCCGAGGCTGATTCCATGGAGGGGACCATATGGCATCAGCAGCACTTTTCCTTTCTTGAGGCCAACCACCTCAGCGATGGTCGATTCTTTGCCCACACCAGAACGGATTATGCAGCGCTCTCCCCAAAAGGCCTCGGGTCCATCAGACTCAACGACCAAGCCGAGAAACTGGCTGACTTTTCCTACTCTTCCAACCAGATCAGAACGGCCAATCAACGACGCATAGTCACTTCCCCAGTCAATATCAGCACTCACCTTATCCGTCACAAGCCGCTCCCTGTCTTGCTGTTTTTCTGGTTATTTTGGGTGAGTAACGATTTCAAGTTGTTCAACTGGAGTTCTAAGCGAGCGTCTAGCGTTCCACATCTGCTCTCGATCTTACATCCACCGAGTTCGATACTGTCATCAACACGGAACTCGACGCCCACCCATCCTCTCGTGGGAGATCTGGCTATAGACTGCATGCGATGACAATCCTGCGAAGATAGCCAAATGATCAGCCCTTCACGTTCTACCACTTGCGACAGAGCTTGAGTAACCACGGCCTCTAGCATTGAGTTATCGACTTTATATTTGCCGAGGATCTTGGTGGCTATAGCCATGCCGATTTCTATCGACGCGTCTTTCGCCAAATGAATGAGAGCACGATGCTCATCTTTAACCCCGGTCATTAACTCCGAAAATAGGCGATCTTGCTTTGCCTGGGCCTCCTGCGCTTCTTTACTGGCCCTATCAAGACCTGCTTGATATCCCTCTCGTTGGGCCTCCGCCTTCAGTTCATCCAACTGGGTTCTAAAATCGGCAAGTGCCTGCTCAGCTCGGGTCGCCCTCTGTTCGGCCGACGCGCAGGACTCCTCTAGTTGGCGCACAAGGTCACTCTGCTCTTGGTACAAGGTGCTAGATGCATCGGTCTCCGAATTCTCTTCTCTCAAGTCCTGCACCTTAGGAGCACAGAGCGCACGTCCTCGGCTGAGCTGGACCTCAGCTGCACGTATCACCTCCGCCATAGTGCTCTCCAAAAACGTGTTCTATTCCTGCCGCCAGCCGCTTCCTGAACATCTACCTGTCCATGGTCCCGCTTCGCCACCATGCGTCGCTCTGTCTGATTCAGTCGTAACAACAGTGCGTCTAATAAGGATTCTTTGACTTTGGGGGAAATTACGCTCGTACGGGATGATGCATTTCTGATTGCAGTCCTTCGAGGCTCCCTAAAGTAATCAAGAAAAGCGGGTAACCAAGGCCAGTCACTTATGCTCAACACCAAACCAATAACATCATCAGACTCACTCGAAAGCACATTGACAATCTCCTCGGTACCTGCCCGCGCTATGATCGCTTCTGTCGAGGAGGGCTGAGACGGCTCTTCTCCACGCTCATTCTGAATAAGCTCCTCGATAGCACTGTCTGTGAGTAGTGGCTGATCTCTTGGAATGCCTAACTCAACCAGCTCATCCAACAGCACAGCAACACTGTCACGATCACGAGCTCCCAATTGATCCAGTATCCATTGGCTATCCTTCTTATTCAGTGCATGAAGCTGTAGTGCTATTTTGCGGTGGACTGTCATCACCCCACCCTTCTCATTTCAGATGTATCATCACTTTCGAGCCAATGCTCTATCCTGCGCAAAAGCTCTCGGCGCTCCGTTTCCGTTAACTCTCGCGCATGAAGCGGCTTCCGACGACGAAGTAACGCCAATACGAGAAGCAGGAACAGAAAGATCCCGGCAGCGACGATATAAAAAATATTTCCCACTAAAATATTTTTTAATTCTGAATAATTGGATTGGCTTATGTCATTCAGTTTCGGTTTCGGAACTGTATTCGGCACCACATCTTTGGGGCTAATTTCGGCTTTTTTTACAGTCGCATGAACAGCGATGCTATCTCCACGCGCCTGTGAAAAACCGACAGCCATCTTTGCCAGCTCCTGTATTTTCTCAATAGTCTTATCGCTAGTATTTTCGGGAACAGCCACCCCAACACTTAAATGAAGAATAGAGCCTGGTGTCTCGACTGTTTGCTCAACAGTACGTCCAAGCTTATACTCAATATCGGTCGTAATACTTGAGCCAGGAGACTTTTTACCATCTGAAGAAGATGGTTGTTTAGTTTCACGTTTACGAATAATTCCTTTTCCGCCCTCTGCGTTATCGAGAACGTTTTCAGATGTATGCCTAACCTCTTTAAAATCCAGATCGACATCAACACTTACAACAGCCTTATTTATACCCAAACTCGCTGCAAGTAATGAACTGACCTTATTTTGAAGATAGGATTCAACTGCTTTCTTTTGCTCTAGCTTAGATGAAATAGTTGCTGACTCTCCATCTTGAGGCAATATATGACTCAATGTTAATCCAGATTGATCCGTAACTGTGACCTCTTTAAAATCCATACCTGGCACAGAGGCAGCAACTAAACGCTGAATACCAATAATCTGACTGGTACTCAATGCCTGATTATCACCAACGTAATCAGATTTTAAAAACAATGTAACTGAGGCTGTAGGCGATGAATCCTCTTTCTGAAAGAGCCCCTTTTCCGGAAGTACTAGATGAACACGGGCATATTTAACCTCGTTCAAGGTCATAATAGTTCGCGTCAACTCACCCTCCAGTGCACGTTGATAATTTATCCTCTGTGCAAACTCAGTCATACCAAAATCAGCACTATCAAATATCTCAAATCCGACACCTCCTGACATTGGTAGCCCTGATCCCATCAATTTGAGCCGAATCTCATGTACAGTGGACCCAGGTACCAGAATCTGCGTACCTGTATCATCTAGCTTGTATTCGATTTTTTGCTTATCCAGCTCTGCGACCAGGTTTGCGGCATCCCTAGCCTCTAGATCCGAGAATAGAACCTGGTAGTCTTCCGACGTTACCCACAAGAATCCACCAATTGTGACTAATAGAATAACTATTACACCTGCAAGCAACGAAACCTTCGCTGGCTTCGTCATACTGCTCCATACACTAGTAGAGGTCGACATATTGGTACTTATACCTGCATCCGCATGATTTCCTGATAGCCTTCAAGTAATTTATTTCTTACCTGAAGACCTAGTTCAAAGCTTAGTTTTGCTTTTTCAAGACTCATCATCACCTGATGCAAATTATCCTCTTCCCCTGTAGCCAACTTCTGGACCTGAATATCAGCCTGATTAATCTGACTATTCACTATACTCATTTCATGACTTAGCCAGCCAACGAAGCTGCCAGATGGCGGTGTGCTTTTAAGTCCAGCCAACATATCAATATTCGCGTCTTCAGCGATGAAACTTATCGATTCAATCGTCATACTCGTTATCCCTCGCCGATCTCCAGTGCACGCAATGCCATTGTCTTCGCAGCATTTACTGCACGCACATTTGCTTCGTATGCCCTGGTCGCTTCAAGTAGATCGACCATCTCTGATACTGGGTTAATATCTGGAAACGCCACCAACCCATCTTCATTAGCATCCGGATGTTCAGGCTTATATACCAACTTAGGGCTGGCTCCAGTCGGACTTATATCGACGACTTCCGGTCCCCGCAGGCTTTGCTGATAGATGGATAATGTACTATCGAATTGGCTCGGTACTTTTTCACCGATTACCACTTTCAGCGGCTGATAGGGACGTCCATCCACCCCGCGAGTGGTGTTTACGTTGGCTAGATTCAACGCAACTGTATCCAGCCTTATTTTTTGGACTTCCATACCTGACGCACTAATATCTAAGGTAGAGAAATAGCTCATGACTTATCGTTTCCCTTCGTTTACAGCCATTTTTATAATATCACCGCGTTTACCATTCGCCTTAATAATCGCTTCATAACGCAGTGTATTTTCAGCAAGCCGAATCATCTCCTGATCCAACTCGACAAGATGAGATGTGGAAAAAATCAAGCCGGCTCCATCCTCAACCTTCTCTTTTATAAGATCAAGCTGAGTCCTATCTATACCTTCCTCATTATTCAAATACCGATCCAAAGCTCCAGATAGGAGCTCTTCGAACTGCATCCGTTTGGCATAGAAGCCCGGCGTATTCACATTTGCTATATTATTGGCAATAACCTCATGGCGCAGCTTGGCCGCATCTAACGCGATAGATACCAGTTGCGAGGTTACCCCTCCTACATCTTCGATCATAATATCCCTATACTCTCGTCAATTATTGAATAATAAGCTCAGCATGAAGCGCGCCAGCTCTTTTTATACCTTGCAAAATAGTGATAATGTCGCGACTACTAGCATGTACTTTATTCAAAGCAGTTACCAAATCAGATACTTTCGACCCCTGAGGTAATGACACCGATACTGTTTGCTGCTCTTCCACATTAATAGATGTCTTCGGAACGACTTCCGTTCTTACACCGGCGAAATCGCTATCTATAATCACATTCCCGACTCCGAACGGTTGCGACACCTGGTATTCAGTACTAATCGCCACGTTTAGATTCCCATGGGCTACCGTTACCGGTGAAATAACGACTTCGGCTCCTGAAACTACCGTTCCCGTACGCTCATTTACAACCACCATCAGGTGGCTGTCCGGTACTACCTCAATCCGCTCGATTTGAGTCAGAAAACTTACGAGCTCCGTTGGCTTATTACCGGGTACTCTAATTTCTATACGGGCAGCATCCAACGCCTTGGCATTGCCTGCTCCGATTACCCGCGACAGTGAGTCAACGATTCGGCTAGCGGTTTCAAAGTCAGGCCGATGGAGCTTATAGACAACCTTTCCGTCACCGTTAACAATTGCGGTATTAACGGATCTATCTACCGTAGCACCATCCGGAATATGCGCTGCCGTTGGGTGGTTTTTCTGTACAACATTCCCATTCAAGTCGTAACTGAAACCGCCGACAGACAGAGGTCCCTGTGCCATTGCATAGATATCACGATCGGACATCGCCATGGGCGTCAGCAACAATGTCCCACCCACCAAACTGCGCGCATCGCCGATTGAGGTTACATTTACATCCAACTTATCCCCGGACTGCGAATATGCCGGTAGAGTTGCGGTAACCATGACGGCCGCGGCGTTTCGGCTTCTCACTTGATCCGTTGGTACATTGAGGCCGAAACGGAGCAGCATGTTATGAACAGATTGCAGCGTCGCTGAATTGCGCGTGGAATCACCGGTTCCCGCCAAGCCAGTTACGATCCCGTAACCGACCAGCGCACTGTCTTTGACGCTTGCCAACCTCGCCAAATCTTTGAGCCTAACGCTCCCCTTAGTATTCGCACTTGCTTCAAATGACAGTACGAAAATAAAACACAACAGGTGTACTAATACTTTATTAACCATTCCATTGCTCATTATTAGAAAAGCCAGTTAATTGCACGAGTAATCACCCCTGGCTTTTGTCTGCTGCCGAGAAGCCCATCCCCTTTATACGTTATTCGGGCTTGAGTCATTCTTGACGACAGGACCGTATTGTCTCCATTTATATCTTCTGGCCTGATTCGCCCAGAGATCCTGATAAACTGAGTTTCGTTGTTAAACTCAATCTCCTGTTCCCCGTATATAAATAGTTCTCCAGTTGGAAATACATGCTCCACTGTTGCGGACACACTGGCAACCAATTTTCCTTTGCGGTTAATTTCCCCAGCGCCGACACTGCTATTCCCCAAATCCAAACCAATATCATTTGAACGACTGTTGGCCTCGAGCCGTCCAGTGACATCTAACGATTTACTAGTTCGAGTATCGGCGCTTGTCGTCGACGAAGCCTCCTCAAGAATAAGAACAGTCACGCTCTGGCCAACACCACGAGGCTTATGATCGCTTACTAGGGAAGAGAAGTTATCGAGAGTCTTGTTTTCGATATTCTCGGCAGCATAGCTGTAATTCGAAGGTCTCTCATGCACGGATGAGGAGGAGGCATCCCTGTTTTCATTAATTGCACAGGAGCAAAGGAGCACAGCTGAGCCGATAAGCGATATACTCTTACTTACCAGCACCCTAGTCCGTTCAGCATGAAATCGTGTATTAATCAACCCGTACAACTCCTCTTCCAATTACTACCGCAGAGTAAGATATTCCATTTGACGGATTCTCAATCCTCACCCTTTTTTTCAGTTGCCCATTCTCTAGAGCGACACCTTTAACTTGAACCGATACATTACGGAATGACGTTATAACGATGACCTCTTCCCCCTCACAAACCGGGGGCTTTATATCAATATCATTAACCGTCAGAATGTCGCTCTCATGGACGCTTCTCACCATCCACGCGTTCTCGTGGACTTTGCCTACAAACGGGTAGTTGGATTGCCCTGCTATATCACGGCTCTCAATACGCCAATCAATCTCCTGATATAACTCGTGCTTTTTTATACTCCTGCCGGCAACTCTGACCGATGTAATTGCAGCTACCTTGAACCATATAGGCAATGTTTGATAAGGCTTTCCATCGACTAGAATATCGACCCACACCACCATTCTGCTACTCAACCTAACAGCCGGTGAAAGCTTAGGCTCAATGTCCACTCTTCCTTTCGGTACATAAATTCTCGAGCTGCCGCCTATAGGTTCCACAGCTATGTTCACATCGCGGAACGTCGATAGTTCATGAGCCAACCAGGTTTCGAGTAGTCCCCTGGCCCGATCTTGTAGCGTCCCGACGTCATACGCGACTCCACCACCACGGATACGAACGGTGTCTTCTCCCTCCCACTGGATTTCACCATTGATGCCCGGATAAGCTGTTTCCATAACGGCCGTGATCTGAAACCGTGTAAGCTGCGTCATCTGTCCTGGCATCGGTGAATAGCCGACATCGATAGCAGCAAGCCTTGACTTCCACTTTCCTCCAGCTGATATCTGAGCTATATCACCCAGCTGATACTGTCGTTCCATGACCGAAACCTCAGGTTTAAGTCTGATAACTATGACCTCGCCCGCTTTCACCAACCCTGAGGAAAACAGACTAAGGACTAGAAAAAATCGGATTAAAAACACCACACCATTAGCGTCTCAGGTTATTCACGATTCCCATCATGTCGTCGGCAGCCTGAATCACTTTTGAGTTCATCTCATAACCACGCTGTGCAAGCATCAACGTCGTCAACTCCTCGATTGGATTAACGTTGGAACTCTCAAGAAATCCCTGAGCTATGGTTCCGAACCCCTCCAAGCCGGGCTCACCATAGAAGGCGGCGCCGGAAGACTCTGAAGGACTGAAGAGGTTATCTCCGAGAGGGCTTAGACCAGCGGGGTTCATAAAGCCGGCAAGCTCAATAGCGCCGACATCGACCGGAGAATCCTGGTCAGGCACTGTGACTGATACGTTCCCATCCGCACTTATAAGAATATCCTGCGCATCGAAGGGGATTTCGATAGCCGGACTGATCGGGTAACCATCGGAGTTAACCAACATCCCATCTTGGTCAATTTGCAGGTGACCGGTGCGCGTGTATGCATATTCGCCATCCGGTAAAAGCACTTCCAGAAAGCCTTTGCCCTCAACAGCCAAGTCGAGATCGCGATCTGTTCCTTTAGCCTCACCTTGACTGAAAACTTTCTCGATCGCAGCTGTGGCCGTTCCCATCCCGATTCCATTATGGGTTCCGGGCGAAACTAGTGTTCCGTTGAAAGGGCGAAGCTCCTTATAAATAAGGTCCTCAAATTCGACCTTACTTTTCTTAAAGCCGGTAGTGTTGGTATTAGCCAGGTTGTTAGCTATAACATCGACATAGACCTGGTGGGCATCCATGCTACTAGCTGAAATATGAAAAGCATCCAGCATCATCAACTCCTTTATAAGTTCAGCATTCAGAATTCGGCGATAGTCGAAATCGCGGTTCCCATAATGTCGTCATATCCCTTAATAACCTGGGATGTGGCTTCAAAATGGCGAAGCGTCTCCATCATCTGGACCATTTCGTCCATCGGTTTAACGTTGGAAGCCTCTTGATAACCCTGCCTTACACCAGACTCGGTCGCAGGTTTAGCGCTTTGCGCACCGGCCTTCCACAACCCATTGCCCATCCGCTCCAGTTCTTCGGGACTATCGAAAGTTACCAGCTTGATCTGTCCGACATATTCTCCGCTCTCCTTGATTGTCCCATCACGATCGACTGTCACCTCCCCTCCTTGGAGCAGAATCTCACCGTCTACGCCACTTACAGTCAGTCCCTGACTATTAACCAAAGCACCGGTGGCATCTATGTGAAAGGCCCCTTTTCGGGAGTAAAAAGCCCCATCATTACCCGAGAGCTCAAAATATCCATCGCCTTCAATCGCAAAATCCAAAGGGCTTCTGGATTGGTGCACCACACCCGCTGAGTGATCAGACAAAACCGACAAAGGTGGAACCAACCGGTCAGAGATCAACTGAGGTCCGGCACCATTCGCTTGTGAGAGCAACTGTTCAAAGCTTCGTGTTACCGCTATATCACGCTTAAATCCCTCTGTATTCGCATTTGCCAAGTTATTGCTGATCACATCCAACATTCGCATGTCGTTGATCATGCCTAGCTCGCTAATAGCAATTGCAGTGCTCATCGTACTTCCCTGCCCCTTTGTCCTAACGAATCGTTTCTTGTTTGCCGGCACCATTGATCGTGTCGCGTAACATCTTTTCGTCCACCATATACAGATGCACCAACAACACCGCCACCAGTTCAAAAAGCTCTGGATCAATAGGTGCGTCGATAGGCAACCGATAGAGTCGATCAAGCAGCTCTTTATCCTTCACCACCTTGATGCCGCTTTGTGGTTTACCAGCTGCTTCCAGCACTGACTCCGCAGTAATGCCCGCGCCTTTTAAAATTACTCTCGGCACACCTGCCCCGGGAGGACACTCGAGTCCAACAACCCGTTTTACCTTTTTCTCCTCGCCTGACATCACAACACCCGACTCAAGCTGTCTTGAAGGTAATGGTGCTCAATAACCGCCTGCGGTACGGTCAAATCATCACCACCTACCTCATACCGGATTTCATCCACAGCCCACCCCCATTCAGCCAAGGAGTCGGTCAATACGCTTAACTGACTACTGAGCACGTCGGCGACTTCAACGTTTTCGGCACCAATCCGCAGACTAAGATGACGATCAGCGGTCTTCGCTTCGATCTGGACCTTTCCGAGGTTTTCAGTGCTGAGGGAAAAAACAGCCTTACGATACCGAAGGGCGTTATCACTGCCTTGCTGTGCTGAGCCGCCACCCTGTTCAGCAAATAGAGCCAAGCTGAGTTCGACCATACGTTCGCCAAACCACAGGGGTATCAACAACACTCTATGAGCGATTGAACTCTCGGTTTGGCCATTGAGTATCTGCATTCCCAATTGCCACTCAGTCAAGTTCTCTTGCTCCCGCCCCTCATCGCCGCCCTGTTGATCATTCATCTCCATAAGCGAGCCCGAATCGACCTTTTGCGGATCAGTCACCACCGAGGGCTGGTCTTGTATGGATTGGGTTAAGAGGTCGGATATACGATTAAGCAACGGCGCCAGACCTTGAATAAGCACCGATTCTGGTTTGTCATCGGAACCAGCCTCCAGTTGCACGCCGGGGTAGAATGTGGAGCCCCCGGCTGATTCAAGTTGCGCCATAACGCGCTGAACAGCGCGGACTAACACTGGATCAAGGGGCAATCCCAACTTGCGCACGATTAATGCGCTGGCCCCAAGGTTAGTTGCATCCAACTTACTTTGAAGCTTTGTGAATGCCGCCAATTCGGACTTCGACAGACTCGCCAGGAATTTATCAAGAAAATCCGGAAACTGATCGGAACCAGACAACCCTAGGTTCTGTTTGGTCGTCGTCCCATCTGTTACAGACTGCGCCTCGTTGAAAGCGCTGCTTAGAACACGCTGCAGGTGTACTTTGTCATCCAGGCGGATGACCCGCCCCTGCACCTGATCTCCAACCCTAAGCGGAATAGCGCTATCCACTACTTTCTCGTGGCCGCCGAAACGGACAGCGTATCGATTACCTTCGTAATGCCTTAGCACCTTGCCTTTAATAATCTGGCCCAGCGTAAGCTTGTCACCAAAATCGGCATCTGTACCGAAGGTCAGCGCCCGCGAATTTTCACCGACGCTACCTGGAACCGTGCTGTGCACATTTACGACCGTCACAACGACACCATCCCATGCGATTGCACGTTAAATGTCGGCGGCACTTCCGACATCGACAGAACGGAGAGGTGCGGAATGCTTCGTTCGGTGATCCTCCTGATATGCCGCCTTAGCTCAGGTGAACATAATAGAACCGGCGATAAGCTGGAGGTCATCATGCTCTCAGTCTGCGCAGCCAAACGGGTCAGCACCTGCTCAGCGAAGCCTGGCTCGATTGCCAGCATGCTCCTATCCGCATCTCGCCTCAGGCCGGTCGACAGTTTCTGCTCAATTTTTGGATCAAATACCAAAACCTTCAGATTCTTCCCTTTAGCGAGGGGCTGACAGATAGAGGCGCCAAGTTTCTGCCGCACCACCTCTGTCAGAAGTTCGGCATCCTTGCTTTGCTTACCTTCGTCAACCAGCGCTTCCAGGATCATCTCCAAATTACGAATGGATACCTTTTCGCGCAGCAATCGTTGCAAAATCTTTTGCACATCGCCCATCGACAGCACACCCGGAACCAGCTCCTCCACCAGGCCGGCATTCCGCTGTTTAACTCGATCAATTAGTTTTTCGGTTTCTCCGCGTGTCAGCAGATTCGCACTGTGCTGGCGCACCAGCTCGGAAAGATGTGTCATCAATACACTCATTGGCTGGATCACGGTATAGCCAGCCTCCACAGCTGCGTCGCGCTGCTGATCGACGATCCAAATGGCAGGCATATTGAAGGTTGGGTCACGGGTTTCCGGCCCGTCCAGCTTCGCGGTTACATTTCCCGGATTGATAGCCAGGATACGATCAGGCAGCAGCTCACCCTCTCCCACCTTCGCGCCGTACATCCAAACTTCGTATTGGTGAGGTGGCAGCTTTTTATCGTCCTTGGCTCTTAGACGAGGCATTACGAAGCCCATATCCAATGCATACTGCTTCCTGAAAGAGGCAACCTTATCCATCATCAGGCTGTCGTCACTATTGAACAGCTCTACCAGATTCATACCGACACGGATCTCCAGCGCCTCGACGGTGAGCATGCCGTAAATGTCATCCTCCGAGCCGGCTTCAACTTCGTCCTGTTCGATATCGGCTTCATCCTCCGGTTCTCTTTTGATGGCAAAGAACAACATACAACCGAAGACGAGCAGGAGAACCAATACAGGAAATGCCGGGATACCCGGGATAAAGAGCGCCATGGTTAGCGCTGCACAGACGATCCATAGAATCTTCGGAAAGGCCGTTATCTGCCTTGAGATCTCTTTACTGAGGAAAGCGTCCGACGCGGCACGGGTTACAATCACCCCCGTTCCGGTCGAGATAACCAGCGCCGGAATCTGCGTGACGATACCGTCCCCGATGGTCAGAAGAGTGAAGGTCTGAAGCGCTTCTCCCCACTCCATACCTCGTTGCGCAATTCCTATCGTCAAACCGCCAACAATGTCGATAAGAATAATGATGATGCCCGCGATAGCATCACCTTTAACAAACTTTGAGGCCCCATCCATGGCGCCATAAAAATTTGTCTCCTTCTCAATCAGCTTCCGCCGCTCCTGCGCCTGCTTCTCGGTGATCAACCCCATATTCAGGTCAGCATCGATACTCATCTGCTTGCCGGGCATACCGTCGAGAGTAAAGCGTGCAGATACTTCGGCCACCCTCTGCGCGCCGTTCGTTACGACGACATACTGCACAACAATCAGCACCAGGAAGACGATCATCCCGATAACGTAGTTGCCACCCACCACATGTGACCCAATCGTCGATATCACCTTACCCGCGTCCGCATCGGACAGTATCAAACGAGTCGCGGCAATATTCAGCGAGAGTCGAAACAGAGTGACGATCAATAACAGTGACGGAAAGGTCGAAAACTGAAGCGGCTTCTCGACATAGAAGGTAAGTAGAAGAATAACAAGCGCAAGGCTCAGGTTACTGATCAACAGAAAGTCCAAAAGCCCAGACGGAATGGGCATGAACAGCACCATCAAGATACCGGTCACACAAAGTACCAATATCAGATCACCCTGTTTTCCCAATGTGCTGCGCAGGTAGGCGATCATAGTTGAGCCCTCCGCACAGTACGACCGGTCCCGCTCACCAGTCCCGCCTGCATATCACGCTGCAGGTATATCCAAGCAAGAATCTTCGCAACCGTTGGAAACAACTTCTCTGGAACCGGGTCGTCGATAGCGGTGTTATTAAACAGCGCACGCGCCAACGGCTTGTTTTCAACCATCACAACCCTGTGCTTACGCGCCACTTGCCGCATCTTCATGGCTAGATCACCGGCCCCTTTCGCGATCACCTGCGGCGCCGACGACTGTCCCCGCTCATACTTGATCGCAACGGACAGGTGTGTCGGGTTGGTAATCAATACATCGGCATCCGGAACACGTTGCACGGCGCCGGCACGCTTTACGGCCTCCCTCTGCAGTTGGCGCCGCTTAGCCCTGATCTGGGGATCACCCTCACGCCGCTTCACCTCCTCCTTAAGATCACGCCGACTCATGCGCATCTGTTGAGAAAAGTCCCAACGGCTATACATGAGATCGAGCAGTGCAATCAACAAAATCGCGAGCAGCAGCTTATAGGCCAACACCCTACCATGCGCCATCACGACAGCCGGATAGACATGAGGATCGGTATCAAGCAAGGCAACAACCTTCGGCAACAGAGCCGAAATTGCAAAGTAGAGAATCGAGCCGAAGATCCCGATCTTGATGATCGTCTTGATCGCTTCAAACAACAGCTTCTTGGAAAAGACCCGCTTGAAACCTGTGACCGGGTTGAGTCGGTTCATATCGGGCTTCAATGGAAAGAAAGAGAATATCGGCCCTGTCTGGAACATATTGGCCACTATGCCGGTGAGCATCAGCGCCGCAACAAAGGGAGCCAGCAGGTGCACGAGAAAGGATGTTGTGTATTCGAATATCCCAGCCGCTGACCTGGCATCCAAGTCGACCGCTCCAGCTGCCGACAGCAACTCCTTGCTCAGCACCAGCTGCTTCTCAATCAGGCCATCCCCCATGAAATAGGAAACCACGAGAGCCACCGAGAGCAGCAGCAACGAGTTGATCTCCAGGCTTTTCGCCACCTGCCCACGTTTGCGAGCTTCACGCAACTTAAACGGCGTTGCTGGTTCACTACGATCCTGGTCCTGATCTGATCCTGCAGCCATGCTTAGCCTTTACATTCCTTTTTCAAGCCAACGCCCTCTCCCAGTAACGGAAGATCGATTCAAAGATTTTTGATACCAGCGGGCTCATATACTTCAGCGACGCAGCAAGCACCACGAGCCCGACGAAGGTTTTAAGCGGCAGTCCAACGATGAAGATATTGACCTGAGGCATAGTGCGGGCGGCAACGGCCATCCCGGCATCAAGCAGCAACAAGATAAAGACCGCAGGCGCCACCAGCATCAAGCCGAATACAAACATCCGCCCAAACTGGTATACGACATGTTCGATATCGAAATGAACTAGCCCCTGCCCTATCGGTATCTGCTGAAAGGAGTAAGCAATCCCTCTCATCACCACGTGATGACCGTCGAGCAGGAAGAAGGTCACCACTGCCATCAAATTGAGGATATTTCCAAGCAACGGCCCCTGGGTGTTGGTAGAGGGGTTGATAAGATTGGCGACACCGAAGCCCATCTGAAAGTCCAGTATCCTGCCGCCAAACAGGAATGCCCCGAACGCAGCGTATAGACCGAAAGCCATCAACGCGCCAACGAATAACTCGTACGATGAGGCTAAAAACAGATCACCAAGGGTGTGAGGCACCTGCGTCGGCCGGATGTGAAGGCTGGCAACAAACACAGCAGAGAGCGCCAGCAGCAGAAGCACGCGGATATTTACCGGTACCTGCGTAGTCGCAAAGAGAGGCGTCATTAGAAACAGCGCACCAAGACGAATAAACGCCAGCAGAGTCGCCGTTACAAATGCCATATCTGCATTTAGTTGCATTCATCAACCCACCCGACACCCCATCCTGAGCGTCAGTTCATACACTTTATTGTTAAAAATAGAGTGGGATATTTCGGATAACCGAGGATGAAAACTCTAAAAGAATTGCCATCATCCACGGCCCCAAGGCGATGAGAACCAGGGCTACAGTGAGAATTTTCGGCACAAACGTCAGGGACATCTCCTGAATCTGAGTGACCACCTGAAAAATACTGATCAACAGGCCAACCAGCATACTGAGGCCGAGTACCGGCCCTGCAAGCCAGATAGCAGTCCACAGCATTTCGTTTGTAAGAGCTAACGCGAAGTCTGTGCTCATTCCCTTCAGTCCCTGGACTCGACAACATCTACCCTGAGTCCCACTATTTACAGCAGTCTTCGCCGTATCCAATACGGCTTCTATTACAATTTTTACGTCAACAACCCTAAACATATTCGCGACTATGCGGATACATTTGTAGCGGTTGCCGAGCGCAATTCTAACCACAGTTCCCCTTTAGCGACAATATGCCAGGGGATTAATCTCAGTTTTTTATAAATCCAAAGTTAACATCAGGATGCTAACAAACCGTTGTGGCGAAAGCGTAACCGTAACCCATCAACACCCTATCCTATTGAAATAAAAAGACAATTAACCAAAAAAGACGAATGCGCAATGATTAGGTAGACTGTCAACCGTACTCTCCCGGACAATCATCAGTAACCAAGGACAGAGACTAATGCCCGATCAAAAACCCCGAACGCAGGTGGAAACTCTGCTCATCGACGCCACCGAGCAAGCCAAGCAAGGCAACCTCGACGAGGCCATCAGCACGCTGAAATCCCTACTCGCATTAGAGCCCAATCACGAGCTGTCACTGGGGATGCTGGCATCGGTCTACTTGCAGCTCGGACTGACACAACAGGCATCGGATCTGTTCGAGCAATTACTGGAAACCTATCCCGAAAACCCTCTGGCACGGTTTCAACTGGGGATGGCCAAACTTAACAGCAGCGATCCCAAAGGTGCGCTCGAAACCTGGCGCCCAATGCTCGAAATGAAAGACGAATTCATGGCAAACTTTCATAGCGCGCTGGCACATCTCCAGCTAGGGAGTACAGAGCAAGCCAGGGAGTGCCTTGAACGGGCGAGCCAACATATGCCGCAAACCCATCCCCTATACCCACAACTGGTCAACCTCTACGGGCAACTGACAGAACGGATGTCGTAACGATGAATTCCACAGCGAATGCGAAAGAAGCCGAGATCAAGCGTTTCGAAACCTATATCAAGCAAGACCCTAAAAACGCTCTGCTCTGGACAAACCTGGGGGACCTGTACCATCAATCCGGCCGCTGGGAGGAAGCGATCGCCTGTTATGAGAAGTGCCTGATGTTCGACGAAGGCAACATGATCGCGCGTAGCCGACTGTCGAATGTCCTGATCAGCCAACACCGCTTCGATGAAGCGGAACAGATCATTCAAGGCATCATGGCTCAGACAGGGGAGGATAGCGCTCTGCTACACAACCTGGGGCTAACCCTCTTCTATCAACGCAAGTTCGACGAGGCACAGGCAGCATTCCAGAAAGCCCGTGAGATGGGGATACACACCCCGAATAACCTTGCCTATATGGTGTATGCCCTGCACAAGAAGAACGATACTGCGCAGGCACTTGAGCTGGCACAAACCTGGCTGCAGGAATCACCTGGGGAAAAAACCGAAGGTTACATCTCGATGCTGGAGATGGATCACGGCGATATGGATGCGGCAAAAATTCGCGCCCAGCACCTTCTGCAGCAACATCCCGAGAACCCCGACGCAAATGTCGTGATGGGTACCTGGCATATGGAACAGCAGCAGGTATCGCAAGCGGTCACCCACTTTCAGCAGGTGGTTCAATCCGAGCCCAACAACCCGCGGGGCTGGCAAGGGCTAGGGCTGGCCTACATGCATCAACAGGACTTTCCCAAAGCGATCGAAGCACTGAACAAAGCCAACGACGCCATGGCCGGATATCCGACCAACCACCTGATCATCGGGTGGGCTAAGCTCGCCAACCAGGATGCCGTCGGAGCCGAACAGGCCTTCCGCAAGGCGATCGAGATAGACCACAACTTCGGTGAGGCCCACGGCGGCTTGGCATCTGCCCTCGTGTTTCAAAACAGGTTGGATGAAGCCAGAGGTGAGATCAAAAAAGCGATGGGGCTTTCGCCCAAGGGGTTTGGCGCCGTATACGCGCAGTCGATATCGATGCAGCTCAGGGGCAAAGGGGAACAGGGCACCAAAATGCTGGCAAAACTGCTGGAGCAAAAACCACTACCTAGGTCCAAACCCATGATCGAATATATTCAGGACTACCTGAAAAGCCAGGGGCATGCATCGACTCCGAGAGATCTGGACAAAAAATAGAGCACCCCCCTTATGTCAAGGATGATAGTTATGAAAAAGATCTTTCTCCTTACTGCTGTGATTGTCAGCCTTGCTGGCTGCGCACAACTGAAAACATCCCCTGCATTCCCTACCACTTACGATACCATCACGATCAAATCAGAAGACGAAACTCTCGGCCTCAACAGGCCGATAGGCTCGTATGAAGTGCCTAATAGCATGTACGTCATCGGAAAGTTTAAGCCCTTGGAAACAGCCCACAAGATGACAGGCCTGTTGGGCGTCATGGCTGCACACAGCAGCGGGAAAGAGGCTAGCCAGGCGTTCGTCACAGGACACGAAGGCAGCTTGCAATACTCCCTCTCAGAACAGGTACTCAGCATTGCTAGACAGGTCATCGATGACAATAACGCTCAGAACCGCTTCCGAATAGGTGTGCCCGAAAGCCCAGACAACACCCTCATACTGCGACCCTGGGTCTATCTAGGCACCAGTGACGCGATTAACGCGAGACTCTATGTATATATGCGCGCATCGCTACGTAATGTGAGCGGCAGTGAGGAGTGGTCAAATGTCTACATCTACCACGCCCCCACACCTCACCCCTTCACCGGCCCTAGAGGCTGGCTAAGCGAGGATGCAAAGCTCGCGAAAGAATATGCAGACGCCGGCATCCGCGCTGCCCTTTCAGTATTGATGAACGAAGTTGAACAGGGACGACCAACAGCCCGCTCAGCCAGAGTTGAGTTGGATGGGATAGTCTCGGCCATGCCCGGCACCTACGATGCTACAATACTCGGCGAGTACAATGGCATGACGATACTGAGCCCCAAAACCGCTACTGCTTCACTGATGTTTGGATCACATATTTTGCCGAAAGGGCACTATCGGGTAGTTAGCGCGAGCCAATAGACAATCGAACTAAATGGCCGCACTTTAGTGCGATGGCATTTATCTGGCAGTTACCTACTGAAGAGATGGTAGCTGCCAGAACTAATGTCAATGCCGGTCTGAGAAGTCCTCTTTTTCGCGGTTTGAGATGTCCCCTTTTTGTCGGTTCGTTGACTGATTTAT
>NZ_JAHREP010000007.1 GCF_019084545.1 Marinobacterium ramblicola
AAACGCGTCATCGCCGATGGTAGTGTGGGGTCTCCCCATGTGAGAGTAGGTCATCGCCAGGCACCTAATGATCCCGAGAGGGAGTGAAGAACCCCAGTACCGCAAGGTGCTGGGGTTTTTTGTGTCGCAGCGTTGAAAAAGAAACGAAGCCTCCTTCAGGCTCCCATCTCTTCCAGCAGCTGTTCTTTGAAGTTTAGATAGTCGTAATCGCACACTGATAGGAAGCTTAGGGCGGGTTGCAAGCGAGAGAGCTCTTGTTTTGGCGCAATGCGCCAGTAGTAGCGGTATTCGGCACTGATATCCTGCGCCAATGTCAGCACCGCGAGAAGGTAGCGGCTGCGTTCATCTATCTCGATACGATCTGTCAGCGCTTCGTCAATTCGAGGCTGCAGGCGTATGGCATCGACTACGTACTGAGGCAGGAACCAGCGCTCTGCCATGCGGGCGCCGACTTGGAAGTGGTTAAAACCGAACAGCTCGGATTCCTGCTGTGCAAAATTGGCTGGATCAAGGTTGCCGGCGCTTTGTAGAAACTGCCGGTAGTCTGAAAACCCCTGAACCATCAATGGCAGGCCGCAGTCATGCAGCATGCCTAAGGTGTACGCATCGTCCTGATCAAGCTTTGCCAGGCGTTGGGAAATACTGACGGAAAGTGTTGCGACGTCCTTGGCGGTGTCCCAAAAGCGTTCGAGGCGTCCGGTCTTTTTCAGAGTGTTGCGTAAGATGGTGAGTCGCACCAAGTTAAAGATGCGCTCGAAGCCCAGCAGGCTCAGTGCGCGCTCAATGGACGTGACCGTTACCGCCAAACCGTAAAGTGGGCTATTCACCGCTTTCAGTATCGTAGAATAGAGCGCGACATCAGCCTTCAGCAGCTCCGCAACCCGCTTCTGGTTGGGCTGCTCGCGGGTAAGCTCAGTCGCTAGCTGCACAAGAATCTCGGGTTGTGGAGGGATGAGGGTGCTGAATTTCTGCTCCACCAAAGTACTCCTAGCGTCGCACTTGCTGCTAATTGAAAACGCAGTATAGTGCGCGGTAAATGCATTTTCAGTAGGTCTTTATGTGTATAGCCGAATCCCCGCCCCGTAGACCGTATCTAGCTCGTGGGGGCGGTGTTGAGCGTTGTGAGGCATGTAGACTGCCGACCGAGTCATGTATTTGTGAGCATCGCGCAGAGGTGGCGGCACAGTGCCAGTTTTGGCTGCTGATGCACCATAACGAGTTCTATAAACCCACCAATACTGGGCGACTTATTGCAGACTCGCTGGCAGGCACCCGAATATTCGAATGGTCGCGCACCGAGCCACCACAAGCGTTACTGGATGCCTTGAATGATCCGCGCTACGCGCCTTGTATCGTGTTTCCTGCAGGTGACGACTACCGGGATCGCATGATCGATGCGCCGGTTGATGACACACGTATCCCTGTATTTATCATCCTGGATGGTACCTGGCGCCAGGCGAGACGCATGTTTCGCCACAGCCGTTATCTACAGCATTTGCCGGTCATAGAACCCAAAACGCAACGGCTTTCACGCTATTCCCTGCGTCGGTCAACTGTCGATCATCATCTGTGTACCGCTGAGGTGGCGATTGCTCTGCTTGAGCAATTTAATGAGCAGGATGCGGCGGCACACCTGGAACGCTACTTCGATCGGTTCAATGGTGAATATTTTGAGTCGCGGCGAAAATGGGATATATCGCCGGGGTAACAGGGGGGGGCGGCCGGATCGGACCACAAAGGGGATCCGTTCCGGCGCATGTGGCGCTTAATGGGTTTCGCCAGCCTCTGCCTGAGCCTTCTGCAACTGCTGAGCGTAGAGTGCGTCAAAGTTGACCGGAGCCAGCATAAGCGCCGGGAAGCTGGCCTTGGACGCCAAATTGTCTATCGCTTCACGCGCATAGGGGAACAGCAGGTTGGGGCAGAACGCGCCCAGTGTGTGCTTGGTTTCCGCTTCGCCGAGGCCTGCTAGCAGGAAGATACCCGCCTGCTGTACTTCGACCAGGAACGCCGCTTCGCCTTCATTTTTGACGGTGACGGTCAGGGACAGTACGACTTCGAAGTGCTGGTCATCCAGCTTGTTGCTGCGTGTGTTGATGTCGAGGTTGACCTCAGGCTGCCAGGGCTTGGTGAAAACCTGGGGCGCAGCCGGTGTTTCCAGGGAAGCATCTTTGAGGTAGACACGCTTGAGGGCGAACTGAGGTTGAGTCTGGTTCTCGGACATCGGTATTTCCTTAGTTAATGGGTTACGGAGCTAGGCTCCGTCAGTAATGGATCCAACTGACCCTGCCGTTCGAGAGCAAACAGGTCATCGCAGCCGCCAATATGGGTGTCTCCGATGAATATCTGCGGAACGGTATGCGCACCGCCAGCGCGCTCACGCATCGTTTGACGCAGGCCTGGCGCGGTATCCACGTCGATGACGGTATATTCGACCCCCTTGTGGTCGAGCAACATCAGCGCACGGCGGCAGTATGGGCACCAGCGGGTGAGGTAGATTTCGATACTCGGCATCATTTAACGACCGGCATATTCTCGCCGCGCCACTCGGTCATACCACCGGAAAGGCGAACGGCTGATGTGTAGCCCGCAGCTTTCAGCTTCTTGGTTGCCGCACCGGCGGTTTGGCCCAGGTTGCAGACCACGATCACCGGTTTCTCCTTGTCGAATTTGAGCTCGCCGATACGGCGGTCCAGGTCGGCCAGGGGTACGTGCACGGCGCCGGTGATACGACCGGTGTCCCACTCTTTCTTGGAGCGGATATCGAGGACGGACGCGCCCTCTTTGTTGATCATACGTGTCGCCTCGGCTGGAGAGACTGAGCGACCGGACTTGCGGTTCTCGGTCCACAGCAGCATCGCCAGCGTTAAGCCCCAGGCTGCGATGAGGTAATAGTGTTGCGTAGCAAATTCAATCACACGATCCATAACAAGTCCGTAAACTGAGGGCTGTTCGATAAGCGGCCAAGTATACATGTGCAGAGTGCGGGGGATAAGCTTTGCTCAGGAAAATGCGCGTTTGCGGCCGCGCTGAGGTACACTAGCTCGACGTAATCTATGCTGCGAAACGGAATATCCGCTCCTAAATCCAACATAAATGAAATATTAAGTACCGATGACTGACGCACGCTCAACCAAAGCACTGATCATCCTCGACGGTTTTGGCGTCGAGTCCACCCCCTCTTCGGCAATTCAGGCGGCGAATACCCCGACCTGGGACAAGCTTCTGGCCAGCAAGCCCAATAGCCGTATTCACACCTCGGGTCTGGCTGTTGGGTTGCCGGAAGGCCAGATGGGTAACTCCGAAGTGGGCCATATGAATATTGGCGCGGGGCGGATCGTTTATCAGAATCTGACTCGCATCACCAAGGCGATAGAGGATGGGGATTTCTTCGAGAATGCCGTGTTGGTCGCCGCGATGGACAAGGCGATAAATGCCGGTCGAGCCGTACACCTGATGGGCCTGCTGTCACCGGGTGGTGTGCACAGTCATGAAGATCATATCTTCGCGCTCGCTGAAATGGCGGCCAAGCGTGGAGCCAAGGAGATCTATCTGCACGCGGTGCTGGATGGTCGCGATATGCCGCCCCGCTCTGCCGAGCCCTCGATCGCCGCCGCGGAAACCAAGTTTCGTGAACTGGGGGTGGGGGCCATCGCCACGGTTGTCGGCCGCTACTACGCGATGGACCGTGACAATCGCTGGGATCGTGTGGAGCTGGCCTATAACGCCATGACCACGGGTGAGGCGCCCCAGCATGCGCAGTCGGCGCAACAGGCATTGGCGGAAGCCTATGTGCGCGATGAGAACGACGAGTTTGTCACGGCAACGGTGATCACCGACATGGCCGGGCACCCCAAGGGGCTGGTGAAGGATGGCGATACCGTCATCTGCGCCAATTTCCGTCCCGACCGCTCGCGGGAGATAACCCGCTGTTTCGTTGAAGATCAGTTCGACGGCTTTGAGCGCAAGACCCGCCCTGCACTGGCCGACTACGTGATGATGACCGAATATGCGGCGTCTATTCCGGCCAGTTGTGCCTATCCGCCGGCCAAGATCAGCAACGGCCTCGGCGAATACCTCTCTTCGTTGGGCAAAACTCAACTGCGGATTGCCGAGACCGAGAAGTACGCCCACGTCACCTTCTTCTTCAATGGCGGTGAAGAGGCGGTCTACCCCGGAGAAGAGCGGATTCTTGTGCCCTCGCCGCAGGTGGCAACCTACGATCTGAAGCCAGAGATGAGTGCGCCCGAGGTCACCGATAAGTTGGTCGAGGCGATCCTCAGTCGCAGGTTCGACCTGATCGTGTGTAACTTCGCCAATGGCGACATGGTGGGGCATACCGGCAAGTTCGATGCAGCGGTCAAGGCGGTGGAGACCCTGGACCAGTGTCTGACTCGGGTATTGGCTGCGATGGCCGAGGTGGAGGGCGAAACACTGATCACCGCCGACCACGGCAATGTGGAACTGATGGTTAACCCGGATAGCGGTGAGCCGCATACCTCGCATACCAGCTGGCCGGTCGCGCTGATCTATGATGGCCCGAGGGCAGACAGTCTGAGCCTTGATGACGGCGCCCTGTGCGATCTGGCACCGACGCTTCTGGCATTGCTCGGACTTGAGGCTCCCGCCGAGATGACCGGCAAAAGCCTGGTTCACCTAAGCTAAGGGCGACTGCCGCTGAATGCGATTATTGCTGACAGCTCTGATTCTGCTGATGTCGCTGCCCCTCTTGATGGAGGCAGTGGCGGCGACCGACGCTGAGAAACAGGCGACCGAGGCGCAGATCAAGACACTGCAGCGGGAGATTGGCCAACTGCAGAAAGGTATTGGCCAGCAGCAGGGTGAGCAGCAGAAGCTGGAGCAGGCGCTACGCGAGAGTGAGAAGCGGATCGGTGAGGTCAGTGCCCAACTGAGAGAGCTGAACAGCGAACTGCAGGGGCTTGATGCCGACCTGGGCGCCATTAACCAGCGTCAGGCCGAGCTGGAGCGGCAACTGGCAGCCGGCGCCGAGCGAGTGCGGGAGCAGTTGCGTGCCCAGTATCGTGAAGGCCGCCAGCCGCAGCTGCAACTGATGCTGAGCGAGCAGGACCCAGCCCGGGTCGAGCGGCTGCTGTACTACTATGACCTTATGAATGCCAAGCTGGTGGAACAGCTTCGTGTCTATCGCACCCAGCTTGCCGCCCTGGCATCGACCCGCGATCAAGCTGCTTCCACCAGTGATCGGATAGTGCAAAAGCGGGAGGCGCTGGAGCAGCAACAGCGGCAACTGACCCAGGCCCGTGAGGCGCGCGCATCCTCCCTTGCCAAGATCAAAGCCTCTCTGCAGGAGGATCGTCAGCGTCTGGCCAGCCTCGAGTCGAACCGTAAACAGCTGGAGTCGTTGCTGGCCAAGATCGTCGAGTCGATCAAGCGCGCCAAGCTGGAAACCGCCGATCAGGCGTTCGCTTCGCTGAAGGGCAAGTTGGCCTGGCCGCTGGAAGGAAAAGTCGTGCGCCGCTTCGGCGAAAAGGTTAACGGCTTGCCCTACGAGGGGATACTGATCGAGTCCGGTGTCGGGCATGAGGTCCACGCGGTACACGGGGGGCGCGTGGTGTTCGCCGATTGGCTGCGCGGATACGGTCAGCTGTTGATCATCGATCATGGGGACGGTTTTATGAGTTTGTATGGACACAACCAGAGTCTGCTGCGCGATACCGGTAGCTGGGTTCGTCCGGGCGCGTTGATTGCCACCACCGGTGAGAGTGGCGGTTATGAACAGGCGGGGCTCTATTTCGCCATCCGCCATCGTGGCCGGTCGATCGACCCGGGTCCTTGGCTGTCGCGCCGTTGATATTCACCTCAAGGATAATGCTATGAAGCTGATCGCCAATCTGAAACAGACCTCTCTTATGTTTGCGCTCAGTACATCGCTTGCGCTGCCGGTACTGGGCTGGGGGGCGGAACCCGATGCCGAGCAGCAGGAGCCCGTAGCGGCACTGCCGCTGGAAGAGTTGCGCATGTTCGCCGAAGTATACGGACGGATAAAGGATGCCTATGTCGAACCCGTGGATGACCGGGAGCTGCTGCAGGACGCCATTCGCGGCATGCTGGCGGGGCTCGATCCGCACTCCAGCTATCTTGAGCCGGAGGCATTCGATAGCCTGCAGGTGCACACCAGCGGAGAGTTCGGCGGCCTCGGTATCGAAGTTGGCATGGAGGATGGTTTTGTTCGCGTCATCGCGCCGATCGACGACACCCCGGCACAGCGCGCCGGCATCAAGGCCGGCGATCTGATCATCAAGATCGACGATATGCCGATGCAGGGACTCGGGCTGAACGAAGCGGTGGAGATGATGCGCGGTGAGATTGGCAGCGAGATCCGTCTGACCATCGTGCGTGATGGCGTTGAAAAGCCGTTCGAGGTCAAGCTGGTACGCGATGCCATCAAGGTCGTCAGCGTCAAACACAAGCTGCTCGAGCCCGGTTATGGCTATCTGCGCATTACTCAGTTCCAGCTTAATACCGCCGCTGACCTGCGCAAGGCTCTGGCCGGCATGGGCGAGGAGCAGCCGCTGAAGGGGCTGGTCCTGGATCTGCGCAACAACCCAGGCGGCGTATTGCAGGCCGCGGTCGATGTGGTCGATACCTTCATCGATGAGGGGCTGGTGGTATATACCGAGGGACGCCTGCCCAGCTCCCAACTCAAATTCAGCGCCACCAGTGAAACGCCGGCTCCCACCCTGCCCCTGGTGGTGCTGATCAACGGCGGTTCCGCGTCCGCATCGGAGATCGTGGCCGGAGCGTTGCAGGATCACCATCGCGCCGTGCTGATGGGCACCAACAGTTTCGGCAAGGGCTCGGTGCAGACGGTGCTGCCCCTGGGCAGCGACCGCGGCCTGAAACTGACGACGGCGCGCTACTTCACCCCGAAAGGGCGCTCGATACAGGCCCAGGGCATACAGCCCGATCTGATGGTCGAGGAGGGGCGGTTGACGGAGGTGGTCCATGACGACTTCATCAAGGAGCGTGACCTGGCCGGTCATCTCGAAAATGGCGGGGTCATGGAGCAGGTCAAGAATGGTGATAACGGGCTCGCTGAGCGTGATTTCCAGCTCTATCAGGCGCTGAATCTGCTCAAGGCGCTCAATATCGTTTCCAGCGGTAACCAGGATTAGGAGCGATGAAGCGCCTGCTGATCGGCCTGCTGATCGGCCTGGTTGCCGGTGGCGTGGCGGCATCCGAGCAGACGCTCTGGCGCCTGCAGGGGCCGAAAATGGTGCTGATCATCGATGATCTCGGCACCAACCTGCCTCTGGGGCAGGCGGCCCTGGCGCTGCCGGGGCCGATCACCTATGCGGTGCTGCCGCTTACCCCCCACTCGCGCCGTTTGAGCGCGGAAGCGGAGCGCATGGGCAAGGAGGTGATCCTGCATGCGCCGATGGCTAACCTGCACCAGTTGAAACTGGGCCCCGGTGCGCTGACCTTGGCGCAGAGCAAGCAGCAACTGCAGGCGACGTTGCGGGCGGATCTGGATGCGGTACCCGAAGCGATCGGCATCAACAACCATATGGGCAGTCTGATGACCCAGCGTGCCGAGCCGATGACCTGGGTAATGGAGGTGCTGCGCGAGCGCGGCCTGTTCTTCATCGACAGTCGGACCACGGCGCAAACCCGAGCTTACGAAAGCGCGTTACGCGCCGGCATCCCCGCGCTTGAGCGTGATGTATTTCTTGATAATGAGCGCAACACCGCGGCGATCGAGGCTCAGTTCCTGCGCGCCGTCGAGTTGGCCAAGCGTCAGGGCAGCGTGGTTGTGATTGGGCACCCCTATCCGGAAACGGTTGGCTTCCTGGCCCAGGCGCTGCCCGCGCTGGGCGAATATGGAATCACGCTGATGTCGGCATCCGCCTACCTGGCTGAGCAGCAGGACGCCGTGCGACGCCAGTTGGCGAGGGTGCGGGCGCAGACCGAGGTCAGGCCTGGCCAATAGTGCCCGCTTTCCCCGCCATCAGTCCCATCAGGCACTGAATACACTGCAGCACAATCAGCAGCGCGATGGCATAGAACCAGCTGCCGCTTAGGTCGTTCAGCGTGCCGATCAGCAGTGGCCCTGCTGCTGCAATCAGATAGCCCACCGACTGCGCCATCGCCGACAGGGCGACCGCCTGTGTCGTACTGTCCGTGCGTAGTGCGAACAGGGTCAATGCAAGGCTCAAAGCCGCGCCGCCACTTACCCCGATCAGGCATGACCAGAGCAGTGGAGCCTGGCTTGGCGCCAGTATAAGTCCCGTCAGCCCCGCAACCCCCAGCAGGGCGATGATCAGGACCAGCGCGCGCTGGTCCCTGAGTCGGGTTGCCAGCAGCGGAGTCACCAGGCTGGCCGGGATACCGGCGAGGTTGACAAGCGCCGCGGCGACGCCGGCATGCGCATCGCTGAGACCGCTGTCGATCAGCATGTTCGGCAGCCAGGTGATCACCGAGTAGAAACTGGTCGACTGCAGTCCCATGAAGCCGGTTATCGCCCAGGCGCGACCGTTGCGCCAGAGGCTGACCTGCGCCGTTTGCGGCGGCCTGTAGGTGCGGCTGTGCACCCGTAGTAGATAGAGCCAGGGCAGGATGCACAGCGGCGGCAGGATGGCCCAGAGCATCATCGGGGCGCGCCAGTTGTCGAACATATCGCGCAGCGGCACCGCAAGATATACACCGAGTCCCGCGCCCATGCCCAGGGTGACGGTGTACAGCCCGGTCATGACACCGGGATGGCGCGGAAAATAGCCTTTTACCAGACCGGGAATCAGTACGTTAAGCAGGGCGATGGCTGCTCCCAGCAGCAGAGTGCCGGCCAGAATCAGCGGAAACGCCGAGGTAATGCGCATTAGCGCACCGCCACTGATCAACAGCAGACCGATAATGACCAGCTGTGGCGGTTCCAGACGTCGCGCCAGCATCGGTACCAGGGAGGATACGACACCGAAGCAGATCAGTGGCAGGGTGGTCAGCATGCTGAACTGACTGGCGTTGAACCCCAGGCTGGCCCGAATATCCTCGACCAGAGGCCCTACCACCACAATACCGCCGCGAAGATTGGCGGCGGTGAGCAGGATTGCGGTTATGGCGATGGCAAACGCCAGCGGGCGACCATCGAATGGGCCTTTGAACGGTTCCGACATCTCTGTTCCTTATTTTGTCCCCGATTCGTGCCATGGGTGTATCCGGCACGATTTTGCGACGACAAGAGTAACCGTTATTACACTTTCAGGGTAGGCCTGTAGTGGCCTGTATCGGAGGATGAAAACGAATCCCGTGGGAGCAGCGTTAAGGTGTGAGGGCACCTTTGCGGTGCCCGGCGTTTGCGGTATCAGCCCTGACGGAACAGGCCCTGTGCCAGTCGAGCCCACTGTTCCGGCCAGAACTCGGTGGGACGGCGTTTGAACTCGCTGCGCACGAACTGGCGAATTCGGCCCTCCGCGGTGGCCAGAATCAGGTTGGCCGCGGAGCCTGCCGGGATCTCGGTACGCAGACCTTCGCGCACCTCAGCTTCACGCATGATCTGCTTGAGCTGGGTTTCCAGCCGTTCGAACAGCTGGTTGACCCGGGTGCGCAGGCGCTCGGTTTCGCCGGACAGCGCATCGCCGGTGAGGATGCGGGCCATGCCCGGATTCTTTTCCACGAAGGCCAGCAGCAGGGTCAGGATCTGCTCGCACTGGCGCTTGCCGCCAGCGTCGGAACCTACGATCAGGTTGACACGCGAGAACAGGGTGTCCTCGATGAAGCCGATCAGCCCTTCGAACATACGCGCCTTGCTCGGGAAGTGGCGGTAGAGCGCCGCCTCCGAAACGCCCACTTCTCGGGCCAGGGCGGCGGTGGTGATACGCTGCCCCGGGTTGACCTCCAGCATCTGGGCCAGGGACTGCAGGATCTGCTCGCGGCGTGAGACCTTCTGTTCCAGCTGTTGTTCGCTCATCCGCCGTCCTTAGCCCAGGCTTTTGTTGGTGATCAGGGTACCGACACCGACGTCGGTGAAGATCTCCAGCAGGCAGGAGTGTTCGACCCGGCCGTCGATGATATGGGCACTGGTGACACCGCTCTTCACGGCACTGAGGGCGCAACCGATCTTTGGCAGCATGCCACCGTAGATGGTGCCATCCTCGATCAGATCGTCCACCTGGCGGGTGGACAGGCCGGTCAGCACCTTGCCCTCCTTGTCCAAGAGGCCGGCGATATTGGTCAGCAGAATCAGTTTTTCCGCCTGCATTACCTCGGCCACCTTGCCTGCCACCAGATCGGCGTTGATGTTGTAGGAGTCGCCGTTCTCGTCAACGCCGATCGGCGCAATGACCGGGATGAAGTCGGAGTTGACCAGCATATCCAGCACCTTGACGTTGACCTTCTCGACCTCGCCGACATGGCCGATATCGATGATCTCCGGCGCTTCCATCTCCGGCGTCTTGTGCTTGACCTTGAGCTTGCGTGCACGCAGCAGTTCGCCATCCTTGCCGGTGAGGCCGATCGCCTTGCCGCCGGCGGCGTTGATCAGGCCGACGATCTCCTTGTTGACCATGCCGCCGAGCACCATCTCGACCACGTCCATGGTCGCCTCGTCGGTGACGCGCATGCCGTTGATGAAGTGCGACTGGATATTCAGCTTGTCCAGCAGGTCGCCGATCTGCGGGCCGCCGCCGTGGACCACGATCGGGTTGATGCCGATCAGTTTCATCATCACGATGTCGCGGGCGAAGCTGGCCTTGAGCTTCTCATCGGTCATGGCGTTGCCGCCATACTTGATCACCAGCGTCTTGCCGACGAAACGCTGGATATAGGGCATCGCTTCGGACAGCACCTTGGCTGTAGAGATCGCCTGGTCACGGGTCAGGGGCATAGTTCTCGTCCTTTTGTCTTGGGTTACCGCGTTGGCTCACGCACTCGACTTATTCACTGGGAATGTCGAGGCTGGCATCAACGCTGTGCAAACGGGTCTGAAATTCGTTACGGATGCGCGCCAGCGCGGCCTCGGTTTCGGCTTCGAAGCGCAGTACCAGCACCGGCGTGGTGTTGGAGGCGCGCACCAGGCCCCAGCCATCAGCATAGTCCACACGCACGCCGTCGATACGGCAGGCGTCACCGCCGGGGAAGTCGAGCTGCTGCAGCGCTTCGACGATCTGGAACTTGTTCGCTTCGGTGACCTGGATATTGATCTCCGGCGTACTCAGATCCTCCGGATAGGCGCTGAAGATTGTGTCGGCGCTTTCCTCGCGCTTGGCCAGGATCTCAAGCAGGCGCACGGCGCTGTACAGGCCGTCGTCGAAACCGTACCAGCGCTCCTTGAAGAAGATATGGCCGCTCATCTCACCGGCCAACAGTGCGCCGCACGCCTTCATCTGGCGCTTGATCAGCGAGTGGCCGGTCTTCCACATGGTCGGCTTGCCGCCGGCCTGGGCGATCACCTGCGGCAGCAGGCGCGAGCATTTAACGTCGAACAGGATCTCGGCGCCGGGGTTGCGCGAGATCACATCCTCGGCGAACAGCATCATCACCCGGTCCGGGTAGACCACCTTGCCTTTTTCGGTGACCACGCCGACCCGGTCGCCGTCGCCGTCAAAGGCCAGACCGAGATCGGCGCCGGTTTCGGCCACCTTGGCGATCACGTCCTGCAGGTTCTTCAGCTTGCCCGGATCCGGATGGTGGTTGGGGAAGGTGCCGTCCACGTCGCAGAACAGCGGGATGATCTCGACGCCCAGGCGCTGGATCAGCTCCGGAGCGAGAATACCGGGGATACCGTTACCGCAGTCGACCACCACCTTGAGCGGGCGGCTGACATGTACATCGCCGGTGATGCGCTGCAGGTAGGCTTCCGCTACGTCCTCTTCACGGCGCGAGCCCTTGCCTTCGCTGTAGTCGCGCTGCTCGATGCGTGCTCGCAGGCCCTGGATCTCGTCGCCGGACAGGGTGTGGCCGGAGAGCATCATCTTGAAGCCGTTGTAATCGGATGGGTTGTGGCTGCCGGTGATCATGATGCCGGTCTGGTGCGCGCGCTGATGGGCGGCGAAATAGAGCACCGGGGTCGGTACATAGCCGATATCGATGACGTCACAGCCGCCATCGCGCAGTCCTTCGGTCAGCACCTCCTTCAGTCGAGGGCCGGACAGGCGGCCGTCGGCGCCGACCACCACCTCGCCGATGCCCAGGGCGTGGGCGCTGGCCGCAAACGCGCGGCCCAGGTGATAGACCAGCGGTTCGGTCAGCGACTCGCCGACGATACCGCGGATGTCATAGGCGCGGAAAACGCCGGCATCGAATGTGTCGAGTTCAAAGCTCATAACGGGCTCCTTGCAGTCTGTTCGAATCAGTGGCGGCCAGAGGAGCCGAAGCCGCCGTCACCGCGATCGCTGTCGGTGAACTCCTCGACCACCTCGAAGTCCGCCTGCACAACCGGTACCAGTACCATCTGTGCGATACGCTCACCCGGCTCGACGGAAAAGGTGGTGTGGCCGCGGTTCCAGCAGGAGACGAACAGCTGGCCCTGATAATCGGAGTCGATCAGGCCGACCAGGTTGCCCAGCACGATACCGTGCTTATGCCCCAGACCGGAGCGCGGCAGAATCATCGCGCACAGGTTCGGGTCTTCGATGTGGATCGCCAGACCGGTGGGGATCAGTTCGGTCTGCCCCGGCTCCAGCGTGATCGCCTGGTCCAGGCAGGCGCGCAGGTCCAGCCCGGCGGAGCCTTCGGTGGCGTAGGCGGGCAGCGGGAACTGCTCGCCGATACGGGAATCGAGAATCTTAACCTGTAGTTTTTGTTTGCTCATTGAGATGTCTGGCTATCCGGTTGATCAGCTGGCGGGCCAGCTGCTGTTTATGGGTCTGGGGCAGGGTCTCGACACTGTCAGGCCCTACCAGGGTGACGGCGTTCTCGTCGCTGTTGAAGCCGATGCCGGGCGCGGAGACATCGTTGGCCACGATCAGGTCCAACCTCTTGCGGGCCAGCTTGTCCTGGGCGTAGGCCACCACATCGCGGGTCTCGGCGGCAAAGCCGACGGTAAAGGGGCGATTCTCGGATGAGGCGACGGTAGCGACGATATCCGGGTTCTTGACCAGGTGCAGCTCCATGATCTCCTCGCTGCCCTTCTTGATCTTGTGCTCGGCCACCGACACCGGTCGATAGTCGGCGACCGCCGCGGCGGCGATAAACAGATCGCACTCGGCTAGCCCCTCCAGCGAGGCGTTCAGCATCTGCTGGGCGCTCTCGACCTGTACGCACTGGACCCGGTCGGGCACGGCGATACTGACCGGTCCCGAGATCAGGCGCACCCGCGCGCCGGCATCGCGTGCCGCTTCGGCCAGGGCGTAGCCCATCTTGCCGGAACTGTGGTTGGAGATATAACGCACCGGATCCAGCGCCTCGCGGGTGGGGCCGGCGGTGATATATACGGTGCGACCGCTCAGGGCCAGGGTTTCGAACTGATCCGACGCCAGCTCGGCCAGCTCGACCGGCTCCAGCATCCGGCCCGGGCCAGTATCGCCGCACGCTTGTTCGCCCACGCCGGGGCCAAAAATCTTAACGCCGATGCTGGCTTTTAACTTATCCACATTCTGCTGGGTACGGGGGTCGCGCCACATCGCCTGGTTCATCGCCGGCGCCAGGCAGATAGGTGCATCGCTGGCCAGGCACAGGGTTGTGAGCAGGTCATCGCCCATACCGGCGGCCAGACGGGCGATGAAATCGGCGCTGGCCGGTGCGACCAGAATCAGATCGGCCCACTTGGCCAGCTCGATATGCCCCATGCCGGCTTCGGCTTCGGGGTTGAGCAGTTGCAGGTGGACCGGATTGCCCGACAGCGCCTGCAGCGTCAGCGGGGTGATGAACTCGGTGGCGGCCGGTGTCATGACCACGCGGACATCGGCACCGGCCCCCTTGAACAGTCGGGTCAGCTCGGCACTCTTGTAGGCCGCGATGCCGCCGGTGATACCCAATAAAATCCGGCGGTTAGTAAGTCTGTGCATACCCTGTGTATCCGATGATAGCTGGATGATCTGGTGGGCTGAATGAGCGCTTTAAGATACCATCTTGGCACTGCATTGCGTAGTGTGGAACGATGACATGATGGCCACAAGGAGGTGGACAATGGCGATATCAGACTGGCCGGCGCAGGAGCGGCCAAGGGAAAAACTGCTGGTAAAGGGGGCGGCATCGCTCTCCGATGCCGAGCTGCTGGCGATCTTTCTGCGCACCGGGGTCAAGGGCAAGAGTGCGGTGGATCTGGCGCGCGAGCTGCTGAACCGCTTTGGCGGCTTGCGGCCGCTGATGGAGGCCTCGCAGCCTCAGTTCTGCTCCGCGCTGGGCCTGGGTCAGGCCAAATATGTACAGTTGCAGGCGGTGATGGAGATGTCGCGTCGACATCTGGCCGCACAGCTGGAGCGGGGATCGGCACTGGAGAGTCCGCAGGCGGTGCGGCAATACCTGGCAGCGCAGCTGCGCCATGAAAACCGGGAGGTGTTTGCCTGTCTGCTGCTGGACAACCGGCATCGGGTGATCCGCTACGAGGCGCTGTTTTTCGGCACCATCAATGCGGCCAGTGTCTATCCCCGCGAGGTGGTGGCGCTGGCGCTTCGCCATCAGGCCGCGGCGATGATACTGGCACACAACCACCCCTCGGGTGTGGCCGAGCCCTCCCAGGCGGACCGGCAGATTACCGACCAGTTGGTGCGGGCACTGGCGCTGGTCGAGGTGCGGGTGCTCGATCATCTGGTGGTGGGGGATGGCGAGAGCGTCTCCTTTGCCGAGCGCGGCTGGCTTTAAAGACTGACCGCCGCCGCTTCATGCCTTGCATGGGGACTGGTGATTAAATAGACAAAAGGCTGGTGCTTGCCACTGGATATCTGTATTATACGCGGCCTTCTGTCCCGTAATGGTACGGTATTCAGTTCGGTTTATTGGACGCTCCGCCTGAGAGAGTTGCTGCACCGCTCTCGATAAACATCGGACAGAGGTTAATAGAGAACCCCTAGATTAAGGTTTAAAACAATGTCTCGAGTTTGCATGGTAACGGGCAAAGGCCCGGTAACCGGAAACAACGTTTCCCACTCTCAGCGCAAGACGCGTCGTCGCTTCCTGCCGAACCTGCACTGGCACCGCTTCTGGGTTGAGAGCGAAAACCGTTTCGTACGTCTGCGTGTCTCCTCCAAGGGCATGCGTATCATCGACAAGAAGGGCATCGACACAGTTCTGACCGAACTGCGTGCCCGCGGCGAGAAAGTCTGAGGAGATTTGAATCATGGCTAAAGGCGCACGCGAGAAGATCCGCCTGGTATCCTCTGCCGGTACCGGTCACTTCTACACCACCGACAAGAACAAGCGTAACACTCCGGACAAGTTCGAATTCAAGAAATACGACCCGGTTGTTCGCAAGCACGTCATCTACAAGGAAGCCAAGATCAAGTAATTGATCGCCGCTCCCTGATCGCCTGATCATCCACTGGTCAGGCAGGGTCGACAGGCGCTTCGTGCTATCGATCCAAAGCTAAAAGATCCGGAATCCTCCCAGGGTTCCGGATCTTTTGCGTTACAACGCCGTTCGGCGTTTCCAGCTTGATGAATCCTCCAAATCAGATACTCCCGAGTTCCGATAAATTTTTATGGACGGGCGGATAGCTCCCGGTGAGGGTAGGTGCGCACGGTTAGTCATCCAGTGTGGGTTTGCAATTCAGTTTCTATAATCAGGCTTGGGGATGTCGGAAAGAGGTAGCTCATCATCCTGTATTAGGAATATCTTATATTACAAACTTGTTAAACTTGAACGCTGAGCATGCCAGGGTCATGACCTGTCGGTGGCGCAGGCGCTCACGCTAAACAAGTATGCCTTCTTCGCGACTTCGCGAGGTAAGTAGTAGGGGACTTTATGAGAATCAAGCAGAAGCTGGTGGCCGCCTTTCTGGTCACAACCCTGGTGCCGATCGCGCTGTTGGCGAGCTATATGATCTCCCAGTCGCGAACTCAGGCAGAGAAACGGTTCGTCGAACTGAGCGGTAAAGAGGTGAAGAAGCTCGATGCTGCATTCACCGCGTTCTTCCATGAGGTGGCTGCCAATGTGGACTTTCTGGCGCGTTCACCGGTTCTCAAGCAGGCGGACGGCAGTTTGTCGACCTACATGGATAAGTCCGGCCAGCAGATGACCCCCGATCGCAACGGTCCCGTCGAGCAGGAGATCTATGCCTTGCTGGAGCGTTTCGGTGAAACCCATCCCGGCTTTGCATACGTCTACATGGGCACGGCCGACGGCGGTTATGTGCAGTGGCCGAAGGGAAAGTCCGGCGACAATTACGATCCGCGCAAGCGGCCCTGGTATCAGCGAGCGCTTGAAACACCGGGCAAGCTGGGCATGACGGGCGCCTACTATTGGGCTACCGATGACCAGACGCTGTATGGCGTGGTGAAGTCGTTCGATACGGCGGAGCGGAAAAACTACGGCGTTATGGCAATGGATGTATCGCTCAACGCATTGACCGAGATGGCCCGGGATGCCGAGCTGGGTGAGCAGGGTTACATGATGCTGATCGAGGATACCGGTACGGTGCTGGTGGATGCGGCCAACCCGGAGCACAACTTCAAGAAGCTTCGCGAGCTTGAGGGAGACGACTACAGGAGACTGGCTGATACCGATAACGGCCAGATCCGTATCTCACTGAATGGCGAGAGCTACGAGGCGACGGTGCATCGCTCGCCGGAGCTTGGCTGGAAAATGATCGCCTTGATGCCACGCGGTGAAATTATGGCACCCGCCACCGGAATCATCTGGACCACGCTGGGTGTTACCGCAGTAGCCGTGTTGGCGGTACTGGTGCTGGCGTTCTGGATCTCCGGCATGCTGGTCAAGCCTATCCTGCTGGTCAGCGCCGGATTGCGCGAGATTGCGGAGGGGGGCGGAGACCTGACCCGGCGTCTGAGTGTGACCAGCCGGGATGAGGCGGGTGAGTTGGCGCAATGGTTCAACCAGTTCCTGGAGTCGATTCAGCAGTTGGTGGCGCGCATCAACGGTACCGCGCAGCAGTTCAAGGGCGTATCCGAAGAGGGGCGCCGGAGTGCACTATCCGTCGAGGCGGCCAGCAATCATCAGTTCTCCGAAGTGGAGGCGATGGTGGCGGCTATCAACGAGATGTCGGCTACCTCCAACGAGGTGGCTCGAAACTGCGCGATGACGGCCGATGCGGCTGCGGTTGGTCAGAGCGTCAGCGAAAGTGGCAAGCAGGTGGTGGCGGAAACCGAGGAGAGCGTAAGGGCGCTTAGCGGCCAGGTGAGCCAGTCGGTGGGCTATATCCGTGAGCTGGAGGATGAAACCGGGCGCATCAACACCATTTTGGGGGTCATACGAGGGATCGCCGAGCAGACCAACCTGCTGGCATTGAATGCTGCGATCGAGGCCGCCCGGGCTGGTGATCAGGGGCGCGGATTTGCCGTGGTGGCCGATGAGGTACGCAGTCTGGCGCAACGCACGCAGGAGTCCACGGAGGAGATCGATACCCTGCTGGCGCGGCTCAACAGTCGAACTCATCGGGTGGTGGAGAACATGGACGCCAGCCAGATACAGTCCGAACGGGCCGTTGAGCGAGTGACTCAGGCGCGGGAGGCGTTCGAGTCGATCAAGGCGTCGATCGATCAGATTACCGACATGGCGAGCCAGATAGCCAGTGCGGCCGAAGAGCAGCACCAGGTATCCGAAGGGATCAACGCCAACATCGAGGCGATTCACGGGGCGGCGAACGAGGTCAATGAGGTATCGTCGCAAGTGGCGAAGAATGCGGAGCATCAGGCCCGGTTGGCCGCTGAACTGACCGGGTTGGTCAATCAGTTCAAGGTGTAATCTGTATTGGCAAAGGGTGCCGGGCTGTCTATGGGATTTCACCCTGACAGTCTGGCATAGTATGGCGTCTTCAACGATCTGCAATGGGGCGCTTGCATGACGCCGACCGGTTTCAAACAGTGGATTCCGCTGATATTCGTTTTGCTGTGGAGCACGGGCTTTATCGGCGCCAGGTTCGGGCTGCCCTATATCGAACCGTTCAACTTCCTTTTTATCCGTATGCTGTTCACGCTGGTGCTGTTTTTCGCACTGATTCTGGTGCTGAAGGCGCGCTGGCCCAGTCCGCGCCAAGCGATGCATCAGATGGTGGTTGGAGCGCTGGTGCATGCGGCCTATCTGGGTGGCGTGTTCGCTGCCATCCGCTGGCAGATGCCTGCCGGTGTCGCGTCGCTCATCGTCGGTCTGCAGCCGCTGTTGACCGCCTGCCTGGCGCTGTTGCTCTGGCAGCAGCGGCTGAAGTCACTGCAGTGGATCGGTCTGGTGCTTGGTTTGGCCGGAGTGGCACTGGTGCTGGTCGGCGGCAACCGGTTGGGTCAGTTCGAACTTCTGCCACAGGCGATGGCGGCGATTCTGATCGCCCTGTTCGGTATCTCGATCGGTACCCTGTACCAGAAGCGCTTCGGCCAGGGGGTGGATCTGCTCTCGGGCTCTTTTTTCCAGTATCTGTCCACGGCCCTGCTGATGGGGCTCCTGACCTCGACTTTCGAGCAGGGAGTGGTCGACTGGCAGCCACCGCTGATTGCGGCGCTGGCGTGGCTGGTGATCGGTTTATCGGTTTCGGCGATACTGTTGCTGATGTTGATGATCCGCGAGGGGGAGTCGGCGCGGGTCGCCAGCTACTTCTATCTGGTGCCGCCGGTGACGGCCGTTGAGGCTTGGTGGTTGTTCGATGAGCGGCTTGGCTTCCTGGCGCTGTGCGGCGTGGCGGTAACCGTAGCCGGGGTGTTTCTGGTCCTGCGGCCGCAGGCTCGTTAATCGAAATGGAAAGAGTGGATGCCGGAATTACCAGAAGTTGAAACCAGCCGTGCGGGGATCGAGCCCCACCTGCTGGGGGGCAGAATCACCCGCCTGGTGGTGCGACAACCGCAGCTGCGCTGGCCGATACCGGCCGATCTGGCCGCGAATCTGGAGGGGCAGCGCGTGCAGGCGGTGCATCGGCGCGGCAAGTATATCCTGATCGAGGTCGCCAGCGGCGCGGCGTTGCTGCATCTGGGCATGTCGGGTAGCGTGCGGATTCTGCCGCGGGGGACGCCAGCCGGCAAGCATGATCATGTGGATCTGGAGCTGGAGAGCGGACAGATGCTGCGTCTGACCGACCCGCGCCGCTTCGGTGCATTGCTATGGCAACCCGCGGGCGAGTTGCATCCGCTGCTGGCCTCGCTGGGGCCGGAGCCTCTGTCGGAGGCGTTCGATGCCGAGTATCTGCTGCGCTGCTGCAAGGGGCGGCGCAGCGCCATCAAGGCGCTGATCATGGATAGTCATGTCGTGGTCGGCGTCGGCAATATCTACGCGAACGAAGCGCTCTATCTGGCGGGTATCGACCCACGTCGAGCAGCCGGTCGGATTTCGGCTGAGCGTCTTGCGCGCCTGGTCGAGGCGATCAAGAGTGTATTGACCCGCGCTATCGCCCAAGGTGGCACTACGTTGAGGGACTTTGTCGGCGGTGACGGCAAGCCCGGGTATTTCAGCCAGCAACTGCATGTCTATGGCCGTGCCGGCGAGCCCTGCCCAGGTTGTGGTGCGCGACTGCAAGAGGTTCGTCTGGCGCAACGCAGTACGGTTTACTGTAAGCTCTGTCAGAAGTAGTGCCGCTTACCGGTACGGTGATAGTTACGGAGAGAGCATGAACCGTCCCGCTGAACATTTCGCACCACCGCTGTTCGATGCACCGGATGATCCGATCCGTGCTGCGCTGCGTGCAAAGCTGGGTTTGGCGCCGTTCCTGAAACAGCGCGAAGCCTTCCGCATCGGTCCGGATGGGATACATTGTGAGTACTACCATCATGCCGAGAGTGCGCCGCTGATCCTGTTCCTGCCGGGGATCGGCACCTACTGCGAGCTGTACGCCGAGCTGCTGGCGTCGCTCAGTGCAAAAGGGTTCAACGTGGTCGGAGTCGATCCCCGGGGTCATGGCTATTCCGACGGGCGGCGTGGCGAATACACCGTAGAGCAGACCGTCTGCGATCTGGAGCGGGTGGTGACGGCTCTGCAGCCGCGCAGCAATGGTCGGGTCGGTGTTTACGGGTACTCGATCGGCGCGATGCTGGCGGTGGCGCTGGCGGAGCGCGACGAGCGGATCTCCGCGGTGCTTTGTGGCACGCTGCTGCTGACCGAGGTGCCTCCTGATATTCTGCACCAGTTCGGCTGGTTCTGGACCTGGGGCTCCGCACAGATCTTCCCCTCCCTGCGTCTGCCGTTGCGCTCGTTTATCGATTACGACACGCTGCTGGCCGGAAATCCGGCGGGTGAGGCGATCAACGACGACCACCGGGTGGTGTTCGATTACCCGCTGAGAACCCTGTCCAGCCTGTTTACCCATCGTGCCGGCGTGACCAAACAGCGCTACGATTTTCGGGCGGCGATCATTCAGGGCGAGCACGACGAGGTGCTGCCGTTGGACTACACCCAGCGTGTACTGGCGGCACTGGAGCACCCGTTTGAGCTGCTGGCTGTCCCTGGTGAGGGGCACATGATCCCCTGGGACAATCCGCGCCGACTGACCGCATTGACCGCAGACTGGTTCCGGCGCACGCTGGACTGAGCGGGCCCACGTCACCAAAGCGTCAACCGCTGGTCATCGGACTGTCATCCGCCTCTGTGAATAATGCCCACAAGGCTGCACAGACCCGGATGACCGTCATGAACAGACTGCAGAAACTGACCGCCATCGATACCCGGATTTTCTACTGGTGCAACGATCTGCACCGCAATCTCGGCATGGCGCCAGTCAGTCGATTTGTCTCCCGGTTAGGCGATGGTGTGTTGTACCTGTTACTTGGATTGGGGCTTGCGCTCTGGGAGCAGGAGCTGGGGCTGACCTTTCTCGAGGTCGGGCTGATCGCGTTTGCGCTGGAGATGCCACTCTATCTGATACTGAAAAACACCATTCGTCGTGACCGCCCCTGCCACCGTCTGGCTGGATTCAGAGCCGTGATCGAACCGTCCGACAAGTTCAGTTTTCCATCCGGCCACGCTGCGGCAGCCTTCCTTTTTGCCACCGTGTTGGCAAGTTTTTATCCTGCGCTGGCGCTGGGCGCCTTTATGGTTGCGACGATGATCGGCCTGTCGCGGGTGCTCCTGGGCGTGCACTACCCCACCGATATTGCGGCCGGTGCGCTGCTGGGTGTCTGCAGTGGTGTGTTCTCGCTGCACCTGTGGGAGGTGTTCTGAGTGCGAATCCTGTATGGCGTTCAGGGTACAGGTAACGGCCATATAACCCGTGCCCGGGTGATGTCCAGGGCGCTGGAACTTGCCGGTGTCGAGGTGGATTACCTGTTCAGCGGCCGGGCGCCGGACCGGTTCTTCAATATGGAGCCGTTCGGCGACTACCGGGTGCGCCGTGGGCTGACCTTCTACACCGACGCCGGCAAGGTACAGTTGGGACGGACGCTGTTCGGCAACAGTTTGATTCAGCTCTGGCGCGACGCCAGGGCGCTGGATCTGAGCGACTACGATCTGGTGCTGTCCGATTTCGAACCGGTTACGGCCTGGGCCGCCAAGCTGAAACGGGCGCCCAGCGTCGGCATCGCCCACCAGTATGCCTTCTGCTACCCGGTACCCGGTTCGGCCTCGGCACCCTGGTTGAAACCGGCGCTGGGTCTGATGGCACCGGTTGAGCAGGCGATCGGAGTGCATTGGCACCACTTCGACGCGCCGATCTTGCCGCCGTTGATCGAGCCACCCTGCTATCCGCTGACCCGGACGGCGGGGGAGATACTGGTCTACCTGCCGTTCGAGGATCTGGAAGCGATTCGCTGTGTTCTGCTCGGCTTTCCAGATCATCGTTTCCTGATCTACACCGGCGTCGAAACGCAACGGATTGAACAGAATCTGGTAATCAAACCCTTCTCCCGTGACGGCTTTCAGCGCGATCTGGCCGGCTGTGATGGCGTCATTGCCAATGCCGGTTTCGGCTTGTGCAGCGAAGCGATCCAAGCCGGTAAGAAATTGTTGGTTAAGCCCCTGGCCAACCAGGTCGAGCAGTCTGCCAACGCGACCGCCCTGAACGCGCTGGGGCGCGCTGCGATCATGTCCCGACTCGACGTTGACGCAATAGCCGATTGGCTCGGCCGGACCAACCCTGAGCCTCTACCCTGGCCCGATACTGCGTCGGCGCTGGTGGAGTGGTTACTCGCCGGTCGCCGCGAATCACTGGAGTCGCTGTCGCAACGGGTGTGGGCGGGCCGACTGCCGGCACTTGAGCGCTCGGCATCCTAACCTCCCGCTCTTCCCGACAAGCTTCGGACTCCGCCACTGTCGGTCATGGCGGGGGCTGAAATCGTCCCTATCGCTCATCTCTGGCGATTTTGGCCTGTTAATCTCAAATTGATTGAGGCGAAAGGTTTCGAGGCAGGGCTAAACAAGGGGGATTCAGGGATGAAACAGGGGGCTGTAAAAAGACAAAGGGGTGTATGTTCCGTCATACACCCCTTTCTTGGCGTCCTTATGTCCATGCATCGCCACGCTCCATGCGTGCGTCCTGCTGTCCGTTGATGCGGTTTACGCGCCATCCGGGCATTCAGTCCCTGAACAGGAGATCCTGAAACCTATTATGACCGCACCTGCAAAAAAGGATATAGGAATTTTTCCTAGTTTTTGCCGATCTACTTTCGGAAATTTCATGATCGATATCGATAAACGCGCCAGAGGCAACGTATCAGGGCTGATGAGGCGGACGGGCGAATACGCTAGAATTTCGTCAGAGACCAACAAGACCTTGTATTCCTACCTGCTGTCATGCAAGTGTCATCATACTGTCGTCAAATGCGAATCCAGAATTAAGGAATAGACCGTGGCTTTCACCAACAGTCAGCGTTTTTACCCCGATACCCGTATGCGTCGAATGCGTGCCGACGATTTTTCCCGTCGAATGATGCGCGAAAATCGGCTCGCGCCTGACGATCTGATCTACCCGATGTTCGTGATCGAGGGTAAGGGTGAGAAAGAAGCGGTGGCCTCCATGCCCGGAGTCGAGCGGTTGAGCATCGATCTACTGGTGCGTGAAGTGAAAGAGGTGGCGGCACTGGGCATTCCCGCGGTGGCACTGTTCCCGGTCACACCGCTGAGTGCCAAGTCGGAGCTGGCGGAAGAGGCGTACAATCCGAACGGACTGGCTCAGCGTGCGGTGCGGGCGATCAAGGATGCGGTGCCCGAGCTCGGTGTGATCACCGACGTGGCGCTGGACCCGTTCACCACTCATGGCCAGGATGGCATCATTGACGAGCGCGGTTATGTGCTCAACGACCGCACCGTCGAGACACTGGTGCGTCAGGCACTGTCGCACGCCGAGGCCGGCGCCGATATCGTTGCGCCGAGCGATATGATGGATGGCCGCATCGGCCAGATCCGCGACGAGCTGGAGGACCAGAGCTTCGTCAACACCCGCATCATGGCCTACTCTGCCAAGTATGCGAGTGCCTACTACGGTCCTTTCCGCGATGCGGTGGGCTCGGCTGGAAATTTGGGCAAGGGCAACAAGTTCAACTACCAGATGGATCCGGCCAACAGCGATGAGGCGCTGCACGAGGTGGCGCTGGATCTGGCCGAGGGCGCCGACATGGTGATGGTGAAGCCGGGCATGCCCTATCTGGATATCGTGCGCCGGGTGAAGGAGGAGCTGAAGGTGCCCACCTTCGCCTACCAAGTCAGCGGCGAGTACGCGATGCACATGGCCGCGTTCCAGAACGGCTGGCTGGATGAAGAGAGTGTGATGCTGGAGTCGCTGCTGGCATTCAAGCGCGCGGGTGCCGATGGCATCCTGACCTATTTCGCGATGAGGGCGGCGCGTCTGTTAAACCGCTAATCTATTACTGGCAGGAAGATGATGGATCTGAATACGGGAGTCGGAGAGATGAGTGAGAGCGCCGAGCTGGACCAGGCGTGCGAAGCGACGGTCGCGTTGCGCGACAGTCGTGAAAGCCTGCCCACGATCGATCCGATCGAAGCCCCTCCGGTGGATCTCAAGGCACCCGAACTCTATATCAACCGTGAGCTGAGCCATCTGCAGTTCAACGTGCGCGTGCTGGAGCAGGCGCT
The DNA here is from genome assembly GCF_019084545.1 of Marinobacterium ramblicola. Taxonomy (GTDB): domain Bacteria; phylum Pseudomonadota; class Gammaproteobacteria; order Pseudomonadales; family Balneatricaceae; genus Marinobacterium_D; species Marinobacterium_D ramblicola. The sequence goes on from NZ_JAHREP010000007.1 coordinate 24,086, forward strand.
GGACGAAAAGCAGCCGCTGCTGGAGCGGCTGATGTTCCTGCTGATCTTCTCCAGCAACCTGGACGAGTTCTTCGAGATCCGCGTGGCCGAGCAGATGCGCCAGCTCAAGTACGGTCGTGAAGCGGTGGGACCCGATGCCATGCATCCGCAGAAGGTGCTGGAGAAGATCCGCGAGATCTGCGAGATCAACATCGAGCGCCAGTACCGCATCCTCAACGAGATCATGCTGCCGGCGCTGGAGCGGGAGGGGATCCATTTCCACCGCCGCGGCACCTGGACCCCGGAGCAGCGGGCCTGGGTCGAGGAGTACTTTAATGAGAAAGTGGTGCCGGTGATCAGTCCGATCGGCCTCGATCCGTCGCACCCCTTCCCGCGCCTGGTCAACAAGAGCCTGAACTTTATCGTCGAGCTCGACGGTAAGGATGCGTTCGGCCGTGAAACCGGTATGGCGATCATTCCGGCGCCGCGCTCGCTGCCGCGGTTGATCCGGCTGCCGGATGAGCTGTGCGATGGCGGTGACAACCTGATCTTCCTGTCATCGATCATCCACGAGTTCGCCGACACCCTGTTCCCGGGCATGACAGTAGACGGCTGCTACCAGTTCCGTATTACCCGCAACGCCGACCTGTCGTTCGATTTCGAGGAGATCGAAGACCTGGCGCGTACGCTGCGTGGTGAGCTGCACTCGCGCAAGTTCGGCGATGCCGTACGGCTGGAGGTGGACAATAGGACGCCGGAGCACTTGATCGCCTTCCTGCAGGAGGAGTTCAAGCTGCCGGCCGCGCACCTGTACCGGGTCGACGGGCCGGTCAACCTGACCCGGCTGATGGCGGTACGCGATCTGGTCGAGCGCAAGGAGCTGCGCTGGGATCCGTTCACGCCGGGACTGCCCAACAAGCTGAAAAGCTCCGATGATGTCTTCTCTGCGCTGAAGCGAGGCGATCAGCTGCTGCTGCACCCCTTCCAGTCGTTCACCCCGGTGATCGATCTGCTGCGCCAGGCCGCCAAGGACCCGGAGGTGATCGCGATCAAGCAGACGCTGTATCGCACCGGGGTGAAGTCGGATATCGTCAACGCCCTGGTCGAGGCGGCACGCGCCGGCAAGGAGGTGACCGTGGTGATCGAGCTGCGCGCCCGCTTCGACGAGGAGAGCAACTTGCAGCTGGCCAGCCGCCTGCAGGAAGCCGGCTGCCTGGTGGTCTATGGTGTGGTCGGTTACAAGACCCACGCCAAGATGATGCTGGTGGTGCGCCGCGAGGGGAACAAGCTGGCGCGCTACTGCCACCTGGGTACCGGTAACTACCATTCCGGCACCGCGCGCCTGTATACCGACTACAGCTACATGACTGCCGACGAGCAGGTGGGCGAGGATGTGCACAAGATCTTCCAGCAGCTTACCGGCATGGGCAAGATCCAGAAGCTGCAGAAGCTCTACAATGCGCCGTTCACCCTGCACGCCAAGATGATCGAGCTGATCCATAACGAGATCCGTAACGTCAAGGCGGGCAACGAAGGGCATATCATCATCAAGGTCAACGGTCTGACCGATCCGAAGCTGATCCGTACGCTGTATGAAGCGTCCCAGGCCGGGGTTCAGATTGATCTGATCATCCGCGGCATGTGCCGCCTGCGACCGGGGCTGGAGGGGATCTCGGAGAATATCCGGGTACGCTCGATCATCGGCCGCTTCCTTGAACATACCCGGGTCTACTGGTTCGCCAACGCCGGCAAGCCGACGGTGATCTGCTCCAGTGCCGACTGGATGGAGCGCAACATGCTCAACCGCGTCGAGACCGGCTTCGAGCTGTACGGCAAGCATGCCGCCCGTATCCGCAGCGAACTGGAGTACTACCTGCGCGACAACTGCCAAAGCTGGGAGCTGCACTCAGACGGCAGCTATACCCAGAACCAGCCCGCCGAGGGTGAGGAGCGGTTCAGCGCGCAGCAGACGCTGCTCAACGAGTTGGCTAACAGCTAGCTTGGGTTAAGCTCCGTAGCGTAACCGCTTCTGAAATCGGGGTGGATGAAGCGGTAACCGCTGGCCTTGAGGCGGGCATTGCTGCAGCGTTTGCTGCCGCCCCTGCGCACCGCCTGTTGCTCTTTGATCGCACTGCCGGTCTGTTGTGCCAGCCATGCCATCACCTCGCTGATTGGCGTCGGTGCATCGTCGCTGGCCAGATAAAGCGACGCCACACGCTCTCCCGAACGGTCAAGTCGAGTCAGGTGGGCTAATATACCTGCACAATCATCCCGATGAATTCGATTGCTATAGTGTATGGGGGTGTTGGGTGCGACGATGCCGCTGCGCACCTGATTGAGCAGGTGCTCGCGTCCCGGGCCGTAGATGCCGGAGAAACGCACCACCGTGGCCGGACAGTCGGCCTGTAGCGCCAGTCGCTCGCTCTCCAGCAGGATACGGCCGGTTTCGTTGTCCGGTTCGGTGGGGCTGAACTCATCCACCCATTGATGGTCATCCTGGTTGTATACACCGGTCGAGCTGACCAGAAACAACCGCCGGGGTGGAACGGGCAGGGCGGCCAGTACCCGACGCAGGCCATCGACGTAAACGGCACGGTAGATCGCCGGGTCCCGGCTCTTGGCGGCGGCGCAGTAGACCAGGTAATCGCAGGCGGGCAGCGGCGGCACGCCGTCGGCGCGGGCCAGGTCGGCCGCGATTGGCTGGATGGGTGCGGGGAGCTGGTTTATAGTACGCCGCAAACCAAGGACTTCGGCGCCCTCTGTGCCGAGCCTGAGGCCTAGAGCGGTACCGACATCTCCGCAGCCGGCAATCAGAATCCGAGTTGTGTGCATCCGGGTCTCCGTGCATTCAATCGGCGCATCTTACCAGAGGATTATGCATGACGCTGACAGAGCTTCGCTACATCGTCACCCTGGCCCAGGAGCAGCATTTCGGTCATGCCGCCGAGCGCTGCTACGTCAGCCAGCCGACACTCTCGATCGCGGTGAAGAAGCTTGAGGAGGAGCTCGGAGTCGCCCTGTTCGAGCGCAGCAAAAACGCGGTTCGGGTGACCCCTGTGGGGGAGAAGGTGGTGCGCCAGGCACAGATGGTGCTGGAGCAGGCCGAGGCGATCCGCGAGATGGCCAAGGAGGGCAAGGATCAACTGGCCTCGCCGCTACGCGTCGGCGCCATCTATACCATCGGCCCCTACCTGTTTCCCCGCCTGATTCCGCAGATGCAGACGCTGGCGCCGCAGATGCCGCTCTATATCGAAGAGAACTTCACCGAAGTGTTGCGCGGCAAGATCCGCAACGGCGAGCTCGATGCGGTGATCCTGGCGCTGCCGTTCCACGAGCCCGATGTCCTCACCCGAGCACTCTACGACGAGCCGTTCATGATGGTGCTGCCCAAGGATCATGCGCTGGCGAAGGAGAGCGAGATCGATGCCAACCGGATCAACGAGGAGCGCATGCTGTTGCTCGGCGAGGGGCACTGCTTCCGTGACCAGGTGCTCGAGGCCTGTCCGACACTGAACCAGTCCTTCCATGACCAGCACACCATCACCGAGGGCAGTTCACTGGAGACGATCCGCATGATGGTGGCCTCGGGGTTGGGCACCAGCGTGTTGCCGATCTCGGCGATCGAGGGGCATCCGTCTCGCAACCTGGTCGCCACCCGGCCGTTCAAGGCGCCGCAACCGACCCGCACCGTGGCGCTGGCCTGGCGCGCCAGTTTCCCCAGACCGCAGGCGATCGAAGCCCTGATGCAGGCGATTCTGGCCTGCCATCAGCAAGAACCGGTGCTGGATATCGCCTGATGCTTCCGGTGGATGGCGCAGCGGTGACCAACATGCCACCGGGCGGCAGCTCGCTGGGCACCGGCCTGCGGCCGGTCACCGATCTGAAAGGGGTTGGCACGGCGCTGGCGCTGACACTGCAGAGGTTGGGTATCGACAGTATCCAGGATCTGCTGTTTCACCTGCCGCTGCGCTACCAGGATCGAACCCGGATCCTGCCGATCGGCTCGCTCAGACCCGGTGATGAAGGGGTGATCGAAGGCACCATCGCCGCCAGCGATATCGTCATGGGTCGACGTCGTGCGCTGCTGTGCCGGTTGCAGGACGGTACCGGCACGCTCAGTCTCAGATTTTTTCACTTCAGTGCGAGCCAGAAAAACAGCCTGGCGGCCGGTGTCCGCGTGCGCTGCTTCGGTGAAGTCCGGCCGGGGCCGGCGGGGTTGGAGATCGTACACCCCGAGTACAAGGTCATCGCTGCCGACGGCACCGTTGCTGTCGAGGCCTGTCTGACCCCGGTCTACCCGCTGACCGAGGGGCTGACCCAAAGCCGTATTCGCAGTCTGGCTCTGCAGGCGCTCGGCTGGCTCGACAAGGGGATAGTCGAGGATCTGATTCCCGAAACATTGCGGCAGCAATGGAAGTTGCCGGAGCTGCGGCAGTCGATCCGCTACCTGCATCAACCGCCGGTGGATGCCGATCAGCAGGGGTTGCTGGCCGGCACCCATCCGGCACAGCGGCGGTTGGCGTTCGAGGAGCTGCTGGCGCACCATCTGTCTCTGCTGCAGATCCGCCACCGAGTGCGTGAGCAGGGGGCGCCAAAGTTGAAAGCGACCGGCAGGTTCAGCGTTCCGTTTATCGAACAGCTGCCGTTCGCGCTGACTCAGGCCCAGCTGCGCGTCGCCCGTGAAGTGGCACGCGACCTAAACATGCCAGTGCCAATGTTAAGGTTGGTGCAGGGGGATGTGGGCTCGGGGAAAACGGTGGTGGCGGCATTGGCCGCGCTGCAGGCACTGGAGAATGGGGCCCAGGCCGCGGTGATGGCGCCCACGGAGATTCTTGCCGAGCAGCACTTCAACAACTTCAGCCAGTGGCTTGAACCGCTCGGTATCACCGTCGCCTGGTTGGCCGGCAAGGTCAAGGGCAAGCAGCGGGCACGCGAGCTGGAGCGGATCGCCAGCGGCGAGGCGCAACTGGTGGTGGGTACTCACGCCCTGTTCCAGGAGGAGGTGCGTTTTGCCAACCTGGCGCTGGTGGTGGTCGACGAACAGCATCGCTTCGGCGTGCACCAGCGGCTGAGCCTTCGGGAGAAGGGACGCAATCGCGAGCAGACGCCGCACCAGCTGATTATGACCGCGACACCGATCCCGCGCACGCTGACCATGAGTGCCTACGCCGATCTCGACTGCTCGATCATCGATGAACTGCCGCCGGGGCGCACCCCGATCAATACCGTGGTCATCGCCGATAACCGCCGGGATCAGGTGGTCGAGCGGGTACGCAATGCCTGTCGCGAGGGGCGCCAGGCGTACTGGGTCTGCACCCTGATCGAGGAGTCCGAAGCCCTGCAGTGCCAAGCCGCCGAGGTCACCGCCGAGGCGCTGCGCGAAGCCCTGCCGGAGCTACGTATCGGCCTGGTCCATGGTCGGCTGAAAGCGGTGGAGAAGGTGCAGATCATGGCCCGCTTCAAGGCCGCCGAGCTGGATCTGCTGGTGGCGACCACGGTGATCGAGGTCGGTGTCGACGTGCCTAATGCCAGTCTGATGATCATCGAGAACCCCGAACGTCTGGGACTGGCCCAGCTGCATCAGCTGCGCGGGCGGGTCGGACGCGGCTCGGTCGAGAGTTTCTGCGTGTTGATGTACCATGCACCGCTTTCCCAGCAGGGGCGCGAGCGGCTGGCGGTGATGCGGGAGAGTACCGATGGCTTCCGTATCGCCGAGAAGGATCTGGAGCTGCGCGGCCCCGGCGAGGTGCTGGGCACCCGGCAGACCGGCATGATGCAGTTTCGCATGGCGGATCTGCAGCGCGACGCCGACCTGCTGCCCAGGGTCAAACGTGCCGCCGCCGATATCGAGCAGCGTCCGCTGCTGTCCCAGGCGCTGATCCGGCGCTGGTTAGGGCTGGGTGCCGACTACGCCCACGTCTAAACTCTACTCATGCGGCACGATACTGCGTTGTAGCCTTGCCTCGTACTCGCCTGAGCGAATTTAACGGTAAAAATCAGGTAACCCATGCTGCCTACAGCCGAACAACTTGAGATGATCGAGCGTCAGCTCGGACGCAAACCGCGCGGTATTGCCGCCATCGCCTATGCCACCGAGCAAGGTGTACCTGTGGTACTGCAGATGCGCTCGCTGATCGACGACAAGCCCTTTCCGACCCTGTACTGGCTCTGTTCCCGAGAGCTGTACCAACGCATCGCGGAGATCGAAACCGCCGGTTGGGTCAAACAGATCGAGCAGGAGTTGGCAGACGATGCCGAGCTGAGAGCGCGTTATCTCGCTCAGCAGCAGGCCTATGTCGATCTGCGCTGGCAACTGATGGACCCGAACGATAAGTCGCGTATCGAGGAACTCGGCTTCACCGACCTGTTCCACCGCTACGGCATCGGCGGCATCGCGCAGTGGGACAAGGTGCGCTGCCTGCATATGCAGTATGCCCATCACCTGGTGGCGGAAAACCTGGTCGGTGAGCGGATGGACAGGGAGTTCAGTTTGAACGAGTGTCTAGTATCGCTAAGCAGCTGAAGTTTCTTCCGGTCGAGGTCACTCGCAATTGATATCGAACTGATCGAGCGCCTCGCTCAGGTAATCCGGCAACAGCGGGTGCGCGATCAGATAGCGGGCGGTATGGCTGTTCCAGCTGTCCGCTGCTTCGGCTAGAGCCGCATCCCACTCTTCCCGGTCGAAATCTCCCCGTCCCAGCCACAGCAGCGCTACCACCTCCTGCTGCTGATCCGGTTCCAGATCGTTGATGATCGACTCGAACTCCTGGAAGGTGGTGTCGCCCAGGTGGTCTGCCAATACCTGCCGGGCCCAGTCGTCGGCCGGGCTGATCGGCTTTTCCGGAATGCTCACCGCCTCTTTGGCGTGAAACTCCCGGGCCAGCTGAATCAGGCGGCACAGGGTCTCTGAATTGGTGTTCAACATGCTGCTGCCCTCCTTATGACCGTCGACTTAAAGTCTAGGTGTTTTGGGCTCGAATGCGCTGGCGCGGATGAGTTGCGCCGCCTGAAGGGTAGGATCTCGGTGGCGCCACTATACTGCCGGTAACCCCTTTTTCCCGATACCGGACCGAAATGCCCGTGGAGATCGATACAGAACCGCCGTTCAACCCCGTTGCCCGCGCTATCTGGCACGACAAGTATCGCTGTGTCGACCCGCAGGGGGCGGGTGAAGCCGATATCGATGCAACCTGGCGCCGGGTGGCCGGGGCGCTGGCCGCGGCCGAGAGCCGTGACCGCCGAACCTGGGCCCGGCGTTTCCATGCCTTGTTGACCGACTTCACCTTCCTGCCCGGAGGGCGCATTCTGGCTGGCGCGGGCACCGGTCGGCGGGTGACCCTGTTCAACTGCTTCGTCATGGGTCGGCTCGAGGACTCCATCGACGGCATCTTCAGCGCCCTGCGCGAGGGGGCGCTGACCATGCACCAGGGCGGCGGTGTTGGCTACGATTTTTCGACCCTGCGTCCCGCCGGCACCCGTGCCGAGGAGAGCGGCAGCATTGCGTCCGGGCCGCTGTCATTCATGCAGGTATGGGACAGCATGTGCGCCACGCTGCTCTCCACTGGTGCCCGCCGCGGGGCGATGATGGCGACACTGCGCTGCGATCACCCCGATATCGAGGCGTTTATCGACGTCAAACGCGATCCCGCACGGCTGCGCCGCTTTAATCTCTCGGTACTGGTGTCCGATGCGTTCATGCGCGCGCTCGAGCACGATCAGTCCTGGCCGCTGGTGTTTCCTCTGCAGGCGCTGCCGGCGGGCGAGGCGGACGGTGCGGAGGTGATCGCCCGTGAGTTGCCCGGCTACGACGCGCCCGTGCCGTGCAAGGTCTGGCGCCGGGTCAGTGCACGCGCGTTGTGGCGACGGTTGATGCAGGCGGCCTACGACTGCGCCGAACCCGGCGTGCTGTTCATCGACCGGATCAATGCCGAGAACAACCTGTACTGGTGCGAGCGGATCAGCGCCACCAACCCCTGCGGCGAGATTCCGCTACCGCCCTACGGCGCCTGCAATCTGGGATCGCTGAATCTGACCCGCTTTGTCGACAGCCCGTTCTCCACCGCGGCCCGGTTCGATTTCGATGCGCTGGAACGCAGCGCCGGGTTGGCGACGCGAATGCTCGACAACGTGATATCGGTGTCGCGCTTCCCGTTGCGGGTACAGCGACAGCAGGCGCGGGCCAGCCGCCGCATCGGTCTGGGGCTAACCGGCCTGGCCGACGCGCTGATCATGCTTGGCCTGTGTTACGACAGCCCGCAGGCGCGGGAGCTGGCGGCGCAGGCGATGCGCACCCTCTGCCACGGCGCCTACCGTGACTCTATCGCGCTGGCCGCGGAGCGCGGCAGCTTTCCGTTGTTCGACCGGGAGGCGTATCTGGATGCCGCGTTCATTCGCCGCCTGCCGGCGGATATTCGCGATGGTATCGCCCGGGACGGGATCCGCAACAGCCACCTCTGTGCCATTGCGCCGGCGGGTACCATCAGCCTGCTGGCCAATAATGTCTCCAGCGGTCTGGAGCCGGTCTATGCCTTCAGCCAACAGCGCCGCATCCTGCAAGCAGATGGGCAATACCGGATAGTGGAGCTGAGTGACTATGCCCGGGCGCTCTGGCGCCAGCAGTATGCCGATCGGCCGTTGCCGCCGGCCTTTGTGGCGTCTGCCGAGCTGGTGCCGCAGGCGCATCTGCAGATGCAGGCGGCGCTGCAGCCCCATGTCGACAGCGCGATCTCGAAGACGATCAATGTGCCCCAGACCTATGAGTATGATCGCTTCGAGGCGATCTATCGCGAGGCCTACCGTCTGGGACTCAAGGGGTGCACCGCGTTTCGTCCCAATGCGGTCACGGGCTCCATTCTGGCGGCCGATGGTGAGGCTCAAATCCACTGCTGCAATCCCGAGCGTGAAGCGGACTAAGTGGCGACGGGTGGGCGGGGAGATAAAAAAATCCCCGCACGCGGCGGGGACTCTTCAAGCCCGGAAGGCGGGGTGGACCCACCCTGTAACCGGGTATCGATACGGCAGGAGATTAACCCTGCATCAGCTTCTGGTATTTCGCCATCAGCTGGTCTTCCGACTCGACATGGTCCGGGTCTTTCGGGATGCAGTCGACCGGGCACACCTCGACACACTGTGGGGTGTCATAGTGGCCTACGCACTCGGTGCATTTGCCCGGATCGATTTCATAGATTTCTTCACCCGGAGAGATCGCCTCGTTCGGGCATTCCGGTTCACATACATCACAGTTGATGCATTCATCGGTAATCATCAATGCCATGCTGGCTACCTCAATGACTGACAGGGTTCAAATTACGGCTGGTAGTGCTGTTTCAGGGCTTTCGCAACCGACGGGTGGACGAACTGGCTGACATCTCCATCCAGTGCCGCGATCTCACGGATCAGCGATGACGAGATGAAAGACAAACTTTCAGCCGGCGTCAGGAATAAACTTTCGACCTCCGGTGCCAGCTTGCGGTTCATATTGGCAAGCTGAAATTCATACTCGAAATCGGATACCGCGCGAAGACCGCGCAGGATAACGTTCGCATCCTGCTGCCGAACGAAGTCAGCGAGCAGACAGTCAAAGCCAACCACTTCCACATTGTCGAGATGAGCCAGGGCCTGCTTGGCCAGCCCGACTCTAAGCTCGAGATCCAATGCAGGCCCCTTCTTGGGGCTGTCGGCAACGGCGACGACGATACGATCGAACAGGCGGGACGCGCGTTCAACCAGATCGGCATGGCCGTTGGTAATCGGATCGAAAGTACCGGGGTAGACTACCGTATTCATTACAGGCGCTTACCTATGTAGTTATGAGCGACACTGCTGCAAAGGGGGGCGAGGCCGGCATTTTTGCATCTGCACAGGGTTCAAGCTCCCTTAAGGCGCGGATGTTAGCCCAATTGCCTGAGGCGCACAAATAGATTAATGGAATCGAATATTTGATTTTGGTTATAAAAAATAAACCTTTATATCCTTTATGGTAATAAGAACGCGCTGTTCCTGTCGTTCCATGTCGGTTATACCGGGGCAGGGAGGGGTTTATATGACGTTTTGGTGACGAATGGGTGACATCGCTTGATAACTGTCGGGCGGCATCGTAGCTTCTTGCAACTGCCCGGCACCAATGATGCAGCCGGGTGCGCAGTCACTAAGGAGAGGGGAGTGGTCAGGCGTAGCCGAGAAGAGGCGGAGGCGACACGGCAGGCATTGCTGGATACCGCATTGGTGCTGTTTGCCGCGCAGGGGCCGGAGGCGGTCACCATGAAACAGGTCGCCGCGCAGGCGGGGGTTACTCATGGTGCGATGTACTGGCATTTTCGCAACAAGCAGGATCTGCTCGATCAACTGCAGCAGCAGTGTGATCTCCCCTTTGAACAGCACTATCTTGAGCAGCGTCAGGCGGTGCAGCAGGATGCACTCGGCGCCCTGGATGGGTTTGTGCGCGGCAGCCTGACGCAGATCGCCAGGGATCCGCGTGCCCGCAATATCTACCGCTTGTTTCACTATGGCCGTGCCTGCTCACCGGAGCTGGCCCATCTCCAGCCGCTGCTTGATGGCCAGTTGGAGCTGTTGCAGGGCTATCTGCACTACTTCCTGAAGCAGGCGCGCAAACAAAAGCAGCTGCGCAAGAAACTGGATTTGGATCAGATCAGTGCCAGCATGCTGATCAGTCTGGTTGGCGTGCTCGACCTTTGGTTGACCCTGCCGGAGCGCTTCGATCTCATCCATCAGGTCGACTGTCTGCTGGCGATTCAGCTCGAGGGGCTCAGGGCGCTCAAGCCGTCAATGCTCTGAGCTGCGCTCGTACAGCCGGTAGCTGACTTGGCCGGCCTGCTTCTCCCGGTACAATTGCCAGTCGTCCGGTAGCGGCGGCAGCTTCAGTTCACGTTCGCACTCGATATAGATCATCGCCCTGTCGGCCAGCAGATTGCGGCTCTCCAACAGCGCACACAGCGGCGCCACCAGCCCCTGTCTGAACGGGGGATCCATGAATACCAGATCGAAACGCTCCGCCTCGTCCGTGGGGCGGGTGTCCAGCCATTCCACGGCGGCGGCGTTGATCACCTCGGCGTTCTGCGCCTTCAGCAGCTGCAGGTTGGCCTGCAGTGCGCGTGCGACCTGGGGTGAGCGGTCGACGAAAGTGACCGAGCCGGCGCCTCGCGATAGGGCTTCCAGACCCAATGCCCCGCTGCCGGCGCAGAGATCGAGGCAGCGGGCGCCTTCGGTGACCCCCTGTAACCAGTTGAACAGCGTTTCGCGCACCCGGTCCGGGGTGGGGCGCAGGCCGTCGATCTCGGGAAACGCGACCCGGCGGCTGCGCCATTGGCCACCGATGATGCGGACATACGCGTCTTCTGCAATGGGGTGGCGGGGGCGTGCGGGGTTGCGGCGGGTCATGGGTCAGTGTCCAGCGGTATCGAAACGGATATGAAGGCTCTGCGCCGGCGGCAGGGTATCGCGCAGCAGCTGGCGCGCCTGTGCCAGGTCCAGAGCGTTAAGTGTATCGCGAAACGCCTTGTGGCTGTCCAGCGGCAGGCGATACAGCGCGACCAGATCGAGCCACTGGCCGGGGGCCTCCGCCTCGATGCGCGTAAGCTGCTGCAGCAGTCCGTCGCGCGTTGCATCGAGCAGCGGCTGGTCCAGCTGGCGTGCCAGCTGCTCTCCCAGGGTGCCCGGGTCGTCTGTTCCGTGCAGCAGCAAGCCGCGATAGCCGCCGCTGAGCAGCGGCCGCCAGAGCCAGCGGTAGTCGGCGTTGGCCGTCTGCGTTCGGGGCAGCAGCTGTGCAACCAGTTCGGCACCCAGGCGCTGCTGCGCCAGTTCACGACCATCGGTGGGGGCGGATATCGGCTGGGCGATCAACTGCCAACGGGTGTCGAGACGGCTGCTGCCGGTGTCGGCTATCAGCAACTTGCCGCTCTGCCAGCTGGAACGGTCATCACGAGCGGCCTTGGGCGGACTGGTGGTTTGGCCGGTGGTGCCCATGTCGCCGACCAGTGTCCAGCGCGGTGGCGGTAGCCAGAGTCTTGAGTAGGCTGTGGTCAGGTCGAGACTCGGTTCCCGCTGTTCGCCGAAAGCCGCCAGCAGGCGATCTTCGGCGGACTGGCTCTGCAGATAGCGTTCGGCCTGCAGGCGTCGTTTCAGCGTCGGCCAGTCAAGCCTGGGCGGTTGTGCCAGCAGGCTCAGCAGCTGCTGCTGTTGCGCCGCCGTCGGCCGCGCCTGCATCTGCATCCTGAGCGCCAGATAGCTGCTGCTGCGGTGCAGGACCGCGTGCCACTCTTGCCTCGCGAGCCAGTTCTGTACCGTTGACCCATCCAGGTGTGTGCGTAGCGCGTGCTCGATTGTCTGATCCAGCACCCAGCCCTCATCGCTCAGCGCGCTGGTTAAGGGCAGAATCAGCGTCAATTGGTATCCCGCTTCGTTTGCGGGCAGCCGATAGCCGGTCTCACTCTGCCAGCCCAGTTGGTCCAGCGGCCGGGCTGTTTCGCCACTGCGATGCAGAATCAGGATAACGATCGGTAATATCCAGATCAGAATCAGCAGGTATCGTCGGTTGAACAACGGTTGGTGTCGGACTTTGACCAAAGCTTTATGCGTCCTTCGCTTAAGTAACGGCAGCGCTATGGTAAGATAGCGCGCTTTGGAATTTCATCGAATGGGGGCGATGTCGGTACGGCTGAGCGCCCCTGCTACCCGGATACTACAGAATTTATGGAAGCACTCTACACCTGGATGCTCGAAAACGGGCTGGATCCCAACCTGGTTCCCTATGGAATCGGCGCCCTGGCGTTCGTTATCCTGCTGCTGATCTATGTCTACCTTCGCGGCGAGAAAAAGGAGCAGGCGCCAACTGCAAGCACTGGCGAGGCTAAAGTCGAGGAGGCTGCAGAGCCCCACCTCGAGGTCGAGCCCGAGCAGACACTGCCCGAAGCCGCCGCCGAAGCGGAATTGATAGCGGCTGAACCCGCCGCGTCGACCGAGGCAGCGCCTGAAACCGAGATCGAAACGGAGGTCGTTGAGCGGGAAACCGTTGAGGCGGCCGAGGAGGCAAGCGACGCCGAGCTGCAGGCCCGGGAGCCGGCCGAGGCCGAGCGTCTCGAGCATGAGCAGGCGCTGGCTGAAGCCCAGGCCGCAGAGCAGAAAGCCGCGGAAGAAGCGGCGGCGTTGGCCGCTGCCGAACAGGCCGAGCGTGAAGCCGCCGAAAAAGCGGAACAGGAGCGCCGCGCCGCCGAGCAGGCCGCTGCCGAAGCGGCTGCCAGGGCCAAGGCAGAAGCCGAAAGTGGCGACGTGCGTAAAACGCGCCTGTTCGAGCGGATCAAGAGCGGCCTGAGCCGCACCAAGGCGGGGCTGACTGAACAGCTGGGCAGCCTGTTCCTCGGCTCCAAGGAGATCGACGACGATCTGCTCGAGGAGATCGAAACCCTGCTGCTGATGGCCGATGTCGGCGTCGAGGCGACCACCGAGATCGTCACCCGCCTGACCGATCGGGTCGAGCGCAAGCAGTTGAAGGATCCAGAAGCGCTGCGCGAGGCGCTGAAAGAGGAGCTGGCCGATCTGCTCGGCGGTGTCGAACACCCGCTGCGACTGCCCGAGGACAAGACGCCGGCGGTGATCCTGATGGTCGGCGTCAACGGCGTCGGCAAGACCACGACCATCGGCAAGCTGGCCAAACGCTACCAGAGCGAGGGCAAGTCGGTGATGCTGGCCGCAGGCGACACCTTCCGCGCCGCCGCGGTGGAGCAGCTGCAGGTCTGGGGCGAGCGCAACAATGTGCCGGTGGTGGCGCAGCACACCGGCGCGGACTCCGCCTCGGTACTGTTCGATGCGCTGCAGTCGGCCAAGGCCAAGGGCGTGGACGTGCTGATCGCCGATACCGCCGGCCGCCTTCAGAACAAGGACAACCTGATGCAGGAGCTGCAGAAGGTGGTGCGGGTGATGCAGAAGCTCGATCCGAGTGCGCCGCACGAGGTGATGCTGGTACTCGATGCCGGCACCGGGCAGAATGCGATCAGTCAGGCCAAGCAGTTCAAGGAAGCGGTGGGTGTCAGCGGCATTACCCTGACCAAGCTCGACGGTACCGCCAAGGGCGGCATCATCTTCGCCATCGCCAAGCAGTTCGGCCTGCCGATCCGATTTATCGGCGTCGGTGAACAGGTCGACGACCTGCGCCCATTCGACGCCAAAGAGTTCGTCCAGGCGCTGTTCGATTAAGAGCACTCTATGACCGCGATCCGCTTCAGCAATGTCGGCAAGCGCTACCCCAACGGCCATGATGCGCTGGTGGGGTTGAACTTCACCCTGGAGTCGGGGGAGCTGGCGTTCCTGACCGGTCACTCCGGTGCCGGCAAAAGTACCCTGTTGAAGCTGGTCATGCTGATGGAGCGACCCAGTCGCGGTGGGGTATGGGTCGGCGATCGCGACCTGACCAAGCTGCCGCGCAAGCAGATCCCCTTCCATCGCCGCGAGATCGGCGTGGTGTTCCAGAATCACCAGCTGCTGTTCGACCGTAGCGTATTCGACAACGTGGCGCTGCCGCTGCAGATCTCCGGTTATGATCCGGCGGATGCGGCGCGGCGGGTGCGTGCGGCGCTGGACAAGGTGGGCCTGCTGTCGCGCGAGAAACTGAACCCGATCACCCTGTCCAGTGGTGAGCAGCAGCGTGTCGGTATCGCCCGCGCCATCGTGCACAAACCCAAGCTGCTGCTGGCCGATGAGCCCACCGGCAACCTGGATCCGGAATTGTCCGAGGACATCATGCACCTGTTCGAGCAGTTCAACAGTATCGGCACCACGGTGTTGATCGCCAGTCACGACCTCTCTCTGATCAATCGCCTGCGTCATCGCGTCCTGCATCTGCAGGGCGGAAGGTTGGTGGCCGATGGCTACTGAGCCGCGTCAGCGCCAGGGTGCCAGCCGCCGTACCGAGGCGCCCCGTCGCAGTGAAGCATCGCGCCGCGGCGCCGAGCAGCACCGCATCGGTCTGGGCGATCGCAGCCGAGGCTGGCTGCGTCACCACATCGAGGTTGCGCGCCAGGCATTGATCCGGCTGTGGAGCACGCCGCTGGCCTCGTTGATGACGCTGGCCGTGCTGGCGATTGCGCTGGCGCTGCCCGGCTTTATCTTCACCGCACTGAAAAACGTGGAGCAGCTCACCGCTGGACTGGATACCGACCCGCATATCTCGCTCTATCTCGATGTGTCGCTGAGCGATGAGCGTATCGACAGCTTCAGTCGTGAACTGCTGCTGCGCGATGATCTGGCCTCGGTGGAGCTGATCAGTCGCGATAAGGGGCTGGAGGATTTCAAGGCCTACACCCGCTTCGACGACCTGCTCGAGTTCTTCGACACCAACCCGCTGCCTGCCGTGATCACCCTGATTCCACGGGACGATGATCCGGCGCAGCTGCAGGTGCTGCAGCAGAAGATGGCGGCACTGCCGGAGGTCGAGGAGGCGCGGCTGGACCTGGAGTGGGTGCGCCGGCTCGGTGCCTTTATGGCTCTGGCCGAGCGCAGCGCCTGGGTGCTGGGCGGCCTGTTGGCGTTGACGGTGCTGCTGGTGGTCGGCAATACGGTGCGGATGACGATCGAGAGCCGACGCGACGAGATTCAGGTCAGCAAGCTGGTTGGGGCCACCGATGCCTGGGTGCGTCGGCCGTTTCTGTATAGCGGGGTCTGGTTCGGCACCTTCGGTGCCCTGCTGGCCTGGCTGCTGGCGCAGCTGGCGCTGGCGTTGATTTCGGAGCCGGTGCAGGCACTGGCGGTGCTGTATCTGAATGGCTATGTTGTACAGGGGTTGGGGCCGGTGGAGTCGCTGACGCTGCTGCTGAGCGGAATACTGCTGGGTCTGGGCGGAGCCTGGATCGCGGTGGGACGCCATCTGCGCGATATCGAACCCGGCTGATCGGCCGGGTGTTGCGTTTTGTTCGGCCAGAGGCTATTTTTTCCGGTCCGAAATAGAATTGAATGGCTGCGGGGATGGAACTTTGGCCCCCGGCCGCCGGTCTTACAACCGGTTTCAAACTGCTGGATGTTGACGAGGTGACTCCTTAAATGGGCACGAGCTTACAAGTTGTCGAACAACTCTCTCCGGGGCGCAATGTCGACGCCTACGTACAGAGCGTGAGCACAATACCTATCCTCACCGCCGAGGAGGAGAGAGAGCTGGCTGAACGTCTGCACTACCAGAACGATCTGGACGCGGCACGCCAGTTGGTCATGTCCCACCTGCGCTTCGTCGTGCATATCGCACGCAGCTACTCTGGCTATGGTCTGCCGCTGGGCGACCTGATCCAGGAGGGCAACGTGGGTCTGATGAAGGCGGTTAAACGTTTCGACCCCACCATGGGGGTGCGTCTGGTCTCCTTTGCCGTGCACTGGATCAAGGCGGAGATGCACGAGTTCATCCTGCGCAACTGGCGTATCGTCAAGATTGCCACCACCAAGGCGCAGCGCAAGCTGTTCTTCAACCTGCGTTCGCAGAAGAAGGGTCTGGGCTGGATGAGCAACGACGAGGTCGAGGCGGTGGCTCAGGATCTGGGCGTCGATGCCAAGACCGTGCGTCAGATGGAGGGTCGACTGGCCTCCACCGATACCGCCTTCGATGCGCCGCTGGACAGTGACGACGACAGCGCCTGGCAGGCACCGGCCGCCTATCTGGAGGATCACAGTGCCGATCCCGCCAGCCAGCTCGAAGAGGCGGACTGGGAGGAGAGCTCTCAGCGCGCACTGATGCAGGCGATGGCGGCACTCGATGAGCGCAGCCGCGATATCCTGATGCAGCGCTGGCTCAACGAAGAGAAAGCGACAC
Organism: Marinobacterium ramblicola; assembly: GCF_019084545.1. Classification (GTDB taxonomy): domain Bacteria; phylum Pseudomonadota; class Gammaproteobacteria; order Pseudomonadales; family Balneatricaceae; genus Marinobacterium_D; species Marinobacterium_D ramblicola. The sequence goes on from NZ_JAHREP010000007.1 coordinate 40,869, forward strand.
TGCATGATCTGGCGGCCAAGTATGGCGTCTCCGCCGAGCGTATCCGCCAGCTCGAGAAAAACGCCATGAACAAGATCAAGGCAGCGATGGTCGCCTGATCCTCCGCGTTGCAAGCCAAGCCGCTGTACGATCCGGGAATACCGGAAAGTTCGGCGGCTTTGTCGTTTTTATTATCTAATTACCAAGCCGGGCTGGTGGTACCGCTACCGTGCGACGCGCTATGCGTCATCCCTGACCGCTCGACTGCCGCCTTCCCTGGCGGCAGACGGTCGCTCGGCAGCGGTACCACCACCCCTTAGATAGCTTGGGTGCCAACTTCCCGGATGCCGGATACAAGCGGTACCACGGTAGAACGGGCGCGCAGGGGCGGGACAGGCCAGGCCCAGAGTGCGTATACTATGCACCCTGTTTCGTATTCCGGAGTAGTGGATGTCGGCCCGTCTGATCCTTCTGTGTGCCGCCCTCGGCGGCGCCTTGGCCGTGATGCTCGGTGCCTTTGCCGCACATGGGCTGCGCGATACGCTGGAGCCCCGTTTGCTGGAGGTGTTTCAGACCGGGGTGAGCTACCAGTTTTATCATGTGTTTGCCCTGTTCGGCGTCGGCCTGTTGCTGCAGCGCGACGATCTACGTGCGCTGAGGCTGAGCGCCGGGTTGTTTGGGCTCGGTATGCTGCTGTTCTGCGGCAGCCTCTATACCCTGGCGCTGACCGGCATACACTACTTCGGCATTATCACCCCGATAGGTGGGGTCTCATTGATTGCGGGCTGGCTGGTGCTGGCCTTCGCGATCTCAGGCAAGGTAAAGCAGAATGCAGATACAGGTGAACGGTGAGCCTTTTGACGCCGGTAAATGCACCACACTGGCCGAACTGGTAAACCGGTTGGGGCTGGCGGGGAAGCGCATTGCGATCGAGCTGAACATGGAGATCGTCCCGCGCAGCGAACACGACAAAACCGAACTCAAGGCCGGTGATCGCGTCGAGGTGGTGCACGCCATAGGTGGTGGCTGAGTCTCTATGCAGTACGGGCCTTCAATCAGAATTTAAGCAGGATCTACAGATGTCAGAGCAACAGCTGAACGACCCGCTGGTGATCGCCGGCAAAAGCTACCAATCCCGTCTGCTGGTGGGTACCGGCAAGTACAAGGATCTGCAGGAGACCGGAGAGGCGATCGCCGCCAGCGGTGCCGAGATCGTCACCGTTGCCGTGCGTCGTACCAACATCGGCCAGAACCCGGACGAGCCCAACCTGCTCGACGTGATCTCCCCGGACAAATACACCATCCTGCCCAACACCGCCGGTTGCTACACCGCACAGGATGCCGTGCGTACCTGCCGCCTGGCGCGTGAACTGCTCGACGGCCACGACCTGGTCAAGCTCGAGGTGCTGGGCGACCAGAAAACCCTCTACCCGAATATCGTCGAGACCCTGTCCGCGGCCGAGACACTGATCAAGGACGGGTTCAAGGTGATGGTCTACACCAACGACGATCCGATCGTGGCCAAGCAGCTGGAGGAGATGGGCTGCGTGGCGGTGATGCCGCTGGGCTCGCTGATCGGTTCGGGCCTTGGCATCCTCAACCCGCACAACATCCGCCTGATCATGGAAGAAGCCCAGGTGCCGATCATCGTCGATGCCGGCGTGGGCACCGCGTCCGACGCGGCCGTGGCGATGGAGATGGGCTGTGCCGGGGTGTTGATGAACACCGCCATCGCCGCCGCGAACAAGCCGGTGCTGATGGCCAGCGCCATGCGCAAGGCGATCGAGGCAGGACGCGAAGCGTTCCTGGCCGGGCGCATGCCGCGCAAGGCTTACGCCAGCGCCTCCTCGCCGCTGGCCGGTGTTATTGGTTGATTAACCCTGTTCAGGTTTCGGAGCTCTACGCTTCCTCCGAAGCGCTCAGGGCTATAGGTTTCCGGGACCGTCGGAGGCAGGATGCCGACGCCGAGCGTACAGGGAAGTATTCACAGCGTGTCCCGGAGGCCTGTAGCCCTGGGCGCGATCCGAGCTGAATTGAGACGTGAGTAAATGAGCGAAACAGAACAGCAGCGTCCGCTGCGCCAGGTACGCAGCTTCGTCGTCCGTGCAGGGCGTATGACCGAAGGGCAGGAACGTGCCCTGAAGGAGAACTGGCCGATCTACGGTCTGGAACTGAGCAACGGCATGCTCGATTTTTCCAGTCTGTTCGGCGATCAGCGTCCGGTGGTGCTGGAGATCGGCTTCGGCATGGGTGACTCCCTGATCGAGATGGCGCGCCGCGCGCCCCAGAAGGGGTTTATCGGCATCGAGGTGCACCCGCCCGGTGTTGGTCGCCTGCTGGCACGTGCCCGTGACGAGGGACTGGAGAATATCCGCGTGTTCTGCGACGACGCCATCGAAGTGCTGGCCAAGTGTATTCCGGACGCCAGCCTCGACTGTCTGCAGCTGTTCTTCCCCGACCCCTGGCCGAAGAAGCGCCACCACAAGCGCCGCATCGTACAGCCGGAGTTTGCCCAGACCATCCGCAAGAAGTTGCGTATCGGCGGCACCTTCCATATGGCCACGGACTGGCAGAACTACGCCGAGCATATGATGGAGGTGATGAGCACGGCAGAGGGATATCGCAACGCTGCCGGTGAGGGTGAGTACTCACCTCAGCCCGAGTGGCGGCCGGTGACCAAGTTCCAGAAGCGGGGGGAAAACCTTGGTCATGGCGTTTGGGACCTGATCTTCGAGCGGATCGACTGAGCGATCCAGTGCGACAAATGAAAAGAGAGTGCCAAGGCGCTCTCTTTTGCTATTCGGGCGGGTCGATCGATCAGCGGCAGTCGCGCTCCCCGCCGCGCTTGTGGTCGTCACGATTGTGGTGACCAAACCCCTTGCCATCCCGGTCACCGCGCTGCGCCATCAGCTCCTGCATCTTGGCCTGCTGCTCCGGGGTCAGGATCTTGCTCATCTCCAGCTTCATCTGTGCCTGGTTCTGCATCCGTTCGGCGACTCTGGCCTGAGCATCGGCAATCAACTTATCCACATCGGCCTGGAAAGTGTTCGAGCTTGGGTCCAGTGCGCGCATACCGCTCATCGGCCCCTGGCGCATCTCTTCATGCCGCTGCTGCCGCTCTTCGCGGTGCTGATCCCAGAGTTGCTGCATCTGGGCCTGCTGCTCCTCGGTAAGGTTCAACGCCTCGGCGAAGCGTTGGCGGTAATCCCCCTTCTCGTGGGCAACGGCGACACCGGCGACGGCGGTGGCAAGCAGGGTGGCGGCGATACCGCCGATCAGTAATTTACGCATGGATAGATCTCCTCATCTGTTCTGTTGATGGGCTCAGTATGCGCAACGCCAGCGCTAAGTTGGGTTAGGCCGGGGTAAAGTTTGGTAAAGCTTCCCCGAGGCGGGGTCAAAGGCCTTAATATTGGGACAGGACAGAGTTTCGGGAAGCGTTATGAGTAATGAGCGACTGCTGATCATCGACGACGATGTCGAGTTATGTAATCTGCTGAGTGATTACCTTGGCCATGAAGGCTATCGGGTCGATGCCAGCCATTCGGCGGAAGCGGCACTGCAGCGTCTGGCGGCCGATGACGACTGGGATCTGCTGATTCTCGATATTCAGATGCCAGGTGCCAGCGGTCTGGAGCTGCTGCAGCAGTTGCGTCCGCGTGTTCGTACACCGGTGATCATGCTCACCGGTCGCGGCGATGAGATCGATCGCATACTCGGGCTTGAGATGGGGGCCGACGATTACCTGGGCAAGCCCTGCAATCCGCGGGAGTTGCTGGCCCGCGTGCGTGCCGTGCTGCGCCGTGCTGGACCGGATCTGGCCACCGAGCCGCGGCTGTTTCCGGAACAGGCGATCGAACGCTCCGGGCTGCGTCTCGATCCGGGTTTGCGCGAGGTAAGCGTGAACGGTGAGGCGGTGGAACTGACCAGTGCCGAGTTCAATGTGCTCGCCTACCTGATGCATAACGCCGGACGGGTGATGAGCAAGGAGCAGCTGACCGAGCTGGTGCTGCACCGCAAGCTGACCGCCTACGATCGCGCGCTGGACGTGCATGTCAGCCGGGTGCGACAGAAGCTGACGCCCTTGGTTGGCGAAGGCGTTGAGCTGATCAAGACGATCCGTGGTCAGGGCTATCAGTTTGTGAAGGACAGTGCATGAAGTGGTACAGCAAGCTGTTCTGGAAGATCTTCCTGGTGATCTGGCTGGTCAGCGCGGCGGGCACCGGCATCACCGTGCTTGGGGTGTTGTCGGTAGCGGAGCAGCGACAGAGCCGGGAACTGCTGGAGACGCGTGCCCGGGCGCAGGCCAGTCTGATGCTGGATCGCCTGTCCCGGGGAGAGCTGGATGAGCACGGGCGGTTTCACGATGCCGATCGCCACGACCGGCGTCGGCCATTGCCGCTGTGGATAGTGGATGCACAGAGCGGCAAGGTGGTAGTCGGTGTCAACGACCGCCCGCCTCCGGGGCCGGAAGCGGTGCGTTTCGAGCTGGAGGAGGGCGGCAAGCACCTGTATGTGGTGGTGCCGGCGCCGCGGGAGGGGTTCTATCTCAAACGCCTGCTTGCTTTCCTGCTGTCGATGCAGGCGGTGCTGGTGCTGCTGGTATCGGCCCTGGCCAGCCTGCTGTTGAGCTGGTTGATCGTGCGTCCGATCAATCAGTTGCGCCGCCATGCCCGCGATCTCTACCTGCACCAGAATCTAAGCAGTCGCGCCCACTCCCGGCTCAGTCGGCGCAGTGACGAGATCGGTGAGCTGTCGCGGGAGTTCAACCAGATGGCCGGCTACGTGGAGGAGACGCTGACCGCCCAGCAGCGCCTGCTGCAGGATGTATCACACGAACTGCGTGCACCGCTGGCGCGGCTGCAGGTGGCGGCGGGGCTGGCGGAGCAGCGGTTGGGCGAGGGTGATACCACCGCCGAGCGGATCAACCGTGAGTGCGAGCAGCTGGATGGGCTGATCGCCGAGATTCTCTCGCTGTCCCGTCTGGATCAGGCGCCGGTGGAGGGGGAGGTGTTCGCCGTCGCGCAGATGTTTGACGAGATCCGCCAGGATCTGCACTACACCCAGCCCGAGCGGGAGCTCGATACCCACATTGAACCGACCGATCTGCGGCTGGCGATCAATGGCGACCTACTGCGCCGGGCGTTGGATAATCTGGTGAGTAACGCGCTGAAGTACACGCCGATGGAGACCGCTCTGACACTGAGCGCGCGGCGGCTGGCGGACCGGAGTATCGAGATCCGTCTGCGCGATCGCGGTGAGGGGGTATCGGATGAGCTGCTGACGCGGTTGACCGAACCCTTCGTGCGTGCGCACCAGGGCGGCGACGGCTATGGCCTTGGGTTGAGCATTGCCAAGCGGGCTATCGAGCGCCTGGGCGGGAGCCTGCAGTTGCACAATCACCCGGAGGGCGGGCTGGAGTGCGTGATCCGTTTGCCGGAGGCGGTGCGCAGGGCAACGGCGCGAACATGATCGCCATCCGACACGTTCAATGCATGCGCTAGCCTGGGCCTTAGCAGGACCTGCGAGCGACTGGGTTTGATCAGGCCGGTGGTGCAGCGAAAACCGGTTGTCTTCGTGTTGGCGATCAGGAACTGCTGGGCTTCCTCGATATCCGGGTGATCCTGCACAGTGACGCGCAGACGTCTGCTCTGGGTGATGGCGCGGATGTCTTTTTGTCGCGCCACCAGGGTCGGACCCGCATCGAAGATATCGATATAGTTCTCGAACCTGAACCCCTCCATCTCCAGCATCTTGTACGCCGCCTCCGTATTGGGGTGAACCCGGCCGATCACCTCCTGGGCATCCTTGGGTAGCAGGTGGATGTAGATCGAGTGTTTGGGCATCAGCTCGGCGATGAACACCTTGTTGCCGGCACCGGTCAGGTAGTCCGCCCTGTCGTAATCCATGGAGAAGAAGTGGCGCCCCAGCCCCTCCCAAAATGGATTGGTGTGTTGCGGGTCGGTAAACCCCCGCATCTCGGCGATCACGCGCTCATTGAAGCGGTTGGCATGTTCCGCGATGAACAGGAAACGGCACTTTGACAGCAGGGTGCCGACACCGCCCTGGCGGTATTGCGGGCGCAGATAGAGCGTGCACAGCTCGGAGCTCCCGGTGTAGTCGTTACACAGGTTCAGGGTCTTGAACTCGTTATACACCCCCAACTCTCGTGAAGAGTGTACAACCGTGCTCAGGTGATAGTGGTAGAAGGGGGTGTCCAACCCTACTGCCGCCGCGATGCCGCAGGTGCCGGCCACTTCGCCGTTGGCTGGGTCCTCCAGTACGAACAGGTAGGTTTCGGGACCGGGGCGGGTGGCGGGTGCGCGCAGGGTCTCGACCGATACCCGGATCTTGTCGGCGAGAAAGTCGGGATTATCGGGCAGGGAGGTAAAACCGGGACCGGATTCGATGGCGATCTGGTGCAGAAGTTCGAGATCTCGATATTCGATGGGCCTGATCACAAACACGCGCGCCTCCTTCGCCGGATTCCGGCGGTCATTCGCTCTTGTTGAGTGTAGCCGGTGTGGCAAAAAGCGTAATGCTGGAGCGGTATCTGCTGTGTATAAAACTGTGATTTAAAGCTGTATAGGATGACGATATAGATATTTTTGTTTTTATAAACAAAACGATATATTTGATCCCAGTGGTGATAGGGCTGTGGATAAGGTTGTGTGAGTTAGCTGGAGGAGGAGGTTTGATCCGGGGCGTACTGTTCGATTAGCGCCTCGATCGGCAGCGGCTTATTGAACAGGTAACCCTGCCCGACCCGGCAGCTGGAGGCGAGCAGGAACTGACGCTGCTCCTCGGTTTCGATCCCCTCGGCCAGCACCTGCAGGCCGAGCTGGCGGGCCATCAGAATGATGGTCGAAGTGATCGCCACATCGTCTCGATCGTCCGGGATATCCTGTACGAACGAGCGGTCTATCTTCAGCACCTGGACCGGCATCTTTTTCAGATAGCTCAACGATGAATAACCGGTGCCGAAGTCGTCGATCGCCAGCGTCAGCCCCAGTTGGCGGAGCTTGCGCAGCACCTCCACCGAGTGGGTGAAGTTATCCATCATCAGGCCTTCGGTGATCTCCAGCTCCAGCGCTTCGGCCGGCAGCCCTGTCTCGCGCAGCACCGAGGCAACGGTAGCGTGGAGACCGAGATCGTCGAACTGGCGGGCGGACAGGTTGACCGCGACCCTGAATCGGTCGCCGATCAACGCGCGCACCCGCAACGCCTGGCGGCAGGCCTGTAATAGTACCCAGCGCCCGATCGGGATGATGAGGCCGGTCTCCTCCGCCATGGGGATAAACTCGCTGGGCGATATTGGGCCTTCGATGGGGTGCTCCCAGCGCAGCAGCGCCTCCATCCCGACCAGGTTGCCGCTGAGCAGGTCGATCTGCGGCTGGTACACCAGCTTGAGCTCGTTGCGGTCCAGCGCCTGGCGCAGGTCGTGCTCGAGTGTCAGTGCCCGGCGTGCTTCCGCATTCATCTCGGGGCTGTAGAACTGGTAGGTGTTGCGACCGATATGCTTGGCGCGATACATCGCCAGGTCGGCATTGCGCAGCAGGCTGCTGACATCCATCGCATCGATGCCGATCAGGGTGATGCCGATACTGACCGTGACCTGCATCTGATGGGTGCCGATATCGAGCGGCTGCGCCAGCAGCTCGATGATATCGTCTGAATAGTCGCGAATACGGTCGATCGAGGATAGATCCCGCAGAATCACGGTGAACTCATCACCGCCTAACCGGTATACGGTATGCGGCTCGTTGACACAGAAGCGCAGGCGGTTGGCGACGGTGCGTAGCAGCTTGTCGCCCGCTTCATGACCCATGGTGTCGTTGATCTTTTTGAAGTGATCCAGATCCAGCAGCAACAGGGCACGGATATCGTCGCTGGGGGTGCGTAACAGCTCCTCCAGCTGATCGCGGAAACGGCGGCGGTTGCCCAGGTCGGTCAGTGGATCAAAGAACGCCAGCCGCTCCATCTGCTGCTGATGCTCTTTGAGCTGGGTGATATCGTCGCTGACCGATACAATCTTCGACAGGGTGCCGTTTTCGTCCAGGATCGGCGAGATCGACTGCAGGCTCCAGTAGAAACTGCCATCCTTGCGCCGGTTATGCAGGGTGCCGCGCCATTTCTGGTGGCGACGGATGGTGCTCCACAGTTCATCGTACACCTCCCGTGGCGTGTTGCCTGACTTCAGGAAGGAGGGCTGCATACCGAGTACTTCGCCGATGGAGTAGCCGCTGATATCGCTAAAACGGGAATTGACGTATTCGATGCCGCCCTGGGCATCGGTAATCACCACGGCGCTGCCGCTGTTCTCGACGGCATTGGAGAGCTGTTTCAGCTCCAGCTCGCGTTGGCGATGAATCCTCTCGTCCTGGACCAGCGCCAGTACGGCGCAGACCTGGCCCTGGTCATCTGTCAACGCAGACAGATGCAGTTGCAGATCGATGGCGCCGTCCGGGCTCGGTATACGGAGCTGGCTCAGAGTGTAACTGCGCTTCTCGATGAGGTAGAGGGCTGCCAGTGTATCCAGAAGCTGGGAGGCAGCATGACTTTGCAGCAGACAGTCGTTGGCACTGTTGGAATCGCCACCGGTACACAGCAGCTGATCGAAGGCGCGGTTAGTGGCGAGGCAATAACCGCTGGCATTTAACAGGCAGGCACTGACAGGAGAGTCGGCGAGGTTTCTGAAAACCTTCAGTGCATACTCCTGCTTCCGGTATTCAGACTCCAGGGAAGCCTGCTGATCACTCATCTGCACTTATACTGCCTATGCCAGTTCCGAGCTGATTGCTGATGCTAGCAAATGCCGCACAAAGTGCAATGTTTCAGCGACATGGCGGTCTTAACCTGTTGAAAGTGAGGTGTTAAAACCTTGGCTGCCAATATCGAGACGCTCAAAGAGCGTCTGAGCCTGTTTCGCCGGTGCGGATACGGATCACCTGTTCCAGCGGCATAACGAAGATCTTGCCGTCGCCGATCTTGCCGGTGTTGGCGGTCTGGCTGATCGCCTCGATCACCTGCTCGACCATGCCGTCATCCACTGCGACCTCGAGTTTAACCTTGGGCAGAAAGTCGACGACATACTCAGCACCACGATAAAGCTCGGTATGTCCCTTCTGACGGCCAAAACCCTTGACCTCGGTAACCGTGACGCCCTGGATGCCGATATCGGACAGTGCTTCGCGCACATCATCAAGTTTGAATGGCTTGATCACAGCAGAAACCAGTTTCATCGTTTTACTCCTCGTTCATCGTTAGGCGCATCCCAGGGCTGCTGAATGGCTCGGCAGCGGATACACCAGTATACCCACAATAGATTGGTTGCGCATATGCGTCACCAGGGTTTAAACGCAAAGAGGGAGCCCGTTGGCTCCCCCTGATTCCCGCGAGCGGGCGAGTGTTACTTCGTGCTGGACACGAATTCCGGGTAGGCTTCCATACCGCACTCGGAAAGGTCGACACCGTCGTACTCTTCCTCTTCGCTGACACGGACGCCCATGATCGCTTTGATGGCCAGCCACACGATCAGGCTGACAACGAATACCCAGATGAAGATGGTCAGCGCGCCGATGATCTGGCCGGAGAAGCTGGAGCCGTCATTGGTGACCGGTACCAGCAGCAGGCCGAGCAGACCGCAGACACCGTGTACGGAGATCGCACCGACCGGATCGTCGATCTTCAGCTTGTCCAGAGTGATGATGGCGAAGACCACCAGCACGCCGCCCAGAGCGCCGAAGATGGTAGCCTGCAGCGCAGACGGAGTGGACGGCTCAGCGGTGATCGCCACCAGACCGGCCAGTGCACCGTTCAGCGCCATGGTCAGGTCAGCCTTGCCGAACAGGATGCGGGCAACGATCATGGCGGCAACGACACCACCGGCAGCGGCGGCGTTGGTGTTCATGAATACGACAGCAACGGAGTTGGCGCTTTCAACGGATGCAGTGGCCAGAACGGAACCACCGTTGAAGCCGAACCAGCCCAGCCACAGGATGAAGGCACCCAGTGTTGCCATCGGCAGGTTGCAGCCCGGAATCGCGTTGATCTCGCCATTCTTGCCATATTTGCCCTTACGAGCGCCCAGTACCAGAACACCGGCCAGTGCAGCGGCGGCACCCGCCATGTGGACGATGCCGGAACCGGCGAAGTCGGAGAAACCGAGGTCACCCAGGGTGTACATACCGAACACGGCATTGCCGCCCCAGGTCCATGCGCCCTCCATCGGGTAGATGAAACCGGTCATGACCACGGCGAACAGCAGGAACGACCAGAGCTTCATACGCTCGGCAACGGCACCGGAGACGATCGACATCGCGGTTGCTACGAATACCACCTGGAAGAAGAAGTCGGCAGAGGGTGCATAAGTGGCGGGCTCTTCAGCGCCGGTGAAGCCGTCGCCGGTGATGCCGCTGAGGAAGTATTCACCGCCGTACATGATGGCGTAACCGCTGACGAAGTACATAATGCAGGCGATCGCATACAGCGCGATGTTCTTGGTCAGGATCTCGGTGGTGTTCTTGGCACGGACCAGACCGGCTTCGAGCATGGCGAAACCTGCCGCCATCCACATCACCAGCGCACCGCACACCAGGAAGTAGAAGGTGTCGAGTGCGTATTTGAGCTGGGTCACATCCCCAGCTGTTGTATTCAGAAGTTCTTCCATCTGTTTAGCCCTCCATCAGGCCTACAACATCATTAAACAGTGAGTGGATCAGAGTGCGTCGTGGCCGGTCTCGCCGGTGCGGATGCGTATCACCTGCTCCAGCGGCATGACGAAGATCTTGCCATCGCCGATCTTGCCGGTCTGGGCAGCCTTGCTGATCGCTTCGAGTACCTGGTCTACGATGTCGTCTGCGACAGCGGCGTCGATGCGAACCTTCGGCAGAAAATCAACGACATATTCGGCACCGCGGTAGAGTTCCGTATGCCCCTTCTGACGACCGAAGCCTTTAACCTCGGTTACGGTGATGCCCTGAACTCCGATGTCGGACAGTGCTTCACGTACGTCATCCAGCTTGAACGGTTTGATAATTGCTGAAATCAGTTTCATCTCTGAAGTCCCCTTTGGAATATAGGTAACGAGGTGTGCGCTGCTTGGGGGCGCGGCACGCCTCAGTTGAAACGCGATGAAGCCAGAACTGTGCCACTTATAAAAAACACATAATAAACAATTAGATATGCTTGTTGGCCAAAAAACACACAGGGCCGTAAGAGTGCGTCATCGGTAAAATTGTGCGTTTTTTGTGCACTGATTCGGTGTGTGCAATATTTTGGTGCGCTCTATTTTGGCTTGTGCACCAAGCCTGACAGCGGGCCGCGACGGCGGTATAGTTTCCGGGCAGATAAATGACAGAGGTCCAGGGGAGTTGTGACTCTATGCGTCAGAAATTGATAGACAGCCTTAACGCCCAGATTGGCCATCTGTTCGAGGGCGCGCGTGAACTGCCGGGCCAGCATGAGCTGCAGCAGCAGATCCGCACGCTGGTTCAGGGCACCTTTTCGCGCCTGGATCTGGTGACGCGTGATGAGTTCGATGCTCAGCGTGCCGTGCTGGCGCGCACCCGCGAGCTGGTCGAGCAGTTGGAGAAGCGCGTCGTCGAACTCGAACAGCAGGGACAGCAGCCGGTTGTCGATACCGACCAGCCGGGCAGCGATACGCCCACCGAATAATTCGCTGGTAACTGCCAGCCCATGACCCAGGGACGGAGTCATGTCATTAGCCATCGTTCATACACGGGCGCAGTTGGGTGTCGATGCACCCGCTGTTGCCGTCGAGGTTCACCTCTCGGGAGGGCTGCCCTCCCTGTCGATCGTCGGGCTGCCGGAGGCCGCGGTCAAGGAATCCCGTGAACGCGTTCGCAGCGCGTTGATCACCGCCGGCTTTGATTTTCCCCAACGCCGTATCACCATCAACCTGGCCCCCGCGGACCTGCCGAAAGAGGGCGGGCGCTACGATCTCGCCATCGCGCTCGGCATCCTGCAGGCCTCGGGGCAGCTCAAGGCTGACGGGCTGGAGGGCTACGAGGTGTTGGGTGAGCTGGCGCTGTCCGGGGATATCCGGCCGTTAAGGGGCGTATTGCCGGCAGCGATCGCCTGTGGCCAGGCGCAGCGTGTGTTGATCGTACCCGAGGCGAACGCCGACGAGGCGGTGATGACCGGGCACACGCGCGTACTGGCCGTGGCCCATCTGCTGCGCTTGTGTGAGCACTTGAGAGGCGGTGAAAAGCTTGCCCCGCATCAGCGAGGGGGCGCCTTGCCCTGCCTGCCGGTGGTGCCCGATCTGGCCGATGTTCGTGGCCAGCTGCAGGCGCGTCGGGCGCTGGAGGTGGCGGCGGCCGGTGGGCATAACCTGCTGTTCAGTGGCCCGCCGGGCAGTGGCAAGAGCATGTTGGCGGCACGCCTGCCCGGATTGATGCCGCCGCTGAGCCTGGAGGAGAGTCTGCAGGTGGCGGCCGTGCATTCGGTGGCGGGACTGCCCGTTGTCGCCGCCTGTTCCGGTCAGCGTCCGTTCCGTGCGCCCCATCATACCGCCTCGGCGGTGGCGTTGGTTGGCGGTGGCGGACGACCGCGTCCCGGTGAGATCTCCCTGGCCCACCAGGGTGTGCTGTTCCTGGATGAGCTGCCGGAGTTCCCGCGTCGCGTGCTTGAGGTGATGCGCGAGCCGCTGGAAACCGGCGAGATCCTGATCTCCCGCGCTGCACGTTCGACCGCCTATCCCGCCCGCTTCCAGCTTGTTGCGGCGATGAACCCCTGTCCCTGTGGCTACTTCGACGACGGCACCAGCCGCTGTCGCTGCACGCCGGACCAGATCAACCGCTACCAGCAGCGTATCTCGGGTCCGCTGTTGGATCGCATCGACCTGCAGTTGCAAGTACCGGCGCTGTCGCCGCAGGAGTTGCTGACGCCGGCGGCGCCGGGTGAAGCCAGTGCCAGGGTGCGTGAGCGGGTGCTGGTCGCGCGTGAGCGACAGCTGCAGCGTCAGGGCAAGGCGAACCGGGATCTGAGCGGACAAGAGCTGGATCGGCATTGTGCACTGGATGCCCGGGGACGGGAGCTGCTGTCACGGGTCATGGCGCAGCACCTGCTATCGGCACGGGCCTGTCACCGGTTGTTGCGGGTGGCGCGAACGCTGGCCGATCTGGAGGGGGTGAATGCCATTGCGCAAGCTCACCTGCTGGAGGCGCTGATCTATCGCGGCAAGTGGACAGAGCAGGGGGTAGTGTAGGACGCGGGCGTCAGCGCGCCTGCATCTCGTTGGCACCGAGCATCTTCAGGAACAGCTCAAGGCTGACCGGGGGGCTGAAGAAGTAGCCCTGCACCTGGTCGCAATCCTGTTTGATCAGGAACTCGAGCTGGGCCTTGGTTTCCACCCCTTCGGCGATCACGCTCTTCTGCAGGTTGTGGGCGAGGCTGACGATGGCGCGCACGATCTCTTCGTCATCCGCGTTACCCGGCACGCCGGCGATAAACGATTTGTCGATCTTCAACTTGGTGATCGGCAGCTTCTGCAAAAGCGAGAAGGAGGAGTAGCCGGTGCCGAAATCGTCCAGTGAGAACTCGATGCCGTGGGCGCTCAGCGTGCGGATACACTCTTTGACATGCAGCTCGTCGCTGAACAGTGCGGTTTCGGTCAGCTCGAACTCCAGCATCGAGGCATCGATATTGAACTGCTCGATCAGGCGTTCGATGGTGCGTGCCAGGTAGGTATCCTGGAACTGCCGGAATGACAGGTTGACGCCGATATGGCCGTGCAGACCCGCCTCGCGGATCAGTTTCATATCGCGCCCGGCCTGCTGAATGACCCAGTAACCGATCGGTACGATCAGCCCTGATTTCTCGCAGGCGGGGATAAAATCGTCCGGCCGGATCAGGCCGCGCTCGGGGTGTTGCCAGCGGATCAGCGCTTCGGCGCCGGTGATGCAGCCGGTGCGCAGGTCGATACGCGGCTGGTAGTGCAATACGAACTCACCCTTCTGCAGTGCGCGCCAGAGCTCCGGTTCCAGGGTGATATCGGCGTTGCCGCTTTGGTCCTGCTTCTGGTCGAATATTGCGTAGCTCAGGCCGTTCAGGGCTTTGGCGCGGATGCGGGCCAGGCCTGATTGCTTGATCAAAGTGTCGAACTCACTGCTGTGCTGGGGTGAGAACGCGACCCCGATACTGCAGCTGAGCGACTTCTCGCCATCGCCGAAGCTGTAATCCGGCATCAGCTCGGCGACCAGCTCGGCGATCAGCTCCTTGCTGCGGTGTTCGATAACATCGCACTCATCCACCGGCAGTACCAGGGCAAACTCGTCGCTGCCGATGCGGGCCAGGTGCCGGGTACCCTTGCAGCGGTGCAGGCGGCGGCTCAGCTCCAGCACCACTTCGTCACCGGCATCATGACCGTACTCGTTGTTGAAGCGGCTGAAGCCGTCGAAATCGACGGTGATAAGCGCCAACTGCTGCCCCTGCTGCAACTCGTTGAGCAGCGCCTGATAGAAGTACTGACGATTGCCAACTCCGGTCAGCGGATCGGTGATCTTCAGCTGTGCCAGTGCATCCTGACTGCGGCGGGTGCACTGGGCGTAGCGCAGGGAGCGCAGCAGCAGATCCCGGTTCAGCTGCTGCAGGCAGAGCTGGTCGATCAGCGGCTGGCGTACCAACAGCGTCGGATCGGCGTCGGTCAGGTGGTCGTTAAAGATGATGATCGGCAAGCCGGGATGCTTGAGCTGGATCTGCTTGAGCTGACTCTGCAGTGCCTGGCGGTCATGGGTATAACAGAGCAGCAGTGCCCGGTCGTGCAGTTGCCGCTCAAGCTGGCTGAAACTGGCGCAGGCGTGCAGTGTGAAACCGTCTTCAGGCAGCAGCACCGATTGCAGCAGCGGCTTGAGCCGTGCTGTCGGGTCCAGAAGCAGCAGGGGCTGCTCTTCCGCTTGAACTGCCTGTTCTAATGCCAGCATCTGCCGGTCCTTTTGAAACTGCTGGAGGTACGGAGGGCGAATCGCGCTTAAAATTGCATTTCACTTGCGATAGTGCCCCCTTTAAAATAGCAGGGCCGCGCCAGAGTACCACGTTAAAATCCGGCTTTAAACATGCGTTTAAGTCGTTTTGGATCAGTCTCTTAGGCTACCAACTTCAGAATCATCTGAAGAGAGTGTTCAATCCTATAGCGGCCAGGTTGCGGAAATATTTAGTGTTATTTGAGGTGCTATGAGCAAGCTGAACCCCCGTCAGCAAGAGGCGGTCCACTATATCGGTGGGCCGCTCTTGGTTCTGGCCGGTGCCGGATCGGGCAAAACCAGCGTGATCACGCGCAAGATCGCCTACCTGGTTCAGCAGTGCGGCATCGAGGCGCGCCACATTGCGGCAGTGACCTTTACCAACAAGGCCGCCCGCGAGATGAAGGAGCGTGTCGGCAACCTGATCCAGGGCAAGGCCAGCCGTGGTCTGACCGTGTCTACCTTCCACAACCTGGGCCTCAATATCATCCGCCGCGAACACAAGGCGCTGGGGTTCAAGCCCGGTTTCTCGATCTTCGACGATCAGGACAGCAAGGCGCTGCTGCGCGACCTGCTGATCCATCACGACGAGGATGCCGATCATGTACAGATGGTGCAGCACCAGATCTCGACCTGGAAGAATGACATGATCGAGCCGCAGCAGGCGCTGGAGCTGGCGCAGGGGCCGCATGAGATCCTGTCCGCGCGCGCCTACGAGGCCTACAACCGCCATCTGCGCGCCTACAACGCGGTTGATTTCGACGACCTGATTCTGGTGCCGGTGCGGCTGTTCACCGCACAGCCCGACGTACTGGAGCGCTGGCAGCACCGCATCCGCTACCTGCTGGTGGACGAATATCAGGACACCAACCTGTCGCAGTACCGCCTGGTGCGCCAGCTGGTCGGCCACCGCGCGGCGCTGACCGTGGTCGGCGATGACGACCAGTCGATCTACGCCTGGCGCGGCGCCCGGCCGGAGAACCTGGCGCAGCTGCAGGAGGATTTTCCCGGTCTCAAGGTGGTCAAGCTGGAGCAGAACTACCGCTCTACCAGCCGGATTCTGAAGGCGGCCAACACCCTGATCGCCAACAACCCGCACGTGTTCGACAAGACGCTGTGGAGCGAGATGGGCTTCGGCGAACCTATCCGGGTGATCCATACCCGCAACGAGGATGCCGAGTGCGACCGCATCGCCACCGAGATTCTGGATCGCCATCTGCGTGAGAAGATCCAGTTCCGCGACTTTGCCGTGCTCTATCGCGGCAACCACCAGTCACGCCTGCTGGAGATGAAACTGCAGAGCTACCAGGTGCCGTACAAGCTCAACGGCGGCACCTCCTTCTTCGCCCGCGCCGAGATCAAGGACCTGATGGGCTACCTGAAGGTTCTGGTCAACCGCGAGGACGACAACGCCTTTCTGCGCATCATCAACCTGCCCAGGCGGGAGATCGGGCCGACCACGCTGGAGAGGTTGGGCCACTACGCCAACGAGCGCCATATCAGCCTGTTCGATGCCTGTGGCGAGATCGGCCTGGAGCAGGTGTTGCCGGAGCGCGCCGTCGAGCGCCTGCGTCGTTTCTGCCATATGCTCGAGAGCCTGTATCAGCGCTGCCTGCAGGGCGACCCGATCGCTGCCATCCGCGAACTGATCGCCGAGATCGAATACGAGGACTGGATCCGGCAGAACTGCTCCAGCGATGCGGTGGCCGACAAGCGGATCCAGAACGTCTGGTTCCTGGTCGACTCCCTGCGTTCTACGCTGGAGCGTCTGCAGGAGGAGGACCCGGATGCCGGCATCCAAGAGGCGATTGCGCGGCTGATGCTGCTCGATATGCTCGATCGACAGGAGGAGGAAGACGACTCCGACCGGGTTCAGCTGATGACGTTGCACGCCAGCAAGGGGCTGGAGTTCCCCCATGTCTACCTGATGGGGATGGAGGAGGAGCTGCTGCCGCACCGCAACAGCATCGAGTCCGATACCATCGAGGAGGAGCGCCGCCTGGCCTATGTCGGCATCACCCGCGCCAAGCAGACCCTGGCGATGACCCTGGCCAAAAAACGGCGCCAGTTCGGTGAGGAGGTGGAGTGCGCGCCAAGCCGCTTCCTGGAGGAGCTGCCGCCGGAGGATATCGAAACCGAGGGGCTGGGGCAGGTGAATCCCGAACGCAACAAGGCGCGGGGCAGAGCGACGCTTGCTTCGCTATTGGATGGACTGGATTGCTGAATCCGCGTTCCTGAAACAGAAAAGACCACCCGGAGGTGGCCTTTTCGATGGCACGGGTGCTGAATATCAGCCGCCGTTCGCCATGTACTCGATGGCAGACTTGATCTCGTCGTCGGAGCAGTCGGCACAGGTACCACGCGGCGGCATGGAGTTAATGCCATTAAGCGCATTGCTCAGCAGGGTGTCCAGACCCTTCTCGGCCAGACGGTCGGCCATCTCGCTGGTGCCGAATTTCGGAGCGCCCAGCACGCCGGAGCCGTGGCAGGCGGCACACTTGCCGTTGTAGATCTCTTCACCGCTACGGGCGCCACCGGTCGAAGCGGTTGCCGCCGCGGCTGCGCCGCCGCAGCTTTCATCGCCCTGGATGCAGACTTCGCCGACCGGCTTGATACGCTCGATGATCGCCTCATCGGAAGTGGCAGCCTGTACGGTGCTGGTCAGCGCCAGTCCCAGGCCCAGTGCGGCAAGTGCTTTAACAGCATTGGCAGCAAATTTGTTCACAGTCACAACCTCTTGTCAGGAAATGGGCTTGGCAGCTTGTCTGCACACCCCACGCGAGGCAGGCAAAACTGCACCAAAAAACTGGTCAGGGATTATACCGGCAAAAAAGCCCGCACGAAAAGGCGGACCTTAGTCTTGCGACAGGTTAAAGCTCGGTATTGGGCAAACGGTTGAACAATTCACGTATGCCTTCGCCCCAGGCTTTACGCAGGGCCAGAAACTGCTCATCCTCAGCACTGATCTGGCGGGTACGCTCCAGGCTATAGCTGTCCTTGTCGTAGATCAGCACATCCAGCGGCAGGTCGACCGTCAGGTTACTTTTGATCGTTGAGTCCATTGAGATCAATCCGCAGGTCAGCGCCGTTTCCAGCGGAGTATCGGGCTTGATGATGCGATCCAGGATCGGCTTGCCGTATTTGAACTCGCCGATCTGGAAGAACGGGGTCTCGGCACTGGCCTCGATAAAGTTGCCCTGTGGGTAGATCAGGAACAGGCGTGGTTCCTCGCCACGGATCTGGCCGCCGAGCAGCAGGCTGCAGCCGAGATCGACCCCCTGGCTCTGCTGCGGATGAGTGTCGCGATCGATGATCTCCCGCATCAGCCTGCCGATATACGCGGCCTCGTCATACATCGACGGCAGCGTCATCAGGTTCTCTTCGGCCTCTTCAATACGCCGCTTCAGCAGTTCGACGATACTCTGGGTGGTGGCCAGGTTGCCGGCACTGAGCAGCACCAGGGCATGGTCGCGGCCGTTGCCAAAGGTAAACAGCTTGCGAAAGGTGGATATATTGTCCACGCCCGCGTTGGTTCGCGAGTCGGCCACACACACCAGCCCCTCGGCCAGTTTCATCGCAACACAGTAAGTCATGGCGGCAAGCCCAAAATTAAGTTGCGCTTATAGTATGGCCGCGCCCTCCCGGCCGTCCAGCACCCGCGCAGAGGAAATCGCGCTTGCAAACCGCACACAGATCGGTAACATTGCGCTCCGCAAACACTTCCTTTGCGCGCCCGTAGCTCAGCTGGATAGAGTAGCAGGTTCCGATCCTGTTGGTCGGGGGTTCGAATCCCTCCGGGCGCGCCAGTTTTTCAATATCTCTCCTACGTTCAGTATCCTGCTGATGCCTTTTCAGTGCTTCGACGCCTGGAGGGCGACAATCCCCGATGGGTTCGAGTCGAGCGTAGCGAGACAACGTTGCCGCAGGCAGCGGCCCGAAGGGCGAGGCGAAGCCCAGTAATCCCTCCGGGCGGCCAGTTTTTCCAGTCAATTTCTTACTACTTCTTCCCTTTCGCTGTTTAGACGGCGGGTTTACCTTTTTATTTCGTGCTGACCACTCGGTTTCGCTGCGGCCTTTCCTCCCTGCACTACACTTAGATACCTGAAGGCTACGCAGAACTCCTGCGAAGACTTCCATCGAACGTGTCCATCATAAAAACGGGAGACGAAGATGAACAGGTTGATTGGTGGACTGGTATCCGGATTGATTCTGGTCTCGCCTGCGGTACAGGCCGAGGATGAGCAGGCTTTGATCGAACGCGCGCGGTCTGCGGCGCCCTCCATGGTGAGTGCGGATGCAACCGTGATGTACCAGGGAAAAGTATTGGCGGAAGGGAGCAACGGTTGGGTCTGTCTGCCCGAGACGTTGCCGGGCGATAACTCGCCGATCTGTAATGATGCGGTGTGGATGGAGATGCTTCAGGCAGTAGGCAGCAAGGCGCCGTTTGAAGCGAAGCAGATGGGGTTCTCTTATATGCTTCAAGGCGATGGTGGGGTAAGTAATTCTGATCCCTATCATGCTGACCATGCCAGTGCCGAGGACTATATCAAGGAGGGGCCTCATTTAATGATCGTTGTGCCAAAGGCGGCGCTGGGCGGGATCACGACGGATCCGCATGCTGGAGGGCCTTATGTGATGTGGGGTGATACGCCCTATGCACACATCATGATTCCGGTGGGTGAACGCGAGTAGCGCGTAGCGCGGATTAGGCTGGAGAACCTCAGGTCAGAAAGGAAGCGGCGTTGTTGCCGCTTCCTTTCATTATTGAACGCTCATCTCAAATCCGACCCTCTTTTCTGAGCCGTCGGGTTACCCACCGGTGGTATAGCCGGCTTGCGACCGGTCTTATCAGCGGCAGACCGATGATAAGACCGAGCAGCCGGTAACGGGGGATGCGGGCCATCAGCACACGATAGGCATCCAGCTCCGACAGAATACGACCGTCCGCGGTGCGGATATGCAGCTCCGTCAGCGCCTTGCGCGGGTCGATACCCAGCTCGATCAGCTCCTGCTCCCGCCCCGTTATGTCGAACCACTCGACGCGCTTGCCTGCTTCGGGATCCAGTCGTTCGTAGTTTTTGCGATCCCGTCTACAGCGGGGACAGGCGCCGTCATAGTAAACGGTGATCTTGTGCTCCGCGTCCGGCATAGCCAGCCTCGTTCAACTCTTATGGTGATCTGAGTTAAGGCTAGTCGATGAATTGCAGGCGCACAGGGGTAGACCGCAGCGAGGCTTCTGGTTGCCGCTATGTTCAGCACCGGTCTCAGGCTATCGACCTAGCGCGACCAGAACTTGTACTCCAGCTCCACGCCTATGGCGTCGTAACCAGCAGAGTCCTCGCCCAGCATGCAGCTGTGGTGGGTGTATTTGGCGTTGGTGCGGAAGCGCTCGTCGCCACTCTGGTAGATGTTGACGCGCATGCCGAGGTTCGAGGTCCAGCGCTCGTCGACACCGCCGCGCTCGCACTGGGGGCTGAGTTTTTTCACGTGGTCCAGACCCAGGTAGACGCTGGCATCCTTGAAGAACATGCCGGATTCGGCGGCGAACAGTTTGGGGACGAACGCCAAGGCGGCGCCGAACACCAGTGCCAATATGATCCCTTTGAGAACGCCTAGGCCGGTCCTGGTTTTGAAGTAGTCGATCCACTTGCTTGGTGGTATGACGATGGCGGTGATGATAAGCACTAGCGCGACCGCTGCCAAAACGAACTGCACGGAACTGGGAAGGTTCATCGCTTCCTCCTTGAATCGGTTGTGACTGGAGGTACTGAGTATATATAGCGTCGTCGTATGGCGTCAGTTGTACTGGGGTTCAGAACCGTGCGGTGTCGGGTTACTATCTGTCCGTTGATCGAACAGTCAAGATAACTACAAACGGACTTAATAAGATGAAAACACGCATTGCCCTGTTCAAACCGGCTGCGCTGCTCGCGGCGTTGCTGACGTTCGCGGGAGCGTCGGCGCAAGCCGAAGAGAGCTATACCCTCAAACTCGCCGAGACCTGGGGGCCCAACTCCCCGATCCTGGGTGAGACAACCCAGCATATGGCGGATATGGCTGAGAAGATGTCGGCGGGCCGACTGAAGATCCGTATCGACTCCTCCAACAAGCACAAGGCCCCCTTCGGTATCTTCGATATGGTGAAGTCGGGTCAGTACGACATGGGTCATACCGCGTCCTACTACTACAAGGGCAAGGTGCCCAACACCATGTACTTCACCACCGTGCCGTTCAGCATGACAGTACCGGAGCAGTACGCCTGGTTCTATCACGGCGGCGGTATGGAGCTGATGCAAAAGGTGTATGAGCCGCACGGCATGCTCTCCTTTCCGGGCGGCAACACCGGCAACCAGATGGGTGGTTGGTTCCGCAAGGAGATCAACTCGGTTGAGGATCTGAAGGGTCTGAAGATGCGTACCCCGGGCTTTGCCGGTGAGGTGATGTCCGAGCTGGGTGTTGCGGTGACCAACATTCCGCCGGGTGAGCTCTACACCTCGCTGGAGCGCGGCACCATCGATGCGCTGGAGTGGGTCGGTCCGGCACTGGATCTGCCGATGGGCTTCCATCGCATTGCCAAGTACTACTACTCCGGCTGGCAGGAGCCGGCGGCCGAGGTACAGTTCCTGGTCAACAAAAAGGTTTGGGACGGACTGCCGGAGGATCTGCAGGAGATCCTGCGCGTGGCGATGCGTACAGCGGCTTACGACATGTATACCCAGAGCACCCATATGAACAGCCTGGCCTGGGACAAGATGAAGGAGGAGTACCCGGACGTCACTCACAAAGTGTTCCCGTCCGAGGTGATCAAGGCGTTGCGTGACACCACCGAGCGTCTGCTGAAGGAGCAGGCTGCAGCGGATCCGCTGGCGGCCGAGATCATCGACAGCCAGCAGAGCTATCTGCAGCGGGCTCGCAAGTGGACCAATATCTCCGACAAGGCCTATCTGGACAGCCTGTCGATCGTGGAGTAATACGCCTCACCGCGTCTTGGTGGCAAGCCCCACCTACTTTCGGTGGGGCTTTTTGCGTCGATTGCTATCCGACATCTGTATCAATGTATCCATGGTAAAAAAATGGTAATAGATACCCTTGGCATGTGCGTGCTTTGCATGCCTGTTTGCGATGGCGTATTGGGGTTCTGTACCGAGGGGTAGATAGCTGTGGGCTACCATTCTTTAAGCGATAGGCTGGAATACAGAGAGACCAGTCGCCGCGCTCTACGAAAATCGTTGTTGGCACTGTTGATTGCCTGCCCCGTGTGCGCTTCCGCCGTTGCCGAAGAGGAGGTCGATCTCTCGGCGATGTCATTGAAAGAGCTGATGTCGCTGGAGGTGTTCACATCGGCCTCGCTGCTGCCGACCCAGATCAACCGGGCGCCGGGAACCGTCTATACCTTTGATCGCAGCGATTTTGCCCGTTTCGGCGTACGCAGGCTGGATGACCTGCTGGCATTCGTGCCGGGATTGCAGTTGAACCAGTATCGCAAGCGGCATCGGTCGATCTGGTCGCGGGGGATGATCGACCGTTACAACGATAAGATGGTGTTGATGGTCGATGGCGCGCGCATACGCCACCTCTACTATGGCCATTTTTCTCTTGGCGACAATCTGCCACTGGAAGCGATCGAGAGGGTGGAGGTGATACTCGGCCCTGCATCGAGCCTTTATGGCGCCAACGCGCTAAGCGGCATTGTCTCGATCACCACCCGTGAGTTCAGTAGCAGCGATAGCCTGGGTGCAACCCTGGAAACCGCCAACAACGACCGGGGCAAGGGTACGCTGCTCTATAACAGCGAGCGCCTCCAGGCGTTCGGCAGTTACCTGCAGCAGGATGCGCCGTTTCGCGAGGGACGCAAGAGCTTCATCGGTGGGGATACCGTTCAGCCGCTGGACGAGGAGTTCGGAAACCTGCTGGTCAAGGGCTCACCGATCGATGGACTGACGCTGTCGATGAACTATGCCAGGGAGGAGACCCCGTTCCTGTTCATACCCGATACCCAGGATGCCTATGTCGACGCCGAATCGCTGGTGCTGTCGGCGAACTACGAGCGCGGGAGCGTCGAAACAGGCCGTATTGAAAGCACCTTCTACTACCATCTGGACAACGCCCGCGAATACGAAATCGAGAATACGGGCGATACTCTCGGCTACGAGGAGTATCAGGACGCCTGGATGGCCGGCGGTAAGGTGACCGGGTTCAAACGCCTGGACCGGCATGTGCTGGCCGCGGGGGTCAGCTGGGAGCATGAGTCGGCGGAGAATACCCGTTATCAGCGTAACTACCATTTTGCGGCCGGCTATCTGACGCCGCCGGAGACCGGTGATCTATTGTCGAGCCCCGGTATCTCAAACGACGATTATGCATTCTATCTGCAGGATGTCTGGAGTCTCGCGCCCGAGCTGGACCTGACCCTGGGCGCACGTTACGACAAGTTCGAGGAGTTCGGCGGACACTGGAACCAGCGCGCCGCCCTGGTATACACCCCGGAAAGTTCGCAAACCTGGAAGCTGCAGTACGGCAGCGCGATTAGAACGCCGACCCTGCGCGAGTATCTGAAGGTGCTCGAAGGTACCAGCTTCGTGCCGCCGCCACTGGAGCCGGAGGAGATCGAGCAGATCGAGCTCGGCTATCTCTACCAGTGGGATAACGCCAACCTCAGCCTCAACCTGTATCGAAGCGAGCTGACCAATTTCATCATCGAGATGCCGACACCGGATGATGCCGATGAGTACTTTGCCAATACCGATGTGAAAGTGCAGCTCAACGGTATGGAAGCGCTGCTCAATGCCAAACCATCCGAGCATCTGAACCTGAGGGCAGGTCTGGCCTACCTGGAGCGGGTCGATGGCGATCAGGCGATACCCTATGTCTCCAGCTGGACCGGCAGTCTGCAGATGGACTATCGCTTTAGACCCTCGCATACACTGGGTTTTTCGCTGATTTACAATCAGGCGCGGGATGACTGGAACGGTTTCAGCGAGGACGATGAGGGCAGTTTCTACATCGCCAACCTCTACGGCTTTGGTTATCTGGCGCCGGACTGGTCCTATGCCTATGGGATAGACAATCTGTTCGATCGACGGGTATACGATCCGGCTGCCGACTTCGGCAATAAATACAGTAACGAGCGTAGTGAGCGTGAGATCTGGTTGCGCCTGACCTGGGATATGACGCTTTGATCCGATTTCGCTGGACTCGAGCTCTCGATGCACGACGCAGCCGACTACACAGGTTGGCCGTGTGGTCGCGGCTATGCCTGATCGGTGTGCTGTTCTCGTCAGTCGCTCTGGCCGGTCCGAGCGATGAGCGGGTAAGTCGTGTAAAAGCGGCATTTATCCTGAATATTGTAAAGTTCGTCGGTTGGCCCGCCGAGCGGCTGCCGGTTCCGGCCGACGCATTCACCTTGTGTTACTACCGCGAGGACTTACTCGGTCCCGGTGTCGAGATGATCCTGAACAAAAGTGTGAACGGACTGCCGATGGCAAGCAGGTTGATCCAGAACCTGTCGACGAGTGACGGGTGCAGAGTGTTGCTGATCGCTGCCGAACAGCTGCCGCAGTATATGGCGGAGATATACGGCTCCACTGAGCGCAAACCGGTGCTGACCATCGCCGACCTGACCGAAGAGGAGGGCCAGGGTGTCGCGTATTCGGGGGTGATCATGAATCTGGTCCGGCGTGGTAGCAGCATCGGATTTGAAATCGATACCAATGAATTGAAAATGCGTCAGCTCTCCATGAGTTCAGAACTGCTTAAACTTGCCCATATTATCGACGCTCCAAGGAGGGCCAAATGAATCTGGGGCGCCGTTCGCTGCGGCGCAAGCTGACGGTTGTGCTGATTCTGGTCAGCACGGCGGTGCTGGCACTGGCAAGCCTGGGATTTGCCGTCAACGACTGGAACAACATGCGCTCGACCATCTTCGACCGGATGGGGGCGCAGGCGGCGATTATCAGCGGCAATAGCGTTTCTGCTCTGCTGTTCAACGACACGGAGTCGGCCCGACGAACCCTGGCGACGCTTGAAAACGACCAGGAGATCGTGGCGGCGATGCTGTTCGATGCGCAGGGCGAGCCGTTTGCCAGCCATATGCGCCAAGGGCAGGCGCTAAGCCTGGAGCTGCCGCCCAGAGAGCGGGGCGATTTTCGCGGTTACCTCTATGTCAACAAACCGGTCGTGTTCGATGGCGAACAGCTGGGGCGGGTGGTGCTGCTGTTTGAACCGAAACAGTGGGATGCACTGCAGCGGGAGCGTCTGAGCATCGTGTCGGTCCTGTTCCTGGTGTCGGTTTTGGTGGCCGTGGGCCTGGCCAGCCTGTCGCAACGCTTCGTTACCGCGCCGATCCTGCAGCTGGCGAAAACAGCCAGGGGCATCACACGCACACGGAACTACCGGTTGAGGGCGCAGTGCTCCACCTCGGATGAGATCGGTGAACTGGCGGATGATTTCAACGCCATGCTGGATGAGATCGAACAGCGCGACAGGGAGCTGCAGCAGGCACAGTCAGAACTGGAAGCGAAGGTCAGCGAGCGAACCACCGAACTGCTTGAGTTAACCCGGCAGTTTGAGCATCAGGCGTTTCACGATGCATTGACCGGCCTGCCCAACCGGATGACATTCGATCGCGATCTGGAACGCAGTATTGCGATTGCACGGCGCACAGGGCACCAGCTGGCAGTGATGTTCCTGGATCTCGATCGTTTCAAGGCGATCAACGACACCCTGGGCCATGCAATCGGTGATCGCCTGCTGGTTCAGCTCGCCAAACGGTTGAGCGGATTGCTGCGCGAAACGGATACCCTGGCCCGACTGGGTGGTGACGAATTCGCTGTTCTACTGGTCGAAACCACGCCCGATGCGGCGGCCGAGGTGGCGGGGAAGCTGATCCAGGCGATCAATCAGCCGGTGGAGATTGATGGCTACAGCCTGCGTGTCACCACCAGCTTGGGTATCAGCGTGTGTCCGGACGATAGCCAGGATGCCGGTACATTGCTGAAAAATGCCGACACTGCGATGTACTTCTCCAAGGATGTCGGCCGTAACCGCTTCAGCTTTTACGCCAAGGAGATGAACGCCCGTTCGGAGCGTCGATTGATGCTGGAGGGCAAGCTGCGCAATGTCGTGGCCGAGCAGCGTCTGCAGGTGTACTACCAGCCCAAATATGACGCCATGAGCGGCAGTATCGCCGGTGTAGAGGCGTTGGTGCGCTGGTTCGACGAGCATGAGGGCAGCATCTCCCCGGAGGAGTTTATTCCCCTGGCGGAAGATTGTGGCCTGGTCGGCGAGATCGATGAGTTCGTTACCTGGCGCGCCTGTCAGGATCTGATGTCACTTGCGGCGGGAGGGCGCCCTGCCCTGACGCTGGCGGTGAACTTTTCCCCGGCGCATTTTATCCATCGCGGCCTGCATGAGCGGATCGAGTTTACGCTGAACAGCACCGGTTTTCCGGGTGAGCTGCTGGAGGTGGAGGTGACCGAGGCGGTGGTGGCGTCGGAGGAGGCGCATCTGCATGAGTACCTGAACCAGATACGCGGGCTTGGCGTGCGCCTGGCAATCGATGACTTCGGCATCGCTTACTCCTCGCTCAGTCGACTGAAGCAGTTGCCGATCAACACGCTCAAGATCGATCGCTCGTTCATTCGCGATATCGGTGACGATAGCGACGATGAGGTGATCGTTCGCACCATCATCGATATGGCGCATAACCTGAATCTCAAGGTGGTCGCCGAAGGGGTGGAAACCCAGGCTCAGTTGGATTTCATCCGTCGTCATGGTTGTGATCAGGTGCAGGGCTATCTGTTCAGCAAGCCGATGTCGATCGACCAGTTGAAAGCCTTGCTTGAGGCAGAGATCGAGGTTCCGATCTGAAGCTGATAGTGTCGACGTACATAAAAAACCGCAGCAGGATGCTGCGGTTTTTTACATCGAGCTTGGCGAGCCGCCTGACTAGAAGCGGTAGGCAAGGCCGACGGACAGGGTGTCGATGTCCAGATCCTCACCGAGCATGTCCAGCATGTAGCGATTCCACTGCGCGTTGACCGATACATTGTCATTGAACGCGTAGCTGGCGCCCAGACCGAGGTAGGGATCGGTACCGTCATCGAGTTCACCCGAACCGCTGGTGAAGGTGTCGCCATCGATGGTGATGGTGCCGGAGAAAGAGGCATCGGATTGCCAGCTCAGCATACCGGCACGGGCGAACAGGTCGACGGAATCGGAGACCGGCAGATCGCCGCGCACGCCGAAAAAGACACCGGTGGCGTCGATGGCGAATTTGCCATCGATAGAGAAGCTGCTGCCGAAAACAGTGCCGCTGATCGGAGCGTTGGTTGAGATCGTGCTCTCGCCCAGATCGACGTAGCCCAGTTCCGCGGAGAAGTAGTCATTGAAGCTGTAGCCAACGCCGATGCCGTACATGGTATCGGTTTCATCGACCGAGAAGCCCGGCGCACTGCCGAGATCGAAGTCGGACTGACCCAGGTCGCCGAAGACGTAGACGCCTTGGGCCGAGGTGGCGGTTGCGAAGGTGGCAGAAGTGGCGGCAAGCGCCAGAATGGCAAGGGCCTGTTTCATCCTTTGAATCCTCATAAGAAAGCACTATCCAGTAGTTGAGTCGGCTGTAGGGATCAGCCATCAACCCCGCGGAGTGTACCAGTATTCAATTTGGACAAATCTAGGAAAAATTCCTAATTGTCCGACTGGCGTCGGAAATGCCTGACCTCCATCAAGTTGCGCTCAGATTTGGCGGGCGCACCGGATTCGGCGAGGTCGACGACTCCGGTAGCCAGTATCGGCCGCTGAAATCAGCGGTCGCCATCGATCAGCCGGCCCAGGCCGCCGAGGACCGAGCCTTCGCCCTTGTCGCTGCCACCTGAGCTCGGCGCGCCGGCGATGATCCGATCCGCCATGCGCGAGAACGGCAGGCTCTGCAGCCAGACGGTACCGGTACCGCGCAGGGTGGCCAGGAACAGCCCTTCGCCGCCGAAGATCATCGACTTCAGGTTGCCGGCGCGCTGGATGTCGTAATCGATCCCCTCGGTAAAACCGACCAGACAGCCGGTATCGACACGCAGGGTTTCGCCGTTGAGCTTTTTCGGTACCACGGTGCCGCCGGCCTGGATAAAGGCCATGCCGTCACCCTCCAGGGTCTGCAGGATAAAACCCTCGCCGCCGAACAGGCCGGAGCCGATACGGCGGTTGAAGGCGATGCTGACCTTGGTGCCCAGCGCGGCACAGAGGAAGGCGTCCTTCTGGCAGGTGATCCTCTGCCCGATCTCCGCCATATTGAGCGGGACGATATTGCCGGGGTAGGGCGCGGCGAAGGCGACTCGGCGCTTGCTGGCGCCGCGGTTGGTGAAGTGAGTGGTGAAGATCGACTCGCCGGTGAACATCCGCTTGCCGGCGGAGAACAGCTTGCCCATGATCCCTTCGTCGGGGTTGGAGCCGTCGCCCATTTTGGTCTCAAAGTCGATATCCTGCTCCATGTAGGTCATGGCGCCCGCTTCGGCGATCACCGTTTCGCCGGGATCGAGCTCTACCTCGACCAGCTGCATCTCGGCGCCGATGATCTCGTAATCTACTTCATGGCAACGCATCTTGTGTCTCCTGTGTCCATTCCCTGTTCGGGTTGCTGAAGGTATGACGTTGAAAGTATGAGTGCCATTCTAGCCGCAAGGTTCGATTGACGGGACCTTTCTCAGCCCTTACCCTCGCAGCAGGAACAGGAGGTTCCATCGGCGAGTTACAGGGATAGTTATTCGTCATCTCTCTCCCTAGAGCGGACCGCCTTCTGTTCCTCCCCACATACCGAGTCGGAGGGCCAGGATGAGCGACACCCGCAAGCTGTTCAAGTCTCTGCACGATAATATGGCGCGCGCCATTGTCGGCAAGCACCGTACCCTGACGTTCAGTCTGATCACCCTGATCTGCCGCGGCCACCTGCTGATCGAGGATGTGCCGGGGCTGGGTAAGACCATGCTGGCGCGGGCGCTGACCCGCAGTATCGACCTCGATTTCCGTCGCATCCAGTGCACACCGGACCTGATGCCCTCCGATATCACCGGCGTGTCGATCTTCAACCAGCAGGAGCACCGCTTCGACTTCGTGCCGGGGCCGGTGTTCTGCAACGTGCTGCTGGCGGACGAGATCAACCGCACCTCGCCACGCACCCAGTCCAGCCTGCTCGAATGCATGGCCGAGTCACAGGTGACCGTGGAGGGGGTGACCCGGGCTCTGCCCGAGGTGTTCATGGTGATCGCCACGCAAAACCCGGTGGAGTACCACGGCACCTATCCGCTGCCGGAGGCGCAGCTGGACCGTTTTTTCATGCGCCTGTCGATGGGCTATCCGGACCGGGAATCGGAGATCCGTATCCTGCAGCAGCAGGCGTTGGGCCATCCCATCGATACGCTTGAGCCGGTGATCGGCATCGCCGAGCTGCGCCAACTGCAGCAGGCGGTGGAACGGGTGCATATCGATGACGCGGTACTGGGCTACATCGCCGACCTGGTACGCGCCAGCCGTGAACATCCGGACCTTGAGCTCGGTGCCAGCCCCCGGGGTGCGCTGGCGTTGATGAGGGCGGCACGGGCGGCGGCGCTGATCGACGGTCTCGACTATGTGACGCCCGATCAGGTGGTCAAGGTGGCGGTGCCGGTGTTGGCCCATCGACTGATCCTGAGCCAGCCGGCGCGGATGAAGAAACTGCGCGAGGAGGATCTGGTTCGTGCCCTGATCGAGCAGGTTGCGCCGCCGGTACTGAACGAGACGCAGAAGCTGTGAACCCCGCCGCGTTACGCCGGGTACTGCACAACCCCGGCTTTTGGCTGGGGATGCTGACCCTGGGTGTGCTGCTGGCGGCCTATAACACGGGTGAGGTCAGCCTCTACCAGTTCGGCGTGCTGCTGGTTGCCACGCTGGTAGCCGGGTACTGGTTGCCCAGCCGCAACATTCGCGGCGTCAGCGTCAGTCGCCAGCTGCCCGAGGAGAGTCACGAAGGGGATGAGATCGAGGTGACACTCAGGTTGAGGGCACGGGGTTTCTTCGCCCGTTACATGTTGCAGATACGTGATCTGATGCCCTTTCTGGACCAGCCGGATTATCCGGTGCTGATAGCGCGGCTCTCCGGCACCCAGCAGTTTCGATACCGCATCCGCTGCGAGCGGCGCGGTGTGCATACCATCGGGCCGCTGGTGGTGCGGTCCGAGTTTCCGCTGGCCCTGCTCAGCGTCTCGACCCGCCTCGACGACAGCCTGACCGAGATGCGTGTCCTGCCCAGTACCTTTCCCATCTCCGGTATGCCGCTGTCGGGGCGCGGCGGTTTTCCCACCGACAGTCACCAGATCGGTCCGGTGAGTCGCGGCCAGGACAGCTTTGCCGGGGTCAGGGAGTATCGTCGCGGTGACAGCATGCGCCATATCCATTGGCGCGCCTCGGCGCGACGCGGCGAGTGGATCGTACGCGAGTACGAGCAGATCGAGAATGTGGAACTGATCGTGGTACTCGACGCCCAGCCGGAAGCGAATGTCGGCCGCGGGCGGGAGAGCTGCTTCGAATATGCGGTGCGTATTGCGGCTTCTCTGGCGCAGTTCGCCATCGACAACGGACACCGGGTAGGTGTGTTCTGCCTGCAGCCATCCGGCGCCCGCTGGCTGGCGCCGGACAGCGGCTGGCATCACTATCGCCACCTGCTGGAGTATCTGTCCGAGGTCGAGGCGGATTGTCGACTGCCCTATCTCCAGGCTGTGGAACAGGCTGCCGCCCTGGCCGGGCGACAGGGACGGCTGCTGCTGTTCCATACCGTAGAAACGCCTGGGGATATGCCGGCAACACCGCTGCCGAGCCAGCGTATCGATCAACGGCCGATGCAGGTGCTGTTCGATGCCGGCAGTTTCCGTCATCCCCCCGGAACCGACCCGGACCGCCGCTCAGGCCCGATTGGCGATAGTCTGTACTGGGTGCAGTCAGGGGCGAATCTATCGGAGGTGTTTGGCAGATGACGCGACTGTCCGCCGGCGTTTTCCTGTCGCTGTGGCTCATGTTGACCCTGGCACTGTTTGGCTGGGCGGCGAACCTGTTCAGCCTGCTCTCCGCTTTCGCTCTGTTCACCGGCTACTGCTACAACCTCCAGCCCCAACCCTGGATGCGGGTGATGAAGCTGATCAGCGTCGGCGCGGGAGTGTTGCTGGTGCTGCCGCTGTTTTGGCAGGGGCAGTTGCTGAGCGCCCTGTTGAAACTGGTGATATTTCTGCTGCTGGCGATCGGTTTCACCCTGGCTACTCGGCGTGAGGTGTTCATGCTGATCCTCGGCTCGGTCGGTTTGATGCTTTATGCGGTGATCGAGCAGGAGAGTTTCGCCCTGCGGCTGGTGGCCTATCTGTTCAGTGTCGTGCTGGTGCTGATGCAGTTGCAGCTGTCCGCTGTGCGGCAGCAGGTCGCTCAGTATCAGGGCGCCGGCAGCGCGCTGGCGGCGGTACCGGTCTTTGTGATGATTCTGCTGCTCTCGGCGCTGTTGTATTGGCTGCTGCCGCAACCCGAACCAGCGCGATACGAGCTGCTGCCCCAGGGGTTGGAGCTGCGATATGGCGACCGCCAGTGGGAGGCGATGGCGGATCAACAGGCGACGGCTGGCTCCGGCAGTAGTGGCAGCAGCAGTGGCAGCAGTGGCGAGAGCGGCTCAGGGGGTGTTGGACCGGAAGGGACAGCCCGGACGGCATGGGGTACGGAGTCTGTGCTGAGGCTAGGTGCAGGGGGCGGGGACACCGCGCCGGAGCTGCTGCTGAGGGTCGAGGGGGAGCGGCCGGCGTTCCTGCGGGCCTTGGTGTTCGACCAGTTTGACGGTTCCAGCTGGTCGCGCACACACCCGGCCGGCGGCGACAGCTTCTATCGTCTGAACCATGGCGTATTTGACCGTGACGCAACTGCGCGGCGTGAGGCAAGGCGACAGCGCATCGAGGTGGTGGAGACGCCGGGCACGGCGTTACCGCTGATGCCTCATGCTTTTCGTATCGAGCTGCCGGCAACCGTACTGCGCATCGATGCCCAGGGCAATCTCTACCTGCCGGACAGGATGGAGCCAGGACTCAAATATGAGGTGTTGTCGACTCAGGGGCGGGTCGATGGTCGGCGGCTGTTCCCGGACCCGGTCAAGGGGGGCGATTGGTTGCAGATACCCGCGGTGGCGAGGCCGCTGTGCGAACTGAGCCATCGGTTGGCGAGCGGACGTGAACCGATGGCGGCGGCGAGGCAGATCGAGTACTACCTGTTGCACGATCTGGACAAGCGCGAGTCGGCCGCGGGGCTGTCGGACTTCAGCTGGCTGGATCCGCAGTGGTTTATGGAAAATGGCCTGAGCGCCGGGCAGAAGCTGAGCCTGATGGTGCTGATGATGCGCTGCGAGGGTGTCCCCGCGCGTATCGCCACCGGCTACAGCTCCAAACTGCAGCACCCCCTGAGCGGCATCTGGGAGGTCACCAGCGAGCATGCCGGCTACTGGTCCGAGATCTATCTGCCGGGTCAGGGGTGGGTGGTGTTCCTGGTCAGCGATAAGCCCGGTGAGGAGCCGGGCAGCTGGCTGGAGCGTGCTCTGGATTACGCCAACCAGTGTCTGAAACGGGACAACATCAGCCTGACCCAACGACTGATATTGCTCAGCCTGAGGCCTGTGCTGGAGTCGGCGTTGGCGTTTGAGCGGGCGCGATTGACCACCAAAGCGCTGCTGATTACCGGTTTCCTGCTGCTTCTGTTGTTGGTATGCCTGGCCTGGTATTACCGGCGGCGGATCGGGGACTGGTGGTTGCAGCGACGGCTGCTGGCGCGCCTCGAGCGTGAACCGGAACGGGCCGCGATTCACCTGTTCGCGGCGCTGGAGGCCTGGATGGCGCGAAGGGAGCAGCGGCGCTATCGACATGAAACGGCCAGCGCCTGGCTCGGTCGGCTGGAACTGGATTATCCCTGGCTGGGTGAGTTGCTGCCGAGCATCGGCAGCGCATTCAATCATCAGCGCTACGGCAAAGATGCGGGTGTGATGGATGCGCGCCAGGCGCGTCAGTGGTGGCGTGAGTTCCAGCGCCTGGCGGCGCAGCATGGGTGGAACCTCAAGGGTTGATCAGATCGGTCTGTTCAAGTCCCCGTCATTGCGGCTAGAGGTGGCGAACGCCAGCAATGACTCGGGATCACTGGGTTTGGCGAACAGATAACCCTGCAGAAGCGGACAGCCCATCTCGGTCAGGATACGGGCCTGTCCCTCGGTCTCCACACCCTCGGCGATAACGCCCAAGCCAAGGCTCTGTGACATGGCGAGAATCGCGCGGATCAGCTCTCGATCATTGCCGTCGCTCTCCATATCGCGGACGAAGGTGCGGTCGATCTTGACCGTATCGACCGGAAAGCGTTTCAGATAGCCCAGACTTGAGTATCCGGTACCGAAATCGTCGATGGCGATGCTCAGGCGTAGCATCTTGAGCCGCTGTAGCGTTTGCAGAATCGTCTCAGGATCGGCCATCAGCGTCGACTCAGTGATCTCAAGTTCGAGCTGCCGGCCGTCGAGATCGTACCGGGCCAGCGTCTGCTCCACGGTGTGTACGAACGCCAGGTTTTTGAGCTGAAGCGCCGAGGCGTTGACCGCGATCGTCACGCGCTCCAGTTCGCTGCCGCGCCAGCGTAACAACTGCTCGCAGGCCTGCTCCAGCAACTGCTCGCCCAGCGGCAGGATCAGCCCGGACTCCTCCGCTACCGGGATGAAGTGATCGGGACTGATGAACCCCTGGCCGGGCCGGTACCAGCGCACCAGCGCCTCCACCGACACGATGCGACGTGACTCGGCGTCGACGATCGGTTGGTAATGGAGTACAAACTCCCGGTTCTGGATCCCGTGGCGGATGTCGTTCTCCAACTGCAACCGAGCCAGTGCGGTGTCATCGTCCTCGCGCGAAAACAGGTGGATGCAGTTGCGACCGTCGCGCTTTGAACGATACATGGCAGCATCGGCGTGCTTCATCAGGCTGTCCGCATCCTGGCCATCCTGTGGGTAGAGGGCGATACCGAAGCTGGCCGTGATCACCAGTTCGAGATCATCGAGCCGGCCCGGCGCGCTCAGGCTATCGACGATCTTGCGTACGATCCGTATCGCCTGTTCACCGGAGTCGACATCCTCGAGCAGCAGCACGAACTCGTCGCCGCCGAGACGGCAGACGGTATCGCTGGCCCTCAGTGTCGAGGTCAGCCGCCGAGCTACTTCGCATAACAGCTTGTCGCCGCTGCCGTGTCCGAGCGAATCATTGACACGCTTGAAGTGGTCCAGATCCATGAACACCACGGCGAAGCGGTGGTTGCGA
This sequence comes from Marinobacterium ramblicola, assembly GCF_019084545.1. Lineage (GTDB taxonomy): Bacteria > Pseudomonadota > Gammaproteobacteria > Pseudomonadales > Balneatricaceae > Marinobacterium_D > Marinobacterium_D ramblicola. The sequence goes on from NZ_JAHREP010000007.1 coordinate 75,166, forward strand.
CGCTGACCTGCCGCGCAGGCGTGTGCCAGGCGATCGGCAAACAACATGCGGTTGGGCAGGTCGGTCAGGGCGTCATGGTGGGCCATATAGGCCATTTTTTCCGCCAGTTCGCGGGACTCGGTGACATCGCAGGTGAGGCGGGAAGAGGCGAGATTGAGTTGTTCCAGCACGCAGGAGAGCAGGATCGGCGGTAACAGGGTCAGCACCAGCGCGGGATAGAAGGATATCAGCAGATCGACCCCAGTCGCGCTGGAATGGGGGAGGGTGCCGGTCGAAATCAGCCGGCCGAGCAACAGTGTACAGCCCAGTACCGTGACCGCCGTGCCGGCGAACTGGCCGCTGATCGCGACCAGCATCAGGGTGGCGGAGATGTAGATGAAAGCATTATCAAGCTGCAGCGAAGCCTGGCCGGCCAGCGCCCATACTGCTGTGATGGCGAGCAGCGTGTAGGGCTGCTTGAGCAGAGCACGGAGTGGGTTGGAGCCACGGGCCAGCAACAGCACCCCCAAGGGCAGTATCGCGGCGCTGCCGATGGCGTGTCCTGCAAACCAGTACAGCCAGGGCGAAGCCGGTACGACACCGCCCTGGGTTGCGGGCATAAGGGCGAACAGGCCGGCACCGATCGCCGCCGGAATCAGGCTGCCGCAGAGCAGGGCTCTCAGGAACTGCTCGACCTGGGTGACGCAGGGTGCTGGACGGCAATAGCGCTTCAACAGCAGGGCGCCAACGAGTATTTCACTCAGGTGAGCGGGCAGGGGGATCAGCGCCGAGGCGCTGTCGCCAAGTGCGAACAGCTGGGCGCCGAGGCTTGCCAGCGCTGTCGTCAGCAGTAGGGTCGGCCAGTTGGCGAGCGGCCGTGACAGCAGGATGAACAGGGCGATGGCGTTGGAGAACCAGAACAGGGGCGTATCCTGTTCCTGTCGGTACAGCGAGAGGCTGGCCACGGCAGAGTAGAGATAACTGAGCCCGATCAGTAAAGGCCAGAACAGTTCCTGCGGTATGAACGTGGTACGCGTAACGCTTTTTTGGGTTAACCCCTCGACTGATCGATGCATTCCCTGGTGTGCCTTATCGTTCTCTGCCAGTGTGCACCGATGCGCCCGGAACCTGTGTCCGGGCGAAACGGTTACCAGCTTATAACGGCCTAATGCACTGATTCTTTATGACAAATTTAAATTGATGCTACCTGGTGACGTTTTCGAGTGTTCGCCTCCCTTATGCCCGGGAGCTGAACTTGCCGGTCTCGGTGTTGATCTTGACCTTCTCGCCGGTCTCCAGATATTCGGGTACCTGCAGCTCCAGGCCGTTGGCGAACTTCGCCGCCTTGGTGCGACCGGTGGCGCTGGCCGCCTTCATGCCGGGCACGGTTTCGACGATCTCCATGATCACGATCGGCGGCAACTGGATGGCGATGGCATTACCGTCCACCAGTGACAGCATGATCCCCTCCATGTTCTCGACCAGGAACGGCAGTTGGTCTTCGATCACCGAGCCGTTGATGCCGTACTGGCTATAGTCCTCGGCATCCATGAAGTAGTACAGGTCGTCCTCGCGGTAGAGGTAGGACGCCTTGCGCCGCTCCAGCGCCACCTCCTTGAGGATATCGTCGCCGACGTAGGTGGCCTCGTGCTTGCCGCCGCCCGGGATCTGGCTGAAACGGACACGGTACAGGGTGGAGGCGCCGCGTGCGGTGGGGTTACGCACGTCGATACTCTGGGCCATCATCAGTTTGCCGTCGATATCGACGACCTGGCCACGCTTAAGTTCGGATGCCTTGGGCATGTTGACCTCGAAAAATCAGGGATGTTGTATAAGACCGATCAGTTGTTGCAGGGCATCGCGCGCCGGATATCGGCCATTCTGTTCATAGTCCAGTGGCCAGCCGGCGTTGATCCTCAAGCAGTCCTGGTACAGTGAGAGCGTGGTGAACTCGCAGCCTGGGCGAATACCCAGCCCTATCTCTCTGGCTCGCCGATTCAGCTCCCTGCAGTTCAAGCCGGGGCTCTGCAGCCAGAGTACCAGTCCCCCGGAGGGGTGGCTGAGCGCAATATTATCCGCTAGGGCGTTTTGCAGGAAGCTCTGGTAGGCGGATATCTGCTGTTTTAACTGCGAGCGTACTTTCTGCAGGTGAGTATGGTACTGCCCGGTCCCGATAAAGTCGGCCAATGCCGCCTGTGACAGTGCGTTGAGACCGAATTGTCCAACCGACCGATGTTGACGATAGCCTTCCAGATAACGCCCCGGCAGACACCAGCCGATGCGCCAGCCGCTTGTATCGCACCCCTTATCTTCCCGTCAGCTCTATCTCTCCAATAACTGTATATGTTTTTTTGTCAAAAACTGCATCTGTTTACTTTTTTGGCCGGCGCGATAATCCCCTCCTAGCTGTTTAACGGGGAGTCAGAATCATGCGAACTCAGGATCTGTTGATCGGTCTGGCGGTGATGTGTCTGTGGGGCGCCAACTTTTCGGTGATCAAACTGGGCGTCGATCAGCTCGACCCGCTGTTGCTGGCGTGTCTGCGATTTACGCTGGCCACCTTTCCGGCGATTCTTTTTGTTCGGCGACCGGCGGTGGCGTGGCGTTACCTGCTCGCGTATGGGGTGGTGTTCGGTATCGGTGTCTGGGGCATGGTGACCTGGTCGATCGAGGCGGGTGTATCCGCTGGTATGGCGGGCTTGCTGCTCCAGCTCAGTGTGGTGTTCAGCCTGTTGATCGGTGTGCTTTGGCTGCGGGAAAAGCTTGGGCTGAAGTCTCTTGCCGGGGCGTTGCTGGCGATCCTGGGGCTGTCGGTGAGCCTGATGCTTGAAGATGGTTCGGTGACGACCGCTGGATTGGCCCTGGTCATGCTGGGCGCCTTCAGTTGGAGTCTGACCGGCGTGATCGTCAAACGTTCGGGAACAGAGCACGTATTCGCGTTTAGCGTCTGGGGTATGCTGTTTGCGCCCCTGCCGCTGTTCCTGATGGTGTGCTGGCGGCTGGGGCTCGATGGCGCACTGCAAGGGGCGCAACAGCTTAATGCCAGCGCCTGGTTTTCGGTGCTGTTCCAAGCCTACCCGACCACGCTGCTGGGCTACTGGCTGTGGAACCGCTTGCTGGTGCGCTACCCCCTGTCCAGGGTAGCGCCTTTGACGCTGCTGGTGCCGGTGTTCGGGTTGCTCGGCAGTGCGATTTTCTATGCCGAACAGGTCGGTACGATCAAGCTGATCGCCTGTCTGTCGATTTTGGCGGGCCTGGTTGTCAGTCAGTGGCAACCGGGTTGGACAGGGCTGGTGATGCGCAGGCGAGCGGTTCAATAGCCCCGTTGGTAATCCACCGCCGACGGTAGAGTGTTGGTGCTCAGGTAGCGGCGGATGTTCTGCTGCACGATACGGCTGGCGCTGCGGATATCGGTGGGCCCGGAGATATGTGGTAGCAGAGTGATCGACGGATGCGCCCAGAGTGGGCTGGTCGGCGGCAGCGGCTCCTGTTCGAACACATCGAGCACGGCGTGCTTTAGCGCGCCGCTGTCGAGCCGCTCCACCAGCGCGTCGTAGTCGAAGATCGCGGCGCGGGCGAAGTTGATGAGGCTGGCGCCGGGTTTGAGCTGGTTCAGCCGTTTGGCATCGATCAGCCTACGGGTCTCGTCGGTCAGCGGCAGCAGGGCGACCAGGATATCGCATTGGCCGAGCATGGGCTCCAGCTGATCGGTACCGGCGTAGTGCGATACGCCTTCAATCTGCTGTGGCGAGCGGCTCCAGCTGCACACCTTGAAACCGTTGGCGCGCAATCTGTGGATCGCCGCCTGCCCCAGGTTGCCGCTACCGAGTACACCCACGCTGCGCTCCGACGCGGGCGTGTAGAGATGCTGCTGCCAGACTTTCTGTTGCTGTTGGCGGGCGTAGGTGGGCATCTCGCGATGCAGGTAAAGGGTCCAGGCCAGTACCGCCTCGGCCATCACCCGCGCCAGTTCCGGATCCTGCATCCGCACGATGGCGATCCGTTCCAACTCCGGCATCCCTACCATCTTCTCCACCCCGGCCCAGAGGCTCTGCACCCAGCTCAGGTTGGGGAAACGGCGCAACTCCTCCGGCCTGGGGTTGGCGACGATGGCAAACCCGGGGGTCTTGGCCTGCTCGTCGCTGAACCGCTCCGAGGCCAGGATCTCCAGTTCGGGCAGGGCGGCATTCAGGCTTTCCCGCCAGAGTGCGTGCTCGGCGGGGTCGATATCGGCGATCAGCGGTATCTGCATCGGGGGCTCCAAAACGGCAGAGGGGGCGTCCGTCGCCCCCTTAACATCGGTTCCGTAGAGCTTACCCGAGCACTTCGGTCACTGCATCCTTGAGCGCTGCAACCACCTGGTCGCACTCATCCGGCGTGATACACAGCGGCGGTGCGAAGCCGAGGATGTCGCCCTGCGGCATGGCGCGGGCGATGACTCCACGCTTGAGCAGGGCGGCCGCCAACTGGCCGCCCACCGTGCCGAGCGGTTCGTAACGCTTGCGACTGTCCCTGTCGTCGACGAACTCCACCGCGCAGAGCAGCCCTTCGCCGCGTACCTCGCCGACATGGGGGTGATCGCCGATCGCCTCGCGCAGCGCCCGCTTGAAGTAGGCGCCGGTTTCGGCGGCATTGGCGACCAGGTTCAGCTCATCCACCAGTTCCAGGTTGGCGATACCGGCAGCGGCGCCGATCGGGTGGGCGGAGTAGGTCCAGCCGTGACCGAACACGCCGAACTTGTCGGTGCCCTGCTCCAGCACCTGCCATACCCGGTCGGAGACGATGGAGCCGGACAGCGGCGCGTAGGCGGAGGTCAGCCCCTTGGCGATGGTGATGATATCCGGCTTCATGCCGTAGTGTTCCGAGCCGAACATGCTGCCCAGACGGCCGAAGCCGGTGACCACCTCGTCGGAGATCAGCAGGATGTCGTGCTTGTTCAATACCTGCTGGATCGCCTCCCAGTAGCCTTTCGGCGGCGGCACCAGGCCACCGGTGCCCAGCGCCGGTTCCCCGATAAAGGCGGCGACGCTATCGGCGCCCTCGCGCAGGATCAGTTTCTCCAGCTCCTCGGCACAGTGGGCGGAGAACTGCTCCTCCGACAGGCCGCCATCCTCGCGCAGGTAGTAGTAGGGCGCTTCGGTGTGCACCACCTGGCTCAGCGGCAGGTCGAACTGCTGGTGAAACAGCTGCAGACCGGTCAGAGAACCGCTCATCAGGCCTGAGCCGTGATAGCCGCGCCAGCGCGAGATGATCTTCTTCTTCCGTGGCCGGTCGAGCACGTTGTTGTAGTACCAGACCAGCTTGATATTGGTCTCGTTGGCATCGGAGCCGGACAGGCCGTAATAGACTTTGGACATGTGCGCCGGTGCCCGGTCGAGGATCATCTTCGACAGGGTGATCGAGGCCTCCGTGCCGTGGCCCACGTAAGCGTGGTAGTAGGCCAGCTGGTTGGCCTGCTGGCTGATCGCGTCGATCACCTTCTGCCGCCCGTAACCGACGTTGACGCAGTACAGACCGGCAAAGGCATCGAGCAGCCGGTTGCCGTTGATATCCTCGATGAACACTCCCTCGCCGCCGGTCACGACGCGGTTGGGCATCTCGCCGCGGGCGAAGTTGGCCAGGTGGGTGGAGGGGTGGAAGAAGTTGTCGCGATCCCAGCTCTCCAGGGTGTTGATATCGGTCATAAGTACCTCCAGATTCTACGTACGCGAGGCCGGTCAGGCGTAATCGCGACAGACATATTTCACTTCGGTAAAGGCTTCGATCCCCAGGCGCGCACCTTCGCGGCCGAGGCCGGACTGCTTCATGCCACCGAACGGGATCGGGGCGCCGGTGACCTTGGTGCGGTTGACCGCCACCATGCCGTACTGCAGCGCCCGGGTCAGACGGTAGATGCGGTGGGCGCTCTCGGTGTGGATGTAGCTGACCAGGCCATATTCGCTGTCGTTGGCACGCCGTATCGCCTCCTCCTCGCTGTCGAACGGGGCGATGGCGGCCACCGGGCCGAAGGTCTCCTCGCGGAAGATCGATGCTTCCGCCGGTACGTCGACCAGTACCGTGGGCTGGAAGAACAGCGCTCCGGCCGGGTGGCGTTTGCCGCCGGTGAGCAGGCGGGCGCCGTGCAGCAGGGCGTCGGCGACCTGCTCCTCCTGCTTGGCGATGGCGCGCTCGTTCATCAGCGGCCCGATCTGCGGATCGTCGATGCCGGAGCCCACCGACAGCGCCTCCGTTTTCTCGGCAAAGCGGCGGCAGAAGGCCTCGTACACCGGGCGCTCCACCAGAATCCGGTTCGCCGCCAGGCAGTCCTGACCCGAGGTGGCGAACTTGGCATCGATGGCGCAGTCGACCGCGTGCTCCAGGTCGGCATCGGCAAACACCAGGAAGGGGGCGTGACCGCCCAGCTCCAGCACCAGATGCTTCACTGTTTCCGCACTCTGGCGGTAGAGGCGACGGCCGATCTCGGTGGAGCCGGTAAACGACAATGCACGCACCTCCGGCATCACCGTCCAGGGCGCAACCACGGTCGGCGCTTCGCCGGTCAGTACGTTGAACACACCGGGCGGCATGCCGGCACGTTCCGCCAGCTCGGCCAATGCAAGAGCCGAGAACGGCGTTTCCCAGGAGGGGTGGGCAACCACGCTGCATCCGGCGGCCAGCGCCGCGCCCGCCTTGCGGGTCAGCATCGCCGAGGGGAAGTTCCACGGCGTGATCAGCCCGGCAACACCGAGCGGTTCGCGCCAGAGCTCTACCTCGGCGCGCTCCAGGTGCGACATCACACTCTCGATGTTGAGGCGTTTGCCCTCCTCGGCGTAGTACTCGAGGAAGGAGGCGGCGTAGTCGATCTCGCCGCGCGCTTCGGAGATCGGCTTGCCCTGCTCCAGCGTCATCAGCAGTGCCAGGTCCTCGCGGTTCTCACGCATCAGCTCGAACCAGCGGTGCAGGATCTGGCCGCGCTCCTGCGGCAGTTTCATCGACCAGTCGGCGAACGCCTCCTGCGCACACAGCACGGCGGCGCGGCTCTGGTCGGCACTGAGGCTGGCGACCGAGCCGAGCCAGTTACCGCTCGCCGGGTTGCGCACCTCGATCAGCGCGTCGGCGTCGCCGGAACACCACTCGCCGTTGATATAGGCGAACTCCCGTAGCAGGGTGGGATCCTGCAATCTGTCCAGATCGGCATCCCGTGCATGGCGTTTCTGCATCGACTGCATAGTCAGGCCCTCCTGTTGTCACAATGCATACCCTCATTGTGGGTCGGACTGGCGGGAGAGGTTTTCTGAACTTGGGTCCTGTTGGGGAGAGATTCTCTTTTTTTACAGGTTCTGAGAGAGAGGGTATCGGGAACACGTTCGCGAGGTATGTGATGAGGTTTTCAGAACTTGGCCGCTGGCTGGAGGGCTTGTTCGATTTGTTACAGAGTATACGGGCCGGTCCTGCCTCTTCTGTCTGACACGCCGTAAACCCCTCCCTGGGGGCTCGCAGCCGCCATCCGTGGCGGCAGACGGTCAGCCAGAAGAGGCAGGACCGACCCTCGATAGCGCGGTGCCGACCCTCACCCTCAGCGGCAGGGTCGAATATTTCTCCGCATTATCCTTATTTCCCGTTAGGGCAACGATGAGACGCCACGGTTAGATTCCAATTGCTACCAATCTGTTTAACCAAACCTTATGCCAAACAATCCACCGTCTTCGGTGGCATCGGTCAAGCGTTTAGGTAGCACATAGTCGTTAAGGTCGAAGCCGTCGATGGTCTCCTTGAAGGCATCATCTTCATTCATCGTCACGATGTATTGAAAACCAAGCTCCTGCGCGATCTCCGAGCCAAGACGCAATGCGCTGATGACTTGGCGCCCGTCAACGCCATCGAATAGATGGCTGTCATGGATCAGGAATCCTGGCCCGATCTGTCTCTTGGCGCACAAGCGCATAAGCATCATATCGAAGCAGAAAATTTGCATATTTTTGATGCCTTTGCTGCGTTCGCCCTGCATCGGGAACTTGAATATCGGTCCGTTGGAGGTTTCATCGATCGTCATGCTGCCGGCCGATTCATACAAGCGTTGTGAGGTTTCCTCGAAGGCAACGATGGCTTCCGCCAGTCGATCCTTCTGCTCGGAAAAGTCACGCCGCAGCCGGATCGTGAGGCGATTGCGTTCGATGTCCAGCTCGTTCTTGGTTCCTTCGAGTTGTTCTGCCGCTTCGAATCGTTGCCGCAGTGATTCCACTTCGGATTCCTGTCGGCCAAGTTCTCCTTGCAGCTTGAGGAACTGTTCGAGCGCACCATGGCTCTTGAGAATGCCCAGGATTTCTCCGCGTCGCTGGTCGAGTCGAGCCTTTTGTCCGTCACGCAGTTCGATACGCAACTTTGCCGCTTCAAGTTCGCTGGACAGATAATCCTTACGATTACGCACCACAGATTCGTGAAAGCTCTTCACGTCCTCATAGCGGCGTTTAACCAAGCTGGGCAGCACAATGCCTGCTTCTTGATAGACAGCCTGGAGGTCTTCATGGTCCGGAGGGACCTCGGAGGCAAGTGCGCTTTCCAGATCACGAATAGCCGAGAAGTCGATGGTGTTGGCGTTGGCCAAATCGTTGAGCTGGCGGGTCAACGTGGCGCTTTCGACCTCCAGTTCCCGGTATTCCGGCAAGACCTGGAAAGTCTCAACTTCAGCGTGGAGCTTCTTGAGACGAGCTTCCTGAATGGTCAGCTCGGTGCGCAAGTCAGCGGCCTTGCCGATGATGGAACCGAACACACCGTTCCCGGCCGCTTTCTTCAGTTCTTCGAGGGTCTTTTCTCGGTCGCGAACAGCTTGCCAATCACGGGCAATTTGCCAGTCCAATCCGAGCAGGAACATCAGCGCCATCTGCATGTCGCCAGTACCCTGCATCGTTGCCTGCTTTTCCGGCGTCATGAAGGCGCCGCTTGACTGTCGGCGCACAAAGTAGGCAAACAGCGACCGGAACGACGGCGGTTTGCTGCCCGCAGCTTCGAGACTGCTCAGCCCAAACATTTGTTCGCCGAGAAACGTACACCACTCGGTGGCTGAAAACTTGACCTTCGCTGAAGGAGGAGCCGTCACAAAGATTTTAGCTTTGGAACCACCGCTGCGCTCGACGACCGTGCGTTCCGACTTTAGATCGAAGTCCATGCGGAAGGTATGCTCCGCCAGTTCAGGGGTGCGGAAAATCGAGTCTGGACCGGCGTCGGCACCAAGCAGAAAATGAACCAGCTCAACAAAGCTGGTTTTGCCGGCGCGATTGCGTGTTTGCTTGCTGGTCGAACCTTCAGTTTTTTGAGCAAGCAGCACATTCAGGCCTGGCTTCAGATCCCCAAGATTCTTGAAGCTAGGTAGCGTACTGAAAATGTGATGAATCACACTGTCCTCCGTGCCACAAGGCCGCTTTCAAGTTCGATGGTTCCAAGTGCGTACAATAAATCGAGGGCGAGCAAGAACCAATCATAGGTAATTCGCCGAGGCGTTGAGGCCGAACTTGAGTCCTGCTTGTTCAACTCCTCCCAAAGCGCAGAGACCGTCTTGGGGTGTGCAAGGAAAGTCAAAACATGCGCGCCGACGGTCAATAGGGCACGATCCGGCGGCAGATGCTTGGATGGCAGGATCATGTTGTCCCCACCACTTGAGCGTCTTCAAAAATCTCGCACTTGTCGAACAAGTACGCCATGACGGCCAACACTGCCGCCTTATGTGTGGGCGTGGTATTTGCAGTGCCTCCCGCCCATGCTTCGAGGCGTCCGAAAATTTCATCGGGATGGAGTTGGGGAACTTCATCCCGTAGCGCCACGTACTCGCTTTTGAATGCCTGCGCGATTTGTTCGCCGTAGGTAGGGTTCTTCCAGTTATTGAAAAACTGTGCGACGAGAGGTGACTTTTGCATGCCGATCTTCAGGAAGTCGGCGACAGCTTGAGACAGAAGGTTTGCCTCGATCTTTCCGCGCGAAACATCCTTCACATCGCTCGTCGTAGGCACGGGCATGGTGCTGATATGGGTAAGTACGGCCACCAAGTCGCTAAAGCCCAGATTGATGTTCGCTTCCATCGTTAGTGAGGGGCCGAACCAGGATTCAAGATCCTGCAGGCTTAACTGGCGGAACTTGGCCAACATTTCTTCGTATCCGCAGTGGCCGATTCTGATCTTCGGATTGTCCTGCCTGAGTTTGGCTAGGGCTTCGATGATATGTGGGCTCAGGCGACCATCCGGTGCGTTGTGGACAAAGGTCCATTCATCGAAATATTCTTCCCAATGCCCTTTGGCACCCTCGAAATCCTCGTTGATCTTCTTGACGGCCTCGGCGGCGCTCAATTCATTGGGGGCGTAGCTCTGGAACAGAATTCGCGCGGAAGGTAAATATCCGTCGTTTTTCCGGTCTCCAGCATTGCCCCAGGGCCGGCAAGCCATGAAATCGTTGGGATGAGCCTTCGACATCAGCTTCTCAAACAGGTGTTGAAACCCGTCCCCCTTGGATTCCAAGAAGGCAATGCGGAAGTCCTTTTCGTAGTTGAGCTGTTGTATTCGATCCATGGGCTAAGGTCCGTGACTTAGGTGTTCTTGGATTTCTTCAGGCGAGCCTCTATAGCTTCTTTGTATCCGATGGCGGCTGGGCTCGATTGATATCAAAGGAAAATGTTATGTCGGCCAAATACAAGGAAATAACATCCGAATGGTGTCGAAAACAGTCTGTCCCATTCTGGCCAACATGACTGTGGTTTTCTCTTTGATTTGAGTATCAATCGCGAGTGCGCTGCAATTAGTCCTTACATGCGGCTGCATTGTGCTTCATTTGTGCAGCAGTGTCATTTGGGCCTACCCAGAAAATGTAGACACTTGATTATACACCTTCGCGCTCATACTCCACCGAGCTGACATAGCCCAAGATTGAACCAAGCTGCCGGGTACCCCCGAATAGCATATCGCGGATACAATCTCTTACTTATCCCTCACACCACTTCACCAATCACAAACAGGCAGTCGCCAATCTGGATTCGCGAGGGCAGGTGGCGGGCGATCACCAGGCCGTCTCGGGGCGCCCGGTACACAGCCGGTGCAAGCGCGGTGCGCTCGATACTGTGGATGCGCGCCATCGGCTGACCCTCGCAGACCTGGTCGCCGAGGGCGACGCAGGGTTCTACCAGCCCCGTGTGTTCGCTGAACAGAAAGGAGCGGAAGTCGGGCATGTCCAGAGAGAGGCTCTCCCGCTCCGGCGCCTCTACTGTCCCGTCGAGGATGCCGGCGTGGATCAGAAAGTTATCCACACCCCGTTTGGCGATGCGGACAGTGTCCGGCGAGGTGGTACCGCCGCCGCCGAGCTCGGTGGTGACGAACACCTTGCCGCAGCTCTCCACCTGAGTGTCGTACAGGCCGGCGGCATCGATCTCCAGCATCTGCAGTCGGTAGGGGGCGCCGAATGCCCTGGCGGCGGCTGCGCAGCGCTGCTGCTGAGCCTTGTCGTCAAGAATATGGGAGGCGGCAAAGGGCAGGAAATCGAGGGTCTTGCCGCCGGAGTGGATATCCAGCACGTAGTCGGCCATCGGCACCAGTGTGCGGGAGAAGTAGTCAGCGATCACTTCGGTCACACTGCCGTCGGGGCGGCCCGGGAAGATCCGGTTCAGGTTCAGGCTGTCGATGGGGGATACCCGGGTGCCGGCCTGGAAGGCGGGGTAGTTCATCGCCGGCACGATGATGATACGGCCCTGGATATCGTCGATACGGTCGCGGGCGGCAAAGTTGAACAGCGCGGTCGGCCCTTCGTATTCGTCTCCGTGGTTGCCGCCGGAGAGCAGCGCGGTAGGACCCTCGCCGTGCTTGAACTGGGTGACCGGGATCATCACCGCGCCCCAGGCGGAGTCGTTGCGGGAGTAGGGCAGGCGCAGGAAGCCATGCTGGATACCCTCGCGGTCATAGTCGATGGTCGGCGTAATCGGATTGGCTCGCATGCTCTGGCTCCTATCTTAAAAACAGCTGAGGCTCTTGTCCTGGAAACAGCTGAGGCCCTTAATTTAGAAACGGCTGAGGCGCTCCTATTTCACGAACAGATGGCGCGGCACCTGGGACAGCGTCTGGCCGCCATCGGGGGTCACGCACAGGCTTTCGGTGATCTCGAAGCCCCAGTCGTCGAACCACATCCCCGGCATGAAGTGGAAACACATCCCCTCCTGCAGTTCGGTATCGTCGATATCCCTCAGGCTCATGGTGCGCTCGCCCCAGTCCGGTGGATAGCTCAGGCCGATGGAGTAACCACAGCGATTCTCCTTCTCGTAGCCGTGACGGCGGATATGCCGGGTAAAGGCGTCGGCGATCTCACAGCAGCGGGTTCCGGGCCTGCACATCTCCAGCACCATGTCGATGGCATCAAGGATCACCGCCTCGATATCGCGATACTTTTTCGGCGGCGGACCGAAATGCAGGGTGCGGCTGACCGGGCAGTGGTAGCGGTGGTGCGTGCCGGCCAGTTCCAGGCAGATACCGCTGTTGTGCTGCAGCGGCTTGTCATCCCAGGTCAGGTGGCAGGCGCAGGCCTCCTTGCCGGAGGATATCAGCGGCTGAATCGCGGCATAGTCGCCGTAGACCTGCGGTGTACCGCGGGTACCGGCGTGCAGAATCTCGGCGATAAGGTCGTTCTTGCGCATGCCGGGCTCGGCCACTGCCAACACCCGCTGGTACACCTGCTCGATCACTTCGCCGGCGCGGCGCATGTAGGCGATCTCGGTCGGTGACTTGATCGCCCGCTGCCAGTTCACCAACGCGGTGGCGTCGCAGAAGGTCGAATCCGGCAAGCACTCCATCAGCAGGTGCATGCCGCGGTAGGTCTGGTAGTAGTTGTCCATCTCGGCACCGATATGACCGCGGTCGAGCTGGCGCTGCTTGAGCACCTGGGCCAGGTATTCGGTGGGGTGCACCTCCGATGACTGCACATAGTGGTCCGGGTAGGCGACGATATCCTCGTCCGGCAGATTGGTGGTGATATGCGCGGCCGGGGCATCGATACCACGACCGAACCAGAACAGCTCGCTGTCGGCACTGATCACCACGCACTGGTAGACGTAGAAGGACCAGGCGTCGTAACCGGTGAGCCAGCATATGTTGGATGGATCGGCGATCACCAGCAGGTCGATCCCCTGCTCGATCATCGCTCTGCGGGTTTTGGCCTGGCGGGCCAAATACTCCGCTACCTCGAAACGCAGGCGACTCGCTTTCATCTGTGCAGCCCCAATTTCTGTGTTTTGGACTAAGATGTACACATGTACAGCTGGTTTTTGAGCTTGTATGGCTATTTATGGCTAATATGTAGTACCAAATTACGCATATGTATACATCTAGTTTGCATTCCCAGACTCAGGCTGTATGTTGAAAAGGCGCTGGCGACCGAGAATGGAGTCTTTCGGGACTGCCTCTTCTCGTTCGCGGGCGCGAGTCCAATCCGAATCCAAAACTTCAAGCAGAGGGATTTCAGATGAAGAAACCACTCACTCCGACATTTATCGCCAGTGTGCTGGCCGGTTTGGTCATGAGCACTGGTGTGGCGCAGGCTGACACCTGGCGTTATGCCTTCGAAGAGGCGTTGACCGACGTTCAGGGGATCTATGCGACCAAGTTCAAGGAGGAGATCGAGAAGAACTCTGACCATGAAGTGGAGTTGTTCCCCTACGGTACCCTGGGTGAATCCGCCGATATCATGGAGCAGACTCAGGCCGGCATTCTGCAGTTTGTCGACCAGTCTCCCGGCTTTACCGGCGCGGTGATTCCCGAAGCCCAGGTGTTTTTCGTACCCTATCTGCTGCCCGCCGATCCGGCAGAGCTGAACGAATTTTTCCGTACCAGCAAAGCGATCAATGAAGACTTCAAGAGGCTGTATGCCGAGCAGGGCCTGGAGCTGTTGAAGATGTTCCCGGAGGGGGAGGTCGCCATGACCACCCAGGAACCGGTGAAGCGGCCCGCCGACCTGAATGGCGTCAAGTTCCGCGTCATGACCAACCCGCTGCTGGTGGAAACCTACCAGGCGTTTGGCGCCACTCCGACACCTCTGCCCTGGGGTGAGGTGTACGGCGGACTGCAGACCAATATCATTCAGGGCCAGGAGAACCCGGCATTCTGGATCGAATCGACCAAGATGTACGAGGTCACCGATGTGATCACCTTCGCCGGTCACAGCAACTTCACCACCGCGGTGATGGCCAACAAGGCGTTTTATGACGGCCTCAGCGATGCGGACAAAAAGGTGGTGCAAGACGCCAGTCAGGCCGCCTTCGACTACATCATCGAGTATCAGAAAGGCCTCACCGAGGAGTCGATGGACAAGATCATGAAGGCCAAGCCGGAGATGGTCGTCAACGTACTCACGGAAGAGGAACGTGCTCCGTTCAAGGCGGCTGCGGCCGAGGTGGAGAAGAAGTTCATCGAGATGACCGGTGATAGCGGCAAGGCGATCCTTGATCAGATGAAAGCCGATCTCGAGGCGGTCACCAAGAAGTAAATGTTGACCGGTAGCTGACCCGGGGGGGCTTTGATCCTCGGGTCAGGTGCGGGATCTGCGCCCCCTGGCGATGGCGCCTGCGCTGTATGCGGGGCCGCAGATCCCGCCATCCTTTACGGTTATCCCGCGGCATATGGATGCTCAGCTGCGGGCAATTTCCGGGAGCAGTGTAATGACCAATAAATCCCCTCCGGGCGAGCATGACTCTGCCTTGCCCGGCTTCCTTGGCACCATCGATTCGATCATCAGTCGGCTTGAAGCCGCGGGTCTTGCGCTGAGCGTGCTGTTGATGGCGCTGAACACCATCTCCAACGTGATCGGCCGCTTCGTATTCCAGGAGAGCCTGTTCTTCAGCGAAGAGGTGAACCGCATCCTGATCGTACTGATCACCTTCGCCGGGATCGGCTACGCCGCCCGCCACGGTCGCCATATCCGCATGTCGGCGATCTATGATGCGCTGCCGACGGCGATGCGCAAGGTGTTCATGGTCGGCATTGCGGTGATCTCCTCACTCTGCATGTTTGCGCTCTGTTACTTCTCCGTCGGCTATATCGACAAAGTGGCCACCTCAGGTCGCATCCTTCCGGCGCTGCAGATTCCGGTGTACTGGATCTATCTCTGGGTCCCGGTCGGGTTCGCGGTCACCGGCATACAGTATGCACTGACCGCGGTGAAGAACCTGGTGGAGAAGGATATCTACCTGTCGACCAAGGTGCTCGAAGGGTATGACGACACCGAAGTGGAACTTTAGGTAGGCGAGTTTTAGGAGGGCCGGGCATGGCCGCAACCATCTTTCTCACCATGATTGTCCTGCTGTTGCTGGGCTTTCCGATGATGATTCCTCTGATCGTCGGCGCCTTTATCGGCTTTTTCGAGCTGTTCAACGGCATCGACAAGATGGATTTCATGGTGCAGCAGTTCATGGCCGGTATTCGACCGGCGTCGCTGATCGCTGTGCCGATGTTTATCTTTGCTGCGGATATCATGACCCGCGGCCACTCCGCCAACCGTCTGATCGACATGGTGATGAGCTTTGTCGGTCATATCAAGGGCGGCCTGGCGGTCAGTACCGCCACCGCCTGTACCCTGTTCGGGGCCGTCTCCGGCTCGACTCAGGCCACGGTGGTGGCGGTGGGTTCTCCGTTGCGCCCGCGCATGCTGCAGGCGGGCTACAAGGACAACTTCGTGCTGGCGCTGATCGTCAATTCCAGCGATATCGCCTTCCTGATCCCGCCCAGCATTGGCATGATCATCTACGGCGTGGTCTCCAACACCTCGATCTCCGAGCTGTTCATCGCCGGTATCGGACCGGGATTGCTGATCCTGGTGTTGTTCTCGATCTACAGCATGATCTACGCCCGCATCAAGGATGTGCCCACCGAACCGAAAGCGAGCTGGAAGGAGCGGGCGCGCTCGGTACAGCAGGCGATCTGGCCACTGGGCTTCCCGGTGATCATCGTCGGCGGCATCTATGGCGGTATCTTCAGCCCCACCGAGGCAGCGGCGGTCTGTGTGCTCTACGCCATTCTGCTCGAGTTCGTTGTGTTCCGCGCCATCAGCGCGCGCGATATCTACGAAACAGCCAAGTCCACCGGTCTGATCACCGGTGTGGTGTTCATACTGGTGGGGGCCGGCGCTGCATTTTCCTGGGTGATCTCCTTTGCCCGTATTCCGCAGGAGCTGCTCGGCGCCGTCGGCGTCGCCGATATGGGGCCGATCGGTGTGCTGTTCGTGATCTCGATCGCCTTCTTTATCGGCTGCATGTTCGTTGACCCGATCGTGGTGATCCTGATTCTGGTACCAATCTTCGCACCGGTAGTGGAAGCTGTAGGGTTAGACCCGGTACTGGTCGGTACCATCATCACCCTGCAGGTGGCGATCGGGTCGGCCACACCACCCTTCGGCTGCGATATTTTCACCGCCATGGCGGTGTTCAAACGCCCCTATTTCGAAGTGATCCGCGGTACGCCACCGTTCGTGTTGATTTTGCTGGCGGTGGCGGTGGCGCTGATCTTCTTCCCCGATATCGCCCTGTTCCTGCGCGATCTAGCGTTCGCGAAAGCTTAAGGAGGCGCCTGTGTTCAAACGCATATTGCTACCGGCCGACGGTTCCGAAGGGGCTTTCGAAGCGCTCAAACTGGTGGTCGAGCTGCAGAAGGTGCATGGTGCGGAGCTGATGATCCTGTCGGTATTCCGTCACCATAGCCTGCGCGAGGCGTCGATGTCGATGGTGCGTCCGCGCGAGCCTGAGCATATGGACGATCTGATGAAAAGTTATGCACAGGAGGTGGCGGAGAGTTTCAAACGCTACGCGATCGAGCAGGGCTGCCCGGGCGTGCGGGCGTTCGTCAAAAGCGGTCATACCGCCAAGACCATCGTCGAGTTTGCCGGGCGCAACGCGATCGACCTGATCGTGGTCGGCAGTCATGGTCTGGGCGATGCGGAAAATTTCCTCGTCGGCAGTGTATCGCAAAAGGTGGCGGGGATGGCCGATTGCCCGGTCTTGGTGGTGTAACGGCACAGGTTCGCCGCGCATAACGGGGCGCAACAATAGTCGTGGTTCGAGAACTGGGGCATTATCGAACGCAGAACATCTGTGATTGGCTTAACGGGATCGACAGGGCAACCATGAACGCTTTACCTGAAAACGCCGTCGACACTGGCGCCGGCGAAGGCGGCAGCAGCGCGGAGCAGCGCTTCGACAATCTCTACCGCACACTGCGCAGCCGCATCTGCCTGCTCGACTACGAGCCGGGTACCCGCCTGTCCGAAGTGGCACTGGCCAAGGAGTTCGGCGTCAGCCGCACACCGATCCGGCGCGTGCTGGGGCGACTGGAGCTGGAGGGGTTGGTGGAGATCCGCCACGGCGTCGGCACCCAGGTCACCGAAATCGATTTCGACTACCTGTGCGATGTGTATGAGCTGCGTATGGAGCTGGCCTCCCAGCTGGGACTGATGTCGCCGCTACCGCCCACGGACGATCTGCTACTGCGGGTGCAGGCAACCCTGGACAGAGCGATCGGCGTGGCCGAAGCCCAGTCGCCGCGGCGGCTGTTTGCCCAGGTGAATATCGAGTTTTTCGAGGCGCTGATGGAGCTGGTCGGCAATCACGCCCTGCGCGAGGTACTGGTGATGCTGTTCTACCGCTCCTCACGCATGTGGCCGTTCCTGATGCGGGAGGAGGTGATCTCGATGGAAGCGGAACTGTTCTGCAACGAGATCCGCGAAACCATGCAGTTGATCGAGAGCGGACAGCTGGTGGCGCTGGGCAACCTGCGCCGTCGCCATATCGCCATGGCGCTACAGCGCTTGAAGCTGATGTCCGCCGAAAACGGACGAGTGGCATGAAACTGATCGAACTGGCCCAGATCTATCGCGCCCGCCGGGCGATCGCCGGGCGGGTGACGCGAACCCCACTGATTCCGGCGTTGAGCCTGTCTGACGCGCAGACCGAGGTCAGGCTAAAGCTGGAAACCACCCAGCCCACCGGCGCATTCAAGCTGCGCGGCGCGGTCAATGCGCTGGCCAATCTCAGTGTCGAGCAGCGGGCCAAGGGGGTGGTCTGTGCCTCCACCGGTAATCACGGCAGGGCGCTGGCCTGGGCGGCCGGTCAGCTCGGGGTGCAGGCGACCATCTGCCTGTCGGCGCTGGTGCCGGGCAACAAGGTGGAAGCGATCCGCCGGCTGGGCGCCGATGTGCGCATCCATGGCAACAGTCAGGACGCGGCGCAGCAACTGGTGGAGGAGCTGGTCAAGCAGCAGGGGATGATCGAGATACCGCCGTTCGACCACGCCGATATCATCGCCGGCCAGGGCACCATCGGGCTGGAGATCCTGGAGGAGTGGCCGGAGGTGGACACGCTGATCGTCGGGCTGTCCGGCGGCGGGCTACTCAGCGGCATCGCGCTGGCGGCGAAGGCGATCAAGCCCTCTATCCGGGTGATCGGTGTCAGTCCGGCGCGCGGTGCGGCGATGGCGGCCAGCCTCGATGCGGGCAAACCGGTGGATGTGGAGGAGCTTGCCACCCTGGCCGATTCCCTCGGCGGCGGCATTGGACTGCACAACCGTTACACCTTCGCCCACGTGCGCAGGTTGATGGACGAATATGTGCTGCTGGAGGAGATCGAGATCGCGCGCAGCATGCGTCATCTTTATCGCGAGGAACAGTTGGTGGCTGAGGGTGCCGCGGCGCTGGGTGCGGCGCTGTTGCTGGAACCTCCGCGCCGTGCGGCGCTGGCTGAACGACTCGGGCGACGGGTGGCGATTATCGTCTCCGGTCGCAACGTGGATATGGACAGTTTTACCGCCATCGTCGATGGCACGCATGAGGTGTGGAACACGCCCACCGTGGATTAACCGGCCGAACAGGGCAGGAGGTACGCATGGCCGAGATCAAGATACTGACCGAAGCCGAGCTGCGCCAATGCGTCGCCCTGAGCGGCGAGCTGAATGACGTGATCGCCGACGCCTTTGCCCGGCTGGCCGAACCGGGCGTGGTGATGCCGCCGGTGCTGAGCATGGATCTGCCGGCGGTTAACGGCGAGGTGGATATCAAGACCGCCTGGGTGCCGGGTGTGGATAACTTTGCGATCAAGGTTAGCCCCGGCTTTTTCGACAATCCGTCCAAGGGGCTGGCCAGCCTGAACGGGCTGATGGTGCTGCTCAGTGCCGACACCGGCATGGTCAGCGCGGTGCTGCTCGATAACGGTTACCTGACCGATCTGCGCACCGCCGCGGCCGGCGGCGTTGCCGCGCGCTATCTGGCACCGCAGCAGGTACACACCGTCGGGGTGATAGGTACCGGCGTCCAGGCCCGGTTGCAGATCGAGGCGTTGCTGCTGGAGCGCAGCGTCGAGCGGGTGCTGGTCTGGGGGCGCGATGCGGACAAGGCGGCGGAGTATGCTGCCGAGCGGTCGCGCAGCCTCAAACTGCCGGTATCGGTGGCTGACAGTGTCGAGATGCTGGTGCAGGAGTCGCAGCTGGTGGTGACCACGACACCGGCACGGGAGCCGCTGATCCGGGCCGAGTGGCTGCACCCCGGCTTGCATATCACCGCGATGGGTTCGGACTCACCGTTGAAGAACGAGCTCGCGCCACAGGTACTGGCCGATGCGGATGTGCTGATCGTCGATCGCCTCAGCCAGTCGCTGGAGCGGGGCGAGCTGCGCAGCGCAGTGTTGGCCGGTGCGCTGGATGCGCAGATCGATCTGCCCGAGCTGTCGGCGCTCTGCGCCGGTCGGCATCCGGGACGCAGCTCCGACGACCAGATCAGCGTCTGTGACCTGACCGGCACCGGCGTGCAGGACACCGCCATCGCCGATCATGCCCTGCGCCTGGCGCTGCGCCAGGGGCTGGGCAGATCGATCCACAGCAAATAAATCATCTGTCTTGGCTGGGTTAAAGGAGAGCGGTTGCGCCGGGTATGAGGGTAAAATTGGACGATCGGGATATTCAGATGCTGTCGATCCTGCAACGGGAGGGACGGATCACCAAGACCGAGCTGGCGCGGCGGGTCAACCTGTCGCCGACACCCTGCTGGGAGCGGCTGCAGCATCTGGAACAGCTCGGCATTATCGAGGGCTACGGCGCGCGGGTGGACTGGTCGATGATCAGCCACCGAACCATTGTGTTCATGCAGGCGGAGCTGGCCAGCCACCAGGCGATCGATTTCAGCCGTTTCGAACGGGAGATGCAGGCGCAGCCGGAGGTGTTGGAGTGCTGGGCGCTGGGCGGGGGGATCGACTACCTGCTCAAGGTGATCGCACCCTCCATCGATGACTATCAGCGTTTCGTCGACCGTCTGCTCAATGCCGATATCGGTCTCAAACGCTACTACACCTATATCGTCACCAAGCGCGTCAAGGAGAGCGCGGCGATTCCGGACAACCTGCTGGCCGAGTTGAAGGGGTGACGGCGCGCATTGGCAAGGCCTTGCGTCATAACATCGACAAGGGCTTTCTGCTAGAATGCCGCCTCTGCTAACAACACTCGGCACAACCCTATGAAACAGCTCGGACACCTCTATATCGTCTCCGCTCCATCGGGAGCGGGCAAAACCAGTCTGGTCAAGGCACTGCTCGAACGCGATGCGCAGGTGGTTGTGTCGGTCTCCCACACTACGCGCCCGCGTCGTGAGGGGGAGATAGAGGGTGTGGATTACAACTTCGTCACCCCGGAACAGTTCGAGACCAAGATCGAAAACGGTCAGTTCCTGGAGTACGCCGAAGTGTTCGGCAACAAGTACGGTACCTCCCAGGTCTGGGTTCAGGAGCAGCTGGCAAGAGGGCTGGATGTCATTCTGGAGATCGATTGGCAGGGCGCCGAGCAGGTACGCCGGTTGATGCCAGAGGCGCGCTCCGTGTTTATCCTGCCGCCGAGTCGCGAGGTGCTGGAGCGCAGACTGCGCGGGCGCGGCACCGATACCGAAGAGGTGATCCAGCGTCGTCTGTCGAAAACGGTGTCGGAGATCAGTCACTATGGCGAATTCGACTACCTGATCGTCAACGACGACTTCGAAACCGCACTGGCCGATCTCGCGTCGCTGTTTCGCAGCGCACGTTTGACCCAGAAGATGCAGCAGCAGCGTCACGAGGCGTTGCTGGCCGCCCTCTTGTCTAAGGTTTGATCGGACCGTAAACTACCCAGTCTTTTCATTTAGACCCAACTTCCCGCCGAGGACTGCAATGGCACGTGTAACAGTTGAAGATTGCCTGGATAACCTTGATAACCGCTTTGAGCTGGTGATGGTTGCCTCCCGCCGCGCCCGTCAGCTGGCCACCGGTGGTAAGGACGCCAAGGTCGAGTGGGAAAACGACAAGCCGACCGTCGTTGCACTGCGCGAGATCGCCGAAGGTCTGGTTGACCGGACCGTGCTCGACGAGCGCGAAGAGGCCTGATCTTTCCCTTCGTCTCCGGATACGGCATCATCTTCCTTAGGGGTTAAACTGCATCCAGTCCAATCTGGTGCAGGGATAACACGTGGAGCCTGGGGAATGATGCCGACAATCGACGCACTTTCTGAAAACCTGACCGAATACCTGGATCTGGCACAGATTCGGCAGGTGCGTCGTGCCTATTTCTACGCCGAGCAGGCCCATGACGGTCAGCGGCGCAAGAGCGGCGAGCCCTATGTAACCCACCCGCTGGCGGTGGCCGGCGTACTGTCCGAGATGCATATGGATCATCAAAGCCTGATGGCGGCGATGCTGCATGATGTGATCGAAGACACCGAGATCAGTTACGAGGGGATAGAGTCCCAGTTCGGCAAGCCGGTGGCGGATATCGTCGACGGCGTCTCCAAGCTGACCCATCTGGAGTTCGAAACCAAGGCCGAGGCCCAGGCGGAGAACTTCCAGAAGATGGTGTTGGCGATGGCAGAGGATATCCGCGTCATCCTGGTCAAACTGGCCGACCGCCTGCACAACATGCGCACGCTGGGCGCCATGCGTCCGGACAAGCAGCGCCGCATCGCCCGCGAAACCCTGGATATCTACGCCCCGATCGCAGCCCGTCTGGGCATGCGCGATCTGCAGGTAGAGCTTGAGGACCTGGCGTTCCAGGCGTTCTACCCGATGCGCGCCAAGTATATTCGCCGGGCCGTGGTCAAGGCGCGCGGCCAGCGCCGCGATGTCATCACCCAGATCGAGCAGGCGATTCAGGGCCGTCTCGATCAGGAGCATCTGCCGGGGATCGTCACCGGCCGCGAGAAACACCTGTACAGCATCTACCGCAAGATGAAGAGCCAGAAGAAGTCGTTCAGCGAGATCATGGACGTGTTCGGCTTCCGCATCGTCACCGAAACGGTGGATGACTGTTACCGCATCCTCGGCGCCGTGCACAACCTGTACAAGCCGCTGCCGGGGAGGTTCAAGGACTACATCGCGATTCCCAAGGCCAACGGCTACCAGTCGCTGCACACCGCGCTGTTCGGCTCGCGGGTGACCATCGAGGTGCAGATCCGCACCCGCGAGATGGACGCGGTGGCCAGCCAGGGGATCGCCGAGCACAGCCACTACAAGGTCTACGGCGACTCCGACAGTGCCGTGGGCTCCTACAACCGGGCGCGCAAATGGGTACAGGGACTGCTGGAGATGCAGCGCCGCGCCGGTGACTCGATGGAGTTCATCGATCATGTGAAGAAGGATCTGTTCCCGGATGAGGTATACCTGTTTACGCCCAAGGGACGGATCCTGGAACTGCCGCGTGGCGCCACCCCGGTGGATTTCGCCTACGCCGTGCACACCGATATCGGCAACTCCTGCGTCTCCTGCCGCATCAACCGCCGCCTGGCACCTCTGTCCGAGCCGCTGGAAAGCGGGCAGACCGTCGAGATCATCACTACGCCCCGCGCCCAGCCCAATATGGCCTGGCTCAACTTCGTGGTGACCGGCAAGGCGCGTTCCAGCATTCGACACTTCCTGAAGAATCAACAGCGACACGAGTCGATCGAGCTTGGCCGTCGCCTGCTCAACCAGTTCATGTCCAACTACGGCTCCAGCGTCGATGATGTGGAT
The DNA here is from genome assembly GCF_019084545.1 of Marinobacterium ramblicola. Lineage (GTDB taxonomy): Bacteria > Pseudomonadota > Gammaproteobacteria > Pseudomonadales > Balneatricaceae > Marinobacterium_D > Marinobacterium_D ramblicola. The sequence goes on from NZ_JAHREP010000007.1 coordinate 98,141, forward strand.
GCGGACAAGCTTGACGCGCTGCTCAAGGAGGCGGAACTGGCCGATATGGATGCGCTGCTCGAGGATATCGGCATGGGCAACCGCATGGCCTACGTGGTGGCGCGTCGTCTGCGTGCGGAGCAGCCGGTGGACGCCGACAGCGACACTGCCGGTTCGAGCCCGTCACGCAAGCCGATGGCGATCCAGGGCGCCGAAGGGACCGTGCTCCACTACGCCAAATGCTGCCATCCGATCCCGGGCGACAGCATCATCGGCCATATCAGCACCGGGCGCGGGCTCGTGGTGCACCGCACCGATTGCCGCAATATCGGCTACATGAAAGAGGATCCGCAGAAGTGCATCTACCTCGAGTGGTCCGGCAGCGGCGACGAGGAGTATCCGGTGGCGTTGTCGCTCGAGGTGGAGTCCCAGCGCGGTATGATCGCGCAACTGGCGATGGCAGTCGCGTCGGCGGAAGCCAACCTGCTGAAGATCGACTCCGGCGAGCGTGACGGACAGCTGAACAGCGTGCAGATGGAGCTGACCGTGTATAACCGCATCCACCTGGCCCGGGTGATCAAGGCGTTGCGCCGTCAGGTTGCGGTCACCCGTATCACCCGGCAGTAGTCTGCTAGCTCCTGTGCCGAAGGAGGCTAACTTCCCTGAAACCTGGGTTTCTTGGCGTTAATTCTCAGGGCTTGAAAGAGATAACTCGGTTGGTTAGTATTTGAGCATATGTCTCCAAAAGGAGACTTGTTGCTGCCGAAATCCTGCGCAAACTCTGGATCGAGTGTGGATAACGGCAATGGACGACAGGCTATGGATAGTCCTCGGGTCAAAATGGATGTAACGTCAAAAGATCAGGCCGCTCATTATAAGCACGATACCGTTCAGGACACGGGAATCCTGTGCTTGGCGATACTTCTGAAGTATCACAAGCTCCCTTCTGATCTCGCCCAGCTGCACCACCAATACGTTCCGGCCGGAAAGCCAGTCGATACCCTGTCTTTGGTTAGAGCTGCCAAGCAACAGGGCTTGAAGGCCCGCGAAGTGGTCGTGAAACGTGATCGTTTATCCAAGGTGCCGCTGCCGGCCATTGGGCAAGATCAAGCCGGGCAGTTTTTCGTTCTTGCCAAGGTAACGGATGATCAGGTGCTGCTACAACGCCCGGGGAATGCGCCTCAGACATTATCCCGAGACGATTTTCTGCAAGAGTGGACCGGAACGCTCGTTCTCGCGACCCGGCGGGCCGGAGTCGAGGGAGAAACCCGCTCATTCGACCTTGGCTGGTTTATTCCGGCTCTCTATAAATATCGACGTCTCTTCGTCGAGGTGTTGTCGGCCTCCTTTTTTCTTCAGCTGTTTGCGCTGGTATCGCCGCTCTTCTTCCAGGTCGTCGTCGATAAGGTGTTGGTACATCGAGGGCTGACCACGCTTGATGTGCTCGTAATCGGGCTCCTCGGCATTACCCTGTTCGAGGTGGTTCTGGGTGGGCTGAGAACCTATATATTCTCCCACACCACGAGCCGGGTTGATGTCGAGCTGGGTACTCGTCTCTTCCGCCACCTGCTCTCCCTCCCCCTCAACTATTTTGCTTCTCGACCCATCGGTCAGACCGTTGCCAGGGTTCGGGAACTGGAGACGATCCGCGATTTCCTGACCGGTTCGGCGCTGACCGTCGTGCTCGACCTGCTGTTCACCTTCGTATTTCTCGGCGTGATGTACTACTACAGCCCCACACTGACCTGGATTGTGCTCGGCGCCATACCCTTCTACATAGCGCTGTCACTGCTGATTACTCCGGTGCTGCGGCGTCGGGTTGAGGAAAAGTTTCAGCGCGGTGCCGCCAATCAGTCATTCCTGGTGGAGTCGATGGCCGGTATCGAAACCCTTAAGTCGATGGCGGTAGAGCCGCAGATGCGCCAACACTGGGAGGAACAGCTTGCCGCCTACGTGAAATCGTCGTTCCGAGCGATGCAGGTTGGTCTGATCGGCAATCAGGGTGTTGCGCTGATCAACAAGCTCGTGGTGACGATTACGTTATGGTTTGGTGCCCGCCTCGTTATCGGCGGTGATATAAGCGTGGGGCAGCTGATCGCATTCAATATGCTGGCGGGGCAGGTCAACGGGCCAATCCTGCGTTTGGCACAGCTCTGGCAGCAGTTCCAACAGATGCGGATTGCCATCGACAGACTGGGAGATGTATTGGACTGCCCCGGAGAATCCGAGCAGATCAGTCGCACCCGGATGCCGCCTATCAAGGGGGAGGTCAGTTTCGAACAGGTGACGTTCCGCTACAAGGCCGATGGCCCGGAGATACTGCGGAATCTGTCGTTCAGTATACCGCCCGGCAAGATGGTTGGCGTGGTCGGACGCTCCGGGTCTGGCAAAAGTACGTTAACCAAGTTGGTCCAGCGCCTTTATATACCTCAGTCGGGACGCGTGTTGGTGGACGGTGTCGATCTTACATTGGTCGACCCCGCCTGGCTGCGACGTCAGGTCGGGGTTGTCTTGCAAGACAACATGTTGTTCAACCGAACGGTTCGCGAAAACATCGCGCTTGCGGATCCATCCTTGTCTATGGAGCGCATCGTGCATGCGGCTCGCATGGCCGGTGCCCACGATTTCATTCTTGGACTGCCGCAAGGATACGACACCGTACTTGAAGAGCGGGGGAGTAACCTATCCGGTGGGCAGCGCCAGCGTATCGCCATTGCCCGTGCTTTGGTGACGGATCCTCGTATCCTGATATTAGATGAGGCTACGAGCGCTCTGGACTACGAATCGGAACGTATCATTCAAGAGAACATGAAACAGATCTGCCGCGGTCGCACGGTTATCGTCGTTGCACACCGGCTGTCCGCCGTTCGTCAGGCCGACTGTATCCTGGTCATGGACAAAGGGATATTGATCGAAGCCGGTGCTCACCAGGAACTCATCCAGCAGCAAGGTGTATATGCACACCTGCATCGTCAACAAGCGGCATAGGGTACAGGCGATGACGGATCGGGTTTCGTATCTGACGGCACGGTTGAGGAACTGGTATATCGGCACAGATGGATCTGCACGCCGGGATGAACTGGAGTTTCTGCCGGCCGCATTGGAGATCCTGGAAACACCGGCTTCGCCGCTTGGCCGATCAGTGGCACTGCTTATAGGGGTGGTGATGACACTAGTGTTGGTTTGGGCCTACTGGGGACAGATCGATACCGTTGCGGTTGCGAGGGGGAAGCTGGTGCCGGGCGGCCAGGTGAAAATCGTGCAGCCGGTAGAGCTGGGTGTGGTGCGGGCGATACATGTGACCGACGGGCAGCATGTCAACGCCGGTCAACTACTGGTTGAGCTGGATCCAACGGAAAGCGAAGTGAGCAAGGACCGGATCATCCAGGCGCTGAGTGATGCTCGTATTGAAGCGCGCAGGCTTGAAGTGACATTAAGACTGTTGGATGGAGAGGCCGCCGAGCTGCTTATGTTGTCGGATACCGACCCGATACGCTTCCGGGAGCAGCAGCATAAGCTGCAAGCCGACCTGAACGAGTATCGCGCCAGTCTGGCGGCACTGGAAAGCGAGCGGCGGCAGGTCGAAGCGCAATACCGGGCCGGACAGGCCGAGGTGGACAGGCTGAAAGCACTGTTGCCCATCGTCCAGGAGCAGGAGAAGGCTTTCCGCACCCTGATGGAGCAAAAGGTAGGGGCCAGGTTACGTTGGCTCGACGTCAAACGCGACTTGATAGAGCAGCAACAGGATCTGGCGGTGCAGCAACAGCAGTTGCAGGAGTTGAATGCCAAGTCTCAAGCGATCCAGGACAGGAGCAGGCAGCTGCAGGAGACCTTCCGCAAGACAGTTGTCGGGGAGCGTCTGGATGCACTGGAACGGATCGCCCAGGCAGAGCTGGAACTGAAGGCGGCGGAAACGCGGGAGCGCCGCAACCGGCTGCTCTCTCCGGTTGATGGTGTAGTCGAGGCGTCGACCGTGCACACCGTCGGTGGTGTCGTCAGGCCCGCCGACGCGCTGATGAAGATCGTACCCGATGATGTGCCTCTTGAAGTGGAGGCGATGCTGCTCAATAAGGATGTCGGATTTGTTCACCGGGGACAGAAGGTCGAGGTCAAGGTGGACAGCTTTCCCTTCACCAAATATGGGCTGATCGACGGCGAGGTCTTGAAGCTGTCGTCAGATGCGACAGTCGATGACAAGCAGGGTTTGATATATACGGTTCGGGTTTCGATTGATAAATCACGCATGAATATTGATGGATATGAAGTTGATCTAAAATCCGGGATGGCAGTGAGTGCGGAGATCAAAACAGGTCGACGACGGCTGATTGAGTTTTTTCTGTCGCCGCTTTTAAGGTATGGGCGAGATTCGCTAAGAGAGCGATAGATGATCATATGGTTATAAGGAGTTTGTATTGAAAATAAATTTTAAAAAAATATATATTTTTTTTGTCTTCTCCGTATTCACGTTGATATTTTTGTTAGTGGTCTATTATTACCAGCCCGGAATTTTTGGTCTTCAGCGAGAAGGGTTGGAAGATGAGTATCTTGAGTCATATAAATCATGCGTTGAAAATGATGGAGTCGATGATTTCAACGAAGACCTATTTAACTCATATTTGAGACGTTTTAATAGAGATGAAATATTGGCATTATCTAATAATGAGTGTGAGGATGGATCTATAGAATGTGCAGAACAATATTTGATTGTCGCTAATCAGCTATCCTTTTCAATGTTTAAAAAAGATGTCGATAAAGTTAGGAAGATGGCTAAAAATGCATTGAGTCTAATTGCTTTAGCAAAAAGAATAATTGGTGATGATTTGGTCGTAAGAGCATCTATAGAGTTACTCGTTGCTACCTTGAAGGGAGTTGGATTAGAAAGCGATGCTAGAGAAATATCGAAAGTTGCGGCTTATTCTGGCCCTGCTAAAAGTAGATACTCTTGTGTATATGCAAACAATATTTTTTATTCTTCAATTGCGTATGGCTTATTGGTAGATGGAGAGTATTTTGATTCTATCTTTATATTTAGGGGGCTGTTGTATAGAAATTCGTATTAAGTTCGTTATTTATATGTGGCTCTGGAATTTTTATGATAAATTTTGAGGATTTAAAATGATGATTATTAAAATTTATTATAGAATATTTTTGAAATTTTTGTGCAGTGTTGATAACAATTGGCTTTGGAGATATAGCACGGTGCGTAGTGTATTTTTTTGTTTATTGTTGGTGCTTTGTGGAAATGTTTATGCGAATGTCGACAAGATTGGGAAGGATTGCGCTTCCACTATCGATGATTTTTTAAAAATATATATATATTCTGAAAAATATGGCGTTACAAAATGGACTGCTGAAATAACTTACAAAGTTGTTAATTTTACAGACCAGTTGTCAGATCTGGATGTTGAAAGAGTGGTTAGAAATCAGACTGATATCTTACATGATAGCTATGGTATTGACTTCAAGCGCGCAGGAGAATTTGAAGATGAAAATGTCAATCTAATACTGATTATTGTCGACACCTCCGAAAAGGCAAAAAGAGTTTTGTTCAATGAAAATTCTGTCAATTTATTTGGAGAGCGTAATCAAAATTATGAGGACTACATAGAAAAAAGAAAGAAAACTATAGATGAAGATATAAGTAATGGCATTATTTTTAGTTTGTATAGTTCTGATATTTATTGTTGCAATGCGGCGATTTTAGCCGTTCTTTCAGAAGGTGATGAAATAGTTAAGAAGGTTAGACAGGCTTTTATTGGTATTTTAATTCATGGTAATAAATCATCTAACGGTTTGTCAGATTTATTAAATGATTATTTCGATGAGTCATTTCTTGATATTGTTAATGGTGAATTGATTAATGGTATATACAGCAAAGGGTTCCATCATGGTGATCCTGTCACTAAGTTGATTGGTGAAGTGTCGCCGTTAATTAAAGAGAAGTTTTGTAAATAAAAGGACTTATAATGGAAGCTAATTTATCAAAGACGCTTGATAAGACTGGTAACTTTAATACCTCTATTAACTCTGATGGTCTTAAGGTTGAATATAGTAAGGGGATTTCATATTGGGGTAATATATCTCTTTCAGCTACTGCTGGATATGGAAGCCAAAAATTGGAAGGTAGATTGCAAGCAGGGAAAGATATTGCAAACATAGGTGTGTACGGAACGGTTTCAGCATCGGAAGACGCAGATGATACTCTTGGTGTTGTTAAATATACAACTGATTATAGTGTAGGTATTTCCGCTAAGTCTGAGGCGGAGATTGATTTAGGGATCGCCAAGTTTAAATTTGGCGATGAGCTTGACCTTGCTAAATATTCAGTTCATAGCGAATGGAGTATCAATGAAGATGGAGCTGTAATATCTGAGAAGACGACCACAGATATAAAGACGGCTTTTGATGGAGAGCCCCTATATAGTCCTAATAACGGAGGGCCTCCGGGGACCGCTGATACAAGCCCCGAGCTGTTATCCTATCTTGAGGCCTTTAATAATACGTACAGTGATCTAGCTGCTTTGTCCGAGACACAGGCTGCAGTGTCAGAATTTGCCATAGATGACGACAAAGCCGCCTCCTCCTATCAAAGTAGCTCGGATAGTGGGGGCTATGATGGGGGATACGCCAATGATGCACATTCAAATGACTACGCGGGCTCCTTTGGAGATTCCGGATATGGGAATAGTGACCATTACGGCGGTGATTTTGGTGGCTACGCCCCCATAGCACTCGACCTGGATGGTGATGGGGTCGAGTTGGTGTCACCGGACGAGTCCTCAGCAAGTTACGATGTAGATGGCGACGGCTACCGTGAACCGACCGGTTGGGCCGGGCCAGACGATGGCATATTGGCCTATGACAAGGACAACGATGGAACGATCAACCAGACCGATGAGATCGTATTTACCGGATATAAAGAGGGCGCGACGACGGACCTGGAGGGGCTCGCCGCATTTGACTCGAATGGTGATGGCCAGCTTGGCGCAGCAGACGATAGCTGGAGCCAGTTCGGTGTTTGGCAGGACCAGGACCAGGATGGCGTGGTCGATGATGGTGAGTATGCCAGTCTGGACGAGGCGGGGATAAGTGCTATCTCTCTCGGTTCCGATAGTGTCTCTTATGAGCAGGATGGCAATGTCGTTAACGGTACCGGTAGCTATACCAAGAGCGATGGCTCGGTGGGGCAATTGGGTGACGTTTCGCTGAGCTATATCGATGCCGAAGCTACCGATCTGCCGTCAGGCATTACTGATCCCCGTTCCGAAACGATCGCGTCTACCAATCAGGCCCTGGATACTGATGTCGAGGCTGACGGAATACTGGGGACGAATTCAAACGATTCTCTGAGTGCCGACGGCAGTACATCCGTCTTTATGCATGGCGGCGATGGCGACGACACGCTCACGGGGAGCACCGGTCACAATGTGCTGATCGGCGGTAACGGCAGCGATAGCCTCAGTGGCGGCGCCGGAAACGATATTCTCGGTATCGACAGCGCAGATTCCAATATAGATGGCGGAAGCGGTACCGATGCGGCCTATGTATTGGGCAATGCCGGCGTTTCTCTGGATCTCGGCAGTTCGAATATCGAAGTTGCCGTAGGCGGTAGCGGCAATGACACGTTCTCCACCAGCTCCGCGGCAGCCGTGACACTGAACGGCATGGATGGTCAGGATGCACTTTCAGGTGGGCATGGCGATGATCTGGTGCTCGGCGGCAATGGGGCAGATACCCTGTCGGGCGGAGACGGTAATGATGTGCTGGTCGGTGGTGATGGTGCCGATAGTCTGAGCGGCGGTAACGGGCACGACGTGCTGTATATCGACAGCAACGATACTCAGGTTGATGGTGGTGCCGGTTTCGATCAGTTGCTGGTAGCGGATAGTCAGGGCGTCTCTTTTGATCTGGGTGCCGGCGATATCGAGTATGCGGTCGGTGGTGCCGGCAACGATACCTTTACGGCAACCGGCTCGTCATCCGTCACGATGGCTGGCGCTGCCGGCAACGACACCCTGTCGGGATCCGAATTCTCGGATCGCCTTTACGGTGGCAGCGGTGACGACAACCTGAACGGTAATGCCGGTCACGACGGTCTGATTGGCGGAGAGGGGAGCGATATTCTGGTCGGTGGTGCCGGTGACGATCTTCTGATCGGTGGCACTGGCTCTGATACTCTGCACGGCGGTACGGGGCATGATGTCCTGGGGATCGACGCGGACGATCTGCAGTCCAATCTCGACGGCGGTGCCGGTGTCGACATGGCCGTGGTTACCGACGGGCGCGGCGTGACCTTCGATCTGGGCGCTGCCAACTTGGAGATCGCCATCGGTAACACCGGTGATGACCAGTTCAGTACCAGTGGCGCCGACTCGGTGCTCATTGATGGCGGTGCCGGCAGTGACAGCATTAGTGGTGGTAGCGGTGACGATATCCTGTTTGGTAACGTCGGGGACGATGTGCTGGCAGGCAACGGCGGCGCCGATCTGCTGATTGGCGGTGAGGGCTCGGATACCCTGCAGGGCGGTGTCGGTGATGACCTGCTGGGCATTGATGCCGATGATCAGCAGGCTGACCTCGACGGTGGTGCGGGTGTCGATATGGCCGTTGTTACCGACAAGCGTGGCGTGACCTTCGACCTGGGTGCTGCCAACGTGGAGATTGCCTTCGGCAACATGGGCGATGACCAGTTCAGCACCAGTAGTGCCGAAGCGGTGCTCATTGATGGCGGCGCCGGCAGCGACAGCATCAGTGGCGGCAGCGGCGACGACATCCTATTCGGTAACGCCGGGGATGATCTGCTGGCCGGAAACGATGGCGCCGATCTGCTGATCGGCGGTGAGGGCTCCGATACCCTGCTGGGTGGTGACGGCGATGATCTGCTGGGTATCGATGCTGATGATCTGCAGTCAAATCTCGACGCGGGCGAGGGTGTCGATATGGCGGTGGTCACCGACAAGCGCGGGGTGACCTTCGATCTGGGCGCTGCCAACGTTGAGATCGTCATCGGTAACACGGGCGACGACCAGTTCAGTACCAGCACTACGGACTCAATCCTGGTAGATGGTGGTGCCGGCAACGATAGCATCAGTGGCGGCAGCGGCGAGGATGTCCTGCTGGGTAGCTCGGGTGACGATCTGCTGGCCGGAAATGACGGCTCCGACCTGCTGATCGGTGGTGCGGGCTCGGATACTCTGCGCGGTGGTGCAGGTAACGATATTCTGGGTATCGACGCCGACGACCTGCAGTCCAACCTCAATGGCGGTGAAGGGGTCGATATGGCCGTGGTTACCGACGAACGCGCCGTCACCTTCGATCTCGGCGCGGCCGATGTCGAGATTGCTGTCGGCAATGTTGGCGATGACCATTTCAGCACCAGCACGACCGGTGCAATTTTAGTCGACGGTGGCGCCGGTAATGACCGTATCAGTGGCGGCGCCGGCGACGATATCCTGCTGGGCGCCGAAGGCGCCGACGACCTGAAGGGGCTGGGGGGCGGTGACTGGCTGAGCGGCGACAGCGGGGCGGACCGTCTCGACGGTGGTGAGGGTATCGACACCGCATCGTACTACGGCAGTGGGTCGGGGGTCACCGTAAGTCTGACCAGTGGTTTAGGGAAGGGTGGCCATGCTGAAGGCGATCAGCTGACGAATATCGAAAATCTGGTCGGCTCCCAGTGGGACGATCATTTGATCGGAGATGGACAGAGCAATCGCTTGGTGGGTCATGACGGAGATGACCATCTCGAAGGATTGGCCGGAGATGATTGGCTGAAAGGTGGAACAGGGGCCGATGTCATTGACGGTGGTGCCGGTATCGATACCGCGGACTTTGAAGGCAGTACCACCGGTGTGGTGGCCGATCTGGCGTCAGGTATTGGCTCGGCGGGCGATGCTGCCGGCGATACCTATATCTCGATAGAGAATATGCATGGCTCGGAGCACGATGACCGCCTGTTTGGCGACGAGGGGGCCAATCGGATCGACGGCTATCTTGGCAACGACCATATAGAGGGCCGCGGCGGTAACGATGTCCTGCTGGGCAACGGCGGCGATGACTACCTTGATGGCGGCGCCGGAGATGACCTGATTCAAGGCGGTGAAGGCGATGACTGGTTGATCGGCCGTACGGGGGCCGATGTGCTCGACGGCGGTGAAGGAAGCGATACCGCCGATTACAGCTGGAGTACCCGGGGAGGGTTCAAGGTCGATCTTGCCAACGGCGCCCTGGCAGGTCCTGATGCTCGGAAAGATACCTTGATCAGTATCGAAAACATAAAGGGAACGACCAAAGTCGACTTCATCTACGGTGACGACGGCAGCAATATCCTGGATGGATACCTCGGCGATGACCGGTTGTACGGGCGAAAGGGTAATGACACGCTGATCGGTGGCCAGGGCCATGATCGCCTCTATGGCGGAGAGGGCGATGATCGGCTCGATGGTGGTGCCGATATGGATCGCTTGTACGGTGAAGACGGCGACGACGTGCTACTTGGCGGCGGCGGTGATGACAGGCTTTATGGGGGAGGGGGTAACGATGTACTGCATGGCGGTGCAGGTTCCGATCGCCTCTATGGCGGTGCCGGACAGGATACCTTCATTTTTAACCGAGGGGATGGTCATGACCGAATCGGCGACGCGGAAGGGTACGATGCGATGCCAAAAGGCAGGAAGACCGCTCCGCTGGATGCCGATACGCTCGGTTTTGGAGAGGGTATAGGCAAGGAGGACCTTTGGTTCGAGCGACGCGGACAGGATCTGGAGATCGACATTATCGGCTCCAATGATCACGTATCGCTGGAGGGCTGGTTCGCCGCGCGGGGCGAGAGAGTGGGTACGATCGAACTGGCATCAGGCGATCGACTGGTTGCCGGCAACGTACAACAACTCATCGATGCCATGGCAGGATTCGATCCTGAAGCCGGTTCCATCGATACCAGCGCCTACGGAGATAGAAGGGAGAGTGTGCAGGCGGTCATTGCCGCCAGTTGGCAAGCCGCCTAGTGTGACGGACATATCCGAACCGCAGTAAATACCCATCCCACTGGTGAACCCGGCGGGATGGGTATGTCAATGCAGGCAAGTCCCTAGGTTTTTTGCTGCTATACGGGACACTTTCCTATACTCTAGGCGCATCTTTGAGCGTTAAGACTCGGCTCGACATCATCGGAAAAAACGGAGATTACGGTGTCTGTTGGCGTACACTTTCCCGAATCGGATTCGACTCTCGATAGCAGCATTCGTCTGGTGCTGATGCACGACGCCCAGGGCAAGGTTCTGGTGCTGCTGCCGGTATCGGCGATGCTGAACCTGGCGGTGCTGTGGACGCTGACCGGGCGCAAGCTGCAAGCGGTGCGCGGTGAAGACGCCGAGCGCTTCTTCAACCAGCAGGGATTGCAGAGCGAGCAGGGGCAGCAGCGGCTGATGCAGAGCTTCCCGCTGGTGATCGACGCCTCCCTTGAAGGGCGTGCCGAGCTGCCGCTCTGTGAGCTGACCTCTGGCCTGACCTTCCGCTGGCAGTACCTGGTTGCGGAGCAGCAGGTGCAGTTCGGCGCTATCGCGGTAAAGCCTGAGTTCGGGCGCATGCGCAAGCAGCCGGGGGGCGGTGAGGACGTGGTCGCCATCACCCGTGCCGTCGAGCGTTTCACGGCGTTGCGGGTTCAGCAACGGCTGGAAGATACCCTGGGCCTGCCTGCTCTGGCGCCGACCACGCAGAAGATCATCATGCTGCGCTCCGACCCGGATGCGGGTGTGGACCAACTGGTGCCGGTGGTACGCCTGGATCCCAGCCTGTCGGCTCAGGTGATGAGCTGGGCGGTCTCCCCCTATTACGCGGCACCGGGCAAGGTCAATTCGATCGATGAAGCGATTATCCGCGTGCTGGGCTTCGATCTGGTGGTCAATCTGGCGCTGGGCATCGCCATGGGCCAGGTGCTCAAGGTACCGGAAGAGATGCCCCGAGGCTCGACCCCCTACTGGCAGCAGTCGATCTATACCGCAACGCTGTGTGAAAAGCTCGCGCGCAAGATTCCGCTCGAAAATCGGCCCAAGATCGGCCTGGCCTACCTGGCCGGCCTGCTGCACAACTTCGGCTATCTGGTATTGGGCCACCTGTTTCAACCCCAGCAGGCCGTTCTGTCCCGCTATGTTGAAGCCAACCCCCATCTGGAGCCGGTATTGATCGAGCAGCAGGTGCTGAACGTGACCCGGGATCAGATCGGCGGCTGGCTGCTGGAGAGCTGGAACCTGCCGGAGGAGGTCTACAGCGCGATCCGCCAGCAACAGTGTGAGGCGCCCGACGGCGAGTGCGCAAGCTATGCCGGCCTGCTGCAGCTGAGCAAGCAGCTGCTGCGGCGCGAGGGGCTGGCCGACGGGCCTATCTTCGGTATTGATCCGGAGCTGTGCGAGCGCCTGGGGCTGAGCCTGGAGCAGGCGGATGATGCGGTCAGGGAGCTGCTCGGCTATCAGGACGATCTCAACGAGCTGACGCGCACCCTGAGCCGGGCACGCGCCTAGTGCTGTCTAACTTGGGGCTGAGCGCTTAACCGGCGTCGCTCAGCTCCGCTTCCAGCTGTTCCAGCGCTTCCAGCTGCTCCAGCCAGGACTCTTCCAGCGTCTGCTGTTGCTGTACCAGTTTGGCCTGATCCGCCAGCAGCTGTTTCAACTGCTGCTTCTGGCTGTCGTCGTAGATCGACGGGTCGGACAACTGGCTCTCCACCTCGGCCAAGGCCGCGTTGATCCCCTCCAGCTCCTTCTCGAGTTTCTCGACCGTCTTGCGTAACGGGCGCAGTCGGGCGCGATTGTCCGCTTCGCGCCGCTTCTGCTCCTTGCGCTCGGCGGCGCTCAGCGAGCGATTGTCACGGGGTTCGGCGCCGGACGCCTCCTGCTCCCGACGCTGCTGGCCGAGCCACTGGTGGTAGTCATCCAGGTCACCCTTGAACTCCTCCACCCTGCCGTCGGCCACCAGCAGGAACTGATCGACGGTATTGCGGATCAGGTGGCGATCGTGGGAGACCAGGATCAGCGCGCCGTCGAAAGATTGTAGTGCCAACGTAAGTGCGTGACGCACCTCAAGGTCCAGGTGGTTGGTGGGTTCGTCGAGCAACAGCAGATTGGGCTTGCGCCAAGCGATCAGGGCCAGCGCCACCCGTGCTTTCTCGCCGCCGGAGAAGGTCTTGACCGGATCCAGCGCCTGGTCGCCGATGAAACCGAAGCTGCCGAGGAAGTTGCGCAGCTCCTGGTCCGAACTCTTCGGCGATATGCGTTGCAGGTGCAATAGCGGGGATGCATCCAGGTCCAGCGCTTCCAACTGGTGCTGGGCGAAGTAGCCGATCGCCAGGTGTTCGCTCTCGTGGCGTTCACCGCGAACCAGCTCCAGATCGCCGACCAGGCTCTTGATCAGCGTCGACTTGCCGGCGCCGTTGTGACCAAGCAGGCCGATCCGCTCGCCCGGGGTCAGGGTCAGGGCGATATCTCGCAGCACGGTGCGATGGGGGTAGCCCAGGTCGGCATCGTACAGGGTCAGCAGTGGCGAGGAGACCTTGTCGGAACAGTCGAACTGGAAGCTGAACGGACTGTCGATGTGGGCAGGCGAAAGCTGCTCCATCCGCTCCAGCTCCTTGATCCGGCTCTGTGCCTGCTTGGCCTTGGAGGCCTTGGCCTTGAACCGGCGGACGAAACTCTCGATCTGCTCGATCCGTGCCTGCTGCTTGTCGTAGGCGGCCTGCTGCTGCGACAGTTTTTCCGCCCGCATGCGCTCGAACGCGCTGTAGTTGCCCTTGTACAGATCCAGCGAGCGGTTGTGCATATGCACCACATGGCCGACCACCGAGTCGATGAAGTCACGGTCGTGGGAGATCAGCAGCAGGGTGCCGGGGTAGAGGCGCAGCCACTGTTCCAGCCAGATGGTGGCGTCCAGATCCAGGTGGTTGGTCGGTTCGTCTAGCAGCAGCAGATCGGAGCGGCACATCAGTGCCTGCGCCAGATTCAGGCGGATGCGCCAACCACCGGAGAAGCTGTTCACCGGCCGCTCGGCATCGCCGGGCATGAAGCCCAGGCCATCGAGCAACAGGTGGGCACGGGATTCGGCCCTATAGCCGTCGATCGCTTCCAGCTCTGCATGCAGCTCGCCGATTCGGCCGGCCAGATGCTGGGTTTCGGCTTCTGCCAGCTGCGCCTGGATCTGGCGCAGGCGGGCGTCGCCATCGAGAATATACTCCAGCGCGCTGCAGTCGGCGGAGCTGACCTCCTGCGCCATATGGGCGATCGACAGCCCTGCCGGCAGCGACAGTTCTCCTGCGTCGGCCTGCAGCTGCCCGAGCAGCAGCTTGAACAGGCTCGATTTGCCGACGCCATTGTTGCCGACGATACCCACCTTCCAACCCGAGTGCAGGGTCAGGTTGGCCTGCTCTAGCAGGGGCAGTGCGCCGCGATGTAAGCTTAGGTTCTGGATCTGAATCATGGCCGCGAATAGTACAGCGCTTGCCCCGGCCAGCGCCAGTACCTGTGCATCTAGCCGCACCGATAATGGAGTGCTCGTGTCGCTGAACAATCCCCTCTGGCAGACCGCCTTGCGGCTGTATGCCGTGCCCGGCGTCGAACAGGCCGCGCTGGAGCTGCAGCGCGCCGGTTGCAGTATCAACCGGATGCTGCTGGCGTGCTACCTGGCGCAGCAGGGGCGACGGCTGGTGCCGGCGCTGCTGATCGGTGAGGCACTTGAGTGGCAGCAGGCGCTGACCCATCCACTGCGTGAGCTGCGCTATAGGGTTCGCGCGCGGAAAGCGGAAAATGAGGAGCTGGAACCCTGCTACCGTGCCTTTCGTCAGGCGGAGCTGGCGTGCGAGCAGGTCGAACTGATGCTGCTCTGGGATGCGTTGTCTGCGCTGGAGCTGCCCACCGCCGAGGCGGGAGAACCCCTGGCCAGACGCAATCTGGAACAGGTGCTGGTCGCGTCGGGGGTCAGTGATCCGGGTCGATTCGATGCCGAACTGTCGCTGCTGATAGGTGCGACCTTGGCTGATCCTCTGGCCAGCGGCTGAACTTTCACGTTTAATGACCGACTAACACTGCACATGCGTTCAATCGTTAAGGAATCGAGAATGAAAAAGACCGTACTCGCTGTAGCCCTCTCAGGCGCTCTGTTGTCGGCACCGGCGCTGCAGGCCGAGGAACTGACTACCGATGAGCAGAAACTGAGCTACAGTCTGGGGCTGATCCTTGGCCAGAAGCTGAAGATGGATGTCGAGAATCTGGATATCGAATCCTTTCGCGATGGCGTCGAAACCGTGTATTCCGGTAAGGAACCTCTGCTGACCGAAGAGCAGATCGGTGGTGTCATGCAGGCGTTCCAGCAGCGCAAGATGGAGGAGCAGCGTGCTGCCTTCGCCAAGTTGGCCGACGACAACAAGGCCGCCGGCGAGAAGTACATGGCCGAAAACGGCAAGAAGAAAGGCGTCAAAACCACCGACTCCGGCTTGCAGTACGAAGAGCTGACCGCCGGCAGTGGCAAGAGTCCGACCGAGTCCGATACGGTCAAGGTGCACTACCGTGGCGAACTGATCGACGGCACCGAGTTTGACAGCTCCTACTCGCGCAATCAGCCGGTTTCCTTCCCGCTTAACGGCGTGATTCCGGGCTGGACCGAAGGTCTGCAAATGATGAAAGAGGGCGGCAAGGCGCGCCTGGTGATCCCGGCGGATCTGGCCTACGGTCCCGGTGGCATGGGCAACGCCATCGGCCCCAACGAAACGCTGGTGTTCCAGGTCGAGCTGCTGGAGGTTAATCCTGCTGCAGAAGCTGCAGAAGCTGCAGAGGGTGAGGCCAAGGCCGAGTAATCTCGACACACCCCCTGATAGACTGAAAACGGCCGCAATGCGGCCGTTTTCAGTTGTTAACGTTTTCAGTGGCTATCGTTTTCAGTGGCTCTAGGGGGCTGAGCGCAGGACGTTAAGCAGGCCGTTGGTGCCGATCGCGTAGTAGCGACCCTCGCTGCCGAAGCCGACCGCTTCCACACCGGTGCTGGTCGGGCCGTACGCCTCCCGTTTGTCCACCCGCCAACGGCGCAGCTCCTCGCCGGTGCCCACATTCCACAGCTGCACCATGCCCGAGGCGGTGCCGGTCAGCAACTGTTGGCCATCCTCCGAGAAGCGCGCACTGATATAGCTGACCCGGCGTTTCCACAGGGCTTCGTCCCCGCTAAGGGTGTGCAGTACCTCGCCGCTGAGGGTATCCCAGATATAGGCCAGGTCCAGCGTGGCGGAACTGAAAGCGAAGCGACCGTCCTTGGACAGGGCGACGGTATCCACGGTATTACCGAACTCGATGCTGTGCAGCTCCTCCCCGGTGGCCAGGCTCCACAGGCGAGCCCTGTAATCGTCGGCGCCGGTCAGGGCGAGGCTGGCGCTGCCATCGAGGGCAACGCTGCGAATCCGAGCCGGGTGGAGCAGGCTGCGTCGGATGCCGCCGTTCTTGATATCGAAATAGACCGCCTGGTGGTTGGCGAGCCCAAGTAGTGCGAAGTCGCCGCCTGGCGAGAGTGCCGCCGAGAGTATCTCTGCCGGCGCGCGCCAGTACCAGACCGGCAGGCCGTTTTCGGTATCCCACAGTACCAGGTCCAGGCTGCTGGCGGTGACGGCAAAACGGTTGTCCGGTGAGAAGCTGGAGTCGACGATGCTGGTGTATTCGCCCTGCCGGTGATTCCAGTCATACAGCCGCTCATTGCGCTGGATATCCCACAAGCTGCCGCCGTGGCGGTTGGAGCCCAGCACGGCGTAGTGACTGTTGTATGACAGGGTTGCGCTGTACACGCCCTGGCTGGTGTAAACGTGCGAGCTTGCGGGCTCGTCGCCGCTGCTGCAGCCAATCAGCAGCAGCGCGGCGATCGGCGCGATAAACGCTCTGTTCACGCCTCGTTCGCCACCGGGCGGTGCGCGTTGTGGAGGATTTCGATCAGCTGGTCTTCGAGCTCGAAACGGTCTTCAAGCACCTCGCCGAGCTGTGACAGGTCCATCGCAAAATCGCGGATGTCACGCAGAGTGGGGGCTTCGAAGGCGCCGTACTTGTCGTTGAAATCCAGCGCCGTATCGGTGGTCGGCTGGATTTTCGGGAACAGATCCTGTACCTGCTCGACACTGCCGTCACCGAACTCACTGCCTTCGCGCAGCAGCTGTTCGTAAACCTCGAAATGGCCCGATGACAGGTAGTCCATCAACAGGTCGCAGAACAGGGTCAGCTGCGTGTTGAGTTGCTCACCGATCTCACAGTCGGACAGTGAAAACAGCGTCCGGATCAGCTGTTGGCGCTGTTCCAGCCAGTGGTCGATGATGTCGCTGACACCGCCCCAGCGCTCTTTCGCATCGCGGCATTTTTCCAGCATGGCGCATCCTCCCCTTGAAGTGTGGATCCATAGTAATGCCAAGCCCAATTGCGGTGCAACCGCCCTGGAGTAGCGCTATCGGTTGCCACTTCGAGTCGTTATACTCAAACGCTTGACGTCAGGAACAAAGTTAGGACCCAAGGGGAGAACGAATGCTCAGAGTGCTGTCTCTGGTTGTTGCTATCATGTCCGGCCTGCTATCCCCCACGCTTTGGGCGGCGGAGGGGGAGGGAAAGTCTGACTATATCAGCTATATCGAGCTCAAGCCGTTCGTCACCAACTTCGGCACGGCCGATAACCTGCGTTTCCTCAAGGCGGAGGTGACGATTCAGGTGGACTCGTCCGCTGCGCATCATGCGGTGAATGCCCATATGGCACAGATTCGTAACGATCTGGTGTTCCTGTTCAGTGCCCAGACCGAGGAGAGTGTGGGGACGGTGGCAGCCCAACAGGTACTGGCCGGCGACGCACTGAAGCTGATCCAGGATATGCTGCGCGAAGAGACCGGCGAGCCATACGTCACCGATCTGTTCTTCACCAGCCTTGTCGTTCAATAAGAGCGCAGTAAGAGTGCGCTAAGCGGGGAGTCCGTCAGGGCTCCCTGTAGTAGATTACTGGGCCAGGTATTGGGCCAGATACTGATCGAAGTCCAGCGTGTCGCCGGCTTCGATCTCGGCCTGCTCCTGCAGCGAGCGGGCCGATACCTCCTTGAACGCCAGCTGTTGCGCTTGTGACAGCGGTTCGGCACTCAGTGTGCTGCGGTGGCGGCGGCTTTGCGCCAGTGCCCAGGAGGTATAACCCTCGCCATGCTCATGAATCGCAGCCAGTACCTGGGCCGATGGCGTCAGATCCGGCTCCTCCAATTTGGCGTACTGGGCATCTACCGCACCGCGGTAGTGGCTGTTGGTGGTTACGCCATCCAGCACCTCGGCGGTCAGTCGAACCTGGTTGAGGATGATCCGACCCTGTTCGGCAACGCTGCGCTCGCCCTGTTCACCGAACAGGGTCAGGCCGGGCTCGCGGCCGCGATTGACGATCCGTTCGTGGTTGACGGCGATCCGTTCGCACTCGCTGTCGCCGACCAGCTCATCCGAGCAGAGCAGGCAGGTGAGCAGGAAGGCGTCCATGAAGCGGGCCTGCTCCAGATCGATACCCAGCGGCAGCAGCGGGTTGATGTCGGTGTTGCGTACCTCGATATACTCCACGCCCCTGGCGATCAGCGCCTGTACCGGCTTTTCGCCGGAACGGGTTACCCGTTTCGGACGGATGTCGCTGTAGTACTCGTTCTCGATCTGCAGCACGTTGGTGTTGAGCTGATTGTAGTGGCCGTCGACCCGCACGCCGATCCGCTCATAGGCCGGGTGCGGTGTACGGATCGCCTGGCTCAGCGAGTTGGCATAGGTACTCAGATGGTTGAAGCAGATGTTCAACGCCGATTGGGCGCGATTGGAGTAGCCCAGGTCGCTCATACGCAGTGAGGTCGCATGGGGCAGGAAGAGCGTATCCCGACCCAGCTGATGCAGTTGGTGCTGGCGACCCTGCAGGAAACTGGCGCTCAGTGCCGGCGAGGCGCCGAACAGATAGAGCAGCAGCCAGCTGTAGCGGCGGAAGTTGCGGATCAGCTTGAAATACCCGGCCGACTGGAACGCGTTGCTGTCGCCCTCGGCCCCGGTCAGGCTTTGATAGATCGGCCAGAATGCCTCGGACAACGAGAAGTTGTAGTGGATGCCGGCGATGGTCTGCATCATCTTGCCGTAGCGGTGTTCGAGCCCGACACGGTAGATATGTTTCAGTTGACCCACGTTGGAGCGGCCGTACTCGGCGATACGAATCTGGGCTTCCGAAGCGATATCACAGGGCATGCTGGCGGCCCAGAGCTCCTCGTCACCCAGGTTGTCGAAGGCGTAGCGATGCAGGTTCGCCAGCTGCTCCAGTGCCTGTGCCGGAGAGTCACAGACCGGGGTGATGAATTCGAGCAGGGCTTCCGAATAGTCGGTGGTAATCTGAGGGTGAGTCAGTGCCGAACCCAGTGCACGCGGGTGATCGGTCTGTGCCAGGTGACCCTGGGCATCGACCCGCAGCCCCTCCTTTTCGATACCGTGGTTAAGCTGGGTCAGTAGCTTGGCCTGGCCGTTGGCGACCAGGAGGTCCAGATGTTGTTCCAGGGTTGCCAGCACTGGTCAGATTCCTGTAAGTGGTGTTAAGGCCGGGGATTATACAGCCGCCGGGCGGCGCAGGGCCATGCTCTGCTGTCAGCGCTTGGTGTCGATACCCGCCGCACGCAGACGCTCAGCCAGGCTGCCCTCGCGTGCGGCCGGTTGTTCGCGCTGCACCGGTTTGCGGCTGTTGTCGGCTTTCCTCTGCGTATTGTCCTGCTGTTTCATACTCAGGCTTATCCGTTTGCGTCGTTCATCGACCTCCAGCACCCGCACCTGGACGATCTGGCCACTGGTCACCACCTCATGCGGGTCCTTGATAAATCGGTCGGCCAGCTCGGAGATATGCACCAGTCCATCCTGATGCACGCCGATATCGACGAAGGCGCCGAACTGGGTGACGTTGGTTACCACGCCCTCCAGCTGCATCCCCGGGCTGAGGTCGGCCAGTTTGGACACCCCCTCCCGATACTGTACGGAGCGAAACTCGGGGCGTGGGTCGCGGCCCGGCTTCTCCAGTTCGCTGAACACGTCACTGACGGTATAGCGGCCAAAGCGCTCACTGACAAACCGGCCCGGGTCGAGCTGGCGCAGCCGCTCGGGCTGATTCAGCAGTTGGCGCTGGTCCAGTCCTGCCGCCTGGGCGATCTGTTTCACCAACGGATAGGATTCGGGATGGACGGCGGAGTTATCCAGCGGCTCCTCACCGTCGCGGATACGCAGGAAACCGGCGCAGAGTTCAAACGCCTTGGGGCCCAGACGCTTCACCTTGAGCAGCTCGCGGCGGTTGTGGAAGGCGCCATGTTCGTCACGCCAGGCGATAATGCTGTCGGCAAGACCGGCATTGAGGCCGGAGACATGGCGCAGCAGGGCGCTGGACGCGGTATTGAGGTCGACACCGACATGGTTGACGCAGGTCTCGACCACCGCTTCCAGTGAGTTGGTCAACTGCTGCTGATCCACGTCGTGCTGGTACTGGCCGACCCCGATCGAGCGTGGGTCGATCTTGACCAGCTCCGCCAGCGGATCCTGCAGGCGACGGGCGATCGACACGGCGCCGCGGATGGTCACATCGAGATCCGGAAATTCGGCAGCGGCCAACTCCGAAGCGGAGTAGACCGATGCCCCCGCTTCGCTGACCAGTACCGGCTGCAGCTGCAGGCCGGTTTCGCGGCTGGCCAGCTCTCTGGCCAGCTGCTCGGTCTCCCGGGAGGCAGTGCCGTTGCCGATGGCGATCAGCTCGACCTGATGACGACGGCACAGCTGGGCCAGGGTGGCCAGCGACTGGTCCCACTGGTTACGCGGCGCGTGGGGGTATATTGCAGTATGTTCGAGCAGGCGTCCGGTGCGGTCGATCACTGCCACCTTGACCCCGGTGCGCAGGCCCGGATCCAGCCCCAGTGTCACCCGGGCTCCGGCCGGGGAGGCCAGCAGCAGATCGTGCAGGTTGCGGGCGAACACCTCGATAGCGGCGGTTTCGGACTGCTCGCGCAGGCGCTTGACCAGTTCGTTCTCCAGCTGCGGCTGTAGCTTGCGGCTCCAACACTGCTCCAGCGTCGCCTGCATCCAGGCCGACAGGTTGTGCGGACGCAGTCGCCAGTGGCGCTGGATCAGCTCCAGTCCCAGGTTCTCCTGCCCTTCGGGTAGCTCCAGCTTGTATTTGATCACCCCCTCCTGTTCGCCGCGCAGCAGGGCCAGGGCGCGATGGGAGGGGATACGGGCGATCGCTTCGGCGTAGTCGAAGTAGTCGCGAAACTTGCTGTCCGGATCCGCCTTGCCACGGGCGGCACGGGTGTGCAGCAGCCCCTGCTGCCAGAGCGCCTTGCGCAGCGCCTCCACCAGATCGGCGGACTCGGACAGCTGCTCGATCAGGATATGGCGGGCGCCCTCCAGTGCCGAGTCCACATTGGGGATACCCTTGTCGTCGGCGATAAAGGGCCGCGCCGCGCTCTCCGGATTCTGTGCCGGATTACTCAGCAGCGCCTCGGCCAACGGCGCCAGACCGGCCTCACGGGCCTCCTGCGCCTTGTTGCGCCGCTTCGGGCGGTAGGGCGCGTAGAGATCCTCCAGCCGGGCGCGACTGTCGGCGGCGAGCAGGCTGTTTTTCAACTCGTCGCTCAGTTGGCCGCTGTCGCCGAGCTGGCGCAGGATCGCCTCGCGGCGGCTCTCCAGCTCGCGCAGCTGGCCCAGCCGGGTGTGCAGCTCACGCAGTTGGGTGTCGTCCAGGGCGCCGGTGGCCTCTTTGCGGTAGCGGGCGATAAACGGCACGCTGGCGCCCTCGTCGAGCAGGGCGACGGCAGCGCGCACCCGGGCCGCGTCGACACCCAGGTCGGCGGCCAGTCGTTGTTCGATCTGCATCGGCAGTGGATATCCTCAGGCTATGGCTGAGGTGCCCGTTCAGGGCACCTGGATGATCTGCAGGGAGTTGGTGCCGCCATGCACGCCCAGTTGCTGTCCGCGGGTCAGCAGTACGGTATCGCCGCTGGCGATCTTGTCGGCGGCGACAAGCACCGCCAGCAGCTCGCGGTTGAGCGCCTGTTCGCTGACCGCGGTGGCGTCGAAGAACATCGCTTCCACACCGCGATAGAGCGCCACGCGGCGCATGGTCTGCTCGTTGCGGGTCAGCGCATAGATCGGCAGCCCGGAACGGATACGGGACATCCACAACGGCGTGGAGCCGGATTCGGTCAGGCAGATGATCGCCTTAACCGTCGGCAGGCTGTTGGCGGTGTACATCGCCGAGCGTGCGATTGCCTCGTCGGTGCTGCTGCAGGGGGTGTCCGGCTGGGTCGGTGCCGGCCGTGACAGCTGATGCTTCTCGGCACCCTGGCAGATCCGCGTCATCGCTTCGACCACCTCCACCGGGTAGCTGCCGGCGGCGGTTTCGGCCGACAGCATCACCGCGTCGGTGCCGTCCAGAATCGCGTTGGCCACGTCGAACACCTCGGCACGGGTGGGCATCGGGCTGGTGATCATCGTCTCCATCATCTGGGTCGCGGTGATCACCACCCGGTTCAGCTCGCGGGCGCGGCGGATGATATGTTTCTGCACGCCGATCAGTTCGGCGTCACCGATCTCCACGCCCAGGTCGCCGCGGGCGACCATGACGCCGTCGCAGGCAAGGATGATCTCATCCAGCGCTTCCGGCGTGGCCACGGTCTCGGCGCGTTCCACCTTGGCGATGATCTCGGCTCGACTACCTGCGGCATCCAGCAGCTGCCGCGCCTCTTCCAGGTCGGCGCCGGAGCGCGGGAAGGAGACCGCGACGTAGTCCAGGTCCAGTTCGGCCGCGACCTTGATGTCGGCCTTGTCCTTGTCGGTCAGTGCCGCTGCCGACAGGCCGCCGCCCTGGCGGTTGATCCCCTTGTTGTTGGACAGCTTGCCGCCGATGGTGACTTCGGTGTGGATGCGGCTGCCCTCGATAGCGGTGACACGCAGCTGCACCCGGCCATCGTCGAGCAGCAGGATATCGCCGGTGACACAATCCTGCGGCAGCGCCTTGTAGTCGATACCGACCGCCTGCTGGTCGCCGGCATGGGTATCGAGCGCGGCATCCAGGGTGAACGTGTCACCGATGCGGAGCTCGATCGGCCCCTGGGCAAAGCGGGCGATACGGATCTTCGGCCCCTGCAGGTCACCCAGGGTGGCGACCGAGATACCCAGTTTCCGGCTGGCGTCCCGTACCGCCTGTACGCGTTGGCGATGATCGTCGGCACTGCCGTGGGAGAAGTTCAGGCGCACGGTGTTGACGCCGGCGCGGATAAGCTGCTCCAGCACACCGGGTTTATCCGTGGCGGGTCCCAGGGTGGCTACGATCTTGGTACGTTTCTGCATCGGTCGGTCTCTGCTTGGAGGGAGAATCGCCTATTCGGCTAGGCGTGACTAAAGTAAAATCGAGTGTTTTCAATTTCAAGTCACTGCGCTTTCTAACGAATAGCCTAATAACTGCATGCCGTGTTAACTCTGAGATTCACGGCAGGTTTAATTTCTTCATGTTGGGAGATCCGGTTGCATGGCGGTTGAATCCGGCCACCCCCTGACCTCGCTCAGGGCGTACAGACCCCTGTTGGTCGTGCTGCTGCTGATGCTGTTTGTGCTGATGCTGGTCGAGACGGCTGTGCTCAGCCGTCAGCAGGCAATCGCCGAGCTTCAGCAGAATGCGGAGTCCCATCTTGACCGCTACCTGCAAAGCTTGCAACAGCGACTGGATCGCTACAAGGATCTGCCGCATCTGCTGGCGACCCACTCCGAACTGCTGTCGGCGCTCGACGAGCGACCGGATGAGCAGGCGATACAACGTGCCAACCTCTACCTGGAGCAGGTCAACAGCGTGATGGGCACCACCGATGCCTATCTGATGAACGCCAGAGGGGTGACGGTGGCGGCCAGCAACTGGCGCTCGGAGGCTACCTTCATCGGCCGTGACTTCAGTTTCCGGCCCTATTTCCAGGACGCACTGAAGGGGCAGGAGGGGCGCTATTTCGCCCTCGGCACCACCTCGAAACGGCGCGGATACTACTTCTCCTATCCGCTGCACGAGGCGGGTGAGATCGTCGGTGTGGTCGTGGTCAAGGTGGATCTGCATGACGTGGAGCAGCACTGGAGCAACTCGCAGATCGAGCTGCTGGTCACCGATCCGGATGGCGTCATCTTCATCTCCACCCGTCCGCAGTGGAAGTTTCGCGCCCTGCAGCCGCTGTCGACCCAGGATATGCAAAGGATCGTCGATAGCCTGCGCTACGGCGATGTTCAGCTCACCTCGCTGGATATCGTCAAGCGAGAGCAGCTTGAGCGCGATGGAGAACTGATCACCCTGCTCGACAGTCGGCAGATCGAGAACGAGGCGCTGGACGGGCTCAAGCCGCGCCAATTCCTGCATCAGCGAAAAGCGGTACCGGGGTTCGGGCTGTCGGTATCCGTGCTGGCCAGTCTCGAACCGGTCGAAGCGGCGATGTTCGAAACCCTGCTGCTGGTCGGATTCAGTACCGCGGCGATTGCGCTGCTGGTGCTGTTCCTGTTGGCGCGTCGGCGCATCGTCAAGGAGCGCGCCGGATTCCAGCAGCGCGAGATGCTGGCGCTGGAGGAGAATGAGGCCCGCGTGCGGGCGATCATCGACAATACCCATGCCGGGCTGGTGATGCTGGATGAGAGCGGTTGCATCGAGTCGATCAACCCCACCACCGAGCATCTGTTCGGTTACTCCCTGGCGCAGCTTCAGGGGCACTACTTCAGTCAGCTGCTGGCGCAGGAGGATCGCGCCGCCTGCTGGCGCCATATCCTCTCCGATGAGCCGGATCAGCCGGACCTGCTGGCGGTGGAGGCCACCGGTCTGCGCCACGACAGCTCCCAGATTCCGCTGGAGGTGTATATCAATCGGATGCGGCTGGCCAGCGCACGGCACTATATCGTCACCCTGCACGATCTGACCGAACGCAAGGCGCAGGAGCGTGCGCTGAAGGTGGCGCATGAAGAGCTGGAGAGCCGGGTGCAGGAGCGCACCGCCGATCTCAGCCATGCCAACAGCAAGCTGCTGGAGGAGATGAAGCAGCACAGCCAGACCCAGAACGAACTGATTCAGACCGCCAAGCTGGCAGTGATCGGGCAGATGTCAGCCGGTATCAACCATGAACTGAACCAGCCACTGACGGCGATCCGCAACTACTCCGACAATGCCCGTGCCTTCCTCAAACGCGGCAAGCTGGAGACGGTTGACGCCAATCTGGAGGAGATCAGCGGCCTGACCGAGCGCATGAGCCGTATTATCCATCCGCTCAAGGAGTTCGCCCGCAAGAGCAGCGGCAGCACCGATCTGGTCAACCTGCAGGCGGTGCGTGACGGCGCCATGTCGCTGATGTACGGCCATTTTGAAAAGGCGGGAGTCGAGGTCAGCTGGCCGTCGCGGTTGTCGGACTACTACGTATTGGGTGATATCCTGCGCCTGGAACAGGTATTGGTAAACCTGCTCTCCAACGCGGTGCAGGCGATGGAGCAGGTCGAAACGCGCCGGATCGATGTGGGCGTCGAGATCGAGGGCCAGTGGCTGCGCCTGTCGATACACGACCAGGGCCCCGGTATCGCCGAAGCCGATCTGGAGCGGATCTTCGAACCCTTTTTCACCACTAAGAAATCGGGGCAGGGGCTGGGCTTGGGACTGTCGATATCACACCGTATCATCGAGACATTGGGCGGGCGGCTCAGTGCCGCCAACCATCCCCAGGGCGGAGCGGTGTTCACCGTAGAGTTGCGCCGAGGCGCGCGCCCAGAACTGACCACCCATCCGTCGGAGAGAAGCGATGAACAGGAGTGAAAGCATCACCGCCGCGCCGGTGCTGCTGGTCGATGACGAGAAACATATCCGGCTGGCGGCGGGGCAGACGCTGGAGCTGGAGGGGTATGAGGTCGAGACGCTGGAGCGGGCCGAAGGGGTGCTGGAGCGGATCGACGAGAACTGGCCCGGGGTGGTGGTCACCGATATCAACCTGCCGGGGATCGATGGCCTGGAGCTGATGAAGCAGGTCCAGGGGGTGGACCCGGAGCTGCCGGTGATCCTGATTACCGGTCATGGCGATATCTCCATGGCGGTCACCGCCATCCGCGACGGTGCCTACGACTTTATCGAGAAGCCCTTCGCCTCCGAGTTTCTACTCGATACCGTGCGCCGTGCAGTGGACAAGCGCCGGCTGACGCTGGAAAACCGGCGCCTGCGCCAGGAGCTGGAGAGCCAGAACGCACCCGGACCGCGGCTGGTCGGCAACAACCCGCGGATGGTGGCGTTGCGCCGGTTGTGCAACACCGTGGCGGAGACCCCGGCCGATGTGCTGCTGTTGGCGGAAACCGGCTCCGGCAAGGACCTGGTCGCGCGCTACATCCATGAGCGCAGTCCAAGGCGGACAAAAAACTTCGTCGCCATCAACTGCGGCGCGGTGCCGGAAAACCTGATCGAAAGCGAACTGTTCGGGCATGAAGCGGGTGCGTTTACCGATGCCAAAACCAAGCGGATCGGCAAGTTCGAACATGCTCACGGCGGCACCCTGTTTCTCGATGAGATCGAGAGCATGCCGATGTCGCTGCAGATCAAACTGTTGCGCGTACTCGAGGAGCGTACCATCGAGCGGTTGGGGTCCAACAGGTTGATTCCGCTCGATATCCGTGTCATCGCCGCGGCCAAGGTTGATTTGAAGAAACTGGCCGAAGCGGGCGAGTTCCGTGAAGACCTCTATTACCGGCTCAATGTTGTGCGCATCGAGATTCCGCCGCTGCGCGAGCGGCGGGACGATATTCCGCTGCTGTTCCAGCACTTTATGCTGGTGGCGGCCGCCCTCTATGGCCGAGAGGTGGTCGAGCTGTCGGCGGAGCGGATGCACAGCCTGCTGCTACACGATTGGCCCGGCAACGTGCGTGAGCTGCGCAACCTGGCCGAGCGTTATGTGCTGCTTGGCGAGTCCTGTACCTTCGACTTCGATAACCGTCCGATCGTCGACAGCGGCGCCGGCAACGGCCTGACGCTGCCGGAGCAGGTGGAGCGCTTCGAGCGGATGCTGATCCATACCGAGCTGTCCAACCACGGCGGGTCGATCAAGGATACGCTGGAGGCGCTGGGTCTTCCGCGCAAGACCCTGTACGACAAGATGAGAAAGTACGGCCTGGACAAGAACGACTACAAGGCCTGAACCGGGTCCAGACAAGCGCAACCGAAATAGCAAACAGCCCGCTACGTAACGTGCGGGCTGTTTGCTGTTTTGCGGAAGTGGCGGATCTCCGCCACTCTTGGGTCAGACCTTGAAACGTTTGACCATCTGCTCGAGCTGCCCGGACAGATCGCTCAGGTGTTCGGCGACACGGGACAGCTCCTTCGAACGGGTCGAGGCCTGCTCGGTACCGGTATTGATGTCGAGGATGCTCTGCTCCACGCTGGCCGCCATCTGCGTCTGCTCGCGCACGGCGCCGGCCACGTGGTGGTTCATGTCGTTGATCACCCGTACCGCTTCGGTGATGTTGTTCAGCGCATTGGCGGTGCGCTGCACCTGCTCGACACTGTCGGTTGCCCCGTCCATGGCGGAGCGCATCGCGCCAACCGCGTTCTTGGCATCGATCTGCAGGTCGCTGATGATCGTATTGATCTCGACGGTGGAATCGTGGGTACGGCTGGCCAGGGTGCGGACCTCGTCGGCGACGACGGCAAATCCGCGCCCCTGCTCACCGGCGCGCGCGGCTTCGATGGCGGCGTTCAGGGCCAGCAGGTTGGTCTGCTCGGCGATCTTCTGGATCACCTCCAGCACCGTGCCCACCTTCTGGCTCTGGGAGTCCAGCCGTTCGATCACCTCCGTTGCCTGTTCGATACCGGACTTCAGGGACTCAATCGCGTGGATGGCGCTTTGCGTCACCTTGCTGCCTTCCTGACTCTCCTGCAGCGCGCTGTCCGATGCCGAGACGGTATTTTCGGCGCTGGATTCGACGCTCTTGGTCGCCGCTTCCATCTGCTCCATCGCCGTTGCCACCGAGCTTGTACGCATCTGCTGATCGCCGACCGCCTTCAGTGCCCGACCGGAGATGTCACTGATCTGCCTGCTGGAGTCGGTGAGCTTCAGCACCGTGTCGCCGACATGCTGGATGCTGCTCTGGAAGTTGCCCAGCATGGAGTTGAAGGCGGTGGACATCATGCCTATCTCGTCGCTGGAGTCGATCTTGATGCGGTGGCTCAGATCCGAGTTGCGCTCGACCAGATGCATGGTGTCGGACAGTGAGTTGATCGGCTTGATCACGATCCGGCGCAGGATCAGGCCGATCAGCAGCACGCCGCCGACGAACAGCGCCAACTCCACCAACGCCACGTTGCGCAGGTTGACCAGGATATCCCGGTCGATCTTGGCGAAATCGTAGGTCACGCGCACGGCACCGAGAACCGTGCCCTCTTCGACCTGGTGGCAGAGCAGACAGTTGGTGCCCTTGTACTCGCTCATCGCCTTCATCGGCGTGATCACGGTCAGGCGGTGACCCTGCTCGTCGTCGAACTCCTCGACGATATGCTCGCCCTTCATGGCGCGGCGATCGAGATCGTCCATCACCACTGCATCCTTGCTGCCTGGGCCGTATACCTGGGTCACGGCATCGCCACGGATGATGCGGGCTTCGGTCAGTGATTCATTGCTGAGGATCTTGTTCTGCAGGGCACCACGATTCTGCATGGCGCCGCTGAGCATCAGGATATTGGTGCTGTCGAAGTAGGAGTCGGCGGTGGCCAGGGTCGTGAACTCGGCTACATCGCGGCTGAGTGACGTCTGGCTTTGGTAGATTGCGGTCAGTGAACTGACAAATACAACCAGGAATACAACGACAAGGGAGAGATTGACTTTAGTCTGGATGGATAAGCTTCTATTCACTGCGCACCTGTTCCCTGTAATACGGGCTTCTTCTTCTGGATTAACGGCATGTTGCGCAAATTCTAAACATGAATCAACCGAATAAACGATGATCTGGTGCAAATCAACAACACTAATTGATCGGCATTCCCAGATTGGTTGGCGAAAATCCACTCATTTTCTCGTGATGGATGTGTGGATTTCCGCCGATTTTCAAACGAGCCTGAGAGATTGATACCGAGTGAGAGCCGATTGATGAATTTTAATTAACTGATTCTAAAGATTATTTTAACTATTTTTTCTGATGGATCCGGTGTTGGTATCAATTCTGCTTATCTAGGTTTGCCCACGGGTCGAAGACAGGCCCGAACGATAACTTTAAGAATGCAACACAGGAGAACTCCCATGCGTCTACTGACCGCTGCTATGGCAACCGTCGCGCTGACCTTCGGTGCCCAGGTCGTCACCGCTGCTCCAATCGAAATCAAGTTTTCCCACGTCGTGGCCGAGAATACCCCGAAAGGCAAGATGGCGATTCGCTTCAAGGAGCTCGTGGCCGAGCGCCTGGGCGACAAGGTTGTGGTCGAGGTGTTCCCGAACTCTCAGCTGTTCGGCGACGACAAGGTGCTGGAAGCGATGCTGCTCGGCGACGTGCAGATGGCGGCACCCTCCCTGTCCAAGTTCCAGAAGTACACCCCGGCGCTGCAGATCTTCGACCTGCCGTTCCTGTTCAATGACATGGCTGCCGTCGACCGCTTCCAGCAGAGCGAAACCGGTCAGGAGCTGCTGAACTCTCTGCAGAGCAAGGGCTACGTGGGCCTGGGTTACCTGCATAACGGCATGAAGCAGCTGTCCGCCAACGAGCCGCTGCGCGTACCGGCCGATGCGAACGGCAAGAAGTTCCGTATCCAGACCTCCGACGTGCTGGCTGCCCAGTTCGAGGCGGTCGGTGGCGTGCCGCTGAAGAAGCCGTTCTCCGAAGTGTTCACGCTGATGCAGACCAAGGCGATCGACGGTTCCGAGAACCCCTGGACCAACATCTACTCGAAGAAGTTCCACGAAGTGCAGTCCTACATCACCGAAACCGATCACGGCGTACTCGACTACATGGTGGTGACCTCGGCCGAGTTCTGGAACGGGCTGGACGACGACATTCGTGGCGAAGTGAAGAAAGCGCTGGATGAAGCGATCGCCTACGGTAACGAAGAGGCCGCCAAGCTGGCCGCCGATGCTCGCCAGAAGGTCATCGACTCCGGTCGTACCGAGGTGATCCAGATCACCGAAGCCGAGCGCGAGCAGTGGATCGAAGCGATGAAGCCGGTATGGAAGAAGTTCTCCGGCGATATCGGTCAGGAGCTGATCAACGAAGCACTCAAGGCCAACGCGAAATAATCACCGACCGGCGCTTATCCAGAGGGGGCGTGTCATCGCCCCCTTTCACCACCAGTGGGTACACTGGATGTACAGGAAAGGCCGGGGTCTCCCCTGTGCGTCTGACGCACGCCCAAGTCGGATAGAGGTTTCATCATGGCTCTACGTAATCTGGTCTCTCAGCTTGAGGAGGCGATCCTGTCGCTTCTACTGGTCGGTATGACCTTACTCGTATTCGCCGAAGTGGTTGCCCGCTTTGGTTTCAACGCCGGGATTCACTGGGCTCAGGAAGCCACGCTGCTGATGGCAGGGTGGTTCGTCCTGTTCGGTGCCTCCTACGGCGTCAAGGTGGGTGCGCATATCGGTGTCGATGTGTTTGTGCGCCTTTTGCCGCCTCCGGTGTACCGGGCGGTGACGCTGTTCGCCATTGCACTGTGTATCGGCTACTGCGTTCTGTTTCTGGTCGGCTCCTGGGAATATGTGATGAAGATGCGGATGATCGGCATCGAGCTGGAGGATATCCCGGTGCCGAAATGGACCGCGTCCACCATCCTGCTGATCGGTTTCGCGTTGCTGATCGTGCGTTTCGCGCAACTGGGCTGGAAGGTGTTCAAGGGCGAGTTCGAGGGTTTCCATTTTGCCGACGAAGCGAAGGAGAGCATGGAGATCGCCCGTGAGTTGAAAGAAGCGGAAGAGAAGGAGGCGCGCTCATGACCACGGCGATGCTGTTTATACTGTTGTTCGGCTGCATGCTGATGGGGATGCCGATCGCGATCGCGCTGGGCCTGTCCAGCGTGACCACGATCCTGCTGTTCTCCAACGACTCCCTGGCGTCGATCTCATTGAAACTGTTCGAGGCGACCACCTCGCACTACACGCTGCTGGCGATCCCGTTCTTTATCCTGTCGTCGGCGTTTCTATCTACCGGCGGTGTGGCCAAGCGGCTGATCAACTTTGCCGTCGACGCCATTGGTCATGTCCGCGGCGGCCTGGCGATGGCCTCGGTGATGGCCTGTATGCTGTTTGCGGCGGTCTCCGGCTCCTCACCGGCCACGGTGGCCGCGATCGGTTCCATCGTCATCGCCGGTATGGTGCGCTCGGGTTACCCGGAAGCCTTTGGCGCCGGCGTCATCGCCAACGCCGGTACCCTGGGGATCCTGATCCCGCCGTCGATCGTGATGCTGGTCTACTCGGCGGCGACCGAGGTCTCGGCGTCACGCATGTTCATGGCCGGTTTCATCCCCGGCATCATGATGGGGCTGCTGCTGATGATCGCGATCTATATCGCGGCGCGGATCATGAAACTGCCGGCCCAGCCTTTCCCGGGCTTCGGCGCCCTGGCCCGCTCCGGCGTGATCGCGCTTGGCGGTCTGATGCTGATCGTCATCGTGCTGGGCTCCATCTACGGCGGTATCGCCTCGCCGACCGAAGCTGCATCGGTGGCGGCGATCTACGCCTACCTGATCGCGGTACTCGGATACCGCGATATCGGCCCGCTCAAGGGCGTTGCCTGGCGTAATGGCAACGAAGGCATGGGCAGTGCAGTGGTGCGCAACGGCGTGCTGATGCTGCTGGCCTTCCCCCGTTCGGTCTGGCATCCGGAGGTACGTAAGGTGTTGGTCGATGCCGCCAAGGTATCGATGATGCTGCTGTTCATCATCGCCAACGCGATGCTGTTCGCTCACGTGCTGACCACTGAACGCATCCCGCACCAGATCGCCGAGGTGATCATTCAATGGGGGCTGCCGGCCTGGGGCTTCCTGATCGTGGTCAACATCCTGCTGCTGATCGCCGGTAACTTCATGGAGCCCTCGGCAATCCTGCTGATCATGGCGCCGATCCTGTTCCCGATCGCTATGCAGCTCGGTATCGATCCGATCCACCTTGGCATCATCATGGTGGTGAACATGGAGATCGGCATGTTGACGCCGCCGGTGGGGCTGAACCTGTTCGTTACCGCCGGGATCACCGGCCGCGACATGGTCTGGGTGATCAAGGCCTGTCTGCCCTGGCTCGGCCTGCTGCTGTTCTTCCTGATATTGATCACCTATATCCCGCAGATCTCGCTGTTCCTGCCGGAGTATATCGACAAGCTCCGGGGGTACTGATTCGTAACAGGAGATCCGGCACGAAGCGAAAGGATTCGCTTCGTGCCAGCTGCGACTCTGCTTCAGCCGCCACTCTCCCAGGGGTGGCGGTTTTTTGTGTGTGATCCTTGGTGGCGGGGACGTAATCCCGTTCCCTATTCAGGACAATACTGTACTCCGCTGGTCGGATACCCGATCCACCACCATGGCGGTATAATCGCCACGCTTGATGAGTTGGCCATCTGGAGTGGAGTGAATGTTGGGCGCTGTTGCTGCAATCTGGGGTTTTGTCGGTATCTGTCTGTTGTTCGGCAGTGCTATCTACAGGCTTGGACCCATGGCGCTGGATCTGTCTGTGCAGGGGTTCAGCTGGTACCACTGGGCGGCACTGATCTTCAGCATCCTGTTCATGGGCTTCGCCGAGGGCTACAGGGGCTTTCAACAGAATTTTTCGCCGCGGGTCGCCGCGCGTATCCGCTACCTGTCGCGCAATGTCACACCGATGCGGGTGATCCTGGCGCCGATCTTCTGCATGGGCTTCTTCCACGCCAAGCGCCGGCGACAGATCATCAGCTTCTGCCTGACCGGCGGTATTATCGTGCTGGTGCTGCTGGTGCGTCATCTCGACCAGCCCTGGCGCGGCATCATCGATGCGGGCGTCGTGCTCGGGTTGAGTTGGGGCGTTCTGTCGCTGGCGGTGTTCACTTACCAGGCGTTTACTCGTAGCGATTTTGATTATTCGCCGGAAACCCCCTGATCGAGACGAAAAATATCCCCATCCCAAGACGCGGACTGGGGACAAGTGTTGAACGCCAGAGGGATCAGGCGAGGACGTAGCCCAGGATCAGGAACAGGATGAAGGTGATCGCCGCCCCCAGTACCGCATAGGGGATCTAAGTCCAGGCGTGCTGCATCCACCGCCATTGGTAGCAGGAAGTTGATCAGGCCCACGGTGGGCGAGACCTTCTTGATTCTGGAGGTGTCGAAACCATCCATGATCGTCCCCGGCGCGGCGGTGGAGTCGACCAGGTAAGCCAGCTTCTCGCGGGAGATCCTGTACTTGTCGGTCAGCGTCTTCATCGACGCGGAGACCGCCAGCGAGTTGAGGTAATCGTCGATAAACACCAGGATGCCGAGCACACAGGTGGTCAGCATGGTGCCGCGCTTGCTCTTGATCCGGCGGGCCACAGCCCGTCGGGTTGGGCTGTGGGCCTGCCGGCCGGGTCAGATACCGAGTTTGTCCCGCAGGTTGTAGTAGGCGGCACCGATCGCGGTGTAGGGCACCCGCAACATCCGCCCGCCGGGGAAGGGGTACTGGGGCAGGGAAGCGAAGATGTCATAGCGCTCCGCCTGGCCCTGAATCGCATCCGCCAACACCTTGCCCGCCAGATGGGAGCAGGTGACGCCGTGGCCGCTGTAGCCCTGCGCGTAATAGATATTGGCCCGGGCGCTGACCCGGCCCAGCTGTGGCAGGCGCATCAAGGTGAGCAAGAAGTTGCCGGTCCAGGCAAAGTCGATCTTGACGCTGTTCAGCTGCGGGAAGGTCTTCAGCATCTTCGGCCGGATCAGCGATTCGATCTTGCCCGGTTCGCGGGCGCCGTAGGTGACACCACCGCCGTAGATCAGGCGGCCGTCACCCGACAGGCGGAAGTAGTCGAGCAGATAGTTGCAGTCCTCCACGCACTGATCCTGCGGCAGCAGTTCCCGCTGCTGCGCCGCGCTCAGGGGAGCGGTGGTAACTACCTGAGTGCCGCAGGGCATCGCCTTCGCCTGCAGCTTGGGTAGCAGATCGCCGAGATAGGCGTTACCGGCCACGACCAGGAAGTTGGCGGACACGCAGCCCTTTGGGGTATGGATCTTGACCCGGTCACCCTCGACCACTTTAACCGCGGGGGAACCTTCATAGATGGCGCCGCCGAGGGATTCGAACGCCTGCGCTTCGCCAAGGACCAGGTTCAGCGGGTGGAAGTGACCGCCGGAACGGTCCAGCAGCGCGCCCTTGTAGCGGTTGGTACCGATATAGCGGCGGGTTTCGCTGGCGCTGAGCAGCTCGAGATCTTTGTGACCGTGGCTCTGCCACAGCGCCTGCTTCTCCTTCAGTTCGTCAAACTGCTTGTTGTTGCATGCGGCGAAAATGCCGCCATCCTTCAGATCGCACTGGATGTCGTAGTCCTTGACCAGGCGGCGGATGATGCGGCCGCCCTCGAACGCCATGGCGCCCATCGCCCTGCCCGTGGCCTGGCCATAGTGGCGCTCGATAAAATCGATATCGCGGCTGTAGCTGTGTACGATCTGGCCGCCGTTGCGTCCAGAGGCGCCGAAACCGATGCGGGTTGCTTCAAGCACGACAACCTTGAACCCCTGCTCGGCCAGATGCAAAGCCGTGGAGAGCCCGGTAAAGCCTGCGCCGATGATGCAGACATCGGCCTCAACCTGATCCTTCAGCGGCGGGCGAATGCGCTTGTCGTTGGCAGACGCCGCGTAATACGAAGTGGTATGTGAAAGCGCGGACATGATCTTTTCGAAACCTCACCTACCGGCCCAGCGTCCGGAGATTGATGGAGTTTGCAACCGTCGGCGACGATTGCCCTTGCTCGCACACAATAGGTTTCAGGCGAGCAGTCGCGATATACCCTTCCGGGGATATTTTTCATGGCCTGGCGCTGTGGTGTGACGCGGAGGAGGAGTCCCCGAGGCGTTGCCCCGGGGGGAGGGCGGAATCTAGCCCAGAAACAGCTTGTACGCGGTGTTGTCGGTCTCCTCGAAGTAGGTGTAACCGATCTCCTCGAGGAACTGTCCGACCTGGTCGTGCTCGTCGCTGGGTACCTGCAGGCCGACCAGTACACGGCCGTAGGCGGCGCCGTGGTTGCGGTAGTGGAACATGGAGATGTTCCAGCGTCCGCCCAGTTTGTTGAGGAACTTCATCAACGCGCCCGGCCGTTCCGGGAACTCGAAGCGGTAGACCACCTCGTTGTCCACGCTGGCGGGGGCGTGTCCGCCGACCATGTAACGTACATGCAGCTTGGCGGTTTCGTTGTCGGTGAGGTCGACCACATCCTCGATATGCTCGTGCAGTTCGGCCAACAGCTCTTCCCGGCCGCCGTTGTTGGGGCGGATCTGCACCCCGGCAAACACGATCGCCTGGCTGTCATTGGCGTAGCGGTAGTTGAACTCGGTGATGTTGCGCTTGCCCAGTGCCGAGCAGAACTGCTTGAAACTGCCGGGACGCTCCGGGATGCGCGCGGCGATGATCGCCTCGCGCTGTTCGCCCAGCTCCGAGCGCTCGGCGATGTGGCGCAGGCGGTCGAAGTTGACGTTGGCGCCGGAGTCGATGGCGATCAGCGTTGTGCCTTCGACCTGCTCGCGGGCGACATACTTCTTCATGCCGGCCACGCCGAGGGCGCCGGCCGGCTCGCACACCGAGCGGGTGTCGTCGAAGATATCCTTGATCGCGGCGCAGATCTCGTCGGTGCTGACGGTGATCACCTCGTCGACGTAGTCCTTGGCCACCTCCCAGGTGTATTCGCCGATCTGCGCGACGGCGACGCCGTCGGCGAAGATGCCGACCTGATCCAGCTTGTCGCGGAACCCCTTCTCCATCGCCAGCGCCAGGCAGGCGGATTCATTGGATTCGACGCCGATCACCTTGGTTTCCGGACGCAGGTATTTGACATAGGAGGCGATACCGGCGATCAGGCCGCCGCCGCCGACCGGCACGAAGATCGCGTCGATCGGGCCGCTCTCCTGGCGCAGGATCTCCATCGCGATGGTACCCTGGCCGGCGATCACGTCCGGATCGTCATAGGGGTGTACGTAGACCAGTCCCTTCTCCGCCATCAGCTTCTCGGAGTGCGCGCGCGCCTCGTCGAAGGTGTCGCCGTGCAGCACCGCCCTGCCGCCGAGCCGGCGGACGTTGGATACCTTCACGTCCGGCGTGGTCTTGGGCATGACGATGGTGGCCTTGATCCCCAGGTGCCGTGCAGACGCCGCCACGCCCTGGGCGTGGTTGCCCGCCGAGGCGGTAATCACCCCACGCGCCTTCTCCTCGTCACTCAACTGCGACATCTTGTTGTAGGCGCCGCGAATCTTGAATGAGAACACCGGCTGCTCGTCTTCCCGCTTGAGGAGGACGCGGTTACCAAGGCGTTCGGACAGACCACGCGCTTCCTCCATCGGCGTTTCGACGGCGATGTCGTAGACACGGGCTTCGAGGATTTTCTTGATGTAACGCTGCATGGGGCCTTCTGAGTCTGCTGTGACAGAAATTGGCGCGAAATTCGCGCAGAGTGAGGGGAGAGATGGTATCGGCTATGCCGCGTAGCGTCTATAAGGATGGTGTAGTGTTGCGTATAATCGCGCCATCCCAGAACCCTATCAGATCAGGACAGGCGATGACCCAGGACGAGATGAAACAGGCCGTGGCAGAAGCGGCCGTCGCACGAATCCGCCCCTTGCTGCAAGACGACACCATTGTCGGTGTCGGTACCGGCTCCACCGCTAACTTGTTTATCGATGCCTTGGCCAGCGTCAAACACCTCTTTGCGGCAGCGGTGGCCAGCTCTGAAGCTACCGCCGAGCGCCTGCGCGGGCACGGCATCGATGTAGTGGACCTCAACAGCGTCAGTGAACTAGCGGTGTATGTCGATGGCGCCGACGAGTTCGACTCCCACTTAAACCTGATCAAGGGTGGCGGCGCAGCGTTGACCCGCGAGAAGATCGTTGCCGCCGTGGCCAGGGAGTTTGTCTGCATCGTCGACAGCACGAAACGGGTCGATCTGCTCGGCGAGTTTCCGCTCCCGGTGGAGGTGATCCCGATGGCACGCTCCTATGTGGCGCGTGAACTGGCCAAACTGGGCGGTATGCCGATTTACCGTGAAGGTGTGGTGACCGACAATGGCAACGTGATCTTGGATGTCCACGATATGGAGATCCTCGATCCCAAGGCGCTGGAACAGCAGATCAACAACATCGTCGGGGTGGTGACCAATGGCCTGTTTGCGCGGCGCCCGGCCGATGTGGTGCTGATGGGAACTCCGGACGGGGTTGAGGTACTACGCGACACCCACTGACCAGCTGTTGCCGGATCCTCAGGGTGGATGCGGCCGTTGACGCAGCTATTGTTGAACAGTCCCAGCATCGGGCAGTCGGATCGGCTGCCTGTGAGGGGAGGTGGCGCTAGCCGGAGGCGAGGTGTTCGGGGAAGGGGGGCAGGCCTCTACGTTCACAATACCTTAGGGTTTCGACGCTGAGGCCCTGGCGCTTGGCGAGTTCACCATTCCTGAGTCTTGTCATGCGTCTCAGTCGGGCAAACCCTTAGCGCTTTTACCACTGTACGACCTGGGTCAGTACCAGGGATACCGGCATGGTCACCCACGCCAGCGCCACCAGGTTGATCAGAATCCAGCCGAAGCCGCTGTCGTCGCGGAAGTTTTCATTGTGAGCCATCGAATATTCACCCTTGATTAGAGATAAAACTAAGCAAAATTTTATATGCTGTTGTTATCGTTGGAATTTCAAATGAACAGCATAGAGCGGGACAGAATTCTACCAGAGCTTCGGGATTCTGAGTATCAGCCTTCCGACGCAAGCAGTAACGGAAACGCCCCAGCCGGGGGGCTACACTGAGGGACGTGCCAAGCCTCTGGCACAGCGACAGGCAGAACGGGGAGAGTGCGTAGTGACTAGATGGATGAAATGGAGTGCGGCTGCCTTGCTGCTGGTGATACTGGTGCTGTTTAGCGCTCCCTACATCGCTCGCGATCAGCTGGTCATCTGGCTCTATCAACAGGGGGCCGACGACGCCCGCCTGGACGCCCTGAAGGTCAACTGGCTGACCGGCCGGGTGCAGATAAGAGGTTTGCGGGCGGAGCGTGAAGGCTACTATCCGCTGCAGCTGGACCGTTTGCAGCTGGCGCTGGATTATCGCTCGCTGCTGCAGCAACAGATCCGCATTCTCGCCCTGGAGCTGGACGGGCTCCGCGGAGGCCTGGCATTGCGCGACGGCGATCAGTGGCTGGGGCCGATCAACCTCAGCGCGCTGACCGGCGGACCGGCACCGGAGCAGCTCGCGGCCGACGATGACGTGGCGAGCCCCTGGAGCTTCGGGGTCGACAAGCTGCAGTTGAGTGCCATCGACTGGCATCTGGCGCTGGCGCGGCAGGAGCATCGGTTGGAGTTGGATAATCTCCACCTCGGGGCGATCTATCTCTGGGCACCGGAGCTCGAGACCGCACTGAACCTCAGTGGCCGCATCAACGGCGCCCCCTTTGCGCTCGACTCTACCTCCGTGCCGTTGCCGGCACAGAAACACGGCAAACTGAAGCTCAGTATCGACCAACTGCCGCTCAAACCTATCCTGGGCGAGTGGCTGCCTCAGTTGGATGCCAGGCTGACCACCGATCTGAGCCTCAGCGCCCAACTCGACGGACAGCGGATCAGCCTGCTGCCAGAAGGTTCGATCTCCATCGGCGCCCTGACCTGGCAGGACACCGGGCTGAGCTTCGCCGCTGAGCGCATCGATTGGCAGGGGGCGGCGGCCCTGGGCCTGGACGCACTGCGCCCGGACCGTATCGAGGTCAACGGCAAGCTGGATCTGCCCAGGGGTGTTGCCCTGGGACAGCCAACACTGAACCTCAGCCTGGCGCAGCTGGGCTGGCAGGGTGGGCTGGTGCTGCAGATGCCCGAGCAGTCACCGATGACACTGAGCCTGGAGGGTGCCTTGGGTAGTGACCGGCTCGATGTTGTGCAGCAAGGCGAGCAGGCGCTGGCCTTGAGTCTGGCGGATGTGGCCTGGCGGGGTAACAGTCGGCTGAGCTTTGCCGAGGGGGAGCAGACGGGGATCGACCTGTCCGGACAGCACGCGCTGCGCCTCGGCGCACTGGCGCTGAGCCAGGGTGACAGCCTCGCTCTGCAGCTGGACAGCCTGAGCCTCGATACCGCGTTGACTGGCGAAGCGTTGCAGCGTTGGCAGCTGGAGAATACCCAACTGGCATTGGGGCCGTTGACGCTGCGCCAGGGCAAGGCGCTAGAGCTGTCGCTGGCGAGCCTGAATGGCAGGCTGAGTGGCCGATATGACCAGAGCTCCAATCAGCTTGGGTTGCAGGCACCGGCGCTCTCCACCGGTGCGGCGGTCGTCCGGCTGGCGCAGAAGCCGCTGGCCGCGCTCGACTCGCTAAGCCTGGCACAACTGAATCTGGCGCTGCCACTTGAGCTGGAGCTCTCCGGTGCGCAGGTCAAGGGGGTGACGCTGGCGCGAACGGAACAGAACGGACCGCTGCTGGCGCTGGCCGGTGTGGATCTGAAAAGCCTGGTACTGGATCGACAGCAGCTGCAGATCGATCGTATCGATCTGAACGGATTGGATAGTGCGCTGACCCTGAACGAGGAGATGGTGCCGGTGGATATTCAGGCCCTGCAGCATCAGCTCGACGCCCTGGGCAGCGAGGAGCCCGGGGGGCGGTCGGTGGCTGGGGAGAAAACCACCGAACAAGCGAACGAAACGCCGCTCAGAGTACGGATCGGTGAGCTGGCGCTGGCCGGTGACAGCCGGTTCCGCTTTACCGACCGCTCCACCAAACCGGCGTTCAACGCCCTGCTGGCGATCGATCATGCCAGTATCAAGGCGATCGACACCGCAGGCGATACCCAGAGCGACTTTACCCTGTCGGCTCAGGTCAACCGCTTTGCCAAGCTCACAGCGGAGGGCGCGGTCAACCTGGTCGGTTCGCCGCGCAGCGGGCACTGGAACGCGGAACTCGCCGGCATGGATCTGCCCAGTCTGAGTCCCTACAGCATCAAGTACACCGGTTACTTCCTCAAGAACGGTCAGCTCAACCTGAAGCTCGACGGCTCGCTGGAGCAGGACCAGCTCGATGGCAGCAACCATATCCGGCTCAACCGGCTCGAGGTCGATCCCGTTGATCAGGACCAGGTCGGCAAGTTCCAGCAGCAGATCTCGATGCCGCTGGGCACCGCGGTGGCGGTGTTGCAGGACGGTGATGACAATATCGACCTGGACGTGCCGATCAGTGGCTCACTGGACGACCCCGAGTTCGATTATCAGAGCATCATCAGGCGTATCGCCGGCAAAGGGGTGAAGCAGGGGGTGATGAGTTATCTGCTCCAGGCGATGCAGCCCTATGGCGCGCTGATCTCGCTGGCGCAGACGGCGATCGAGGCGAGCCAAACCGGCGCGTTCATTTCTCTGGAGCCGGTGCTGTTTGAACCCGGTACGGCTACGCCAAAGGGTGAGGTGGATGGCTATCTGGCCAAGCTGGCGGAGCTGATGAACGCGCGTGATGGGTTGCGGTTGAACCTGTGCGGGATCAGCGTGGCGCAGGACCGTGGCTTGCTGGATAGGGCCTTGGTCGAGGAGAACGCCAAGCGGGACAAGCCGCTGGAGGGCGAGGCGTTGGCGGCAGAGCTTGACGGCCGCCTGCAGCAGCTGGCCAATGGCCGTGCCGAACAGCTCAAGCAGCGGCTGCAAGCGAGCGTTGCGGCCGATCGCCTGTTTCTCTGTTATCCCCAGATCGACAAGGAGGGACAGCCGCGGGTGGAACCGGCACTTTAACCGGCCGGTTTTCTACTACAGCATCTGGTCTGGGAGTAGAGGTCAAACAGAGGCGACCTGGTTCCGTCCACGGGATTTGGCGAGGTACAGGTTTTTATCCGCCCGGTTAAACAGCGTCGCAAAATCATCCTCGGGCTTGGCCTCTGCAACACCGAAACTGCAGGAGATCTTCAGCCCGGCTTTCAGCCTGAGTCTCAGTACGTCGGCGCGAATACGCTCCGCTGTTTCAATGGCACCCTGCAAGGGGGTGGCCGGTAGCAGGATAACAAACTCGTCGCCGCCAAACCGTCCGATAGTGTCGGTTGCACGCAGGCTTGTGCGTACCGTATCGCACACGCTGATCAGTGCCTTGTCACCAATGACGTGGCCAAATTGGTCGTTGATCGTCTTGAAGTTGTCGATATCCAGCACGATCAGCGAAAAGGGTTGTCTGCTCCGTACGCAACGCTGTAACTCTATTGCGGACTGATTCAGCAGCATGTGACGTGACGCGGCCCCGGTCAGGGCATCCTCCAACACCCTTTTACGCAGCTGCTGGTTGTCGGCGATCAGGGTCGGCACGGAGAGGCCGAAGAAGGCGCTGGCGGCAATCACGCTAATGGCAAACTGATAGACCATCACATAGTCCATCAAGCCAAACAGGTTGACGCCGAGGGCGATCAAAAAGCTGCCCAGCGCGACGCTGATGGCGGTGCGAACCGGGCTCTCGGTATAGGTGATCCACATCTGTGGCACGATCAGGAAGAACACCGCAAAGGCACTCTCCTGGGTACGGACGACCGACGCCAAAATCAGGGTGGCCAGCAGTAAAACCGAGTTCAAGGCCAATTTATAGCCGAAGCGGTTGGTCGCATGCTCGCGGGCAAAGCTGTACAGGTCGCCGACCCAGAATTTCGGCGTGGGGTAGATACGGGTCAGCAGACTGATGAACAGTGGGCTCATGACGAGCACGCCGGCCATGTCACCGATCCAGAACGGGAACCAGGTGCTCGCCAGATCCTCCGCCGGCATCATATCGGTCAGTATCAGGCCCTGCAGCACGGCAAACACCGTCAGTAGCGAGGATAGCGCGGCAATCAGCAGGAAACTGATGATCAGGTGGTAGAGCTGAAGCGAGCGGTGGTTGGCCAGGTAGCGCAATAGGCGCGCACCCAGATAGTAGGGGGTAATATGGGTGACGCCGAACACCAGTCCTGCTGCCAGCAGCTCACCAGGCGGCAGGTTGAGCTGATACTGGTAGTCGGTCCAGATGGTGCTGATGACGGCACAGAGCATGATATGGGGAATGACCCGGCTGCCGACTACCAGCAACCCGGCGAAGGTCATGCCCGCTGCCGGAAACCAGACGCTGGCGTGGCTGGTGTACTCGACCAGCAGCCCCAGCGCCCAGACCGCCAACCAAGCGCCGACAAAACCCAAAGACAGCCGCCAGCGGCCGAAATCGAATCGATTCGCTATCAGTTGAGAGTCCCCGGTATGGGATGGCGTTGCCGGTTTCATGTCATTGTGCATGTCATATGTCGGCTGTCAGCCGGTCGCTCCCCAGAAAAACAGTTCACCGGTGTCACTGCCGCCGATTATGGCAGCTCCGTTTGCCGATATCATCATGGGCCAGTTCATGATCTTCGTTGGATATTGCCATAGCTGTGCCTTCGCCGGGATATCGAACAGGTAGAAATTGCCCGGGCTCTCATCGGTGTTGCCCCCTGAATGTTCATCGGCCGGCTTGCCATCTGTTGCAGTGACATAGTTTGCATCGGTATCGAGGCTGACCCCTGGATTGGGCGAGTATTCGATATCGGCGATCATCAGCAGTTCTGGAGCTTCGTGTGCTGACGTTTTAACGGATTCGACCAAATATAGTCTACCCAGCGGATCTTGGGATGAGGCATTGCCATTTTCCGCAAGGTTGACGCCGACCGCCAATATCACCTTACCGGCGGCTGTTTTGGTGATATCGAAACCGTAGGCCAGGCTTAGATCCAGGTCTGGCGGCTGATAGGTCCACAGGGGTGAGTCCGGCGTCGTGCTGCTGTCGGTAAACAGTGCACAGCTGCCGTCATGCAGGGAGGCGCCCCAATAACTGCCGTCGGCTACCACAGCAACGCGCATGGAGCCAGCCGACAGGGCTGC
This sequence comes from Marinobacterium ramblicola, assembly GCF_019084545.1. Taxonomy (GTDB): domain Bacteria; phylum Pseudomonadota; class Gammaproteobacteria; order Pseudomonadales; family Balneatricaceae; genus Marinobacterium_D; species Marinobacterium_D ramblicola. Next base: position 141,171 of record NZ_JAHREP010000007.1, read on the forward strand.
ATCACTCTGCCGGTAAAGTTTGCCGTTATCGACATTGAACGCGATCACTTTGCCATCGGTCTTGTCGTCATCGGTGTAGGCGATGGCCGAGACCGCAGCGCGAGTGCCGTTGGTCGAGATTTCGCAGCTGTTGAAACCGTATCCGGCCAGGCTGAAGTGGTCGGTCAGTTGATACGCGGTTTTTTCGTTGTCGAGTTGATAGAGCTGAAGCACACCGGATTCGATGTTATCCAGGTATTCGGTGAAGGTGGCCAACAGGTAGGTGCCGTCTGCAGACAGGCTGACCTGATTGACCCGGCCCGGCAGGGTTTCGTTCAGCAGACAGGGTGCGCCGGTCGTGACCGCGTACGCCTGAAGGAAACCATTATTGGGGCCGGATTTGCTGGTTTCGCCTCCTGCAGCGGCAATACCGCCCTGTTCGCTGACCGCAACCCAGAATACACCCTGGTAGCAGCTTTGCTTGCTGATGGGGACGGCAAATATGTTTTGTCCTTCGGCATTGCAGGCATAGAAGGTGAAGTTACCGGAGTCGAACTCGCTTGAAGTGCCGTAGACTACGATGGAACCGTCGCCATTGATTGCCGTACTGTTGATCTGTAGTCCCTTCTCGGACTGGTGGGTCCAGGTCGGTGTTTTATCGATTATTGCCGTCATCTTCCATGTTCCTTGACGCTTGGGGGCGGGTCTTCTGGGATCATACGACCGCCTTACAGCCCTGTCATCCGTCATATCGGGCTGATCTCCCTAGCTCTGCGCCTTGAGTAGCCGGTAGCACTGATCCAGTTGCAGTGGGCGGCGGATCAGGAATCCGGTGACGACAAAGAACAGCGATGAGAGTGCAGGTAGCGTAATCCACAGCCAGGGGTGCAGTTTGGGCTCCACGTGCAGCAGCGCCAGGTGTAGCCCGGCCAGGGTCAGCTCGGCACTCAAGCCGGCCAGCAGGCCGCAGACCAGTCCCAGCAGCAGAAACTCGAGTAGATCCAGCCGCCGGGTCTGCTCGCCGCTGGCGCCCAGTGTCTGCATCAGCGCTGCTTCGAAACGGCGCTGTTCCAGCGCTTGTAGCAGGGTCACCGCCATCAGGATCAGCCCGCAGACCAGGGTCAGGCCCAGCACCATGGCCGAGCTGTCACCGAGCCGTTTCAGCCAGGTGGCGAGTTGGCTCAGCAGCTGGTCGATATCGATCAGGGTCAGCGATGGAAACTGCTGCAGCATCTCGGTGGCCAGGCGCTTGCGCTCGCCGTCGAGGCGGAAGCTGGTGATCCAGGTGGAGGGGTAGGACTCCAGCGCACCGGGGCTGAAGATGACATAGAAGTTGGGTCTAAAGGAGGTCCATTCGACGCCGCGGATGCTGGTGATCTCGGCGTCCACCTGCTGGCCGCCGATATCGAAGCCGAGGCGGTCGCCCAGCTTGAGCCCCAGGTCGTCCATCATATCCTGCTCCACCGAGATCTGCGCCAGCTCCGGCGCGTCGTCCCACCAGTGACCGGCCAGCAGCTCGTTGTGCTCCGGTTGATCCAGTGCCCAGCTCAGGTTCAGCTCGCGTCTTAGCGTATTGTCGCCGAGCTGGTCCGGTGTCAGCTGGGGGCGGATCGGCTTGCCGTTCAACTGCGTGAGGCGGCCGCGGATCATCGGGTAGAGGGCGCTGTCGATGGCGTTGGCCTGCATGAAGCGATCCAGGTCGGACTTCTGCCAGGGCTGAATATTGATCACGAAGTAGTTGGGTGTGTCGGTCGGAAACTTCGCGCGCCACTCGCTCAGCAGATCGGCACGGCTGATCCAGACCACGGCGAGCAGGGTCAACAGCAGCACGATCACCGCCGACTGCAGGCGGTGCCAGCGCCGTTGCTGACGCAGTCTCAGCCGCAGCAGACGTCCCAGCAGCAGGCGCCGGGCCAGGGGTTCCGCAACCCGGACCAGCATCGCCTGGGCGATATAGCCGAACAGCACGCCACCCACCAGCAGCAGTGCCAGCAGGATCAACGCCGCAACCGGTGCGCGCAGGAACAGCAGCAGCGTCAGCGCCAGCAGCACCAGGCAGCTGATCTGCAGCAGGCGGGCGCGCCGATCCTGTGGCGGCGTATCGCCGCGCAGCAGGTGGGCCACCGGAACGCGTGCCAGCGACAGGATCGGCGGTAACCCGAGCAGAATCAGCATCACCAGTCCCAGCGCCGGGCCACTGAGCCAGGCGAGCGCTGCCGCCTGGGGTAGCTGCTGCGGCAGTAGCCTGGACAACCAGCTCTGCACCGCCGAGTCGAGGCTTGCCGCGGTGGCCAGGCCAAGCAGGGCGAGTACGACCCAGGCGATCAGCAGCTGGTACAGGTAGATACGCAGCAACTGTCCGGGGTTGAGTCCCAGGTTGAGCAGCAGCGCGCTGCGTGTGTACTGCTGCTGACTGAAGCGACGCAGGCTGAGCAGGATGGTCAATGCCGACAGCAGCAGCGCGGTCAGTGCCGCGAGCTTCAAGTAGGCCAGGGCATTGCCCAGGGTATCGCCGGTGAGCGGTTGGTCCAGTTGCAGCGAGAGCAGACGTTCATGCTCTGCCAGTGTCGGCTGCAACTGCGCCTCCAAGGCGCCGATCTCTTCCGCCGTGCCGGCGATCAGCAGGCGGAAGTTGGCGCGGCTGCCGGGGGCCAGCACGCCGCTGGCCTCCAGGTCGCTGCGGTTGATCAGCAATTGGGGGCTGAAGCTGCGGAAGCCGCTGCCGCGGTCGGGTGAGCTGATCAGCTCGGCGGTGATCCTGAACTGGCTGTAGCCCAGCTGCAGTTGATCACCGATCCCCAGCCCCAGTTGCTCCAGTATTCGCGCTTCTACCCAGGCCTCACCCTTGCCGGGCAGCGCCTGGCCCTGTGCCGGTTGGGTGAGGATCTCGCCGCGCAACGGGTAGGGGGACTCGACGGCACGTACCGACGTCAGCATCGGCGGTGTCTCGGTGGCTGCCGGGTTGGATATCATACTCGGGAACTGGACCACCGGTGTCGTCTGTACGTCGTGTGCGCTGATACTGTCGAGCCGCTCATTGCTCAGCGGACGGCTGCTGCTCAATACCAGGTCGGCGCCCAGCAGGTTGGCGCTCTCGCGCAGCAGTCCGCGCTCCAGGCGATCGCCGAGCAGGGTCAGCAGGGTGGTCAGGGTGATCGCGATCCAGGTCGCCAACAACAGTGCGCGCCACTCGGTGGTGCGTAGCTGGCTGCGCAGCTGACGCAGCGCCAGACGAGGTAAGAGGGGCATCGTTAGACCTCCGTCAACACACCATTATGCAGGCGCAGACGACGCCGGCAGCGCATCGCCAGTTCCTGATCGTGGGTGATCAGAATCAGTGTCGTCTCCTGTTGGGCGTTGAGCCGAAACAGCTGATCGATGATCGCGCCGCCGGTATCCTCGTCCAGGTTGCCGGTGGGCTCGTCGGCAAACAGCAGGCTGGGCCGGGTGGCGAAGGCGCGGGCGATGGCAACGCGCTGCTGTTCGCCGCCCGACAGCTGTGAAGGATAATGCCCAGTGCGTTCACCAAGGCCCACTTCGGCCAGCCATTGGCGAGCGTCCTGCTCAGGGTTGTCGGTGCCGCGTATCTCCAGCGGCAGGCGCACGTTGTCCAGCGCGGTGAGTTCAGGCAATAGATGAAACGATTGGAAGATGAAGCTGATCTTGCGCGCACGCAGCTCGGCCCGCTGTTGATCATCCAGCGCTTCGATCCGGTGGCCGTCGATGCTGACGCTGCCGCTGCTCGGGGTATCGAGACCGGCGAGCAGACTGAGCAGGGTGGATTTGCCGGCGCCGGAGCGGCCGATGATGGCCAGGCTCTCGCCGCGGGCGATCTCCAGGTCGAGCCCGGTGAACAGTTCCACACGACCCGCTTCGGTATCGAAATGCTTGCTGAGTGCCCGTGCTTCGATCATTGTCGGACTGAGGGTAGACTGATCCATATCGCTCCTTGCTGGCCTTATAGGTAGATCTACGCGAAACGCGCTCGTTCGGATCACCGCTCTTGGTAGGAACGTGGCGGCGTCGAAAGGTTCTAAACGATGTTGTCCAGGGATGCATACTCTAATTTAGTAATAACAGGACACCAACGATGCGAATAGTGATCTTTATGCTGGTACTGCTGTCGAGTCCCGCGTTTGCCGGTTCCGTGCTGGTGCTGGGCGACAGCCTGTCGGCTGCCTACGGCATACCGCTTGAGCAGGGTTGGGTGAACCTGTTGCGTCAGCGGGTGGAGCAGGAGCGTCTGGACGTCGAAGTGGTGAATGCCAGCGTCAGCGGCGAAACCACCAGCGGCGGCCTCTCCCGCCTGCCGGGGCTGCTGGCTACGCATCAACCGACGATTGTCATGATTGAGCTGGGCGCCAATGATGGTTTACGCGGCACCCCATTGGATATCGTACGTCGGAATCTGCAGCAGATGGTCGATCACGCGCAGCAGGCGGGCGCGCGCGTGGTGTTGATCGGTAATCGTCTGCCGCCCAACTATGGGCCACAGTATACCCAGGCGTTTTTCGATCTGTTCGCCGAGGTGGGGGGAGAGAAGCGGGTGGCGCTGGTACCCTTTCTACTCGACGGAGTCGCCGAGGATTGGGAGCTGATGCAGGATGATGGCTACCACCCGCGGGCGGAGGCGCAGGAGTACCTGCTGGATACCGTCTGGTCTGGCCTGCAACCGATACTTGAGCAGACGACAGGACCGAAAAAGGCGCCTTGAGGCGCCTTTTATATGGATATAAACCGAACTTACGCGAAGTTCTGGTTCACGAAATCCCAGTTCACCAGTGCCCAGAACCCTTTCAGGTAGTCCGGACGCACGTTGCGGTAGTCGATGTAGTAGGCGTGTTCCCACAGATCGACGGTCAGCAGTGCAGTCTGGCCGCTGGTCATCGGGGTACCGGCGTTGCTGGTGTTGACGATCTCGATGGAACCGTCGGCATTCTTGACCAGCCAGGTCCAGCAGGAGGCGAAGTTGTTCACCGCCTTATCGTTGAACTCCTCCTGGAACTTCTCGAAAGAACCCCACTTGGCGTTGATCGCATCAGCGATGGCACCGGTCGGCGCACCGCCGGCGTTCGGTGCCAGGCAGTTGAAGTAGAAGGTGTGGTTCCAGATCTGGGCGGCGTTGTTGAATACGGGGCCTGCCGGAGCGGTCTTGATGATCTCTTCCAGAGACTTGCCTTCGAACTCGGTGCCGGGAACCATACCGTTCAGCTTCACCACGTAGGTGTTGTGGTGCTTGCCGTGGTGATATTCCAGGGTTTCGGTGGAGATGTGCGGCTCCAGTGCATCCTTTGCGTAAGGCAGTGCTGGCAGTTCAAAGCTCATAGTAATTCACCTTATATGTTTGACAGGTTTCGAAAGCCCTCGGACTCTAAGTGCCTTGGCTTTCAAGCATAAAACCGGGTTTATCGTTCGCTCACCCTCGGCGGTTCGCAAATCATAGCACCCTTTATGGGTCAGAATCATGGCACAGACTGTAGTGTTATTACGGTCTCGTCTGCTACTAAAGTTAGCTGAAACAGTGCCTGAGTCTACATAGAATGGGGGCCTCGATAACAATTACAAGGTTCCAACCTATGGGTAAGGTGTTTCTGTGGATGGGTGTGGTGTTGCTGGCCATCTATCTGGTTAAATCCCAGTTCTTGAGTTCCAAGACCTGGACCCCCTTCCGCGATGGCTGCGTTGCCTCCGGCAACGCCAGTGAGGCACAGTGTGACTGCCTGTCCGATTATGTTCACGAGCGCTTCAGCGATCAGGAGGTGCAGCGGATCATGGATACCCGGATCACTGACCCGGTGTTTGCCGACAAGGTCAATCGGACGGTGGTGGCGGGCACACTGGCCTGCCGTAATCCCGATTAAGAACCTGCCGCTTCCGACTCCTGGTTGAGCCAGTGGCGCGCCAGGTAGAGGGCGGCGATCGCCCGACCCTCGGAAAAGTCGTCGCGCACGATCAGCTCTTCGATATCGTCGAACGGCCAGGGCACCCGCTCCAGCGGTTCCGGTTCGTCGCCTTCAAGTTTGCTCGGGTAGAGGTCGCGGGCCAGGATTACGTTCATGCTGTGGCCCATGTAGTTGGGCGCGGATGACAGGTTCTTCAGCAATACCATTTGACGGGCGCCGAAGCCAACCTCCTCCTGCAGCTCGCGGTTGGCCGCTTCCAGAGGCGTTTCGCCGGCGTCGATCAGCCCCTTGGGCAGGGTCAGGACATAGTCATGCAGGCCGGCGGCGTATTCGCGGATCAGCTGGATATTGTTGTCAGCATCGATGGCGACCACCATCACCGCACCGTGACCGCGCAGGGCCAGTCGCTCGAAGCGCCGCTCGACGCCGTTGCTGAACTTCAGGTCCAGCGCTTCGACCTGGAACAGCCGACTCTCCGAGACCGGTGTTACCTTCAAAATTTCGGGCTTTGTCGGCATACTCGTATTCCGTTGATCTCTATCCACATCTGAGTGTTCCCTGATTATGCTGGATTGGCAAGCCGTGGATACCGTTCTGCTCGACATGGACGGTACTCTGCTCGACCTGCACTTCGATTCCCACTTCTGGCTCGAGTTTCTGCCCCAACGCTACGCCGAACGTCACGGTCTCGACCCGGAGCGGGCGCGCGGGCCGCTGATCGAGCGGATCATGGCCGAGCGTGGCTCGCTGAACTGGTACTGCCTCGACTACTGGAGTCGCGAACTCGACCTGCCCGTGGCCGAGCTGAAGCGGGAGGTGGCGGACCGTATCGGTTACCGCCCCGGGGTTGAAGAGTTCCTCGCCGCGTTGCGCCTGAACGGCCGGCGGACGCTGATCGTGACCAATGCGCACCGCGACAGCCTGAGCCTGAAGGTGGAGAAAACCGGTATCGATCAACTGGTCGATCTGGTGATCTGTTCCCACGACTTCGGCCTGCCCAAGGAGGATGTCCTCTTCTGGACTAAGCTACAGGAAGTGGAGCCGTTCAATCCGAAACGTACGCTGCTGGTCGATGATAGTCTGCCGGTACTGGAGTCGGCCAAACGCTTCGGTATCGCGCATCTGCTCTGCATCGCGCAACCGGATAGCCGGCAGCCGGCGCGGGCGATAACCGAATTCAATGCTGTAACCGATTTTGCCGAGGTAATGCCGCCGAATGAGTAAACACGCGGACAAGCACGAGGAGCACGAGCATAAGATACGTCTGGATAAATGGCTTTGGGTCGCACGCTTCTACAAGACCCGGGCGATCGCCAAGGCGATGATCGAGGGCGGTAAGGTGCACTACGACGGTCAGCGCACCAAATGCAGCAAAGTCGTCGAGATCGGCGCCAAGTTGCAGATCCGCCAAGGCAACGAAGAGAAGACCGTCGAAGTGATCGCGCTATCCGATCAGCGGCGCGGTGCGCCGGAAGCGCAGAAGCTCTACCGCGAAACCGAAGAGAGCATCCGCGCCCGCGAGCAGTGGGCCGCCGAACGCAAACAGCTGGGCAGCGGTCCCGATCACCGCCCGGACAAGAAGAGCCGGCGTGAGATACTGCGCATCAAAGGACACTTCTAATCAGCGGCTGGCGGCAAAAAAGGGCAGCCGGCCGAGCAGTGGAATACGGCCGCACAGTCTGAACAGCGGTGTCATCAGCTTCTGGATACCGCGGTTCAACCAGAACGCCAGCGGTGAGGCGAAGGCCCAGCTCAGCGTGACCAGTGCCATCACCAGGCCGCCTACCGCCACGTCGGCAAACCAGTGGGCACCGCCGATCAGTCGCGGCAGGATCAGCCACAGGGTGATCGCGCCCAGGATCAGCCCCTTGATCCAGTGACGGCTGTTGAAGGCCAGAAAGCCGAACCAGATCAGCAGGACGCTGGCATGATCGCCCGGGAAACTGGCCGATGCACTATCCTTGGCCGGTATCCCGGGGCGCAGCTCCGAGAACAGGTAGGCCGGCTGCAGTACACGCGTCGGACTGGGGCCGCTCAGCCCGTAATGCTGGGTGACCTCGCTGAGCAGTTCGCGGGCCGGCAGCATCAGGATCATCAGACTCAGAAAGCCGCAAAGGGCGGCCTGTAGGCGCTCCCTGGGTATTACCAGCGGAAAGGTCAGGAACAGCAACAGCAGCAATCCCGATGCGGCGTCCACCTCGCGGGTGTTCATCCAGGCCCAGAACCAGGTCCATGAGCCGTTGCTCTCTAACGTGCCGTTCAATGTGTAGAACAGGCTGGCACCCATCGACTGCCAGACGTTGTGTCCGGTCGGCAGTGCGTAGCTCAGCAGCAGCAGGAGGGCGGCGATATGGCCAAAAACGAGGCCGGGCCAGTGCCAGCGAGTGGAAAATAGAGTCGGCGGGGTGATCATCGAATGCTCAATCGGTTAAAATCGGTCCCTTATTCTAAACACCCCCGAGTTTCGGCTCCAGCGTCTAATCCGACTGGCCGGGTCCGGATCCCTTGCAACAGCCCCCTTTTGACAGGCCTTTTTGTAGGTGAGATGTGAGTAACAGCGATCAGATCCAGCGTATTCTTTTTGACCAGATCGATGTCCGTGGCGTGGTGGCACGGGTGGAGGAGAGCTATCGCGAGGTGTTGTCCCGCGCCAGTTATCCACCGGTGATTCAGCGCGTGCTGGGTGAGATGCTGGCTGCCGTCAGTCTGCTCAGCTCCAATCTGAAGTTCGAAGGCCGGTTGCTGCTGCAGGCTCAGGGTGAGGGCGCACTGCGGGTGCTGATGGCGGAGTGTCGCCATCACCATGATCTGCGCGCCATAGCGCGCTTTGACGGTGAGATCGATGACGAAGCGGCGTTCAACGAACTGCTGGTCAACGGCCGTCTTGCGCTGACCATCGAGCCGGATGACGGTCAGCGCTATCAGGGCGTGGTGCCGCTTGAAGGCGCTACGCTGGCCGAGTGCCTGGAGAGCTATTTCCGGCAATCTGAGCAGCTTGGCACGACGATCAAGCTGGCCGCTGACGGGCGGCGTGCGGCCGGGATGCTGCTGCAGGTGCTGCCGGCTGCGGGCAGCGGCGATGAGGATTGGCAGCGGATCGCGATGCTGGCGTCGACGTTGAGCGACGAAGAACTGCTGACGCTGGATAACGAAACCATGCTGTTCCGTCTGTTCCATGAGGAGCAATGCCGTCTTTATGAACCCGAGCCGCTGCAGTTCAACTGTGATTGCACCCGCTCGCGCAGTGCCAATGCCCTGCAGATGATGACCGAAGAGGAGCTGCTCGCTTTGGCCCAGGAGCATGGCGGCGTGATCGAAGTGAGCTGCCATTTCTGCAACCAGCTATACCGCTTCGACTCGGCGGATATCCGGGCGCTATTCAGCAATGGTGGACCGCTGGAACCGCCGGAACAGGTGCATTGAGGCTGTCCGGCTCTTATCCGAAATGAGAAATCTTCCGGGTTATGCTGTCGGGCAAGATGTGCGATAATGCGCCTCCCCAGAATAACAATTAACGTGGGTCGGATCCGGCTCGCGAAAGAACTTATTGCTTTCAGGTAAATTTGGCGTGCAGCCAAGGGAATCAGGTAATGACCACAGAAAACGTCAATCGCGTACACGTGAATCCGACCCCGGCCGAACTGGTTGAGCAGGCGATCTCACGCAATGAGGGTGTTCTGGCGGACACCGGCGCATTAGTCGTCACCACCGGCAAGCGTACCGGTCGCTCTCCGATGGATCGCTATATCGTTGAAGAGCCGAGTACTGCCGATGCCATCGATTGGGGCAGCATCAACCGTCCGTTCGATGCGGACAAGTTCGACGCCCTGTGGGAGCGTGTTCAGGCGTATGTAGCCGACCAGGAACACTACGTGTCGCACGTTCACGTCGGTTCAGATCCCAGCCACTATCTGCCGGTCGAGATGACGACCCAGACTGCCTGGCAGAACCTGTTCGGTCAGAACCTGTTCATTCGTCCGCACGAGTACAACCCCAAAGGCAAGGAGGAGTGGCAGATCCTCAACGTATCCGGTTTCGAGTGCGTGCCGGAGCGCGACGGTACCAACTCCGATGGCTGTGTCATCCTGAACTTCGCCAAGCGCAAGGTGCTGATCGCCGGTATGCGCTACGCCGGCGAGATGAAGAAGGCGATGTTCTCGGTGCAGAACTTCCTGCTGCCGGAGAAAGATGTGCTGCCGATGCACTGCTCCGCCAACATCGGTGAAGATGGTTCCACCACCCTGTTCTTCGGTCTCTCCGGCACCGGTAAAACCACCCTCTCGGCTGACCCGACCCGTTACCTGATCGGTGACGACGAGCATGGCTGGGGCAAGGGCGTGGTGTTCAACCTGGAGGGTGGCTGCTACGCCAAGACCATCAACCTGAGCAAGAAAAACGAGCCGATCATCTGGGACGCCATCCGTTTCGGCGCCATCGTTGAAAACGTACACCTGGACGCCAAGCGCCATGCCGACTACAACGACACCCACCTGACCGAGAACGGCCGCTGCGCCTACCCGCTGGAGCATGTGGAGAAGCGTTCCGCAACCAATATGGGTGGCGAGCCCGACTCCATCGTATTCCTGACCTGCGACCTGACCGGTGTACTGCCGCCGGTTTCCGTGCTGACCAAGGAATCGGCGGCGTACCACTTCCTGTCCGGCTACACCGCGCTGGTCGGTTCCACCGAGATGGGCTCCGGCGGCGGTATCAAGTCCACCTTCTCCACCTGTTTCGGCGCGCCTTTCTTCCCGCGTCCGGCGCATGTCTATGCCGATCTGCTGATCAAGCGTATCGAAGAGTTCGGCTCCCGCGTCTACCTGGTCAACACCGGTTGGACCGGTGGTTCCTACGGTACCGGTGAGCGTTTCAGCATCCCGACCACGCGCGGCATCATCAGTGCCATTCAGAGCGGTGCGCTGAAGAACTGCGAAACCGAGCATCTGCCGGGTATCAACCTGTCGGTGCCGCTGGAGGTACCGGGTGTTGATTCTGCGCTGCTGAATCCGCGCAAAACCTGGGCCGATCCGACCGCCTACGACGCGGCGGCGGCGAAGCTGATCGAGCAGTTCGTCAACAACTTCAAGAAGTTCGACGGCGTCTCCGAAGCGATTGTTGCAGCGGGTCCGCAACTTTAAGCCACGCGAGCGAAATAAAAACGCCCCGTTTCGACGGGGCGTTTTTATTTGTGCTGTCGGTCGGGGTGTTACTGGATATTGAGTTCGAAGCCGATGGCGTGCAGGTAATCCGCTTCGTTATCGAGATCGGCACGGGTCAGCGGGTGATGCTCCAGCCAGTCGGCGGGAAAGCGCAGGTTGAGAGTTTTTTCATCCACCTTCAGCTCGATCGCCGGCAGCCGTGCCGAGCTGCGGCTGCGGTGCAAGATAACGGCCAGGCGCAGCAGCAGGCAGAGTTTGCGATAACCGCTCTGGCGCTGTTCCGGCAGCAGGCGGTACTCCTCCTTGGGGAACTTGCGCCGGTGGCCGCGGACCAGGAAGGCCAGCAGCTGCTGCTCGGTATTGGTGAAGCCCGGCAGGTCGGAGTGCTGCAGCAGGTAGGCACTGTGTTTGTGGAACTGAGTGTGGGCGATGGTCAGGCCGATTTCGTGGGTGCGCGCCGCCCAGCTCAGCATGTCGTGAAATTCGCTCTCCTCCAGCTCCCATACCTGGCGTACCTGGGCCAGCAGGTACAGCGCCGTGGCCTCGATCCGCTGTGAATGCCCGGCGTCGACATGGTAGCGTTTTTTCAGCGCCTTGATGGTGCGCTCGCGCACATCCTCATGGCGCAGTCGACCGGCCATGTCGTACAGCAACCCCTCGCGCAGGGCGCCGTCGGAGTAATCCATCGCCTCGATACCGAGCAGTTCGAAGATGGCGAGCAGTATCGCGACGCCTGCGGGCAGTACCGCGCTGCGTGTCGGCTTGACCCCTTCGATGGCGATCTTGTCGGTATGGCCGAAGCCGATCAGGTGCTCCTTGAGCGCGACCAATCCCCTGTAGGTGATCTGGTCGCCCTGATTCAGGGTGATGCAGGCCTGGCGTATCGCCTTGGCAGTACCGGAGGAACCGATCGTGTTGTCCCAGCTCAAGCGGCGATAATCGCGTCGGATGGCCAACAGCTCGCGGGCCGCCGCGGTACGTGCCGAATCAAACGCCTTCTGGTTGATACTGCCGTTGGGGAAGAAGCGCTGGGTGTAGCTCACGCAGCCCATATGCAGGCTCTCCAGCTTCAGCGGTTCGAAGCGGGAGCCGATGATGAATTCGGTGCTGCCGCCGCCGATGTCGATCACCAGGCGGCGGTCATTGTCGTCGGCCAGGGTGTGGGCAACGCCGAGGTAGACCAGGCGCGCTTCCTCGCGGCCAGCGATCACCTCGATCGGTGTCCCCATCACCTGCTGGGCCCGGCTGATGAATTCATGGCGGTTTTTCGCCTCGCGCAGTGCGTTGGTGGCCACCGCACGGATGGCGCTGCGCGGCAGCTCCGATACCCGCTGTGCGAACCGGCGCAGGCACTCCAGCCCCCGCTGCTGAGCCTCCTCGCTAAGGTGGCTGTTGGCATCGAGCCCGGCGCCAAGCTGCACCTTTTCCGACAGCACATCGATCGGTTTGAGCTCGCCGTCGACAAGGCGGGCGACTACGATGTGGAAACTGTTGGAGCCCAGATCGATGGCAGCCATCAATTTGTCCTGTTGGCCGCTATCCGCAGTTCTGTCTTGTTCGAGCATGCTGTGGCGGATCTCCGTTTGCTACTTCATTCCACTCCGGTGTGTCGCCGGATTTCGATACAGACAGCAGCCCGGTGTGGCCGGCACCAATGACCGGCGCGGGGTGCGAGAGCGAAAGATTACCAGAACTTATTGACCGGTGCAGGCGCAAAAACCCTGCATTAGGCGTGATTATTGGGCTGTTCACATTGGTTTGATGCTGGTGGTATCATCACGGGTCAGATTTTTCAACGCACCAGGTGCACTGGAGAGCAGAGCCAATGAGCGAAAACATCGTAAGCGTCACCGATGCCAGCTTCGAAGAAGAGGTATTGAAAGCAGACGGCGCCGTCCTGGTTGATTATTGGGCTGAGTGGTGTGGTCCATGCAAAATGATCGCACCGGTACTGGAGGAGATCGCCAAGGAGTACGCCGGCCGTCTGAAGGTCTGCAAGCTCAATATCGATGAGAACAATGAGACACCGCCAAAATTCGGTATCCGTGGTATCCCCACCCTGATGTTGTTCAAGGGTGGCAACGTAGAAGCAACCAAGGTCGGCGCGCTGTCCAAGTCGCAGCTGGCTGCCTTTGTTGACGCCAACCTCTGATCCTTTGGCGAACTGACGCGATGAGCCGGATTCCGGCCATTGCGTTTTCTTGATTCGCGTGCTGGACAGCTCTTTCCTTAGGCTTTATAGTGTTTTTCACTTATCTGTCCGGCCTTAGGGCGCGCTTCAGGTGCTGGCACCTGGGCACTTAATTTTTCTTCCGACTAACCTTTCCGGTCTCCATCCCGACTATCGGCCAACTTTAGGCTGCTTCCAAAACTATGAATCTTACCGAACTTAAAACGAAAAGTGTTCCGGAACTTCTGGATATCGCCACTGAAATGGGTCTTGAAAACATGGCCCGCTCCCGCAAACAGGATGTGATCTTCGCGATACTGAAGAAACACGCCAAGAGCGGAGAGGATATCTATGGCGACGGTGTTCTCGAGATTCTGCAGGACGGCTTCGGTTTCCTCCGCTCCGCAGACTCCTCCTACCTCGCCGGTCCCGACGACATCTACGTTTCCCCCAGCCAGATCCGCCGCTTCAATCTCCGTACCGGGGATACCATCTCCGGCAAGATTCGCCCGCCGAAGGATGGTGAGCGCTACTTCGCGCTGCTCAAGGTCAACGAGATCAACTACGACCGGCCGGAGAACGCGAAGAACAAGATTCTGTTCGAGAACCTGACGCCGCTGTTCGCACAGAAGCGTCTGCGCATGGAGATCGGCAACGGCAGTACCGAGGATATCACCGCCCGTGTGATCGACCTGGTCTGCCCGATGGGTAAGGGTCAGCGCGCACTGATTGTGTCGCCGCCGAAGGCCGGTAAGACGCTGATGCTGCAGAACATCGCCAACAGCATCACCCGCAACAACCCGGAGTGCTACCTGATTGTACTGCTGATCGACGAACGCCCGGAGGAGGTGACCGACATGCAGCGCACCGTGCGCGGCGAAGTGGTTGCCTCCACCTTCGATGAGCCGCCGTCACGCCACGTGCAGGTCGCCGAGATGGTGCTGGAGAAGGCCAAGCGCCTGACCGAGCACAAGAAGGATGTGGTGATCCTGCTCGACTCCATCACCCGTCTGGCCCGTGCCTACAACACCGTGATTCCCTCCTCGGGCAAGGTGCTGACCGGTGGTGTCGATGCCCACGCGCTGGAGCGGCCGAAGCGTTTCTTCGGTGCCGCGCGTAACATCGAAGAGGGCGGCAGCCTGACGATCATCGCCACCGCGCTGGTAGACACCGGCTCGAAGATGGACGAGGTGATCTTCGAGGAGTTCAAGGGTACCGGTAACTCCGAGGTGCATCTGGATCGCAAGATCGCTGAACGCCGCGTGTTCCCGGCGATCAATATCCGCCGTTCCAGCACCCGTCGCGAGGATCTGCTCACCACCGAGGAGGAGCTGCAGCGGATGTGGATCCTGCGCAAGCTGCTCGACTCGATGGAGGATACGGCGGCGACCGAGTTCGTCATCGACAAGCTGAAGGACTTCAAGACCAACGACGAGTTCTTCATGTCGATGAAGCGCAAGTAACCGCGCGACCGTTTGGTAACAGGGTGAGTATGGGGAGCCTGGTTCAGCGCTTCGCTACTCACCCTTTTTATTTTCTACCGGCAAAGAGCCCGATTGCTGATGAGTAACCCCAAGTACAAGGATCTGCGCGACTTCATCAAGATGCTGGAAGCGCGCGGCGAACTGAAACGGATCAAGGTCGAGGTCGACCCCTACCTGGAGATGACCGAGATCAGCGACCGCACCCTGCGTGCCGGGGGGCCTGCGTTGCTGTTCGAAAATCCCAAAGGCTACCGATACCCGGTACTGACCAACCTGTTCGGTACCCCCGAGCGGGTGGCACTGGGGATGGGCGAGGAGTCGGTCACCGCGCTGCGTGAGGTGGGCAAGCTGCTGGCCCAGCTCAAGGAGCCTGAACCGCCAAAGGGGATGAGGGACGCTTGGGAGAAGCTGCCGATCTTCAAGCAGGTGCTGAACATGGGGCCGAAGGTGGTCAAGAACGCGCCCTGCCAGCACACCTTGATCGAAGGTGATGACGTCGACCTGTACAAGCTACCGATCCAGACCTGCTGGCCCGGTGACGCTGGTCCTCTGGTGACCTGGCCGCTGGTGGTAACCAGGGGCCCCGAGAAGCCGCGACAGAATCTGGGGATCTACCGTCAGCAGCTGATCGGGCGCAACAAGTTGATCATGCGCTGGCTCTCACACCGTGGTGGGGCGCTGGATTTTCGTGAGTGGAAACTCAAGCACCCCGGTGAGCGCTTTCCGGTGGCGGTGGCGCTCGGCGCCGATCCAGCGACCATTCTCGGCGCCGTGACGCCGGTGCCCGACACCCTGTCCGAATACGCCTTTGCCGGGCTGCTGCGGGGCGGCAAGACCGAGGTGGTCAAGTGCCTGGGCAACGACCTGCAGGTGCCGGCCAGTGCCGAGATCATCCTCGAGGGCTATATCGATCCCGAGGAGATGGCCGACGAGGGTCCATTCGGCGACCATACCGGCTACTACAACGAGGTCGATCGCTTCCCGGTGTTCACCGTGGAACGGATTACCCAGCGCGAGGTGCCGATTTACCACAGCACCTACACCGGTCGTCCCCCGGATGAGCCGGCGGTGCTCGGGGTAGCGCTTAACGAGGTGTTTGTGCCGATCCTGCAGAAGCAGTTCCCGGAGATCGTCGACTTCTACCTGCCGCCGGAGGGCTGCTCCTACCGCATGGCGGTGGTGACGATGAAGAAGCAGTACCCCGGCCACGCCAAGCGGGTGATGATGGGGGTCTGGTCCTTCCTGCGTCAGTTCATGTACACCAAGTTCGTCATCGTCTGCGACGACGACGTCAACGCCCGCGACTGGAACGACGTGATCTGGGCGATCACCACGCGGATGGATCCGAGCCGCGACACCCTGCTGATCGACAACACGCCGATCGATTACCTCGATTTCGCGTCGCCGGTGTCCGGGCTAGGTTCAAAAATGGGTATGGACGCGACCAACAAGTGGCCGGGCGAAACTGACCGTGAATGGGGCGTGCCGATCGAGATGGACGCCGCGGTGAAGGAACGTGTCGACCGGCTCTGGGATGAGCTGGGCATCTTCGATGAGCGCTGAGAGCTGGCGAGTTGCGCTGCCGGAAGATGGCTTGGTGCTGCCCCTGGCGGCGGATATCACCCTGCTGGAGGGGCTGCGCGACGCCGGGCTGGCCCTGCGTCACGCCTGTTGCAACGGCGTGTGCGAGATCTGTGCGGCCGAGCTGCTCAGCGGCGAGGTCGATCAGCGTTATCCACAGGGGCGGATTCGCGGCGCAGAGCTGAATCCGCCGCTGATCCAGCTCTGCACCTCGAAACCTCGTTCTGACCTGATTTTACGCCTGGCTCCTTACGCGCGTCGTCGCTGCGACTCATAGACGCGGCTCATAGACGCGACTAGGCAGCGCGGCGCTGACTCGGATTCGATGGTGTTAGGTCGGGCTCAGTGCGGCTTTTTGGTCAGTTTGTCCAGAATGCCCATGGCAAAGGCGGACACTACGAAGGTCAGATGGATAATGACATACCACATCAGTTGGTCACTATCGTAGTTTTTGGCGTCCATGAAGATCTTCAGCAGATGGATCGACGAGATCGCCACGATCGACGCGGCGACCTTGTTCTTCAGGCTGTTGGTGTCCAGTGTGCCCAGCCAGCTCAGCTTCTCGGCGCCCTCGTCGAGGTCGATGCGGGAGACGAAGTTCTCGTAGCCGGAAAACATCACCATCACCAGCAGGCCGCCGACCAGGGTCAGATCGACCAGCGACAGCACCACCAGTACGAGATCCGCTTCCCCGATCTCCAGTACGTGGGGTAGCAGATGGAACACCTCCTGGAAGAACTTGATACCCAGAGCGACCAGCGCCAGGCTGAGTCCCAGATAGATCGGAGCCAGTATCCAGCGCGACAGATACATCAGGCGCTCAAGCTGTTTTTCCATGTGTCGTAAACCTCGTCCCCTTGCCTATGGATCAGCCGATATGAGGTTGATCCAGCCGAATTTCAATCCCTTAGTCGCTGCTGTTGTGCAAAGGTTCCGACTTGGCCGCGGGCAGGGGCAGGCTGGGCAAAGAGCCGTTGACCAGCTCGAAGCCTCGAGTCGCGACCGCTGCCGCACGCTCCCGCTCGCCCAGGTGATTCAGCAGGCGCCCCAGTTCCGCATAGGCGTCGGCGCCGGGTTGCAGCTCGATGCTACGCTCGAAGTGCTTGATGGCGGCACCCCAGTGCTGATTCTGCATCGACAGGCGGCCGAGTGTCAGCTCCAGCGCCGGACTCTCTTCATGCTTTTTCAGCCAGCCCTTGGCGGTTTCCAGCTGTTTGTGCGGTGTGCTGGTGATGATGCGGCCGTAGAGTGCGACCAGCTTCTCGTCCCAGTTGCGCCTGATCTGTTCGCGCAGCATCTTCTCTGCCTCGTCGCTGCTGCCCGCCTCGATCATCAGCGCGCTGTACTGCTCGATCAGCTGCTGATCGTGGGTGCAGTCTGGGGGCAGGGATTGCCAGGTGTGCGCCACCGCTTGCAGGCGGGTTTTGCTGTCCGCTTCCGCAGGCTGGTTGCTCAGACTCTGTTTGAGCAGGTTCTGGGCGGCCAGGTTTTCCAGTTTGCGGATCTGTTCGGTCGGTAGCGCCTGGTGTCGTTTAATCTCCGGCAGCAGCTGATTCAGACCCGGCCAGTCGTTCAGGCGCAGGTAGGTCTCCTTGAGCAGCTTGAGCACGTAGCTGTGCTTGGGTGCCAGCTGTTTCAGATGCAGCAGTGTCGCCAACGCTGGTTCATTCTGGCCCCGAGCGAGCTGGATCTGCGCCTGTACGATACCGATGGCGACCTCGGCTTTGGGTGTGGCCTCCCGCGCCTTCTGCAGCAGATTATCGGCGGCGGATGCGTCGCCCTGTTCATGGGCCGCTTTGGCGGCGGCAAGGTAGTTGATCAGCGGCTGTTCACTGCGCTCTGCAGCGCGGGTCAGGTAGCGCTGTGCTTTCCACCAGTTGCCCTCGGACAGGGCCATCAGCCCCTTGAGTGTCTTGTTCTGGGCGATGCGCTGATTGCGCTGTCCGCGCCAGCTGCGCATGCGGCGGGCCGGGGTGCGGGCGCGGGCGATCAGGTTGATCAATGTGTGCAGCACAGCGAAGGCGATAATCGCCATCAACAGCAGTACCCAGAGGCTGGTCTCGATGGTGGTCTCTTTGTAGGCCAGCAGGACGTAGCCAGGATCCTGTACCATCAGCTGACCGAGCCAGGCGCCGGCCAGCAGCAGGATCAGCAGCAGGATAAAGAAGCGCTTCATTGCCCGGCCTCCTGTTTCAGCCGTGCCATTTCACGCAGATGCTCCTTGAGCGCCTTCAGCGATCCGGAGATGTCGGGCAGCTCGGGGGCGATATTCAGCGCCGACATCTCCTCCAGTGCACGCAACAGCGCCTGGCTGGTGGCGTCCTTCTGGTCAAAGTAGGTGGAGATCCAGTTCTCGGCCTTGTCCAGGCTGGCGTCGAACGCCTGCTGCTTGCGCTGCAGCAGCGCAAGCTGCGCCTGCTCCAGCATCAGGTGCAGATTTTGTTGCAGGTAGTAGGTCTGCTCCGGCGACATCAGCGGCTCAACCGGCTCGTCGCGATGCTGGATCACCACCAGTTTCTCGAACTTGTCCACCGCCTTGTTCCAAGCCGCTGCTGCGCCTTCGGTCCAGCTTTGCTCGACCGCTTCGGGGGTGATCTCCTCCAGCATCGAGGGCAGCTTGCGCTTATCGGTGACCGGCGTGACGCGCAGGTCGTCGACCTGTCGGTTGATTGCGGCCAGTTTCAGGTAGGTGCCCTCGGTATCCAGTACCGGCACCGCTTCCAGTGCGGCGATATCCTCGGCCAGGGCCTGACGCACGTTGTACAGTGCGACATCGTCGCTTTCACGCAGGATGTTGTCGGTGGCCTTGAGCAGGGTCAGTGCACCGTTGGCGGTCTGCTCCATCAGCACGCGCTGGTTGGCCAGGCGCAGCAGGTATTCGGCCTCAGCCAGCAACCAGTCCTCACGCGAGGTATCGCGGGTGGCGTTGACCTGCTTGATGGCATCGGTCAGGCGCTGCTGCAGTTGGTCGATGTTCTGCTTCTCGGCCTGAGCCTGAGCCTGCAGGCTGCCCAGCTGCTGGGACACACCGCCGACACGGTCGGCGACCTCGGCACGGGCATTGGCCAGCGCGGTTTCCACCTGCTGGTTCAGACTGGCCTGGGCGCTGCTGCTCTCCTGCTTGAGTTGCCAGCCCTGCCAATAGAGGTAGCCGACACCGCCCAGTGCAACCAGTGACAGCAGCAGGCCGAGCTTGCCGGGCCAGCCGGCCGGTTGCTTGCGGGTGGCTGCAGGCGATGAGGGCGGGGTAGAAGCCGCCGATGGCTGGGGTTGCTGCTGAGCCTGGGGCGTTTTCGATTGCTCGGTGGTCTGCTCCGCAGGCGTTGCGGCTGCGGCTTCGTTCTTGGCGTCGCTGGGGCTTTCGCTGCTCGCCTTTTCGGCCGCGTTGTCAGTGCTGGTGCTTCCGGCAACCTCCGGTTTTGCAGTCGTGCTGTTCCCTGCGTCATCGGTAACGGGGGGCTGCTGGTCGGGCGTGTTGTCCTTGGATTGCTCGTCGGGCTTGCGGGTATCGTTCATGCCATCGGTTCCAGTCAGTCGGCAGGTCGTAGTGCGCGGAGCATGGACGCGTCATCCGGTCCGTCCGCTATCCTGATTCGAGTAAAGCCCCTCGCCTTGGCGATTACCGCGATGCGCTGGCTCGGGACGATCAATTCTGTGCTCAATAGTTCCGGCTCAGTACCTGCAAGTTCCAGCAGGTTGTTCAGAGCCTCGCCGCTGGTTATCAGAATAGCGGATAACCCTTGGGCAAAAACAGTCCTTTTGATCTGCTCGCGGCTGTAGCGCGGGCAGGTGCGGCGATAAAGGTCGGCATAGTCGACCTGGGCACCGCGTGCGCGCAGGGTGTCGGCCAGCAGTTCGCGGCCGCCTTCGCCACGCATGATCAGGAAGCGCTGCTGCGCCACCTGTTGCAGCAGCGGATCCGCCAGCAGCGCTTCGGAATCGAAGCCGCCGGCCACATGCCGGGCCGGGATGCCACACTCTTCCAGAGTGCCTGCGGTGGCCGCACCGATCGCCAGCCAGTGCACGCCAACCGGTAGCTGCGGCCAGTACTCATCTATCCACTGTGCACCGATCCGGGCGGCGTTGGCACTGACGAAGATGATGCCGGTATACAGATCGAGATCGAGGATCCTGCTCTTGATGGCGTTGTACGCCTCGTGCTCCGCCTCGGTGACAGGCACTATCTCCAGTAACGGCAGGGCCAGCGCCTCGGCGCCGAGCGCGTGCAACTGTTCTACCTGGCGCTGGGACTGATGGGACGGGCGGGTCACCAGCACTCTGGCCCCCTGGAGCGGTTGCTCAGCCACGCTCGGCGTACACCTCTTGCAGAATCTTGTCGGCGCCGGCGGCGAGCAGGCGCTCGGCCAGAGTGATGCCGAGCTGTTCGGCCTGATCGACGGGGCCGCGAATCTCGTCGCGCAGCACCTCGGTACCGTCGGGACGGCCGACCAGGCCGCGCAGCCAGAGCTGGTCGCCGCTCTCGTTCAGGGTGGCGTAGCAGCCGATCGGCACCTGGCAACCGCCTTCAAGACGGCGGTTCATGGCACGCTCGGCCAGCACGCGGTAGGCGGTCTCGGTGTGGTTCAGGGGTTTGAGCAGCTCCAGCAGTTCGCTGTCGTCGGTGCGGCACTCGATGCCGACCGCGCCCTGACCGCCTGCGGGCAGGCTCTGTTCCGGCGGGATCTCCTGGCGAATCCGCTCGCCCAGCTCGAGCCGGACCAGCCCTGCTGTGGCGAGGATGATGGCGTCGTAGTCGCCGGCATCGAGCTTGCCCAAACGGGTCTGCACGTTGCCGCGCAGGAAACGTACCTGCAGGTCGGGACGACGCTCGCGGATCTGCACTTCACGGCGCAGCGAGGAGGTGCCGACCACGGCGCCCTGGGGCAACTCATCAAAGCTTGCGTAGGTGTTGCTGACAAAGGCATCGGTGGGTTTTTCACGTGGGCAGATCACGGCCAGGCCGAGACCGTTTGGAAACTCCATCGGCACATCCTTCATCGAGTGCACGGCGATATCGGCTTCGCCCTCGAGCATGGCGGTTTCCAGCTCCTTGACGAACAGGCCCTTGCCGCCGATCTTGGCCAGCGGCGTGTCGAG
Source organism: Marinobacterium ramblicola (assembly GCF_019084545.1). Classification (GTDB taxonomy): domain Bacteria; phylum Pseudomonadota; class Gammaproteobacteria; order Pseudomonadales; family Balneatricaceae; genus Marinobacterium_D; species Marinobacterium_D ramblicola. The sequence goes on from NZ_JAHREP010000007.1 coordinate 162,544, forward strand.
GATCTTGTCGCCCCTGGATTCGATCTTGACCAGCTCGACCTGCAGTCCGGGATGGAAGCGTTCCAGCTCCGCCTTGACGTACTCGGCCTGCCAGAGGGCGAGCAGGCTGCGGCGGGTGGCAATACGGATGGTTCTGTTGAATTCAGTCACTGGCGATCTCCAGGGGCGGTGGCCGGCCCCACATACTGTACGGAAATGGCGTTAAGTGTATCAGAAACTGGTGCCGGGTTTGGTGTCTGGATCTGACAAAGCGGGGCAAAAGGACTGTATAATCCCGGCATCGAATTTCACCGGTCCGCGTTGCGGGCCGATACAGCGTCAGTGAGGTAGAGGTATGAGCAAAGAGACCAATCAGCAGTGGGGTGGCCGTTTCAGTGAGCCGACAGATGCCTTCGTGGCGCGTTTTACCGCCTCTGTCGACTTCGATCGCCGCCTCTACAAGCAGGATATCCAGGGCTCGATCGCACACGCCAAGATGCTGACCAAGGTCGGTGTGCTCAGCGACAAGGAGCGTGACGACATTATCCGCGGCCTCAGCGAGATCCGGATCGAGATCGAACGCGGTGAGTTCGAGTGGTCGGTGGCGCTGGAAGATGTGCATATGAACATCGAGGCGGCGCTGACCAAGAAGATCGGTATCACCGGCAAGAAGCTGCACACCGGTCGCTCCCGCAACGACCAGGTGGCCACCGATATCCGCCTCTATATGCGTGATGAGATCGACCTGATCCTGTCCGAGATCAGCCGTTTGCAGCAGGGCCTGCTGGATCTGGCCGAGCGCGAATTCGACACCATCATGCCCGGCTTTACCCACCTGCAGACTGCGCAGCCGGTCACCTTCGGCCACCACCTGATGGCCTGGTTCGAGATGCTGTCGCGCGATTACGAGCGCTTTGCCGACTGCCGCAAGCGGGTCAATGTGATGCCGCTGGGCGCCGCGGCGCTGGCAGGCACCACCTATCCGATCGACCGTCACTACACCGCTGAACTGCTGCAGTTCGATGCCCCGGCCGGCAACTCGCTGGATGCGGTCTCCGATCGAGATTTCGCCATCGAGTTCTGCGCCGCGTCCAGCGTCCTGTTGATGCATATGACGCGGATGTCCGAGGAGCTGGTACTGTGGACCTCGGCTCAGTTCAACTTCATCAACCTGCCGGACCGCTTCTGCACCGGCTCGTCGATCATGCCGCAGAAGAAGAATCCGGATGTGCCGGAGCTGGTGCGCGGCAAGAGTGGTCGGGTCTACGGTCACCTGATCGCGCTGCTGACGCTGATGAAGTCACAGCCGCTGGCCTACAACAAGGACAATCAGGAGGACAAGGAGCCGCTGTTCGACGCCGTGGACACCGTCAAGGGCTGCCTGCGCGCCTTCGGCGACATGGTGCCGGCGATTGAATCACGCAAGGATCAGATGCGCGAGGCGGCCCGCCGAGGCTTCTCCACCGCCACCGACCTGGCCGACTACCTGGTGCGCAAGGGGGTGGCGTTCCGCGACGCGCACGAGATCGTCGGTCTTTCCGTGGCTTACGGCATCAAGAGCGGCAAGGATCTGTCCGAGATGTCGCTCGACGAGCTGCAGCAGTTCTCCGACGCCATCGGCGAGGACGTATTCGACGTTTTGACACTGGAAGGATCGGTCGCGGCGCGTAACCATATCGGCGGTACGGCTCCGGATCAGGTGCTCGCGGCAGTTGCCCGCGGTCGCGATCTGTTGGCGGCCCGCGGCGACTGAGAGTTTGGTAGAGGCTCCCGCATAACGCTTGCCGCGTCATTCATGCCCAGACGGGCAGACAAGGAGAGGGGATGGACAAGCGTTGGCAGGTGCTGGGGGCCGGTATTCTCAGCCTGATCGTGACCGTCGGCGTGGCGCGTTTTGCCTACACGCCGCTGCTGCCGGTCATGCTCTCCGAAACGCCGCTCGATACCGCCCTCGGCGGTTGGTTGGCCAGCTTCAACTATATCGGTTATCTCGGCGGTGCGCTGACGGCGGCAGGCGTGTCGGATCTGCGTCTCAAGGACAGGCTGTACCGCTTCTGTCTGCTGCTGGCGGTGGCCACCACCGCGGCCATGGCGTTGACCGAACACTATCTGCTCTGGTCGATACTGCGGCTGATTGCGGGTTTCAGCTCCGCAGGTGGCCTGCTGCTGGCCAGTGCACTGATCCTGAACTGGCTGATCCGCCATCAATACCGTTCCGAACTGGGTATCCATTTTATCGGCATGGGGGCGGGCATCGCACTCTGCTCATTGATCGTCGAGCTGTTCGCGGCTTTATCGTTTGACTGGCGTGGTCAGTGGCTCGGCTTTGCATTACTGGCAGCGCTACTGGCGATTCCTGCCTGGCGCTGGATGCCGGCGCCCGATACCGGTGGGCGCACCCGGGCCGGTGAGGCGCTGGTCGATTGTCCACCGACACCGCTGTTCAATCGTCTGCTGCTGGCGGCTTACTTCTGTGCCGGTTGGGGCTACGTGATCAGTGCCACCTTCATCGTCGATATCGTGGCCCGCCAGCCGGGTCTGGCGGCGAGCGGCAACTGGGCGTTCCTGGTGTTGGGGCTGGCGGCGGCTCCGGCGGTGATCGTCTGGGACCGGATTGCGCGTCGAACCGGCTACGTACCGGCGCTGTTTCTCGCCTACCTGGTGCAGTTGCTGGGGATATTGCTGCCGGCGCTGTCGCCGACCCTGGCCGGGGCTCTGGCCGGGGCCGCCCTGTTCGGCGCCACCTTCATCGGCTGCGTGGGCCTGGTGTTGACCATGGCCGGGCGCTTCTATCCCACCAAACCGGCCAAACTGATGGGGCGGATGACGCTGTCATACGGGGTGGCACAGATTCTGGCACCGGCGCTGACCGGGATGCTGGCCAAGGAACTGGGCAACTATGATCTGGGGCTCTATATCGCTGCGGTGGTGGTGGCAGTCGGTGCGCTGTTGATGACGCTGCTTTGGCGTCTGGAGCAGCATGAGCCGGCACTGGTGCGCAGTGCCGGCCGATAAATGGTGGATCAGTTCAGCGTGATGTCCACCATCAGGTCGGAGGCGATCGCCTCCAGCTTTTCCTGGAGCTCATCGAGATCCACCGGTGTCGGTACCTGCAGTTCGGCGCTGGCCTTGAACAGCAGCTCACCGGACATGGAGCCCGAGGTTAGTTCGGTCTGCATCTTGTGCACGTTAATCTGCATCTCGGCCAGGGCACGGGAGATGTCGCGCACGATCCCGGGTTTATCGTGACCGATCAGGTCGAGGGTGACGGCGCGAACCGAAGCCTCGGTTTCCGCTTGCTCGCTGCGTTCGACACTGACCTTGAGGCCCTGACTCTCCAAGCCTCTCAGTGCCTGGATCAGTGCCTCCTGCTCCTCCACCGGGACCTGGATCACCAGGATACCGGCAAACTGCCCGCCCAGCCGGGACATGCCCGATTCCAGCCAGTTGCCCTTGTGCTCGGCGACGGTCTTGGAAAGCAGGCCAACCAGACCCGGTTTGTCGCGGCCGATAAAACTCATTACCAGAGATGTCATTGTTAGGGGCTCCGTGTAGGCTAAATACACCCTGTGAAGGTGTTGTCGTCATTGTTCCCTGAGTATAAACAACTATGGACAGTATTCTCACTGCGCTTTGGCCCCTGTTTGCACTGCTGATCATCGGCTACCTGGCGCGGCGGTTCGATTTTCCTGGCGCCGCATTCTGGCCGCCGGCGGAGCGCGCCACCTACTACGTCCTGTTTCCTTCGCTGCTGGTCAGCCGTCTCAGTCGTGCCGAGTTCGGCGGTGAGCAGACACTGCAGATGGTGCTGTCGGTACTGGCGTTGTTGCTGATCATTACCCTGTTACTGCTGTTGCTGCGGCCGCTGCTGCGGCTGAAAAACGCCCAGTTCACCTCGGTCTACCAGGGCAGTCTGAGGTTCAATACCTATGTAGCGCTGGCAGCCAGCGCGGCGCTGATACCCGGTCAGGGGGTGGCGTTGGCGGCGGTGGTGACAGCGGTGATGATTCCGACGCTGAACCTGCTCTGCGTACTGATATTCGCCTGGTTCGGCGCCGCCCGCCCGACCCTGCGCGGCGTAATGTGGACCCTGATCACCAATCCGCTGATTCTCGCCTGCCTGCTGGGGATCCTGCTCAACCTGTCGGGACTCGGGTTGCCATCGCCGGTCCGTTCGGTGCTCGACCTGCTCGGCTCTATGGCGCTGCCACTCGGCCTGTTGGCTGTAGGCGCTGCGATCGACCTGCGCATGCTGAGAGGGAGTGGTCGAGGCGTGCTCATCACCATTGTCGTTAAGCTGCTACTCTTTCCTGTACTGGCGGTTTTGCTGGCACGTGTGAGTGGTCTGGATCTGGCGGCGAGTCAGGTTCTCCTGGTATTTGCGTCGGTACCGACGGCGACAGCCTCCTATATCCTGGCGCGTCAGCTGGGCGGTGATGCGCCGATGATGGCCAACATTATTACCGCACAAACACTGGCTGCGCTGTTGACGATGCCGCTGATGTTGAGACTGTTGATCTAGGTAAGACGAGTAGGTTGCAGGTTAGCTTGCGCGCTGAAGAAACGGTGCATACTTAACTGAGTGTGGTTTTATGGAGCGACGGCATGCGTGCCAGCCTTAGCCTGTTGGTTGGACTGTTGATTCTGTTTATCGCGAAGCCGGGTCAGGCTGAGGATCAGCTTGAGCAGGTGCGTCTGCAGCTTGTATGGAAGCACCAGTTCCAGTTCGCCGGTTACTACATGGCCAAGGAGAAGGGGTTTTACCGCGATGCCGGGCTGGATGTGGAGCTGGTGGAGGTCGAAAACGGGATCCTGCCCATCGATGAGGTAATGAGCGGTCGCGCCCAGTTCGGCGTCGGTCGTTCCTCACTTTTGCTCGACAGGCTCAAAGGCCTGGATGTGGTCGCGTTGATGGCGGCGTTTCAGCAGTCGCCATTGATGCTGTTGACGCGCGCCGACAGTGGTATCAGCAGCCCCGGGGATCTGCGCGGCAAGCGGATCATGGTCACCGATGATGCGGTGCAGGTGTCGGAGATCATCGCCATGCTGCTGAAGTTCGGTATATCGGTCGACGACGTACTGATCCAGCAGCCTACCTATAGCGTTCAGGATCTAATTGATGGGCGCACCGATGCGGTAGCCTCCTATGTATCCAACGAGCCGTTCCAGATGCAGCAGCGAGGGGTGGACTACCATGTAATCCACCCGCAGGATTACGGCTTCCCGATGTATTCCGATATCCTCTTTACCAGCGGCCAACTGGCGGACAACCGCTTCGACATGGTGCTCAGGTTTCGCGACGCCTCCATGCGCGGCTGGCGCTACGCCCTCGATCATATCGAGGAGAGCGTCGATACCATCTTGGCTCACTACAACTCCCAGCGGCGCAGTCGTGAGGCGTTGCTGCACGAGGCAAAAGCTTTGCGGGAGCTGGCTTTCGATGACCTTGGCCGATTCGGTACGCTGGACGCGGAGCGTTTCGAATCGATGGCGAATGTCTATCGCATCGCCAGCAATGTGGAGCCGTTGGCCGGGCTGCAGGGCCTGATGTTCTGCTGCGCGGCCAGTGCCGAGCTGGCGCTCAGCCCCGCCCAGCGGCACTACTTGCGCAGTCTCGATCCGGTTCGGCTCTGCAGCAGCACGGAGTGGGAGCCACTGCAGTGGATGAGCGACGAGCAGCCCATGGGGTTGGTCGTCGACTACGTGGAACATATTTTCGCTCATCTCGGCCTGGAGCATCGGTTCGTTGCCAGCGACTCCTGGAGCGCAGCGCGAAGCATGCTAGGGGGGAAGCGGTGCGATCTTATCGCCGGCATCATGCCGGTGGTGCCATCGGGCGATCCGTTACACTATTCACGCCCCTTTATCACCATTCCGATTGTGGCAGCGGTGAAAGAGGGGGCGGATATCAGTCAGCCGCGTCGCTTGTCGCAGCCGATCGGGGTGTTGCGTCAACACGATCTCGATCGCCTGTTACTCAGACGCTACCCGGAGTTAAAAGTACTCCGGGTGGATTCGGTGTCCGATGGACTGGCCATGGTGCTGCGTGGCGAACTTTCCGCTTTTGTCGATACTCGTCTCTCGCTGGAGCAGGCGATAGCCAGCTCTGCGCTGTCTGGATTGAGGCTTGATGCGTCGCTCAGTGACAGCTTCGATCTGGAGTTCGCGGCTCACTCCCGTCAGGCGCCGTTGATCAGGCTGTTGGACCTGGCGCTGGCCGATCTTGGGCAGGATGAGCGTGATCGGATTCGTGCACGCTGGGAGCCCGTCACCCTTAAAAAAGGTGTGGATGAGGCGGTTGTGCGCAATGTGCTGATCGCGATCGCAGTACTGGCGCTTCTGGCCGGCTATCGCTTCTACCTGGTCAGCGCCACCAACCGACGGCTGGCACGTATGGCGCGGGAGGATGGTTTAACCGGAATCAGTAATCGCCGTCATCTGGCCGAACAGATCGATACCGCCGTCGAACTCGCCGAGCGCAGCGGGATTCCGCTGACGCTGATCTTCTTCGATATCGATGACTTCAAACGGGTTAACGACCGGTTTGGCCATGCTGCCGGTGATGAGGTGTTGAGAAAGGTGGTTGACACCGTGCTCGACCATATACGTCGGATCGACAGTTTTGGCCGCTGGGGAGGCGAGGAGTTTCTGGTGCTGCTGCAGGATACCGATATCGAGGGAGGTCAGAGGTTGGCGGAGAAACTGCGCCAGGCCATTGCCGACGAGGTCGATATCGGTGGCGAGCGCATATCCTGTAGCTTTGGCGTCGCGCAGCTGCGATCCGGCGAGGGCGCGGAGCCGTTGATCAGCCGTGCCGATTCGGCCCTGTATCAGGCCAAAAGCCGGGGGAAAAACCGGGTGGAGATTGATGAAAAACAGGCTGTTGTCGAAAAAAGTTGATTTTTTGCTCGATTATGGAACACTTCCGCCGATTATATGTCTATGTCGAACAAGCGTTAGAACATCCACCCTCTAATTAGATCGACGGAAGTGTTCCATTAATGAAAAAAAGCCCTGATCTCGTGCTGGTGTTGGTCCTGGTATTCGTTGTCGGTGCAGTGATGACCGGCGTATCGCAAACCGATCTGCAACTGACGGCACTGGTACAGCAGGTTTTCAATAATAGTTGAGGTTAGCGCTGGCAGAGGTAAGCCGCCCTATCCGTTACTATTCCGAATAGCGGTACATCCCAGGGCTGTACCGGTAGCTCTCCGACTCTCTGAAAATCATGGGCCAGCCCGATCAGTCTCGCGCCCTTGATCCCCTTCTCCGCAAATTTATAACTGAATGTGCGGTCATAGAAGCCTCCGCCCATCCCCATGCGGTTGCCCGCGGCATCGAACGCCACCAGTGGCAGCATCACCAGATCCATCGCCCAGCCGGGGCGACGCGGGTGGTACTTCAGTTTCGGTTCGAGAATGCGGAACCGGTTCCTGCACATCCGGGTACTGGGTGTGTAAGGCAGAAACCAGAGGCGGTTATGCCGTATAGGGTGCAGCACCGGCAGGTAGACCCGTTTCTTCATCTTCCAGCACAGCTGAATCAGCGGCGACGGATCGATCTCGCCATCGTTGGGCAGGTAGAGCGCAACGTGGCGCGCCTTCAGAAACCAGAGTCTGTGGCGGACCTGCCCCAGCAGGTTGTGTGCAGCGGATCGCTGTTGTGCTGGCGTTAACGCACGGCGCGCGCGACGCATCTGCTGGCGCAGGGAGCGGCGCTGTTTTTCCAGTGTGGTTGTGGCAGTCGGAGTTGGAATTGAACTCAAGATGGGCCTCCCAGGATGCCGGCGTCGGTATTGGCCCTGAACCCTAAGGTTCAGAGTGGGGAGACCGACAGGTATATCAGGCTTTCCGAAATACGGACATGCACACAACACCTGTTGGCCAACCCAGGTATTTGATTATCGGCTCGAGGGACTTAACCGACTATCGAACACCCCAGGAAGTGAGTCCATTATACGCCGGACGATTTGAATGTCAGCTCTTGTTATTTTTTGCGTTTTTGCTACGCGTGCTTCAGCTGATTGATAACTAAGGTGATTTTTTGATCATGAGAGATTTTCAGGCGGATTCTCAGGTTGTTCCAACCGCTCCAGAGACTGATCGATCTTGTGACCGAGACGGCGCAGCTGCATCTCCACCGACTGCCGATTCTGCTCCCGGTTCTTGATCAGCTCGTGCGACATGTTCAACGCCGCCATCACCGCAATGCGCTCCAGGCCGACGATCTTGCCGCTGGTTTTGATCTCGCGCATTTTGGCGTCGAGGTAATCCGCCGATGCCAGCAGCTCGGCCTCGGCACCGTCCGGGCAGCTGATGGTGTACTCCTTGTCTAGGAGTTTGACCGTGACGGTACGCGCGTCCTGACTCATGATTGTTGCTCCAGTGCTTTAAGGCGGGAGATCATCCCCTCTACCTTGCCGCGGGTTTGGTCGTGCAGTTGCAGAAGCTGGGCACGCTCTTCGCGCAGCTTGGCTTCCTGTTCGCGCAGATGGCTGTTCTCCCGCTCCAGTTGCTGCAGGCGGGTCAGCAGTCGATCGATCTTCTGCTCGAGAGCATTAAAATAGTGTTCCGACATGGCTCTGCCTCTGTGCCATCTGTTGGCTGACCTCGGCGACCGCGATAACGCGACCGCACTCACGGCGACTATAAACAGCGCCAACCGGAGGGTCAATTGAGCGGTGAGGCGTTGACCGCTCGCGTGGCTCTGCTGTAGGTGAAATGCTAGCATAGGACCGAATCGGCGGGCTGATTGTTCCGGTCTTTTTGTTACGAGAGGATCTGCTGTCCGCACCCCATACCCTACCGAAGGTGTAATACCGAGATTATGACCCGCGAAACCGACTCCCCCGTTCTCCTGCCCGACTTCGATATTGTCGCCAACCTGTTGATCGAGGAGGGGGTTCTGGCCGTGTCGCCTGCCGAACTGCACGGACTTCTGGCCGGACAGCTTGCCGCAGGCGCCCGTTTTGACGCCGATACCCTGTTGCGGGTGCTACAGGAGCTGATGGATGTCAGTGCGTTGAAGCAGGAAAGCACTAAACTGGGCCTGATCGAACTTTACCAGCGCACATTGGCGCAGTATGAGTCGGATGACTTCGGCTTCGAGCTGCTGCTGCCCGATGATGAGCAGCTGCTGGCACAGCGTGCCGAAGCGCTGGGCAGTTGGTGTAACGGCTTCCTCAGCGGTTTCGGCCTGCACACCAAGCAGGGGCAGAAACTGTCGGTGGAAGCGCAGGAGGGGCTGCAGGATCTGGCGCAGATCGCCCAGATCGCCGCCGACAGCGATGTTGACTCCGATGAGGATGAAGCCGATCTGATGGAGGTGCAGGAGTATGTGCGCATGGCGGCCATGCTGATGTTCAATGAGTGCAATCGCGTACCGGAGGAGGAGTCCAAGCCGACACCGCCTCCAACCCTGCACTGAGCGGCGTCGAACAGGATAGATAAGCGGATATGAAGATCAGTCAGCAATGTTATGCCGAGCGTCGCCGTCGTCTGCTCGAGCAACTGCCCAAGGGCAGCGTGGCGCTGGTGGCCGGTGCCGCATTGGCGACCCGTAACCGGGATGCGGAGTATGCCTTTCGTCAGCACAGCGACTTTTACTACCTGACCGGCTTTAACGAACCCGATGCGATTTTGCTGCTGAGGCCGGGACGAGACGCGGGGCAGGTGGTGCTGTTCTGTCCACCGCGCGATCCGGCGATGGAGATCTGGACCGGCTACCGTGCAGGTCCCGAGGGCTGCGTGGAGCGCTTCGGTGCCGACCAGGCGTTCGACCTGACCGAGCTGGACGCACAGATGCCACAATTGCTCGATGGAGCGCGCAAGCTTTACTACGCACTGGGCAGCGACGAGGCGCTGGATACTCGGGTACGGGGCTGGCTCAACGCGGTGCGTGCCAAGGAGCGCCAGGGCGCGGAGGCGCCGCAGGAGCTGATTCTGCTCGACAATCTGCTGCACGAGATGCGCCTGTTCAAGGGTGAGGAGGAGCTGGAAATCATGCGTCGCGCGGCGCAGATCTCCGCCGAAGCGCACTGCCAGGCGATGCGCCGGGCGGCGCCGGGCGGTTACGAATACCAGCTGGAGAGCACCATACTTAGCTACTGCATCGAGCGGGGAGCCCGTTTCCAGGCCTACAGCCCGATCGTGGGCGGCGGCGAAAACGCCTGTATCCTGCACTACATCGACAACGACGCGCCGCTGCAGGACGGCGACCTGGTGCTGATCGATGCCGGTTGCGAACTGGATTGCTACGCCAGCGACATCACCCGTACCTTCCCGGTCAACGGACGTTTCAGTCCGGAGCAGAAAGCGCTGTATGAGCTGGTGCTGAAAACCAACGAGGCCTGTATCGAACTGATCCGGCCGGGGCTGCCCTGGAACGAGGTGCATGACCTGTCGGTACGGTTGCTCACCGAGGGGCTGATCGAGCTTGGTCTGCTTGAGGGTGAAACTGACGAGTTGATCGAGTCCGGTGCCTATAAAGCCTTCTATATGCACCGCATCGGTCATTGGCTGGGCATGGATGTGCACGATGTGGGCAACTACAAGGTCGATGGCGAATGGCGGCCGCTGGAACCGGGGATGGTGATGACGGTGGAGCCCGGACTCTACGTGTCGCCACAAAACGAGCAGGTGGAGGCACGCTGGCGCGGCATCGGTATCCGCATCGAGGATGATGTGCTGGTGACGGAGCGGGGTGCCGAGGTGCTCACCGCGGCGGTACCCAAGCGCGTCGACGAGATCGAGGCGCTGATGGCGCAATCCGGACATCAGGCAGGGAGCTGAAGATGCGTGCGGAGTATGACCTGCTGATCGTCGGTGGTGGTATGGTCGGGGCCAGTCTGGCCTGTGCCCTGTTGCCGGTGGCAGCCGAGCTGCAACTGCGTGTCGCGGTGGTCGAAACGGAGCCGATGCCGGATGCTGACCAGCCGGTGTTTCAGCCCAGCTACGACGCCCGCTCCACCGCGCTGGCCTATGGCGTGCGCTCGGCATTCGAGCGCATGGGGATCTGGTCGACCCTGGCCCAGCACCTGACCGCCATCAAACATATCCATGTCTCCGACCGCGGCCACTTCGGCGCCACTCGGCTCGATGCACAGCGCGAGCAGGTGCCGGCACTCGGCTACGTGGTGGAGAACCACTGGCTGGGGCAGGTGCTGCTCAGCCAGCTGCGTCAGCATGGCGCGCCCTGGATCGATTTCATCTCGCCGGCGGAGGTTGTGGATCTGGACAACCGTGCCGAAGGCTGCAGGGTGAAACTGGTCCAGGGTGGCGACGAGCGGGAGCTGAAGGCCGGGCTGGTGGTGATGGCCGACGGCGGGCGTTCGGCGCTGCGGGAAAAGATCGGCATAGGGTATCGCCAGAGCAGCTACGAACAGCACGCGCTGGTGGCCAACGTCAGTCTCGATCGGCCCCATCGTTATATCGCCTACGAGCGCTTCACCGACAGCGGACCTATCGCCCTGTTGCCGGGCGAGGATCTGGATGGCCAGGCCCGTTGCGGGCTGGTCTGGACCCTGCCCGAGGCGCAGGTCGACGAGGTATTGGCGCTGGATGAGCGGACCTTTCTTGCGCGCCTGCAGGAGCGTTTCGGTTACCGCGCGGGCAGGCTGGTGCGTGTCGGCGCGCGTTATCACTACCCATTGAAGCTAGTGGTCGCCGAGGAGCAGGTACGCGCCGGGCTGGTGGTGCTTGGCAATGCGGCGCACGCGCTGCACCCCATCGCCGGTCAGGGGTTCAACCTGGCGTTCCGTGGCGTGGTGGCGTTGGCCGACCTGATCATCCAGCGCCGGCGGGAGGGGCTGGCCCTGGGTGAGCTGCAGGCGCTACAGGCGTTCGAAGAGGGGCGCCGCTCCGATCAGTTCCGCACCATCGGCTTCAGCGACCGCACCATGAAACTGTTTACCAGCACACAGCCGGCGCTGACGCTGACGCGGGATCTTGGCCTGACACTGCTGGATCTCTGCCCGCTGGGTAAAACCCTGCTGGCCCGGGCGGCGATGGGGCTGGACCATCCGGCGCCGCAACTGAATTGAAATCCACGCCAGCTGCCGGTGGCGCTGGTTATATTCGCGAAGGGGAAAATGGATGGTATCCGGGGTGGACGTTGGGCACGACAGAGTTGATCTGGTCATCGTTGGCGGCGGTATGGTTGGCGTGGCACTGGCCTGCGCGCTGGCGCCGACCGGCCTGTCGATAAGGATCCTGGAGAGCCGTGGCGACGCGCCGCAAAGCCTGATCGATGCCCTGCCGGGCTTAAGCGCGGAGGGTTTCGATCCGCGGGTCAGTGCGCTGACCTGTGCCTCCCAGCAGTTTTTGACCCATCTCGGCGCCTGGCCCCGTATGCAGGCTGCCCGTGTCTGCCCCTATACCGAGATGAGTGTCTGGGATGGATGCGGTCGCGGTTCGATCCAGTTCAGTGCGGCCGAGCTGCATGAACCCTGTCTGGGTCATATCGTGGAAAATCGCGTCACCTTGTCTGCGCTCTATGCGGTCATGGGCGAGTTGAACAATATCCGCTTCGATACCGGGGTAAAAATCGAGTCGGTCTCGCCGCCCGATGCGCAGGGCGTACGCAGCCTGCGTCTGGCCGGTGGCGAGTCGCTTAGCACGGCACTGCTGGTCGGTGCCGATGGCGCCCAATCCCGTATCCGCACCCTGACCGGTATGGGCGCGACCGAGTGGGACTACGGCCATCATGCCATCGTGACCACCATCGAGACCGAAAAGCCGCACCGCTTTACCTGCTGGCAGCGCTTTACCGAGGATGGCCCCCTGGCGCTGCTGCCGCTGGCCGACCCATCGCAGCGCAAACTGTCGATCGTCTGGTCCACCTCGCCGGGCCACGCCCGCGAGCTGATGGCGCTGGATGATCGCGCCTTCTGTGCCGAGCTGGGCCATACCTTTGAATATCGCCTCGGCGAGGTGTTGGGCTGCGACCGGCGTTATCTGCATCCGCTGCGGCAACGTCATGCACAGCGCTATGTGCAGCCGGGGCTGGCGCTGGTCGGCGATGCCGCGCACACCATCCATCCCCTGGCCGGGCAGGGCGTCAACCTGGGCCTGCTTGATGCGGCCGCGCTGGCCGAGGTGCTGATCGATGCCCGGGCGCGGGGCGAGGCGCCTGGCGATGAGCGGGTGTTGCGCCGTTATCAGCGCATGCGTCGAGCCGATAACCTGCAGACCGCGGCGGCGATGGAGGGGTTCCGACGCCTGTTCGATGACCTGCCGGCGCCGATCCGGTTGCTGCGCTCCGGCGGCATGAGCCTGGTCAACCGCATGGCACCGGTGAAGCAGCACCTGATGCTGATGGCGATGGGGCTGCGCGGCGAGGTGCCGCGGCTGGCGCGACGTCCATTGGGCTAAGTTGATCGGCGATTGAACTGCCCCGATTTTGCCGATACATTGTCAGCCTTTTTTGGCGGTGCCGGGCAGTGCGGCGAATTCTCGGATGGACGTCTACACTGCTTTGGCTGGTGCCGCTGACAGTGCCGCAGTAGTGTATTGGATGCGCATGGGCATGAATGGGTTTTCCTGAAGTTGACGGCTAAGGATCAGAAGATGAGCAATGTCCCGAGTGAATTGAAATATGTTGCCAGCCATGAGTGGATCCGCGATGAGGGTGAGGGTGTCGTCACCATCGGTATCACCGACCATGCGCAGGAGCTGTTGGGCGATGTGGTGTTTGTCGAGTTGCCCGACCTGGGGGCCGAAATCTCCGCCGGCGACGAGGCCGGCGTGGTCGAATCGGTCAAGGCCGCGTCCGATATCTATGCACCGCTGAGCGGCACGGTGATCGCCATCAATGAGGAGCTGGAGGAGTCACCGGAGCTGGTCAACAGCGATCCTTACGGCGACGGATGGTTTTTCCAGCTGCGCATCAGCGACGAAGAGGAGATGGATGAACTCCTCGACGCCGACAGTTACACCGAGCAGTGCGAGGCGGAATAAGCCTCTGCCGCAGGATTGCCGCCTCCCAATCTGTCCCGGCCATGCCGGGACAGTCATTTTATCGAAACGAACATTATGACTTTTAAACCCCTGGTACTTCAGGCCAACGCCGACCGTCGTCTGCGTGCAGGTCATCTGTGGATCTACAGCAACGAAGTGGATACCAAGCGCTCGCCGCTGAAAGAGTTTGAGCCGGGCGAGCAGGTCGAAGTGCTGAATGCCCGGGGCAAGGCGCTGGGCCTTGCCTATATCAACCCCAATACCCTGATCTGCGCGCGCCTGATCAGTCGTGATTCGGAGCACCCGCTGGATCGCTCGCTGCTGGTACACCGGCTCAAGGTGGCCGCGTCCCTACGCGAGGCGATGTTCGACCAACCCTGTTACCGACTGGTCTATGGCGACTCCGACGGCTTGCCGGGCCTGGTGATCGACCGTTTCCACGATATCTTCGTGGTGCAGATCGCCACTGCCGGTATGGAGCGGGTGCAGGATCAGGTGATCGATGCGCTGAACAAGGTGTTCAAGCCGGCGGCGATCGTGCTGCGTAACGACAGCAAGATGCGCTCGATCGAGGGGCTGGATACCTACGTCGAGGTGGTGCAGGGGCAGGTGCCTGAGCTGGTGCCGTTGGTGGAAAACGGAGTTCAGCTGCTGGCACCGGTGCTGACCGGGCAGAAAACCGGCTGGTTCTACGATCATCGTGAAAACCGCGCCCGCATGCAGAGCATGGTGAAAGGCAAGCGTGTACTTGACCTGTTCAGCTATGTCGGCGGCTGGGGTGCGCAGGCGCTGGCGGCCGGCGCGGCGGAGGTGTTCTGTCTCGATGCGTCAGCCGGTGCATTAGAAGTTGCGGCGGAGAACGCCCGGCTCAACGATGCCGAAAGTCGTTTCCGCGCGCTGCAGGGCGACGCCTTCGATCTGTGTAAGGCGATGGTGGCGGAGAAGGAGCGTTTCGACCTGGTGATCGTCGACCCCCCGGCGTTTATCCAGAAACGCAAAGACGTGAAAAATGGCGAGCGCGCCTACGCTCGGATCAACAACTTTGCCATGCGTCTGCTGGCCCGGGATGGTGTGCTGATATCGGCCTCCTGCTCGATGCACCTGCAGCGTGATCGCCTGGTCGATATGCTGCGCGCCAACAGTCGCGAGCTGGATCGCAACGCGCAGATCTTCGCTCAGGGCTACCAGGGCGCCGATCACCCGATACATCCGGCGATTCCGGAAACCGAGTATCTCAAGGCGTATTTTCTACGCGTATTGCCGGCCAGTTGAGTCCTGTCGACTGGGGTGGTGCAGAATTAAGGAGAGGGAGTATGGAGTACAAACTGCTGGGTCGATCCGATCTGCGGGTCAGTCGCATCGCACTGGGAACCATGACCTTTGGCCGCAGCAACAGCGAGGCCGAGGCGTTCGAGCAGATGGACTATGCCCTGGCACAGGGGGTGAATCTGTTCGACGCGGCCGAGATGTATCCGGTACCTACCGATCCCCGGTATCAGGGCAATACCGAGCGTTGTATCGGTAACTGGATGAAGGCGCGAGGTACTCGCGACCAGGTCTTCATCGCCACCAAGGCCGCAGGTCCCGGTGAGCAGGTCAGCTATATCCGCCCCGATCTGCACTTCGACCGTGCCAATCTGCGCCAGGCGGTGGAGGACTCTCTGCACCGCCTGCAAACCGATTATATCGACCTCTATCAGCTGCATTGGCCCGACCGCTCGACCAATATGTTCGGGCGCCTCGGTTATGAGCATAAACCGGAATGCGACGGTACGCCGATCCTGGAAACCCTGCAGGTGCTGGATGAGTTGGTCGGCGAGGGCAAGATCCGCCATATCGGCCTGTCCAACGAAACCGCCTGGGGGGCGATGAAGTTTGTCCAGCTGGCCGAGCTGCACGGCTTGCCGCGGCCCATATCGATCCAGAACCCCTACAACCTGCTCAACCGCTCGTTCGAGGTGGGGCTGGCCGAGGTGGCGATGCGTGAGCAGGTGGAACTGCTGGCCTACTCACCGATGGCGTTCGGTGTGCTCAGCGGCAAATACCTGGGCGGCGTGCGGCCCGAAGGCTCCCGCCTGGCTCAGTTTCCCCAGTTTGCCCGCTATATGACCGAGTCAGGCCTGGCCGCCACCCAGGCCTATGTCGATCTGGCCAGGCAGGTGGGCTTGGAACCGGCGATGCTCGCGCTGGCATTCGTCAACAGCCGCGAGTTCCTCGGTGCCAATATTATCGGTGCCACCCGGATGGAGCAGTTACGGGCCGATATCGCGTCGCTTGAGATCCGTTTGAGTGATGACGTCAGTGCCGAGATAGAGGCGATTCACCGCCGTTATACCTATCCCTGTCCTTGATCATGAAAATGATTCGCTGACAGGAAAAAGCGGCTTTCCTCTGCCACACTTTAGCTGCCAGAGCAAAAAAGTTGAGGAGAGCGGAACGCATGCTAGATCAGAAGAGGGTGCGCGACCTGATGCTGCCTGTCGCGCGGCCATTGACCGGTCAGATGGCGCTGTCGGATGCAGTCGAGTTGATCTTGGCGTCGGGACAGATGGGGTTGCCGGTCATCGACGAAAACCGTGCGGTGGTCGGTTTCCTGTCCGAGCATGACTGCCTGCGCTACCTTGTCAGCAGCAGTTACTACTGCGACAGCCGCATTCAGGTCGCCGATATCATGCACCATGAGCCTTTGTGCGTGGCGCCGGGTGACAGTGTGCTGGAGTTGGCGCAGCAGATGAGCAAGGTTAAACCGAAAAACTACCCGGTGGTCGAGCGCGGCAAGCTGGTCGGCTTGATCACCCGGCGTCAGGTGATGACCGAACTCAATCGCATGCTGCGCGAATGCAAGGTGGCGATCTGACGCCGGACCTCAGCCGCGTAGATCGAGGATGGGCCAGTCGCGCTCAACGGCGATCTGTCGCAGCTTGTCGTCGGGATTGACCGCGTAGGGAAAATCGACTTGCTCCAGCAGGGGCAGGTCGTTATGCGAGTCACTGTAGAAGCTGCTCTCCTTGAGAGAGTGGCCGGTTTCCTCCAGCCAACGACTCAATCGTTCCACTTTTCCGCCCTGGAAACAGGGCGTGCCCGCCACTCGGCCGGTAAAGCGGTCGCCAAGCCGCTCCGGCTCTGTCGCCAATAAGCCGTCGACACCCAAACGTTTGGCTATCGGCGCCGTCACGAAACTGTTGGTGGCGGTGATGATCAGCAGGTAGTCCCCGGCCTGGCGATGCTGTTCAAGCAGCGCATGTGCGGCCGGCAACATCATCGGTTCGATACACTCCTCCATGAACGCATTGTGCCAGGCCTGAAGTTGTTCAGGTGCGTGGTTGGCCAGCGGTCTCAGGGCGAAATTCAGAAACTCGTGGATATCCAGGGCGCCGCTCTGATACTGGCGGAAGAAATGGTCATTGGCTGCGCGATATTCCGCCTCGTCAACGATGCTTCGCCGGCACAGAAACTCCCCCCAGGCGTGATCGCTGTCGCCGTTGAGCAGGGTGTTGTCGAGATCAAAGATGGCTAGGCGCACGCGTATACACTCCAGATTTACCAACGGATATCGGATTGATATCGGTTGAGCGGGATAGGATAGAGTTGGCCGATCGGCGATGCAAATGGGACGCGACCGGTGTCAAATGCCGGTCTGGCAGGCTATTTGCTCGGCCCGGGATCTATGGAACAATAGCTGCATATTACTATAGTTATTTCGGGATTGAGAATTGATCGATTCAGACGGCTTCAGACCGAATGTCGGTATCATTCTGGTCAATGCTCTGGGTCAGGTGCTTTGGGCAAGGCGTATCGGACAGGATGCCTGGCAGTTTCCTCAGGGGGGGATTCAGGGTCGGGAAACTCCGGAACAGGCGATGTATCGTGAGCTGAAAGAGGAGGTCGGGTTATCGCCAGCGGATGTTGAGGTTCTCGCGGTAACACGAGGCTGGCTGCGCTACAGGTTGCCCAAGCGTATGATCCGACGCCATTCGCACCCCGTGTGCGTGGGGCAGAAACAGAAATGGTTCCTGCTGCGTATGCTCAGTCATGATAGCGCAGTAAGAATAGACGAAACTGACTCACCGGAGTTTGATGGTTGGCGATGGGTCAGTTACTGGTATCCTCTGGGGCAGGTGGTCTCCTTCAAGCGAGAGGTTTACCGTAAAGCACTGCGAGAATTATCGCCTAAACTGGCGCGCCTGCAGCCGGTGCCAGAGCGGTAGAGAGACCAGAGCGTCAGAGATATAAGGGGCTGTGTAGATGGCGGCGATGTTGAACGTGCTGCGGAAGATCGTACAGGAGGTGAGCGCGGCTCCGGATCTTGAGTCGGTGCTCGATCTGACGGTCAGGCGCATTCAGCGCGCCATGCATACGCAGGTCTGCTCTATCTACCTGCTCGACACGATCTCCCAGCGTTACGTGCTGATGGCTACTCAGGGGCTCAATCCGGAGTCGGTCGGTGTGGTCAGTCTATCTCCCACCGAGGGGGTCGTGGGGCTGGTCGGCCAGCGTGCCGAGCCGATCAACCTGGAAGATGCTTCGGTGCATCCCTCCTATATCTATCTGCAGTCGACCGGTGAGGAGCGCTATCACGCCTTCCTCGGTGTGCCGATCATCCATCAGGGTGAGGTGCTCGGTGTCCTCGTGGTACAGCAGTTCGAGCGCCGCCGGTTTGACGAGTCGGAAGAGGCGTTTCTGATCACAGTGTCGGCACAGCTGGCCGGCGTTATCGCGCATGCCGAGGCGACCGGCTCCATTCAGCCGGTCGGTAATCACGGTGGTACGGGGGTTGGCGCTAAACTGCCCGAAGATCGCCGGTTTTCGGGTGTTGCCGGTGCTCCCGGTGTGGCGGTGGGGCAAGTCTTCGTCGCCACCCTGCCGGCAGACCTTGAGGGGGTGCCGGACAAGCCGGCGCGCAATATCGAGGCGGAGCTGGAGAGGTTCAATATCGCGCTCGAAGCGGTGCGTGGCGAGGTGCGTGAAGTCAGCCGTATGCTGGCGCAGCGCCTGCGCAGTGACGAGCAGGCGCTGTTCGATGTCTATATGCGCATGCTCGAGGATAACGCACTGGCGGGACAGGTGGCGGAGCGGATACGGGCCGGGAATTGGGCGCAGGGTGCGCTGCGTGAAGTGGTGGATGATCATGTGCGCCAGTTTTCGTCGATGGATGATCCCTATCTGCGCGAGCGGGCGACCGATATTCGTGATCTGGGGCGTCGAGTACTGAGTCATCTGCAGGAGAGTGTGAGTTCCGGCGAGGTGGAGTTCCCGGACAGTACGATTCTGGTCGCCGACGATCTGTCGCCGACGATGCTCGGCTTGGTGCCGGAGGATAAACTGGTCGGATTGGTTTCGGTCAGCGGGTCCGGCAACTCCCATGCGGCGATCTTGGCGCGTTCCATGGGCATCCCTACCGTCATGGGGGTGGTCGATCTGCCGTTTACTCGCCTGGAAGGGCGTGAGGTGATCATCGACGGTTATACCGGTCGCGTCTATGTGAACCCTTCGGAGGATCTGAAAAACGCCTTCCGTGAAATCCTCCGTGAAGAGCAGATGATCGCCGCCGGACTGGAAACGCTGCGTGACCTGCCCGCACAAACCACCGATGGCTATCGCATGCCGCTGTGGGTAAACACCGGTCTGGTCAGTGACGTGGAACGCTCGCTTGAGCGCGGTGCCGAGGGCATAGGGCTGTATCGCACCGAGATCCCGTTCATGACGCGCGATTTTTTCCCCAGCGAGCAGGAGCAGCTGAAGATCTATCGCCGCCAGTTGGAAGCTTTTGCGCCGCGTCCTGTGACGATGAGAACGCTGGATATCGGTGGCGACAAATCCCTGCCCTACTTCCCGATCGAGGAGGAGAACCCTTTCCTGGGCTGGCGTGGTATTCGTGTTACGCTCGATCACCCGGAGATCTTCCTGGTTCAGGTGCGCGCCATGCTGCGCGCTGCTCAGGGCTTCAATAATCTGCGTATCATGCTGCCGATGGTGACCAGCATGCATGAGATCGAGGAGGCCAGCGCCCAGATCGATCGCGCCGTGCTGGAGCTGCAGGAGGAGGGGCTCGATGTCGAACGGCCGCCGGTGGGTATCATGGTGGAGGTGCCGGCCGCCGTCTACCTGACCCGTCGTTTTGCGCGCAAGGTGGATTTTATCTCCGTCGGCTCCAACGATCTGACCCAGTACCTGCTGGCCGTGGACCGTAACAATCCCCGGGTGGCGCACCTGTATGCGCCCTACCATCCGGCGGTGCTCAAGGTGCTGCATTATATCGCCCAGGAGGTGCGCAAGGAGCATAAGCCGGTTTCCATCTGTGGTGAGATGGCGGCGGATCCCGGCGGCGCACTGCTGTTGATGGCGATGGGCTATGACGTGTTATCGATGAACTCCAACAATCTGCCCAAGGTTAAATCGGCTATTCGTGGCACCAGCCTGGCCCAGGCCAATGCGTTGCTGCAGCGGGTCATGCGCATGGATGATGCCGATGCAATACACCGCTACCTGCGTAACTCTTTGAAGAGCCTGGGGTTGGGCAATCTGACCCGTCCGGTGTTGCCGGGGCGCGACTGATTCGCGACCGGGTTCAGACCCCCAGCGGATTGAGCCAGAGGGTAAAGTCGCTCTGGCCACAGCGTCCCTGGCCGTCCAGTCGTCGCTCGATAATCCGTGTCAGCCCGTTTTTCGCCTGCATCAGCACCGTTGTCGCACGGGTGCCATAACTGGCACTGCGGATCAGGCAGGACGACAGCAGTCGCTCCTTCTCCCGTGGAATACCGGTATCCGGTAGTTGATCATATTCGGCCGGCGTTGCGTCGGTCAGCACTTCGAGCAGTGTGCCGGCATCGACAGATGAGGGGGTGTGCAGCGTTCGTTGCATCGCCAGTCGGGCTCTGCGTGTTTTCGGCCATTCGCTCTCGAGCAGCGCATTGCTCAGCGTATGAATGCCGTTGCTCAGACGTTCGCAGCGGCCGCCCCGGTTGCTGCTGTAGAAAAGGCCCTCGCCATCACCCCGGATCAAGTTGTAGCCGGCGGTCACCTCTGCAGGTGGGGTGTAGCGGCTGGCGGGGGTGTCGCTGAGCAGAAAGTCGGTGACCAGTTGGCCGCGGGAGTTGCTCGCCGCCACCTGCTCGCGTCCGTCCCGGTAGTTGGTTACCGCCGCGAAACGTCCATTTTGGTTGAATCCCATCCAGGTGCCGCCGGCTTGCAGGTCGCGCCCGGCAATGATCGGCGCGTCGGGCCAGAAGCCCAGCGCCTGGGTGGGTCGGCTATGAAATTCATCCCGGTTGGCGACCAGAAGCAGAGGCCAGTCCGGATGCTGGTTCAGGGCAATGACGATCAGACACATAGTGATTAGACTCCCGGCGGCATCTGTTCCTTGAGCGTTGGCGGGGATGTTCAGCATCTCTCTTAAGCCCTACTATAGTGCACTTTTCGGCTAGCGGGACAGAGAGGATGTTACTGACCTTTGCGCTCTATCTGCTGCTTGGCGCAGTGGCGGGATTTGTTGCCGGCCTGTTTGGTATCGGTGGCGGGCTGATTATCGTACCTGTGCTGATCTTCAGTTTCTCGGCGCAGGGCATGTCGCCGGAGGTGCTGACGCACGCCGCGGTGGCGACCTCGTTGGGCACGATAGTGTTTACCTCGATCGCGTCCATCCGCGCGCATCACCAGAAAGGGGCTGTCTGTTGGAACCTTTTTCCCCCGATGTCGGTCGGTATTCTTGCCGGTGCCCTGAGTGGTGTCTGGATCGCGGGAGCTCTCAGTGGCTCCGTACTGCAGCTGTTGTTTGGCGTTTTTACGCTCTGTGTTGCAGCGCAGATGGTGTTTGATCTCCGCCCCAAGGCGGGTGGGCAAGTGCCGGGCTCGGGTGAGTTGGTGGTTGCCGGGGGCGGTGTCGGCTGTGCCTCGGCGATCTTCGGCATCGGTGGCGGCACGCTGACGGTGCCCTATCTGCACTGGCGCCGGCTGAGCATGCAGCAGGCGGTGGCCACCTCCGCCGCCTGCGGGCTGCCGATAGCGCTGACCGGGGCGGTCGGCAATATCTGGAGCGGTTGGAACGAGGCGAGGATGCCGGACTGGCATCTGGGGTATATCTATCTGCCGGCACTGATCGGCATCGTGCTCGCGAGCTCCTTTTCTGCGCGCTACGGTGCGCGACTGGCACACCGGTTGCCGCAGCGGCAGCTGAAACGGGTGTTTGCGTTGTTGCTGGCTGTTGTTGGCCTGCGTTTTTTGATTACCAATCTGATTTCGGGGTTATGACGTGTGGGTGCATGATATAGATCCGCTGGCGCTGGAGCTCGGGCCGCTGAAGGTCCACTGGTATGGACTGATGTATCTGGTCGGCTTTGGCGCGGCCTGGTTGCTGGGTAGCTGGCGCGCCCGTCAGCCCGGTTCCGGCTGGAGCGAGCAGCAGGTCTCCGATCTGGTGTTCTGGGGCGCGCTGGGGGTGATTCTTGGCGGTCGTTTCGGCTATGTGCTGTTCTACCATTTCGATTACTTCCTCGACGATCCACTCTGGCTGTTCGCGATCTGGGAGGGCGGGATGTCCTTTCACGGCGGCCTGATCGGCGTGCTGGTCGCGATCGCCTGGTTTGCTCATCGTCACGGTAAGCGCTTCTTCGAGCTCAGTGACTTCGTCGCACCGTTGATCCCGATCGGTCTGGGTGCCGGGCGTGTGGGTAACTTCATCGGCGGCGAGCTTTGGGGGCGGCCGACGGATCAGAGTTGGGGGGTGATCTTTCCGCGTGCCGCCGATGGCTTGGCCCGACATCCATCCCAGCTGTATGAGGCAGCGCTGGAGGGTGTGGTGATGTTCGCCGTGCTCTGGTGGTTCTCGTCGAAGCCTCGGCCTCGAATGGCGGTGTCCGGCCTGTTTCTGCTGCTTTATGGCCTGTTTCGCTCCTGCGCCGAGTTTTTCCGCGAGCCGGACGCGCATCTGGGCTTTCTCGCTTTCCATTGGCTGACCATGGGGCAGCTGCTGTCCCTGCCGATGATTTTGGCCGGTGTGCTGCTGATCCTGTGGGCCTACAGCCGGAGTACGCCTGCGCCGGGCGATGCACCCGGGCCGGTAAAGCGTTAAAGTATGGGCTCCCACCGCTACTAGAGAAGAAAAAACCGTATGCAACAGTATCTCGATCTGATGCGTGAGATCGTCGAGCAGGGTGTCGATAAGGGCGACCGCACCGGTACGGGTACCCGCTCGCTATTCGGGCGTCAGCTAAGGTTCGATCTCAGTCGTGGCTTTCCGCTGCTGACCACCAAGCGGGTGCACTTGAAGTCGATCATCTACGAGTTGCTCTGGTTTCTCTCCGGCAGCACCGACAACACCTGGCTTAATGAGCGTGGCGTGACTATCTGGGACGAGTGGGCGCTGGACAATGGCGAGCTGGGGCCGATCTATGGCAAACAGTGGCGCTCCTGGGCCTGTCCGGACGGCCGTACGGTGGATCAGATCTCGGAGCTGTTGGTGCAGATCCGGCGCAAGCCTGACTCCCGCCGGTTGATTGTCAGTGGCTGGAATCCGGCCGACCTGCCGGATGAGTCGATCTCCCCGCAAGAGAATGTGCGCAACGGCAAGGCCGCGTTGCCCCCCTGTCACACCCTGTTTCAGTTCTACGTCGCCAATGGGCGGTTGAGCTGTCAGCTCTATCAGCGCAGTGCCGACTATTTTCTCGGTGTGCCGTTCAATATCGCCTCCTATGCGCTGCTGACACACATGATTGCACAGCAGTGCGATCTTCAGGTGGGTGAGTTTGTGCACACCTTCGGCGATCTACATCTGTATGCCAACCATCTCGATGATGCGTCGATCGTCGCCGAGCAGCTGTCGAGAACGCCGCGGCCGCTGCCGCAGCTGAAGATCAAGCGCAGGCCCGCCTCTCTGTTTGAATATGAATTCGATGATTTCGAGATCGAGGGCTACGACCCCTATCCCGCGATCCGTGCACCAATAGCGATCTGAGGAGCCAATATGCATGTGGCAGTAATCGTGGCCCAGGCTGAAAACCGGGTGATCGGCAATCAAAACCGTCTCCCCTGGCATCTGCCCGAGGATCTTCAGTACTTCAAGCGGGTTACGATGGGCAAGCCGATCATCATGGGGCGTAAAACCTTCGAGTCGATCGGGCGCCCCCTGCCGGGGCGTTGCAATATTGTGATCACCCGTGATTCGGCCTGGAGCGCCAAGGGCGTGGTGGTCGTGCCCTCGCCCGAGGTCGCGATCGAGCGGGCCGCGGCTCAGGCCGAGATCGATGGTGTCGATGAGGCGTTGGTGATCGGCGGCGCGGAGATCTACCGGCAGATGCTGCCACTATGTGATCGGCTGTACCTGACCCAGGTGCACGCCGAAGTGGCGGGCGATGCCTATTTTCCGGCGCTGGACGCCGGGCAGTGGCACGAGGTTGGCCGGGAGGAGTTCGGTGCATCGGAGGCCAATCCCTATGACTACAGCTTTATCGTGCTGCAGCGGGTGTCTGCAGAGGTGGCGTGCTGATGACTATCGATAATCTGCTTGCTCTGCTCAGTGACGGCGCCTTTCATTCCGGCCGGGAGTTGGGCGAACAACTGGGTATCAGCCGTTCCGCAGTGTGGAAGCAGATTCAGCGGTTGGAAACCCTGGGGATCGAGGTCTACAGCGTCAAGGGGCGGGGCTATCGCATTCCGGCGGGTCTGGATCTGCTGGATCAGGCCCGTGTCACCGAGATGCTGCCGCCGGCTCTGGTCGCGCGGCTGGATCGGCTGGAGTTCGCGAACGAGGTCGAATCCACCAATACGCTGGCGCTGGAGGCGCTCCGGTCGGGAGCGCGCAACGGCCTGTTCGCGGCAGAGTTCCAAACCCGGGGGCGTGGCCGTCGTGGTCGCGAATGGGTCAGTCCCTATGCGGCGAATCTCTGCTTTTCGCTGGCCTGGCGTTTTTCGGCGGGTCTGGCGGCGCTGGAGGGGCTAAGTCTGGGCGTTGGCTTGGCGCTGCGCGAGGGGTTGCGCCGAATCGGGATCGAGGAGGTGCAGCTGAAATGGCCCAATGATCTGCTCAGTCGCGGAAGGAAGCTCGGTGGCATACTGGTCGAGATCAGTGGTGATGCCGCCGGCGAGTGCGAGGTGGTGATCGGGGTTGGTTTGAATGTGGCGATGCCCGCTAATCAGCTTGAGCAGATCTCCCAGCCCTGTATCGACGTCAGCAGACTGCTGTCGAACCGCCCAGGGCGTAACCAGCTGCTGGCGACATTGGTCGAGTCGCTTTTTGAGACGCTGGATACCTTCGAGACCCAGGGGTTTGCGGTGATGCGTGAGCAGTGGCAGCAGGCCAATGCGCATCGCGATGCAGCCGTGCGGCTGATCAGTGGTAACAATGAGGTCAGCGGTATCTGTCGCGGTGTGGATGAGCGTGGTGCGCTGTTGCTGGAGTCCGAGGGCCAGGTGCAGGCGTACTATGGCGGGGAGATCAGTGTGCGTGCGCAGCAGGGTTGAGGCAAGCGTGTCGGTAATTCTCGAGATCGATATCGGAAACACGTTCCTGAAGTGGCGCTTGCGCGATTCGGCCAAGGGTTGCCTCGGTCGTGGCAGGGTGTTGACCCGCGAGGCGTTGGGTGCGCTGATCCCGGATTGGCGAACCGAGGTTGATGCGGTATGGGTCTGCTCGGTGGCGGCGGAGGAGGTCAGTCGGGGATTGGCCGGTCTGCTGCGCGAAAACGGCCTGCCCGAGCCCAGGTTCGCGCGTACCGAAGCCGCGGCCGCGGGCGTTATCAACAGTTACGACAACCCTTCTGCCATGGGGATCGATCGCTGGTTGGCGATGCTGGCCGCTCGCCAATGGACGCAGAGGGCCTGCTGTGTGGTGGATTGCGGCAGTGCGATTACCATCGACTACCTGGCGGCGAATGGACAGCATCTCGGCGGTTACATCCTGCCGGGTATGCGACTGCTGCAGCAGGCCTTGCTCGGCAACACCGCGCGGGTATTTGTGGATCGCCCGGTCGACAGATTCGATCCGTCGCCCGGTTGCAATACCAGCGATGCGGTTACCCATGGCGCGGACTTTATTTTCGATGCGATCCAGCTGCGCCTGAAGCAGGGTCTGGAGCCAGAGATGGACCTGTACGTAACCGGCGGCGACGGTGAACTGTTTTGGCGTTTGCTCGGGCGTGGTGAGTGGCGTCCGGATCTCGTACTCGATGGTTTACAGGTCGCGCTGGAGGGGTAGGGATGCTGCGCTGGTTGTTTCTACTGTTGCTGTTGGCCAATACGCTGCTGTTTTTCTGGTATGCACAGCAGCGAGCCGCTGAGCATAAGCCCGCTGTCGCGGCGTCAAAAGGTGTTGGCCTGCGTCTGCTGTCGGAGCTGCCTCCCAATGAGGTGCTGCCGGCGCGGGAGCGTGTGTGTCTGAGTTACGCGCCGCTGAGCTCTCGGTATGAGGCGCAGCGCCTGGTATCGGTTTTGTCTTCGGAGCCGGTAAGTGCCGAAGCGGTGCAGTTGCCCCCAGCGATCACCGGTTGGCGTCTGGTGCTACCGCTGCCGGCGGACGCCGCGCAACGTATCGAGTTGCTTGATAGTCTGGCCCGTGAGGGTTGGGTGCCGGAAAGCCGCGGTGGATTACTCTCCTTTGGTCGTTTCTCCGATCAGTCTGCGCTGCAAGGTGCGCGCAGTCGACTGCCGGCCGCGCTGCGTGAGCGTGTTCGGGTGGAGGAGATCCTCGCTGATGAAGCCCTGTGGCAGGTCCGCGTGAAGCATCTGGCTGGTTACGAAATATCCAGTGAAATCAATCGGCTTGTGGCGGCGAGCTGGCCGGGTATAAAAATCGAAAAAAATGATTGTGAAGGGGTTGCAAGCCCCCAAGGCGATCAGTAAGATACGCCCCACTTCGTTGCCAAGGCCGGTATAGCTCAGTTGGTAGAGCAACTGACTTGTAATCAGTAGGTCCGGGGTTCGACTCCTCGTGCCGGCACCAGTTGAGACAGCGAAGCGGTAGTGGTGAGGTTCCCGAGTGGCCAAAGGGATCAGACTGTAAATCTGACGCGCGAGCTTCGGTGGTTCGAATCCACCCCTCACCACCATCAACCACCCTGGCGTACCCCGCGGCAGAGTGGTGTGAAGTCAGCTGGCTTCGGCGGGTATGGTATAGTGGCTATTACCTCAGCCTTCCAAGCTGAAGAGGCGGGTTCGATTCCCGCTACCCGCTCCAAAAACGTTGTGCTCATGTAGCTCAGGGGTAGAGCACACCCTTGGTAAGGGTGAGGTCGGCGGTTCAAATCCGCCCATGAGCTCCAGATTAAGAAGGGTAGATATAGCGATATGTCTACCCTTTTTCGTATTTGGCGACCCAGGCATCAAACGAACAGGTTGGGAATTCAAAATGGCTAAGCAATCATTTGAACGTAACAAGCCGCACGTCAACGTCGGCACCATCGGTCACGTTGACCACGGTAAAACC
>NZ_JAHREP010000008.1 GCF_019084545.1 Marinobacterium ramblicola
TGGGTCGTATAGGACTTGAACCTATGACCAATTGGTTAAAAGCCAACTGCTCTACCAACTGAGCTAACGACCCGCCGTAGGGCTGCGCATTTTACGCAGACCGCTGCGAAAGGCAACCCTTAATTCACTCCGAGATGTAGACCGTCGGATCCGCGACTCCGGCATCTGCAAACCCTTTGGCCCTCAGCCGGCAACTGTCGCAGTGGCCACAGGCCCGGCCCTGATCATCGGCCTGGTAGCAGGACAGGGTTTTACTGTAGTCCACACCCAGTTCAAGACCCGCTCTTATGATCTCAGCCTTGGTCAGATCGATCAGCGGGGTCTCGATACGAAATGGCTCACCGCTGACGCCGTTACGAGTGGCGAGATTGGCCATTGTCTCGAATGCCGCGATAAACTCAGGCCGGCAATCGGGGTACCCCGAATAGTCGACCGCGTTCACGCCGATAAAGATCGCCTCGGCATGAAGCACCTCCGCCCAACCCAACGCCAGGGAGAGAAAAACCGTATTGCGCGCCGGGACGTAGGT
Source organism: Marinobacterium ramblicola (assembly GCF_019084545.1). GTDB lineage: Bacteria > Pseudomonadota > Gammaproteobacteria > Pseudomonadales > Balneatricaceae > Marinobacterium_D > Marinobacterium_D ramblicola. The sequence goes on from NZ_JAHREP010000008.1 coordinate 530, forward strand.
GATCGGTATCCCCTCCGTCTCCCCCTCGGGTACCTCGAGCGACTTGTCGGTCAACGCCGAGCCACCAAAGTCCTCAAGATTAAGACGCAATATACGATGCTCGGTGACGCCCATGGATTGGGCGATACTGCGCGCGGCATTAAGCTCTGTCTGCGAGCGTTGACCGTAGTCGAAACTCAGCACATGGCAGCTGTAACCGCGGGAGAGTGCAATCGCCAACGCGGTTGCCGAATCGAGACCTCCGGACAAAAGCACGACGGCGCGTTTCTGCGGATCTGTCATTTAAAAACCTGTTTTAACGTGAAGAGTAGTTGCGCGCCAAACCGGCGGCCGAACTCTGCGGATAGAGCTGAATCAAGCGCTGGAATGCCTGCTGAGCGGCGTCCCTGTTGCCCAAGCGATCCTCGACCACACCCAGCTTATACAGTGCATCGGGCACCTTGGCGTGCTGGGGGAACTGATCGATGACCCGTTTAAAGGCGGTCCTGGCCGACTCGAGCGACTGTTGAGCCAGATCGATCTCACCTATCCAGTAATGGGCGTTGGCCGCGTTGCGGCTGGTGGGGTACTGCTGAATGAATGACTCGAATGCAGCGCGGGACTCAACGAACTTCCGCTCTCGCACAAGCTGAAAAGCACTCTGATAAGCATCCTGATCGCTCTGCTGGGCAACCGACGCCGACGCAGTCGATTCAGCCGGTACGGTTGATGATGGTTCCGCCTGCCCAGACGCAGCGGGGGTAACCGGCTCACTGGCTTGCGCCACGGGCGCTTCGGATGAGGTACCCAGCAAGGGATCGCTTTCAGCCGCGGCCTGAATCAGCGCACTGATCCGCCGATCGAGGTCCCGGTAGCGATCGCGCTGCTCGCGCTCCATCCGATCCAGCTTGTGCTGCTGAGTTTCCACCACACCCCGCAGCTGGCGCACCTCCTCCTGGAGCTGGCTAACCAACATCAGGAGTTCGCTCTGGGCCGACGCAGACTGCGAGTAACCGCCGCTCTGCCCCGCTCCCGTCCCGACCTCCGTAACCGGAATCTGGGTGACGGTGGCGGCTGCCACTGTGCCTGACGCAAGCGCCAGGCACAGCAGCGATGCCGCTGAAAAACTTTTTACAACCATTAGCGTGACACGTATTTCAACTCAACACGACGGTTCTGCGCCCATGACGCGTCACCCTGACCCATCACAGCCGGTTTCTCCTCACCGTAGCTGATGGTTTCGATCTGAGAAGCGGTGGCACCGTTAACAACCAGCAGACGCTCTACAGACTGAGCACGACGCTCGCCCAGGGCGATGTTGTACTCACGGGTACCGCGCTCGTCGGCATGACCTTCCAGACGAATGGACGCAGACGGGTGAGCGGCCAGGTAGCGGGCATGCGCTTCGAGATCGGCAAATCCGTCCTGCTTGACGACAGACTGATCGAAGTCGAAGTAGAACACGGTGCGCAGCTGATTCAGATCAGCCATATCGGCACCGCTGACACCGGAACCCTGAGCACCATAGGCATCAGCCCCGGTACCACCCTGACCGGACATACCGGCACCATCTGCATCAGTGGTCGTACTAGTGGTGCTACAACCGGCCGCCCAGATCACGGCTGCACCGAGGGCGGCTGCTTTCATTACGTTCAACGCTCGCATCTAACTCTCCTAATTTAAGGCTAAGGTTTACGACCACACAAATTGGTGATTACGCTAATCTTCGACTCAACGCTTTGCAAGAGGGGCCGAATAATAAAGATCGCCCCCCTCACCTGCCGCACAAATTCGTATTCATGCGGCAACAAATTTAATTCAGATAAGGACTCCAGGCCGGCTCGCGCACATCTCCGCCGCGATTGGGCATTCTGAAGCGTACCTGCCCATCCAGGGATACCGCCGCCAGCACGCCATGCCCACCCTCCTGAGAGGCGTAGATGATAATGCTACCGTTCGGTGCAATGCTGGGCGACTCCTCCAGGCCCGCCTGAGTCAGGATATCGAGGCGACCGGTTTTCAGATCCTGCACCGCGATCGTGAAATCCGCCCCCTGGGGACGGTGCACCATCGCCAGGAAACGTCCATCCTGGGTCAAGCGCCCTCGCGCATTGTAATTGCCCTCGTAGGTCAACCGCTCAAGGTTACGCGTCGCCAGATCGAGCTTGTAGATCTGTGGCTGACCACCCCGGTCGGAGGTAAAGAGGATCGACTTACCGTCCGGCGACCACGTTGGCTCGGTATCGATACTGTAATGGCGTGTAATACGCTGCAGTTGACGCGAGACCAGATCGAGGACGTAAATCTCGGGATTACCATCCTTCGACAGCACCAGCGCCATACTGTTACCGTCCGGCGACCAGGCCGGCGCCCCATTCAGCCCCTGGAAGGACTGTATGCGCTCCCGCTTGCCGGTTGAAAGATACTGTACATAGATTGCGGGACGGCCCGACTCGAACGAAACGTAGGCCAGCTTACGTCCATCACGGGACCAGGTTGGCGACATGATCGGCTCCCTGGATTCGAGGATCGTGCGCGGGCGCGCGCCATCCCAGTCCGACAGCTGCAGTCGATACCGCGCATTCTGGTTACCCAGTTGCTCCGCGGTGACATAGACGATACGGGTTGAGAACGCCCCCTTCAGCCCCGTCAACGCCTCGAACACCTGGTCTGCGATATAGTGCGCGGCATCGCGCAGATGCGAAAGGTCACTCTCGACGCGCTGACCGATCACACGCTGCTCCTTGAGCACGTTATGCAGTTCGAACTCGATCGATATCCTGCCACCCTCGCCGGGTATCATGCGACCAACCAACAGATAATCCGCCCCGGTCACGCGCCAGTCACGAAAGAATACCTCGGATTGACGGGTCGGGAAGCTGAGCATGCTGGTACGCGGCAGCGCCTTGAAAAAGCCGCTGCGGGACAGATCCTGACCGATGATCTCGGCCACATCCTCGGGCAGCGCCTGACCGCCACTCCAACCAAAGGGTACCACTGCCACCGGCGTCGGCGCTTCGACACCCTGAGTAACCTCAACCACCAACTCGGCCCGCGCACCCACCGTCATCATCAGCAGGCAGATCGTTGCCAGTAACCGTCTCATGCTTACCACCTCAGTCCCTCCGGCCTGAACACTATGTGTATTGCCCTCAAGCGTCTTTCGAACAGGATCGGGTCCACTTCCGCCACCCGTTCAAAACGCTCAGTCCTGTAAACCGCCTGCAACGCAGACTGATCGAAAGCCGCGTCACCGCTACTTTTGTAAATGCTCGCCTGGTCCACTTCACCATTCCCCAGCAGACGAATGGCAACCACCGCTTCCATACCGTTACGGGCTGTTTTAGGCACCAGCCAGTTACGCTGTATCAATGCCTGGATATAACCCTGGATGTCTCCGACCACCGATTCGGCCCGTTGCTGAGCGGCCTGTTGCGCCGCCTGGCGAGCCTGCTCAGCCTTCGCCTTTGCAGCGGCTGCAGCCTCGGCCTCGGCTCGCGCCTTCGCTTCTGCCGCCGCCTGGGCCTTGGCTTTTTCCTGAGCCTCACGTTTTGCTTGCGCCAAACGCTTGGCCTCCTCTTCGGCCTTGCGTTTGGCCAGCGCCTCAGCCTTCTTCTTCGCCTCAAGCTCGGCCTGTTTGCGCTTGGCCTCAGCTTCCGCCTTGCTTTTCTGCTCTGCGATCTGCTTCTGCTTTTGCGCCTCTTCAGCGGCCTTTTTCTTCTGGATCTCCTGCTGTTTCTTGGCCTCAGCCTCTCGCTGAGCTTTCTCTCTGGCTTCCTTCTGCTGAGCCGCCTTTTGCTCCGCAGCCTTTCGTTCAGCCGCTTTCTGCTCAGCGGCCTTTTGCTCAGCAGCCTGTTGATCCGGCGCCGGCGGTGCCACCTGATGGCTAAAGGCCTCAAGATCGATCATGCGCGCCTGGATGTGCGGTACCGAACGTCGCTCCGGCTCGGAATCACCGATCCAGTGGTTAAGCAGCGCGCCAAGCACTACAACATGGAGCAACGTGGCGAACAGCGTCGGCAGCCCATAACTGCGAATATCCACGGCGTTACTCCGTCACCAGCCCGACGCTGGAGGCTCCAACTTCCTTAAGCAATACCATCAACTGGATCACGGCATCGTAGTTGACCTGCTTGTCACCCTTTACCAGCAACAGCTTGTCCGGCTTGACGCTGAGTACTTTCCCAACCCGCTGCGCAACTTCATCCGCCGAGATCGCCTGACTCTCGTCGCCACCGACGTTGATGTAATACGCGCCGTTTCTGTCTACCGACACGATCAACGGCTCTTCGTCGTCATTATTGATCTGCTCGGCAGAGGTCTGTGGCAGCTCCACGTCGATCCCCTGCGTCAACATCGGCGCCGTCACCATAAAGATGATCAGCAGCACCATGGTGACATCGATATAAGGAACTACGTTGATTTCGGCGTTGAGTTTACGCTTCTTTCGTGTGCGCCCGATCCCGGTCATCCGTCACAACCTCAAGCCGCGTGCACACGCCGATAAAGAATGCTGGCAAACTCATCGGCGAAGGTTTCATAACTGTTGAGCAACCACTCGGACTTGGCCGAGAAACGGTTGTAGGCGATAACCGCCGGAATCGCAGCAAACAGCCCCATGGCGGTAGCCACCAGCGCCTCCGAGATACCGGGCGCAACCGACGCCAGGGTTGCCTGATGCACGTTGGCCAGACCACGGAAGGCGTTCATGATCCCCCACACTGTACCGAACAGACCGATATAAGGACTGGTCGATCCAACCGTCGCCAGGAATGGCAGGTGACGCTCGAGCCGCTCCTCCTCACGCATCAGCGAAACCCGCATGCTGCGCTGTACGCCATTCATCACCACATCGGGATCCACACCCGGCTGCTTGGTCAGGCGGGTAAACTCCTTGAGCCCCGAACGGAAGATGTTTTCCGCACCACAGGCCTGATCAGGTGCGGTTGTCACTTCACGGTAGAGGTGGCTGAGGTCGATACCGGACCAGAAGCGATCTTCAAAATCGCGCAGGGTGCTCTGCGCCCGACGCAGAACCTGTCGGCGCTGAAAAATCATCACCCAGGAAAGAAATGAGGCCAGCAGCAGCATCAGCATCACCAGCTGCACCACAAAGCTCGCGTTGAGCACCAGACCCCAGATAGACAACTTGTCTTCCACTTACAACTCCTAAATACGATCGATCAATCCGGTGTAGCCAGCGCCATCACCAGCTCGCGCGGCCAGCGTATGGGCCTGAAAGTCTGACCGTTAACACAGGCAACCCGCACCCGCCCCTCACAAAGTGTCTGCTCTGTGTGACGGTCAATGATCTTCTGGTTAAAGATGAGACTCGCAGCACCAGCCTCTTCGATAGCGCTACGTACAATAAGTTCATCATCAAGGCGAGCCGGCTTCAGATACCGGCAGTCAACGCTGTGTACAACGAACAGACAGTGCTCTGCCGCCAACCGATGCTGAGAGTAGCCGAATTGGCGCAACATCTCGGTCCGGGCTCGCTCCATGAATTTCAGGTAGTTCACGTAATAGACGATGCCACCGAAGTCGGTGTCTTCGATATAGACGCGCAACGGCCAATCAAACGCCATCAACAGACCCAGAATGGTGAGTGAAGGCACACAATAGCAGGCCGTAAATTTTATACAACAGGGCTAGAGCCCTTTATTTATGGGAAGCCCTACGCTGGAGACGGCTATTACAGGAGAGACAAAAACTGGTGGTGGGGTCGGCACGCAGCTGATTCAATTCAATCTCCTCGCCACAACCGACACAGTAGCCATACAAGCCGGTTTCGATGCGTTCGATCGCGGAATCAACGCGTTGGAGGTCATGTTCGATCTGGCAGCACAGCTCATCGGCGGCATCCCGCGCCAGATTGCCGCAGTCCGCGGCCGGATGGATAGCGCTGAGGTCAGCTTCCAGCTCTGAGCGCAGCTGATCCAGCGAACGACGCAAGTTGTTAAGATCGGATCGGTTCACGGTTGTGCCTGCCAACACTGCTTTTAAAGCAGATACTAGCAGGCACCCAGGATCGCGCTTTGATATTGATCAGAGTTTGAGCCCAGAGCCCCAAACATAACGACTTTTATTGATCACGCTCAGGCTTTTCAATACCGAAGTGCAGGTAGGCGTGATCGGTCACGACCCGGCCACGCGGGGTACGCATGATAAAACCCTGCTGGATCAGGAAGGGTTCCAATACATCCTCGATGGTATCGCGCTCCTCGCTGATTGCCGCGGCCAGGTTATCCACGCCGACAGGACCGCCACCGAACTTTTCGATCATCGCCAGCAACAGACGCCTGTCCATATGATCGAAACCGCGCTGATCGACATTGAGCATGTTCAGCGCCAGATCCGCGATATCCCGGGTAATGCGCCCCTCACCCCTGACCTCCGCATAATCGCGCGCACGGCGCAGTAAGCGGTTGGCGATTCGCGGCGTACCGCGGGAACGGCAGGCGACCTCCAGAGCACCCGCCTCCTCGATCGGCGTCTCCGACAGCTCGGCCGTGCGCATCACGATCCGCGTCAGGTCTTCGACACTGTAGAACTCGAGGCGCTGTACGATGCCGAAGCGGTCACGCAATGGCGAGGTTAAAAGGCCGGCACGGGTCGTAGCCCCCACCAGCGTGAAGGGGGGCAGGTCGATCTTGATCGAACGGGCCGCAGGTCCCTCGCCGATCATGATATCGAGCTGATAATCCTCCATCGCCGGATACAGCACCTCCTCCACATTGGGACTCAGGCGGTGAATCTCGTCGATAAACAGCACATCGTTGGGTTCAAGATTGGTCAGCAGCGCAGCGACATCACCCGCCTTCTCCAGTACCGGCCCAGAGGTGGTCTTGATCTGCGAGCCCATCTCGTTGGCAATAATATTGGCCAACGTGGTCTTACCCAACCCCGGCGGCCCAAAGATCAGGGTATGATCGAGCGCTTCGCCACGATTGCGGGCGGCATGGATAAAAATCTCCATCTGCTCCCGCACCCGGGGCTGCCCATGATAGTCGGCCAGCAGTTTCGGCCGCACCGCCCGATCCTGAACCTCTTCAGCCGGCGCCGCCACGGGGCTGATAAATCGATCCGCTTCAATCTTCATGTAACCGGTACTCCCCTCAGCCACCGACCATCGACTTCAGCGACTGCCGGATCAGCTCCTCCACCGCCGCATCCTCACCAAGCGAAGATGCCGCCTGCTCAACCGCTCGCGTTGCCTGCACCGGCTTATACCCTAACGCCACCAATGCACTTTCGGCCTCTGCACGGTTATCCGGTAACGCGGCCAAAGGTGCTGCACCGGGCGCACCCAGACGAAACTCGGTCATGGTGGGTATCTCGAGCCGGTCGAGCTTGTCCTTCATCTCCACGATCAGACGCTCCGCGGTCTTCTTACCCACGCCGGGGATGCGCACCAGGGTAGCGCTGTCCTCGTTATGCACACAGCGAATAAACTCTTCGCTGCTGATCCCGGACAGGATCGCCAGCGCCAGCTTCGGACCCACACCGTTGGTCTTGATCAGTGCACGAAACAGCACCCGCTCCTGCGCGTCGATGAACGCGTAAAGCAGCTGCGCATCTTCTCGCACCACCATATGGGTGTGCAGCGTAACCCGTTCGCCCTGGGCCGGCAGCTTGTAGAAGGTGTTCATCGACGCTTCCAGCTCATAGCCAACACCATTTACATCCAGCAGCAACTGAGGCGGCTGTTTTTCCAGCACTTCGCCTGTCAAACGCCCTATCACAGCTCTTCCTTCTCCAAGTTACGCGCCTCAGCCGGCGACTCGAGTTGATGTCCGCGCACAATGAACTCGGGCAGCTGAAGCCCGGCCACGAGCGAGGCCATGCGCGAAATAAAGATAATTGCCATGGCGCTGATATCCAGCCATGGGCTTGACTCACCAAGGCGGCCATATACAAATATGTACGCCAACGCCCCCATCAGAGCACAGGTAGCATAGAGTTCACCGTTACGCTGCAGCACCAGCGGAATCTGTCCGGTCAACAGGTCACGAATCATGCCGCCGGCAACGCCGGTAATGACCGCCATCATCACCGCCACTTCGGCCGGTGCGCCTGCCGCCAAGGCCTTTTGCAGCCCCAAGATACTGAACAGTGCCAGACCCAAGGCATCGAGGAACAACAGAGTTCTGCGCGGCGACGGCATACGACGGGAAGCGAAAAATGCGATAACTGCGCTACAGACCGCGACCCATAGATAGGTCGTATCCGCCACCCAAACCAGGGGGTGCAGGTCAAGGGAGATATCGCGAATCGTGCCGCCACCCAATGAGGTGACGATACCCAACACAATAACCCCCAGGATATCGATACGTTTGCCCGGTGCGGCGATAGCACCGGTCACCGCAAAAACAGCAACCCCGAGCAGATCGGCGATATAGATAAACTCCGGATAACTCACTGCCAACGCCCCCGGATCACCTTGCGACTTCCTGCCATCGAGATCTGCTGCTGGCGACTGTGGGCATGACAGAGCGCAATCGCCAGGGCATCGGCGGCATCCGCCTGCGGCAGCCCCGGCAGCTTGAGCAGATGCGCCACCATGATCTGTACCTGAGTCTTGTCTGCGCCGCCGTTGCCGACCACCGACTGTTTGACCTTACGCGCGGCATACTCAGCTACTGGCAAACCGGCATTGGCACCGGCCACCACAGCCACACCCCGCGCCTGACCCAGCTTGAGTGCCGAATCAGCATTGCGCGCCATGAACACCTGCTCAATCGCCATCTCCTGCGGAGTGTAGCGCTGGATGATCTCCGACACACCGGCGTAAACCTGCTGCAGGCGTTCGGCGAGCACATCACCGGATATGCGGATACAGCCGCTGGCGACATATTCATTGCGCGAGCCATTCACGTTGATCACGCCGTAACCGGTTATCCGGGAGCCTGGATCTATTCCCAATATCAACATAATGCGCTCTTTTCCGCCGTTAGCGCGATCATAACAAAAAGCCGGAGCACAGGCCCCGGCTTATGTACAAAGATGTACCGTACGCCACGAGCGCCTGAATGCGCTGAAGCGGCGATGTATGGATTACCGCGCACTATCCAGTCAGTCTTCCATCGCCTCTTCGGGGATATCGGCGTTGTGATAAACGTTTTGGGAATCGTCGAGATCCTCAAGTGCGTCGATCAGCTTCATCACCTTGCGCCCGGCATCCACATCGAGATCCACCGAGGTCTGCGGAATCATGCCGACTTCGGCCAGCGCGGGTTCAAAGCCTGCATCCACCAACGCCTGCTTCACATCCATGAACTCCTGCCAGGCGCAGAATACATCGATGGAACCATCGTCGTTGGTTACCACATCGTCCGCACCCGCCTCAAGGGCGGCTTCCATCAGCGCGTCTTCGTCGACGCCCGCTTCGTAGCTGAGCTGCCCCTTCTTGTCGAACAGGTAGGAGACCGAGCCATTGGTGCCCAGGTTGCCGCCATACTTGTTGAAAGCAGCACGCACCTGAGAGACGGTGCGATTGACGTTATCGGTCAAGCACTCGAGCAGGATCGCCACGCCGTTGCTGCCGTAACCCTCGTAGGTCAGCTCGTCGTAGTTTTCACCGTCGGCGCCACCGGCACCGCGCTGAATCGCTTTATCGATGGTGTCGCGCTTCATGTTGGCGCCGAGCGCCTTGTCGACCGCCGCGCGCAGGCGCGGGTTGTCCTCAGGACTACCGCCCCCCTCTTTGGCCGCGACGGTCAACTCTCGAATCAGTTTGGTGAAGATCTTACCGCGCTTGGCATCCTGCGCAGCCTTGCGGTGTTTGATGTTGGCCCACTTGGAATGACCTGCCATAACACGTCCTCAGTCTAAAATCTGAAGAGGCCGCAAGCGGCCTCTGGTATTACATGTGTTGCTTATAGCGCACGAGATCAGGGAGTCTTGCGCAGCTTGATGTTCAGCTCACGCAGCTGGGTGGCACCCACCTCTCCCGGCGCGTCGGTCAGCAGACAGGCGGCGCTCTGCGTTTTCGGGAAGGCGATAACCTCACGAATGGAGCTTGAGCCGGTCATCAGCATGATCAGACGATCGAGACCGAAGGCCAGACCACCGTGCGGCGGCGCACCGTATTTCAGCGCATTGAGCAGGAAGCCAAACTTCTCTTCCGCCTCCTCATCGCTGATGCCCAGCACCTTGAATACCGCGCGCTGCATCGCCTGGTCGTGGATACGGACGGAACCGCCACCCAGCTCGGTACCGTTGAGCACCATATCGTAAGCGCGGGACAGTTTGCCCTCCGGCTGCTCGATCAGCTGTTCCGGTGAGCAGTTAGGCGCAGTGAACGGATGGTGCAACGCCGTCAGGCTGCCATCGTCCAGCTCTTCGAACATCGGGAAGTCGACCACCCACAGCGGCGCCCAGTTCTTCTGATGCAGATTCATATCTTCGCCAACCTTGATGCGCAGCGCACCCAGCGCTTCGTTGACGATCTTGGTCTTGTCGGCACCGAAGAACACGATATCGCCGTTCTGTGCACCGAGGCGTTCCATGATCTTCAGCGCCACCTCTTCACCGAGGAACTTGACGATCGGAGACTGCAGACCTTCGGCACCGTTTTCCAGCGCATTGACCTTGATCCAGGCCAGCCCCTTGGCACCGTAGATACCGACGAACTTGGTGTAGTCATCGATGATCTTGCGGGTCAGTTCGGCACCGCCCGGCACCTTAAGCGCCGCGACACGGCCTTTCGGGTCTTTCGCGGGACCTGCGAACACCTTGAAGTCCACCTCGGCCACCAGATCGTTGACATCGATCAGCTCCAGCGGGATACGCAGATCAGGCTTGTCTGAACCGTAGCGCTGCATCGCCTCGGAGTACGGCATGGTCGGAAACTCGCCCAGCTCAATATCCAGCAGCTCTTTGAACAGCTTGCGCACCATACCTTCAGCCAGACCCATGATCTCCTGCTCACCGAGGAAGGAGGTCTCGATGTCGATCTGGGTAAATTCAGGCTGACGATCGGCACGCAGGTCTTCGTCGCGGAAACACTTGGCGATCTGGTAGTAACGGTCGAAACCGGACACCATCAGCAGCTGCTTGAACAGCTGCGGCGACTGCGGCAGAGCGAAGAAACAACCTTCGTGCGTACGGCTCGGCACCAGATAATCGCGCGCGCCTTCAGGTGTGGCGCGGGTCAGGATCGGCGTCTCGATATCGAGGAAACCGTTCTCCTCCAGGTAGTTGCGTACGGCATGGGTGACCTTGGAGCGGAAACGCAGCTTGTGCTGAATCTCCGGGCGGCGCAAGTCGATGTAACGGTGGCGCAGGCGCACGTCCTCGCCCACCTGCTGGTGCTCGTCGAGCTGGAACGGTGGGGTTTCGGCACGGTTCAGGATACGCAACTCCTTGCCCAGCACCTCGATCGCGCCGGTCAGCATCTCCGGATTTTCGGTGCCTGCCGGGCGGGCACGTACGGTGCCGTGAATTTCGATAACGTACTCGTTGCGGACGCTGTCAGCCAGCTTGAAGCTCTCCTCGCGATCCGGGTCGAACACCACCTGAGCGATCCCTTCACGGTCGCGAACGTCAAGAAAGATCACACCACCGTGGTCACGGCGGCGATGAACCCACCCCGCCAGGACAATATCTTCACCGATATGCTCTTTTCGAAGATCGCCGCAATAATGGCTGCGCATAGTATCTCTATCCTGTTCCTAAACATCTGCGCGCCCGTGGCACAGGCGCATAATCGTGGGCGCAGCGGGGTCTGAAGCGGCCATGACTGCCTCATTCCGCTGACCGGAAGCGACGAAACCACCTCCAGCACCGGAACAGGACAGGGCACCCCCTGCATTTAAAGGCGAAAATTATACTCGATTTGACCTGCCCTGACAGGGCCTGATTCGCAAATCAGGCTGTTGGGCAGAAAGTCAGCTCATTACTGAGCAGGCGGCACAGGCGTTCGCGAATCTTCGCAAGCTCCTCGTCGCCATAGGGTTTGGCAGGCACTTTGCCCCATATCGGCTGAGGCCAGGCCGGATCATTTTCCTGTCGCACCACATGATGAAGGTGCAGTTGCGGAACCATATTCCCCAGCGCCGCAATGTTCATTTTGCGCGCCTGGAACAGATCGGCCAGATTCTCGGCCAGAAAGCTGGACTCACGCATCAGCTGTTCGCGCTCCTCCTGCGAGAGGTGATAGATTTCGGAAACCCCCGCACGGCGCGGCACAAGAATGAACCAAGGGTAGTTTGCATCGTTCATCAGTAACAGCTGACAGAGCGGGAATGCACCCAAGTCATAGGTATCCGCCGCCAAGCGCGGGTCGAGCTCAAATTCCAGTTCCAATTCGTCCATAATGCTCCTGATCGCAAATCAAAAATACGAGATGCGCTGAAAACCGATCAGCCGGGCTAAAGACTAACTGCCTAAAGAGTATAGGCCAAGGTACCTGATACGAGATGCCGGAGATAAAACTTCACAGCAAGCTTGCAGAGATCCCGCGCCAGCAGTGGAACAATCTGTGCGGAACGGATTACCCCTTTCTGCGTCACGAGTTCCTTCAGGCACTGGAGAGCTCCGGCAGTGTAAGCCCGGAGTCCGGCTGGCAACCACTGCACCTTGGCGTATGGCAACGCTCACAACTGGTCGCCGTGATGCCGCTCTATCTCAAGAGCCACTCCTGGGGCGAATATGTATTCGACTGGTCCTGGGCCGACGCCTGGGCACGTCATGGACTCGACTATTACCCCAAACTGCTGACCGCAATCCCCTTTACCCCCTCATCGGGACCGCGGTTCGGCTCTACTCTGCCTCTACACGAGACAACCGAACTGTTCAGCCAGGCCATAATGCAGATCGCCTCACGTTTCGATGCATCAGGATGGCATGCCCTGTTTGTCGAGCCCGGGGTCAAATCCGCCTTTGCCGAAACCGGATTGATGACACGTCTGGGCACCCAGTACCACTGGTTCAACCGCGACTACAGCTCCTTCGAGCACTACCTCAGCCACTTCACCTCCCGCAAGCGCAAGAACGTGCGCAAGGAGAGGGAGAAGGTACAAAGCCAGGGGATCGAGCTGATCACCCTTGAGGGGCGCGAGATCACCCAGCCGCATCTGGACATGTTTTACCGCTTTTACCAGCGCACCTACCGCAAACGGGGCATGCGGGGCTATCTGACCCGAGCCTTCTTCGACCAGCTCCTGAAAAATATGCCCGAGCATCTGGTTTTGGTGCTGGCACGGATCGACGGCCGAGAGGTCGCCTGCGCGCTGTCGCTTAAGAGCAGCGACTGCCTTTACGGCCGCTACTGGGGGTGCCTCGACGAGTTCGACAGCCTCCATTTCGAGACCTGCTACTACCGGGGAATCGAGTACTGCATCGAGAAAGGGCTGAAGCGTTTCGATCCCGGTGCCCAGGGGGAGCACAAGATCCAACGGGGGTTCGAACCGATCGAAACCTGGTCCGTGCACTGGCTGCGCGAGAAAGGCTTTCACCCCGCCCTGCACACCTTTCTCGACGAAGAGAAAGCGATGATGCGCAAAGAGATGGAGACGCTATCGAAAGGCCTGCCCTTTCGCTGCGATCCCGATCAGCAGCCGTGATCGAGATCAACAGAACGTGCTGCTGCATTTACCGGCAACCGTTACTGCATCCTGCATACGCACAATATTTAAAAGCTTATTAATCAAAGCTTTTTGAACGCCTCATGCAATCCCAGCGCAACTGCAGCATGAGCACCAGTTGCAGGAACTCGAATTCGTTGAAAAATGATCCAGCCCAAGCCATGGCATCGTTTTCGAGTTCGCCTAGACTAAAAGTCGCAGAGCAACCTACAACCCCAATAAGTTTAAGCGCTCAGCGCGCAAAGGAGGCCCGAAGATGCTGACCTATGAAGAGTGTCTGGCGATGTCTGACCTGACCGAAGAGGAGATTGCGGCCATCGCTGAGCATGAGCATATGGATACCATGATTGCGATGGCACTCGGTCACTATCTGGTCACCCATGACGGCGAACAAAAGATCAGGGAGATTATCCTCGACGATATCGCCGACGCACGCCATGCAGGTAACGCCGAAAGAGAAAGAGTACTGAGAGCAGTACTCCAGCACTTCATCGCCACCCATCCGGAACATGGCCGCTCCAACGTCGCCTGACCGGAAAGGGAGGATGAGTGCAAAATGAACACGCCCCGCAAATGCGGGGCGTGTTCATTAATACAACGAGCAATATAGGCCAAAAGTTTTCGATACTGATCAGTGTACCGACACCTCGTACTTCTTCTGAATCGCGATCAATGCCGGCTGAATATCCAGGGGGGCGTATTTCATCGCCTGCTCGAAAAGCTCCTTGTTCTCTTCCGATAGCCGCTCCTCCTCAGTCATGGCTGAGAGTTTACGCATGGCTTCCATAAATTTTGGATGGGGAGTGGTGTTGCTCATGATGCGGCCTCCTTTACAGAGTTAAGGGCAGCGAGCCGTCGGCAAAATCACCGATGCCTACCCCTTTATTGTGCACATGCGGCCGATCTGGGCAATGCCGAACTGATCATTTTATTGCGATAGCAATGATTTCGGCCCCGATAGACCGATCAGGATATAGCGCCTGCTGACTGAGCGCGCTCCTGACGCAGAGCCGAGTCTCCCGCCTGCACACTCAGCCAGTCCGCAATATGCGATCTGATCAACAGCTCCAGGGCGTCGATATGCTCTACCCGATCGTTGAGCGCCGGAATATAGCCATAGCGCTCACCCCCTGCACTCAGGAAATAGTCTCGATTTTCAACACCTATCTCCTCGATCGTCTCCAGGCAATCGGCGGAAAACCCGGGGCAATATACCTGTACCGACTTAACACCTTCGCCCGGCAGGGCCTTGAGAGTCTCATCGGTGTAGGGTTTAAGCCACTCCTCGCGACCAAAACGGGACTGAAAGGTGGTCATGCAGAACTCCTCGTCCACCCCCAACCGCCGGGCCAACAGTCGAGATGTCGTCCTGCACTCGCAATAGTACGGATCTCCCGAATGCAGATAACGCTCAGGCACGCCGTGGTAGGAGAGCAACAAGCGCTCGGGTCGGCCGTGATGCTGCCAGTACTGCTCGATCGATAGCGCCATGGCTTCGATATAGGCGGGAAAATCGTGGTAATGCGAAACGAAGCGCAGATCAGGCAACCAGCGCCGCCGGGTAAAATCTGCCGCCAGCGCATCAAAGGTCGATGCCGTCGTCGCCGCGCTGTACTGCGGATACAACGGCAGTACCAGCAGCCGCCTGACGCCTCGCTCCTGCATCCGCTGAATGACCGACTCGATCGAAGGGTTGCCGTAACGCATCGCGAAATCGACGATCACCGACAACCCCTTCTCCCCCGAGAAACGGTTGGACAAGGCATCAGCCTGCGCCCGAGTATGTAGCAACAAGGGGGAGCCAGCGTCCGTCCAGACCTGACGGTACGCCTCAGCCGAACGTCGGGGCCTGGTATTGAGAATGATGCCATTGAGAATGAGCCACCAAAGAGGGCGTGGGAGCTCTACAACCCTGGGATCCCAGAGAAACTCCTTCAGGTAGCGTCGCAGCGCCTTCGGCGTCGGCTCGTCAGGGGTACCAAGGTTGGTCAACAGTACTCCGACACAATCCTCTCGCTGATGGCTGTATCTCTTGTCTGCACCTTGAACACTGCGATATTTCATAACAACGGCGTCTCTCCGGATGACGAAGTGGGCGTGCGGGCGTAGTGTACTTAAACTACACCTATTACCGCCAGCTACCGAGCCCTCCAGGCTAACCTGCCAAGCCGATAACTGGTCCATCACCGGAAGCTGACGACCTCAGAGCTGCGCGCCTTCTTGGCTCTGATCAGCCTCGATAAGGTCCACTCTGGGTCGAGTCGCCAATCGCCTGCCTGTTATCAGGGTGCATACGGATCGGTAACGCATCGGCTTCGAAGTAAAGCAACAGCTCGCCATCTGCCGTGAGCCTGCCGCTTTTTACACTGCGCAAGCGATTAAGCAGCAGCGCCTCCTGGAACATGATCGGCTCTGCGCAGATGCGTCGCGTAAGCCGCATCTCACCAAACACCAACTCACCACCCTGACCCAGTTCATAATCACCAAGAAAACGATTACAGCCGGCCATGCCGCCAACTCGCTGCGGCTTTCCGAACGCAATTCGCGGTGAATACTGCCCCTGAACCTCGCGCGCTCCGATTGAAGATACGATCCAGTCTCCCTCCAGCTGCTCAGCGCTGGCAATAGCCTGCCCCGAGGTGACGGGAATTTGGGTGGTTGATGGGGTTGTTCCTGCGCAACCGGTGAGAATGCCGGCTAAAGGGAGATAAACAAAGGCGAGCATCGTCCTGATATTCATGGCCAACTCCTTTCGGCTCTACTCAAACGTGAGTTCAATTATTGCACAGCGATGACGATTGCGCCACGTGATTCGCGCATCGTCCAAATAGAAAAGGCGCCCTCGAGGCGCCTTGTCAAACCAGCATCAACCTTAGATATCGATCACGTCGAACTCGACTACCGGATCGACGTCGGCATCGTAATCGATGCTTTCAATACCGAAACCAAACAGCTTCAGGAACTCGTCCTTGTACAACTGATAGTCGGTGACATCGAACAGGTTTTCGGTGGTTACCTGGGGCCAAAGCTCCCGACAGGGCTGCTGCACATCATCGCGCAATTCCCAGTCATCCATACGGTAACGGTTGCCCTCGTCAAGCACCGCACTTTCGCCATACAGCCCGGTGGCAAACAGACGGTGGACCTGCTCCATACAGCCTTCATGCAAGCCCTTTTCACGCATCACCTTGAACACCATCGACAGGTACAACGGCATCACCGGAATCGCGGAGCTGGCTTGAGTGACAACAGACTTCAGCACCGCCACATTGGCCTGGCCACCCTCTGCCGACAGAGCGGTATTCAGCTCTCCAGCTGCGCGGTCCAGATCCTGTTTCGCTTTACCCAGAGCACCGTGCCAGTAGATCGGCCAGGTGATTTCGGTTCCGATATAGCTGTACGCCACGGTTTTGCAGCCCGGTGCCAGCACATCCGCCTCTTTCAGCGCCTGTATCCAGAGCTCCCAATCTTCACCGCCCATTACAGTCACGGTATCGGCCACCTCCTGCTCAGTCGCAGGCTCCACTTCCGCCTCGATGATGCAGTCCTTGTTGGTGTCGATCGCCGTAGAGCGGTAGGGTTCGCCGATCGGCTTCAGCGAAGAGCGTACCACTTCGCCGCTGTCCGGCATTTTGCGCACCGGCGAGGCCAGTGAGTAAACAACGAGATCGACCTGCCCCAGATCCGCCTTGATCAGATCCACGACCTTCTGCTTGGCCTCATGGGAGAACGCATCGCCGTTCAGGCTTTTGGCATAGAGCCCGGCTTCATGTGCCAGACGCTGAAATGCAGCCGCATTGTACCAACCCGCTGTGCCCGGCTTCTTCTCGCTGGCCGGCTTTTCGAAAAACACGCCGATGGTCGCTGCACCGCTGCCGAAAGCAGCCGCAATACGTGATGACAAGCCGTAGCCACTGGAGGCCCCGATCACCAGTACTTTTTTGGGACCGTTTTCAATCGGGCCCTGAGCCTTGGTGTACTCGATCTGCTCGCGTACGTTCGCTTCGCAGCCGGCCGGATGAGTAGTGGTACAGATAAAGCCTCGGATTTTCGGTTTGATAATCATCGTCAGTCGTATCGGTGTCCAGTGAGTTTAGAGGCGGCTAAGATACCCCATTTCCGGGCGTGATAACATCATGTCGGGCAACGGGTTAGAGCCTGAGTTGATCGTAACGGGTAAAACAGCGCCGCAGAATCAGGTTCACGACGATCAGCGTGCCCAGCGCTGTAGCGCCTACCAGCATCAGCATCACCAGAATCTGATAGCGAATCGCCTGCTCCGGGTCGACACCGGCGAGAATCTGCCCGCTCATCATGCCCGGCAAGGAGACCAGCCCCACCGTCATCATCGCGTTCACCGACGGGATCATACCCGCCTTGATCGCCTCTCGGCGCAAGCGCTGAGAGGCCTCCCGCCAGTTGCCGCCCAAACTGAGAATGAGCTCCACCTCGCCACGCTGCTGCCTGAGACTGCTCAACAGGCGCTCCAGAGACAGTGAGATGGCGTTCATCGCATTACCGGCGATCATCCCGCCCAAGGGTATGAAGTATTGCGGCCGATACCAGGGGTCGACCTGGACCACCAGGCTGGTCACCATTGAGGTGATCAGCGTAAAAGTGACCGCCATCGACACGAAGGTGGGCCCCAGTATCGCCACCTCCGACTCGTCGACCCTGCTGTGAATCGCCTGTGCGGCCCAAAACAGCATCCAGAGATAGAGCAGCAGGACCAACAGGGGGTGATCGAGATCGAAAATAAACTGCAGCACATAGCCGACCAGCGCCAACTGCAGAAAGGTACGTAGCGTGCCGATCAGCAGGTCGCGCTCCATTCTGAGTCGATAGTAGAGTGAAGCTGCCGCGGCGAGCAGGATGAACAACAGGGAGAGCAGCAACTGCCCCCAGCCGATCTCGACCACGCTCATTGCACCCGCTCCAGCCGCGCCCGGTCGAAGCGGTAGTGCCGCCCGGACAGGTTCGGCAACCCCTGGTGGCTGACAATGATCTGTGTCATCCCCCCTGCACCCGCCCTGCCCAATGCCTGGATAACCCGTTCGGCGTTTTCCCGATCCAGCGACGCGATCGGCTCATCGCATAGCAGCACGTCTGGCTTCAGCATCAGCCTCTGCAGTAGCGCCACGCGGGCCTTCTGTCCCGGCGACAACTGCACCGCGTCATCTTCTAGATCGACATCGAGATTAAGGCTGGCCAGGGCGTCACGCAGCGAGCTGTCGCTCAACTGCATCCCCCTGTATACCCCTAACCTCAGACCCAGACAGAGGTTGTCACGGACACTTCCCTCCAGCATCAGCGGTGTTTGTGGCAGATAAGCCATCCTTCTTCTAAATTCAGGCATCCCCCAGTTCGAGGCCTGCTCGCCCTTCAACCAGACCTGCGTTTCGTTACCGGGCTCCAGTGCACAAAGTCTTTTCAAAAAAGTCGACTTGCCACAGCCGGACGGCCCGGTGATCAGCAGCCGCTCTCCAGCCGCCAACACCAAGTCCGTCGGTTCGAGCAATAGCCTGTCCTTGCGACGCATCGAAAAGCCACGCAGCTCAACAACCGCTCTTTCCGTCACCCGCCCCCCTTCGCCGACAAAGCCCGTTGCGGTAAAATTCAACGATTATTGCATTGCAACATTTTGCTACTATCCTTCGCCACCTATTGCGCGTTCCAGTTAAGGATAGCGGCAACGAGTTCCACCTATACCCTACAGGATACAGATAATGCATGACCTGCATGGCTACTACCTAGAAGACCTCGAGATCGGTATGAGCGAATCCTTCGCCAAAGTCGTTTCGGAATCCGACGTCAACATGTTTGCGGAGATCTCCGGCGACAACAACCCCGTCCATATGAATGAAGAGTACGCGAAGCAAACCCCCTTCGGCGGCCGTATCGCACACGGAATGTTCAGCGCCGCGCTGATCTCAGCCGTTGCGGGCACTCGCCTGCCCGGCCCCGGTTGCATCTATCTGGATCAACAGATCAAGTTTAAAGCGCCGGTACGCATTGGCGACACCGCACGTGCCACGGTGACGGTCACCGATATCAATGCACGGCGTAAACGGGTTATCTGCCGTACCGATGTACATGTTGGTGACAAGCTGGTTGCTACCGGCGAAGCGACATTTATGGTGGACGCCCGGCCGGCTTGATAGTTTTATCAAATGATCGATCCCGATCTCGATAGATGGGGTCGATTTATCTTTTGATAAAAGGGTTCGACCGCAACACCGGCACCGCCTGGCGCATCACCGCCTATCCGGCGCCACTCTCCTGGCTGGAACGCGAATTGCTTGTCCGAACTGCCAATCAGGCACGACGACAGCTGTCATAACAATAAGAGTCCAGCCATGACCGATAACACCACCAGCCCAATGCAGGCTATTCTGGTACTGAACCCGAACGGTGCCATCATCTACGCCAGTGACGACGCACTCAAGCTGACCGGCTACGATGAAAACCTGCTGAAAACCCTCAGCTTTGAAAGCTTACGCCACCCCGACATGCCGGAGGGGCCCTTCCGCGACCTTTGGAAAACCGTCTGCAACAGCAAGCCCTGGATGGGCATACTGGAGTTGAGCGATGCCGAAGGCAACTCGCTGTGGTGCGACACCTATGTGGTACCCCTGAACGACAGGGGCGAAGTGCTCGAATACCACTGCATACTGCGTCCCCCATCACAGCAGATCTGTGAGCGTGCAGCCAACATCTACAAACTGCGCGCCAGCGGAAAGATGCCCGTTGCACTGCGACTGCCCAACCCCAACCTCACGACAAGGTTAGCCATCAGCACCCTGGTCAGCACCGCGCTCGGTCTGGGTGTCTACTGGCTCACTCCCGAGCAGGGATGGGCGGCCCTGCCCCTCGCCGCGCTGTTTTCGATTACAGGCTCCTCACTGCTGACCGCCTCGCACCGGAAGCTGGTCGATGCCAGCCAAAAGATTGTCAACCACCCGATCAAGCAGCTGATCTACACCGGCACCCGGGATGATGTTGGCCAGTTGCAGCTGTGCATGCAGATGCAGCAGACCCAGATCGAGGCGATCATGCAGCGGGTACAGAATGCCGCCGACGAGATGTTGAACAAGGTGTCTTATGCGGTGCAACTCATGCAGCGCACCTGTTCCGAAATAGAGGAGCAGCAGCAAGCCGCAGGCGAGATAAGCTCAGCGATGGAGCAGATGTCCCAAACCCTGCTTTCGGTCAGCCGCAACAGCGGCCAGACGGCGGAGGCTGCCGACAGCGCCAGCCTCAGTGCAGAACAGGGGCGGGCGATCATTGCGGAGTCGGTACTCGCCATCAACCGGCTTGCCGACTCGATCTCCACCACCACGGCGATCGTCGAGCGGCTTGAGCAGCAGAGCAACAACATCGGCAATATCGTTGGCGTAATCCAGGCGGTGTCCGAACAAACCAATCTGCTGGCGCTAAATGCTGCGATAGAGGCTGCCCGTGCTGGCGAGGATGGGCGTGGCTTCGCGGTGGTAGCCGATGAGGTGCGCCAACTGGCACTGCGCACACGCGGCGCCACCGACGAGATCCACACGATGATCAGTACGCTGCAGACTGAAACCTCCCAGATCGTGGAGGCGATGAACGCCAAACGTCAGTTGTCAGAGCAGAGCGTGGAACAGGTCAAGCGCGCCGGTCAAAGCCTTGCGCAGATCAGCATCGGAATTGCCGAGATCACCTCACTTGCGGCACTTACCGCCGAAACGAGCCGGGAGCAGCAACAGGTCACCAGCGAAGTAAGCCGCCTGATGCAACAACTGAACTCATTGGCCGAACAAACCGTAAATGATGCCTCGACGACCCTTGAGTTGAATGATTCGGCGGTCAAGGTCGCCCGCGGCCAACGCCAGATGATCGCCTGTATCACCCAAGCCTGATCGACTGAACTGCGCCTATGAAAACGGTATCACGGCCGACAGGCGCAAACAGTTGCGTTCCAATTGCGCTGAGTCACCCCGGGACCAAAGTCGATTTGTATCCGCCTGCAATCAGGGCTTAAAATTCGGCCCGTAAAATAACAACAATAAAACAAACCGGAAGAAACGACTCATGGACAAGATACTGGTCAGCGCCTGCCTGTTGGGCGCCCAAGTCCGCTACGATGGCGGACACAGTTTGATCGACCACCCCCGAATTGCCCGCTGGAAAAGTGAAGGCCGCTTGATAGCGGTCTGTCCCGAAGTGCTGGGTGGGCTGCCGACGCCGCGCCCACCGGCCGAAATCCAAAACCGCTTCCCCATTCTGGTTACCACACGCGAAGGCCGGGACTTTACCCCCCAGTTCCTGGCAGGCGCGGAGATGGCGATGGACATTGCTCTGGAGCACAACGCCTGCTGTGCCTTGATGAAAGCCCGCAGCCCCTCGTGCGGCAACCGGAGCACCTACGACGGCACCTTTGCCGGCACCGAAACCAACGCGCCCGGCATTACCGCCAACGAACTGATCAGAAACGGCATACCGGTATTCAATGAGCACGAGATCGAGGAGTTGATTGAGTTTATTGACTCGCGCGCATCTGAGGCCTTGGCTCGAACCGCGGAGGAGCAGATTAACGACTATCGTTACGGTTCGACTTGTGGCTGAGCTGCGCGACTCATAAAATGAGTGCCATTTTTCACTTGGGACAAGCGGAGCCATGCGAGCAAGTCAATATCTGATCGCCACCCTTAAAGAGACCCCGGCCGACGCCGAGGTCATCAGTCACCAGCTCATGCTGCGCGCAGGCATGATCCGCAAGGTAGCCGCCGGGCTCTATACCTGGTTGCCCATGGGCCTGCGCTCACTGCGCAAGGTCGAGCGTATCGTTCGCGAAGAGATGGACGCCGCCGGTGCCCAGGAAGTGTTGATGCCGGCGATTCAGCCTGCCGAACTCTGGCAGGAATCCGGTCGCTGGGAACAGTACGGCCCAGAGCTGTTGCGCGTGAACGACCGTCATCAGCGTGAGTTCTGCGTGGGCCCCACCCACGAAGAGGTGATTACCGACCTGATCCGCAACGAGATCCAGAGCTACAAGCAACTGCCGGCCAACTTCTACCAGATACAGACCAAGTTCCGCGACGAGATCCGCCCCCGTTTCGGCGTGATGCGCTCACGCGAGTTCATCATGAAGGACGCCTACTCCTTTCATACCAGCCGCGACTCGCTGCAGGAAACCTACGACAAGATGTACAACGCGTACATCAAGATATTTGAGCGCATAGGTCTGGATTTCCGTCCCGTTCTCGCCGATACCGGCTCGATCGGTGGCAGCTCGTCCCACGAGTTCCACGTGCTGGCAGCGTCCGGAGAGGACGATATCGCCTTCTCCGACAGCAGCGACTACGCCGCCAACGTCGAGTTGGCAGAAGCGCTGGCGCTAGGCGAACGCAGTGCGCCCAGCCAGGAGATGTGGCTGGCCGATACTCCCAATACCAAGACCATTGCACAGCTGGTGGAACAGCACGGTATCGCGATCGAAAAAACCACCAAGACATTGATCGTCGCCGCCAGCGATGAGATCGAGGCCGATTTCGTTGCTCTGATGGTCCGCGGCGATCATGAACTGAACGAGATCAAGGCGGAGAAACTGCCTCAGGTCGCCTCGCCCCTGCGCATGGCTACCGAAGAGGAGATCCGTGCCGTGATCGGCGCTGGCCCTGGCTCTCTGGGTCCCGTCAATCTGCCGATCCCCTGCATCATCGATCGCAGCGTGGCTACCCTGAGTGACTTCGGCGCCGGTGCCAACATCGAAGACAAGCACTATTTCGGTATCAACTGGGATCGTGACCTGCCGATGCCTGAAGTGGCTGACCTGCGCAACGTCGTCGAAGGTGACGCCAGCCCCTGCGGCAACGGCACTCTGGTGATCAAGCGCGGCATCGAAGTGGGCCACGTGTTCCAGCTCGGCAACAAGTACTCGACGGCAATGGGTGCTACCGTCCTCGACGAGAACGGCAAGGCGGTCACCATGGAGATGGGTTGCTATGGCATCGGTATCACCCGCGTCGTCGCTGCCGCCATTGAGCAGAACTACGACGACAAGGGCATCCTCTGGCCCGAGAGTCTGGCCCCGTTCACCGTGGCACTGGTACCGCTGAACTACGACAAGTCGGAAGCGGTGCGCGCCAAGGCGGACGAGCTGTACGCGGCGCTGACCGCTGCCGGCATCGACGTGCTGCTGGATGATCGCAAGGAGCGTCCGGGCGTCAAGTTTGCCGATATGGAGTTGATCGGCATTCCACACCGGCTGGTGATCTCCGATCGCGGCCTCGGCCAGCAGACGCTCGAATACAAGGCACGTCGTGATGCGGAGTCACGCGATATCGCCGTGGACGACGCAGTCTCCTTCCTGCTCAACCAGCTCAGCTGATCGATGACAGGGGCGCGACCTCAACGTCGCGCTCCTCCCTCAAGGGATTGAGCACCAACGCCAGCGCCTCATCCGATAGCCAGGATTCCAGCGGTGCCGGGCGCGCAAAAAGGTAGCCCTGATACAGAAATACCTTGTGCGCTTTGAGCCACTCCATCTGCTCCCGGGTCTCCACCCCCTCGGCAATCACATGCATCCCCAGGCCCTCCGACATCCGACCGACGGAGTTGACGATCGCCTTGTCCGGCTCTGAAAAGGGCAGCTCTCGAATAAATTCCCGATCGATCTTCAGGTGTTCAACCGGGAGGCGCTTGACGTACGCCAGCGATGAGTAGCCGGTACCGAAATCATCAACCGCTACCCGGATCCCCAGTTCACGCAACGCCTGCAGCACCTGAATAACGCGCTCGGGATGCTCGAGGAACTGCCGCTCCGTAACCTCGAGGGATATCCAGCTCGGTTCACAGGCGGTTTCGTCCAGTATCCGCAGTAAGCGTTCTATAAACCCCTTATCGAGCAGTTGCTGACCGCAGATATTGATCGCAACACAGCAACCTCCGGGGACGCGCCGTGCCAACAGCGAAGCCGCGGAGATCGCCGACCGCAACAGCCAGGGCTCCAGTAGCATAATCCAGCCGCTCTCCTCCAACAGCGGGATAAATCGATCCGGGCTGATCATCTCACCCTGTTCATCGCGTAACCGCATGAGCGCTTCAAACTGCTCGATCCGTCCGCTAACCGCATTGACGACCGGCTGATACCAGAGTTCGAACCGTTTCTCCTCTATCGCCCGTTTCAGAAACTCCTCGAGATTCAGCTGCTCACGATTGCTGTCGGCAAAATGCGGCTCAAACACCGATATCTGTCCGCGCATCCCCTTGATACTGTTCAAAGCCACCAGGGCCGCCTGCAACAGCGGCTCAAACTGGCGCGAATGCTCGGGCCAGTAGGCGATACCGGTCGAGAAACTGATCTTGATCAGCTGCCCGGCCAACTCCATCGGTTCCACCATATGCGCCCTGATCGCCTCGATCTGCTCAAACACCAAGGCTTCATTCCCCTCGCAGACCAGAACGAAACTATCCGCACTGAGTCGTGCAACCAGCGCATCGGGTGCCGCTTCAACCAGGCGCCGGCTGAACTGCCGGATCGCTGTGTCACCGGCGCGATAGCCGAGGCTGTTGTTGATCATGCGCAGTCGATCGATATCGAACACCATCAGCGCCAGCCGCTTATCCGGCGCCATCATCGCCTCGAACTCCCTTGCCAGTTGCACGCGGCTGGCCATAACCCGCAACAGATCGTTCTCACCGAGCCGGTTCAGCTGTTCCTCCGTTTCCAGGTACTGGGTTATGTCGCGAACCGTCATCGCATAATGAACCGCCCCCTGATAATGCGCGATGCGGTGCAGTACATAGTTGATCGACCGCGCCGCGCCTCTCCTGACCAGCTCACCACTCCCCTCAACCCTGGCACCATCCTGACCGAGCCCCGCCATCAGCACATGCAGATCATCGTCCAGATGGAAACCCAGCTCTTTAAACCCAACATCAAGTTCCGTCTGACCTGTGATGCCCAGCAGCTCTCTTGCCCGTCGATTGATGAACTTGATCGTAAAATCCGCCTGCAGCAGCAAGATCATCTCTTCCGATGCGTCCAGGATCATGCCCAGCTCAAACTCTTGCCGCCCGTTCAGATCCAGACGCCCATGCTCCGAGAGTACGATCAGGTGATGCGGTTGCCCGCCGACCAATAGGTGGGAGACACAGGCTTGCAGCAATTTCGGCGGCTCCGAGTCGACAATCAGTTCCGCAGGCCCGGCCCGCAAGTGACCATATCGACACAGCTCAGGCAAAACCTTGTGCACGGAAAACGCCTCCTCCATGTCGTCGATACGGCTATCCAACAGACGGCGAGCCGCGCTGTTGCCTCTGACCAGCCTCTGCTCCTGATCGAACAGCAGTACCCCCTCACCCAGCTGTGCGACCAGCGACTCGTTCTCATTGGCCCGCGCTTTCGCCTCCTGCTCGAACCGGCGACTGCTCATCAGTGCGCGCTCGACCTGAAACGACCTGCGCAGCAACTGGATACAGAACAACAGCAGGGACACCAGCAACACCAGTGACCAAAGCAGCTGCAGTAACGACTGCTGCTGTGGAAACAGCGGTATGCTCCCACGTACGATCACAAACCAGGGCATCGAAGGCGACGTTACACCAAGCCTAGTGTCGCTAGTACCGGCGGCGGGCTGAGCGGATAACCTGACCCTTGCCGACACCTCACCTTCGGCCACCTGGATATAAGGATCCTGATTTGGTGCTGCCTCGAACAGCGAGCTCGACAGCTGGCCATTGGGTATTTCGTGCCCGTTCTGCCAAAAGGGTCGGCCACTACTGTCGATCAACAGCCGCCCGGCGTTGTCGGCCAACAGCAGCTCGCCCGGCGCCAACCCCATCTCCAGCAGAGGCTGAAGCAGATAATTAGCATCGACGTTCAGCACCAGCATACCATCACCGTCAAGAGCCCTGGCGCTGGCAAGACGGAGAACAAAGCGCACCATCGGCCGGTAAGGCTTTTCGATCACCCCCTGCTCAACATTGAGATCCAACGGCGAGAGATAGACCTGCCCAGGCTCCAGATACCGTGCTTGGCGGTAATAGTATCGGTCAGACTTATCCTGCAACTCGGAGGCAGGCACTGTCAGCACCTGCTGGCCCTGAATGCGATGAACGCGCACCCGCTCCTGTCCTTGCTCATCAAGATAGCGCAACTGTTGGATATAGGGCCGATCGGTTAGATAGCGATGCCAGGTCTGCTCCAATTCGGCGCCGCTAACCTCGGGGTTTTCCTGTAACTCGCGGAAACTGGAGCCCTGACCCAGAAATATAAGGTCGGAGTAGATGGAGTTGATCTGGCGCGAGATGGCATAACCGGCGGCGACTGCCCGCTCGGCGGTTTGGCTGATCTGGATATCCCGTCTCTGGGTATAATCAAGCGCCCAAAAAGCGGACGTTCCGATCAGAAATAGCGCAATGACCGACAGCGCAGCCCAAGCTGCGGTTCTGGTTTTCAGCTGCATAAATCCCTATGCTCCATTGCTGTTCCGGATCCACGTACCTCCGGTGGCGTATACGACGGCAGGAGTCCGTCCCTTCAGTGTAGTCAGGATTTTCCTGGCCGCCACAAGTCCCGGCCACCAACAGCACCCGGACCAGAACGACTGGCCGATCAGGCATCCGCCCTGATCTCGAAGCTGTCGAAGCGCTCGAACGGCACGTCCGTTACCTCCACCGCGGTCACTCGGGATGAATCAGGCCCTCGGTTCAACCAGGCTTCTACGTGACGAACGGCTCGCTCATCGCCGCACAGCATCGCCTCTACCCGCCCATCGGCAAGATTGCGCACCCAACCCGTTACGCCGTTGGACTGGGCATGCTCCTGGGTAAAACGGCGGAACCAGACACCCTGGACGCGACCGCTCACCACCAGACGAGTACAGATCTCGGCCATTCAATCCTCCTGCTTTTGTGTTACCGAACCGCTAAACAGTGCGCTCAACGACAGGCGCAAGGTGTCAAGGCGTCGTTGACTGAGTTCATCCAGACGTTCGCTGACCTGCCGTTTCCATTCACTGTCGGGCTGGCTCAACCCGGACGGCAATGGCCAGGGCAACAACGCCTGGAGCTGAGCCAGGGTAAAGGTCGACAGGTCCCGACTCAGCAGGTAATGCCCCTGCTCGGTACGACGCACCAGCCCGGCAACCATCAACAGTTGCGCGTACTCATCCCAGCGCCCCTGATCCAGTGCTGGCACGTCCTGCAGCAATCGACTGTCCTCCAACGGCTCGCCGCGCTGCTGCGCCTGCCAGAGCCGCTCGAGTACCGACAGCAGGGTGTAGAAATGGGGTTCGCGGCGCCTGCGGTTGCCGGCATGATAGATGGTCAATGCTCGGGACAGCTCAGCACCGAGCAGAGCGATAGTCCAACAGATAAAGACCCAGACCAGGAACAGCGGCACCGCGGCAAAGGCGCCGTAGATCAGTTCATAGGAGGGGAACTGGGTCACGAACAGCGCAAAGCCACGCTTGGCCAACTCGAACATCAACGCCGCCGCTAGCCCCCCGATCAACGCATTCTTCAACGGTACCCGGCAGTTCGGCACAGCGGCATAGAGCAGCGTGAAGGCCAGTGTCGACAGCAGCGGTGGAAACAGTGCCAACAGCCGCGCGCGGCTAACCATCGCCGTGGCATCGGTGAATAGCGGCAGCGATGCCACATAGGAGGTCAACAGCAAACCGAAACCGATCAGCAGCGGCCCCAGACTCAGCACCGCCCAGTAGAGCAGGAAGCTGGACATCCCCTTGCGCGGCTCGCTCACCCGCCAGATCCGGTTCAACGCGGCCTCGATATTTTTCATCATCATGATCGAGGTGATCAGCAGGAACACGATACCCACCGCCGTCAGCTTGCGTGCCTGAGCGGTAAACCCGGCAAGGTGCTCCTGCACCACGGCACCGGTGGCCGGCACAAAATTCTCGAACACCCAGCCCTGAACCACCTCACCTACCCCCTGAAACGAGGGGATGGCCGCAAGCATCGCGTAGGAGACGGTCATCAGCGGCACCACCGCGAACAGGGTGGTATAGGTCAGCGCTGCAGCGTTGAGCACGCCCTGGTTGGCTTTGTACTGACGCACCAGGTCACGCAGAAACAGCAGCGCAACTGGCAACGGGCGTTTGATCATTCCTAATCCTCTTCGCTCTTCATAGCGGTATGTCATAGCGGTATGTCATAGCGGTATGTCATAACGGCGCGCGGGTGCTCGTGGCTTTCTCGCGGCTTTGTAACCATCTGACAAGCCTATACAATAGGGCGCCAAATCAAGCAATGAAAGTGCCTCGACGGAGTTCCCATGGCGATTACCATCTACCATAACCCCCGCTGCTCGAAATCGCGCGAAACCCTCCAGCTGCTGCAGGAGCGGGGTATCGAACCCGAAATCCGCGAATATTTGAAGGATGTCCCCTCTGCCGAGGAGATCGGCGAACTGCTGGGCAAGCTTGGCATCGGCGCCCGCGAGCTGCTGCGCACAAAAGAGGCGGAATACAAGGAAGCGGGGCTTGATGATGCGTCGCTGGACGATGCCGCCGTGATCGAGGCGATGACCCAATACCCGAAACTGATCGAGCGCCCTATCGTCATCAACGGCGAGCGCGCGCGTATCGGCCGTCCGCCCAAGTCGGTGCTGGAGATCCTGGAGTGAGTGACCCCTACGTCCTCGTCCTCTATTACAGCCGCCACGGCGCCACCCGCTCTCTGGCCCGCCACATCGCGCGGGGCGTCGAGGAGAGCGGAATGCGCGCCATGCTGCGCACGGTGCCTCCGGTATCCGCTACCTGCGAAGCTGTCGCGCCGGCGGTACCGGATCAGGGAGCGCCCTACTGCACCGAACAGGAGCTGGCCAACTGTTCCGGTATTGCCCTGGGCAGCCCGACCCGCTTTGGCAACATGGCGGCGCCGCTGAAATACTTCATCGACTCCACCAGCAGCCTCTGGCTGTCCGGTGCGCTGATCGACAAGCCCGCCTGCGTCTTCTCCTCCAGCGCGTCGATGCACGGCGGCCAGGAGAGCACACTGTTGAGCATGATGCTGCCGCTGTTACACCACGGCTGCGTTCTGGTCGGCCTGCCGTTCAGCGAGGATGGATTGAACAGTACCGATGCCGGCGGCACACCCTACGGCCCTACCCATGTTTCCGGATCCGAAGGGCGGCAGGATATCAGCGCCACCGAGGCTGAACTGTGCCAGGCACAGGGCCGCCGCCTGGGCCGGATCGCCCGCACCCTGAGACCCACCGTTTAAGGAATGCCTGACCCCATGTCTCTCGCCTGCAAAACCCGGCTCACACGCTGGCTGACCCTGAGCAGCTATGTCGGACTGCTGTTGCTGTTCAGCCTCTGGTATCTGCTGCTGTCACCCGCCCAATCCGATCATCCCTGGGTGATCTGGTTGGTACACCTGCTACCGCTGCTGGCTTTTCTGCCTGTCGTCATCAAAGGCAGCCCGCGCGGACACGCCTGGCTCTGTTTCGTGCTGCTACTCTATTTTCTGGAGGCGGTAATCGCAGCGCTGGTGCCCACTACACGTTGGCTGGGCCTGATCGAATCTCTGCTGCTGGCCACCCTGTTTACCAGTGCCATGCTCTATGCCCGTTGGAGAAGCCAGCTGGCCAAGGTCGAGCACAATGCCCAGCAGGTTTGATCCGTCACGCCTGAGGCGAGACTTTCCGATCCTGTCGTCTCGCGTCCACGGGCAGCCACTGGTCTACCTCGATAATGCCGCAACCACGCAGAAGCCGCGTGCGGTGATCGATGCGATCAGCCAGTACTACAAGCGCTACAACGCCAACGTGCACCGGGCGGCGCATGCCCTGTCGGCTCAGGCCACCACAGCCTTCGAGCAGGTGCGGCGCGACTTGGCAGAATGGACAGGAGCAGCCTCGCCGGATGAGCTTATCTGGACCCGAGGTACGACCGAAGCGATCAATCTGATTGCGCAGAGCTACCTGCGCCCCCGATTGAAGGCCGGTGATCGCCTACTGTTGATGGAGTGTTCCCACCACGCCAACATCGTGCCCTGGCAGATGGTGGCCGAGGCGTGCGGTGCGCAGATCGATGTGCTTCCCTGTACCGAGGGCGAAGTCGATCTCAAGCTATTCGCCCGCCTGCTTGATCGCCAGCCCCGCCTCGCCGCGCTGACCCACGCGTCCAACGCGCTTGGGTCGGTGTTTCCGATCGAACAGATGTGCGCACTGGCACGCGCGGCCGGTGTACCGACGCTGGTCGACGGCGCCCAGGCTTTGCCCCACTTCGATATCGACCTGAGCGGGCTGGGCTGCGACTTCTACGCCTTTTCCGGCCACAAGCTGTTCGGCCCCACCGGCATCGGTGCACTCTGGGCACGAATAGAGATTCTTGAAGCGATGCCCCCCTGGCAGGGCGGCGGCGAGATGATCGAGCAGGTCAGTTTCGCCGGTACCCGTTATGCCGGCCTGCCGTTTCGTTTCGAAGCCGGCACACCGGACATCAGCGGCGTCATCGGCCTGGGCGCCGCTATCGAGTATCTGCGCAGCCAAGACAGGCAGGCACTTGAACGGCATGAACAACAGTTACTGCAGCACGCTCTGGAGTGTTGCGCCACCCTGCCCGGCTTTCGAGCGCTGAAGGCCGGCGCTGAACGGGTTAGTCTGATCTCCTTCCTGATCGACGGTCTGCATCCGCAGGATGTGGCGCTCTGGCTCGACCAGCAGGGGATCGCAGTACGTGCAGGACACCACTGCGCCATGCCGCTGATGAGCGCGCTGGGCATACCGGGCAGCGTGCGCGCCTCGTTCGCTTTCTACAACACGCTGGACGAGGTGGAGAAGCTGGCACAGGCACTGGACCAGCTGATCAGCAGCCAACGCGGCCAGATCAGCCTTCCGCAGGCGATCAGTGCCGACCAGGCGCAGCTGGACCAAATACATCAGGCAAAGGGATGGAACGAGCGTTACCAGGCGCTGATGGCGTTGGGGGCGAGCCTGCCCGAACTGCCGCAGGAGTGGCGGCGTGACGACTACCGGCTGCATGGCTGCGAGTCACGCGTCTGGCTTATCAATACGCTGGATGACAGCGGTCGCCTGGCGTGCCGGGCCGATGCCGACGGGCGTATACTCAGAGCCCTGCTCGCACTGCTGCTGGAGTCGGTCAACGGTCTTACCCCCGACGAGGTGCTGGCGCTGGATCTGCCAGACAAGATCGCCCGACTGGATCTGCAGCGCCACCTGAGCCCGACGCGGGGCAACGGACTCAACGCCATGATCGACGCCCTGCTGCAGTTCGCGCACGATAACCGAACTACCGGCTAACAGATACCCTCTGTCGCATAAAACGCCTGGCTAACCCCAAGACTTAGCCATCTCTATGGGAAAATCGGTAACGATGAATCTGAATGACCTCAGCCTGTTTATCCGCGTGGTTGAAACAGGCAGTTTCACCTCTGCGGCCGAAACCCTCAACGTACAGAAATCGACGATCAGTCGCCGTATCGCCCAGCTTGAGGACAGCCTCGGCACCCGGCTGATCCAGCGCACCACACGCAAACTCAAACTGACGCCGGAGGGGCGTGAACTGTTTGAGCGCAGTCGCGATCTGATCGACGAGTTGGAACGGGTCCGCGACGAGATCGCCGCCGACTCCAATGAACTGCGCGGTCGACTGCGGATGACCATGCCAACCGAGCTCGGCATGTACCTGATGAGCGGTGTCATCGCCAGTTTCATGGAGCGCTACCCCGGCGTCGAGGTCGACGTGGAACTGAGCACCCGCGCCGTGGATCTGGTCGAGGAGGGGATGGATCTGGCCCTGCGGCTCGGCCCCCTGCCCGATTCATCGATGATCGCGCGTAAGGTGGCAACGCTGAACCGGGCGGTCTATGCCAGCCCCGAGTATCTGCGCAAGCACGGTACCCCCGAAAGCCCGGATGATCTCGCCCGGCATCAGTGCATTACGCTGGTCAAACCCTTCGATGCCTGGCGATTCATCAACTGGAATGACGGCGAGCCGGTCAGTTTCGGCGGCCAGCTGCGCACCAACAGCATCAGTTTTGCTCGGGAGATGGGGCTACAGGGAGTCGGTATCATCCGTATGGCCCATGTGATAGTGGATGAGCTGGTCGAGCAGGGGGAACTGGTGGAGATACTGAAGGAGTTCCCGATGGCGCCGACGGAGATCAATGCCATCTACACCAGCCGCCGCAACCTGACACCCCGAGTGCGTGCGTTTCTCGACCATATGATGGAGCGACTCCAGGCGCACCCCTGGATCTCCGACTGCGCCAGCCTGAGCTGAGTTCGCGGGTTTAGCCGCTTGCCGCGGTGCTCGGTTTACGCCGGCGCCGCGGCGTAGCCGACTTACTTTTTCCCGCGCTGACACCCGGCTTTGCCGCAGCGGCGCCCTTGCCGCCGCGTCCCGAGGTTCGTCGGCGCGCACCACCGCCGCGCCGACGCTTTGGCGCATCGACACCGCGCAGACTCTCCGGCGCCGTAGCGCCGAGCTGCCCGATCAGCTCGGTGAGCGAGCCCTGAAGCGCCTCCATGAACTGCTCATAACGCCCCTCTCGACGCGCCATCGCATCGAGCGAGGATTCCCAGTGCGCGGTCAGGTCCGGTTTCTGCACCTGCTCCGGCAGCGCATCGATCAGTCCCCGCCCCGCCGGCGATGAGTGGATACTCTTACCCTGTCGCTGCAGGTAACCACGGGTCACCAGCAGTTCGATGATGCCGGCCCGGGTCGCCTCCGTACCCAGGCCATCGGTATCCCGGAGCACTTTGCGCAGCGCCGGATCGCTGACAAAACGGGCGATGCCGGTCATCGCCGCCAGCAGAGTGGCATCGGTGAACGCCTTGGGTGGCTGGGTCTGCTTCTCCTGCACCTCGCCGCGTTTGCAGCTCAACCTGTCGCCTACTGCCAATAGCGGAAGCTCAGGTGCTTCATCCGCGGTTTTCCCCAGCAGTGCCCGCCAGCCCGGATCCTCCGTTTGTCGTGCGCGGGCGATAAACAGCCCACCCTCGATACGCAGCTTCAGCTCGGTATCGTTATAGCGCCACGCGGGATAGAACTGCATCAGGTACTGCCGGGCGATCAGCTCATATACCTTCGCTTCATGAGCGCTCAGTGAGCCCTCCCGCGCACTCTTGGCGGTGGGGATAATGGCATGGTGCGCCTCGACCTTGGCGTCGTTCCAGGCACGGCCTTTGATGCCAATATCAGCGCCGGATGCAGCCTGCGCCAGAGCAGGCGCCGCCTGTTTGATCGCACCGATCACCGCGCTTGCCTCGCCGTGGTGCTCTTTCGGCAGATAGCGACAATCGGAGCGCGGATAGGTGATCAGCCGGTGCTTCTCATACAGCGACTGGCAGGCATCGAGCACCGCCTGGGCGCTCAACCCAAACGCCTTCGACGCATCGATCTGCAGCGACGACAGGTTATAGGGCAAGGGAGCCGGCTGCTGCGCTGGTTTGCGACTGGCCTCTTCGACCAGAGCGTCCTTGCCGCTGATCCGGTTGGCCACGTTCTGCGCCAGCTCGCGGCTGAGCACCCGCCCCTCCTCATCCTGCCAGCGGGTGCAGGCTTCGCTGGGTTGCCAACCTGCACTAAAGCGCTGCCCCTGCTCCGTCAGCAGATGGGCCAGCACCTCGTAGAAGGGCTTGCTGACGAACGCCTCGATCGCCCGATCCCGCTCGACCACCAGGCCCAGTACCGGGGTTTGTACCCGGCCCACCGAAAGCAGGCCGTCGAAGCCGACTCGCCGCCCCTGCAGGGTCAGCGCACGGGTCAGGTTGATACCGTAAAGCCAATCCGCCCGCGAGCGGGCCAGCGCCGATACCGACAGGGGGATAAACTCGCTGTTGGGCTTAAGCCGTTCCAGCGCACGTTTCACCGCCGAAGGGTTCAGGTCGGAGATCAACAGGCGTTGCATCGCCCGCCGCTTACCATCGGGCACGCCCAGGTATTCGATCACCTCATCCACCAGCAGCTGCCCTTCGCGGTCAGGGTCGCCGGCGTGGACCAGCTGATCCGCCTCGCGGGTCAGTTTACGCAGCGCCGTCAGTTGGCTGCGCACCTTCGGCCGGGGCTTGAGCTGCCACTTGTCCGGCACGATCGGCAGATGTTCGAAGCGCCACTGCTTGTAGGCCGGGTCATAGACCTCCGGCTCGGCCTGCTCAAGCAGGTGGCCGACGCACCAACTGACCAGATCGCCGTTGCCGCAGCGGATATAGCCCTCCTCCCGCTTTTGCGGGCCCGGCAGCACCGCCGCGATGGCTCGTGCCAGACTGGGTTTTTCAGCGATGTAGAGTTTCATAGAGTGCGGCCATCCTCTATTCGCAACCGGACAGGTAGCCGCTAGCTAAGAGGTCGTAATGGTTCAGCAGTGACATGTTTCGCTCATTCAAGCCTGTTGGCTGGAGTTGAGCATCGATTTTAACAGCTTATCGAACTCAACGGCGGCTACCGGTCGGCTGAATAGGTACCCCTGCGCCTTGTCGCAGCCGTACTGAAGCAGCAATGCCTTCTGGCTGTCGGTCTCTACCCCCTCTGCAATCAGATCCAGCTTCAGTTTGGCGGCGAGTGCCGCTATCGCTTCGATGATCGCCACGTCATCCGGATCCATGACCGCGTTGCGCACGAAGGACTGATCGATCTTGAGCCGGGTAATCGGCAACCGCTTGAGATAGGCCAGCGATGAATAGCCGGTACCGAAGTCATCGATCGCCAGGCTAATTCCCATGGCGCGCAGCCGTTTCAATGTCGGAATAGTGCCGGTCGGGTCGCGCATGATGAAATTCTCGGTCACCTCAAGCTCGAGCCATTGCGGCAGGCAGCCGGTCTGCGCCAGAATCTCCTCAACGTTGCCGACCAGCTCCGGATCGAGAATCTATGGCCCCGCGAGGTTGACCGATACCCGTCCCGGCTTATAGCCCAGACGATACCAATACGCCTGTCGGGAACAGGCTTCGCGCATAACATACTGGCCGATATCGACGATCAGGCGCGACTCCTCGGCAACGGGGATAAATGCGCCGGGCATTACCAGCCCGCGCTCAGGATGTTGCCAGCGCACCAGCGCCTCGCTGCCGATCAGACTGTTGCTGCGCATGTCGATCTGGGGTTGGTAATGGACCACCAGCTCCCCTCGCTCCAGCGCCTTGCGCAATCCCGCCTCGGTTTCCATGCGGGCAAACGCCATTTCGCCCATCTGCGCGTCATAATAGCGATACTGTCCACCGCCTGCATTCTTGGCACGATACATGGCGATGTCGGCATTGCGTACCAGTGTTTCGGCATCCTGCCCATCCCGGGGAAAGACGGTAACGCCGATGCTCGCACTGACATCGAGATCATGCTCGCCCATGCGTACCGGCTGGGACAGGGTGACAACGAAGCGTTTCACCAGACTCAGGGCGTCGTCGGCATCCTTGCCGGCTGCGGTAATCAGAATGAACTCATCGCCACCGTGACGGAACAGATCATCCTCCTCTCCGATCTCCAACAGCAGACGCTGCGCCACGGTACGAAGGACAAGATCGCCGGTCGGATGACCAAGGCTGTCATTGATCAGCTTGAAGCGATCCAGATCGATAAACACGACACAGAAGCCGAGCGATGATGGGGTGTTGCAGACAATTTTTTCTCGCAATCGATGTTCGAAGTTCGAGCGGTTAGGCAACCCGGTAAGTGCATCGTGATTGGCCTCGTAACGGAAACTATCACGCTGCTTCTCTAGTTCGAATTGGGCATTCCTGAGTGCCGCCGTACGCTGGTCGAAAGCAGCGGCGAGCAGTTCCAGCTCGTCCCCAGTTCCCAAAGGGCTGCACGTGGGTTCGGCAACATCTCTTACCCGCTCGCACAGCTCGAGGACCGGCCGGGCGATCCCCTGGCCTATTCCCGCCGCCAACATCGCCGATGCCAGCGTCAACACCAGGCTTATACCGACGAAGCGCGACAGGGTTTCCATCACGATGGTATCGACCTGGCTTTTGGGTACCCCGGTTTCGATCTCGAATTCGAGCTGTCTTAACAGCGGCGTACGTTCGTCTGGCCTCGCACTCAGGCTGACGTACTCGACATCGTCGTTATGGTTGATGCTGAGCAGCTGTGCGCCAGCGGCAAGGATCGACAGCGATGAGGTCTCGTCACGCACGGCATGGCGCCCGACCAGCTTGGCGAGATCGAAACCAACCACCAGGGCGCCCTGGGTTGTGTTGTAGTAACTGATCGGTGCGATGATCAGCAGCTGCCGCGATGTCGCATCGGTATAGAGCGCGGTGTTGCCCATCGCCAGCGCAGCCCGCAGCTCCGGCGAGTGGTTGAACTCCGGGCGCCACTCCTGCGCCTGATACACAGGTGCACCGTCGTAGTCGAGCAGGTCGAAAGTACTCATCGAGGTGCCTTCGGCGAAATTCTCCACCAGCTTGGGGAGATCCTCCTCACGCGCACGCGCATCGACGAGCCCGTTGATCATAAAGGGATTATCGGCAAGCCGGCGAGTGGCCTCGACCAGGTAGGCGATACGATTCTCCAACTGAATCTGCGATGAGCGCGCCGATTCCGCCAGCATCAACTGGGCCTGACGTGTCAGTTCGTGGCTCATCACATACACTACCGCAAGGGTGATAACGGCCATCGCCAACGCAACGAAGCCGGCCACCTTGAACACCAGGCGGCGTCTGAGGTTTCTGGTTTCGAAAAACTTGCCGAGATTCACCCTGTTCACCGCTGCTCCTTCACTGAGTGGGGCCTTGCGCCCTCACACACCCTGTCCGCATGACGATAGTCCGCCACATCCAGAGCGCTATGGTTCCGCTCGGTAAAAGCGGGATCGTACCTGCGAATCACCCCCTCAAACCGCCCCGGCCGCTCAAGCTGCCGTTTTACCTCAACCCTTACCGGCAGGTCCGAAACCGAACTCCGATCCGCCGCCAGGATAGCGGTCGCCAGCAATCCAGTGCTGTCGTAGCCCTGTCTGAGCGCAGACGGTATCTTCGGCGAACTCCCATATCGAGCCTCGTAACGCCGAGACAGCTCAGTATAGGAGGATTCCCGCACGGCCGACCCCACACAGATCACGGAATGAGTGGTTTGCAGAACACCCCCCAGCACCGACACCAGGGTGCACTCAGGACATGCGGCGGCCAACGCATCGACCACAGCTTCCTGCTCTCGGTCGCGTAGCGCCAGAACGAGGGTGCCCGGCTCGGTTCCAATAAGCTTAAACTCGGTCATGTCGAGCGTGTGCATTCCCGGATTGACTCTGAGCACTGCGCTCGGAGAACGCCCGGCAGCCAACAACTCCTGTGTCAACCACTCGGCGAGATCATCACCCCAGGCACTGTTTTCCACCACCAGCAACGGTGGTCTCCCGCCAACTTCAGAGTCTAGTCTGGCGATATAGCGGGCCAATTCGTCATTCTGCAGCGTAACGCCGAACAGGTAGGGCTTTGTAACCGCATCGAGCTGCCCGCTCTCCATCAACCAGGGCGAGATCATGACCAGAGTGCGCCGGTTGAGTGTGTCGATCTGCGCGTTCAATATTGCAGCCCCCACTCCGCCGATAACGCCCATCACCCTGGGATCATCCGCCAGTGCCTCGATATTGCGCTCGGCGCGGCTGGGCTGTCCGTTGTTGTTCAGCACGGTCAGGCCAAGGTGCAGCCCTAGCCCGTTGTCGGCGAGTTTCTCCAATGCCAACTGTGCGCCCCGCTTCACCTCCAGTCCCACCTCGCTGTTGGTCGGCGTCAGATCGACATCAACACCGATCAGATAACGTGCATTCTCGCGGTAACGCTGTTGAAGATACTGGTCGCTCAGGGCGATGAGGTCCGCCCCTAGCGTCGTCTCGAATCGATCCACCAGCGGCCGCAGTCGCCGGCGGAACAGCTCGCGCTGCTGCGCGCCCAGAGAGTGTACGGTTACCCCGGCCGCTTCAATTTCGGACAGCAGCTGTGCCTCCCGGCGCTTGATCTCGTCACGCTCCCAACCATTCAACTCTCGGGCGGAATCGATCACCAGATGTTTCAATGTCGCGGGCAAGCGGGAAAAACTGGTCTCGCTGGCCGATAACACATAGGCCAGGTAGGCATGGGAGGAGAGCATCAGGTCGGACTGAACCTGGTAGATCCCCATCGAGTGGATCGCCGCCAGGGGGTTCTCCTGACCATCCACGACTCCATCCATAAGCGCCTGTCGCACCTGATGGAAATCGATCGCAACCGGTTCCGCACCCAGCAGCGAAAATTGCTGCTGCAACAACCGACTTTTCATGATCCTGATATGCAGCGCCCGGAAATCATCCGGTTCGAGCAGTGGCCTGTTCGCCGTAAAATGCTTGAAACCGTTGCCCCAAAAAGTGATGCCGACCAGACCGACACGACTCATCTTGTCCAGCAGCATCCGTCCCGGCTCGCCGTCGAGCAGGGTATACAGGTCATTGGGGGTGGGAAAGTAGAACGGAAGATCGGCGTACTGCATCTCGGGAATGGCGACGCTGAGTTTGGCCGAGGGCGTCAGTATCAGGTCCAGTTCGCCGCGGCGTGCCATCTCGACCATCTGGTGGTCGTTCCCCAGCTGTTGATCCGGGTAGACCTCGACCTCAATGCGTCCCTGGCTGCGCTGCGCCAACAACCGGGCGAATCGCCGGGCCGCGTCGTCCATCGCGCTACCCACCGGCATGTTGTGCCCCAGCCGCAAGCTGAACCTCTGAACCTGATTGAGCGATGCCGAGTCGACATCCACTCTGTCCATCGAGCCGGTCGGCGGCCAGAAGATCAGCAAGCCGAGCACACACAACATCAGCAGGACAACCATGGTCATCCGGACCGAGCCCCGTTCACGCCACGGGTCGGCACTCCCTACCGATTTAATCATCCGAGCCTGCCTTGGGGTCGACCTGACCGATAGAAACCCTAATTAATTTAAGAGAAATATATACCACCTCGAAACCGCGCCGACAAAGCTCAATTTCGGCAGTATGCGCAACCGATCAGGTCGAAGCGAGCCAGGCTGTTTTTTCAGCGATATAGCGTTTCATCAAGAGCGGATACCCCCTCTTCGCAACCGGACAGGTAACTGCCGTCGAAGAGGTTGTAGTGGTTCAGATAGTGGTACAGGTTGTAGATACGGCGTTTGAGCGGATACTCCGGCGATCGCGGGCGCAGCGCTTCGTACGCGGCGTAAAAAGCGGGCGAGAAGCCGCCGAACATCTCCGTCATCGCCAGATCGATCTCGGCATCGCCGAAATAGACCGCCGGATCGATCAACCAGACATCCTGCCGGTCGAACAGCACATTGCCGGACCAGAGATCGCCATGGAGCAGCGATGGTATTTGCACGCCGCGGTTAAGGAAGGCGATCAGACTGTCACGGCAGCGCTTGAAGTGGGTATCGTAACGGTGCCGCACCTCGCTGGATTCGATCCGCGCGATCTGAAACGCGAGCCGCCGGTCGGCGAAGAACTCGCCCCAGTTATCGCTCCAGCCGTTGCGCTGAGGCGAAAGGCCGATGTAGTTGTCCCGCTCCAGACCGTAGGCCTGACCCGGTTGGCTATGCAGCCGCGCCAATCCTTCACCAAGACTGCGCATCTGCTCTCTGCTCGCTGGATGCATCTCGATACGCTCCAGCTCAAGTCGATCCCTGTCGACACGGATCCGCGTGGGGATCTGCGGCACGGTGATGCCGGCACTGCTCAGTGCACGTTCAAGCAGGAATAGCCCCTCTGCTTCACGTAACAGGCGATCGGATCCCGGCTCAGGGTTCTGTTTCACAAAGCTCTGCATCGTCGATAGACGCACGGCTGATCACACATTGGTTTCCGCAGCCTGGCACGCTGCGACTCTCAAACAGCCCCTCATTCTAACAACATATGGAACGGCAGTGGCCAAACGGCTGTACAGGTGCGCGTTCTGTGCAGAGAGTCTCGGTCCGACATGGTAGAATCGCCGACCCAACCCAGTAATGAAAGAGAACCGGCTTTGGCCCGATACGATGTAGTGATAATTGGTGGTGGCGCCTCGGGCCTGATGTGTGCCGCGACGGCCGGTTACCGCAACCGCTCGGTGCTGGTGATCGAGCACACCAACAAGCTCGGCCGCAAGATCCTGATGTCCGGCGGTGGCCGCTGTAACTTCACCAACATCCACAACGGTGCGGCCAACTTCCTGTCCGCCAATCCCCATTTCTGCAAATCGGCACTGAGTCGCTACCCCGCGGCCCAGTTCATCGAACTGGTGGAGCGTCACGGCATCGAGTTCCACGAAAAGACCCTGGGCCAGCTGTTCTGCAACGAGTCGAGCCGGGAGATTCTGCAGCTGTTGCTGACCGAGTGCGAATGGGCCGGTGTCGAGTTGCGCCAAAGTACCCAGGTCGAAAAGATCGAGCGTCAGGGTGATGGCTTCCGCCTGGTGACAAGCTCCGGTGAACTGGCGTGCCAGTCACTGGTGATCGCCACCGGCGGCCTGTCGATTCCCAACGGCGGCGCCACCGGCTTCGCCTATGACGTTGCCCGTCAGTTCGGGCTACAGGTCGGCGAAACCCGAGCCGCGCTGGTGCCCTTCACCCTGCAACCGGCGGATCTTGAATACATCAAACCGCTGTCGGGGATCGCTCAGCCTGTCGTCACGGTCAGTTGCAACGGCCAACGCTTCAAGGAGGCGCTGCTGTTCACCCATCGCGGCCTGAGCGGCCCCGCCATCCTGCAGATCTCCTCCTACTGGCAGCCCGGCGATGAGATCGAGATCGATCTGTTCCCGGAGCAGGAGATGCCGGCGTGGCTCAAGCAACAGCGAGACACCCGTCCTCGCGCCGACCTGCAGACGGTACTGGCAACGCTGATGAGCAAGCGCGTGGTGGAGGCGCTGTGCGAACACTGGGGGTTCTCCGGCCATATGGCCGACCTGAGCAACAAGGTGCTTGAGCAGATTGCCGAACAGCTTCACCACTGGCGCATAAAGCCCAGCGGAACCGAGGGGTATCGTACCGCCGAGGTGACCCTCGGCGGCATCCTGACCGACGAGTTGTCGTCAAAAACGCTGGAAGCGAAAAAGGTGCCGGGACTCTACTTTATCGGGGAGTGCCTGGACGTGACCGGACATCTGGGCGGCCACAACTTTCAGTGGGCCTGGGCGTCGGGTGTGGCGGCTGGGCAGGCGGTCTGACAGTGGGAAACTTGGTCGACTATTTCCGCCTGATCGTCAAAACCCATTTAACCGCAGTCTCAACAGGATTGGCCGGATCCGTAACATCGGTGAAGCGAATCGTGCCCGTATACCGGCCCTGACTGAGTGTAGAAGCCTTGCTTTTGAGCCTTACATTGACCAAGGTGCCACTCTGCGCTGGTATCGAGCCGGATTGGGTACCGACCACAAGCCAGTCGACATCGCTCGTTGCGGTAAAGTCAACCGCGCCACCGCCCGGATTCACCAGGTTAAAATCCTGTGAGTCGGGCGTAAACGGGCCACCAATTGCCCCGCTCGAACGTATATCCGTTTGTGGGTCGACTTCCAATCTTCCGGGTTCGGACGGATCGGCGAGCTTCTTCACGACGGTAATGACCTGAACGCCTGAAGCCCTGTTGGCGGCATTGTCCTTTACCTCCCAGGCCACCTCGGTGACCCCCAGGGGAAATATACCATCGGCCGGTGCGTCGTTCACCGGGCTACAACATGGCGTTCCGTCAACCAGATCGTCGGCCACCGCCACCCCTATATCGACAAACGCACCATTGGCATTGCCCTCTACTGTCATATCCGGAGGTACTGAGAGTAGCGGTGGCGTCGTATCCTCCACTGT
This sequence comes from Marinobacterium ramblicola, assembly GCF_019084545.1. Lineage (GTDB taxonomy): Bacteria > Pseudomonadota > Gammaproteobacteria > Pseudomonadales > Balneatricaceae > Marinobacterium_D > Marinobacterium_D ramblicola. The sequence goes on from NZ_JAHREP010000008.1 coordinate 42,846, forward strand.
CACCACCACCTCATCGCTCGCGCTGTTGGATAGGTTATCGCTTGCCGTGACGGACACCAGCGTAGTTCCAAGCGGGTAGGTGGCAAGCAACGGTGCAATGACGATCACTGGAGTCGTGTCACAGAGATCATTAACGATAGGCTGAAGGTTATGATCAGCCCCGGCTGCAGATGTGGCCTCCAGGCTAACATCAGCACCGGCGTTCACGTCGGGTGCAGTCGTATCGGAGATTGTCACCAGCAGACTGTCGGTATCGCTTTCCAGGCCATCACTAACGGTCAGCTCGACATCCCGAATACCAACTGTGTAACTGGCGCCGGCGACGGCGGTGGTAGCGCCATTGCTCCACAGATAGGTTAATGCATCGCCATCCGGGTCGTAGGAGTTGGAGCCATCGAGCAGTACCGGAGTCGATTCGCCGGTACACTCCAGAGACTGGTCCGCTCCGGCATCTGCAACCGGAGATCTGTTTTCAGTAACCGAAGGCAGCTCGAAGGCAAGCGCCGTTATGCTATCCATCGCTTTCACGAAACCCTTAATCTGCCCAACGGGTGTCGTCTGTTCAGTATCAAGGTCGATCTGGTAGAGGTAAGAGACACCGTTTGGCCGTTGAGTCGTATAGAGTATATCCTGCTGATCAAATGCGAGTCCCTGCCATACTGCCCTGCCCAAGTTGAATAAAGTTAATGAAGACCCGTTCACTTTATCAACTATCGCCAAATCGGAACTCTCTCCATCGATTACGAACAGTACGTCCGCGTTATTGACTGCTGCTCCACTGGTAAATGGGAAAGGTACTACATTTAAAAAGGTCTTATCACCTGATCCAAGATCATATATGGCGATATCATCCAAATGGCCATCGATACCATAAAGGGCGCCATATATATCGAATGCGATTCGGTGCAAATTAACGTCAGAGGAGGTAATCGTTATCACACTGGTTTCACTATTCGATACATCGATCCTTAGAATATCGTGAGTGAGCCGCTGAAAGGTAACCAGTTTTCCATCCGTCGGATCGGTAGAGAGGGTTATGATATTGTTCTGAGCAAAACCGGTGCTACCGATGTAAGTTGCCAGACCATTCGATTGGTTAATTACATACAGATCGGAAAACGAGGTAATTGCATAAAGTTTCTGCATGTCAGGATCAACACAGGCATCCCCAAATCCATCGCCGTTGATATCGGCTTGATCTGGATTAAAGAGGTAGCGACAGTTGTCCCCGATATCATCGAGACCATCGTTATCATCATCCGAATCACACAGATCTCCGAGACCGTCGCCATCCAGATCTGTTTGCCTCGGATTATAAGTTGTTACACAGTTATCGACGGCATCCTCGATACCATCTCCATCAGAGTCGGGCACAACATCACCTGCGCATTCCAGCACCAGATCATCTATGAATACTGCCGGTGTCTGTTCGAAGCCGTAAATCTCGATCGATTGAACACCTTGAAACTCAGGAGGAACGCCGATGGGTTGCCTATCTCCGACGGGAAATCCATCAGACGGTATAGTAAAGAAAACCTGCTCTCCATCCGATTTAATTCCGACAAAAACCAGTTCACCATCGGCCTCGTCATTTTTTACCAAAGATGTTTCGATTAGCGTGAATAGTTGTTGATCTGGAAAAACATTACTGGATGGACAGCCTGGAGCCACTATGACCAGCGGTGCAAACGTATCCAACGGTCTGACCGCATTATTCCCCGTCAGTTGAGGTATCTCACGAATATCCAGATCGTACCCGGTAAAAAAGGTGCCGTCTTCTGTATAGTCTGAATACAATCCCTCACCTACCCTATCGTAGGTTTGGATAATAGGGTTTGCGATAACTGAGACCGAGGCCGATAGGGTCAATAGCAAGCTGACACTGCATGGCACGGTATTTAAAACACTTTTAACCAGGCATTTAAAATGCGTCGATTTCATATAAACGCTCATCGAACCGGCCTCTGATTTTCTTTAAAAATTCTGTCCAAATTCGGATATCTGGCCGGTCTTATGCAGAGGTCATTCCATACCAACGAGGAATTAACCCAATCGATTGATTTAAATGAATTTTTATTTTGTCGATATCGTGCATCTCTTGCAGATGGTCCAAGCACGTCAGCAAACGTTACACTCCGGTATCTGCTTCCGTTTCATCGTCCACCTAACCATCCCGACACCACACTTAATTACCCCTTATAATTCAAATCATTAGAGGGTATCAAGATATCTGACCACAGCATTCGAGCTATCTGGTCGCACCTGTAAACAGAAGATTACAGCTAGACACCAACAGCGAACGACAAGGCATTACACCGAGCAGAGACGAGGTTCACCGTAGCGGACGACACACATGTTGCGAAATCACTCCGGTCGACAGCCACAGCATAGAATTCGGGGCAGGGTTACAGTTCATCAGGAAGTTACGGTTTTTCTTCTGCTTAACGCTACCGGCCGTGTTACCATGGCAGCCTTTTTCCCGCGCCCTGCATACCACGCAGACCGACTGACCTAAAACGATCATTCCGATGGAAATCAAAGTAAATTTTTTAGACAACCTTCGGCTCGAAGCGAAGTTTGACGACTTCACGGTTACCGCCGATCAGCCGATTCGCTACAAGGGCGATGGCTCCGCGCCGAGTCCATTCGACTACTTTCTGGCCTCGTCGGCGCTGTGCGCGGCCTACTTCGTGCGCGTTTACTGCCTGGCGCGCGATATTCCGACCAAGGATATCCGCCTGTCGCAGAACAACATCGTCGACCCGGAGAATCGCTACAACCAGATCTTCCAGATCCAGGTCGAGCTGCCGGAGTATATCTCCGAGAAGGATCGCCAGGGGATTCTGCGGTCGATCGATCGCTGTACTGTGAAGAAGGTGGTGCAGCAGGGACCCGAGTTCAAGATCGAGGCGGTCGACAACCTGGATGAAGAGTCCGCGCTGATCTACCTGGATGAGGCACACGAGGACTCCAGCACCTATATCCTCGGCAAGGATCTGCCGCTGGAGAAAACGATCGCCAATATGACCGGCGTGCTCGCCGAGCTGGGGATGAAGATCGAGGTGGCCTCCTGGCGCAATATTGTCCCGAACGTCTGGTCATTGCATATCCGCGACGCGGCATCCCCCATGTGCTTTACCAACGGTAAGGGCGCAACCAAGGAGAGCGCCCTGTGTTCGGCGCTGGGCGAGTTTATCGAGCGAGCCAACTGCAACTTCTTCTATAACGACCACTACTGGGGCGAGGAGATCGCCAATAGCGAGTTCGTTCACTACCCCAATGAGAAGTGGTTCAAACCGGGACCCGACGACGCACTGCCCGAGGGGCTGCTGGACGAGTGGTGCCTGGAGATCTACGACCCGGATAATGAGTTGCGCGCCTCCAACCTGATCGACACCAACTCGGGTAACATCGAGCGCGGCATCTGCGCCCTGCCCTACGTCCGCCAGTCCGATAACGAGGTGGTCTATTTCCCCTCCAACCTGATCGAGAACCTGTTCGTCAGTAACGGCATGAGCGCCGGCAACAATATCTACGAAGCCCGGGTGCAGTGCCTGTCGGAGATCTTCGAGCGCGCGGTCAAGAAGCAGATCATCGAGCAGGAGATCGTGCTGCCCGACGTGCCTCAGCATGTGCTGGAGAAGTATCCCCGCATCCTCGAGGGGATACAGGGTCTGGAGGAGCAGGGCTTCCCGGTGGTGGTCAAGGATGCCTCCCTGGGTGGGCAATACCCGGTGATGTGCGTGACGCTGATGAACCCGCGAACCGGCGGCGTGTTTGCCTCCTTCGGCGCCCATCCAAGCTTCGAGGTCGCGCTGGAGCGCAGCCTGACCGAGCTGCTGCAGGGGCGCAGCTTCGAGGGGCTGAACGACGTACCGCCGCCGACCTTCAACAGCCTGGCCGTCACGGAGCCGAACAACTTCGTCGAGCACTTCATCGACTCGACCGGGGTGATCTCGTGGAAGTTCTTCAGCGCCAGGCAGGATTACGACTTCTGCGAATGGGATTTCTCCGGCACTAACGAGCAGGAGAGCGAAACGCTGCTCGGCATTCTGCGCGAGCTGGGTAAAGAGGTCTACGTGGCCACTTTCGAGGAGCTCGGTGCGGTTGCCTGTCGCATACTGGTCCCCGGCTACTCCGAGATCTATCCGGTAGAGGATCTGATCTGGGACAACACCAACAAGGCCCTCGCCTTCAGAGCGGATATCCTGAACATCCACTCCCTCGACGACGATGAACTCGAAGACCTGGTCGTACGTTTAGAGGAGAGCGAAGAGGATAACTACACGGTTATCGCAACCCTGATCGGCATCGAGTTCGACGAGAACACCGTCTGGGGCAAGCTCTGCGTCGGCGAGTTGAAGATCCTGATCTATCTGGCGCTGCAGATGTATGAAGAGGCCAAGGATCTGGTCTCTGACTACCTGCAGTTCAACGACAACACCGTCGACCGCGGCTTGTTCTATCAGGCGGTCAACGTGGTACTCGATATCGCACTGGATGACGAACTGGAGCTCGAAGACTATCTGCCGAATCTGGTCAGGATGTTCGGCGAGGAACGGATGGACAACGTGGTCGGATCACTTACCGGTGATGTCAGGTTTTACGGCCTGACCAAAACCAGCATGAAACTGGAGGGGCTGGATCGGCACCAGAAGCTGATCGAGAGCTATCAGAAGCTGCACAAGGCCAGAGGTGCCAGATGTCATTCTCGGTAATTGCATGTCCGTTTCAGGGGCAAAAGTGTGTCCTGCGGTAGCAAAGCCCTGCCCAAGAGACAGAAACTAGCAAAAGTTTAGCTGGATCATCGCCTCTCCAGAAATGCTTTGACGTCCGCCATCTCGGTGTTGAATCTATCCATGAGCTCGACAAGCCGGGTTGTGCCCTTTGCGTTCGCTATCTTCTCCAGCTCATCGCAGCACTCGGCCAACCGGAGGGCACCGATGGAATGGGCAGATGATTTCAATTTGTGTGCCAGCGCACCAACTTCCTGCACCTGGCCACTTTCAAAGGCTCGATTCAGTTCATAGGCGGCCTTTATCCCGTATCGGTAGAACTCCTGCAGGAATTCGTGCACCACCTCAGGATCATCCCCCACCAACCCTTCGAGCACGGACGTATCGACTGCGGCATGCAATGACGAACTCAACGCCCTATCGCGCTCCATTGAGGTATCAATCGGCTCCGGGGCGCCTCCCGGCATCCAGCGTTCCAGCACCGAATGAAGCTCCTCCAGCCGTGCCGGCTTTGTCAGGTAATCATCCATACCAACATCGAAGCAGCGCTTGGCCTCCCCTTTCAGCGCATTGGCGGTCAAGGCAATGATCGGCTTATGGTCATCGTTTCGTTCCTCTGAACGGATGGCGGTCGACAATTGATAGCCGTCCATTTCCGGCATATGCAGGTCGGTCAGCAACAGCGCATAGTCACCGTTGCGCCACAACGCCAAAGCCCGATGTCCATTTTCGGCGATATCGGCCGCATACCCCAGCAGGGCGAGTTGATGTGCAAGCACTTTCTGGTTGGCCTCGTTGTCTTCGGCGACCAGCAAGAGCCGGCCCTGCTGCAAGGCTTCTTCACGGGTCGGGGGGCGGACCTTGACCCGGAGATGGCCCGGCTGTTGCCACTGTTGCTCGATCGGCAAGCGGCCACTGGCCAAGGAGACGGCCGACAGTAACGTCTGCCGGGTCAGGACGTTGCCATCCACCATGATCCAACTGGAATCATTCAAGCGAGGGCGACGTCGTTGTCCGCGCTCGATGACCACGCAGTGGACCTCATCGGCACCCGATAACTGGTGCAAACGAGCCAAGATCCGTGCCGATGGGCCTTCGGCATCGATCACCAGTACCGGTGGTCGCGACGCTACTGATTCGCCCAGGCTGTCGAGCGCCGTCTGTATATCCGCTATCCTCGTTGCACTTGCACCGGCGTACGTCAGATAGACGATCAAGTCGTCCGCCATGCTGCTGTCCGAACCGACAACCAGGCATTCCAGCCCGCCGACCAAGGAGGGAGACGATGCGTTTTCATCTGCTTCGGAGGCAAGGTCGAACGGCAGCGTCACGGTAAAGACGGAGCCCTCCCCAGATTCGCTTTCGACTTGAATCTCTCCATCCATCATCGTGACCAGGTGGTGAGTGATGGCCAGTCCAAGTCCGGATCCACCGAATCGTCGAGTGGTGGAGGCGTCCGCCTGCCTGAAGGCCGTGAACAGCCCGGACCGGGTTTCCGTATCCATACCGATGCCGTTGTCCGCCACCTGAAAGGCCACCTTGACCCGGATGGCGTTGTCTGCGATTGCCTGTGCCCGCACCGAAACGCGGCCGGGGTCGCGTTCACTGGAAAACTTGATGGCGTTGCTGGTCAGGTTGAGCAGTATCTGGCGGACACGCAACTCATCGCCCAGCACCTCGTCAGGGAGATTTGGATCGGTGAACAGGGTCAGTTCCACTCCCTTTTTGGCCGCCAGTGTATCCAGCATGGCACAGGTCTTCTCGACCACAGCCGCCACCGGGAAGGGTGCCCGCTCCATTTCGAGGCTACCCGCCTCGATCTTGGAAAGGTCGAGAATGTCGTCGATGATGTCGAGCAAGGACAGGGCCGAAACCCGAATCAACTCGACCATATCCAATTGGTGCCGCTCGAGATTGGTCTGCTCCAGAACATCAACCATGCCTATCACGCCGTTCAAGGGCGTGCGTATTTCGTGACTCATGGTAGCCAGGAAGGCCGACTTGGCTTGGTTGGCCTGTTCGGCCTCCGTCTGCGCCTGGCGCAACTGCTCGGTCCGACTCTGTACTCGCTGCTCCAGTTCATCATTCAACTGGCGCAAAGAGTCTTCGGCCTGGCGGCGGCTGGTGATATCCCGTGACAACATCATCACCCTTTTTGGCCCTTCGGTCTGACTGCGTTTGGCAGCCGCCGACAATTCGAACCAGCAGGGTCCCTGTGGCAGGTCGAGACGGATCTGATGGCCTTGGGCGTGTCCGGTCTCGATCGCGGCTTGTATCGCCTGCATCACGGTTTGTGCAGCCTCGGGCGGCAAGACATCGTTTACCTGCCGTCCCAGCAATGTCGGTTTCTGTGTTGCCAGCAGCGAATCATCACTGCTCCAGACCTGGTGATACCTGCCCTGCTCGTCCAGATCGAACAACAGATCGGGAACCGCCTGAAGTGTCGCCTGCAACTCGTCCGCCAGTTGGCGGGTCGTCTGCTCGGCCAATTTACGCTTAGTGATATTCTGATGTGCGAGCACCACGCGGACAGGCCCATCTCCCTGGAACCGGGTGACCCGGCACATGAACCAACGCGGCTCATCGGGGGCATGACAAGGATATTCGAAACTGCCTTCGCTGCATTCTCCGTGGATAACCTGCCGCACCAGATCTGCGACCTCGGCGCCCTCGCAACCGGAGCGATCGCAAACCTCGAGATAGTTGATTCCCTCACTAACCCGCTCCGGCGACTCCGCATTGGCGGCAGCGAACTTACGCCATGACTCGTTGGTCGCAACAATTACTCCCCACTCATCCAGGACGGCAATATGGGCGCTGAGGGCATCAAGCAAGGCACGCATGAAGCGATCGCTTTCATAAAGCTGTGCTGTGCGCTCGGCGACAAGTTGCTCGAGATTGGCATTGATATCCTGCAGTTGCGTCTCGCGATCCTTCAGCGCAAGCTCAAGCTCTTTCTTGCCGTGGATATCGGTATGGATACCCGAAACGAACAGAGGCGAGCCGTCACGGTCTCGACTGATGATGTTGCCTCTCGAGAGTACCCATCGCCAGTCTCCGGATTTGGTGCGCAGGCGATGCTCGGCCTCGTAATGATCGCTACGGCCGTACAGCATGTCATCGAATGCGCGCAATGTCCGCGATTTGTCGTCCGGATGGATCAACTCGCGCCAGGTTTCGTAGGCCGGTGACAACTCGTCCGGGTGATAACCCAACATGGTAGCCCAGGTCCCGCTGAACGTTACGACATTGCGGACCAGATCCCAGTCCCAGAAGCCCAGTCTGCTACCCTCGATCACCCGCTGCAACTGCGCCCGACTCTCGGCCAGTGCCCGCTCGCTGCGCTGTCGTTCTCTGATATCGGCCGCAGATGGAATGAGCTTGACGACCTCGCCCTGCTCATCGGTAACCGGTACGAGGCGGAAATCCAGCGTGATACTGGTACCATCAGCGAGACGAAAATCAAGATCATGCCGAATGTTCTCGCCGTTGCCGGCACGGCATAGGTCCTCTCGAATCCGCGCCTGTACGTCCGGCGTGCAAGCGAACCCATCAAGCTGATCGAACGGTTGTCCGATCACGGCGTCACGGGGCAGGCCGATGGCATTCAGCGCCGTACGATTGATTTCAACGATGTTGCCAGCAGGACTGAGCTCCGCAACCATAACCGCCATATTGTCCAGAATGGATCGCAAACGGGTCTGCGCCGCCGTCAGCTCGGCCGTTCGGCGTTCGACATCGCGACGGACTCTGACATGCTGACTGGCTGCAATCAGCACCAGCAGGGTCGCAAACAGCAACACCAGCACAGCGGCCACCAGGTAAACCCGCATGGGCACGGACTGACCCGGTTCCCAGGGCATCAGCGACCAGGTCTGCAGTTGCATAACCGGCCCCAAAGGGTCATCCAGTTGCCCCACCCAGTCCGGCTCTCGCACCGGAACCGCCTGCTGGAACAATGAAACCGGTGCGCGGCCCGATGTCGCCTGCTGAATCAGGCGGGCGGCCAGCTGGTGCTGTCGTAAATGGCCGGGAATCGATGAGGTTAGCCCGTCAATGGACAGACTGCCGACGGCAAATCCACGCAGCGCAGCTTGCCGCGCTGTCATGTTGGCCTGAGACGGATCGAACTCAGCCCGGAACAGCGGTACCAGCAGCAATCGCTCGAGCGCCCCCGTCGTGGATTGTCTGACGAGCGACTGTACCGGTCCACCGGTAACCAGTGCACGCCTGACTGCGTCGTGATAAACCGGATCCGCTGCAATATCCAGCCCGGGTGTCACCTGTCGGTCGGGTTTCTTGGCCAGGAGACGGAGGCTGACAGCGGGCAGCTGCCCGGATGCCGCCGATACGGTCGGTTCTGAATTCAGCCCGGTACCAGGCGCTTCCAGAGCAGCCCAGGCCAGCCAAGCGATACTGTCTTGATTGAGCGCCCGGTGCGTGAAGCGCCTGAATGCCTCCGCCGTCACGACGGTGTCGGTGGCGAACAGATCGGCAATGGCTTCGACGGCTTGATTTTGTTGCCTGACTCGGCTGTTGATCTGATCACGCAGATATTCACTACCTGCCGCTATTTCTTGTTGATAGCCGATCTGTTCAGCTCGTGCCAGCCAGTAGTAACCGGTCATCACCAGCGCCGCGGTCAGCACCGGAAGCAGCATGAACTGCAGCATCTTTCGCGATTCGCGCAGCCGGAGCAGACGCCAGCTTGCCAGAACCGGCACCACCAGCAGCACCCCGAGACTGTCCCCCGCCCACCAGGTTATCCAAATGGCCAGCAGCGCTTCGGCTGGCAGGCCCTGAATCCAGTACAGTCCCGCCGTTCCGACGGTCGCGGACAGGATACAGACAACGGGGCCACCTATCGTCAACAGCGTCACCAGCGGTGTTTTGCCGGCCGTCGTGGTAAGGACTTGTCCCGCGGGTCGCAGCAGCTGACTGCCAACGAGAGCCTGTGAACTGGCGCCAACGGCAAAGGTCGCAGACAACAGCACTGACGTACTTGGATCGCCCAACTCAGGCGAGCCCCGGCTCAGCATCGATGACAGGAAGGCTCCGAGCCAGATGCCGGGCCAGCAGCCCCGCCCCCAGAACATGATCGCGGCCACGGCCACTCCGGCGGCCGGCCAGAACGGCGCCGCCAGCGACGGCGGGCGGGCCAGCCAGAGGCTCAATTGCGCCAACAGCAGATAAACGCCGGCCAGAAGCAGGATTTGCCAGCCGCGGGTGCGGGGCAACGCGTTGGGTTGCCGGGAGTGTACAATTTGATGACCTGGCAAGGGTGTCATCTCCATCGTCCCTGGTGAACGGAAGCAAACGCACAAAAAACGGCATGGGCCGGATGGTCAATGATTCAACCGGAGTCGCTTGCTTTCAGATAAGTGTCGATTTTGCGAAGCAGCACAGCTTTATCGATTGGTTTGACTACAAAATCGGCGGCGCCCACCCTACGGCTTTGGATCACAACTTCTTTCTGGCCATGGTGCCCGGTAATCATCACAACGGGAATGGCTGCGAAACGTTTGACGGATTTCAGCCGACGCGTCGTCTCGATACCGTTGACGTCCGGCAGCCCGACGTCCATTAGCACCAGGTCGGGACGGCGACGATGTAACAGCGAGAGCGCCTCATTGCTGGAAGATGCGAACAGCAGTTCCACACCGGCCCCGGACAGTATCTGACCCAGCAACTTTTGCTGATAGTCATCGTCATCGACCACCAATACCAGAGGCCGCACGGCTTCGCACATTTTCTGTATCGCCCTGACAGACTCGAGCTGGGGCTCCAGCTCCTGCTTGAATTGTTCAGCCCACTGTCGCATCGGCTGGATGGAGGCCTTGGCCGAGTCGAGGCTCTGGCCAATTTTTTCCCGTTTAAGTTGCTCGAGATCCTTTGCCAGACGGTCGATCACGGCTTCATAGGTAGCGCGGTCCCAACTGCCGGTCGCCCCGGCACTTCGATCTTCAGCCAAGCGCTGGGTAAAACCATTCAGTGCGACGGTGATTTTTTCGCCGGCCTGGTCAAATGACCGGCCGGCAAGGTCGATATGCTCACTGCCCTTGGCCATGTTTTCCTTTAGCAGGGCTTCCAGGCCGGCAATTCGCCGGGCCTGGGCGGCAAATTCAGCAGGAGTGGGGCTACCCTCTTCACCGGTACTCATCTGCTCCAGGGCATGATGAACTTCCATGGCCAGCCGTGTCGAATCGTAGCCCAAGGGCCAGAACAGAACATAATTTGAGTAATAACCCTTTTTACACAGCGCATAGACCTGCTCCAATTCCCCTTTGCTGCAGAGGATGACGGTCCTGTGAGCCATGGTATGGACCTGGGTGCTTAATCGATAAAGCCCGAGGTAGTACGCCTGTGCCTTCGCCAAACTGGTAAAAGCCAGTACCAGAACGGCGGGGCAATGCGCCTCGAAGTCCTCGACCGCCTTGTCCGGGTCGGTGGAGACCGCCAGATTGTCGAACTCCCGACGCAGCATTTCGAAAATGACCTCGGCATCATCCACGTCCTCGGCGGCAATCAGGATGCTTCTATTGCTCATCGTCCCGTCACTCCGTCAATCCGGTCCGGCGGACCTGCCACTCCTGTATCCAGGACGGGAGCGTCTGCGCCGGCATAGGCTTGGCGATAAAGTAGCCTTGCGCCACATCACAACAAGCCAGGCGGGAGAGGAAATGCCAGTCGGCAAGGTTCTCCACGCCTTCGGCGACCGATTTCATCCCCAACCGGCGAGCCAAATCGAGACTGGCCTCCAGGATCGCCCGACACGATGCGTTATCGCCGGCATCGTGCACAAAGCCTGAGTCGACTTTCAGTTCATTGAAGGGAATGTCCCGTAACTGGGTCAGGGTTGAATGGCCGGTGCCGAAGTCGTCGATCGACAGCGTAATGTTCTTGAGTCGAAGCCGGGTCAGAATGTCCAGCGCCGTCAACGGATTTTGCATCAACTGCGATTCGGTCACTTCCAGGATCAGCAGTGACAGATCGAAATCCAGATCCTGTGCCGCCTTGACAATAAAATCCGGGAAATCCAGCGATACCAGATTACTCATCGAAATATTGACCGCGACACTCAGTCGTAGCTGGCTGGCCTGCCAGTCTCGGCAGTGTCGCAACGCATTGAGCAGCACCAGCCGGGTCAGGTCGTCGATTAGACCATTCTGCTCAGCCGTAGAGATGAACTGGTCGGGAAACACCAGCCCATCATATGGATGCTGCCAGCGCACCAGCGCCTCGACCCCCACCACCTCGCGGCTGCACATCGACACCTTGGGCTGATAATAATTGATCAGCTCGCCATTCTCGATCGCGCTCGCTACCGCCTCGACGGAATATATCTTTCTGTCCGCCCTTCGGGGTTTCGCAGCGGGCGAAGCCTGGCCCTGCAGAATCCCGCGCAACTGAACCGGCGTAATGGGTTTTTGCAGGGCGCCAAGCACCTTCAGTCTATGAGCCTGTGCCAGATACTGGACGGTCGACAAAATACGCTCGTCCTCGCCACTCATCAGCACCAGACCGCCCTGAAACTCCATATGTGCCAGATGCCGTACCAGCTCGACGCCATCCATTCCGGGCATCTGAATATCGCAGAAGACGATCTCCATCTGCTGTCGGTCTGCCAGCGCCTCCAGTGCATCGTTGGCGCTTTCGCAGGTCATTACCTCCGGCTGACCGAGATTCGCCAGTTGCAGCTTCAACAGCTTGAGCACAAAAGCATCATCGTCGATAACCAGAATGTTCATGAACGCTCCCTTTAAACTATTTTCCTGAAAGCCAGGTATCGATGCAGGACTCGACAGCTGCCATTGCCGTGTCGAACCGAGTTGCACACTCTCCAATCGCCTGGTGGTCCTGAGACCGGCAAGCGTTTTCAAGTTCAGCACAGATATCCCCCAAGGTGATGGCACCAACCGATCGCGACGATGACTTCAGCTTATGCGATATCGCCGCCACCTGCGCAATATTCGGCTGCTCCAATGCTTTTTTAAGCTCACTGGACAGATGCTGTGCCGACATTCGATATTCCACCATCAGCTCTCGCACCATAGGCATGTCGCCCCCCACCAAATCGGTCACGACACTGATATCGACGGCCTCGGGAGAGGCGTCGTCACTTGGCTGCGCTACATTCGTATCAACAGCAGACGGGAGCCATTCACGCAAGGCGGCATGAAGCGCCGACAATCGAATCGGCTTGGTCAGATAGGCGTCCATCCCGGCGTTCAAGGATCGCACCTCCTCCCCACGCAACGCATTGGCAGTGAGTGCCAATATGGGGATATGCGCCGACTCTCCCTCTTCTCTACGAATCGCCTCGGCCAATTGATAGCCATCCATCTCCGGCATATGCAGATCCGTCAACACCAAGCCATACGCCCCTTTCTGCCACATCGTAAGGGCCTCCCGTCCGTTATGGGCGAGCTCACCGGTATACCCCAGGAGTTCCAACTGCTTCAGTATGACCTTCTGATTGATGTGATCATCCTCGGCGATCAGGATTAGCTGCCCCTTTGCCCGAGCTTCGGTAATCGATAAAGGTTCAATCCGGGCACTCATCCGGTTCAGCTCTTCATCAGCGTATTCGATTTCCGGAGACGCCTTGCCGACCAGCGTCGCCAGCGCACGTAACATCCTGCGACGCGACAAGGGAACAGCATCCAGATAGATAATAGCCTGCGGCGCCGTTGCTTCCGGTCGATGTGGATTACGGGTGATCAGCAACTGCGGCAGATTCGGCGTGGCGATAAAGACCTGTTGCAGCTGATCGGCCTCAACCCGTTCACGTCCGATACAATGTACAACCACGTCAGCCTTTTGCCCTTGCTGTAACAATCGTGCAGCCTGCGATTGATCCTGCACCATCGTCAGTTGGGCTCCGGCCTGCTCGAGATAGGAGCGAACGATGTCGCTATCCTGGCCGTCATCGGCCACCAGCACAATATTCATACCCGAGAGATCCTCGAACGGGGCCTCCCGATCCGGTTCAATTACGTCCACCACTTCGATCGGCAACGTCACAGTGAAACACGCCCCGGTCCCGGGCGAGCTGTCGACATCGATCGTACCTTGCATCATGTCAAGCAAGCGCTTGCAGATTGCCAGCCCCAGACCCGAGCCCCCGAATCGGCGGGTTGTGGAAACCTCCCCTTGGCTGAAGAATCTGAACAGGTTGCCCAGCGTCGCAGCGTTCATGCCGATGCCATTATCGACGACCTGAAAGCGCAGCCGCCGAGGGTCTCCCTCGCAGAATTCGACTCTCAACTGTACCCGACCGCGGATGGCTTCCCGCCCACTGCTGAATTTGATGGCATTGCCTACCAGGTTCACGAGTATTTGACGCAATCGGGTCGGATCCGTTTTTAGAAGCACCGGCATCGCCGGATCGATATACAGGGACAGATCGACGTCCTTGCCGGCGGCCATGGCGGCGAGCGAGCCTATGACACCTTCGAGCAGGTCCGCGATCGATACCTCGATGTGCTCGATATGCAGCTGCCCGGCTTCGATCTTCGAAAAATCCAGGATGTCATCAATGATGCCCAGCAGTGAAAACGCCGAGTCCCTTATTGTATTGACCGCGTCCCGTTGCTGTCCTTTCAGATCGCTGCGGGACAACACTTCCACCATGCCGATAACGCCGTTCATCGGCGTGCGAATTTCGTGACTCATGGTCGCGAGAAATGCCGATTTGGCGCGATTTGCCTGTTCGGCTTCAACCTTGGCCAAGGCCAGGGCCTGATTGGCCTCGCGTAATTCAGTGGTACGTTCGGCCACCCGCTCGGCCAGCCGTTCGCGCTCCCGCTCGACCGCAAGGTTGGCCTGAGTCAGCTTGTCGGAGGTCTGTTGCAGCTGATGAAGGGCTTGCTCCCGTTCCGTCACATCGCGGGCAAGGGTAATAAAGCGGGTTCGTCCGGACCGCATCAGCAAATATTGAATGCTGACGTCGACGGACAGTGTATGGCCGTCCCGGTGGCGGTATTGGGTGGTGAACCTCAGGTGGTTTATGCGCTCGCTCCTTAGCGGCTCGAGTTTGGTGCGCAACGCGGGTTCGTCGAAGGCCGGGATAACGTCCACAGGTGTCATCTGTACCCATTCATCCTGTGAGTAACCCAGCATCCGTACTGCGCCTTCATTCACGTAGCTGAACCGAAGGCTGTCCGGATCAAAGATCAATGCCGCATCATCGATGGCGTTCAGCATGGCATTGGCCTCGCGCATGACTTCTTCGGAATGCCGGCGTTGCGATGCATCCCTGACAAAAGCCAGTACCAGGGTACTGTCATCAGCCTGCATGGGACTGAGGCTGATATCGACCGGGAAGGTTGTACCGTCTTTTCGCAATCCCAGCAGGCTGTCCCGCTGACCGGCACCCATCAAGCGTGGTTCCGGCCTGCCCACATATTGCTCGCGCACCGAGCGATGAGCTACCCTGGAGCCCTCCGGTATCAAGATTTCGATCGCTCGGCCGCACAGTTCGCCCCGCCCCCAGCCGAACAGCAGTTCCGCCTGCCGATTGAGCTGTAAGATCTCTCCCGAGGCATTGGTAATAAAGATGGCATCCGGCGCAAACTCGAACAAATCGGAGAAACGCCGGGCGATCTGGTGAATTTCGGTAATGTCGTGCAGGGTGACAACCGCGCCTTGCTTCGTGCCGGCGGCATCGAACAAGGGACCACCGCTGGCCAACACGATACGCCTCGGTTTTCCCTTGGCGACGATGTTGATTTCGACATTGTGTAACTGTTCGCCGGCCAGTGCCCGTATGAGAGGCGTTTGCTCGTAAGCCAAAGGCGTAACACCGTCAGGCCCATACAGGTTATCCCGGACATCGCACTCCGGCGGGTATTTCTCAATACCATGCCAGCGGCGCACAGTTTTGTTGAGCAGCGTCAATCGTCCGTCCAGGCCGCAGGCGACAACACCTTCCGCGAGGTTGTCCAGCACCAGTCGGTTCAGCGCCACCTGGCGCTGCAGTTCCTCGGTACGTTCTTCGACACGCCGCACCAGATTGTCATTGAGTTGACGAATCTGCGCCTGGTCATGGTGGCGCTCGGTGACATCTCGCGCAACGCACAGCAATCGTTCTGGATTCCCTCCGGTATCCAGAATAGGCCTGATAATCACTTCCCACCATGATGGTGCCCCTTCGGGTGGCACGTACTGCCCTTCGAAGCCTCCAGTCGCTCCACGACTTGCTTCCTCCAGCGCCTTGGCCGCAGCCGTCCGATGCTCTCCCAGCCAGTACCTTTCCAGCCAGTTTGATCCAATCGCAGTGTTCGCTGATTGAACATCGCTGCTTGTCCGTCCCTGTGCAAAAATTTGCTCGACTCGGCCATCGAGACTCAGCACCACGAGGACGTCGGGAGAACTTTCGATGATGGCGCGAACATAACGCTCGCTGTTCGCCAGCGACAGTTCAGCGTCGGCCAGCTCAATCATCACCGCTCGAATGCCGCGAAACAGCAGGACGGAAAAGATAGCGGAACCCGCTAATGTCAGCATCAGCAAGAGCAGCGACAGGCGCCGGTAAGAAACCGCCTCCTCCCCGTACTGAAATATCCGCAGACGGGCCACATCGTCCAGATAGCCGGCTCGCTTGTGCAGCTCTCGGACTCTCTCAATGGTACCACCACCTATCGATGACGAACGGCCGTCAGGCCGGTCCAGCCTCCCGACTATCCCGGCTGCAGGAGAAATTGCGTGCATCCCTGATCGTGTCAACGATTCCAACTCTGAAACCAATCGGGTGAGTCGACTGTCGTCTGACACCAAGGCTCGAAGGTATTGTATCTGTACCTGCAAATCTTGTTGCAGCCGCAGCCTGGCACCACTCTGGTCGGCATCCGGTTGAAGGACGCTCCGCTCGGTTGTTTCGATCTCGCCCAAGGTCGCGCCGAAGGCGTTGAGCTCGGCCCGAAACTCCTGCATCCGTGCGATTCTCTGCGCGGCATTGACAAAGCCCTCACCAAACAGATAGGTGTATTTCCCGCCACTGACCAACAGAAGGAAAATTGCGATAAATCCGGCCAGCACTTTGACTTCTATCTGTTGTTGACTGCGTCTGGTCGTCCCCGGGTCTCGCAGGCTAGCCAGCAAAGTCGCGGACGCCAGTAGCAGGAAGCCAACTACCGTGACTAACGACATGGGCGACAGGTTTGCAAGGCTGAACATCCCAGACCGACCCGCCAGATAATCGAGTGCAGACAGTATGCTGAGGATCAATGAGAGGGCCGCCAGCGGGTTGACCAGTCCGCGCAGCCTGGGGCATGACAGTCCGGCCAGCGCGCCACCCAAGAACATAAAGGTCACGGCACAATAGGGGGACATGCGTCCTTCGACGTCAGTTTCCAGCCATCCGAACTCACCGAGGGGGCGCTCTGTTTGCCCTCCTGTCCAGGAAAACAGATATCCGCCCAACGTTGCCAGTCCCAACAGGCTTACGACCATTGGCATCAACCAAGCCAGGCGCGAATAGGGAGTCGTTGTCTCTGATCCCTGAAGCCAGAGAGCACTTCCGGCCAGCATGAGTCCAATCGCCGTATCCATGCGCACGGGGCGAATACCCGGCCACAGTTCACTCAGGAGGGTGAAGCCGCTTAACTGGCCCACCAGGGCGAAAACGCTGAGCCCTATGGTTACAGCAGCGGCAGTGCGCACCGCAGGTCTTCCCAATCTATCGCATCGCAGTTGTCGCATGTGGGACCATCGTTGCCTGAATCAAAACAACATCATCAAAGCTGTAAACTTAACACTTATCAAGATATCGTTGTCCTCCTGCCATGGAGCGAAATATCGGCATCATGTTTGGCACCATCACGATAACAACAAAGGCGTAGCATCCATGCGTAAGTTGTTCGCCTGTCTTGGAGCCGCTTTACTGGCCGCTATTGTGGCTGCCGGTGCGCAAGCGTTTCCGCTCATCATCGGGAGCAAGGAGTTCACTGAGCAGCGGCTACTTGGTGAGATAACGGCCCAGTACCTGGCGCATCTCGGTTACGAGGTAGAACGATCCCCTCGAATGGACAGCACCTCTTTGCGTAAAGCCCAGGAAAAAGGCCAAGTCGATCTGTACTGGGAATACACCGGCACTGCACTGCTGATTTACAACAAAGTCGACGCA
The DNA here is from genome assembly GCF_019084545.1 of Marinobacterium ramblicola. Classification (GTDB taxonomy): domain Bacteria; phylum Pseudomonadota; class Gammaproteobacteria; order Pseudomonadales; family Balneatricaceae; genus Marinobacterium_D; species Marinobacterium_D ramblicola. Next base: position 60,708 of record NZ_JAHREP010000008.1, read on the forward strand.
AAACTCAGTTCTCCGGACGCCGTCTACCAGAAGGTCAAGGCTCTGGATGCTCAAAAAGCACTGGTGTGGCTTGAACCGTCCCGAGCCAATAACACCTACGCGCTGGCTATGCGTCGGGCGGATACCGAGGCATACAGCATCACGACATTGAGCGAACTGGCCCGGGCACTGAACGGTGGCCGGAAACTGACACTGGCGACCAATGGCGAGTGGTACGCACGCGACGATGGCCTGAAGGCATTGCAGAAAGCCTATGATTTCAAAATCGAGCCTTCCCGGATCATGCGCTTGTCTACCGGCCTGACCCAAGTGGCGCTGAACGAAGGCCTGATCGATATCGCCCTGGTGTTCGCCACCGATGGCCGAAACAAGGCGTTCGATCTGGTCCTGCTCAAAGATGACAAGGGCTTCTTCCCTGCTTACCAACTTGCGCCAGTCGTCCACAAGGAAGCTCTCGCAGCAAACCCTCGACTGGCCAAACAACTCAGTGCGCTGACGAGGCACTTGGATAACGAGACCCTGTCGACACTCAATGCGCTTGTTGATGTTGACCGTATCTCGGAAGAAGAGGTCGCTAAGAACTTCTTATTAAATAGTGGATTGATGTAGCAGAGCGGCAGCATGTATTAACGTGCGTACTCCGGCCCATCGAGGCCGCTCATTCCGTTTCATCGTGACCGATTTCCGAGATGACGTCGAATCGTGGTGTTATTGGCACCCATGCACCCAATGCCGAGGGGTGTCCGCGATCTGCTCAACGGGTACGATCAAGACTTCCATCTCTAAGACTTGGTTTTGTTACCACTCTCGTAGTTAGACGTGCTGTCGCTACGAAACCCTGGACTGAACATCATTATTGAACGGCATATGATTTATTAAAAACAATATGTTACAAGTAAATACCTGGACATGATTTTAATCGAAGTTACGCCAGAGTCGCTCATTGAAGAGATAGGCCTCATCGTCGTTTACACTGTAAAAAGTGAAACACTATCGAGGCCAATATGCTGATCGTCTATCACGCACAGGATATCGCCGAAGCCCACATCGTGGCGGGCATGTTGCGCGCCCAGGGTATCGATGCCCATGTAGCCGGGCACTACCTGCAGGGCGCGCTCGGCGAGGTGGGCACCTTCAATCTCGCCCAGGTACAGGTCAGTAACGAAGACTTTCTCGAGGCCCGTATTCTGGTCGAGGAGTACGAGCGCAACAATCGAAACGAGGAGCAACATGGATCTTAAACTGAAAGACCAGGTGGTCATGATCGCGGCGGCGAGTAAAGGGATGGGATACGCAACCGCACTGGAGTGCGCGCGTGAAGGCGCGATCGTGTCGATGGCCAGCCGCGACAAGGATGCGATCGAGGCGGCTGCCGAGATGATTCGGCAGGAGACCGGCGCCAAGGTGAAAGCCTATAGCTTCGACGCCAGCGACGCGCAGAGCATCGCCCAGTGGGCAGAGGATACGCTGAAGGATCTTGGACCGGTAAAAGGTCTGCTGGTGAACGCCGGCGGACCGCCCACAGGACAGTTCGACAGTTTCGACGATGACGACTGGCAAAGCGCATTCGAACTGACGCTGCTCAGCTCCGTTCGCATGATCCGTGCAGTCCTCCCCAGCATGCGCGCCTCTGGCGGCGGCTCGATCCTGGCGATCACCTCTTCGTCGGTGAAGGAGCCGATCGATATTCTGATCCTGTCCAACGTGATGCGCTCTGGCGTTACCGCACTGATCAAATCGCTGTCACAGCAGCTGGGTGCCGAAAATATTCGCCTGAATACGCTGATCCCGGGCAAGATCGATACCGACCGGTTACGCGGTACCAACCAGGCGCAGGCACAGAAGAAAGGTATCAGCCTGGAGGAGCACAACGCACAGATGGCCGCACAACTGCCGATGCGGCGTTTTGGCGATGCCGATGAGGTGGGCAGGGCCTGTGCTTTCCTGCTATCCGATGCGGCCAGCTATATCACCGGCGTCTCATTGGCAGTCGACGGTGGTTTGATTAAAACGGTGTGGTAAGCGTTGCTGCAGACAGGGCCCATAAAAAATAAAAAGTATTTGTTGACTCCTACAGGGGGCCCTGTAGACTGACCGCAGCTAGTAAGTAAGTCTCATATTTATGCAAACCATTTCGACGCCCTGCCTGTAGTAGTTCGTCCTGTCTTCATAAGTACGGCACCACTTCAAAGCACGACCGCCCTATCGAGACTCGACTGAGAGTTCGAGACGGCAACCCAAAATATTGATATTCAGGAAATTAGCATGTCTACCACTACCGGCACTGTAAAATGGTTCAACGAAACTAAAGGCTTCGGCTTCATCGAGCAGGAAAACGGCCCGGACGTTTTCGCTCACTTCAGCGCTATCAGCGGCTCTGGCTTCAAGACGCTGGCCGAAGGCGACCGCGTACAGTTCACCGTTTCTCAGGGCCAGAAAGGTCCTCAGGCCGAGAACATCGTAAAGATCTAAGCGGTTTTAGCGGTCGCAAGACCCTAGCCACTTGATAGAAGGGAGCGAAACTCAGTTTTGCTCCCTTTTTGCTATCAGGTCACGATGTTTTCGCACAGCTAGTAAGCGATGAGTAAACGTCGTATACTGGCGACAGATAAACCAGAAAATGGAGTCTCTATCGATGGATATCTCCTCGATCGACACACTGATGAGCCAGACGCTGACTTCGCAGGCACACGCCGCCAAAGTCAATTCGATGGTCAAGGACCAGATGCAGACCAACGGTGCACTGGCGGTAGAGCTGGTAGAAAGCGCTTCCACCCGTCCGGTTGACCCATCCAGCCCGCTCGGTCAGAACATCGACGTTCACGCCTGATTCTGCGTCATCAACGCGTCGGCACCTTGAACAGCTGCTCGCGGTAACGCATCACGACCCCTCGGGGTATGATCTCCTCGATACGCAGTTCGGGCTTCACCCGCTGCCCTTCGCTCATCATCCGATCCCCCAGCTTCACCCGACGATCAAAACGTGACTCTGCATAGATATGCACGCTGAACCTGAGTTCGGGGAGCTCCCGCTGTATCTCAGCCGGCAGTTGGCGTAGGTAAGGGATATTCGCGTAGGGATCCGGCTCGATTTGAGCTTCAGCCGGCGCTGGCGCGCTTTTTTCAGGCACTCTTATAAATGCTTTAGATGTTTCGGCAGGTTTCACTGTAGAGGGGTTGTCGCCAGTCGCGGCGTGTTTTCGCTCTGCCGGCGGATTGAGCACCAGCTTGACCCCAACCAGCTCGGACTTTTCATTCTCGCTTGCACTACCCTGCGCAGCGGCATCCGCTGGAGCGGGTATGGGCTCGCTACCGACCGCCATCTCTTTCGACGCGTCTGCCGGCAGCTTGAACAGCAGAATTCCGGCCACCAGGGCGGCCAATACGGCACCGCCCAGCCACCAAACGAACGCATGGCGCTTCTTGCCACCGGGGTCGGCAGTCATGTCGTACTCCGGTGCTCTTACCGCCGCTTCCGGTGCCGCATTCGCCTCGCGCTTCGCCTCAGACTCTTTTAACGCCTGCAGGATGTAGGACATGTTCAGCTCCTCGGCCCACTCAGCCTGGGCAGGTCATCTTCCGTGGTGCTGTTCAGCAGAATCAACGTACGCGGCCCCGCTACACCGTCGATATCAAGCCCCTTACTGCGTTGAAAACTGCGCACCTGCTCAACCATCCCGGCATCGTACTGCTTGCGTTGCGGTTGGGTCAGCACCCTGCCCTCGGCCCTCGCCAGATGCTGTTCCAGCCAAGCCACCGAATCGCCACTGGCGCCGGGCCAGAGCGGCGTACTGTAGTCGGGTGGCGGTCGCCACAGGAGTGCAAAACGCCCCGGCCAAGCCGAATCCAGCAGCTCACGTGCGATGGTAAACTCCGTGCCATCCGAATAGATCTGCGCACTCTGGTCACTGAGTGATAAAACGAGGACCTGGAAGCCAACCCCGTCCCGTTTCAGTTCCGTTACAGCCGGTCGATCAAGCTTCTCCAGTAACCTGGAGGTACCATCAAGGCTCAGACAGGCCAAACCTTGAGACTCGGCATAATCACAGACCACCGGCTGCTGGCGCGGGTCGTAATCTACCCCCCAGGCCTCGAACAGGCGGCGATAAGCCAGCACTTCAGCCAGGTCCCGATCCTCCTGAACCTTCCAGTTCCAATGCTGTAACACCGGTTTATCATCGGCTATCGGCTGAACGACAGGGGGCTGCTCAACTGGCTGTTTATCGTTACTACCAAGCAGTGCCGGATCGGGCGCGGTGTTTGCTGTCAGTGCTATCGCATCTGGCTGCACTAACGCCGCCTCCTGAAGAACCGTTACCGCCGCTTGTTGAACCGGCCGAACAACGATAGGCCGCTCCGGTTTGCGAATGTCAGCCGACGGCGAAGTGTCCGCCTGAACCGGGGTATTGAAAACTGAGGTAACCCGCTCGAACCAGGCACCACCGCCCTCTTTATATAGCACCGACAGCAGAAAGCCCGTTCCCCAAGCCAACAAACCGGCCAGCAGCGCCGCAGTCAGGATCATGCGCTTGCTCGTTCTGGAGGGCATCGACAGCGGCACCTGGTCGCCGAGCACCTCTTTCGCCGCCTGCTTGAGCGTTGCCGGGCTGACCTCATTCTGTTTCTGCACATAAGCACCCAGCAGTGCTCGATCGCTGATCAGATTGATAAGCCGCGGCAGCCCGCCGGAGAGATGAAAAAGCTGCTTGAGCACGGGCTCCGGAAACACCGGCCGGTTTAGCCCGGCCACCGAAAGCCGATGCCGGATATACAGCGGCAGCTCCTTCATCGACAGCGGCCCCAAGTGATAACGGGCGGTGATCCGCTGGGAGAGCTGGCGCAGATCCTCTCGCGCCAGCAGCTCCAGCAGTTCCGGCTGGCCGAGCAGGATAATATTGAGCAGTTTATGCTCGCTGGTTTCCAGATTGGTCAGCAGACGAATCTGCTCCAGCAGATCCACCGACAGCTGCTGTGCCTCATCGATAAGCAGGACGGTATTGCGCCCTTCAGCATAGCGTCGCAGCAGCTCCTGCTGAATATGGTCAACCAACTGTTTCACGCTCCCGGTCTGCACAGCCGGCAGCTGCAACTCATCGCAGATCGATTGTAAAAGTTCGATAACGCTCTGACGTGGATTCAGAATGACCGCGACATCGGTATGCTCGGGTAGATGCTCAAGCAGCTGACGTGCAACAGTGGTCTTGCCGGTGCCCACCTCGCCGGTCAGCAGCACAAACCCCCCATCTATTTTTATGCCATACAATAGATGGGCGAGCGCCTCCTGATGCTGCTCGCTCATGAACAGGTACCGGGGGTTGGGGGCGATCGAAAACGGCGACTCACTCAGGCCAAAATAGTTACAGTACATGATCGGCGCCAAACTCTATGTTCGATACCGTTCACTATAGACACAACTGCACATATTTGCGGTCTCACGACTGCGACAGTTGGCATATGAAATTTGCGCAATTTAAGGTTATCTTGCGTGTAAACTTATCCTGTCGAGTTAATAGATCGTTAACTATACTTTCCACCAGTCAGTGGAGATCAATTTTGAAATAGCACTGTCACTTTATTGGGCATCTAGCTGTGGACAGTATAAAAGTAAGATCAAATCCCAGGACACCGGGGATAAGGGATGCCATCCTTTTAGATCTGTCTCTTGAGACAGATAATATAAATGAACTGGATGCGATACCGGGCTGGGTGTTACATCAGGAAACGAGCTTCGAGCAGGCTGAAAAGGCTCTGCTGGAGAAAAGCTTTTATGTGGGCATCGCCCATTTCGACTGGTCGGATCCGCTACTCCGCTCTCAGTTGATCAGTTTCTTCCAACAGCACAACCAGATCGCGTGGATTGCGATCATTCAGCCTGAGCAGCTTCGCGATATCGAACTGCGCCGGGTTCTGTTCGAAAACTTCTACGACTATTTCTCGCTTCCGATCGGCGACAACATCGACAATCTGGCAACGGTATTGGGCCACGCCTACGGCATCTTCCACCTGCAAAACCTGGATAGCGAATCGGTTGGCGTGGATGATGAGTTCCAGATGGTGGGTACCAGTCGCCAGATGATGGAGATCTTCGACCAGATCAGAAAGGTCGCCAAAACGGACGCCCCCGTACTGATCACCGGCGAAAGCGGTACCGGCAAGGAGCTGATCGCCCGCGCCGTTCACCAGCGATCAAAACGCAGTCCCTACCCCTTCGTTGCCGTCAACTGCGGCTCTCTACCCGACAGCCTGATCCACTCAGAGCTGTTCGGTTACGAAAAGGGCGCGTTTACCGGCGCGGCACAGCGCAGGCTGGGCAGGATAGAAGCGGCGGCCCAAGGCTCGCTGTTTCTGGACGAGATCGGCGACCTGGATCTGAACCTCCAGGCCCATATGCTGCGCTTCCTGCAGGAGGGTACGATCGAACGACTGGGCAACAACACACCGATGTACATCGATGTGCGGGTCATCGCTGCGACCAATATCGACCTGGAAAAAGCGGTCGAACAAGGGCGTTTCCGCGAAGACCTGTTTTATCGACTCAGCGTGCTCAACATCGAGCTGCCACCACTGCGGGAGAGAGGCGAGGACAAGGAGCTGCTCGCACGCTTCTTCTTCAAGAAGTTCGCCAGCGACCATAACGGCCAGCTACGCGGCTTCACGGACGATGCGATCGAGGCGATCAACAACTACTCCTGGCCGGGCAATGTGCGCGAGCTGATCAACCGCGTGCGCCGTGGCATGATCATGAGCGACAACCGGCTGATCACCGCACAGGATCTGAAACTCGCGGATGATATGGGTAGCCACGAACCCCTGCGCACGCTGGACGAAGCACGCTCTGTCGCGGAAAAACAGGCGATCTCTCAGACGCTCAACCGCTACGACCACAATGTCTCACGTGCCGCCAAGGCGCTTGGGGTCTCACGTGTGACGCTCTACCGTATGATGGAGAAACATCACCTGGATGGCCGGAATCAGCCATCTTCATACGGAACCCACCACGGCTGACGGGTAGTAGCCCAAGAGCGGGCGTACACCCATAGTTACAACTTCGACTTTTCGGCGGTGCCTGCCCCAGCACCAAGTAGCCATAAGTCTTTGAATTACGGTAAATACCGTACGAATGGCCCGTATGCTGCATTCTTCCAGCAGTAAATGGAGCGCAGCCGTATGATCCGACCCAACCGGCGTGTCCTACTCAAACACCGCCTAGTCAACAGGGAATCCGATACAGGACGTGAGCGCCCAGAGCAACACGAGTCTGTTGCAGAGATTGCCACAACTCCCGCTCCGGAGGCCGGCGCACATTCTCTGACAGGTAGCCTTTCCCCTGAATCCTGGAAGCGTTTCAAACCGAGCTTCCCCTCCATCGAATCCGTACATTCCCGCTCTGCCATTGTCCTATGGGATGAAATGGACGACTCTTATAACAAAACAATCTAAATCCTTTTCTGTTACGATTTCGAGCCAAGGGGTGTAACAATAAAATTACACTTCGCGCCGTCCTGTATTTGTATTGAGACAAAAACTTAACAAAAACACCGAAAAGCACCTTGATACTGTTTCAATTAATTAACACCAACTCGAGAATAAAATATATTTTGTAACGATAAAGTATCAGTGTAAATTTTTATTAAACCCCTGTGTTAGTCCCGCCCTACAAATACCACTTAAATTTAGAAATATACGCTGTTAATATCCACACCAGCTTAGGACGTTAATGAATTGAAACAGATCCACAGTCGCATTCTTAACACTGTCAACCTGTTTCAACATTAGTGGCCGAATCCCGATATGAGGTGTTCAGCGGCAATACAGATCAGCAGCAGGAACGCAAACCAGTGTTGCCGATAGATCAAGAAAGTTAACAAACGTTAGATAAGATCCTCTCCCGAAAAGGCAAGGCTCATAGATAGAGCCGCGCAAAGTCACGGGTCCTGTGCTGATGAACAGCACGAACGGACAGCCGGACTGCCGAAGGAGAAAGTCTCTCTTTGGAATCGTCGCCAGAGGATCTTGCTGAATTTTATTTTTCAGGAGGTCCGCGATGCGCACGACTCTGTCCAAAACATTCCCAACCTTTGCCATGCTTGGGCTCAGCGCTGCGATCGGCAGTGTCACGCTTCCCGCTTTTGCCAATAGTGCAGAAGAGCACAGTCACAAGGCTGCTGCCGTCGCTCAGGCTCACCAACAGGCAGCCGAGCATACCCAGGCTCTAATCGCGTTGCAGAAGCGCTGGAACCAGTCGCAGGGCAGCGCCCGCTCCACCGCGCTGCAGCAACTGGTCGCGAAAGCGGAAGAGCGCAAGGCGTTCCTGTTGGAGCTGATGCAGACCAACCCGGCCGAAGCGCTTCGCGTGGTGATCCCGGAAGAGAAGCAACTGGGCATGCCGGATGCCGTTATCGCCAAGCTGGAGAGTCGCATCGAGGTTGCAGGCGAAATCGAGCGTTACTATGAAGATTATGCCGATGGCAGCCACGTGCTTAAGACCTTTCTGGTTTCCAGTTTTGGCGAGCGCTTCGAGCTGCATCAGAGCAACGCCAAGGCAGAACTGTTCCAGGGCACCAAGGTCAAGGCTGCCGGCTGGCTGTTCGGCAACGACACCGATGGCGATACCTCTGGCGATCTGCTTGTCGGCGATCAGCTCGAAACTCTGTCTCAACTGGCCGACGGCACTACCGCCGCAGCCGGTGACGTGGTACCGGCACTGACCAACACGCTGGGCGAACAGCGCACCCTGCTGATGTTGCTTAATTTCAGCGATGACAAATCCCAGCCCTGGAGCGTTGCTCAAGCGCAGTCGATGCTGTTCGGCACAGTCAACAACTTCATCCAGGAGAACTCCGCCGGCCGTAGCTGGGTTACCGGCGATGTATCAGGCTGGCACACCTTGTCGCTCAGTAGCACCGTTTGCGACAGCCTCAGCGTACGCAACCAGGCGCTTGACATCGCCAACGCTCAGGGTATCGACATCAACAGCTACGACCGCCTGATGTTCGCCTTCCCGAAGAATGCCTGCGGCTATACCGGCTCCGGCACCATCGGCGGCTCACCCAGCTACACCTTCATCAACGGTTCGATGATTCTGCGCACTGTAGCCCACGAGCTTGGCCATAACCTGGGCCTGTTCCATGCCCATTCCCTGGAGTGTGGTACCGAGACAGAGGGCAGCAGCTGCACCGAGTACGCCTACGGAGATACCCTGGATATCATGGGCTACTACAACCGCGTCGGCCACTTTAACGGCTTCGCCAAGGAGCAGTTGGGCTGGCTGAGCCAGAAAGAGCTGGTAACCGCAAGCAGCGGCGGCCAATACCAACTGGCACCCTATGTCAGCGGCAGCGAACAGCCCAAGGTGCTCAAGGTGTTGAAAAGCGCGGACTCGATCAACGGCGACAGCTGGTACTACCTGGAGATGCGTCAGCCCGAGGGCGAGGACGCCCAGCTGTTCGACGGCACCAAGGTGGATGTCAACAACGTGACCCAGGGGATCATCGTGCACACCGCGGTCCAGGGCTCGGGCGATACCGGCAACCTGCTCGACATGACCCCTGGCAGCGCCTCCTTCGGTTATGACGATTGGGAGGATCCGGCACTGGTAAGCGGCTCCAGCTTCACCAGCCTCGACGGCAAGGTGGCACTGAGTGCAGATTGGGTGGATGCCAACAGCGCGACCGTCAGCCTGTCCCTGAACGGCTCCGGCGGTTCCGGCACCACCAGTTGCACCCTCTCGGCACCGAGCATCAGTGTCAGCGGCGGCTCCAGCCTCTGGGGTTACGCCGGGGAGATGCTGAGCTACACGCTGAACGTGGCCAACCCCAACGGCAGCGAGTGTGGCACCCTGCAGGTCAACCTCGGTGCCCAGGTACCCTCAGGTTGGAGCGCAGGCTTCAGCAAGAGCACGCTTAGCCTGGCCGCCGGTTCAAGCAGCAGCCTGACCGTCAACGTCACCTCCGCGACCGATGCTGCCCCGGCCTTCTACGACATCGAGGTAAATGCGACAGAGAGCAGCAGCGGCAAGAGCGGCAGCACCACACTGACCTATGTGGTTGAGGAGGAGACGACCATTCAGCCCACCGAGCCGACCGACACCAACACCGCGCCCGTGGCGTCCGACGATGCGGCCACACTGAGCAGCACCACCTCGATCACCATTCCGGTGCTGGCCAACGACAGCGATGCCGACGGCGACACCCTGCGCATCGCGGCAGTAGGCTCCCCGGCCAAGGGTACGGTGCGGGTCAACAGCGACGGTACGCTGACCTATACCCCGGCGAAGAGCTTCAAGAGCAGCGACAGCTTCAGCTACACCATCAGCGATGGCAAGGCGACAGCTACCGCCAGCGTAAACCTGAGCCTGAGCGGCAGCACCGACTCCGGCAGCGGAGGCGGCAAGGGTAACGGCAAAAACCGTTAATCTGAAAAGCTTCACAATCGCCGCTCCTGCGCGTCCATGCGCCCACGGCATACCGTACATCCTGTACATAAAGGGCGGTCCCAATGGGAACCGCCCTTTCTTTATCCAACGCCGGAGATTCATCCGCTATGAATGGGTTGATGAATTACTCAGGTGTCGGTTCCGGCTCTACGCAAAGATCGCAAACGGCCTCGACACTGGCCATAGCTTCGACGGTGGTAAAGAGACCGTCGCCGCTGACATCCACCGTATCGCTGAAGAATGCTTCATGCGGTACAGGGCTGTTGCTGCTGGCCGGGTAGTAGCTACCGGTTACCGTGACCTCCTGTCCCGGGTCAAGCGAGCTCGGGTAGCTGCTGAATACAACATCCGGGGTATCCAGGATACTCAGGTTGTTGAGGACTTCGTTACCCTCGTTCTTGACGGTGACTTCAACATCCGTCTTGACCACGACCACTGTGATACCGTTGCCGATATCGAGTGATTCCAGGCTGTTGGTGCAGGACTTGGCCACTGAGATATCGGTTGTAATATCGATATCGCAATCGGCCGAAGCCTCATTGCTGGTGGCACTGGCATAGGCACTGCCGCCGGTGTTGTCGATCACCGTATCGCCGGTGGCCTGTACCGTGTCGCTATGGACGTAGGTACGGGTATTATCCACCGTGCCACTCAATACCAGGTCTGCCAGATCCGGACTGAAGGTCTTGCTGAACGATTTGGTTTGTCCCGGAGCCAGGGTATCGTCAGTCAACAGATCACCCAGCTCGGAGTCCACCACATCCACATTTTCAAGCGCTACCGGCGATGGGTTGTACACCGTACCCTGAATAGTGAAGGTGACCGATGAGCCGTCGAATATGTCGTTTTCATCGACACACTCCTTGGTCACCACCAGTTCAGGTACCGGGATGTAGGCACAATCCTCCGCGGCCACACTATCGGATTCGCTGAAAACGGCGGGCGGGCTGCCGAGTGCGGCGGTCGCATTGACTGTCAGCGTATCGCTGTGGGCGTTGATCTCCTGATCGAACTCTTTCAAGAACGGATAGTCTGTATCCGGAGCCAGTACGGACGGGAAGTCGGAAGCGGTGATATCGCCTTCGGTATCGACCACGCTGTCCACGTTGAGTGCCACGTTACCGGTATTGTTGACGCTACCGTAAATCGTGAAGTGGACGCTCGCACCGCCAGGGTTGAGTTCGGCGGTACAGTTCTTGATCACCTCAAGTCCCGGAGTGACGTCGAACGCACAGCTCGTATTTGCACTGCTGTCCGCAACCGACAGGCCGGTATTGCCGACGTCCGCGGCATCGGTATAGGCATAGACCTCAACCGAGTTATCGGCCTGCAGATCACCGGGAATGGTCGTGGTGGTGTATCCGGCAAGGTACAGCACCTCTTCCGTCGCACCAAGATCGAACCGCACGTCGTTGGTACCCAGCCCGAAAAGTCCGGTCGGTACCTGGTCGCCGGCGCATGAGCCATCGTTGCCGGTATCGAAACAGACCTCGGTGATGACCGCGCCGCTGAAGGTATCCAGCAGGTTGGCGATATAGGCGATACCGCCGTTGTTCTTCACCGTACCGGAGAAGCTGGCTACCAGTTGATCGCCCGTCGCATTCAGATCGGCGACTATACAATCCTTGGTGACCTCGATACCGCACACGTCAAAGCCTTTGATCACGAAGTCTTTCAACTGGGCTGTTTCAGAACGTGAAGAGCGGGTTTCCGCCAGGAAAGAGCTGATACAGGGGGTTGAGCCCAGAAGCTTGGTGACGTTGATACCACCCTCGAAAAAGCTCTCGTGCGGCAGCGGATCGCCAAGCAAGCCGCCTTTCGGAGTGTAGTCCCAGGCCGGAACGCCGTTATCCTCGACGTTGGTAATGGCGCAGGCTTCGGTTCCGCCCGTACCATCGCAGATCGCGTTGGCGAAGGTACCGACCAAGTGCAGGTTGTCTGCAACGTTGTCATTGCCAAGATCCAGCGGGTCCCATTCGTAGACCTTGACCTCCGGCTGCGCACCGGAGCCTTGAGGATACTCCACCAGTACCAACAGGTCGCCCGGCGCCCCCACATGATCGGCATCCTTGGCGACGTGACCTCCGGCCGGAACGCTGTCGAAGCGGTTGGTTGCCAGGTTGGCGGAGATATCGTTCTGGAAGAACCAGAAACCGGCAAAGGCGTCACCATCGTTGGCGTAACGGTCGAGGCCGAAGTAGATGATCAGGTCACCGACGCTGTGCACGCCGGTCTGCTGCCCCTCCTGCACCACATAGGCGGCGGCGTAGGCGTTGGTGATATCGTCCTTGTCCGGTACCGAACCATCCTTGTGCCACCACTCGGTGGTGTTGAGTGTATCCTTGGAGCCCCCTTTCCAGTAAATGGTTTCCGGAGCGGGATCATCATCAAAGGTCGTGGCGATGGCGGCGGTTGAAGCGGGATTCAGGTAGACCGTATCCCAGTCATCACCGAAATAGTTTATACCACCGACAGCATCAGGATCCGGTATGGCATCCGCTGTGTTACCATCCAGCTCGAACAGTCCCGGTGGGTTACCGTCGACCGCATATACAGCCGCGGTCGTCACCAGTACCATCCCCATAATAATACCGGTCAGAAAGCCCGGTACCGTCTTGAGCAGTTTTAAAAATCGCATGTTCCACCTCCTGCGGTCTGTATCGACAGACCTCTATGCAGAACGGCGCCAGCGATAACGGCACCGCTGTGGACATCGAACCATCCATCCCGAAGCCTACCCTTCATCCCTGGCCCCTGTCCGATACAAATCGACAGGGCCGGATCGGCTTCATACCTCGGAAGCGCACAGGTTCTCGCTCGGGTTTGGCATCAGGGGCGGGATGGCCTGCAGAACTTCCCTCTTCATGAGTGATGGCGTAGTGCCGTCACTCACCCTTGGGTTACAAGTTCCGCGCCACCTGGATATTTTCGTTCATATTCATAAGGTTAGGTGACAGCGTGCAGTTTATGGGAAGGTTATCTGTAAACATAGATAAACAGCCATCATGGACGCGGTTACCAAGCTACTGATTCTATTGGCGTTTCAGATCGGCAAGGGCTGTTTCAGCAGTGAGCACAAGGATAAACTGGCGTGTAAACTGTTCAGATCGCGTAGCAAAAGGCGATGGAGCGTAGACTCCATCGCCTTTGCTTGCGTCGGGGGGATTCGAGCCTCCAGCTCGTTGCCCCTAATGCGTTACCGCCTTAGTTAAGCGGACAGCCATCCTGGCCGTTGTTGTACATATCCAGCTCCCAGGCCTGATCGATCATGGTCTGGCGATCCTTGCTGGCCAGTGCATCGTTGGTCAGTTGCAGCACCTCGGTGATGCTCAACGGGAAGTCCACATCGCTGTCGGCCGCGTTGAGCAGCGAAGCCACTGCGGCACGCATCAGGATCTGGGCAGCTTCCCTCAGGGTCTCACCACCGTCGAACATCAGCGCCTGCAGCATGGTCTGACTGCCGAGATCGCCGTAGATGCCGCTACCGTTCGGGATGATAAAGCCCGCATCGGTAAGCATCATGCTCGGGTAGTAGGGTGAATCCCAGGAATCGAAGTGATTTTCCTGCTTCCAGTACCCCGGAGTACAGCCTTCGTCTCCCGGAGGCGGCGGTACCACACAGGTTGCATCGTCAAAGGCCGATACCGGCGCACCTTCGATGGCATCCTCACCTGCGGCCAACGCTATATCGGTAGACGGCCCTTCAGCCAGTACCGTGTATTGGCCTGAATAGTTGGCGGAAGCGCCAATATCCAGTGAGATCGGACCCAGTACCATTACGTCGTCACTGGTATCACCCGGCGTACCGCTGTCATCAACCACGGTCACGTTGTTCAATGCAACGTTACCGGTGTTGGTGACGGTACCGCTGAAGGTGATCGGATCGCCGTACATGGCGGGATCGACACACTCCTTGGTTACGGCAATGGCCGGCAGGATATCCGCTGCGCAGAACGCATCGTCCTGAGCACCTATAGGTAGTCCGGTCAGAGCGTCATTGGCGCTGACCGAGGCGATATCGGTGGAGTCACCACCGGATGCACCGAAGCTACCGGAGTAGTTGGCCGATTCACCGATATAGAGGGTGATCGGACCGAGCACCGTAACGTCGTCTGAGGTATCGCCCGGCGTACCGCTGTCATCCACCACGGTCACATCGGTCAACGCCACGTTACCGGTATTGACCACCGTGCCGAAGAAGCTGACATCGATGCCGGTGCCGCCGCTGTTGATATCGGCGATACACTCCTTGCTGATCTCGATGGCAGGCAACGTATCCGGTGCACAGCTTGCGGGCTCGTCATCGCTGACCGGCGAACCGGAGAGCAGACCATTACCGCTGGCATAGGCCGTATCGCTGGAGCTGGCAACGCCAGACAGATTGAACGAGCCGGAGTACGGAGCACTTTGACCCACGTTCAGCTGTCCGATGGTAGCGACCAGTTCAAGGCCGTTGCCATAGTCGTCGTAGACCTCCACATTGGTCAGCGCTTCGTTACCGGTATTAGTCACCGTACCGTCGAAGGTTACAACCAGTCCGTCGCCAAGTGCATTGATCGAGGCGAGGCAGGACTTGGTGACCTCTATGGCCGGTGTAACGTCCGGTGCACAGGATGCCGAAGCGTCATCGTTGAGCGATGCTCCGGTCAACGCGCTGGTGGCCGATGCATAGACCATATCGCTCGGCGAGATATCAGTGGTCATGTAGCTGCCGGAATATGGCGCACTGGCTCCCGGCGCCAAATCACCGATATTGACGGTGGTATCGTCGCTCGGATCGCCCGGCGTACCGCCGTCATCGACAACCTGGACACTGGTCAGCTTGGTGTTACCGTTGTTGTACACGAAGCCATCGAAGGTAACATTGACCATCGTACCGTCGCCGCTGAGTGCGGCCAGACAGCTCTTGTCGACATCGAGTACCTCGTTCACGAAGGCGTCGCAGTCGGCAAAGTCGGTCGCGCTGACCGATGCGCTGCCACGTGTACCGGTGGCGATTACCACATCATGGGAGGAGATCTCGCTGGTGTGGAAGAATCCGCTGTAAGGCGCTGATTCACCTGCCGGTATAACCTGCGGACCAAAGACCACCTTGTCGTCGCTGGTATCGTTCGGCGTACCCATGTCATCCTCGACGGTAACCATCAGGTCCAGGCCGCCGGTATTGCTGACAATGCCATCGAAGGTAACCAGCACCTGATCGCCCTCGGTCGTCACTTCAGCCGAGCACTCCTTGGTGACCTCGATCGAGCAAACATCGAAGGCCCCCAGTACGAAGTCCTTCAACTGAGCCGTTTCGGAACGGGATGAACGGGTCTCGGCCAGGAAGCTGCTGAAACAGGGTGCATCCCCGCCCAGCAAAGCACTGACGTTGATGCCACCTTCGAAGAAGCTCTCGAACGGGAAGGTGCCTGCAGAACCGAACTTCGGCTCGTAGGGCCAGGGCGCGGTTTCATCCTGATGGTTGGTGATGGCACAGGCCGGGCCGGTATGGCCGGCGTTACACTCGGCGGTTCCGGAGTACAGCTGCTTCAAGTTGGGCGCGGCATCCTGTTCTGCCGGATTCCACTCATACACCTTGACCTCCGGCATGGCGTTGGATCCTTGCGGATACTCCACCAGCACCAGAATGTCGCCGACCATATGGTTACCGACAAACTCGCCGTTGGCACCAAGCCCCACCTGATCCTGGAAGAACCAGAAACCGGCAAAGGCATCACCGTTGTTGGCGAACCGATCCAGGCCAAAGGTGATGATCAGATCACCGGGATTGTGCACCTCCGTATCCACGGTATTGATATACGCGGCCGCATAGGCGTTGGTGATTTCGTCCTTTGGCGGCGAGGAGCCTTCGGTATACCTCCATTCAGATACGTCGTTGACATCCTTTGAACCACCACCGGTGAAGATCGACAGCGGCGGCGGATCCGCCAGAATACCCGTGAATGCGACAGCACTGCCGGAGTCCGGGGGCGTATTCCAGTCATCCCCCATTAGGGAGATGTCGTCTACCGCGTTGCCATCCAGTTCGAAGACACCCAACTCATCCACCGCCTTGACGGTCAGCGCTGTTACCAGGCCTGCCGCCAGGATGGCGCCGATAAGGAAGGATAGCACTCGAAAGAATGGCAGTTTCATGAAAGATAAGGACCTTCTCATGTCCCACCTCCGTTGGCGAATACGAGATTCGCCACTTACGTTGCGCACCGGACCCTAACAGGAGGGCCGGCGCAGATGACAGAGAGTCGACCCGTTAAAGAGCCTTTCGTGTCAACGCCAGCCATCCAGGGCTCTACCCAAAAGCCCCAGTTCGGTGTGATATCCGCCTTCGACGGCAGGGATAAAGAGTCTGCCTTGAAGGCCCCCTTGTCCCCGGGTACTAGAGCGCCCAGAGGCAAATCGAAAACTGCCTCTAAGCAAGCAAGATTGCTGCCAAAATATAAGCATTTGTTTTATATGGATTTTTTAAAAACAAAAGGTGTCAGCACTGTTGATGGGTAGTTACACCCTATTTCGCGGATTTTCTAATAGGTTGATTTATATAGGAGATAAACGAAAGCATCGCTGTACCAGAGATGCAACGCTGAATGGATCGGAACGCCCGAGATCACTCACCGGATCCCGGGCATCTGACCAATGGCATCCAGATCAAGGCGTGGCATTTCCCGCTTCGGCATCGTCCCGCGGCAGCTCAAGACCACTCAATTTACGCTGGTACTCCTGGGTTACCTGACGGGCCTCCTCTCTATCGCTGACCGCAGTCGGCGTGATCAGCACCACCAGTTCGGTACGGTTCACACTTTTTCCCCGACTACCCAGGGCCAGACCGATAATCGGGACATGGCGCAGCAATGGCACCCCCTCCCCCGAATTCTGGCGAGTCTCGCGGATCAAACCGCCGAGCACCAGGGTCTCGCCGCTTTGCACGGCGACACTGGTTTCGATCCGCCGCTGGGTAATGGTCGGAGAGTCGATATCGGAGGTGGTGGTTTGTGCCACGTCGTTGACCTCCTGGGCGATATCCAACACCACCATGCCTCCGGCATTGACCCGGGGCGTCACCTCCAGCATGACGCCGGTATCGCGGAACTGGATGGTACTGGTGATGTTGGATTCGCTTGAGGTGTTGGTGGTTTCGGAGGTCCGTACCGGTACCTGATCGCCCACCTGGATGGTGGCGGTGCGGTTATCCAGCACCATCAACGATGGCGATGAGATCACGTTGATGCGGGAGTCCCGTGCCAGCAGGTTCAGCAGCGCGCGAGTACCGGCAGCATCGAGGATCTCGTAGCCGGCGGACGCGCCAAACTCGCTAAAGGATGTGGGCGAAGTAAAGCTACCGCTGCCGATGGTACCCACGCCACGCTTGCCACCTCCGAAATGGTTCTTGAAGAACCATTGCAGGCCATACTGCAGATCGTCCTCCAGTGAGACCTCGACAATGGTGGCTTCGACCAGTACCTGCAGCGGTAGTACGTCGAGTTTCTGGATCGCTTTATATACCTTGTCGTAGTCCTCCGGCGAAGCCATTATCAGCAGCGCGTTGTTCTCGCTATCGGCGATGATGCTGACATCCTCCACCTCCACGCTGGAGATATCGCTGATGGCCGGTCTGAGTCGATCGACGGCCCCCGTGTCCGTCTCCTCTCCATTCTCCGCAACTGCGGGTGCGGGAGCTGGGGTTTCGCTCCTTTCCGCTGCATTCCGTGCCTCGCTGCGCTGCCGGCTGTCGAATAGCTGCTGCAGCAGCTCCGCCAGACTCTCCGCCTTGCCGTTCTGCACATAGTAGACATACATGCCCAGCCCCTGAGCCCCCTCACTACGGTCGAGGCGGCGGATCCAGACCTGGGCATCATGCAGATATTTTCGCTGCGGCGTGATCACCATGATCGCGTTCAGGCGTTCGATCGGCAGGAAGGAGACCAGCCCGGCCAGAGGCCCCTCGGCATCGGCTCCGAATACCGCCTCCAGTTCGCTGACCAACTGCTCGGCCTCCACCGATTGCAACCGAAACAGCCCCACCGACATCCCCTGCAACTGATCAACATCGAACAGATTGATCGTTTCTCGAAGGTTCGCCAGCTCGGCTTGTGTACCCGCCAGCAATAGCAGGTTGCGGCGGTCGTCGGACTCCATCACCCCCTGACGCGGTTTCAGCGGCTCCAGTATCTTCAGCATCTCCTGTGCCGCGATATATCGCAGGGGTACCACCAGCATCTGATAGCCCTTGTCCGCCGTCAGCTTGGTTCGCACTGCCAGCGCGCCCCCGGAGGCGTCATCGGCGGGCACGATATCGTAAAAGCTGCCATTGTCGATCAATATGGCACCGGTAACCTGCAGCAGCTTCTCCAGGGTGGGGATCAGCGCTGCACGACTTAAAGGCTGACTGGTCTGCATGTTGATCAAGCCATGCACGCGTTCATCGAGTATGTAATTGCGCTGCAGAATGTCGCCCAGTATGGTTTTGACCACCTCCCCGATCTCGACCCCCTGGAAGTTGAACGTGATATCTCCCTCAAGATTTTGCGCTATCCCTTGACCGGGTCCACTTAGGTTGAAGAACTGACCGTTGCCACCGTAGAGTTCATCCAGCGGCGGAGCATCACTGCCCTGTTGTCCCTCCGTGGCAAATCGGGGGGTATCGCCTTCGGTCACAGGCGAGGAGGCTGCTCCCGTTCGCAGTCGTTGCGTGTACTGATAGGCTTCACGCGCAGTGCCAAACGGCGAATCCAGTGCGCCGTCGTTCTGTTCTGTCAGTGCACAGGAGCTGAGCAGCAAGGCACAACTCAGCACCAAAACCAGTGTTGACCGGGTATTCATTGCGAACCTCCTTTCAGCGCTTCGACACGCTCTCTGACCTGCTGCGCCGCACTCTGGGTGCGCTCCTCAATCGAGGCGGGAGCCTGATCCTCGCCAACCTCTTCGTCCGTCGAGGGCTGCTCGGGTTGGGGCGGCGGCAGCTCGCGGGGCTCGAAAACCTCCATCCGCACGCTCTGCTCGCCGTTATTCAATGTCACGGACTGAGGTTCAATCGATTCCACCAGCCAACTCTGATCCAGCGGCATTCCGTTATTAAGGCGCAGCTTGCGCTCACCATTGCGCTCTGCAAAAAGGGCCTGTGGCTGCTGATCCACCAGCACGACACCGGTAAGCTTCCAGGTTTCACGCAGTGTCGACTCGGAGCTGTCGCCGACCACCGCTTCCGAGGGTCGCCGGTTCACGCTGAACAGCGGCCTCTGCACGATCTCGTCGAACGCCTCTCGTGGCGGCATCTGGGGTAATCCATCACCGGACTGCATTTGCTGCACCGAGACCGCAGCAGGATCACTCTGTTGCACTTCCATCTCCTGCTCCGCCTCTTGGGCTTGTACGGGCAGACCCAGGGCGACCAGCAGACCGAACAATAACCTGATCACGGTGCTACCTCCTGATGAGCAAAGCCCGTCATCTCGAAGCGAATATCCAACGATGGAACCTGCTGGGCGCGCATCCGCTCGCTGACCACGCGTCGCACCAGGCGCGGGTTGGATAGAATCGCCAGCTTGTCCAGCACCAGCACCGGCCTTCCGGACTCGAGGCTATACAAGAGATCCACCAGCTCCGGCAGCTCCGCGCGCATACGCACTTGAACCGTTACCGTCGGGATGGGGTCTTTACCGTCCGCGGTCAGGATCTGGGTACTCACTACATCGCCGCCACTTTGCGCAACCTGTCGATGCAGCTGCTGCTGCAGTGTTGCAGCGGCCAGTGCCGGTGTTGCCTCATTCAGATACCAGTCGGATGTAGGCTGGCTGGAGTGCAGTTGCTCAAGCGTCTGCTGGTCTTGCGTCATCCCCTGCTGAAGCCGTTGGTACACGGCAAGCCGCGTGTTCAGAGCATCCAGCCGGTCACTGCTCTCGCTCCAGCTGAGCCAGAGCGGCACCAGCAGAACCCGCAGCAGGACCAGCACCACCAGCAACAGCAGTGCAATCGCCAGTAATCGGCTCTGCCCCTTGGTCAGTGATTTCATGGCGCGCCCTCCTGCGCCACGCTGAGCGTCAGCGCAAAACGCTCCTTACGCGTGCGTGGGTTGATGGTGACCGGTGCCGAAAACTCCGCCTGGCCGAACAACTCGGACTGCTCCAGCAGCCCGATCAGTTCGGATGCACTGGATGATTCTCCCTGTATCCGGATTTCGTTGCCATCCAGTTCCAACCGGTTAAGCCAGGTACTATCCGGTAACAGCCGGGTCATCTCGTCGAGCAGTATTAGCGTCGACGGATGCGTGCTCTTCATCTGCCGGATATATTCGCCCCCCGCCTGCAACGATCCGATCTCCGATTTCAGTTGCCGCGCCTGCTCTGCCAACGGCTCCTGCACAGCTACTTCGGCCTCCAGTGCGGCGATCTGCCGATCGCGTTGATAGAACGCAAATGCGACCAGTGCGACCAGGGCCAGCAGCAGAATCGCCGGGAATCTGATCCGTGGCGTGGCCAGGGTTGTAACCTGGTCGCTGTCGAGCAGGTTCAGCGTCCGGCGGTCCTCTTCCAGCCCTTCCGGTAACAGGTAGTCGGGCTTCAATCCCGCATCGTTCAGTGCCTGCAAAAGCGGTCGCCGCTTGCTGTCGGGCAGCACAAACAGCTCAACGTCGATCTTCGCAGTGGCGCGATCACGATGGAGAATACGGTAGCCATAACCCGCCTGTGCCGAGCTGAACGGCGTGTGCCGATCCAGCTCATAACCCAGCACCGAGGACATCCGAGGCTCGGTCGCAGCGGGCAACGAGATCACCTTGCATAGCAACTCGCCCGGCGGCACTGTCACCAAGAGTGCCGACTTGCTACCCAGAGTTCGCCAGGTCGTGAACAGGGGATGTCCGGCGGCCTGTTCCAGTGGTATCGCGATCCGCTTATTGCCCTCGTTGACCTCAAGCACGCCGCCGCTAAACCGGATCGTCCGCTCTCGCCCCCGCAGACGTTGACGCCAGTTGGCAGGAATCAACTCCGCCAGCTCGCGGCACCACCAGTGCCAAAACAGGCTCAGGGGAGTAATCACTGCCGACCAGCCCTGATAGATCTGCAGTTTCAGACCACTGCTCATGGTTCACCTCCATCAGTACTGTCCCGCCCTGGCATCTCGGCAGTATCGAACAGTGTCCGCTGTTTCCTGACCGCCGGTAATCCACCGCGAACCGTAATCAACGCCTGTTGACGGACCTCGGTCCAGGGCCCGATTCGTGCCCAGCTCTGCACGCTGTAATTGACACCGGAGCGTGAGGCATCGATGTAGAGCGAAGCATCGAATGGCAGTGTTGGCATCGCTTGTTGATCCAGCCAGGCCTGACGCCGATCATCGATGAACTGCTCGACCGCGATTTCGCTTGCTCCCGGCAGTGCCATCAGCACGTCGAAGGGCGCAAACAGAGGATTGATTGCCCGTGTACCGTTATCCACCGTCAGGCTCCAACGTATCCGATCGTAGATTCGGGGCGTCATCCCCAACACCTGGGCCAGTTCTTCGATATCGTAGAACTCCCGGTTGGCCGGACCGCGGCTACGTCCGGCGGCCAGATACTCAGCCTCCTCGGCTCCGTTGAGTCGGATCAGATCGTCAGCGTCACGCCAGTCCTCGATCGCCGCCACCAGGGCCTCACGCCGGCCATCGTCTTCGACCACCAGAGCCAATAAACCGTCGAGCAACTCGGTGGGGGCGTAGTTCAGATCCACCTTGCCGCTCTCATCCTGTAGCGACACCCACAACTCACTGCTGCCAAGTAGCATGCTGTGCCCTGAGCCATCGGCAAGCCAGCGTTCCGTGCCGCTGCGCTGCAGATTCCACAACGCCCAAACGATGCCGCCATCGGCCGCCTCTGCAGCCACGATTGCCTGTTCGTTGTTCTGCGTCTGGCGGGCGAAGCTACGCCCCGAGAGCGTCAGGTTGGTGACCAGCAGGCTCAGCAGCAACAGCACCCAAAGTACGCTGATCAGTACCACTGCCCGCTGCCTAGAAGCCAAGGACACGCACTGCATAGGCGTACTCCTTCAGACTAAAGCTGAGCTCCTGCCAGGCAGGCAACAACACAGGCGTGTCACTTTGCTCCGCATCAGAGGTCAACATCAGGTCAACCCGCATCGGTAACTCATTGCTCTCGATCCAGGACTCGCTGAGTTCAGCAAGCTCACCCGGTCGTGCGTGCATATACCTGAAGCGCAGTTCCGGCTCACTCAACGCCATCAAACGGTAGGATTGGCGTGGCGCCGGCAGCGGTTCCTCCAGCCCGACCTCGGGCTCCTCTTCGAACAGCAGCGACCAGTCCACGATCTCTTCGCTGCGAAATGCCCGCGTCTCAAGCACCAGCGCAGCCGACTCATCATCCTCGCCCGGCTCCAGTCTCAGGCGATACCAAAGAAGAGAGGCATCCTGGCTATCTGCGCGAGCGGGAGCGACAAAGATCAACTGGTCCGAATCGCCTCGAAACGCGCTCTGCAATATGCTGTCAACATCACGTACCCGCTCATTACGCGCCTGACCGATCAGGCGGCGCAGCAGCTGCTGCACCTGATACTGCTCAGCGATCTGTGTCTGGCGCCGCTCCGCCGCATCCCACCCCTTCGCGGTCAGACGCAGGCTGGTGAAGATCAGCGTCATTACCAGCCCCGTCAGGAGCAGCGCGATCAGCATCTCCATCAGCGTAAACGCCTTTTGTCGGTACCTGTTCATTGCTCACGTGCCAGTCTTAATGTATTCAATGTCAGCTGTTGATATGGCTCCCAGGTCACGCTCAGCTCAATTTCGTAGGCTTCCGTTGCCGATATCTCCGGCTGTTGCGCCTGCTCGGGAAACTCGAACAGTCTGATATCCAGTTCCCAGGCGAAACGCTCATCCTCGAACTGCCCACTGCGCCTGCCAGGCACCAGCTCCGATTCGGCCAGAACCCGCGCCAGTTGCGACTGCGCCAGTACCAGCGCCTGCTGTCTCAGTGCCGCCCTGGAGGTGATATCCAGTGACAGCGAACTCAGACTCAGGATGACCCCCAGCATCATCGCCAGGATCACAAACGCCACCAGAACCTCCAGTAACGTGAAGCCAGCCTGACGGGCATTTGTCTCACCCCTTCGCATCGATCCATACCCCACCGATCAGGCTGTCGATATGTACCCGATACAGCGCGGCACTTTGCCCGGGTAAACTCAGCTCCAATTCGCCGCCGCTGCTACTGCCATCGGGATAGAACTTCAACGTCGGCTGTTCACTAAACGGGTCTCGCCAGGCATTGGGCAGCGCCTTCTCGTTTAGCCTTACGTCGATCCCGTCGGGCCACTTCGCCCGTATTTTTCCCTCGCTAACAAAGCTGCGTTTCTCTGCATCGGCTTGCAGACTGATGATTCGGCTCTGACTGACCGCCTCGCTCCTCATCTCCCGCAGCAACGCCGCACTCTGCCGTGCAAAGGCCTTCAACTCGCTGCCGGGCAGCACATTGCCGATATTCGGTGCCACCAGCGCCAGCATCAGTGATGCGATGACCAAGACCACCAACAGCTCGAGCAGCGTCATGCCCCGCTGCTTGCAATCACTCCCAGTTCGATACGTCGCTGTTCTCACCCTCGCCCCCCTCCCGGCCATCAGCGCCGAGGGAATAGAGGTCATACTCGCCATGCTCACCCGGGGAGCGGTAGTTGTAGTCGTTACCCCAGGGGTCCTGGCGCACCACGCTCTTGCTCAGGTAGGGCCCATTCCAGTTGGAGGCGCCGGAGGGCGCGCGGATCAGTGCTTCGAGCCCCTCCTGAGTGCTGGGATAACGACCAACCTCGAGCCGGTACAGGTCGAGCGCCGCGCCGAGCTCCTGGATCTGCAGTGCCGCGGTCTTGGTCTTGGATGTACCCACATGGCGCAGCACCTGGGGACCGACCAGACTCGCCAGCAGGCCCAGAATCACCAGTACCACCAGCAGTTCGAGTAGCGTGAAACCCAATACTGGCCGCCTCTGTGCTTTCTTGTGTTGCATATATTCTTCCTCTACTTTTGGCATCAGCTCAGCCATCAGATCAGGCCCTAAAGCGGCAGCTCGTTAATCGACATGATCGCCACCAGAATCGACATGATGATCCCGGCGATCAGCACGCCCAGGCCGACGATCAACATTGGTTCCAGGATCGTCAGCATCCGCTGGATGTTCAGCCCGACCTCGCGGTCGTACAGCTCCGCCACCTTCAGCAGCATCTCGTCCAGTTGCCCGGTCTCTTCGCCGACCTGGATCATCTGGATCGCCAGCGGCGGAAACTCACCGGTGGCGTGCAGCGGCTCGCCGAGCCGGCGCCCCTCGCGGACGCCATCCGCCACCTGGGCGATAAGCGACGCCAGATGCTGGTTGACCAGGGTGCCTCTGGCAATCTGCAGTGCGTTCACCATCGGCACCCCGCCATGCAGCAGGGTGCCCAGGCTGCGGCTGAAGCGCGCCGTCTCCATACGCTGAATCAGCCCGCCGACCAGCGGCAGGTGCAGCAGCAGACGATCCCAGCGCAGACGCACATCGGCCTGTTTCAAGCGTTGACGGAACACCACTCCTGCCAAGATCAGCCCAATCAGAATCCAGGGACCGAACAGGCGCACAAAATCCGCCATTACCATCACCACACGGGTGGGCAGCGGCAGCGCTTCGCCCATATCGGCAAAGAGCTGTTCGAACTGGGGGATGACATAGGTGAGGATCACCACCAGAGAGAGGATCGCGACAAACAGCAGGATCATCGGGTAGAGCAGGGCCGAGAGTACCTTCTCGCGCAGCGCCCGGCTGCGCTCCAGGTAGAACGCCATGTCCTGCAGCCCCTCAGCCAGACTGCCGGCGGTTTCGGCGGCGTGAATCATGCTGACGTAGAACGCAGAGAACAGGCCATCCTGCTCTTTAAGGGCATGTGACAGGGAGCGTCCGCGCTGCACCCCCTCCTCTATGCGCTTGAGCAGCGCGCGCTGTTCCGGGTCGTCGCTGACCTTGGAGATAATCTGCAACGCTCGATCCAGCGAGAGACCTGCGCGCATCAGCTCGGCCAGATCCTGAGTGAACTGCAACACCCGCTGCTGCCGACTCTTGCCCCCCCTCTCCAGTTTCAGGAAAGACGCCAGGTTTAACCCTGCGCCGGCGGGTTCCACCAGCAAGGGGATCAACCCCTTGCCCTGCAGTTGGCGTACAACACTCTGGCTGTCGCGGGCCTCCAGCTCTCCCTTGAGCTCTTCTCCCTCCTGGGTGACGGCACGGTAGATAAACTGGGGCATAGACCATCACTCCTGAGTCACCCGAATGACTTCTTCAAGGTTGGTCAGCCCCTGCAGCGCCTTGGTGCAGCCATCTTCATACATGGTACGCATGCCGTTGGCCCGTGCTGCATTCTGAATGCGGCCGCTGTCGGCATGATCGAGCGCCAGACGGCGGATCTCGTCGTTCATCAGCAGGAGTTCATGGATCACCAGGCGGCCGTGGAAGCCGGTACCCTGGCACTGATTGCAACCCGGCGCACGCCAGAGTCGTATCGGCGTTTCACCGGCGAAACGCTGCAGACCTGTCTCGCGTACCAGCTCCGCCAACGGCTCATAGGACTCGCGGCAGTGGGGACAAAGCAGGCGCACCAGGCGCTGTGCTATCACCGCATTCAATGTGGAGGTCAGCAGATAATCCTCGACCCCCATCTCCAGCATACGGGTGATGCTGGAGGCGGCGTCATTGGTATGCAGGGTGGAGAGCACCAGGTGACCGGTCAGCGCCGACTGGATGCTGATGCGAGCGGTCTCCAGGTCACGCATCTCACCAACCATGATCACATCCGGGTCCTGTCGCACGATGGAGCGCAGGGCGTTGGCGAAACTCAGACCGATGGAGGATTTCACCTGGATCTGGTTGATCCCCTCGAGCTGGTACTCCACCGGATCTTCGACGGTGATCAGTTTGCGTTGCGGTGTGTTCAGTTGATGAAGTGCGGTGTAAAGCGTGGTGGTCTTGCCGCTACCGGTCGGACCGGTCACCAGGATCATGCCGTTGGGGATCGCCAGCAGGTCATTGAGCTGAGCCCGACAGGCATCGGTAAAACCCAGCGACTGGAAATCGAAGGAGATACTCTCCCGGTTCAGCAGCCTCAGCACCACGCTCTCGCCATGCATGGTGGGCACGGTGGAGACACGGATATCGAGATCCTTGCCCTGTACTCTCAGCTCGATACGTCCATCCTGGGGCAGACGACGCTCGGCGATATTGAGCCGTGCCATGATCTTGAGGCGGGAGATCACCGCCGGAGACAGGTGCACCGGGGGCGCCTCGCCCTCCTGCAGCACACCGTCAACACGGTAGCGCACCTTGAGCCGACTCTCGAACGGCTCGATATGGATATCGGAGGCGCGCGCCTCGACCGCTCGCTGGATGATCAGATTGACCAGCCGGATCACCGGCGCACCGCTGGCCAGGTCGAGCAGCTCCTCGACGCTCTCCTCCTGCTCCTCACCCGGCGACACATCGGCCAGGATATCGCCCATCTGGCTCTGCCCCTCGCCATAGAGCTGATCCAGCGCCTGCAGAATATCGGAGCCCGATGCTACGCGCGGCTCCACCGCCACATCCAGTGCCAGTGACAGCGCCTCGCAAGCGTAACGATCGAGAGGATTGGCCATCGCCACCGGCAGGCGCTCGCCCTCCGGCTCCAGCGGCAGCAACTGATATTCACGCAGGAACCTGAGCGACAGGCGCTCGTCCAGTGCCCGATCCTTGGGAAACTGCTCTTTGCTTATCAGGGGGAGCTTCAGTGCTTCGGCCAGGACGGTGGCGACATCTCGCTCGGAAACCAGGCCCAATTTAACCAGCAGAGGAGTAAGCGGCGTCGGCTCCGATTGCCCGCGCTGCATCTGATTGACCCGACTCAAGTCGACTTCGCTGAGGAGTCCCCGCTGTACTAGAATTCTGGCAAGTTCCTCCTCCTGCGGATCCGGCTGGGTTGGCAATGTGTCATTCATCATCGCCCTTCTTGCCCATAAAAACGGGCTCCGTATCCTTAAACTACCGGGAGGTGTAAAGCTGACGTAACAGTTGCAGGTTCAGGAGACGCACACCACCTCTCGGGTATACAGACACTATAGACGGGGGTAACGGATTTGCATCGACCGTCAAGTATTTATTGTCGAATCAGGAGACCGGTAGCGACCGCCGATCCGGGTGATCCGGACGCTGCGCTTCACCCAATACCCAGCCCGTTTCCGTTTTCAGAAACTGGCACAGCTGTACCGGATGAAACTCGCCCAGATTACGCTCCATATCCCAACGTTCGATCATCATCTCCTGCCCTGGTCTGCGGATATCGATCAGGTTGAAGGAGTTGGGCGCCCCCACCCGCGTGCGCGAAGAGACGCAGGTACCGGCGAGCAGAAAGACCAGAGTTGGTTGCAGTGACGGATAGAGATGTTCGGAGGTTCGCATCAACGGATCGTGGATATGGCCGCCCATCACCAAGTCGACACCGTAGTCGTTCAGCACACGACAGATCCCCTCGGCATCGCGGATAACGTTGTGGCGGTCCTGATGGCGCCTGCAATCCACCGGGTGGTGAAACAGGGCAATACGATGACGCGCCGGCGTGCGGGTCAGCTCGTTCAGCTGTTTCGATAATCGTCCCAGCGCCAACTCGCCATTGCGGTGACGCCAGCGCGGTGCCGAGTTCAGCGCCAGCAGCTGTACCCCCTTATCACTCCAGGCAAAGGGCGGCAGCGTGAAACGCTCGCTAAAGCGCCCGTAGGGGGAGAATATCCGCCGACCAAGATCCCAGAGCGGGATATCGTGGTTGCCCGGCGCTACCAATACCGGAACCTCCGGCAGCCTGGCGACGAACCGATGTGCGCTATCGAACTGAGACGCCGTGGCGCGCTGGGTGATATCGCCTGAAAGCACCACCAGATCGGGCACCAGCTCCGAGATCCGCTCGAGCAGTGCATCGCAGACTTGCGGTTGCTCGGTACCGAAATGGGGGTCGGATAGATGAACGATGCGCATCACGCCCGCCCCTCGTCAGGCGCCACCACCCAGAGTGCACCGGTTTCGATGCTGAATCTCAGCGGTGTTTCGATTCTTAACCGTTCACCGTCGAGCACAACGGTGATACGCCTGCGGTCGGCACGAATCTCCAGCCGATCGGTATAAAAGTGCTCCAGACTGTTCTCATCCCTGAGCCTGCGCATCAGGCCGCGCAGACTCAGTCGAAACAGCGCCCAACCGCTGACCGGTTTCATCACCACGACACCGAGATTGAGTGCGTCACGCTGATGGTCGAAATCCAGATCCACACCGCGCAGCTGAAATGAGTTGATACCGACGAACACCATCGGGCTTTGCAGGGTGCGCTCCCGATCGCCGGTGCTAAGCGTCAAACTCATCGAGCGGTAGCGGCGCATCAGGGTCAGTAACGTGGACAGGATCGCCACCATGCGGTGTCGGCCGAAACGGCGCGTATGCTGCTCACGGGCGCGGATCATCCGCGCATATAGGCCGAAGCTGGCGTTGTTGTTGAAGATACGCTGGTTGACCCGGCCCAGGTTGACCCGTCTCGGAGTCCCCTCCAGCGCGAGCTTGATCGCGGCATCGGTGTCGAGCGGAATGTTCAGGTTACGGCTGAAGAAATTGAAGGTGCCGGTTGGCACCACCGCCATCGGCGTATCGGTACCGCATAGCGCTTCGCTGACGGCGCGGATGGTACCATCGCCACCCACCACCAGCACCCGCCCTTGATCACGACCCGCCGACTGGCAGGCCTCCTTGATACAGGCATGGAGTTCTCGTTTGTGCCGGCCCAGATGAAGCCGTGCCGGAACGCCCTGCGCCCGACAATACGCCAGCGCTTTCCCGGCAACCCGTTCAGCCTGGCCCTGTCCGGAGTGGCCGTTGGCCAGGATATGGACCGTCCCCTTTCCGCTCATCGTTCCTCGCAAGGCAACACCCTGTTTTAATAAGAGTTTATTGCCTGAACTCTGTATTACCAACCAACCGATGTGCGAGACCGGGATAATCGGCGATCTTCTTGGTATGGGACAGGTCCGGGTCAGCCCACCGTTTGCAGTCCAAACCGGCTTAGCTGCATCTCCTTCAGGCGGCTCAAGGTTCGTCTGAAGGCGAACTCCAGATAGCCCTGTGGATAGAGCGAATCCAGGGGTACCGCCGCCTCAAGATAGAGCGGAACGCCGCGGTCGTAACACTCATCGACCAGAGCGATAAACCGGCGCACGCCGTTATCGCGGAGTGACAGCGGCGGCATCTCGCGGTCACCGGTATCGACGCGCTCGGCCGCATCCTCGGTACCGCGGGCGATCCCCGACAGATGTTGTTCGCTGACCAGCAGCGGCAGATCGCTCAACAGGATGTGCTCAAAACGGTCACACAGCGCGATATAGTCGTTGGCCCAGAGCGGTGCTTCGCACAGTTGATCGTAACTGCACCAAAGCACCTGTGCATTCTGGCTTAACACGTCGATACTGCGATCACCGATCATCAGTGGCTGAGTATGCCCCCTCTCCCCGGCAAGGCGTTCGAACAGTTCGGACATCAGCTCCGGCTTGCCGGCATCCCGTATCCAGTACCGCTGCGTGTGCGCCCCGGGATGCAGACGGTGATCCTCCGGGCCGCGCACATCGACGATATCCATATGCTTCTCGATGGCAGCGATGGCGGGCAGCAGGCGATCGCGATGGTGCCCGTTTGAGTAGAGTTCCTGCGGCGGCTGATTTGAGGTCAGCACCAGCACCAGGCCGTTGTCGAACAGCAGACAGAACAAGCGGCCCAGGATCATCGCATCGCCGATATCATTGATGAACAACTCATCCAGACAGAGCACGCGCAGCTCCGCGGCCAGCTCCCTCGCCACCCTCGCCAGCGGATCGCTCTGACCGGTCAACTCGAACAGACGCTTGTGCACCCAGCGCATGAAGTGATGAAAATGCTGACGCCGCACGGGAACCGACAGCCCCTCATGGAAGCGGTCCATCAGCCAGGTTTTACCGCGCCCCACCGGTCCCCAGAGGTAGACACCGCGCGTGCTCTTGCTTCGGGGCGAATGCAACGCCTCATAGCAAAGCTGCAACCTTTCCACGGCCTTGCTTTGTGCCGGGTCATCGACAAAGCCCTGTCGCAGGGCGCGCTGGTAAATATCACGGGGGGAAAACGACGACACAGGCTGCTCCGTTCACAAAACCGGCCAAATCATCCCGTCTTGAACCGACGGAGGCAAGCCTTGGAAGATGATTCCGTGCGGGCCTGAGCATAGCAAAGACAGATAGAAGCCAATTGCTCTGAGCCTTCAATATCGGACTATCCTGAGCCAAAAACAAAAATCATTTCTTCTAGAGATATAAATAGATATTTCAAAAATCAGTTTTGATCAGCCGAATCGTTTATTTTACAGTTCATCTGTTTGGGCACCCAGTCGAGGAACAGCGCTGCCACGCTCTCCCCGGTCAACGCTCCTCCGGTTTGGAGTGGATGCTCGATTCAAGCCAGTGAACGGTTTGCCGAGTCACCAGCATGGTCAACAGTACTCCCGCCGCGAAAATATACAGCCCGTAGTGCACCTGAACACTGACAACCACACCCAGTTTGACGGTCACGATCAGCATCGCGACTACCATCACATCCAGCATCGCCCAGCGGCCATACTCATGCATCACGTGCAAGATCCGCCTGGTTCGGCCGTTGGTGGTGCCCAGTGTAAGCAGACGGACCAGCAGCCCCAGTTTGGCCAGCGGCAGGATTACACTGAAAAAGAGTATCAGCAGAAAGATCGGATACTGGCCTTGGGTCCAGAGTTTAGCGATGCCGGTCAGAATCGATATCTGTTCATCAAAGAACCAGAGCCGGGTCAGAGTCAGCAAGGGTGTTACCATGCCGACCAACAGCAGAATACCGGCGAGGAGCGCCAACCATTGCAGATAGCGGGGACTTTTCAGCACAGCGAAGCCCCGGACTGCCCCCGCAAGCGGTGGCTACTGAAAACGCTGAGCGTCAGCCATAGCCACGCCGGCACTCGCGGCGGATACTTGAGCTCCAGAGACATGGTGTCGTTCCATCCTTTTACCCTATTTCGGGTGCAAGGATACCAGATCCCGGGCGCGCTTAGTCCCGTCTGACTGCCTAGAGTTACTCTGCGTTCAACTGTGCCAGCTTGTCCCTGATCTCATCGCGGCGTCCGCGATCGGCCAGTTCACGGCCAATGCGGGGCGGTGCGTCTAACGCTTTCTCAAACACCGCTTTCGCCTCCTCCTTGCGCCCCTGGTCGAGCAGGAAATCGGCGTAGAAGAAGTTGGAATCGATACCATCCGGGTTCAGGCTCAGCGCTTGCTTCAGCAGCTCCTCGGCTTTCTTGTCGTTGCCGAAGCCTACCGGCCAGCCCGGCACCTGGTAGTAGAGCGATCCCAGACTGGTATAGGCGCTACCGTCCAATGCGGAGGGGTCGACCTCAAGCGCCGCTTCCAATCGGCTGCGCGCCTCCTTGACCAGCGACAGCGCCCCCAGACCGCCCTTTTCTCCTGCATAGGTGCTGAGCACAATCGCATCCCAGATCAGCAGCTCGGCACTGTCGCCATTCGCTTCGGCGTAGCCACGGGCGCGTTCGGCCAGCTGCTCGAACGCCTTCTCCCGCTGCTGCTCAGGCAGCTCGTACTTGATATGGGCCCAGGCCTGCTGCAGCTCGCCAACCTTCTCCATCGCGTCTGCGGATGTCGCGGCCCACAGAGCGCCACTGCCCAGGGCCATCCCCAGCGTTAACAGCTGTACTGCTGACTTAACATGCTTCATCTCTCGCTCCTCGCTTCTATGGCATGACGGCGGATGATATTGAGTTGCCCCCGGATCGCCCGGGTAACCGGGGCACTGTTCAACTTGTTGATCAGCACAAACAGGCGTTCCGGCCAACCGATATAGGTTTCGTCCCGCTCCCGCTCGATACTGCGTATCACCTCGGTGGCAACCCGCTGCGGCGAATCCATACGGTTGCCGAGAATCTGGTTCATCGCCCGTACCGACTCGGAGTTCAACGCCGTGTCGGTGGCTCTGGGTGCCACATAGAGCACCTTGGTATTGGTATCGGAGAGCTCACGGCGCAGCGCCTCGGAGAACCCGCGCAGGCCGAACTTGGCCGCCGAGTAGGCGGTATAACCGGGGTAACCGATGGCGCCGAACGAGGAGCCGATGTTGACGATCAGCGCCCTCTCCTGGTTGAGACGCGCCAGCAGCTGACGAATCAACAGCATCGGCACCAGCAGGTTGATGCCGATCTGCTGTTCGATCTCGGCTTCGCTCTGGTCCACCAACCAGCCCAGCTGGTTGCTACCGGCACAGTTGATCAGGATATCGACCCGTTTATCGCCCAGCCGATAGGAGAGTTCCGCTCGCGCTGCAGAGTTGTTCAAGTCAACTGCCAGGGCACTGTGCCCCTCCCCCGCAAGCTGGTTGCACAGGGCATCCAATGGTTCCTGACGTCGACCCAACAGGGTCAATTGCGCACCTTTTTCTGCCAGCGCCAGTGCCAGCGCCTGACCTATGCCGCCGCTGGCTCCGGTCAGCAGCACCTGTTTTCCATTCAGTTCCATACAGACCTCAAGCCGCCTGTGTACGGGGCAGCGGTAGCTCCATGAACATATCGCCATACAGGCGATACACTACATTGGCACTGTGGATGATCGCCCGCTGATCCTCGACGCCATCGACCCGGTCCATCAGCCCCTCAAAGAAGCGGATATGATCCTGATCCAGCTCGCCGTGGGAGGTCAGGTAACGCATGGCGCTGTCGGGCAGCCCCAGGCACTGCTGAATGATCTTCGCCAGCGGCGTTGCGATGCTGACGCTGGTGCCCTCGAGCACCTGCACCATGCCGAAAAAACCCAGTGGGTTGCCGCGCTGAATGCAGTCATACAGATAGGACACCATCAGCTCGATCGACAGAGAGGGCTGCCCATTACGCACGCTGTCCGGATCGACACCGCACGCCGCCAGGTCGCTCAGAATCCACTCCTGATGGCCCAGCTCCTCCTCAATATATTCGGCGATCGCTTCACGCAGCCATTCATATTCAGGCCCCAGCCGACCGCCACAGGCCATCAGTAGCGGTACCGTGTGGCGCACATGGTGATAGGCCTGAGTCAGAAACGCGATGTAGGTATCCAGCGAGACCTCGCCACGCGCGCAGGCCCGGATTACCGGTGCGTTGAGTAACCGTTCACGCAGCGGCTGAGTCTCCTGCTGCAGACGTTGAAAAAATCCCATGTATCTCTCCTCAAACTTCGCCGCTCCTGCGCATCCATGCGCCCGCGGCATACCGTACATCCTGTACATAGAGTGCTTCGATAGCGTCGCGGTAGCGTGTCTGAATCTGCTCCCGCTGCAGTCGCCCATTTGCGGTCAGGCATCCGTTGTCGTAACTGAAGGGGTCTTTCACCTGTATCCAGCGTTGAATCCGCGCATAGTCCGGCAAACGTGAATTAAGCTGATCGAGCCCGGCTTGCACCAGGTCGAGTTCACGGCTGACGATCAGGGCCACGTTGTAGGGCCGGGAATCGCCGATCAGCGCGATCT
This sequence comes from Marinobacterium ramblicola, assembly GCF_019084545.1. Taxonomy (GTDB): domain Bacteria; phylum Pseudomonadota; class Gammaproteobacteria; order Pseudomonadales; family Balneatricaceae; genus Marinobacterium_D; species Marinobacterium_D ramblicola. Next base: position 94,706 of record NZ_JAHREP010000008.1, read on the forward strand.
GATCGATGCCATCCAGCGCCAGTGCCTCGGACTCCACCCACTCAGGCGACAGGTTGCGACCGAAGCTATTGATAAAGATGTTCTTGCGCCGTCCACTGATATGCAGGTAACCATCCGCATCGAGATGGCCGATATCGCCGGTGGCCAGCCAGTCGTTACCGGCACGACGCTCGTCACCGAGATAACCGAGCATCAGGCTATCGCCACGGATGTGAAGCTCGCCGCTGTCATCGAAGCGCAGCTGCAGATGATCGAATGGACGTCCGACACTGCCGATACGCGCCTCTGCCGGGGTATTGACGGCAACCACCGAACAGTTCTCGGTCAGGCCGTAGCCCTCGTGTACCGGTAGGCCCAGGGCCTGGGCCTGTTCGATCTGGGCCTTCGCCACCTTGCCGCCACCAACGGCAATGAATTTGAACTGCTGAGCCGATAAGCCGCCGGCGGCGGTCACGGCCAGCAACGCCTGCAGTAGCTGCGGAATCAGGATCAGACTCTGCGGCGCCACCTCGGTGATAGCGGCAGCCCAGTGCAAGGAATTGAAACCGCTGGAGCCCTCGAACCCCAGTCGCTGCATCCGCCGCAACACCACCTCGGCACCGCTGCGCAGCGGCACATCGACACCGGCGATATTCTCCAGCAGCGTTGCCAACGGCAGGGTCGCCAGATGCCGTTCGACCGCCAGTGGCCGCAACCGATCGTTCAATGCAACCGCTACACGCTCGATGTTCGCCGCGGACAGACAAACCCCTTTAGGCCGCCCCGTCGATCCCGAGGTGAACGAGATCCGTGCGACCCCGTTCAGATCCGGTCGTGAATCACCCGGCTCGAGGCTGATCACCCGCAGCCGCCGAAGCTCTGCGGGCGCTGCTAGCTGGGCGCTACCCGGCCAGGGAATCGTCGACTCGACCACCATCAGGTCGACGCCCGCCTGCTGGAGAAGATGAGCGATCTGCTCCTGAGAGAAGAACAGCGGTACCGGCACCATACAGATACCGGCGTGCCGCGCCGCCAGATCAAGCAATACCCAATCGACACGGTTGTCGAGCATGACCGCCAGCACTTGGCAGCCGGTATCGGTCAACCAGCGCGACAACGCCTCCACCCGCAGCCAGAGCGCCGCCGCATCGAGACACTGCTCGTCATCGCTGACCATGCGTTTTTTGGGCGTTGTATCGGCCGCGGCTCTTAACCGTTCAAGCAGCCCCTCGGGTTGCTCTTTTTGCAACGCTTCATGCGGTCCCGACATGTTCAGCCCCCTGCATCGTCCGTCGAGCAATGGCCAGCCCTCGTGCACGGCTTCTTACCACCCGCCTGGCTTCCAGCTGAGCAAGACCGGGCATCGCCTGGGCAATGGAGCCTGCCAACACCTGGGGCGCACAGTCGTAGTAACTGCCCCAACACCCGGCGTTAGGTACACGGGACGGATCGGCGGAGGCCAGTGTGACCAGCTCGACACCCAGGCGGCGAAAGCTGTTTTTAAGTGTGGGGGTGGAGGTAAAGACGACCCATTCATAGCCGAGGCGATACAGCAGCTTGGCCAGCATCGGTATCAACAGCCGGGTTTCGCCCACATTGCCGGCAGCGAAATTGCCCAGCTCGATTACGCCTGAGCGCGAAACATCGGACCCGACAGCCTGCTGCAGCGCCTGTTCGACCGACTGATCCAGGTAGTGCTCCAAAAACATGGCGCCGCTGCTACCCGGCGATAGTCCGACGGCTGTCTCCGTACCATGAAGCCAGAGCAGGAGCGGCATGAAATGGTGCAGCTCTGCCCCATACACCTGTCGGTAAGTCTGGCGTATCCGCGCCTTGACCGGCTCCGCAGACGGGCTGTCCGAAGCCAGCAGTTTGAACCCTGTATCCTGCTCTTGCCAAAGCGCAGTATTCCCGGTGAACCGCATAGATCTCACCCCGATTTAAGATGCTTGCAGCTGATTAAAACGGGGGATACTTAAGCGAATATTAAGCGGTTCCGGAAAAGCTGACACCGATCAAACAACCTATCAATGTCACAATTGTCACCATTTGGATATTGGACATATACTTGTCGCGAGATCACTGATGTCGGAGTAAGGCAGATGAATACGGCTCGACTAGTCGCGTTACCGCTAATCACCCTCGCGGTTAGCGCCTGCGATGGACAACAGGAGCCCGGTTCCAACAGCACCAACGGCATGGAGTTGTTCAACTACTACTGCGCGGGTTGTCACAAGGAGAGCGGTAACGGCTCTTTTCTCGAGGGGATTCCGGCCAACAGAACGACCAAGATGACCGAAGCACAGGTAACCCAACTGATTCTGCATGGCAAGACACAGATGCCGGATATGCCCAGCTTCTCCCAGCTGAGCGAGCAACAGGCACGCAATATTGCCCAATACTTGCTGCGCAAGCTCGCAGTGAAGTGAATCAGTCTCAGTCGACCCACAGGGTCGACAACTGCCGCGCGATCCCCAGCACACTGACGGCAATCAATACTATGCCCAGCACACGAAAGAACAGGGGTGTCTCGCTGCTGACCACATAGCGGTGAAAGCGCTCGCCAATCAGGTGACCGACAAAGGCGCAGGGCAGCAACCAGAGCTGATGAATCAGCTGCAGATCCACCCCGGCGATGATGAACGAGGTCATCTTGATCGCGACCAGGATGAACCAGAGCACAAACAGGGTATCGCGCAGCTGGTGTTTGGCGACATGGTTGGCATAAACCGCGACGATCAACGGCGCACCGATCAGCGAGGTGCCGCTGACATAGCCGCCCAGCGCCAGGAACAGGTTGTCGACCCAGGGCCGGTTGCTGCGAAAAGGCCGATTCAGCACATACCCTATGGCATAGACGATAACGATCATAAAGATGATGCTGCTCATGATCTCGCCCGGCAGAGTCAGCAGGCCCAGCACGCCGACCAGCTTGGGGATGATCATGATCTTCATCGAGTGACCGAGATAGCGCCAGTCGATATTGCCCTCGCCCGGCTTGTCACGCTGGGCGCGGTGCCCCTGCCAGGCGATCCAGGAGGAGAAGATCAGCAGATGGATGGAGATGACCGGCAGAAATATCAGGGGTTCATTGAGGATCAGCAGCAGAAACGGCAGCGACAGCACCGCACCGCCAAAGCCCAGTCCGGATCGAACAAAGCCGCTCCACACGAAGCACAGGCCAATCAGTGCATATTGCCACCACAGCAGATCCGTCATCTTCCCCTCCCGCCGGACACAAAAGCGCCCAGCTTAACAGGTCTCGATGACGGCCAGAATGCAGCTGGGTAAAACTTTGCCGCCGCATTCTGAAACCGGGTTCGCGCGCCGGTCAGCGGCGCGATTTAAGTACCTTGATGCCCGAAGGTCGGGTTCTCATCCTCTGAAGATACTGGTCTAGCGCTCCACCTGTCGGGATCAGATCCGGGCCGATCGGCAAGCCGCTGATATAGTCGAGCATCGGCGTCAACAGCGCGTCGGCCAGGGTGTATTGGTCAGCGGCGATGAATTCACGCTCACCAAGCAGCGCCTCGACACGAGCCAGCGCCTTGCGCGCCTCCGGTATCGCCTGCTCCACCGCATCCATGCGCACGCTGCCGTTCTCGCCCTTGGGAAAAGCGAATTCCAGCAGCAACTTACGCACCAGCGCTTGATCGATATACAGCGCAATCTCGGCCGCGGTCTGATCGACCCGGGTACGCTCCCAGAGCTCGTCCGGCTGCAGTGCCGGGCCCTCGAATGCAGCATCGATATAGCGGCAGATCACCGCGGTTTCGAAGATGACCCGGTCGCCGTGGATCAGCACCGGTAGCTTGCCGTGGGGGTGGAGCTTGAGATGTTCTTCGCTCTTGAGGCCGATACTCTTTCCCTCCAGCTCCCGGCCGACGGTGTAGTCGATCCCCTTCTCCTCACAACAGAGCATGACAGCGCGCACGAAGTTGCTGAATGTCGGCCCAAGAATATGCAGTGTTGCCATGGATGGTCTCCCTTTCCGATTCGATTTGTCCGCTGTATCCTCACAGTTTTCACAATATGTTCAAGGTCATATTCTGCCAGACCCTGACGCCGACAGCAGAGGATCAGCACCATGAGCTGGAGCCCCGATCACAAGGAACGCAGCCGCCAACGCATCCTGATCACCGCTGCCCGCCTGTTCGCCCAGCAGGGGTTCGATAAGGTCAGCATCGACCAGGTGATGAGCGAAGCAGGCATGACTCGCGGCGCCTTCTACGCGCACTTCTCCTCCAAGAGCGAGCTTTATGGTGAAGCGATTCTGGCGGCGGCACGCAACGCGCGGGACTCAAGACTGCGCCCGGGGGCGGAACCCGACAAGCACCTGGAACGGGTGGTTACCGCCTACCTCAGTGGCGAGCACATCAGCGGTGACAGCCTGCACTGCCCGCTGGCGTTCCTGGTCAGCGATATCGCCCAGCGCGATGAACAGGTCAGGGATATTTGGACGAGGGTATTCCGCGGCCTCGTCGAGGTAGTCCGGCAGGAGCCGGATGAGCAGGGCTACGCACGCGCCCTGCAACGGGTGGTGATGATGATCGGAGGGGTCGCGGTCGCCCGTGCGCTCAACGATGACAGCCTGTCGCAGACATTGCTTGAAACCTGCCGCTCGGCAATTCTCGACGACATCCTGTGCAGGGAATCAGGCGATGATCACGCAGATCGCGCCCACAACGATGAAGGCAAGGCCCCACAGGTCGCGCGTGCCGAGCTTCTCGCGGAACCAGCGGGCTGATATCGCCAGCGTAAACAGCACCTCCACCTGGCCGAGGGTCTTGACCATCGCTACCGTCTCCAGGCTCATGGCGGTAAACCAGCCGATCGAGCCCAGACAGCTGAACAGGCTGGTCAGCATCACCGCTTTCGGTCTTTGCCAAAGCGCGACAAGGGTCTGCCTGTCACGTATCAACAGCCAGGCCAGCAGCACCAGCGTCTGAGTCGAGATCACCCAGAGCAGCACCCAGGCCGCGCTGTGCGGAAAGCTCAGCTCCAGCATCAGTGCCGCCTCACGCACCCAGAGGGTGGTCAGGGCGAAGCAGAGTCCACTCCCCAATCCGGTCAGCACCGTTTTCAGTGACAGTTCGTGAACCACATGGGTATTGCTCATCAGCCAGACCGCCAACGCACCGATCAGCACGCCGATCCAGGCCAGCAGCGTCAACGGCGCGCTGAAGAACAACGCGCCGAGCATGGCGGCGATTACCGCTTCGCTTTTGGCCAACCCCACGCCCACCGCGTAGTTGCGCAGGCGAAACAGCATCACCATCAATGCAGTGGCAAATATCTGGGAGACCGACGCCGCCAGAATAGTCAATATGAAAACACTATCGAAGCTCGGTACAGCCACCGGTTTGAACCCGTACAGCAGCGCCAGGTAAAGCGCCGCCAGGGGACTGGCCCAAAGAAAACGCGCCAGCGTCACACCGGCCGTGTTCACCTCTTTGCTCAGACGATTCTGGAACGCATTGCGCCAGGACTGCATAAACGCGGCAAAGATCGTGAACGGTATCCATAACCCCATGAAAATACTCATCCGTTACAAAAAGTCTGCATTCTATCCAGCCGGTTACGAGATTTCTGTATAAAGTTTTCGCCAAATCGATCGATTACAGATGAAATGCAATAGAATTACCGGTGCCACTCCCAAAATAAAAATGGACCTTTTGACTCACGGACGAATACCACCAGAACCGTAAACTGAGTCAAGCCTGATGAAACTCTCGCACAAGATCGCCCTGGTCAGCTCAACCATCGTAATCCTCGCGCTCTCCCTGCTTTCGTTTATCCAATATCGCAACGTCAGCGATGCGCTATACAACAATATGGCGCGTAACGTCAGCGATTCGAGCAAGATTCTCGGCAACCAGATCACCAACTGGTTGAACGGCAAGCTGCGCCTGGTCGACCTGATGTCGGAACAGATCAGCGCCGACTTCAGCCGTGAAACGATCCAGAGAACCTTTGACGCCCCCCTGCTGCAGCGGGAGTTCGATCTCGTGTTCGGCGGACTGGACAGCGACGGCAAAGCGATCACCAATGACCCAGAGTGGAACACCGATGGTTGGGATGCGCGTGCCCGCCCCTGGTACCCCTACGCCAAGGGGAACAAGCAAGCGGTACTGACCGCCCCATACACCGACTTCGACAGCGGCGACATCCTGATCTCGGTAGTTGCCAACCTGTACGACAAGGGCAAATTCATGGGCGCCTTCGGCGGCGACCTGAGCCTGAAAACGGTCTCGGATGCACTGAACACGCTGAATTTCAACAACACCGGCTACGCATTCCTGGTCAGCGCCGACGGCAACATCATCAGCCACCCGGATGCCAAACTGAACGGCAAACCGGTGTCAGAGCTCTTTGGTACCAAGCCTGCGCTCAAGTCGACGCTGCAGGAGGTTGCAGTGCGCGAAACCTCGGTGTTCACCGCCTTCCATCCGCTCAAGGGGTTGAGCGGCAGCAACTGGTTGATCGGCGTAGTGCTGGACAAGGAGAAGGTGCTGGCCGACGCGGCTCAGTTTGGCTGGCTGGCGCTGATCGGCACGCTGATTACCGCCCTGCTGACCTCCGTCATTCTCTACCTGACCCTGGTCGGCCAACTCAAGCCTTTGCGGGAGCTAAGCGCCTCGCTGCGCGAAATCAACAGCGGCAACGGCGATCTTACCCGCCGCCTGAATATCTCCAGCAGTGCCGAGCTAAGCCAGGTATCCCAGGAGTTCAACCAGTTCCTGGAGTTCCTGCAGACATTGATTCAGCACATCAAGTCGATCTCACAGAATGTGCGCAGCAACACCGGCATGACGGCGGAATCCGCTACCCATGCGGCGCAATCACTGGAGAAACAGCTGTACGAACTGGACCAACTCGCCACCGCCATGCATGAGATGTCGGCCACTGCCCACGAGGTTGCCGGCAGTGCCCAGCAGGCCGCCGATGCAGCGTCCGACGCAGAGCAGGCCGCCGAGGATGGCGCCCATATCGTCAATCAGACCACCGGCTCCATCGACAGCCTGGCACGGGACATGGAGGATGTGGTGCATACGATCAATGCGCTGTCCGGCTACAGCAACAACATCGCCTCCATCCTGACCGTGATCACCGACATCGCCGAGCAGACCAACCTGCTGGCACTGAACGCGGCGATCGAGGCGGCTCGCGCCGGTGAACAGGGCCGTGGCTTTGCCGTCGTCGCGGACGAGGTGCGGGCGCTGGCATCACGCACGCAAAAATCCACCGACGAGATCCGGGCGATGATCGATCAGTTGCAGACCGGCGTCGGCAGCGCCGAAGCGGTGATTCTCAGCTGTCGCAACAAGGCATCCGATACCAGCTCTCTCGGCGCCAAAGCGGATACGGCATTAAGTACCATCCGCGAGCGGATCCAACAGATCAACCTGATGACGGTGCAGATCGCCACCGCAGCGGAGGAACAGAGTGCCACCGCCGAGGAGATCAACCGCAACACCACCAACATTCGCGATATCAGCCGTTCGGTGGCCGATTCCGCCCAGGAACAGAAGCAGAACTGTGCGCAGATGAACGAACTCACCGCACAACAGGACAGCGAGTTGAACCGGTTCAAGGTTTAACCGCGCAACGACGCCCTGAGCCAGCGGGCCAGGGCGTCGGTCCGCTTGTCTCCCCTCCCCTGTGGCATCCAGAGCCCCAACCGCGTCGGAGTTTCGATAAAGCCCCAGGGCGCCACAAGCCGCCCGGTACGCAGATCCTCCTCGACCAGGTAAGCCGGCGCGATGGCAGCGCCCAAGCCCACCAGTGCCGCCTCCAGCATGTAGTTGAGGTGTTCAAACTGCTGATCACGCCGCATCCTGGCGAGATCCAGCCCCATGCTGTCGAACCAGATCGGCCAGGCCTGGGCGCGAGACTGGGTATGCAGCAACGGCAGCTCATACAGGCAGGCGGGATCATCCGCACTCCGCCCCGCCAGCAGCTCGGGCTTCATCACCGGCCCCATCAACTCCGGTGCCAGATCGATCACATCGGCGTCGTTGGGCCAGGGAGGCTCAGCGAAACGCAGCGCCGCATCCACTCCCGGTCCCAGCGGCCACTGCGCCTCTTCGCTGGCGGTCAGATGCAACTTCAATTCCGGACACTGATGCTGCAGCCTGTCCAGGCGCGGGATAAACCAGCGCGCCAGAAAGCTGCCGGAGCAACTGAGCACGATGGGGGCATCGGCCGCACGACGTTTCAACTGATCGCAGGCCTGAGTCAGCTGTTCAAACGCCTGTGAGGTTGAAGCACGCAACAGCTCCCCCTCCGGCGTCAGCACCAGGCCGCGCCCCTCGCGCTTGAACAGCATCACGCCCAGCTGCTCCTCCAACTGGCGCAGCTGCCTGCTGACCGCACCGTGCGTGACATGCAGGGTCTGTGCGGCACGTGTAACACTTAACGCCCGTGCTGTTTCATTGAACGCTCGCAACGCATTCAACGAAGGTAAGGGATCACTCATAGCAAATCCAAACCTGTCAGTTTTTCTCACAGATTAGCGCAAAATAATCGATTTTCACACGCTTTAATCTCGACTAACCTTGAGTCCATACAGATACCGCTATGGAGCCTTTGCCATGAGCACCCAGACCCAAAAGACACCCGAGATCGGCCCGGACCTGAACGGTTTCTTCGGCACCTTCGGCGGCCGCTTTGTCGCCGAAACCCTGATGCCGCTGATTCTCGAACTGCAGGCCGAATATGAGAAAGCGAAGCACGATCCCGGCTTCCACGCCGAGCTGAAGGCGCTGCAGAAGGATTACGTCGGTCGCGAGAGTCCGCTCTACTTCGCCGAACGCCTGACCGAACATCTGGGCGGCGCCAAGATCTACTTCAAGCGCGAAGACCTCAACCACACCGGCGCACACAAGATCAACAACTGCCTGGGCCAGATCCTGCTCGCCAAGCGTATGGGCAAGAAACGGATCATCGCCGAAACCGGTGCCGGCATGCACGGCGTGGCCACCGCCACCGTCGCCGCCCGCTTCGGTCTGGAGTGCGTGGTCTACATGGGCACCACCGATATCGACCGCCAGCAGCCCAACGTCCAGCGCATGAAGCTGCTCGGCGCCAAGGTGATTCCGGTAGTCAGCGGCACCGGCACGCTGAAGGATGCGATGAACGAAGCGCTGCGCGACTGGGTCACCAACGTGGAGTCCACCTTCTACATCATCGGCACCGTGGCCGGCCCGCACCCCTACCCGGAGATGGTGCGCGACTTCCAGTGCGTGATCGGTAACGAGGTACGCGCACAGCTGCAGCAGAAAGAGGGCCGCCTGCCGGACTCTCTGGTCGCCTGCATCGGTGGCGGCTCCAACGCCATGGGCCTGTTCCACCCCTTCATCAAGGACGCATCGGTACGCCTGATCGGCGTCGAAGCGGCCGGACACGGCATCGACACCGGCAAGCACGCGGCCAGCCTCAAGGGCGGCACACCGGGCGTACTGCATGGCAACCGCACCTTCCTGCTGCAGTCCGAAGATGGCCAGATCCAGGATGCCCACTCCATCTCCGCCGGTCTCGACTATCCCGGTATCGGCCCAGAGCACGCCTGGTTGCACGACATTGGCCGTGGAGAGTATGTCGCCATCACCGACGATGAAGCGCTGGACGCATTCAAGCTGACCTGTCGCCTGGAGGGGATCATCCCGGCACTGGAATCCTCCCACGCCATCGCCTACGCCATGAAACTGGCGCCGACCCTGCCCAAGGATCACCTCATGGTGATCAACCTGAGCGGCCGCGGCGACAAGGATATGGCCACCGTAACCGCACACCTGGCCGACGAACTGGCAGACTGAGCAAGAGTTGAGGAATAGTAACGATGAGTGCTAACCAAACCCGTATCGAGCGCCGCTTCGCCGAACTGAAGGCCGCCAACCGCGCCGGACTCGTCACCTTCATCAGTGCCGGCGACCCGGACTACGACAACAGCCTGAACACCCTGCTGGCGCTGCCGGACGCGGGTGCCGACGTGATCGAGCTGGGCATGCCGTTCACCGATCCGATGGCGGATGGTCCGTCGATCCAAAAATCCTCCCTGCGTGCGCTGACCGCCGGTCAAAATATGCAGAAAACGCTGGCGATGGTGCGCGCCCTGCGCGAGCGCGACAACGACACCCCGCTGGTGCTGATGGGCTACTACAACCCGATCTACTGCATGGGCGTGGAGAAGTTCCTGAAAGCCGCTTCCGAAGCGGGTGTCGATGGCCTGATCGTGGTCGACCTGCCGCCGGAACATGACGACGAACTCTGCCTGCCGGCGCGCGAATACAACATCAACTTCATCCGCCTGGCGACGCCAACCACCGACGCCAAGCGTCTGCCGCTGGTGCTGCAGAACACCTCCGGCTTCCTCTACTACGTCTCCAGCACCGGCGTCACTGGCTCTGCCGCGCCGACGCCGGAGCGCGTAGAGGGTGAAGTGAATGCGATCCGTGCACATACCGATATCCCGATCGGCGTCGGCTTCGGTATCCGCACCCCGGAACAGGCAGAGCGTATCGCCCAGTTCGCCGATGCGGTGGTGGTGGGCTCCGCGCTGACCGACTGCATCGAGAAGGCAGCTACTCCGGCCGAGGGTACTCAGGCCGTGGTCGATCTGACCCGCTCGCTGGCGGACGCGGTGCGCAAGGCGCGCTAACAGCCCGACAGATCAGGCGCTTGTCCGCTCACGGCGACAAGCGCCTGCATGATCCCCGCTTCGCGCAGCTGCTCAGCCTGCGCCTGGTCCCGCACCAGAATCGCACCGCAGAACGCCAGCGCGTTGAACGAGATCCCCTGCCAACGCTCCGCCGTCCTCGGCACCATCAGCATCCAGTCCCGCGTCAACAGCAGGTTATAAGGTGAGTCCGGGGCCAGATCCAGCATCGCGCGCAAGTGCCGGTAGCAATCGAGCAACCGGCTGCCCGCCTCGATCACATCATTAAATAGCCCTGACGGTAAACGCAAGACCGCATGGTTGAACGCCAGTCGATCACAGCGCTGTGGAATATCATCCTGAATCGAGCGCAGCTGCTCCGAGAATGGAGTCTCGGCAAAAGGCGCCATCGGCAGCGGTATCAGTTGCAGATGTTTGTGCGGCTGACTGGCCCCGGCCAACTCTCCAGCGTTATAAAACGCCAAACCCGGCAGTTGCGCCATCACCTCGGCCAGGGCTGAAAAATCACGCAGGTTGATCAGATCGGATTGAGCTTCGAACTCGCGGGTAACGATCAGCAGATGGTGATCCACCACATTGAACTTGTTCAGCAGGCAGCGGTGGTACTCACCAACCTCTCCGACATACAGCGCCTCATCGTAGGGTAAAAAGGGGTTGGTTTCATGGCTGCCCGCCAGCTTAAGCCGTGCCCTCGCCTCATCCTTGCGCTTGAGGTTATCCAGCACGCGCACAAGATACTTAAGCCCATGCTGCTCCACCACCAGAGCGGTGGTCGGGATCGGCAACAGGGCACCACCGGCAATGGCTGACTCCGTTACCGTTTGCACGCGCTCACAAAAGCTCACTGTCACCTTCTGCCCCCTGCTCAGGCGAAAAACCAATCGTCCGGCAATCGACCCACTTGACTGCCCGCAGCGGCAGAATAGCCTATTTGCCGCCTACCGAGTACCACCGCACATGGCCGCTATACTGTTGTGTAGCACTGCGACGCTGATCCCCATTTAAATCAATCTGGAGGCCGCATGAGCAATCTGACTTACCAATGCGAACTGGAGTGCGACACGCTGCAAACCGGAGGTGCCATAGAGCTGATCGTGGAGCCGAGAGAGAAGGACCTGGGCGGTTTTTCGGTGCGCCGTGTATTGCCCACCCGGCAACGCAAGATGGTAGGACCGTGGATCTTTTTCGACCATATGGGACCGGCGCAATTTGCCGCCGGGGACGGCATCAATGTGCGCCCCCACCCCCATATCGGAATCGCCACCGTCACCTATCTGTTTGACGGTGAAATCCTGCACCGCGACTCGTTGGGCAGCTATCAGCCGATCCGCCCCGGCGATATCAACCTGATGGTCGCAGGCCAGGGTATCACCCACTCCGAGCGGGAGCGCCCCGAGATAAGCAGTGCCGTCCATAACCTGCACGGTTTACAGCTATGGCTGGCCCTGCCGGAAGCGCAGGAAGAGATCGAACCGGCGTTCTACCACTACCCTGCGGCCGATATCCCGACCGTGGAGATCGCCGGAGTGCCCATCCGCGTCATGATGGGCAGCGCCTATGGGGTAAGCTCGCCGGTAAAACTGTTTGCCGACACGCTCTATCTGGAGGCTGATCTGAAGACGGGCCAACATCTGCAGCTACCCTCCGCCGAAGAGCGCGCCATCTACGTGGTGAGCGGCGGACTGAGAATACAGGGGACGCAGATTCCCGAACATGCAATGGCCTGCTTTACCGCGCAGCCGGACCTGTCGGTCGAGGCGACCGCCGATACCCGCCTGGCCCTGATCGGCGGCGAGTCATTCAGCAAGCGTTATATCGAGTGGAACTTCGTCTCCAGCCGCAAAGAGCGTATCGAACAGGCCAAGGAGGATTGGCGTGGCGGTCGTTTTCCGAAGGTGGTCGGTGACGAGGTGGAGTATATTCCGCTGCCGGAGTAAGACTTTACACTACCGTTCAATTGAGATCCGATCTGCTTCAATAAAGCCGTAGAGAAGAGGTCCTGATAATTCCATGCGGTTGACGATCTGACTGCCTTCTGCAAAGGAGCTTCAATAAGGCCGGAGCGAATAGCTCCGGATAATGTAGCGGGATGAGTGAATGTATATTCTTTACGCACAAGCTTCAATAAGGCCGGAGCGAATAGCTCCGGATAATCGGCATAAAGGCGCTGAGTCGTTCACTATCCCTGATTGCTTCAATAAGGCCGGAGCGAATAGCTCCGGATAATAGTAAAATCAGCAGGATCAAGCCCGCAATTGTCATCATGCTTCAATAAGGCCGGAGCGAATAGCTCCGGATAATTGTCGGTAAACATACCAACCAGTAGGTTAACAATGAGCGCTTCAATAAGGCCGGAGCGAATAGCTCCGGATAATAATGGATAGAGCGCTCCACCGCGGGGCGCGGCGCGTCATGCTTCAATAAGGCCGGAGCGAATAGCTCCGGATAATCAGCGTCAGAGCAATTCCTACTATTCGTGTCCTCATGCTTCAATAAGGCCGGAGCGAATAGCTCCGGATAATGGTATCCCCCTTGAGTCTCAAGACATCGAGGAAGAGAGGGCTTCAATAAGGCCGGAGCGAATAGCTCCGGATAATGTTCTAGGAGGTCGAAATGCAGCCGTACCACAACAAGCTTCAATAAGGCCGGAGCGAATAGCTCCGGATAATCGCGTAATACCCGTTGCGCTCGTTGATGATCTCGAAGCTTCAATAAGGCCGGAGCGAATAGCTCCGGATAATTTGTCGATATCGATCTCGCCGGTATGCCGGTTGAATGGCTTCAATAAGGCCGGAGCGAATAGCTCCGGATAATAAGTCTGCATCTCTGTCGGTCACATTGCTATAATTCGCTTCAATAAGGCCGGAGCGAATAGCTCCGGATAATTCCGTGACGGCCGAGGTCCCCGCTGCATCCTGCCAGCTTCAATAAGGCCGGAGCGAATAGCTCCGGATAATTCAGCAGCGCCGACGGCAACCCGATCAACCACCCGGCTTCAATAAGGCCGGAGCGAATAGCTCCGGATAATGTGTGGGCGATCGGGGGAGAAGGCGCTGTCGATGGCGCTTCAATAAGGCCGGAGCGAATAGCTCCGGATAATCCGGGGCGCGTGAGGCAATGGCAGCACGGATCGCAGCTTCAATAAGGCCGGAGCGAATAGCTCCGGATAATGATCGAGGTACTTGCGGATGGTCTTTTCTTTCGGGCTTCAATAAGGCCGGAGCGAATAGCTCCGGATAATACGCAAGCGCAGAACGGGGGATGAAGGCAATGTAGCTTCAATAAGGCCGGAGCGAATAGCTCCGGATAATGTCCCGACGGCGCCCAGCCAAGCGCCAGCGCGATGCCCTCGCTTCAATAAGGCCGGAGCGAATAGCTCCGGATAATCATGCTCGTCATGAAGGTGATCGAATTTGACCGCCAGCTTCAATAAGGCCGGAGCGAATAGCTCCGGATAATATCGTCTGGCCATGGCGTATAGGCTGGGTCACAACTCGCTTCAATAAGGCCGGAGCGAATAGCTCCGGATAATCCCCACGCATGGAGATTACACAGCCGTGATTGTGGGCTTCAATAAGGCCGGAGCGAATAGCTCCGGATAATCTGAGAAAGCGCGGAATTTTTCTCGTTATACTGGACAGCTTCAATAAGGCCGGAGCGAATAGCTCCGGATAATCCGGGATCATTATGTAGAGCGGTTCAAATCTCATATGCTTCAATAAGGCCGGAGCGAATAGCTCCGGATAATAGTCCAGTCCCTCACGGCTTGAATATGGGCAGCAGGCTTCAATAAGGCCGGAGCGAATAGCTCCGGATAATAATCAAGCGGGAGGTGGAGGGATGAAGAACAACATCGCTTCAATAAGGCCGGAGCGAATAGCTCCGGATAATCCACTGTGATACGGACATTATAACTCATGTCTAGCAGCTTCAATAAGGCCGGAGCGAATAGCTCCGGATAATAAAGTGCTTTTCGTGATCGTTCTCGACAAGAAGATCGCTTCAATAAGGCCGGAGCGAATAGCTCCGGATAATGACTGCCATATCCTGAGACAGCCGAATAGCCTGCTCGCTTCAATAAGGCCGGAGCGAATAGCTCCGGATAATGGGACGGGAAATACTTCCGTTTCGATAACCTGTCACTGCTTCAATAAGGCCGGAGCGAATAGCTCCGGATAATGGTCTGGCCGCCGATCTACGGGAACGGTACGCACCAGCTTCAATAAGGCCGGAGCGAATAGCTCCGGATAATACACTCAACCCACTGCCTAACGGGGTTGTTGTATGCCGCTTCAATAAGGCCGGAGCGAATAGCTCCGGATAATCTTCATTCTGGTTCGCGTGGTCCAGGAAATCGAATCGGCTTCAATAAGGCCGGAGCGAATAGCTCCGGATAATGCGCGGACTTGAGTTCTCGCTATCGTTCAACGAATTCGCTTCAATAAGGCCGGAGCGAATAGCTCCGGATAATAAGCCCTCTTCCCACAAGCAATGGGCTGTTTTCCATGCTTCAATAAGGCCGGAGCGAATAGCTCCGGATAATCACGTCGAATGTGCCGACCTTCGCTTTCACCACCAGGCTTCAATAAGGCCGGAGCGAATAGCTCCGGATAATTGATTCAGCCGTCCGGCGACTCCGTTAGTCTCACCGGCTTCAATAAGGCCGGAGCGAATAGCTCCGGATAATCGCGATATAAATCGATCGATAAAACACAAACCCGTGCTTCAATAAGGCCGGAGCGAATAGCTCCGGATAATGCAACAACGAGGGAAGCATCATGGCAACTTTTACTATGCTTCAATAAGGCCGGAGCGAATAGCTCCGGATAATCCAGCCGTACTTAAGTTCAAATTCGGCGACATGATCGAGCTTCAATAAGGCCGGAGCGAATAGCTCCGGATAATGAGATACCGGAACCATCGGCGCGAACCGAGTAGCGATGCTTCAATAAGGCCGGAGCGAATAGCTCCGGATAATTCTGTAGATGACGAAACAATCCCCGCCGATATCATCGCTTCAATAAGGCCGGAGCGAATAGCTCCGGATAATACCGTCGCGCAATCAGCGTAACGTGATTCCGATGATGCTTCAATAAGGCCGGAGCGAATAGCTCCGGATAATACCAACCCGCAAAACGTGTTTTATACCGGCGTCAAGCTTCAATAAGGCCGGAGCGAATAGCTCCGGATAATACCCAGCGCTACATGCCCTGTCCCCTGTGGAGATCGCCGATAGATTGCGAGCACTCTATCCAAAGGCATGTAACAATCCTCTGTAAGCCAAGGTTAACAGCTCCCAACGTAACACTAATTACCTGATTTTTAAAGAACATAGACTGCCTGCGAGACCTGCCCCAGTTTTCATTCATTACTACAGCGCTCGCGGACAGGTGGCAAAGCTATATGATAATCGGTTCACGCGTAACAGGCTCGAATGTGCGCCCGAGACTTACGAATTCCGTATATTTGGAATCGGCACGCCCCAGCTTGAAGAGCAACACGTGATCCTCATGCTGCTTTATCTCCAATTCGAGTTCGTTCAACAGTCGGCGCTTTCGTAACTCACTAAGACGGCATTGGAAAACGGAAAGCTGTACCCATTCACCGTATCCTTCGAGAATTCGGAACACCCGTCGTAGTCGCTTGGAGTCACTGACATCATAGGTCACCAGATAAAGGTGCTCTGCGCTCATGCTATTCCCCGCGTTTTCAAAAGATTACCTTGTAGTGAACGCGATGTAATGGTCGATCTCCCCGGACAGGTACCGCCCCAATAACCGCGCCTCCAGTTCAAGCAACCGACGATAGCTGAGCCGGTAACCGAAGAAGGGGTGCGTCACATGCTGCCCAAGACGACGTTCCAGGGTGCCCATAAAGGCCTTGCGCCCATTGTTGGTCAATCCGCATTGATCCCCGTGTTGGACGAAATCCTTGGGCCCGACCTCTCCGTTGTTGATGGCTGTTAGGACCGCGGAATCTGCCAGTAGCGGGCGGAAGGGCTCCATCATGTCGAGAGCGAGCGCCGGTCGCCCTGGACGCGGTTGATGATAGAAGCCCACGTAAGGATCAAATCCCACCCCATGCAAGGTGGCAGCCCAGGTGCGCGTCAGGATGCTGTATGCATATGACAACAGCGCATTGATTGGATCACGAGGCGGACGGCGGTTACGCCGGGTGAAGTCGAACGTTGTCGCATCGGCTTCCGGCGACAGCATTTTCGAAAAGGCCCGGAAATAGATGCTGGCCGCCTGCCCTTCGATACCAAGCAAGGTGGCCATCTCCTGAGCCCGGGGCGCACTGGCGGCGTAGTATTTCAGCTGTTTCAACGCTTTTTCCGGGGACTCCTCGTTGCATCGCCAGTTACGGCGCAACAAGGTTCTACAGTTGAGTATTTTGGCACGAACTAGACTACGGGCAATCTTCAGCGACGACTCAGCGTCGAACGAAGCCCCGAACTGATGGATACGAAGTTGAACATTCTTGTGCCCCAGTCCCTGCGCATGGCCGTAATACCAGCCACCCTGGGTATGCCAAGTAACCGGGATCTCTCTCTGCATCAGAGTTTGCAAAGTCGGTGTGGTCAGATGGACGTTGCCGAACAACGCTAAGTGACTGATTTCGTTTAGGCGCGCTGTGCACTTCTCATCGTTGGCTTCGATCTCCAGCACTTCGCCTTTTTTACGGATAGTGCCGAATGGTGCTTGTACATAGAGGGGCATTTTGTCTTCTTCGCGAACGGCGATTGGACGAGGCGCCTCATCCAGATGTCGATACCAATTGACCTCGTCGGGTAAACAGATTGAAACCAGCGAACAGCGTGGGCATTTAGGACTGTCCTCCAGTGGAGGCGGAGGCAACGGTTCATTCCACAGCTTACGCAGACCGTCAGTGGCCGCCAGCGTTAGTTCAACCAGCGTGTCATCGAAAGGGACTCTAACGTGCTCTTTCGATCCCACGTAATAGATTCCGCCCTCTTCGGCCTCATAGCCATGCTTGCGTAGTAGCAGCCCCTGGGCACAAAGTTGGACACGTTCCGGATCGTAGACACCGGCCGCAATGTGCGGCCGCTTGCCCTTTTTGTAATCCACCGGGGTTACCCGGTTGCCTTCGCCTTCGATCAGATCGAGTTTGGCAATGATACCCAGCTCCATATCGCTCAGCGTTACGGAACGCGCATGCACCACAATTTCCTCGTCCATATCTTCGGGCTCTGGGAGTTTACCGGACTTTTTGTCCACTCGTCGATGCGCGTGGCGACCGGTTTCCGTGTCCGGATTATCACGCCACTCCCCTTGCACCCACTCCAGATAAGCCAGACGGGGACAGTATACGTATTCGTTTATCATGCGGGCGGGGATGAGATCCGGTGCTGGATTGGTGACGCTCATGACTTAACCCTCCACGATTCCAAACAAGCCGAGTCCAAAATGACACGCAAACCCCAGCGCTATGGGTCCCCTGACCTCCTCTGGGAAACTGAGCCGCAAGAAACTGCCCTGCCGGTCGGGCTGTGAAATTCCACGCCTGCCACGAAAACGATGGAAATGGACCGGACGGCGCGATCTGTTACCTGGCCCGACATCAATGCTGTCCAGCACTTCAACTTCCGGTTCCGGCAAGCCGCGCAACCCGCACTCCTTTCGAATCTGTTCCACCACGCCAAAGCCCTTCTTGCGGTGCCAGGGGTGGAGGTAGGGAGTCAGGCTCTGCCAGACGCGGCTACTGCCGGATAGCTGTCCCAGATGGTGGCCGGTGGTGTCGAGTAAAAGTCGCCATTCCGACCCGTCTCGCATCCAGAGCCGCTCCAGCCGTATCAAGGCACGTTGGGTGTCCGGATCGATCCCGCCCGGCACATACAGCAAAAGGTGGTCGATATGACCATCTCCATCCATGTCCTCCGCCAGATAAAAGGCGTGGTCGTGATGATTTTTCTCCGGTAGATCGTGGCCGGAGATCAGTGGTGACACCGACGCACCGAGACGCTTGTCCAGAGTATGAATCAGCGCCGCCCGAAAGGTTTCGGTGATTCGGACCGTGTCCTCTACCCTCGGAAGCGGCTTACCGACGAGTTGCAGACGCGCCTGGATCGGAGCGGCGCCGGTTCGAAATGCGTTAGAGGGTGCAATACGGCTATTGAGCGCCTGATAGGGTCGATAGTAGACAATCTGGCGTGCCGCGGGCGGAGCGCTCCAGCCCACGGACTGCAAGTCACCGGTATCCAGCCGTAGCGCATCCGCCAGTTTTTCCGGCAGTGTGGCGTGCAGATTTTGACCCTTCCTACCCTTGGCGCCTTTGATCTCTTCGCGCGCCAACAGCTCGGCGCGGACCTCTTGCCAGCTCGCAGCAGACAGGGGAACCGTCAGTTTCACAGGCTCGCTTGCCAGTCCATCTTCAGCCGCAGAACCTACTTGTTCTGCCCGGACATTGATATCGGCTGGCGACTCATCCAAACGCCGAGCAATCACCCAGCTTTCGGCGCGCCCCAGATAACCGAGCTTTGCAAGCAGCTCATCGAGCAGTTGCGTGCATTCGGCATCCAGCTCCAATTCCGGCCAATGAACAATCAGGGCTTCTGCCGGTGAAACGGCGGCAAAGGCATCGAATACCAAGGTGGTTTTATTTCCGGGAATCGGCATGTAGTGACGGCTATGCGCTTGCCGCGCCGGAGGAATATGGAAGCAAGGGGGCTCGCATGCCAGCGATTCCAGCAATCGATCCAGCATAGCTTCACTGAATCGCTGTTGATCGCCCTTGCGATGCCAGGTTGCCAACAGTGCGCGCAGCAGACGCCAGGGAGAAGGAGGCCATTCGACATCCGCCTCGTTGACGTGGCGCCCCCAGGGCGTGGCGTGATAACGCCCCGCCGGGAAGGTCATGGCGATGGTCAACATGGCTTATTTCTCGTAGGTAACTTGGGTGATGCGAGGTTCCGCGAATAGCTCGCCACACTCGGCGATCAGACCAGGCAATGCCTCTTCAAGTGCTTCGCGGCCGGGAATTTCGCAATGCTCCGGCTGGGTGGCACGCAGTTCAACCAGTCGAAGGTCGCACGCGGTTCGCAGGCGCAGCCCTTCATCCAGGAAACGGCGAATTTTGTATAGGGCGAGTGCCGTAAGCAGATTGTTGGCTGCGTTGCCCAAACCAGACGCGCGGATCTGGGCGAGATCGAGATTGAAATAGGCGGTAATCCGGGGCGATACATATTCGTCGCGGGCGAAGGGAACATTGCCGAACCCCTTGCTGGTATCGCCGCTCGGGTTGACGGAGTCGTTTTTCACGCCGCCGCTGGCGGCGACTTTCACCTGGCGCGCTTCGATAAAGGCCGAGATGGCGCGCGGCATACGCAAGCGACCGCCCGCCAACTCCTTCTTGGCAAGAAAGACGCCATGCAGCAAGGCATTGGTATCAAGCCGCATCAACACTCGGGCAAGGCGGCGAATATCCACGCGCCCCTCCTCCATGCCGGCCAATTCGGACTTGAGTATCTCGAAGACCGATTTGTCCTTGCCTTCGAGGATATAGGGCGAGTTGATGCGGTGGGACTCCAGGACTGAATTGGTGAGGGGTTCGCCATTTTTATCACTGACCTTGATCAGCGGCAGCCCCTTGAGTGGCCCGACCCAGTCATCGGCATTGTCATCCCAGCACACCACCTCCAGGCGATTAGCCATGCTTTGGGCGGATTCCACCAGCAGCATCTGCTCGCCATCGGGACCTTCGTAGACGGCAGCCCCAAGGTCCGGGAAGCCGGTGGGCTGAAAGCGGGTACCCTGAAGCGGCTGCAGATCCGCTTCGAGCAACAGGCGGGGGGCAGTGGCAAAAGCATTGAAATTGAGAGTCATGGTGGCGTTCTCCATAAATTTAGTGGGTACTGGGAGTCGTTTCTTCGAACCGGTACGCGGAACGCACCAGACGAGACAGGGAAGCATCGTGAATCGGCAACATCAGCGCGGCGAGCAGCCGGGGGCCGCTGATATCGTCGCATGAGGGCAGCAGACCGGGGCCGGCAAAACCGGCGATACGCATGCGACGCAGGCCAATCGACAAAGCATTCCCCACGTGATCGGCAGCCAGCAGGCGCGGAATATCCGCCGGAAGCATCAGCGAGAGGCCATCCGACAAAAGCCCGGCGGCCTGGAGCTGCGCCGTGCCGGCAAAGAGCGGTTTGAGTAGGCGATACGCCAACGGCAGCCCAGGTGCTTCGATGCCACGTCCCGGCAGAGGAAAAGGCCGGTCGATCAGTGCCAGCGCGGGCAGCAACGCGGCAATGCGGCGGTCCAGACTATCCGACGAAAGGAAGGACTCCACGGCAGTAAGATCGACCGGACTCCGGCCTTGAATATCAAAACCCTGTTGTCCTTGCTGGTGAGCGGCAATCATCCGCCGTTGAATCAGCTTGCCGAGTTGCCTGTCCAGCGGCCCCTTGCTCCAGGTATGGAGACTATTCTCGCCCTGTTCATTCAAGCGCCAGCCCTTGGCATGACCCTTTTCCAACGGGAACAGATGAGCCCGTATCGGCAAATCACCGTCTGTGCCAATCCCGGCCAACGCCGATGCCAGGCGATAGGCGTCGCTGCGGTCATCCGCTTCACGCAACCAGCCTTGAGAAAGTTTTGGCAAAGAGAGGCTGGCATTGCGCCCCTTGCGGTTACCGGCCTGCCACTGCGCCAATTCGCCGACCCGAATCAGCACGATTTGCAAGGTGACCGCCGTTGGCCGACGGGTCAGGTCGAACAGGGCGTTTTCCAGACTCTGGATGCTGCTGCGCAGGCTGTTGGGGGCTTCTTTTGTCCGCGCCGCCTTGCGCAATTGATCGAGCCAACGATGCTGATCCAGGTCGTTGATAAGTTCAGATTTCGGGGCCTGCGCGACCCGGATACGATCCAATGGCGTGGCGAGATACGCTTTTCCCGACCGCATCACAAAAGCATAGCGCTGAAAAGCACCGATGCCTCTATCCACGCCCAACTGCGCAACCGCACGCGCGAAGTCCAGCCCATCCCGACAACCTCGGCAGTTCAGGGTAGCTCGCCCTTCGGTCAATAGATTTTTCAACTCGGGCAAAGAGGCTGCCTGACTCCATAGGGGCAGCCACATTTCAGCACGGGCGTTGGCTTCATCCGACTGGGCTGCACTGCCGGAGCCGCTGCCACTCATGCGCACGGTGAAGGGATAGCTCAATTGGCCTCGCAGGCCAGTTTCAAGACGACGAGTCACACCCGTCGCAAACAATAGCGCGCCCTCCAGCATGAGGATGAAGTCCCAACCATTCACGCTGGAGCCTCCTTCAAATCCGTTACTGCTATTGGGGCCTCCAGAATTGCCGGGCGCGAATTGACCGACCGAGCCTTTCCCTATACCCGGCGTGGCAATCGCAAACAAGGCACTGGGTAACTCCTGCATTGCTCCAGGCAAGGGCTGGCCGGTTTCCGGGTCGAATAGCTGTACAAGCTGCTTCAGGTAGTTATTGGTAAAGTCGAGACGACCGTCGTTACCACCGGTTCCCAGCAGGGGAGGAAAACGTGGGCCGTCGTCAGTTAATGAGAGTGCGGCATCCATCCAAGCCAGTGCGTCATCGTCGAGTGTTGCGCGAAGCAGGGCCAAGAACCTTGCCTTCTCTTCCCCATCCGGCCGTTCCTCATAACCCGCCGTTTCGAGAGCGGTTCGCATGGCAGCAATGGTTTCACGCAGAGGTTGAAAACGCGGTGCCAAGCTGATGCCGAGAGGATCTATACCCTCTTTATTGTCCTTCGGATAAAACCCGCTTCCGCCATTCCATGGCGCCAATACCGGTGTAGGCCTGTATTCGTACAGGAAGAAATGCAGCAGCTCATCCGCGTTGGTTTGCGTATACAACTCAAACCCATCATCCCGCCAGGCTCCTTTGACCTCGGGGTCCAGTTGCTCCGCGACCAGCCGCAGGATACCCAACGCCTTGAGGTAATGCGCAAGCGGTGTGGGGGCGCAGCCGCCAAGAAGAATTCGATTCATGACTGCTCTCCTTGAGGTTTTCGGTTGGCTTCCCCCTTCGAGGCGCGCCAATCGGCGATACGCACCAGGGTTTCCAGCCAGGCCAGTTGGAAGGGGCCCAGATCGGCCAGCAGTTTTTGCGTGCGCGCGGTCCAGGACGGCCCCATGGGACCATCCCCCAATCGCATCAGGTCAAGACGCAGGGTGGTCTCGGGCAGCGGTTGGCCCGCGACCAATGGCACCGGCGGCAGCAGGTCGCCAGACCAGACGCCGCGTGCAAACAGGCGGTCGTCGCGGGGTTGGCTTTCCTTGGGCAGCGCGCGCAATCCCATGCGAACCTTGCCGTGGTGTGCAGCCATCAGGTAGGCGATCAGGTCCCGCCGGGCGTGGTCCGGATTGTGTTCAAGCCAGGCCAGCATCGAGGCTAGTTCGTGGCGAAAATGGGGCCGCAACGCTCCCCTCTCCTCCCCTTCGACCGGCTGCATGCGGTACTCTGGCTTGCCGCCTTGATCCGACTTGGCCCAGAGTTTACCGGGTTCCGGCACCCCGCCCCGGTGGGTCAGCATGTGCTGGAAGGCTTCGTGAGCCTTACCCCAATCGTGGAGCGACGCTGCCTTGATCACCGATTGGGCATCGCCATCCGCAAGCGCCAGTTCACGACATAGTTTCCGGGCTTCCGCTTCCGCATCCGCAAGGTGTTCGCCCAGTTCCACATAGCGGCCGATGTAGCAGAGATCGTCGCGCGTATAGCTTTCTTCTTCGAGGCAGAGGGCGCCAGCAATGTCTACCACCGGTCCCTTGGCTCCGGCGACGAAGCCCAGGGTTGGGGCATAACCGCCATCGGCGGCTTTCAGCAACAGAGTTTGGCCCGGCCGGACCCTGGACTTGTCCTGTTTCGACCATCGACCCGCGACCGTATCCCAAAACCAGGCATCGATCTTCTTGCTGAGATGGTCCTGTAACTGTCCTATCGCCACGGGGCAGAGCTCCTCGCGCAACGGCGGGGGTTGGTCTTCGGGGCTGTCCGTGAAATCACGCCAGAACACCAGGGACTGCGGAACTCCGGTATCACGGATGTAGAGGGAGATGTCGATATCTTGGCCGGACAGGTCTGCATCCGTGTTGAAGAGTTCGATGAAGTCTCTTCTGCGCAGTACCAGTTCGACCGCCTGTCGGTCCCCTACCGATGGCAGTTGTCCTGGTCCGGCGGAGCCTCCGGCCTGAATGACGGCATCAACCTGTGTTCTCGCTTGGGAAAGGGGTTCAGGGGGATAGGGTGTCGCTTCGACGGCCTCGTCTATATTGATGCAAAACAACCGGGCATTATCGCACTCGCCATAGCGATTACAGCGCCCGAACCTTTGCACCAGGGAAGCCCAGGGCGCCAGTTCGGTAAAAAGGGTCGTACTGGTGATATCCACCCCGGCTTCGATCGCCTGAGTCGCGATAACGATGCGGTCCCGGCTGCGCTCACCGTTCTGGAGCTGTCGTTCGATATGCTGCCGCTCGGCCGGACGAAAGCGCGCATGCAACAGGAGTGTTCGCTCCGGGTCATGTTGTTTGACTATGTGCTTATACAGCTCCTGCGCCCGCTCCACCCGGTTGAGAATCACCAGAGTCTGGGTATTGGGTCGGTGCTCGGCCATGATCTCGGCGGCCAGGGCAGACAGGTAGTCTTTGGCCTTCTTCCTGGCGTTTCCGCTATTGAGATCGGTTCTCGCATACGCAAGCCGCTTTGCGCCGTTGACACGCTGACGAGCGACCGGATGTGTCAGATCGTCCTCCGTAAGCGCCGCGACTTGCAGGGAGTCCAACTGCGGCTTCAGGTCGACCGTGCCCAGCCATTGTCGCCTCAACGTAGCGGATACCCAGAGGCTGCGACTACCCTTGCCCAACGGAAAGGTTCGCCGGAAGGCTTCCAACTGAGCGCTGGAGGATAATGCCGGGCCCATGAGTTGGACCTCGTCATAGACCCAGAGCGCATCGTTGTGCAAAAGGGCGAAGTGGATGGGCCATTGATAGCGACTCATGCCGTATCCGCGCATCAATGCTCGGGACAACAGCATGTCTTGGGTGCCAATCAGGATCGCCGGGCTTTCCGGGGACTCCGCCCAGGTCGCCTTGAGGATATCCTCGCTGCCACCCATCAGCAGGTGTACGCCGACCGTCTCGGCAAGACCGAGACGCGCAAGCCACGCGCGGATGTTGGCTTCCGTTTGTTCCACCAGAACGCGCATGGGCAGACACCAAACGAGCCGACGCGGCATGGATGGATCATTCAGCGCTGTCTTCCGATACAACCAAGCCAGCGTAACCGCGGCCGTTTTCCCCAACCCGGTAGGCACATTAAGCACGTCAGGCCAGTCTTCCGACGTGGCAAGGCGGGCCTGATAAGGCAATGGCTCCATGCTCGCATGGCCGTAGGCCTTTTTAAAAAAATCTGTAAAGTTCATGTCAAGCAACCTCTTGAAGCTGCAATACACTCTTGCATTGGCTCGTTAGCTCTACTATCCACTTTCATACCTCCCCGCCAACCCTGTTCATTTCCACAGGTAAACTCAGTTGACAGGTATCGCCTTATTTCCGGTACCTCAGCTGTTGAACATCCAAGGTTTAACCTCATCCAGATTGGCCAGTATCAGTTGCTGGGCTTCGGGACTGCCGTCGATCATCTTGACGTTGACCTGCATCTCCTGGAGCAGGTACTGGGCAAGGGCTGCACGGGTTGTCAGGTGCAACTCACCGTTTTGCATACAGTAGTCATGAATCAACGCTTCCTGTTTGACCTCACTGAGGCGCGGGTCGGGTTTGAGGATGAGAGTGACTTCGGTGTGCCAGGCGTGGTCATCAGCGCCGGTGTGATCGGATCGATCAAGCAGGTCGGGCTCGCCACGAAAGCGACTGAGCACGAAGTCGCGGTATTCGCCGCTCTTTTCGCACCAGGCACGCAGGTGCCAGCGTAGACCGGTGTTGACGAAGGTGTGGGGGACGATGATGCGGCCGTCGCGGCTGGGGTTGCTGATCGATACATAGTCGACATCGACGCGCCGTTGTTGGCGTATTGCCTGGACCAAGGGGCGGATGACGCGGGGCGAGACGTTGCGTGGAGGATGTAGCAGTGCCGCATGAGGCAGGCGGCAGCTGGGGCTGTCCGGTGTGGCATGAGCGCTACGACCGGTCATCCAACCGAGATATTCGGCTACGTCGCCACTGATATAGAGAAGCTGGAACGATTCAACAGGCCTGAAGCCACGGGCGCTGGCGTCATACTCGAGATTGCCGGTCTCGTCCCGGTAATGCCCTATATCCTTGGTCGCCTGCTGGCGGCTGATACCGAAGAAGTGGCAAAGATGGGTACTGGAAACCCGGCCCTCCCAGTAGGCCAACAACTCGATGAGTCGATACCGGCGCAAGACTTCCGATGTTTGCATCCTTTTTTCCTTTCGGCAGGAGGGCTTGCTCCAGCCAGAGTCCTTTTCAGTATTGCCCCTATCCCACAGAAAGATATAACCATTTATCGCTTAAGGACACCCCTACCGAAGTTTATGGATCGCCCTTTCCAGCGCATCCCGCTCTCGATCCGGATCCTCGATGCTTTCGATCAATCTTATCCTGTCGATATATTGCGCCGGCAGCTCCATTTCGTGCGCGCCAACCAGGACATGATTCAGGTACCAGGAGAAGGGTTTGATCAGCGGGTCGGTCTTCGTCGCCCAATAGGTGTGGGCTTCGATCAGCTCCCCTGCCGGTCCGACCACGACAACCTGCTTCTCGCCGTATCCGACACCCAGCCCCTCGACCCGGTCCAGAGCCGGTTTTTCCAGTGGGTCGATGTGATACAGGACACCGATCACCTGGTGCTCCTGCTTACCGCTGTAGAACGCATCGCACTTGCCGGAACCATCACCACCACGTTTATGAAAACGCAGGTCATGGGCTTCCAGCCGATAACGGCCGAGACGCCTGGCGCTCGGCACTCTCTCCCGCAACCGAGCAAGCGACATGTTGGATCCGTATGCGAAGTAATGCATCTGTCCCCCCTCGGCAGTGCGTTGGTTAATGGCGACTCAATTCAAATAATAGCCATCTCATCTAACGCACTGTATGCAGATCGCTCATATGCTCAGGGTGACTGAGTTAAACCGCCAACGCATCCTCCGCCGCCACCCTGCTCTCCTCCAACCTATGGATAGTGGGTTCACTCTCCAGCGCCTTGATCGCCATCAGAATATTTTCCCGCCCCAATTCGCGGTATGCATCCAGATGGCGTTCGTCGAAGAACTGATTGGCGGTGCTGTCGTTCGGGAAGCCGGCATCGATATTGGAGAAGCAGGTCACTTGAGCCGATGAATGGGTTGTCAGTGCCGACTTCACATACAGTAACCTCCCTGTATGTCCCGATCTGTAGCGGATAATTCCCAGTGCAAAGCAGCTCTGGTGCACTCCATCCTGAACCTCACGCAAGGCCTTGGTATCCAGGGCGATGTGGCAACCAAAATCGGCCTGGGAGCGCTGCAACAGCGAGCCCAGATCAGACAGCGTGTTCTGAGGATCGGCTCCGGCATCTGACGCGATGATCAGCGGGCACTCTCGGCGCAGCAACTCGTAGACGCCAAGATTTTCAAAGTGGCCACCATCCGACAGATGCACGCTGCGGGCCGTTTCGTTCATCCCCTTGGCGAACAGCTCTTTGAAGATCAGCCAGAATGGCATATGGCTTTGGTGGAGACCCGCACGACGCGGGTGCTGAACCCAGAAGCCCAAGCGAAAATTCAGCATCGTCAATAGAATGCTTAACGCGCGATTGGCAGTCTTGGCAGTGTCGGGATCCACCGCCGCGCCACTGGTGGTTACGGCATCCCCCAAGCTCAAACGGCCACTTTGAAACGCCGCTGTATGGGCGAAACCGGTCGCTGGATTCCCACAATAGAGCGGAGTCA
Source organism: Marinobacterium ramblicola (assembly GCF_019084545.1). Taxonomy (GTDB): domain Bacteria; phylum Pseudomonadota; class Gammaproteobacteria; order Pseudomonadales; family Balneatricaceae; genus Marinobacterium_D; species Marinobacterium_D ramblicola. The sequence continues at coordinate 122,273 of NZ_JAHREP010000008.1, forward strand.
GAGCGAAACTATCACCCATTCGGGACCGAGCCAACGACCGATTGGAGTTGACCGTCGACAGGGTTGTATTGATCAGCGGCAGGGGTGCACCCTTATTCGGCTTGAGGTCGGCCAGCGGCATATCTTCAGCAACCGGCTTCCCGGTGTAAAAGAACGCCTGTACCAACTGAGCCAGGTAATAACTGTGGATCGACGTACGATTAACGCTGGCCAACGTCGCTAAACACACGGCGAGCCCGAACCAGCTCCAGAATAGCGGATAGTCGGCAATGTGTAGATGGAACACCAGATGGTAGGAGAAAGCCGCCATACCATAGAGCAGAAGCGTCAGTCCAAACAGTGCCAGCTTAGGACTCATGCGAGCTTTAGCCATTGCCCATACCCCGGTAATGAGCGGTATCACATAATCCAGATGACTGCCGAGCCCCGCCAGTTGCTCCGAAGCGGCTAAAGACAACAGGCTGTCATCCAGTTGTGACACCATCGGCAGGCTACCGAGCAGCACCAGCGCAATTGTCAGCCCTATCAACCGTCCCATAATCCCACGAACCGCAATCTGGTATCTGAGGCCACCGCCATGGCTTGCGCGCCACAGCGCCATAGTGGGCACGCTGATCAGGAAAAAAATGAAACAGACCAACGCACCGAACAACATCAACAGATAACCGCTGTGACCATAAATCACGTCAGCCCCAGGCAGGTGCCAGTGTTTCGGCCAAGGCAGACGCGTGTGCGGCAAGCCCGCTACCCAGAGCCCGGCCAGCAAAATCGGCAATAACACAAACAGACTAAAGAGTGTCGACGCCAGCGTGCCCGCCACCAGAGTTGCGCTACTCGCGCCTTTACCCGCCAACATATAGCTTGCATGCGCCCGCAGCCAGTTGAGCACCGGCGCGCTGAACAGGTCGGCAACCCCTTGCCCCCGGTGCTTGAGCCACTGATAGCAACCCGCCATATAGCCGCCGCCGGATACAGAGGATAGATAATCAATTCTGTCGATCCAGCCGTTCTCCGACAACCCTTGCAAGATGCCAAGCTGGAAACAGGCGGAGCGGATCCCTCCGCCGGAGAACGCAAGCCCTGTCACCGGCTGTTCTGGGTCGACTCCAGCTGCTCGGCGCCGATCTTCGATCCAGCGTAGCTCCTCGGCCTTGACCCGCTCAAAATCGTTGCTGTAGTTCGGATTGCTATAGCTCGGGTTGCCGTCGCTCATTGCGCTCTCCTTGTTCATTACGGCTGATCCAGACAAGCGGGCGCTCCCCGGTATCGGTAGCCCGGCGGGTTATCGCGGTGGATCTTCAGATACTCCAACAGTGCGAAACGCTGTTCATCCGAGAGTTCCGGCCCGATCACGCCGGAGGGCAGCGGGTTGGCACTCGGGTCATTCCGGTACGCCTGCCACTGCCGAGGCGATGCCGCGAAGCTGTGGCCCGTGTTGTGGTTGCCGGTCAGCGCGGTGTTGAACCAGAATCCGTCGAACTCACCGCCAGGCGGCTGGCTGGTGACATAGCCCAGATGCACAGGATCGTAATCGCGGGGGCCGACAAAGAAGGTTGTGTCGCGTTCGGCGGCGGGCAGCAGCATCTGGTAGATACTCGGTACCGAGCCGTTGTGCAGGAACGGCGGCGTAGCCCAGACACCGGCCAACGGGCGTGGTTTATAGCCAAGGATCTGCTGCGGCAGATCCAGTGCGCCGAATCCCTCCAGACAGGACTGCTGCGCCTCGGTCAGGTTGTTGTCCTCGTAATAGCGCTGCTTCAACAGCAAGCCGATCAGATTCAAGCCAAGCCCTTCGCTGATGTTGGCCGGGTCGATCGAAGCCAGCAGCTTGGTATAGGCTTGCTGGGCGTGGTCCATGTCGTACCAGAGTGCGTTGACCTGGCACTGGGTATCGCAGCTCAGCTGGGGATAGGCATCATACGCGGCTGAAAGCTGCGTATCCGGCTTCAAGCCTAAGTAGTTCAGCGCCTGCTTGATCCTGGTTTCAGGAGAGGGCTCGAAACCCTGCTCAGCCAACTGATCCGGCGGTGGGAACTCATCTGCCAATGCAGTAAAGGCAACGCGTGCCTCTTCGCTCAAGCTCTGATCTATCGACAGCTCCTGCAGACGCATCAGCATGTCACGGGCCAGTTTCTTTTGCAGCAGCGGATCGATCAGCTCCTTTACCTGGGCCTTGGTAATACCGGTGGCGGAGAGGTCATAGGTACGGTTCAGGAAGCTCTGCGCCTCGGTGGGATCGGTACCGACATGATCGATACCGATCACCTCGATCAGCCAGTGATCCTCGGGACCGACCTTGAGTGGAGCCTCCGCCATTTGACGGGCACGGCTCGACCTGTGCGGTCCGTGACACTCGACGCAGTGGTTCTGGAACAGCTGCTCTCCTTGCGCTGCTCTGGTCCGGTCGATCCTGCCGAAGATATCCTCCGGCCAGTTCGGCGGCGGCAGCTGCTGCAGGGCGCGCTCGATCTTCTCCAGCCCCGGTATGTTCACCGAGGTACGGAAGCGCTGATCGGCGGGCAGAGGTGCGCCTTCCGCATTAATCAGCTGGATATCGGCGCCCACCCCAAGCGCCTCGCCCACGTTCCTCGCCAGCGGCTGTGCCACCGAGCCGTTGTACTGCACCCAGTTGAACTTCCACATGTTCCACAGGTAGGGGTAGCTCACCGGGGCCGACGATCTTTGCAGGTTGGCATCGGTCAGGTGCTCACCGAACAGGGTGTTGGCAATCCGGCCCAAGGCATCGGTACGGCCAAACCCTTCGCGGGTTGGGTAGAGGTGTGCCAGCGGATTGTTCTGCCGGATATTGAGGAAGGCTTCCAGGGTATCGCCCAGCTGCCGGTGCAGTTTCACCTTACTGCCGCCGTCGGCCAGTACCCGGTCGGCAAAGCGGTTGAACTTGAGCGGGTTGGCCCAGGTTTCCGCCAGCGCACTGATCAACATCGGGCCGAAGCTGCCACGCTGCAGATCGGTAAAGGCGTGCATCGCCTGACCGCCATCGATACGCAGTCCGAAACGCTTGCCCTCCTTGTTGTAGTGCAGCTCACCGGTATGACAGGCGGCACAGCTGATATCCAGCAGCTCTTCTCCCAGTGATGCGGAGTAACGCTTGGCGAAACCGACCGGCAGGTCATCCGGGTGGCTGGGATCATCCAAGAACTTGAAGCGGAGCAGGAACCGGGGGTCGGCAAAACGCTCCGTCGATAGCGGCTGCTCCAGATTGAGGAACCAGTTGTAACGCACGGCGGCATCACCGGCCCCCTGCGGCAGCGAGGTGCCCTGAGGGGTATGGTAGTAAGCCTCGCGCGAGGCGGCTTTCCAGCCCGAGTTCAGGTAACGATACTCATCCACCTGTTCGAATCCCGGCACCCTCTCCTTGGAGGAGTTGACGAAGAAAGCGAAGATACCGACCGCCGCCAGTAGCAGCAGTAGAGCCAGTACCAACAGCCGCCAGATCAGGCGCGACGCGATTCCCTTGCTCATGGTGACGCCCTTCTCACTCGGAGCTCCTTGGTTTTTATTGTGATTGGACGCTTACTGCACTTGAAGACCGAATAAGAACAAGCGTTTGAGATCTGTTTTTTTAACATACAGAGGCAGAAAAACCACGCCATTTTTAACTAGTTAGCGGATTTTCTGGTGTGGAAGCGCGGTAACGGCCATACCGTTACCGGCGATGCTGCGCTCAACTCTATCTTTGTCGCCGTGTCAGCGCTGAGACGCCAACAGGGTGCCACCGGCACCGGCAAGCAGCACGGCGCAGCTACGGTTGAAGATGCGCTGTCCCCGAGGCCGGGCAAACCACTGCTTCAAATAGAGTCCGGCGGCTCCGTAAAGGGCGATCGCCACCCACTCCAGCAGCAGGAACAAGCCGCCAACGATGGAGAACTGCACCGCCATATCGCCTGCGGGATCGACGAACTGGGGCAGGAACGCGGTGAAGATCAGGATCGCTTTGGGATTACCCGATGCCAGCAGGAACTCCTGCCGCGCCATATCGAACAAACTCTTGCGCTTGGCATCCAGCGCGATCTCTTCCGGCGTCACACCCGCTATCCAGAGCTTGTACGCCATCCAGAACAGGTAGAGAGCACCAACGACCTTGATCAGGGTGAAGATCAGCTCCGAGGTGTGCAGCACCACCGCCAGGCCCGACGCCGCCAGTGCGATCATCACGGCAAAGGCCAGCAGGCGCCCAGCCCCGGCGAGCACGGCGTTGCGCAGGCCGAAGCGCTGGGCATTGCTCATCGCCAGCAGGTTATTGGGGCCCGGCGACAGGTTCAGCGCGAAGCAGGCCGGGATAAAGATCAGCAACAGATGCAGTGACATGGCAGGTAATCCGCAGACAGAACCGAAAGTTATCAGACGACTAATTTTTAGCCAATGCGGACCTTAATTCAACCGTATTGCCGTCCGGATCCTGAATATAGACCGAGGGGCCGAAACCTTCGGCACCGTAACGTGTCTCGAAGGTACTCATCTCGATACCGGCTTGAGCCAGGGTATCGTGCAGTTGCTGCTCGCCGATCGGTGCCAAACGCAGGCACAGGTGATCCAGGTTATTTTCGGTCCGGGTCGGCGGCCCTCCGCCCATCCTGCCGAGTTCGCTGTCCACGCGGACGATATCGATCAAGGCGTTACCGGCACGCAGCTGAACCAGGCCGGTTTCCGGTCCGGTATCGCGCTCCAGCGTGCAACCGAGCTTGTTTATATAGAACTCAAGCATCGCGTCTATCTGTGCCGTACGCAGCACGATATGGTCTATGCCTTCGATATCCAGCATCTTTTCTACCTGTTCTCTTGGTGTTAGCGAATTCAATCAGTATAGCGATTGATAGGGGACGGATTCGACAGTTTGCCCGCCCCCATAAGGGGCGGGCTGAAGCTCAATACTGCTGGCTCGGTTGTTCGATCTTTTCATAGAGCTGGAAGCTGCCATCCTTGTTCAGCAGCACCACCGGATAGGCCTGGAACCTGTCGCCCATCTCCATGCCCGGGCTGCCCAGGGGCATGCCCGGTACCGCCAGCCCAAGTGCGCCTTCCGGCGGAGCTGCGAGGAAACGCTTCACCAGCTTGGCGGGTACATGGCCCTCAAACACATACCCCTCTTTCGAGACCGCGGTATGGCAGGAGCGCATGTTGGCTGCGATGCCGTGCTCATCCTTGATCGCGTTAAGATTATCGGCGTGGTGGATGGACGAGGTGAAGCCGTGGGTCTGGGCGTGCTCCACCCAGCTGGTGCAGCAGCCGCAGGTCGGGCTTTTGTAGACATCGAGCGCGATGGTCGAGGCCTTGGCTTCGACAGCGGCCGAGCCGCTGTCGGTGGCCGAGCTCTCTGAACAGGCGGTCAGCAACGTGGTACCGAACAGCAGCGAGCCAATACAGAGGTTACGGAATGTGGACATATTGATCTCTCCGGAAAACAGATGATTTGATCGACGTAAACGTGCCAGGTTCGATCAATTCGTTTTCGGAGGTGGATAGGGAGGCGATTGCGCGGTTCCGACCAGTGGCGCAACCGTCGATTCTGGCGCCAAGCCACCTGACGGTACGACAAGTATCGGCGCGTTGCTCAACCCCAGTGTTACTACCGGGCAGAGTCCGGAACCGCAATGCCGCTCGAACTCCGCCGAGCAACAGTCGGAAGCAGCTTCGCTCATGACATCAGCGCATTCGGCATATGGCGTACAATCCACCCGCTGATGGAGCACGCCCCCCATCTGATCGCCAGCCACCATCTCCACGGAGGCCTGGAGGCTGAGCGATTGCGTCAGCAACATCAGCGCCAGCATCAGCATGATGCCGATAGTGGAAACACCTTGTCTGATCCGGTTGATCAAGCCAACTCTCCGCGGGTCATCGCTCTGTGGTACGCCATGATGAGCATCATGCACCAATGCAAAATCAAGTACCAGCAACTGCACATGATAACCGGGGCCCGCCATTCGGCCCTGCCCCCGGTCAACAGGCGGTTTACTCACGTACCAGAATCACCCGGACCGCATCGAGTTTGAGTTCGGCACGGGACAGGGCATCCGCCATCTGCGTCCTGCGCGCAGCCAGTGCCTCAAGCTCCGCGGGATGGATGCCGGGATTCACCGCCGCCAGAGCTTCCAGGCGCTGGTATTCGGCGCCCTGCTCGGCGTGCATCCGCTCCAGCGCCTGCTCGACCATCGGCGCCAGCTGTTTCTGCGCCATTGCATCAGCCTGTTTCAGCTGGGTCACGATCTGCTCGCGGGCCAGGCGCACCATGTTCTGTCCGGCAGTACGGGATACCGTCTCGGCCAGCTTGTTCAACGGCTCATGGCCCAGCGGCCCGGCCAGATCCTGGCCGTTGGGGCCGACCAGTACCCGCACCAGCCCCTTGGGCAGATAGCGCTGCAGCTGCAGTGCCCGCGGCGCCGTGGTGTGCAGCTGGAAGATCGCTTCCAGCAGCAGGGTACCCGGCGGCAGCGGCGGCAGCTTCAACGTCACCAGCGAGTTGTTGCCATACTCGCCGCGCAGGATCAGCTCCATGGTGCCGGCCAGCAGCGGGTGCTCCCAGCTCATGTACTCGATATCTTCACGCGACAGCGCCCGCTCGCGGTTGAAGGTCAGCGTCAGCCCCTCATCCTCCAGGCCCGGCAGCTGGCACAGCATGTGCTCGCCCATCTGCAGCACCAGTCCATCCTCACCGTGAGGCTGGGTATCGACGCCGAAACGCTCGAACAGTTTCTCTGCGTAGGCTTGCAGCTCTTCACCCGACTCCGCCTCGATCACCGCGGCGGTCAGCGCCTCGGCTCGCGCCTGATCGCAGCTGCCCAGCTCCAACAACCGGTCGCGGCCGGTCGCCAGCTTATCCTCAAGTTCGATACGGGCACTGGCGGTATCAGCAATCAACTGCTGCAGTGCTTGCAGATTCTGCGGATCGTTCAGGCACTCGTACAACTCGTCAGCGACCTGATGATAGATCGCCTCACCGGTGGCGCAGACGCGGCTGAACGCCTCCAGTCCGCTGTCATACCAGTCCAGCAGCACGCCCACGGCACTGTCCTGGTAGTAGGGCACATGGATCTGGATATCGAAGCGCTGGCCGATACGGTCGAGGCGACCGATACGCTGCTCCAGCAGATCCGGGCTCAGCGGCAGGTCAAACAGGACCAGGTGGCTGGCAAACTGGAAGTTGCGCCCCTCTGAGCCGATCTCGGAACAGATCAGCACCTGGGCGCCCAGCTCCAGATCGGAAAAGTAGGCGGCCGCACGGTCGCGGTTGATCAGCGACATCCCCTCATGGAAAGCTGCGGTGCGCAGCCCCTGACGCAGGTTCAGATACTCCTCCAGCGCAATCGCGGTCTCCGCCTTGGCGCAAATCACCAGCGCCTTGTCCTTGCGGTTATCACGCAGCCACTGCACCAGCCACTCCACCCGCGGATCGATCTCGACCCAGTCAGGCCCAAGCAGCTGTTCCGGATGCAGCGCCTGCTCCAGCTTCGCGGTCAGCGCCGCCTCTTCGTACACCGCCGGCATCGGCAGCGGCACGGCATCGAGCTGACGCGAGCGGAAACCGCTGACGCTGTCGCGGGTGTTGCGAAACAGCACTCGGCCGGTGCCGTGGCGATCGATCAGTGAGGCGATCAGAGCTGCCAGCCCCTGCTCACGTTTGTCCCGCGGCAACGCGAGCCAGTTACCCAGGGCTTCATCGCCAAGCCAGCCGGCGATCTCGTGCTGAACCCGGCTGTCGGCGGCCAGCAGGTCGGTGCCGCCCTCCTCCAGCAACGGCGCAATGGCACGGCTAAGATGGTGAAACCGGTCGCTCTCGGCAATAAAACTATCCAGGTCGTGGTAGCGCTCAGGGTCAAGCAGACGCAGACGGGCGAAGTGTCCCTCGGGACCCAGTTGTTCCGGTGTCGCGGTCAGCAACAGCACGCCCGGAATCTTCTCGGCCAGCGCCTCGATACAGCGGTAGCCATGGCTGACCGCTGTCGGCGTCCAGCCCAGGTGATGCGCCTCATCCACCACCAAAAGATCCCAGCTCGCCAACAGCGCCTGCTTCAGACGAGCATCGCGCTGGGTCAACAGGGACAGCGGACAGAGGACCAGTTGGCTGGACTCGAACGGGTTACCGCTATCGGATTCCAGCAGCGCCATGCAGCGCTCTTCGTCCAACAGGGTGAACATCAGGTTGAAGCGACGCAGCAGCTCCACCAGCCACTGATGCACCAGGTTATCGGGCACCACCACCAGCACTCGGCTGGCACGGCCACTGATCAGGCGCTGATGCATCACCAGACCCGCTTCGATGGTTTTGCCCAAGCCCACCTCATCGGCCAGCAGCGCACGCGGATGCTCCCGTGAGGAAAGCTCCACCGCGATATGGAACTGATGCGGCAGTAACTGTACCCGGGCACCGAGCAAGCCATACACAGGGGAACTCATCAGCCGGTGGTGGTGCTCTAGCGTACGCACGCGCAGTTTGAACAGGCCGTTGCGATCGATCTGACCGGCCAGCAAACGCTGCTCCGGTCGAGCAAAGTGAACAGCGCTGTCCAGCTCGGGCTCGGTCAGCACCACCTCTGAGCCCCCGGCATCACTGCAGCGGTAGATAAAGCAGCCACGGTTCTCGAAGCGCTCCAACACCTCCAGGGTATCGCCGTGATGGTTATTGACCCGTTCGCCGGGTTCATAGATCACACGGCTCAACGGCGCATTGTCGATCGCGTAGGTTCGCTGTTCCATCACCGCGGGGAATGCGATTTCGACACGACGATTGGCACACTCAATGACGATGCCTAACCCCAGATCCGCTTCTGTGTTACTGATCCAGCGCTGACCGGGGGTAAACTGCTCGTGAGACAAAACCTGAACTCCATCTGTGGGTATGAAACGGGGCGCACATGATAGCTCGACTCGAGCCAGAATGCTGCCCTTGCTGCACTGCTTCAAAAGACTAGCAAAAGACTGGACCCGTATTCGGTTAAACTTCCTGAAATAGATCCACGGGATGTAAAACGTGCTCGACAAACTCTTTGCCTATCTCAGCGCTGCGCACCACAAAATAGAAAGTATCGAGGCGGACCGATGGTATCTGCTGGTCGACTCGGTTCCGCTGCTGCGGGCACTGAGTGACCCGGCTCAGCAGAAGCTGAAGGAACTGGTTGAGCGATTCCTTGCCGATAAGAAGTTCTTCGGCGGCGACGGGTTGGAGCCGGATCTGGAGATGGCGCTGAGAGTATCGGCGCTGGCCTGTTTACCTGTACTCAACCTCGGTTACCACTGGCTGGATGATATCCGGGAGGTAGGGATCTATCCGGAGGCGTTTCTGGTTCATCATGAAGAGCAGGACGAGTTTGGCGTCGTACATGAAGGTTATGAACCGCTAAGCGGTGAGGCTTGGGAACATGGCACCCTGGTCCTCTCCTGGCCGGACGTACTGCACTCGGGATTGATGACGGATGGGCATAATGTAGTGGTCCACGAGATAGCCCACGTGTTGGACGCACGCAACGGCGCGTTCAACGGATTTCCGCCTCTGCCAAAGGGGATGGATGCCACGGGCTGGACCCGGGCGTTCAGTAACGCCTTCGAAGGATTGAATCAGCAACTGGATAGCGGAGTCGAACCCCAGATCGATGATTACGCGGCAACCTCACCCGCGGAGTTCTTCGCGGTAACCAGCGAGTATCACTTCGAGCGACCGGATATTCTGCAAAACGCGTTTCCGGAGGTGGCAGCACAGCTGGAGATGTTCTACGGTCGTTCAGGTTCCGATAGCGGGTTCTGATCGTTTCAAACCCTTATCCTATAGCGGCAAGTATGGAATTTTCGAACACACGCGCCTGACTACACATGGACTTGACCGCTGCCCAGTTCTCGGTCAATTGCTGCGCGTAGCGCTGATAGTCCCTGCGGGTCTTTTTGATTCGGTGCTGCCTCGGTAACCGACACAACCCTGGTTCAACCGAGCCATCGCATTCAAGATGGTTGGCCAAGAGTTGATGGTCCGGCGGCAAGACCGCTGCGGCAAGCCAACTGCCCGACGACTGTGCGGGCAAACACAGCACGGATGAACACCCTAATCGAGCCGAACCCAGCCAACTGCTCACAACAGCCTCCAATTCCAGACAAGAGTCTCTAACGGGAGGACAGGAGCGTGCGCAGGGCAACATGCCCCATCTCCGGGAGTGCGCGATATCGGCCACCTCTTCCCCGCATTGGGAGTATCGAAAGGTAGCAACATCGACATCCAGATGGAGTATCAACAAGTCAAAATTTGCCAGAGTAGGATCAGTTTCCAGATCGCCGGAATGACGCTCTCCCGCGTGCCAACACCACTTGAGCACACCGCCCCAACCTGTCCCCATGCCCGGCCGAGTTTCTTCCGGCCGCAACTGAGTCAGGATAAAAGGTGCCGTCAGAAATGCCTTGAGTGCGGCTTCAACAATGACGTAATCGGTAGATCCCTCTGCAACCAGCGCTATCCGTAGCTCAGACATTCGGCACGGCCCCCAAGTGCCCCATCATCCACAGGCGGGATAGAGGATAGTCCTTATTCATTTTTACCAGCTCTGCCGACAGCTCGATCCTGCGAACAGCGGTTATCCCGTTACTGGTGCGCTCAACCGCGAACAGTCGGGTTTCGGGGTCCAGCAGATTCAGGCCATCGAGCACCGCCGGATTATGGGTTGTAAACAACAACTGCCGATCCGCACTGTTGTGGGCCAGCCATCCAGCAAGTCTTGAGGTCAACAGCCTCGCCAGACGGGGATTGAGTGCCTGGTCCAAATTATCTACGGCAAACAACCGGGGGGCGTTCGGGGATAGACACAGCAGAGCGCAGAAAATGACATATAACGCCCCTTCACTGGCATCATACGCGGTCAACTCATTACGGCTTGTCTGCATGAAGCGATCGGTAAACTTGAGCATCACCTTGCTACGCGGCACCTTGCTCGATAGCAAAGAAGAACCATGGGTCGTGGTCTCGATATCGGAGATCCAATCGATCAACTCGATAACTTGATCCAGTATCTCTTCACCGGTATCGCCCTGCCCTTCCAGGTGCCTAACCAAGGCCGCGTATCCCTCCGCCAGTTGACCGCCATTCAATCCAACCGGAGCGCGGGACTGGATATCTTGCTCGATGCCTCTGAGTGTTGGTGTGTTGGGGCAGTAGATTGCATACTCCTGCAACCTTTTCATAAGGAGCGCTGCAGCGTTGTCGACATCCAGATCCACTATCCGTAGTGCAGCCAGCCCGGCCTGTGGATTCAAGTTTTTCTTGTTCCTCACGCCGTCGGAAATGATCTCTTCACACCCGTCGCTCAGCACTTCCGTTTTGTAACTCCAGGAGGGTTCCGGCGAATCCAAAGGGTTCAAGAGGGATACGCGATAGGCCTCCCCTTTGTCACCATTAACTTCCAGGCGGATATGTGCAGGGGTTCTTTCAGAGGCAAATGAGCTTTTATAAAGCCGCGGAACACCTGCCCTTACGCCTCGGCGAAGAAGGCTCTCGTCATCGACCACTCCATTGGCCGCAGCCCCCAGGACTCCAAGGGACTCGAGGATATTGCTCTTACCAACGCCATTGGCGCCGATAAAGCAGTTGACGCGCCCCAACTCCAGTGTTTCCTCATGCAAAGACTTGAAGCCATTAACGGACAGCTTACGTATCATCATATCAACCTCATTATCCCTGTGAGCGACCCCTGCACCTGGTCATCCTCGAAACCCGACCCGCTATTCCAACGGTTTACTGCCGCTTCGTCGGCCTCTCGATCAGGCCATCCTTGCGGAACATCGCCTTGATGCCGCGCACCGCCTGACGGATGCGGTCCTGGTTCTCGATCAGGGCGAAGCGCACGTAGTCGTCACCGTAGTCGCCGAAACCTATACCGGGCGACACACACACCTTGGCGTCGGCCAGCAGCTTCTTGGAGAACTCCAGCGAGCCCATCTCACGGTAGGGTTCCGGGATCTTGGCCCAGATATACATGGAGGCTTTCGGCACATCGACCATCCAGCCCGCCTCGTGCAGCCCCTTGGCCAGGGCGTTGCGACGCTGGCGGTACTGTTCGGCGATATCGCGCACACACTGCTGATCACCCTCGAGCGCGGCAATGGCCGCCACCTGCAGCGGAGTGAAGGTGCCATAGTCGTGGTAGCTCTTGATCCGTGCCAACGCGTGCACCAGCTCCTTGTTGCCGACCATGAAACCGATGCGCCAACCGGCCATGTTGTAGCTCTTGGACAGGGTGAAGAACTCCACCGCTACATCCTTCGCACCCGGCACCTGCATGATCGACGGCGCTTTCCAGCCATCGTAGACAATATCGGCATAGGCCAGGTCGTGTACGACGATGATGCCGTACTGCTTGGCCAAGGCCACCACGCGCTCGAAGAAATCCAGTTCGACACACTGCGCGGTCGGGTTCGACGGGAAACCGAGGATCATCATCTTCGGTTTCGGAATCGCTTCGCGGATCGCCCGCTCGAGCTCGACAAAGAAATCGACACCGGGTATCAGCGGTACCGAACGCACCTGGGCACCGGCGATCACCGCACCGTAGATATGGATCGGGTAACTCGGATTGGGCACCAGCACGGTATCGCCGTGGTCGCAAGTGGCCAGCATCAGGTGCGCCAGCCCCTCCTTGGAACCGATGGTGACGATCGCCTCATCCTCGGGGTCGATCTCCACCTCGTAGCGGTCGCGGTACCAGTGCGAGATCGCCCGGCGCAGACGCGGAATGCCGCGCGAGGTAGAGTAGCCGTGGGTATCTTCGCGCTGCGCCACGGTGCAGAGCTTTTCAACGATATGCGGAGGCGTCGGGCCATCCGGATTGCCCATGCTGAAGTCGATGATATCTTCGCCACGCCGACGCGCCGCCATCTTCAGCTCGGCGGTGATATTGAATACGTAGGGGGGAAGACGGTCGATACGAGAAAAACGACGTACGGGGGGAGTGCCAGCATTATCGGCCATGATAACCTCTTGTCACGTAAGCGCCCGGAACCGTCCGAGCGACGCCGGCCATGCTTTTATGACCGTGGAGCAAAGGGTATACCGATCGCCAACTCTTGACGACCATTTTTTATCTTTCCGATGGCACTTTATACACCCCACTTTTTCCGTCAAAAAGTAAGAATAATCCCACACAAAAACAGATTTACCCTCATATACCCGCAATATGTGTGCGGTTTAAAATGCAAATATTGTAAATCTTAACAAAAGATTAACAAATCCAGTTATATCCAAACGTTTTTATCCACCCGAGCCAATGGTCGCTTTGCGGTTCTCGATAAGTGCCGAGAACCAAGGTAGACCCCGAGACCAACGAATAAGAATTATCGGATTACAGGAGTAAATACCGTGAAAGACAACGGTCCGGTCACTCAGCGCGAGATCGACTACCCGGCTTCAACCAATATTCTGTCAACGACCGACTTAAAGGGACGGATACGGTATATCAATCAGGACTTCATCAGCATCAGCGGATTCAGTGAAGCAGAGCTGATCGGCAGCAGCCATAACATCGTCCGACATCCCGATATGCCGCCCGCCGCCTTCGCGGGGCTCTGGGGCACGATAAAGGACGGGAAGTCCTGGATGGGGATCGTCAAGAACCGCTGCAAGAACGGCGATCACTACTGGGTGGATGCTTACGCCACGCCAATCAAGCAGGGCGACAGCATTGCCGAGTACCAATCGGTTCGGCGTAAACCCGACCGCACGCATGTAGAGCGTGCAAAGAAACTCTACCCACAGCTACTGAAAGGCAAAACATCGGCCCTGAAGCGTTCCAGGCTGTCAGTTACTTCAAAGATGGTTCTACTGGTATCTCTGTCCAGTATGCTCTCGCTCGGCCTACATCTGTCCCTGGTACAGAACGACTATCTCTACGCGCTAATGGTCACGCTGTTCAATGCACTGCTGCTATCGGGACTGCTCGCCCCAATAAATAAACTAAAGGACAAAGCCAAAGCGGTCATCGACGATCCGGTTGCACAGCATGTCTACACCGGGCGCCGGGACGAGTACGGCATGATCGAGCTTGCCTTCAAGGCCCTGGAGGCGGAGACGGCCGGGTTGATCGGACGAATCGCCGATACCGCCGCGATAATGGAAAAGGGGTGCAACACACTAGGCAGCGCGATCGGCGAAGCGAAAGAGCAGTCACATCAGCAGTTCTCCGATACCGACCAGGCAGTAGCCGCCATCAACGAGATGTCGGCTACCATTCATGAGGTCGCCAAGCATGCGCAGCAGAGTTCCGCCCAGTCCGGCAAGGGGCTGGAGGCGGCAAGCTCGGGCAAACAGGTTGTCGATCGGAGTGTCAATGCGATTCTGGTACTGAAGGAGCAGATCGCACACTCCTCCACCATCATCCGGGAGCTGGAAGTCAGCGCCGGCAGTATTGCGGTCGTACTTGATGTGATAACCGAGATAGCAGACCAGACCAATCTGCTGGCACTCAACGCGGCAATCGAGGCGGCACGTGCCGGTGAAACGGGTCGTGGATTCGCCGTCGTGGCCGACGAGGTGCGCGGGCTTGCCAACCGGACCCGCACATCGATAGAGGAGATACGCTTGGTGGTCGGCAACCTGCAATCCGCTTCCGGTCAGGCGGTCGAAGCGATGACAACGGCGCTGCAAAGCGCCGACTGCTGCGCCGAACAGAGCGCCGTAACCGCATCCTCCTTCAATGATGTCCTCGATACCATCTGCCGTATCAGTGATATGTGTACCCAGATCGCTTCGGCGGTCGAGCAACAGAGCGTGGTCGCCGAACAGATCAGTCAGAACATCGTCAGCATTCGAGACGCATCGGAGAGCAACCTGCACAGCATGGAATGCACCTCGACCGTCAGCGACACCATGCACGACACATTTAACGAGTTTCAATCGCTCGCCAAACAGTTCTGGCAGAAGCAGGCGATTTCGAGGTGAGGCATCAACATCGTGCAATTGGGCTTCGCCACTCAGAAAAAACGAAGTGGGCCCGCCTGGCCAATCTACATAATCCATTCCACCAGAGGTAGAGTGATCGGTGCTGGTAAATAGATTCAAAGCCTAATCGATAAAAAAACGGCGAACACTCTCCTACAAGATGGAGAGTGCCGCCATTTTCGGTGCCTCGATACCAGCTCGCGCTGGAAACTTAACCGGCTTGAGTCTGCATGGCCGGTGTATCGAACCGGCGGCTATAGATGAACAGCCCGATGAAGACCACTGCCGCCGCCAGATCGTAGACCAGATGCCCGTGCGGCCAGAGCAGCCCCAGCGCGCAGATGCCGCTGAGCAGGCGCAGGGCGATATTCAGCTTTCCTTCCAGGTACCCCTCCATGAAGCCGACAAAGGCGTACATGCCCAGGATACCGAACAGGAAGATGGTCAGCACTTCATCCCAGCTACCGCCAATGAACGGGGTATAGGCGAACAACAACGGCACCACATAGAGCCCCTTGGACAGTTTCCAGGCGGTAAGGCCTGTCGCCATCGGCGGCGTCCGTGCGATCGCCGCGGCGGCAAAGGCGGTCAGGCAAACCGGCGGTGTCACGTTGGAGTCCTGCGACAGCCAGAAGATGATCATATGCGCCGACAGCAGCAGCATCGACAGCAGGGTCGGATCCAGCGCCTGCTGCAACAGCTGCCCCTTGAAGTCGGACGGCACCTGGGCCACCAGCGCGGCGGCATCGGCCGCGGGCATCGGCTGGGCCAGAGCGGTCAGCGCGTTGGGATCGATCAGCATGAAGATGGTGCGTGCCGCTTCCGGCAGCTGGCCAGAGACGATCAGGTCGATAAGCTCGCGTTCCGCCATCAGGTTATACAGCGCCGGTGCCGACAGCGTCGCCAGCACGATATAGGCCGCCGTTACAGGCAGCCCCATGCCCAGGATCAGCGATGCCAAGGCCACCAGCACGATGGTAACCAGCAGACTGCCACTGGCCCAGTTGGTGACCATCAGCGAAAAGGTGTTACCGATACCGGTCATCGACACCACGTTGACGACGATGCCCACTGCGATCAGCAGCATCGCCGTGGTTGCCATGTTCTTCGAACCCTGCGCCAGCGCGTCGAGCACATCGCGCACTCCCATCCGGCGTGGCGACAACCAGGAGGCCAGCACCGTCGAAATGATCGAGATACCAGCGGCATAGGTGGGGGTGAAACCGTAGATCAGCAATGCCACCAGCACGATGATCGGCAGCAGGCAGTGCCACCCCTCCTTCATCACCTCCTTGAACGGACGCGCATCCATTTCCACCGCATGGGCGTGGCTGCGTTTGGCCTCGACACGGACATAGAAACCGACCGACAGGAAATAGAGCAGCGCAGGCAGTGCGGCGATGCCGATGATGGTGACGTAGGGGATCTGGGTATAGGAGGCCATGATGAACGCGCCCGCCCCCATCACCGGCGGCATCAACTGCCCACCGGTGGAGGCGGCCGCTTCGACACCGGCGGCAAAGCGCGCGGGAAAGCCCGCCTTCTGCATCATCGGAATGGTGATAACGCCGGTGGACACGGTGTTGGCCACGGAGGAACCGGACACCGACCCCATCAGTCCTGAGCCGAACACCGCGACCAGACCAGGTCCGCCAACGAAACGCCCGGCCACGCAGCGCGACAGCTCGATGATGAAATCGCCGGCGCCGGACTTGACCAGGAAGGCACCGAACAGAATGAACATGAACACATAGGTCCAGGAGATCTGGGCGATAGAGCCGAACATCCCCTCGGAGGAGAAGTAGCTGCGAAACATCACCGTCTCCAGGCTCAGGCCCGGAAACTGGAACATGCCCGGCACGTACTGTCCCCACCAGAATACATAGGTCAGTGCCACCAGGATCAGCGACGGGATGAACCAGCCGGTAGTACGACGGGTCATCTCCAGTGCAATCAGTATCGCCACCACGGCGACGATCCAGTCCGAGGTGATGAAATGAACGCCGCGGTCGTACAGCGCATCCTCGAACAGCATCAGGTAGATCGTGGTGCCAACCGCCACAAGACCGATCAGAATGTCGACCGCGAGGATCAGCTTGGCACTCCCCTCTCCACGCGTCGCGCGCATCGGCACCATCAGCGCCGTGATCAAAGCAAATCCGGCAAAGTGGATCGCCGACACCCAGAGCTCGGACATGGTGCCGATGGTATTGAAATAGATATGGGCCAGCGCGAACACGACCCCCGCCCAGTAGATGAAACGACCAGCCAACGACTTCTCGTCACGCTGTGTCAGCTCCAGGCTTTTTAATCGCTCGGCAGTTTGTGAGTCGGTCATCAACTCGATCCTCGTTTATTTTTTGCTCACCAAAGACCGGCTCGTCCGCGGTGCAAACGGAGAGCCGGTTCACATCATGGCCGGCAGATCAGTTGTTTTTGATCTCGATACCCATCTCGCGGTAGAAACGCGCCGCGCCAGGGTGCAGAGGCAGCGGCAGGCCCGCTATCGCCTTCTCCAGCGCCATAGCCTTGGTGGCGGCATGGATACCGTTCAGGAACGGCAGGTTCTCGTAGATGGTTTTGGTCAGCTGGTAGACATCCTCCTCCGATACATCGTCGCGTACGGCCAGGAAGTTGGGCTGGGCGATGGTGTTGATCTCCTTGGTCTGACCCGGATAGGTGTTGGCCGGAATCACGTAACGGGTCCAGAGGTCGTAATGACCGTTGGCCTGCGCCATCTGCTTATCGGTAAAATCCAACACGGTGATATCGCCACCCATGGACGCATAGGCGCGGGTGATCGCCGAGGTCGGCACACCGGAGGGGATGTTCATGCCATCGATGGTTCCGTTCTGCATCGCATCGGCGGAGGGGCCATAGCCCATGTAAGCGAGGCTGAACTTGTCCGGATCAATGCCCAGGTTGCCGAGGATGGTGCGACCGGAGCCCTCAGTACCGGAGTTTTTAGGCCCGATGGAGAATTTGACACCCTCGAACCCGTTCAGGTCTTCGATGGTGCCGGTCTTGGCGTAGGAGGAGCGAACGACAAACTGCTCCACGTTCTGCCACAGCATGGTGACCGAGCGCAGTCCCTTCTGCGGTCCGGAATCCTTCAGCTCGCCCTCACCGTGCCAGGCCCAGGCCCCATAAAGACCCTGCAGGATCGCGAACTGGGCCTCATTCTCACGCAACAGTTTGATGTTCTCGCCCGAACCCGCGGAGTTGATGGCGGACAGCGACAGACCGATGGTGGGCTCCAGCTTGACCTTGGCCAGAGTCGCGAGGGCTACACCCACCGGGTAGTAGGTGCCGCCGGTGGAGGCGGTTGCCAGAATGTAGGAGCGTTTCTCCTCGGCGGCCTGGACCAGACTCATGCTGGAAGCGGCGACACCCACCGCCAGCGCCATGCCCATACCCTTGATGAAGTTGCGTTTGCTTATTGTCATTCCTGCGTCCTTTTTTGTGATTGTATTGAACCTCTGCCTCCGGCAATCGCGACACTGGGGTTGGTCGCTGCGGAAACAGGCTCCTTTGACGGAGTAAATCAGATATAGCAAAGGACGGGCCAGACGCCAGAAAAAACGATATCTAATTGAAATATAAGGAATTAATACACATGACGCCGGAGCAATCAGCAGCAATAGGCAAAATTTTGCTTATCATCCAGGGGGCGATAAGCAAAAATCCGCTTATGCAGGCTCTTCAGGAACAAACTCACTGCGGCTGATACCGTAACGCTGCATCTTCTGATTCAGGGTGCGCCGTGGCAGATCCAGCTCCTCCATCACCGCCTTGATGTTTCCCTTGTGCGTCCGGAGGCTGAGCCGGATCACCTGGGCCTCGAACTCATCCACCTGCACCGCCAGCGGCAGGCTGCGCTGGTTGATTCTGGGCGTTACCAGTGGCGCCAGTCCGCGCGACAGCAACTCGGCAGCCGAGGAGCGGTGATCGAGCGCAAAACGTATCGCCACATTTTTCAGCTCCCGCACGTTCCCCGGCCAGGCATAGGACTGGAGTGCACAGATATCGTGATCGCTCAAGGGGCGAGGCTCGCGCTGGTGATCGGTCGCCGCCTGCGCCACGTAATGTGCAAACAGCAGCGGCACATCGTCCAGACGATCCCGCAACGCCGCCAGATGCAGCTCCGACACGCACAGACGGTAGAACAGATCCTCGCGGAACCCCTCCTCCTCGCGCAGATCCACCTTGGCCGCCGCCACCACGCGCAGATCGACCGGAATCGGCTGATTGGAGCCCAGCCGCTCGATAACCCCCTCCTGCAGGGCGCGCAGCAGCTTGACCTGCAGGTTCGCCGGCATGCTCTCGATCTCGTCGAGAAATAGTGTGCCGCCGCTGGCATACTCGAACTTGCCGATACGGCGCTTGCTGGCACCGGTGAACGCCCCCGCCTCATGACCAAACAGCTCGCTCTCGATCAGGTTTTCCGGGATCGCGCCACAGTTGATCGGCACGAACGGCTTAGCGGAGCGGGGACTGAACTCGTGCAGGCACTGGGCCACCAGCTCCTTGCCGGTACCGGTTTCACCGTAGATGATCACATTGGTATTGAGCTGGCCCAGCATCAGGATCTCGTCACGCACTCTCGATATCGCCGGAGAGATACCGATCAGCTTGCCCGCCAGTCCCGAGCGACTGGCCAGATCGCGCTGCAGACGCCGGTTCTCCAGTGTCAGCCGCCGCTTGTCACAGGCGCGCTGCAGGGTTTCCGCCAACCGGTCGGGCACATAGGGTTTCTCGATAAAGTCGTAGGCGCCCTCGTGCATGGCACCGATCGCCATATCCACATCACCGTGCGCGGTCAGCAGAATCACCGGCAATCCCGGCAGCCTGTTATGCACCTCGCGCATCAGCGCCAGCCCATCCATGCCGGGCATGCGCACATCGGTGAGCAGCACGCCGGGCCACCCCTCATCGAGCTGGGCCAGTGCCTGTTCGGCGCTGGAGAGACTGACCACATGAAAGCCGCAGATCGACAGCCACTGCGCGGTGGCCTCCCGCACCATCGCTTCGTCGTCCACCAACATGACGCAGCGGCATTCATTGACGGCCTGGATCGGCAGCTCGGGTTTCATATCACCTCTTGTCCGTTATCGGTCGGTTGTGGCTCGCCCTCTGGCGACCTGTCAAAGCGTTTCAGGCAGAGTTCAAAACAGGCGCCCCCCTCGGGGCGGTTGGCCGCGCGTATATTGCCACCGAGATCGCGGACGATCGACTGCACGATCGCCAACCCCAGGCCAAGCCCGCTGCCCACCTCCTTGGTGGTGAAGAACGGCTCGAACAGCTGCCCACGGTGCTCCTCGGCGATACCCGGCCCATTATCCGCCACTGCGAGATAGACATGCTGCTCATCGGCTTCGACGCTCAGCAGCAAGCGATGGGACCCCGGCTGTGGTTGCATGGCGTCACAGGCGTTCTTGATCAAATTGATCAGTACCTGCTCAAAACGGGCCTGGTCGCCGGCAAGATGAAGTGCCGATGTCGGTGGCGTGTAGTCCAGCTGCAGCTGCATCTCGCTGAAGCGGCCACGAAACAGCGCCAGTACCTGATCGATCGATTGCGCCACCGGCACCGGCCCCACCTGCTCCGGCTTGCGATAGGCGAAGGTTTTCAACTGCCCGGTAATCAGCGCCATGCGGTCGATCAGGCTTTCCAGCTGGCGCAGATTCTCGCGCTGCAGCTCGGGGTTATCGAGCTGTCGTCGGCAGATCGCCAGGTAGGTGCGCAGCGCCGTCAGCGGCTGATTCAGCTCGTGCACCACCGACGCCGACATCCGTCCCAGCGCCGCCAGTTTGCCCGCCTGCACCAGCTCTGCCTGCGCCTCCTCCAGCGCCCGGGTGCGCTCGACCACCTTGTGCTCCAGCGATTCGTTGACCTCACGCAGGGCCTGCTCCAGCCGCTTGCGCCGGCTGATATCGATCACGGTGACCAGGTAGCCAAGTTCCGGGTGATCGGTCATCCCCCGTACCGACACCATCATCGGGAACAGCGTGCCATCGGCCCGGCGCCCCACCATCTCGGCCCCGGTCAGCGGCCGGAACCGGTCGGTACCGAGATTGGACAGCGTCTCACGCAGCAGCTCGCCGCTACTGCCGCCACTGAGCAGCTCCTCCACCGTGCGGTTGCGCATCAACTCCAGCGACACGCCGAACTGCTGCATCGCCATCGGATTGATGAACTGGATCATTCCGCTTGGATCGACATTGATCAAGCCCACCTCGGCGGTGCTGATCATATCGCGCTGACGCTCTTGGCTCAGCGCACGCTCACGGGCCTGCTCCAGTTGCAACGCCCGTTTCTGACGCGACTCGCGCAGATAGAGAAACAGCAGCGCCAATGCAAAACCGCCGCCACCGATCGCACCGGCCGCGATCCGCTGCTGTTGCTGCACGTTGCGGGCATCGCTGAGCACGCTGACACGCCATCCCAGATCATCCAACACCACGCTCTGCACCAGATAGACAACACCATTGAGGGTCAACAGTTGAATTTTGGAACCATCGCTCAACGACTCCGATTTCGCCTCAGGCAGTCGATCCGGCATCATCACGCTGAACAGACGCTCACCGTTGATATCGTTGATGATGAATGGGTAATCGATCGGCAGCTGTTCGCGAAGCTTGTCCAGCTCCACCCGCATGGCGGCGACCCCGATCAGACGCTGCTCATCATAGATCGGCGCCGACATGTACAGCGCCTGGCGAGGCGGAACGCCTTCATGCACGAACTGGCGCCCCTCGTCGCCGGCGATCGCCTGGCGAAAATACTCCATCTCGGCCTGCGAGCCGCCCAATAAGGTTCGTTGATCCCGCCAGTTGCTGGACGACCTCAGCATCCCGTCCAGATCAAACACCATCAGCGCACTTGAACCCGACACCAGGTTGATCTGTTCAAGATAGCGGTTAACCGGCTCACTGTTCTCGCCGCCGGGGCTGCGCAACAGGCCCCGTACCTCTCGACTCTGCGTCAGCACAAAGGGCAGGTAACGATATTGATCGAGCGCACCGCGTAACTGGCTGATATTACCCAGCAACCTGTCCGTGCCCTCCTGATGAAGACGCATCAGCGACCAGTCACGGGTATAGGCAGCCCCCTCCAGTGCGAGCATCAGCACCAGCAGCAGATAGAGCGCCATCAATATCAGGGGTCTGAACGACAGCAAAGCCACCTCTCACAGATCCAGTTGAACAACTCAGGCACGTTTCGCCAACAACCTCTGGCACGCAGCAGGATCGATCAACTCACCCAGGTCGTCATATTCAGGATAGGGCAAACCGGCGGTCAGGCAGTGCGCCGCGATCTTGGGGTAGCGGGATTCGAACATATGGCGAGCGGTTTCACGCACCGGCATGCGATCCAGCTGGTAGAGCCCGGCCAGCTGGCGCTGACGCTGCGCCTCGATCAGGATGATGCCGGCGGCGGTTGAAACATTGAGCGACTCCACCATACCCATCATCGGCACCGTAATGTGCTCGTCCGCCTCACGCGCGGCCTGCTCGCTGATCCCCTCCTTCTCCGCGCCCATCAGGATGGCACAGGGCTGGGTATAATCCACCTCACGAAAATCAACGGCGCTATCCGACAGGTGCGCGGCATAGATCTTCATGCCCTGCTCCCTCACGGTGGCGACGGCGCTGTCCAAGGTATCATGCAACACCGAATCGACCCAACGATCGCTGCCACGGGAGGTACCGCGGTAGCGCCGATACTCGGAATCGGGCTTGACCACATGCATGCGCGGGATACCCACGGCATCGCAGTTGCGCACCAACGCCGCGATATTGCGTGGCTTGTGCACCTTGTCGGTAATCAGTGTCAGATCGGGCTGGCGGCGAC
Source organism: Marinobacterium ramblicola (assembly GCF_019084545.1). GTDB lineage: Bacteria > Pseudomonadota > Gammaproteobacteria > Pseudomonadales > Balneatricaceae > Marinobacterium_D > Marinobacterium_D ramblicola. Next base: position 145,053 of record NZ_JAHREP010000008.1, read on the forward strand.
GCAAAATCTCAAGTAGGCGCTGTTCACGTTCCGGGGTCATGAGCTCTCCTCTATTCAGTTCAGCGCAGTTTACCGCAGTTAACACCTGTTTTCCGCGCCGAAGCCACTGCGCGACCGCCAAAAGCAACCAACGAACACGGGCTACCGCGTTTATCCTTGTTTTTCCGCCCCTGTGCCTGTGCCATAATCGGCGGCTTCGTACAACGCCTATCGATGGAATATCAAGCGCCATGACCGACACCAACAACATCATCGCCTATCAGGGTTACCCCGGTGCGTACTCTCACCTCTCCTGTACCCGTGTCTTTCCGAACATGGAAACCCGGGCTTGCGATAACTTCTTCGATGCGATGTTTATGGTCGACAATGGCGAGGCCCAGCTGGCGATGATCCCGCTGGAAAACTCAACCGCCGGACGCGTCGAAGAGATCTACCGGTTGATGCCGAAAACTCAGCTGCACATCATCGGCGAGCACTTCGAACCGGTGAACCACTGCCTGCTGGCACTGCCGGGTACCCGTATCGAAGACCTCAAAACGATCTCCTCTCATCCCCAGGCGCTGGCGCAGTGCGACGGCAATATCAAGGCGCTGGGACTGAGCCCCATAGCTGCGCTGGACACGGCGGGATCCGCAGCGGAACTGGCGGAAAATCCAGTCGCGGGACACGCGGTGATCGCCTCCAGCCTGGCCGCCGAGCTGTACGGACTGGAGATCCTGCAGGAAAACTTCCAGGACAAGAGTGGTAATACCACGCGCTTTATCATCCTGGCCAAGGATAGCCACATGCCGCCTTTGGATGCGGGTGAGCGCTACATGACCACGATCATGTTTGCCGTGCGCAACATGCCGGCGGCGCTGTACAAGGCGCTGGGCGGATTCGCCACCAACGGCATCAACATGGTCAAGCTGGAGAGTTACATGGAGTCAGACACCATGCAGGTGTCCAGCTTCCATCTCGATGTCGAGGCGCACCCCCATGAGCAGGCGATGCAGTATGCCCTGCAGGAGCTGCACTTTTTCGCCAAAACGGTACGCATTATCGGCACTTATCCGGCGCACCCCTTCCGTCAGAGCCGGCAGATGAAGACCGAAGACTGATTGCAGAAGCGAAATATCGCTTTAGGATCCAAGGCTTAGCTGTCAAACAACGCAATTTTTGCTGCAACGCAGTAATAAATGCCGTTTTTTATAACCAATTTGTTTAAAAAACAGGCAATTCCCTATTGTGCATTGCAGCATACGCGCTATGCTTAAGGTGTCCTGAGGGATCAGGACGCGACAGGTGTATCTCTTCACCTATCGCATCCCATCTTGCAGCTCCGGCCGTTGGAGTTGTTTGCACTTTGCCTACCCCTCTCCGCCAGGAGAGGGGTTTTTTTATTCATGGTCAACGCTGCCATCACCCCGGCTTTGGGATATTCTTACCCTGATCGCAAGAAGGAGAACCGATCCATGCAGCTCGAAGAGCACGCGCTGGCCGTAGCACGACACCTATCTCGCTTGGCGCTGTCACTTTCCGCGGAACCTGAGCACCGGCACATTCTGGAACAGGTGGTTGACTCGGCGATGGAGCTGCTCGGCTGCGATGCAGGTACCCTGTACATCTTTCGCGATGACAAACTCCATTTTAGCGTATTGCGCAACCGGAGCTTGGGGCTAAAGGATAACGATCCCGATCTGGAACCGATCACCCTGTTCAAAGATGACGGTACACCATCGGACCTCGTGGTCGTCCACGCATTCATTGATCGCACAACAATCAACATCGCCGATCTCGCGCTGGAGCACAGATTCGATTTTTCCGGCACTTTCGCCTTCGATCGCCAATTCGGCTACCACTCCCGTTCTTTTCTATGTGTCCCGTTGATGGACCATGAGCAACAGGTAATCGGGGTACTCCAGCTGATCAATGCGCTCGATGCCGACGGCAACGTCTGTGCCTTCAATCCCGAGCAGCAGTCACTGCTTGAAGCCCTCGGAGCCCTGGCGGCCACAGTACTGACACAACGGCAACTGATAGATTCCCAGCGAGAACTGTTCGAGTCCTTCATTCGCGTGATTGCCGAAGGGATCGACTACAAATCACCGGTAACCGGAAGGCACTGCCAACAGGTACCGGAAATTGCGATGATGCTGGCCGACGGGGTTAATCAAACCACCAGTGGTGCCTATGCCCACACCCGGTTCAGTGCCGAGGAGATGTATGAGCTAAAGATCGCGGCCTGGCTACACGATTGCGGCAAGATCACCACACCGGAAGCGATCATCGACAAGGGCACCAAACTGGAAGCCCAGTTCGACCGTATAGAGCTGGTTGCCAGTCGGATGCGCGAGTATCAGCAGTCACTGCTGATCGACTGCCTGACTCGACATCCCGGAGACCCGCAAGCCCTCAAACAGGTTCAGGAGCGGATACTCCAACTCTATGCCGAGATGGACTTTCTCAGGATCACCAACCGCGGCAGCGAGTTCACCAGCCCCGAAGCCGTAGCCCGGATCGAATGCCTGGCCCAGCTGAGCTGGACCGGCGTAGACGGACGCCAGCACAAGCTGCTCAACGATGATGAGGTCCGCAACCTGTCGATCAGTCGTGGTACGCTGCTGCCGGAGGAACTGCAACTGATGCGCGATCACATTCGCGTGACCGACCGTATGCTCAACTCCCTGGTTTACCCCCGCTCCCTGAGCCAGGTGCCGGAGATCGCGGTCAATCACCATGAGCATCTGGATGGCACGGGTTATCCGCGAGGACTTGAAGGGGACTCGCTGTCGGTGCGTGCCCGCATCATGTGTATCGCCGATATATTTGAAGCGCTGACCGCACCGGACCGGCCCTACAAGGAGGGGATGAAACTGTCCCAGGCGCTGGAGATCATTGGTCGCAAGGTCGAGGCCAATCAATTGGACCCAGAGCTATTCACCATTTTCGTGCGTGAGGGGGTGTACAAACGCTATGCCGAGCGGTTCATGACCGAGAGCCAGATCGACACCCCCGAACTGGATAACCTGCCCGGCCTGCTGCGCTGATCGTTACTTTTCGGTATGGGTAAACACGGCGTCCCAATCCGGCCCCGGAGGGGATGCCTTGAACTCACCCACCCGCTGCAGGTAGATACGGCTGGGCCCATCCTCTCCGCGCATCGCGATCACCTCGTGGAATCTACTCTCGGCCAGATCCCACCGCTGCCGGCGATAGGCCTTGAGCCCTGCTCTGAAGTTTTCCAGCCAGGGATTATCGGCGCTAGTCAGCGGTTCATAGAGCCCAATCGCCTGGTGTTTGCCCTTGACCCGAACCCGGTCCAGCTCACGAAACGGAATATCCGCACAGAGCCGGTACAGCTGCTCGCTGACCAAGAGATCGACACCGTAGTACTTGGTCAGCCCTTCCAGCCGGGAGCCGAGATTGACCGCATCCCCCATCACCGTATAGGCCATGCGAAAGTTCGACCCCATGTTGCCGACAGCCATCTCGCCGCTATTGAGCCCCATACCGACGCGGATCCGGGGCAGTGCCTCCGCCTCCAGCTGCCGGTTAACCTCCGGCATGGCAGCCAACATCTCCAACGCCGCCGCCAGCGCATGACGGGCGTGCTGGGGGTCATCCAGCGGTGCGCCCCAGAACGCCATGATGGCATCGCCGATATACTTGTCGATGGTACCTCGATGACGGTGAATGATCGCCGTCATCTCGCTGAGGTAGATGTTCATCATTCGCGTCAGCTGGGTCGGCGACAGCGATTCCGAGAGAGTGGTGAAGCCGCGCACATCGGAAAACAGTACCGTTAGCTCACGGCTTTCGCCACGTAACTGATCGGCAGTACCCACCTGCTCCAGCGACCTTACCACCTCCGGTGGGACATACTGACCGAAGGTTCTGCTCAGCTGACGGCGGGTGTTGGACTCGAACAGAAAACCTGTGGTCTGCATGAACAGGTACAGCATCAGGATCAGCAGCGTGACGCCTGCCAGCGGCATCACCCAGTACAGCTGACTGAAGGCATAGAAGTTAAACGCCACTACACCGGCGCTGAAGAGCACCGTCAGCAACGTACCGGACAGTACCGATAGCCGCGGCAACGCCAACGACAGGATCAGCCCCACCAGCAGCATCTGCGTTGCATTCAGTGCACGCAGGAAATCCGGTTTATAGAAGAACCGCTGATCGAGTAGCGCCGAGAGGATATTGGCATGCACCTCAACACCGGGATAACGCGGGCCTACCGGCGTCACCCGTAGATCGAGAAGCCCGGCAGCACTGGTACCCACCAGAACGATAGCGCCGGACATGAGATCCTGGGGCGCACTGCCCTCGATCACGTCGGCGGCAGACACGTAAGAAAAACTGCCCTGATGCCCCCTGTAGGGCACCAGCATCGCCCCCTGAGGATCCACCGGTATCTTGACCCCGCCGGCATCGATCGCGGTGAGCACCTGGTAATCGCCGGACAGGTCGCTCTCGATCACCGGGTTAACGCTGTCGCTGAGCAGCAGGGATTGCCAGACCGCCAATGCCAGTGACGGATAGTACTCGCCCCGGTAGCGTTGTATCAGCGGCACCCGACGAAACACACCATCGGGATCCACCAGCGGATTGTCGAAAAAGCCAGAGGTCGACGACTGTGCCAGCTTGGACAAACTGCCGATAACCCCCTTGGCCTCGACAATGGGTAGGGTGTCGGGCAGCGGCGGATCGATCTGCAGCGCAGGCCCGGTCTCGCCGACGGCCAGCGACTCGTCCTGCGGATCAAAAGCCATAGCCAGTACCGCAGGGAGCACGCTCAGCGTCTCCGCCAGCCGTGCATCACCATCTAACTCAGCCAACTGCGCGGGCGACAAAGTGCCACCGTTAAGCTGTAGAAGCCGCTGCAAAGAGGCACGCGCCACGCGATCATCGGGCTCAGAGAACAAAACGTCGAAACCAACCACGGCGACGCCATAGTCGATAAACAGTTTTTCTATTAACTCGGCAACTCGATCTCTGGGCCAGGGCCAGCGGCCGATTCGCGCCAAAGAGGATTCATCGATATCGACGATAACGATACGCGGGTCGACGGTTTCGGTCAGCGTCTGACGCAAGCGCTGGTCGTACAGGTCCAACTCGATCAGTTCGAACAACGACGGCATGCGTCCCTGCCAGCCAAGCACCACCAGCACCAGGGTGCACGCCAGGCCGACCAGCGTACGCAGCCAACGCTGTCCGATTCGTCTCAGCATCTCAAACGGTGACCCGGTGCAACTGTTCGAGGTCGATCTGCCCTGCCACCACCTTGCGAATACCATCCTGCAACAGCGAGCGCATACCTGAGGCATCGGCTGCAGCCTTGATCTCGCCGACATTGGCCTGGCGGTAGATCAGCTCACGCAGCGTCGCATCTGACACCAACAGCTCGTGAATACCGATCCGTCCGCGATAACCGGTGTCGTTACATTCACTGCAGCCAACCGGCTGGTACAGCGTGAGATCGGTTCCGGTACCAAGCTCCGGCCAGTAACGCTCGCCGTACTGACGTTGCAGATAGGCGATCTGCTCCGCACTGGGCGTATAGGCCTCCTTGCAGTGGCTGCACAGTGTGCGCACCAACCGTTGAGCCAGCACACCGAGCAGTGCATCGGCAAAGGAGACCGGATCTATGCCAAGGTCGAGCAGCCGGGTAATGGTTTCCGGTGCCGAGTTGGTATGCAGAGTGGAGAACACCATGTGCCCAGTCAGCGAAGCCTCGACCCCGGCATGGGCGGTTTCCCGGTCGCGCATCTCCCCGATCAGGATCACGTCAGGATCGGCGCGCAGGAAGGAGCGCAACGCGGTCGCGAAATCAAAGCCGATACGCGGCTGGATCTGCACCTGCTGCAACCCGGGCTGGGTGATCTCGACCGGGTCCTCGGCGGTCCATATCTTTCGATCCGGCGTATTCAACTTGGCGAGTATCGCATGCAAGGTAGTAGTCTTGCCGGAACCGGTGGGGCCGACCACGAGCAGGATGCCGTGCGGATGGCGTAGCAACTGCTCTATGCCCTGCTGGTTTGCCTCTGACAGGTTGAGCCTGTCGAACGGTATAGGCTCTCCGCTCTGCAGCAGACGCAATACCACCCCCTCACCGTTGACGGTGGGAATAGTCGCCACACGCACATCCTGCACCTGCCCCTTCAAGCGGATGCTGAACTTGCCATCCTGAGGCAGCCGGCGCTCGGCGATATCCAGTCGAGAGATGATCTTGATGCGGGACACCGTGGCTCTGACATGGGTCGCCGGGATCTGGATGATCTCCTGACAGACGCCATCGATACGCATCCGCACGCTGGCCGGGTTACGCCCACCGCCGGGTTCGATATGGATATCGGAAGCACGTAGCCGGCGACCATCGAGCAGAATACGGTTGACCAGGCGCACCACGGTGGAATCCTGCTCCGATACCTCATCGGTATCGGAGATGACGTTCTCCTCGAGCGTCTGCTCCTCCTCAAGCTCACCGAGGATAGAGGACAGGTTGCTCGCCTCCCCTGCCACATCCACCTCAAGGCCGAGATACTGGTGGATGTCATCAATCAGCCCACAACAGAGTTGGGTCGGGCGGTTGCCGAGAAAATTTTCCACCACCATGACCCGCCCAGTATCGCTGGGGTCGTCGATAAGGATCACCACCCGATCATCGCTGCCTTGGGCGAGCAGCACCAGGTTATTGTTGCGCAGATAGGCCTGATTGATTTTCTCGCAGACTGGGTGCAGCTGATAACGCTCAGGCTCATAGCCAATAAACGGGACCTGGTAAAACTGCTCCAGGGAACGTCCAAGCGCCTCGCGACGCACTTCTGGCAACGCCAGCAACAAACGGCTCAGCGGCACCTTGTCGCTGCTTTTTTCCGTCAGACTGGTCAACTGGGTCTGATCGATCAGCTTCTCCCGAATCAGCCCCTCCCAGGGCGCGTCCGTACAGCCGAAATCGTAGCGAAACTTTTGCCCGATCAGGTCAGCCAGCTGGGTCGCGCGCTGTTCGTCCTGGACGCCAAAGCCCCCCCCATCCGGACGGTTGATCAACTGCAGCACACCCAACAGCACCTTGCCGTGCATGATGGGGACGACCAGCATGGCACGACTGCGAAAAGCTGTCGCATCTTCGAAACGGGAGTCAAAGTGCAGCTGCGGGTGGATCGTCTTCAACGCCGCCGCATCACGCACATTGTCGATGCGCAGAGGGCGCTGGGCAAAGGCGACAAACCCGGCAAGCGAACTGGTCGAAATCGGTACCCGGATCTCCTTGATATCGTTGCCGCTCTGAAAGCGCGATACGATATCGCCACTGGCACGATCACGTTGATAGACGGTCACCCGTTCAGCCCCCAGCAGCGTCAAAATCGCTGCTTCCACCAGCGGCAGCGCGGTATCAAAATCGGGGGCCTGATGTATCCGGCTGATAATTTCCGTCAATCGGGCATAAAACTGGTTGGCTTCCTGGTCGGTTTTTGTTGTCATACTTTCCTGTGCCCTGTTACTCAGGGTTCCCCTCGGAACAAACTACGTTGCGATGGTACCGCAACTTTGTGAGGCCTGTTTGAAGATCGACATACTCGGTTGCAGCGGAGGCATAGGACCCGGGCTTCAGACTACAACCTTTCTGGTGGATGACAGCCTGCTGGTCGACGCCGGCAGTGGTCTCGGCACTCTCAGCATCGAACAGATGCTGGCGGTACGCAACGTGGTCATCACCCATGCCCATATCGATCATATCCTAGGCCTGCCGCTGATGCTCGCGACTATCTACGATCAGCATATGGAACCGGTCGATGTTTACGCCAGTGAAGCGGTGATCTCCGCGCTCAGGCAGCATATCTTCAACTGGACCATCTGGCCCGACTTCTCCCAGCTCCCGGCACACAGGCCGATTCTGCGCCTGCACAGCATCGAAGAGGACAGCGAGTTCCAGGTTGCAAACTATCGCATCCGCTCGCTACCGGCGGAGCACCCTTCACCGGCCATGGGCTATCTGATCAGCGACGGCAACAGCAGCTTTGCCTTCACCGGAGACTCCGGCTTCCATCCCCCGTTCTGGCACAAGGTCAATGAGTTCCGCCCGCAGCTGCTGATTGTCGATGTCTCCTTTACTGACGATGCGCTCGAGCTGGCCCTGGATAGTGGCCATATGACCGCCGCGCAGCTAAGTGAAGCGATCGCCCTGCTCAGATACTGCCCCCAAGTACGCATCACCCACCTGAAGGCCGGTTTCGAACAGGCGATCAGCGATCAATGCGGTCGCAGCGGGCCAGTAACAGTCAGCCCGCTGCGACATGGGGAAACACTGCATCTCACTAAGGCTGGAGTAATGCAGTCCCGCTGACCGTTATATCGTCGGTTCCGTTGTTACCGCTGGCGCCATAGGAGGAGATGATGGCATCGGCATTGGAGCCCACGAAGGTCATGCTCATCTCACCGGTCATGTTCGGGTAGCTCGCGCAGGGACCGCCGCCCGAACAGGACCCGGACATCAGCAACGTATCACCGCCCACCACCGCACTCAGTGTTTGCGCCGAATCCAACGACAGATTGATTAAGCGGCCATCACTGAACCCGGACAGATCGAGCCGCGCGGCCGTGACTGAATCCGAACCGAAATCCACAGTGACGCTGCCGCTGGTGCTCGTGCCGACCAGACCATTCTCGGTAATCGGATCGGTACCGCCGACGTAGTTGTATACCAACACGCCGGATTTGGCCGAAATCACCGACAGCGGGGTAATTTTGTCGCTGTAGATATAATCGAAATTGAGACTGTCGACCGCCACCCCATTCTCGTTCAGGGAGAAGCCGCCACTCCAGCGACCCCAGTTGACACCCAGCGCACTGCCGCCGGTTTGACTCAGTGTTGCACTGCCACTGTCGAAGGTGCAGGGCTGACAGTCGGTAGCGCTCTCACCCTCGTAATAGATCTTGGTCGGCACGTTGCCCACCCCTCCAACGGTGGAGAGCAGAATCTGATTGTTGCCATCCACTGTCACATCGCCGGAAGAGCCCTTGCTGCCAGTGGCCGTCTGCTCCGTCATTGCCACCAGCACCATCGAACCGGATGGCGCATTGCCGACGAACCCTGCGCTGCTGGTTGATAATGTGCCGCCCGCCGTACTGTCGATCACCTGGGTATCGACCGATGTGGCCAATCCAGGATCCAGCACACCCTCGGTTGCGGTGGTCGAGCTCTCGCCCGTTGTGGCGCTACCGCTCAGTGTCATCTCTGTACTATCACTTGCGGCCTGATCCCCGGTCGTCGAGCTATCCGCACCACTCTGATCGCTGGAGCTCTCGTCACCACTCCCGGATGACGACTGATCTTCACCACTATCTTCGTCAACGGCACCGCCGCCGACGGCGGTATCATCACCATCCGCGACAAAACCGGCTGGCGGCTCGCTGGAAACCCTTACACTGGAACCATCCACCTGCGGCAGGGAGAAGTACTTGCCCTTGGGAATATCTTGGGCATCAGATTGCCCGGACACATGGATTCGCCCATCCAGTACACGTCCGACCAAACCCCGGGGCGCATTGCGCTGGCTGGCACAGCCCGCATCACAGAGTTGCAGCTCGTAATGGGTGCCGCGAATACCGATCGTAGCGACCACGGTACGCACACTGTAATCAGCCCTGTCCTGCTTGCCGATCTGTCCGGTGACCGTGCGCATTCCGCCCTTGAGCAACTCGAATACCGCGCTATCCTGTTCGCGATTCTCCTCATCGAAGCTGTATTCGGCAATACGGAACTCGCTGCTGGACTTCATCGCGACCAGACCGCCATCGGTAAAACGTACTTGCAGCCGACCGCCTGCGCCGGTCCTTAACAGATCGCCATGATAGAGCGGCGACTTGCGCTGCAAAACTCGAGCCTCGCCCTGGGCATCCACGGCTTCCGCCTGGCCGATGGCCAGCAGTACGATACCGACCGGATCCGCTGCCCAAAGGGGTAGCGGAATCATCAGGAATACGGCAAACAGGAGAGCTTTCATCGTTCAACCTTCAAAATTGATAACTCACACCCAACGAAATCTGATGACGCTGATAATCAAGCAGCATCGTATTGGAATCATTGTCACGCCACGCATACTCGGTAAAGGCCCGCGTACGCGGAGACAGTTGCCACTGCAGATCGGCGAGCAACGCCGTATAGCGATCCTCTCGATCGCCTGCGGTCAGCGGTGTCAACAGATAGTAGGGACCCGCGTAATCGCTGTGTTGAAACACCACCGAGGTATTGAGGTTGAGCTGTGTTGACAGGGTCCAGCTGGCACCCAGATAGCCACCGAGAATCGAACGCTCTGCACTGCCGGCGGTGAAGGCATCCTCGTTTCTGGGAGTCTCGCGGCCACGATAGATAGCCGCCTGCAGCAGCGGTTTACCGATAATATCGGGACGCCAGCGAGCCGATAGCCCGGCAAGCGCCATATCGCTATCGCGCGTCCCGGCGCCGTACTCCAACCGACTCCAGTTGGCAAATGCACCGAGGGAAATATCACGGGTCAACGCCTGCTGATACTCGATTGCCGCTCCATAAAGATTTCGATAGGTTTGCGCGTCAAGCAGGTAGCGCTGGCCGTTGACGCGGAACCGCACAGCCCGATCTTCCTGCTGCCAGACCACACCCGTGGCAAGATCCAGACTAAGATTATTCAGACTGTGCAGATCCTGATGCCAACGCCCATCGGCACTGGCGTTGGCAAACCAGCTCCAGTCACCCTCAAGCGGGCGTTGGTGCGTCAGCAATCCGGTCAGTCGGGTAAAGCGATCACCCTGACTGGATACACCAGAAGTTTCGTACGGGTTACCGTAGGCGTCGTACAGCACCAGCGACGAGGCGTCGTCGGGGCCGGCGTTCACGTTGTCGTCGTACCCTACCCGCAGCGATACCGAACGCTGAGTCATGGCGGCTCCCCTTTGCCGGCCAGTTTCGATACGGGCCAGAAAGATCTCGATACGCGCCCTGACATCGCTCGGGGGACTTAACGCCAGCACCTCGTGAAACAGTTGTTCGGCTCTTGCTGACTCGCCAATCAGGAAGTAAGCACGTGCCAGTTCCAGCCGCGCGGCCTGGTGATCAGGCTGTGCCATCAGCACCCGCTCAAAAGCGAAGATCGCTTCATTGGGATGTCCGCTATCGATTGCGGCAATACCATATTGCAGATCGAACGAAGCCAGCCCTTCCAGCTGTTGGCGCTGTTCAAGCGCCAGTGAATACGCCTTCGCGAACTCTCCCCGCTGATTCAGTTGAGTCAATCGCTCTACTTCAGAGCTGGTTTGCGCGCTGACGGGTCCGGCCGCGACGACCAGGGAGAGTATCAGGCCTTTGAATACGGTTGCTTGCACAGCACCCCCAATTGGTGAAGTTCCACTCAGGACAAAGCCGCGGGTAATTCCCGGAATCGAAACAGTTTTATACCTAAATGTCGGCAGATAGCAACCAAAGCCCTGCTATTTTGAGAATGCAACCGGAGACCGTAGAACAGGTAGCGCAGGTGGAAGAGGGAGCGGGGAATTAGAAAATCGACCGAAAACATCACAAGTCGTACAACCTGGAATGCGCGTCGCGCTATTGTGCTTGTATCGTACGAAAGCCTAAAATTGGTGGAGAATTCTGGACAGATTGTGGTCGCGTCCTCTGACACCACGCCCTCATCCAGCGGTTAAACGACCGTCCCAACTTCACGACATGATATAGGTTTTCACTGCCGTCGATCACAATATCGGCGCGCGGCTCAATAGGCTCATAAAATGGAAACAACCACCTTTATCGGCATGCTGGCAGCCGCCTGTACCACTATCTCTTTCCTGCCGCAGGTTATTCAGATACTACGTACGGGTAACGTGGATGGTATCTCATTACAGATGTACTCCATCTTCACCTTCGGTGTAACGATGTGGCTGATCTACGGCATCGCCATTCAGAACCTGCCGATGTTACTCGCCAACCTGGTTACCCTGATTCTGGCCTCGATGGTTCTGGGATTGACGGTATACAAGCGCCATCAACAGCGCAGACAAGCGGCCCTCGAAGCCACTATCGATCAAACCAGCAGTGCGGTGATACTGGACAAGTCTGCTGCCTGATTTTCAGGCTCTAACGGCGTACACGGTTAATCACCCGAATGCACCGGCCGCACCACTCCGCACGCCGCACTGCAATCATGCTCGGCTTTTCCCATTCTGCATCAGACGCACCCAGTAGCGCACGGCAGGCCAGCGGTTGACCAGCATCGCCAGGAAGATCAGCGAACAGCCGACCACCTGCAGCAGGTTCATATGCTCCCCCAGCCACCAGACCGCCATCAAGGCGGCCCAAACCGGCTCCAGGGTCATGATGATCGCCGCATGGCTAGCCGGCGCCAATCCCTGGGCCCGGGTCTGAATCAAAAACCTCAAACTGGTGGCGAGCAGTACGCTGGCGAGGAACCAACCCCATATCTCCAGCGGCTGGTCCAGATTCCAGCTCTCCAGCACGGTCGATACCAGGAAGGTGATACCGCCGGCCACCACCAGCTGGATGGCGGTCAACGGCACCGCCGGCGTGCGGGCGGAGGCCCGGCTGTTGAGAATAAAGGTCAACGAGAAAAACAGTGCCGCGGCGAGGAAGAAGATCTCGCCCCAGCCGATGACAAACTCTGCATCCAGTGACAGACAGGCCATCCCGGTGGCAACAAATGGCAGTGAGTAGAATACGTACCGGTTTGGCCGCTCACCGAACAGCAACCCCACCAACGGCACCATCACCACGCCGAGACTGGTCAGGAAAGCACCAACGCCGACATGACTGGCCAGATGCAAGCCCATAATCCAGAAGGCTATTCCAATACCGAAGAATATTCCCACAGACAGGCTCGCGCGCCACTGATCTGACGAAAGCGCCCGCAGCGATCCGGGACTGAGGCAACCCAGCAATATCCCGGCACTGGTAAAGCGCATGCACATGAACAAGAGCGGCGCAAAGCCGACCAGAGCCTCCTTGGAAAATATCCAACCGGCACCAGCCAAAATGGTCGTCAGGATCAGTAGCAGATCCGCCTTGAGATGATTGGAAAGGACCACGCCTTTCGACTCCTTGTGTAACGGCTCCCCATATCCATCAGCCGACAGTTGCAGCGAACACTCGGCCTCCCACAGATGGCGGCATCGCCACGCCCATCGCGCAGAGAGGCTTTTCATTTTGTTTACCGCAACTTGCAGCGCAAGGGACTGGCGTTCGGCGTCAGAAACGCTTTACTGATATAGAGCAACGAAGATTGGAAAGCCGCCGATTCGGGATTGCAACATCGATCCGGGCTGGCCGATAAATAGATGAATAGTACCGGAAAATTCGCCGGTCGTTCAGTACATCAGTGTGACGAAAGGAGTTTCTATATGGCCAAAATTCGCATCGCGATCAATGGAATGGGACGGATAGGCCGCAACATCGTGCGCGCCCTTTACGAAGGCGGTTACCAAAACCGCATCGAGGTGGTGGCGATCAACGATCTGGGCGACGTAAATATCAACGCACACCTGCTGAAGTACGACTCGGTTCATGGCCGGTTCGGAACCGATGTCCGCATCGACAACGGCAAGCTGGTGGTCGGTAATCAATTGATCGAAAACCTGAGCGAATCCAATCCTGCTCGGCTACCCTGGGCCGAACTCGATATTGACGTGGTCTGCGAATGTACCGGCCGTTTCACCAGCCGCGACAAGGCAGCTGCACATCTTGAGGCCGGCGCCAAGAAAGTACTGCTCTCGGCACCGGGCCAGGGGGTCGATGCCACTCTGGTGTTCGGCATCAACGACGATGCATTGAAACCGGAACACCGGATCGTATCCAACGCCTCCTGTACCACCAACTGTCTGGCCCCGGTCGCCAAGGCGCTCAACGACGAGATCGGCATCGACAGCGGTTTGATGACCACCATCCACGCCTACACCAATGACCAGCACCTGAGCGACCTTTACCACAGCGACCCCTATCGTGCCCGGGCAGCCACCCAATCGATGATCCCGACCAAAACCGGCGCCGCAGCGGCCGTCGGCCTGGTCCTGCCGGAGCTGGATGGTAAGCTCGACGGTATGGCGGTGCGGGTGCCGACCATCAATGTGTCGCTGGTAGACCTGACGTTCCAGGCCGAACGACGCACCAGCGCCGAAGAGGTCAACCGCATCATGTGTGAAGCGGCAGCGGGTCCGATGAAGCGGATACTGGAGATCAACGAGCTGCCACTGGTCTCGGTAGATTTCAACCATACCCCCGCGTCGTCGATCTTCGATACCAACCACACCCGGGTCAACGGCGATCTGGTCAAGGTGATGGCCTGGTACGACAACGAGTGGGGCTTCTCCAACCGGATGCTCGACAACGTATTGGCGCTGATGGCGATCTGACTCCGGCATGAGTCAGGCAACCGACCGCAGCGCCGCGCCTGTCGCCATCAGCACCATCACCGAGGTGCACGGGCCGGTGGTGGTGGTCCGTTGCACTCGCCTGCCGCCGCTGCGCCAGGAGGAGATTACCGAAGATATCGAGGTGCTGCTGCTCAATGCCTCCTGCAGCGAACCAGCACCGGAGGATGATCAGGCGGCCAGATCGAACAGCAGCGCTTCGACAGGGTTATCGGCTTCGATGGTCAAACGGGATTCACCTTCGATGATCGCCCCATCGCCCTCCCGCAGCACCCGGCCGTTCAGCTTCAACTCACCCCGTGCTATCTGCAGGTAATGCACCCGCGCCGTCTGCAGCGGCAGCTCAATCCTCTCTCCGGTGAGCCTGAGCTGATAAATTCGGGCATCCTGATGCACCTTCAACGATCCACTTTCCCCATCCGGCGACACGATCAGGGTTACCCCCTTGGCATCGCTGAAATCCTTCTGCACATAGCTGGGTCGCAGACCCTGTTGCTGCGGACGGATCCAGATCTGCAGGAAGTGCAACGGCGCCTCCGGCTCCGGATTGAACTCGCTGTGCATGATGCCGCTACCTGCACTCATCACCTGCACCTCGCCGGCGTTCAGGCGAGTCCGGTTACCCATGGTATCCCGGTGCTCGATACTGCCATCGAGGATATAGCTGATGATCTCCATATCACGGTGAGGATGGGTTTCGAATCCCGCACCGGGGATCACCCGATCATCGTTTATCACCCGCAGGCTGGATAGGCCCATATGGCGGGGGTCGTAATAGTGGCCAAAGGAGAAGGTGTGACGGCTGTCGAGCCAGTCGATGCGGAACTGTCCCCTCTCCTCTGCCGGTCTTAGCTTGATCATCTCCGTTCTCCTCTGTTTTGACCTGTTAACCGGGGTGCCGGTCAGGCACCCACGTTAGACAGTTTACGATCGATCGACAGTGCACCACCGCCCTGGATCGCCAGCGCCACGGACACCGCCAGCAGCGCCAAGCCGAATTCGTAACCGTTGTTCGCCATGAACAGACCGTTACCTATGTGAACCGAAAGGATCGCCACCAGCATGGTGATCGCCAGCACCGCGGCGGCCGGACGCACCAGCAGACCAAGCAGCAGCGCGATACCGCCGAAGAATTCGGCACTGCCGGCGGCCAGCGCCATCAGGTATCCCGGTTCCAGGCCGATGGAGGCCATCCACTGCCCGGTGCCTTCCAGGCCGTAGCCACCGAAGGCGCCAAACAGTTTCTGTGCGCCATGTGCGGCGAAGATGATCCCGGCCGGGATACGCAGCGCCAGGGAAGACAGGCTGGCGTTGGTTGCGAGCAGTTTTGAAACAGTTGCGTTATTCATGTCAGGCCACCTTTTCAATTCAGTGTGTTTGTTCAGTAAGCTCACTATAATTCCTGACATGAAGAAAAAATAACGGAGATATTTGAGCATTAGCATCAAATAATTTGAACAATGAATTCACCACTGACTCTGGATGCCCTACGTATTCTCGATGCCATCGACCGACGCAAAAGCTTTGCTGCCGCAGCCGAAGAGCTGTACCGCGTACCCTCGGCCATCTCCTACACCATCAACAAGTTGGAGGAGGATCTGGGCGTCAAACTCTTCGATCGCAGTCGACGCAAGGCAGAGCTGACCGCTGTCGGCAGACTGGTGCTCGAACAGGGGCGCAGGATACTGATCGCCAGCGAAGAGCTCACCGTACTCGCACGCCAGGCGGCTGCAGGATGGGAAGCGGAACTTCGTATCTGCGTCGATTCTGCGCTTGGTTTTGACACCGTGTACTCGCTGATTGCGGCGTTCCAGGAGCTGCAACCGCGCACGGAGGTACGGTTGAGCGAGGAGGTAATGGCGGGAGCCTGGGACGCACTCAACGCGCAACGATGCGACCTGGTGATTGGCGCCGCCGGAGATCCGCCCGGCCAGGGTTTCTCTACTCTGCCGCTGGGGGAGCTGGTGTTCGAATTCGCCGTGGCCATGGACCACCCGCTCACCCGGATGCCACAACCCCTGTCGATGGAGCTGATCCGCCAGTATCCCACCGTGGTGGTGGCCGACAGCTCGCGCTATCTGCCTGCGCGCTCTTCGGGGCTTTTGGACGGTCGCAGCCGTATTGTGGTCGATTCACTGCAACACAAGATCGATGTGCAGGCTCGGGGGCTGGGCGTCGGCTACCTGCCGCTGAACCTGATGCAGAAAGAGTTGCAGAACGGCAGTCTGCAGATATTGAAGCTCGCCGAACCCCGAGCGCCGCAAAGCATCTCGGTTGCCTGGCACAGTAGTAACCGGGGTAAGGGGCTGGGGTGGTTTATCGATCAGCTGCGAACCATGCGGTTTGATCGACGCCTGGGACTCATCGCTGGCGAAGCCTGAGAACTATACTGTAGCGGCCTCCTGCTCAGTCAGCTCCACACCCTTCGCATCGACAACATCCCAGAGCGAACAGACGCTCTCCCTGAGTGCCGCTAGTGCCGGTTCCTGCGTGCGCTGTTTCAGCATCACCAGATTCATCGCCAACGAGGGTACGGCGCCATCCCAACACACACCATAGCCTTCTTCAACCGCACGTTCGGCATCATCTTCCCGGATTACCGACAGGCCTACACCGGCGCGTAACAGCGTGCGTATCGCATCCTCGTTATCGCACCAGACGATCTGCCTCGGTAGCGGATTACCCGCCTCGAACAGCGCTTCGAACAGCAGGTAAAAGGGGCAACTTGGCGTGGTATACACCCAGGGGAGGCGCGCGAGATCCGCCAGCGAAGCACCCCTGACCTGTTCCGACCAGGCACTGGGCACAAGGATCCGCATGCCGACATCGCCCAAACGAGTCACCGCCATATCGGCTGCCCGGCAGGGACCGAACATGAAGCCGGCATCCAGCTGATCATGGCGCAGCTCGTGTAGCACCCTGGCGCTGCTGGTCTGCAGAAAATGGGTCACCAGTTGCGGGTGTCGGGACGAGATCAGCTGGTACATCTCACCAACCCGCAGATACTCGTAGTCGGTGTGCATTCCGATGCGCAACTCACCGACCAACTCCTCGCGCAAACGCGAGGCATTTAACTTAAGCTGCTCGGCGGCGTTCAGTGTCAGCCTCGCCTGCTCGTACAACTGCCGACCGGGCTGGGTCAGCAACATCCCCTTCGGGGTGCGCGAGAACAACAGAACCCCCAACTCCTCCTCCAGCGCTTTTATCTGCGCGCTGATCGCCGGTTGACTGGTGAAAAGCGCCTGGGAGGCGCGGGTCAGGTTGCCCTCATCCGCCACTTTGACGAAGGTTTTGAGGTGATAGAGCTCCATCCGTCTTCCTCGCTAGTCCACACGGACTGTTTTTTAATCTTTGCTGGCACTGAGATTAAAGCATAGCGATCCTGTCCACGCTCATCACAAATCCTGAACACCCCCTTTCATACAAACGATTGGATAGGCAATCCCGCACTCCCTAGCCTATGAATCTACACACAAGCGGGAGTGATCATTATGAACAGTGCAATTAAGACTCATGAGCCTGTAAGCGCTCCGCAATCGCGAAACGTCGGGCTCGGCACACGACTGAAACGGCTCATGAAGCTGATCGGCACATGGCACCAGCGCCACCGCCAGCGTGACCAGCTAATGGCGCTGTCGCCCTGGATGCTGAAGGATATCGGAATCAGCCGTACCGACGCGCTTCATGAGGGCGGAAAAGCGTTCTGGAGGGAATAAGAATGACACGGGAGGTGCAAGCGCCAGATAACGCCTGCACCAGCCGCTCTCCGCAATCGGACGAATATCAGGCCCGCAACAACGCCTTGGCCAGTCGCTCCGAGAGCTGCTCTGCGGTGAACTGGGGTTCATTCGGTGGATAGAGCTCATCTTCGATAAAATTGAATCCGTTTTCACGCGCCAACGCGAACAGCTCTTTCATCTTCAGACAGGCTTTAAGCGACTCACCCAGGCCTGCATCGGCCTTGGCTGCATCTGCAAATGCCTTGATATCGGCTACAGACATAGGGGTCTCCTTCATTCACTGACAAATTGAGTTGCGCTCAATATCAGCAAAACTCGGACCAGAGATCAGCGACTGTCAGATCGCCAAAACGCCACCAACATTGTTGCACAAGTAGTTGATAGTTAGGCTTATTACACCTGCACACCCCCTATCCGGATAGCGACCGCGCACCCCCTTGTCAGCTTTACGACAGACAGCCTGTCGGGATAGTAGGGTGGGGTTTCCAACATTTCCCGGATAATCAAAGCGCGCCTCAACAGAGGGTCGATATGCGTACGATCAAGCTGTCAGCTGCGCTTAGGGGTAAAGAGTGAAAGGTTTTCCTCAAATGCCTGTATGGCCAGGGAGAAGGTTTCGGTATCTTGCCTACCCGGCTCACGCACCAGCCGGCGATTGACCAGCTTCAGCGCCCTAAGTACCGCTGCCGGATCCTGCTCCAGTTGCGCAACCCTTAACAGTGCATGGTTCACTGCGCGTCGTACACCGCGGGGCAGATTCGACGGAGTCTCGATCAAGGACTGCATCAGCTCCGTCACCATCTCCAGACGCAGCAGCGTGACGCCCCATTCCGCGGCAGGGAAACGCCTGTCACCGAGCAGGCTGGACCAGCGCACCAGATGCAGCAAGCGGTGGTAGAGACGGATACGCCACCGCTCCCGACTGATACCGCTGGCAGGCTTCAGCGCCATATCACGCAGTTCATGCAGCATCATTCCGCGCATCGAATCGATACGACGCTCGGCGTTAACGGGATAGATCAACCAGTACCCCAGCATCGCGATCAACGGGGCGGATACAACCGCCCCCGCCATCAGCAGGGTATGTTCGAAGCTGCCGGTTAGAGGTAGATGGGGTTGCAACAGCAGCAACAGCACCATGTTGTAGTCCATGCCGGCAAATACGAGTCGGCGGTGCGCGAAGAGCAGCACACCGAGCATGACAAACGGGAAGATTGACAGAATCAACATCAGCTCGCTCTGTGCCTCCGGCCAGATCAGCCAGCGGCAGGTCAGCGCGGCACAGGCGCCCAGCACCTGCCCCAGAAAGACCGAACGCATAGTCGAGACGGGGCTGTCGAAGGTCGAGAACAGTGAGGTCATCACCGCCGTGCCCAGCAACATAAAGGCACCGATCTGAGAACCGGACAGCATCCAGACGGCGCCGACACTGAGCATCAAGGTCAGCGCCCGGATACCGGATTGTCGGGCGCCGGCCCAGTCACGGTGCAAGGTCAGTGGGGTGTCGAGTTTGTCGCGTTGCGCTATAACAGGAGCATCATCAAGCACGCTGGCGAGCGCCAGCAGCCGGGACAGGTTATAGCGCAGCCGGTTCAGGTTCGACTCTTTTTCGCAGAGTTCAATCGCGCAGTTCAGCGCACGCGTGAGCCGCTCAAACTGTCCCTGCTCAATCGCCGCCGTCGCCTCCCCTAATGCGTTGCCGATCGCTTCACCGAGTTCACTGCTCTTCGCCTTGCGACTCCAGATCAGGATCGATACCAGCACCAGTAACAGCAGCCGCAGACGCCGAACCTGTTGCCGCGCACGCGCCGTGCCTAACCCCCGCATCTCCAGAGACGCATCCATTGCCGCAAGCCTGGCAATCAGCCTGTCCCGGTTCGCGGTCGAGAGCTTTGGCCCCGCTTCCAGCCGTGCCGAGAGCAGTTGCAGGACACCCACCGTAATAGCTTTTAATTCGCCACGTTCGTCGCCACCATTGGCAAGCCGGGCAAAAAACCAACTGATCGCGATCGCAACGAATACCCCTACAAAGGCGGTCAACATACGATCGAGTCCCAGCGTCAGAATCTGCTCGTGGTGTGCGGTATCAACCAGCGCCACAAGCGCCGCCGAGTATCCGGCCAGCATACAGCCATAGGTAACAAAGCTGCGGACAAGGTGTGCCGCGAACACACACAACGCGATCCAGAGCGATAGTCCCAGTACCAGCCAGCCAACCTGCCCTGCCGCCAGATAGACCAGCAGAATACCCACCACCGACCCCAACAGCGTTCCAATAAGACGAGCGCTGCTCTTCGCCAACAACTGTCCACGTGTCGGCAGAGCAGTGGCCCACACTGTCATCCCCGCCCACTGCGGATGCTCAAGCCCAAACGACCAGGCCATGGCGATCGCCAGGCACACGGCCACCCCAGTGCGCAACACGAAGGCAAAACGGACGGTGTCGAAGCCCAATCTCGAAAACCAGGTTACACTCATCATCTCCCCCGCTCCTTCGCGATCTCTTCGCCGAGACGCCCCTCGATCAGTTCGATCCAGGACAACATCTGCTCCAACTGCGCATCATCAAGATCGCCCAGCGCCTCCGCCTCCGCCGCCTCCAGTGTCTTGCGGATAGCCCCAACCTGCTTTCTGCCCGACGGGGTCAGATAGAGCTTGCGCGCGCGACGATCCTCCAGATCGGTGCGCCTCTCCAGCAACCCCTTGCGTTCCAAAATGTCGATCAGCCTTACCAGCGTTGAGGTATCGAGCCCTGCCCGTTCAGCCAGCAGCTTTTGGCTGATACCGTCGCCCGACTCTTCCAGATGCATCAGCGGAACCCAGGTCGCATCGGTCAATCCAGCCTCGGCAAGCCTGATGTCGATAAAGCGCCGCCAGCGTCTGGCCAGGGTTACGAAGCGGTAGCCAAACCGGGTACGGGCGGTTCCCTGAACGGTCGAATTGGGCATGGACACCTTTAGTTGTATACAAATAGATTTTATACATATAGTTTGTATTCAAATTATGTGTATATATCGAAGCCGAATTCAAGCCCGGCAGATGCGATCAAAGGGGCGGTTCTTCCAGTGGAAGGGCACGGAGAGACATACACTCCCCGTGAATAAAAGATCGGCGCTAGCTGGACGCATCTCGGGCCGCGTCACTGATCGCTTCGCCCGCTTTCTTCAGATCCTTTCCGGCACCTTCGATGGTGGCGCAGCCAGCCAGATATGACCCAGCGGCCAGGACCAACAGACAGCTGATAAATGAACCGATAATCCGTTTACGCATAACGACTCCTAATCGAATACCCGTATCGGATAATAGCGCCGAACCCGTCGTTCAGCCATTGTCAGCGGGTGGGCGTGCCAGGTAACGGCTGACACGCCCCGATTCTGATAAAGTATGCACCTGTTTACCCTGACGGAACTGCTGATGCCCTTACGTGCAATACTCTTCGACCATGACGGCACCCTGGTCGACTCCGAAGCGACCCACATGCAACTCTGGCGCGAAGTGGTCGCCCCCTATGGTGTCCAGATCAGCGACAGCGATTACTGGCAGCGCATGCTGGGCGTGCCGATGGAACAGAACGCCACTGATATCGTGCAGATGTACGCTTTGGAAGTGGACCCCGAAGCACTGATCAGGGCAAAAATCGACGCCAACGAACGCTTCCTGACAGAACACTGGTTTCCACAGATGCCCGAGGCCAGCCGTATATTGAGCCATCTGTCCCAGAGGTGCCGACTCGCCCTGGTCAGCGGTTCACAGCGCAACTGCGTCGACGCCTCTCTGCATGGGCACGGCTGGCATACGCTGTTCGAGCAGGTGGTGACCGGCGACGATGTGACGCGCAACAAGCCCCATCCCGACGGCTATCTCAAGGCATTGCAGCTGATGCAGCTGGATCCGGAGCTGTGCGTGGCCGTGGAGGATACCGAAGTCGGTGTGCTGGCCGCCCACGATGCAGGCCTTCGCGTAATCGCCATCCGCAACCCTCTCGCCAGCACTCATAACTTCGGTCCTGCAACGGTGGTCGTCGACAGTTTGATTGACGCGGAAGCCTGGATCACTGCGCAGATAAACAATTGACGCTGTTTTGCTCATACCACTCCACCAGATAATCGATAAAGACTCGCGCCTTGGTCGACAGATAGCGGTTCGGCAGATACAGCGCATAGATGCCGGGTGAGGCTGACTGATAATCGTGCAACACCTGCTCCAGTTGCCCTGCAGCCAGCGCGCGATCGACAAGAAAAGAGGTCAGCATCACCACGCCCAAACCTCCGGCTGCCGCCTCCAGCATGGCCGAAGTGTTATTGACCTTCAATCGCCCTCCGACTGCCACGGACTGCACACCATCAGGCCCCTCGAAACTCCAATGGTTATAGTCCGGGTTGGGCAGATAGACGATGCATTCGTGATCGGCCAGATCTGATGGTACCTGAGGCCGCCCTCGACGATGCCAGTATTCAGGCGCCGCGCATACTACGCGTCGGGTCGGTGTTAACAGACGAGCGGCCAGTAGAGACGGCGGATTTCGGGTCACCCGGATGGCGACATCGTACCCCTCCTCTGCCAGATCCACCGGCCGGTCACTGACATCCAGCTCGACCTGCACCTCCGGATAGCGCGCCATGAACCCGACCAGCGCATGCGTCACCTGCTGGGATCCGATGGTGACCGGCGCCGTGACCCTGAGCAGGCCCCGTGGGACCTCGTTAAGATAGGTAACCGCCGCTTCCGCCTCCCTGGCCTCCGAGACGACACGGCTACAATGACGGTAAAACACGCTGCCCGCTTCGGTCAGGCTCAGCCTTCTGGTGGTACGGTTCAGCAGGCGTGCCCCCAACTGCGCTTCCAATGCCGATACCCGTTTACTGACCACCGGCGTCGATATCTCCAGCAACTGCGCCGCAGCCGAAAAGCCATTGGCCTCCACCACGGCAGCAAAAATCGCCATATCGTCCAGCGATATCATTCTCATCACCCAATTAATAACATTTTAGAAAAAATCATTTTCCAATATCACAGATTATATATACATAAGAAACAGATATGCTGTCTCCCTGGATTTCAGGAGAGTTAGGATGTATCGAAGCGAACTGCTGCCGGCAATCGGTTTACTGCTGACCGCCACGGTTTTCTGGGGCGGAATGTTCGACGTTTCAATGACGGCGTTGGCCGCCATGGACGCCTACCATATGACCCTGCTGCGCTTTGCCGGCACTTCCTTGATATTGATGATGATTCTGATGCGTCGTGAAGGCCTTGCCGCGCTGCGCATACGGGGCCGGGTCAGGGATCTGTTCCTGCTGGGCACCCTGGGATTTGCCGGATTCAATCTGCTGGTATTCAACGGGCTGGCACACACCAAGCCCGAGCACGCCGCGGTGATCATGGCACTGCAACCGATGATCGCCGTGCTGCTCACTTGGGTTCTTAACGGCAGCAAACCGCGCCGTTTTACGATGGCAACGGTGGTCATGGCCTTTATCGGTGTCTTTTTCGTGATCACTGGGGGGAATCCGGCGGCCGCGTTCACGGGTGGCGCCGCACTCTGGGATCTGCTGTTCCTGGCCGGCGCCCTGTGTTGGGTTGGCTATACGCTGGGAGCCCAACGTTTCCCGAGCTGGTCACCTTTGCGCTACACCACTATCACAGCGGTGTTTGGAACGCTGGCCATTGCCGCGATCACGGCTCTGGTCGGCATCAACGGCAGCTTGCAGTCGCCGACGTTCGATACGCTGATCTCCCTGCACTGGACCTTTGCCTACCTCCCGAGTTCGACACTTCGAAGACATAAGTATTTGATTCTTATAGAAAGCGCTTAAAAACGCTCCACTACAAGAGGGTCAGATCCCGGCTCGCGGTTGGTTGACTCACCTCCAGCGCCTTGAAGATCGACAGCTGTTCCGCACTCATCGTCGAGATGCCGTTGAACGCGGCATGGTTCAGCTTTGCCTGGTGATACTGGATCCGGCGCAGCTGTTCCAGCGCCCGCGTGGGCGAGTAGTCGGAGCCGGCCGCCTTCAGGCGCATCCGCATCACCCGGTGCAGCACCAGTGCCATAAAGCAGATCATCGCATGCGCCCGGATCCGGTCCGGCAGCCGGTGGTAGACCGGTCCGATCTCGATGTCGGATTTCAGCACCCTGAAGCCGCGTTCGATATCGGCCAGCGACTTGTAGCGCTGCACGATCTGCTCGGCCGACAGATCCGGTACGTTGGTGACCAACAGCAGTTTGCCATCCATCAGGCGTGCCCGCTGCAGGGCCTGTTCATCGATGTCGTAACTGAACAGCGGGCTGTTCAGGTCCACCCGGACGATACGGCTCAGCCCCCGGTCGCTGACCTCCTTGTACAGCGTCGCCGTCGCACCGCCGTCCGAGAGCTTGCGCCCCCGTGTCTTCCGACCTTCGTCCTGGGCGTCCAGCTTGCGGGCCAGTCGGTCGGCCTCCTGCTCCAGTGACCGCAGCTCGGCATCGCGTGCCGCCGTCTGCTCGGCGGCACGCTGCGGGTCATGTGCGACCACCAGACGCTGACCCTGCCACTGCGACTCGGTGATCACCTCGGCGGTAGCGTCGCTGAACCGGGCCTGCTGCAACGGCTCCAGGATCGCTTCGAAGTCGGCGTAGCGACGCCCCGGTACCGCCAGGATGAACTCCAGCGGGGTTCCGCCGGGCAGGCGGATCCGCTGCAACTCCTCAAGGTTATCAACCGACAGCAGACCGCGGTCGGCGACCACGATCACCCGCTTGACCGGGAAGCGTTGCACGATGGTCTCCAGCGTCGGCTGCAGGGTCTTCACTTCGGCGGTATTGCCTTCGAACACCTCATGGTAGAGCGGCAGGCCGTCGGCGGTCTGGACCATGCCGAGCATCACCTGGCGACGGATACCGCCGTCCTTGGAGCGCCCGTATTGTCTGAGTTCGTCGACCTGTTCGGTCAGCCCCTCGGTACGGATGGTGGTCATGTCATAGAACACCACCGACAGTTCCTGATCCACCAGGGGACGGAGCAACCCGGTCAGCGCGTCATTGACGGCGGTCTGATGACGGCAGAGGGCATCCATGGCGCGCAGCAGATGCTGATGGTCGACCTTGCCGACACCGCTCATGCCGGGCAGACAGACCGTCTCCAGCCAGCGCAGCACGCCGAGCTTGGAGTCGGGCGCGGTCAGTCGGTTGATCACCATGATGCGGATCAGCGCTTCCACCGGCAGGCTGTAGCGGGTGTCGCGAAACACCTTGCGCAGCTGATCGAAGCCGAGCGCATCCCAGAGCTGGGTCAATGCCCAGACATCGCCGAGCGAGCGGGAGGGCTCAAAGGCGATATCGGGCTTGTCGGGCAGGGTGCGTCCCGTGACGCGACACAGCCCGTCGATGACCGCCTCCAGCTCCTCGTCGAGCTTGTCCAGTCGGCCGAGCGTGGCGACGGTGCGTTGTTTGGGGCGGCCGTTGTCGTCCCGGTAGGCTTCTACCAGTTGGACGTACTTGCGCGGACCCGAGGTGGTGACTTTGACAAACATGCCATGACTATATCACGACAATATCCGTTATAAAACAGGATTGTTATCCACATACGTGCCATTACATTATTTTCGGCGCACTAGAAGCTAAGGTATTGTTTTTACAGGGTCGTAGATCGGAAATAGGGCTCGATTTTGTGGATAAGTGTCGAACCCGGGCTACCTGATCATTGCCGGTGGCGTGGTGGCGGTGTTGAGCTGGAATAGCGGTATCAGAAAGATCGGTCCGGTCAACGGTGTGCTGTTTATCAACTTCGTTCCGATCACCGCGTTCAGTATTGGTCTAGCCCAGGGACGAGCGTTCAGCAGTGCTGAAATTTTCGGCGCATCGCTGGTGATTCTGGCGCTGGTGAGCAACAACCTCTACCTGCGCAGGGCCGCGTCCGTAACACTGCCGGTCAGCCCGATCGCGACCTGTAAGAGCTGATCGAAATTGAACGGATCCGGGTGATTCAAACGCCTCCACCCCCTGATTAAAAATTATGCAAAACGGCGCAAATATTGCTTTGCGCCAACTCGAACTGGCCTTAATATCGCGGCGTGTTTCTAAATTGACCGCCGCCACATGAACATCATCTCTTTCGACGCTCTGCGTACCCTGCACCTGCCCAATGTGCGCTACATCAAACCCGAACGTATGTTCGCGCACCTGGACGAGATCAGAGACGCCGACTGGATACTCTTTCCGGAATACTGGCAGATCAACGCACTGGTACATGGGCTGAAGAAGAGAATTTTCCCGAGCCTGGCCACCTATATGATCGGACACGACAAGGTCGAGATGACCCGCGCCTTCATGACCGTGATCCCCGGCAACCACCCCTACACGGAGATCGCCGCCAACACGCCGACCGAAGCGGACCGGCTGCTGGACCGCATGTACTACCCCTTCGTGGCCAAGATACCGAAAAGCAGCATGGGTAACGGCGTGTTCCTGATCGACAACCCTATCCAGTGGCAGGAGTACTGTCAGCGTTCCGACGTGCTCTATGTACAGGAGTATCTACCGATCGATCGCGACCTGCGTATCGTCTGGGTCGGCGGCAAGGTGATCGGTGGCTACTGGCGGCTGCAGGCGGAAAAGGGGTTCTACAACAATATCAGCCAGGGCGGACAGGTAGAGGTTTCACTGGTACCGAAAGAGGCGATGGAGCTGGTTGAGCACGTCGCTAACAGTCTGGATATCAACCACGGCGGTTTCGATGTCGCCATGGTCGGCTCGGTGCCCTATATGATCGAGTTCAATCGCATGTTTGGCAACCAGGGCATTCCAAACCTGCAGCAAAACAGCGATAGCGCGATTCTGGAGTATCTGGAGCAACACCGGCAGGTCGACTTCGAACCACTGGAACCGACCCCGACGGTCGCCGTTTAGGCTCAAGTGCGGCCTTGCCACTCCGGCAAGGCTGGCAGAATCTTCTCGAAAAACAGACGCCCCTTGGGAAAGGTTCGGTCAAGAGCCGGAAACTCATCGGGCCGAATCCACTGCACCGCCGCGACCTCAGCCCTCTCCGGCCGCAACGACCCGCCCTCCGGCTCAGCCAGCCACCAGTAGAGGCGATAATCCGCGCCATCCGCCATACACTCCCAGACCAGACGCACCGGACGCACGGTCAACCCCAGCTCTTCCCACGCCTCACGTACTACCGCCGCGGCCTGGTCCTCACCCACCTGCACCTTGCCCGCCGGCGGCGACCAGTAACCCGCACCCGCCACGCGTTTACTGCGCCGAATCACCAATACCCGGCCGTCCTCGACAATGACAACAACAACAGCGATACCGTTACCCTGCCTGTCCTGTTGAGTTGTCATAATCAGATACACCCAGGCTCAAGAGCCTTTGGAGAAAAGCTTCAGCAACAAGCGTTCCGATTCCCGCAGCCCTGCTTCGGTCAGTAATACCGACTTTGCCTTACCGATCGGATCCCCTATCAGGCCCTTCTCATGAAGCCTGTTCATCGCCCCCCAATCGAACGACTTCCAGGCACGGTTACCGTCATGCAGTGTCAAATGCAGCAGGGCCAGCACCGCATCGTCGATCTTGTCCTCATCTAATTTCATAGTCTCAGCCTTTGAGTGATAAAGCCATTTCTCAGCGTCGAACTGGCCGATCTCCTGATTCAACTCCTCGGAAAAATAGAGCTTTATTTTCTTTACAATGACCTCAGTTTAATCCTTCGAAAACTCAATTTCAGACATAATCCACCCAATCTATTGATTACCGAACACGCTTCAAACACCTTAACTCCGATTTCCTCGCCACAACGCAAATCGAATCCGTCCCCGGTTCATAAATCCAGGTTAAGATAGGCGTCTACTTTACGGGGGAAGGTTTCTCCCAGCCCGATTGCGGGCGACTTGAATTATTGCTATGTAACGAGATCTCACTCCCGACCCTCTTTATATTGAGGAAGATCATCGATTATTTCATACCAGTTACATTTGTATTCTGTATAAATGTGTGCATCAATATTTACTGGAATATCTTCATCAAACAGTGCTAAAGACAACTCGATGTACGGCAACGCATTGCCTTTGCTCCGAAAGCCAATACTCGAACCGCAATCAGAACAAAATGTTCGGATGGTACCATTAGGTGCGACATAATCTTTGAGCAGTTCCTGGCCTGATAACCAAGTTAAGCCTTTGACTTGGGATAGTGTACCAAAAGCAGCACCATGAAATTTTCGACACATTGAACAGTGGCAATTTGCGATATGTTCTTTAAATCCGGACACATCAAAAGTGACCTGGCCACATAAACAACTCCCTTTGTAATTAGCACTCATGACGAGATCCTCCGGATGTTACATAACGCCGCCAACAGGCGACCATTTGTAGTGGAGCCAAAGGCGGAACGGAAAATTGGTCGCCCTGCTTGGCTTGGTTAGGGCTATTGGTATATAGTTGTACGGTATTACCGTACATAAAGGTAGCCTTATGGACACAATCAGTGTAAACAAATTTAGAGACAACCTTAAAAGTGTTGTAGAACAAGTAGTTAGCCGACACGAACCCCTCAAGGTAACACGGCGTGCTGGCGAGGCTTTCGTCGTGATGAGCGCTGACGACTGGGAACGAGAGCAGGAAACCCTTCACGTGCTCCAAAGCAAAAACCTCATGCAACAGATTGCCGACTCTCTTGAAACCCACACCCGTGGGCAGGGCTACAAACCGACTGACGAGCAAATGAATGAGATCACTGGTGTTTGAGGGTAATACCTGGGAAGCGTATGAAACCATGCGCGAAAAGGACAAGCGATTGCACAAAGCTTTATGCAAACTGCTCAAAGAAATGCTCCGGTCCGATGATCCTTCATTGGGCTTGGGGAAACCAGAACCACTCAAACACAACCTATCAGGGCTATGGTCCAAGCGGATATCCCAGAAGGACCGGCTTATATATCGATTTGATGATAAATCCATTTATATCTTCGCTATTGGTGGACACTACGATCAGCCCTAACGCTGCGTTAAAGGGCCGAAAAAAGCGTAGCTTTTGAGGTCCCAGTGAGCAAAGCGAACGTTTTTCAACGTTTTGTTAGGGTATTATAGCCGCTAAGGCGGGTAAAAATGGAGCAACGACAGGGCCATATACTTGAATGTGATCAGACAATATAGACATAAATTTATTATATTTTTCTTTAAAGCTACCTGTTCCCTGGGCATCTCTCATTTCTTCAACTGAACCTACAATTTTCTCTCTAGATTCATTACTTCCATTGACTTTCGAGATAGCGATGAGAAGTTCATTAAACATTTCATTATTTTCATTACTTATCGCATGCTGTTTGAAATTACTACTACCTGTGGCAACATTCTGCACGTTACCAGATATATAAGTATGAAAAACTTGTTGAACTTTTTCTTCTGCTACTGGCTGCGAATTTATGGGGGCATCACCTGCTTCTGGATCCTCTGACTCAATCTCTAATACAAAATTTAATACCCGACTTCTAATCATATCTAAAATACCCACTAACGCATTAACGGGTATAACTTTCCATGCCTGCATGCAATTATAACCTTGGTAAATTCCCATACCAAAGTGCGCAGTAACATCAGCTGACCATGGTTCTTGTACAGTGCCGCCATCTGAATCATTGATCAGGGATTCAATCGATGAAATTGGTTGAGCCAAATATGAAGTAAATAGTACTTCCCTAAACTCTTTAGGAATGCATCGGCTCGGAATGTCAGCATTATGCATTGCTGAACCAGCATAGCCAGAGAAACTACCCTTACATCCAACAGACATCACTCGGTATTCAGGTAAATCATCTTTATTAGAGTAACCATTTAGCTCATTCTCTACCCAGTACTTTAACTCAGCACTTCCTAAGCGCGCTGCTAATATCTTACATTTCCTGAGAAGAGTTCCTATTGGCTCTTTAGCATCTACTGCTGAGCTCTGTATATCTCTTAAAAGTGACATTTATACTCCATATTCCCTAACAGACCTATTAGGTTTTTATACATCGCTGGAAATCGTTTCTATCGATGTAATTCGAGAACAGAGGATCTTAATTTCGTTAAGTGGTAAGTGTCCCATGTTATCTTGAATAAAATCGAATATGATGGGTATTTCATAATCAGACTTAACAAATATGTACTTCACGTCATTCGGAAGAAATTTCAGTGCCTGAGTCTCAACTTCAGAATTCTTCTTATCGCGACGTTCCTCGAAATTTTTATGAAGTATAAGGTCATATCCTTTAGGAACATATCGCCATTCGTTTTCTTGATAGAAGTCTTTTTCTACTGCCTCCCCACCAACCAGCATCTCACCTTTGATTGGTTTTGTTAGACAAAGAATACGGTCGAAATGTTTGCACAAAACAATTTTATATTCCTCGGCTATATCAGGCAATTTATCTGCTAATTCAACCGAGGTTAAATCATTTATAAAATCTGTCACGGCTCCAGAATTTGGTGCATAAATCAGCGGCTCTAGGCTATTTCGGCTACCCCAATCTCTTGTCATTCCTATACCATATTCACCATAGAACGAGGTGTGTTCACTGATACGCGAAATCGGTATATCGCAAAAGCAAGACATCGGAAACGCTATGTAATCTATCCCAAGGTAGCGCGTGTCTTCCAAACAGTATCGGGGCTTAAACCCGTTTTCTAGAATCCCCTTAAGAAACTCAATTGATTTGGTAAAGTGAAAAAGACTTTCCGCCTTTGGTCCCATATGTCTACTATTCCCCTAATATTCCTGAGGTGAGCCTAAGTAAACCTAACGCCGCACACAGGGGCGGCCAAAAAAGCGCAGCGTTTTGGACGTCCCAGCGACCAACGGGAGCGACTGCTGTGCCTTGTTATATTTTGAGAATTTCACTAAAAAACCGTGATGTCCATAGTAAAACTTCTGGATTTGAGTTTGT
>NZ_JAHREP010000009.1 GCF_019084545.1 Marinobacterium ramblicola
AAAGTACCTGAAGACTATGAAAGAATGGCGGCATAAGATCGATTTTATCGGGCGTCTACTTTTATGGGGGAGCTTTCCAGTCTACAGCGGGCGGGCTGGAGGCGATTCGCCGCATTCGAAGTTATGACAACGGCGCGCGCATCCTTGTGGTGTCCGGCCTGGACACCAACCCCTATCCTCAGCGTGCCGTTCAAGCGGGCGTGCTCGGCTATGTCACCAAGCGCAACGCCTCTTCCGAGCTTAAACAGGCGGTCGAGCAGATTGCACGCGGCAAGAGTTATTACTCTAAATCTATCGCGCATCTTGTTGATACAAAAGAGGATCAATCCGAAGAAAATCAGCTGTCTCAACTGACAAGCCGGGAGTTGGAGATCTTCTCGATGATCGCCGAGGGGCATTCGGTCAACCATGTGGCAGAGGTGATGCATTTGAGTCCGAAAACGATTCACGCTCACCGCGCCAACCTGATGCGCAAGTTGGGCATCAGCTCCAACTCGGAGATCATTCATATCGCAATGCGTGCTGGAATCCTGCAGACCTGATCCTGGACGTGCTAACGTCTAACTACAGGGTATAAGTTGTATCGGGAGGGACAATGCCAAAAACTCCGGAGCCACCCCCGCAGGATCAACAGCTCAACGACTCGCTGGCCCTGTGGCACTTGATTCAACTTGGCGACCTGGTCCAGGTCGAGGCCAATCTGCTGTCGGATGAGGGCAGTCCTCAGTTGAGGTCAAACCGGTACTATGAGGTGATCGGCAAGTCCGATGGCAGTAACGGGCATTACAGCCTGTACGTTCAATCCGACTTGACCGATGAGGTGATCGAGGTGTTTGCAGGATTTGTGCTCGACTATCAGCAAGCCTCCACGCCACCCCATCACGCCTGACCCCGCTAGCGAGCAACTAGCGAAGGGGGCGAAAGTCTGCGCAACTGATCGATGCTACCGGGGCGGCCCAGCAGGAACCCCTGGATCTCATCGCAGTGGAGTTCGCGCAGGAACTGTAACTGCTCGGCACTCTCCACCCCTTCAGCCACGACTCTCAAGCGCAGGTTGTGGGACATGCTGATGATCGCTCTGACCAGATTTTCATCGTCCACATTTCCCGGTATGTCATGGATAAACGAGTGATCGATTTTGACGGTATTGACCGGGAGCTTTTTCAGATAGATCAATGACGAGTAGCCGGTGCCGAAGTCGTCTACCGCGAGACCCACGCCCAAGTCACGAATTTGCGTCAGAATGGGGATGAATTGATCGATATTCTCCATCACATAGGTTTCGGTGATCTCCAGCTCCAGCAGCCGGGCAGGGAGGTCATAACTGCTCAGGGCGTTACGGATATCCGCGAGCAGGTCGCGGTCCCGCAGCTGGCGCGGTGACAGGTTGACCGATATCAGAAGCTCATGGCCGTCCCGATACAGTGCTGCCGCCTCACGACACGCCTCATGCAACACGAATCGGCCGATATCGACGATCAAACCGCTCTCCTCGGCGATGGGAATGAACTCCCCAGGTGGCACCACGCCATGCTCCGGATGGTGCCAGCGGACCAGCGCTTCCGCTGCCAGTACCTGTTTGGCAGAGATATCGAAGCGTGGCTGGTACTGGAGGAAGAGTTGAGCACGAGCCAGTGCCTCCCGCAATCCCTCTTCCAGCAGATGGCGTCGTTGGTGGCGCGCATTGATGTCGGGGTCGAAGAAGTAGACCGCGTTTCGCCCGTTCATTTTGGCTTCGTACATGGCGAGATCGGCGTTGTTAAGCAATATCTCCGGGTCTTGTCCGCTCTCTATTCCCAGCGCGATACCGATACTTGCCGAGCTGAAACAGTGGGTGCTGTCCAGATCGTAGGGTTCGTGCAGCACATGCAAGATTCGTTTGGCGATCGTTTCGGCCTGAATGCGATCGCTGACGTCGGCAAGGATAACCGTAAACTCGTCGCCACCCAGTCGTGCCACCGTATCCTTGGCCTGGACACATGTGCGCAGCCGGTCGGCCACCTGGCGCAACAGCTGGTCACCCCGGGAATGACCGTGGGTGTCGTTGATCACCTTGAAGTTATCGAGGTCGATAAAAAGGACGGCAGTATGGCGTGGGGAGTGTGCCAACTGCTTGTCCAGACGGTGGTAGAACTGGCTGCGATTGGGCAGTCCGGTGAGTGAGTCGTAGAGCGCAAGCTGTTCCAGTTTGCGCTCAGCCTGTTTTATGTTGCTGATGTCGCTGAACAGCATAGCCGAGCGCTTTCTGCCCTCGGCATAGGGCAGGTGACTGATCGACACCAGAACGGGTAGCGGCACGCCATCGGCTCGGGTCAGCGTGCACTCTCCCTGCCAGGCGTCTTCACCGCGCAGCTGGTCACCGACTTGCGGATGGGAGAACATGAACCTGGCCAATACCGATCGACTGCCTTGTTCGTCCGCGCCGCACATGACGTGAAAAGCGCGGTTTGCCGTCAATATCTCTTGTTGCTCATCAAGGACAATGATCGCTTCCTTGGTGGCTGCAACGACCTGGTGTGCGAGGTCCAACGCCTCTTGTACCTTCTTCATGGCGGTTATGTCGGCCGCGATACAGCCGATCGACGTGATTGCGCCATAGTCATCGAATATCGGGAACTTGCTGACCAGGAAGGTTTTGGGTTCG
This sequence comes from Marinobacterium ramblicola, assembly GCF_019084545.1. Lineage (GTDB taxonomy): Bacteria > Pseudomonadota > Gammaproteobacteria > Pseudomonadales > Balneatricaceae > Marinobacterium_D > Marinobacterium_D ramblicola. Next base: position 2,645 of record NZ_JAHREP010000009.1, read on the forward strand.
GCGCCAGCGCCATAGACCGATTCGAACTGCATCGGCTGAGCGCAATCGATCACCCGCTGGTCGGTTTCCTGCGCACGTCTCAATACCTCGCCGCTTAGCACCTCCTCATCTCGCGCGCCAAGCACCTTGGCCACCGGAATGCCCAATGCATCCGCAAACTGTTTGCTGGCCAACCGGTAGCGTCGATCCAGGTCTTTTATAAAGATCACGTCGGGGGCGTTGTCCACTATGCTCGAGAGCAGCTTGTCGCGCTCCCGGATCCGCATAAGCATCCGTTCTACTGCGCTGCCCACGCGTGCAAACTCTCTAAACTGGGCACCGGAAAAGGGGCGGGGAATCCCGGTTTCGGGAACCTGCTCGGCATACTGTGCCAGGTGTGACAGAGAGTCTCGGGTCAGCTTGCGGATCGCCAGCATGGTCAAAATGCCCATTGCTGCGACCAGCATCAGGGCGTAGGAGAGGTGGGAGATATAGGCCGACTGAAGGTCACGGTAGGCGTTATTGGGTAACACGGAGCGTACGATGTAACTCTTGCTCTGGTCGAGCTGGAAGCCGTGTTCTCTGACTATGGTGTTGCCTCTCATATTCAAACCTTGGTCCAACGACGTATGGTTTTTATCGTCCATCTGTAGATCCGGGTCGTAAACCAGCCTGTCGAGGATGGTTGTGCCGTCTAGCAGAAAGATCGCCTCAGATCCGAACAGCTGCTGTAAGCGATTGATAATCCAAAAGCTGTTGTTGAGCATGACGAAACAATGCAAAACCCCCACCACTTCGCCATCGGTCTCGCTGGTAACAGGCAGGCTCAGGCGCAGAAGTGCGTATTCGGCGTCACCGATCCTCGTTTCCAGGCTGCTCCATACGCCCGGCGCGACATAGCGCTCGCTGAGCTGTTCGAGCGGAAGTGACAGGTTAAGCAGGCTGGCACTTGAGCCGACATAGGCTTGCCCGGCACGATCCACAGCCACCACGGCGTCGAGCTGTTGCCCACCATTGCTTGCCAGGAACTGGTCAATAGTGTGCGAGACCTGTTTGAAATCGCTTTGCTGCAGTGCGTTACGAAGGCTGGGTATCCTGCTTACCTCACCCACTATCTGCTCGATGTAGATGAATTGGGACTGCAGCAGGCTGTTTAGTACGCGCTGGTCGCGTTCATAACCCAGTCTGATCTCACGCTTCAGCGCGCGTTCGGAGCCCAGGTAAGCGGGTGCAATCAAAGTGATCGCAGCAGCGGCCAGAAGCAGCAACACGAGTGACAGTATTGAAGTGGAGAAACGCATGTTGAATCTCATGGCATCATTTCCTCAGTGCCGCTGAGGCGAGATGCGCGCCCTAGGAACGGTTCAATTTGCTTTGCAGGAGTCTCCGCCGGCAACAACTTGATCTCCCCGGCAACTGTCCGTGGCAGCCGTTCCAAGCACATATACGGGCGAATATAGTCTGGAGTTGCATAAGTGGTGGGGATATTCACTGCCGAGATAGCGGTAGCCCTGACCGGAAAACAACAGACACGACGAACAATCGGTGTAGAAGTCATAGCCGCCAACTCCCTTTAATCAGTGGTTCATCCCTATAACGAGGCTATTGCCTCGTAAGCATAGTGCAGATACGGGAATATCAACCGTTTCGCAATGGCTGGCATCGAGGCGATTCGTCGTCCGAGTGCTTATTACGACGAAGATCAGGAGGCTAGGTTACGAGAAGGGCGGGAGTTCGGGGGGGGCAAAGTTGGTGCGGGAGAAACCGCCGCCCGACGCTCAGAAAAGGTTAGCCTGAGTGCCGGGCGGGGGGAACGATGGGAGTTACGCCGATACCAACACCTGCTTGAAGAAGGCTGAGAGCCCGGCATAGTCATCCAGCGGCAGAACGTCGGCGACATACTGGTCGGGACGGACAATGACAATACAGCCCTTCTCCCTGTTGATACCGCGCATGTCATAGATGTTCTTGCCGCCGCCCGAGGATGCCGGACGGTTATCGGCGCAGAACACCTTCTCCTGGTCGCGCAGGCCGTATTTTCCCTTGCGGGGTGCCAGCACTTCGGGCACATCTGCGGTGTTCACCTGATGGTGGTGTTGCTGAAACACCGCGCGCAGATCGATTACGGAGTCCGCGTCGGCACCCTCTGGGGTGTACAGCTTCAGCGGTGAGTTGGCACTTTCAGCCAGGTAATCGCACAGGGCTTTAACATCGCAGTCGTCTGAGAACGGGGTTGTCTTGCCGGCAAACGCGTACACTCGGTACGCGCCGTTCGCGGTGTGACAATGGCCCAGCTGCATCGGCTTGGCATCGGCCAGGCGAACCACCGGAGCCGAGTGGAAGCGCTTGCCGAGGGTCAGGCCTGTCGCCAGATGCTGGTTATCACCCTTGCCGACCATGATCGACGGGCGATATTGGATCGACACGCCTGCGGTGTACTCACCGAACAGCTGGAAGTAGCGCTGGAACTCGGCGGGATCGACCCCGTCCGGATTTTCAGCCGACTTCGGTTTGGAGCTGAACATGCGGGAGAACTCACGATCGAAGTCGATCAGCGCCTGCCCGTATTCGCGGCGCTCCGCCGAGTAGGTCTGCAGAATCTCCTCGCTGGCAAGGCCGGTCAGCACGTGTGCCAGTTTCCAGCCCAGGTTCCAGGTATCCATCACCGAGGTGTTCAGGCCCTGGCCCGCTTTCGGGCTGTGGGTGTGGCAGGCGTCACCGGCGAGGAATACGCGGGCGGCACGGTCGGGGGTGGAGTCGTCGAACGCCGTGGTGATGCGCTGGCCGATCTCGTACACACTCCACCAGGCCACCTCCTTCACATCGATGGTGTAAGGCTGCAGGATACGATTGGCCGCGGCGACCAGAACCTCAGAGGTCATCTGGTCACGGGCGACACGCTCACCCTCTTTCAACTTGTCCAGCTCGATGTAGATGCGCACCATGTAGCCACCCTCACGCGGGATGATCAGCATGTTGCCTTCGTTGTTGGAGTGGATCAGCGATTTCAGGCGGATATCCGGAAAATCGGTGTTGAGCAGCACATCCATCACGCCCCAAGCCTGGTTCAGCGCATCGCCGACCAACTCCTTGCCGATAGAGGTGCGCACGCTTGAACGAGCTCCGTCGCAGCCAACCACATATTTGGCCTTTACGGTCTCGATCTCCTGAGTGTACTGGGAGAAGTTCACCATCCGCTCAAGCTTGACCGTCACTGGGTACTCAGTTGAGCCGTCTGGATCCACCTCCAGGCCCAGCAACTTGCGCTGGTAATGCGGCTCCAGCTTGATCGGCGACTGCCGCATCACTTTCAGGAATTCGTCATGTACGCGCGCCTGGTTGATGATCAAGTGGGGCATCTCGGACAGGTCGTCGGCCACATCCTGCACCTTGCTGCTGCGGGTAATCAGGTTCGGCTTGTCGGCGTCCGGCTTCCAGAACGCGGCTTCATTGACCTGGTAGGCTTCCTGGATGATCTGGTCGGCAAAGCCGTATGCCTGGAACATCTCCACGGTGCGGCAGGCGATACCGTCGGCCTGACCGACCAGCAGACGGTCATCCTTCTGGTCCACGATGGCAACGGATATGGTGCCGAACTGCGCAAGCTGTGCGGCGAGGTTAAGACCGGCCGGGCCGCAGCCGACGATCAATACATCCACCTCTTGGGGAAGAGGGCGCTTTACCGGCGGCGGAACAACAGCATCCTGCGGATCGCTGAAACGGGGGTCGCCAGGATGAAATCCGTTGAGGTGAAACTGCATGTTGGGATGCCTCTTCTTCTGTTGAGTTATTGTGTCGATCACTCTAGCCAAAATTTTCATATAGGTAATAATTGGTTTTTGTATCGAGACTAAAAGAATTTGCATATATGAATCCTAATCTGTTGAAGCAGTTGGCTATCGTCGTCAAACAGGGATCGTTAAGCCGCGCCTGCGAGCAGCTGTTTATCACTCAACCCACGCTGACGCGGTCGATTCAGCAGATCGAAACCAAGGTGGGCGCGCCGGTTTTGACGCGGACACGCTATGGCGTTGTACCTACCGAGATCGGCGCACGGCTGGCGCAGATTGGCGAGCGCATCCTGGCTGAGTCGGAGCATGGTGAGGAGGTGATCCGGCAGTGGCACAGCGGTTATCAGAGTGAGTTTACGATCGGTATCGACCCGCTCTGGGAGTTTGCGACCTTCCGCGAGATGACGGCGCATCTGTTGCGCGAGAAACGGCATGTCTTCCATCTGCGTACGGGGTCTGCCGCGCTGCAGATCCAGTTGCTGCAGGAGGGGAAGCTGGATTTCCTGTTGGCACCGGCCCACCTGAGCGTTTCCCAGAGTTCACTTGAGCGTGAACTGCTGTTTCGTGATCGGTCGGGGGTGTTTGTTGGAAAGAGATCTACTCTCTTTGGTTCAAAGCAGCCGGTATCACTGGATATCCTCGCGCAACAGAACTGGATGATCGCCGGCGCCAGCGCGGGGTTTCTGGATGGGCAGGGGGAGCTGGCAGGGCCGCAGGCGGCGCGGATGGCGTTTACCGGCAGTATTCGTTCCGTACTTCATCTGCTGGATACCACGGATATGCTGGTGCGTTTGCCGGCGCGCCTGACGCTGATGACCGGTGAGCTGGCGCGAGAGCAGTTAATCGACGTAGAGGGAAAACCGGGACCGCGCCGGGATATAGCGCTTTGGTCGCGTAGCGAAAACGGGGAACGCCCCGAGAACTTTGGCGTCAGGGAACTGGTCAGAGAGATCGTAAGCCGGCTTGACCGAGAGTCCGATACTTTTGGACTGGATCTATCGTCGAGCCATTGATAGACCCATGTAGGAGCGTCCGGTTATTGAATTGCAGCGAAGGCGTCCCTACAATCGGGGCAACTCCATGTTTTCCGGATGGCTATGACTCGGCTAACCCGCACATTGCAGGCCTTTTTTCTGGTGCTGCTCTTCAGCGTTCAATCGCTGTCGACCATGGGTGGTGCGCTCTCGGCCGACGACGCGACATGGAAGCACTGGCAATTTCACGCCGAGCACGGCACACACGCTCACGATCCATCCGTTACCGGTGCCCAGCTTGACGATCACAAGGGCTTCGAAAACCATCTTCATGCCGACATCAGCCATGCCGGTATCAGTGGGCTGGTGTTTGCATTGCCGCTAACGGACAGTGGCAAGATCCCATCGGTACCGCTTTTCCATACTCCTCCCAACCATGACGCCCCGCATCTGGCGATCGATACACCACCCCCCATAGCCTGAACCGCTTCGATACACGGAACATCTGCGGGTTTTTCCGCTGAGTTATTTATTGTTTTTAAGGGGATTTACATGAAATCAACTCTGGTAATGGGTGCTGTTCTTACGCTGTCTGCTTCTCTGGCTTCAGGTGTCGTCATGGCCCATGGTGGCGCATCCGGTATTGTCAAAGAGCGCATGGAATCGATGAAAGAGATGAAGAGATCGATGAAGTCGATGTCCGCCATTTTCAGCGGCAAGTCTGCTTATGATGCTGAGGTCGTCAAAAAGGCGGCACAGGTCATCGAAACCAAGTCGGGTGAAGCGATGACGAAGCTGTTTCCGGAAGGCAGCGTGCACGGTCCGAGCGAGGCGAAACCGGAGATCTGGCAGGAGTGGGATCGTTTCCAGTCGCTGGCGGAACAATTGAAACGCTACAGCCGCGCGCTGGAGAAAGCCGCCGATAACGGTATGGCGTCCGGTAACGCTCAGGGCTCGATGATGGGTAACAGCTCCATGATGGGCAGCGGCACGATGAGCAGCATGATGGGCGATCAGGGCCCGTCGGAAGAGCATCTTGCCGAGATGCCGGCCGATGCGGTGTTTCAGATGCTGACCGACACCTGCTCATCCTGTCATACCCGTTACCGCGTCGAGGAGTGATGCCATGCGACGATTGATGCTACGGCTCGCCGCGTTGGGGGGCGTGGTGGCGATCGGCTGGGGCGGTATCTCGATGACGGATACGAAACCGGCCTCGCCATCGCCCCTGGCCTCGTTGCAGGGCGATGTGGGGCGGGGGGCGTATCTTGCGCGCGCCTCCGGCTGTATCGCCTGCCACACCGATAGCGAATCGGGAGGCAGGCCGCTCGCCGGCGGTGCCCCGCTGGAGACCGCTTTCGGCACCTTTTATGCGCCCAATCTGACCACCGATACGACCCACGGCATCGGCTCCTGGTCGATAGAGGAGTTTGCCCGCGCCGTTCGGCAGGGCGAGTCGCCGGAGGGAGAACCCTATTATCCGGCGTTTCCTTATGGCTTCTATACCCGGTTCAGCGATCAGGATATCGCCGATCTCTGGGCAGCATTCCTTACCGTGCCCGCGGTTGAACAGCCCTCAAGGGAGCAGGAGTTGAGCTTCCCGTTCAATATCCGCACGGGGCTTCATCTCTGGAAGGGGCTCTATTTCGAGCCTCAGCGCTTCCAGCCGCTGGAGGATAAGAGCGACATGTACAACCGGGGTGCCTTCCTGGTAGAGGCGGCCGGCCATTGCGCAGCCTGTCACACGCCGCGTAACCTGCTGGGCGCGCTGGATGAGGAGGCGCAGTGGACCGGCGCTGACGGGCTTCCGGGTGGTGGCGCTTCGCCGGCGATAGCACCATCGGCACTCAAGCAGCGGGGGTGGACGGTGCAGGATCTGGCTTATGCCTTGCGATCCGGCATCACGCCGGATGGCGACGTGATGGGCGCGTCCATGGGCGAAGTGATCCAGCAGGGAACGTCCTTCCTCAGCGATGACGATCGTCAAGCGATCGCCACCTATCTACTCACCGAACGTTAAGGGGGCTGTTCAAAAACTGACGGTTGGGCCACACTGCAGACGATGAAAACGGTACTCTCCATCCTCACTATGTTGCTCCTGCTGATATCCCTATCAGCGGTAACCCCTGTTGCGCCTGATGGCGGGCTGGGTACGCGTGCGGATGTTGCCACGACCGGTAATCACCACTGCTGTGCGCAGCTGACGACTGAATGCACTCGCACATGCGGTGTTCAGTCATTGGCTGCAACACCCCAGCAACAGTCGGGTTGGCGGGTGCATATCGTTAACCCCAGTGGTTTCGATGTACCCGCTCTCCGTCCCGGTTTTACCTCGCTGCCAACTCGCCCCCCACGCGCCTGAGTTCCTTATTTTCTACACTTGAAAGGAAACACTGCCGACCGGAGTCGGTGGACGACATTGCGTGGAGAACAGTATGAACAAGCCATTGATACCTGCTCTGATCGGCGCCCTGATGGTGTCGCTATGGAGCCCCCCCAGTCAGGCACAAGAGGCGGACAACGCCGCCATAGAACAACTGATCGACCAGAAGCTCGATGAGTACGTCAACAGTGAAGCGTTCGATGAACGTGTAGAGCAGGCGATCATCCGGTTCATTGAAAAGCAGAATCAGGCACGGGCCGAGCAGGAGAGGAAGGAACGGGAGACGAGGGTGGAAAACCTCGCAGCTGTCGATCCGCAAAGCGACTACATTCGCGGTAAGCCGGATGCACCTTTTACCCTGATCGAATACTCCGACTATGAATGCCCCTACTGCAAGCGGTTCCACTTCACGGCGAAAGAGTTTGTCGAGAAGCATCCGGACGTAAACTGGGTCTACCGTCACTTCCCGCTCAACTTTCACAACCCCGGTGCACAGAAAGAGGCGGAAGCCGCCGAATGTGCCGGCGCCCTGGGCGGCAATGACGCCTTCTGGCGCTACTCGGACCTGATCTTTGAACGTACACGCTCCAACGGCAAGGGTTTCCCCATCGCCAACCTCGGGCCCTTGGCGGAAGAGATAGGGCTGGACCGACAGGCGTTCGATGCCTGTATGAACGAAGAGCGTTTCAAGGACAAGGTGCTTGCGCAAACACAGAACGGCATGGCATCTGGCGTGACCGGTACACCGGGCAACTTCTTGCTTCATAACGCCAGCGGTGAAGCGGTTCCCATAGGCGGTGCTCAACCCCTGATCCGTCTCGAAGGGATGCTGCAGAAGATGAAGGATGCGCTCAAATGAGGTTGAGCCGTCGCGATTTCATCTGGTTGACGGCGGCAGGTCTTGTGGCGGCACCGGCGCTGGCCAGCGCATCGATCACCCCAGACACCCGACGCTTGAAACTGGTACTGAGACCTGAACAGCGCCACTGGTTCGCCCCGCTGGGTGAGCCGGTAGGGCTATGGGGATTCGATGGTGATGAGTTGCGCCTGCGCCAGGGAGAAACGGTGGATATCGAGGTTGAAAACCGTCTGCCGAACCCGTCCAGCGTGCACTGGCACGGTCTGAGGATCGATAACGCCATGGATGGTGTCAGCGGGCTGACGCAGGATCCGATCCCCTCCGGAGGGCGTTTTATCTACCGCTTTACGCCTCAGGATGCCGGCACCTTCTGGGCTCACTCCCACCATCAGACTTATGAGCAACTGGCGCGTGGCTTGTATATGCCGCTGATCGTAGAGGAGAGCAAGCCGGTCGATGTGGACCGGGAGCTGACGCTGACCCTCGACGACTGGCGTCTCAACGAGTCACGGCAGCTCGATACCCGGAGCCTCGGTGATATGCATGACTGGGCGCACGGGGGGCGCGTGGGCAACCTGCTCACCGTGAATCGGCAGATCAAGCCCCAGCTCAGGGTCAGGGCGGGGGAGAGGATCAGGCTGCGTCTGCTCAACACCGCCAACGCCCGCATCATGCTGGTCAAGCTACCCGAGGTTCCGGCATGGATCTGGGCCAAGGATGGTCAGCCGCTGGTATCGCCGCGAGAGCTGAACGAGACGCTGATACTGGCCCCGGCCGAACGTTACGACCTGGTGCTCGATATCCCGGAACAGGCGACGGGTGTTCTGCCGGTTCAGCTGGAGAGCGATCAAGCGCCGGTCGATCTCGCGTATCTGCGCGTGGACGGCGGAGCCGATCGTCGATTCAGCGGCACACCATCCGCGCTTCCCGCTAATCCGTTGCCGCTGCTCGGTGATGCAGAACCGGTTCACCGCGTGCAGCTGGATATGACCGGTGGCGCCATGGGGTCGTTACGACAAGCGGTATACCGGGGGCAGACGTTCGGTGTCCGCGAACTGGTAAAAGAGAAGCAGATATGGGCGTTTAACGGTATCGCTAATATGCCGGAGCAGCCGCTGCTGGAGGCGCGAAGCGGCGAGTTGATCGAGATCGAGATGATCAACAACACCCGCTGGCCGCACAGCATGCACCTGCACGGGCACCATTTTCAGGCTGATCTGGCGCGATACGACAAGGAGCTCTGGCATGACACCCTGGTGATGGCGGCGGGTGAGCGGACCCATATCCGCTTCCGTGCGGACAAGCCGGGAAGCTGGCTACTACATTGCCATATGATCGAGCATCAGGCGGCAGGCATGGTCAGCTGGATCCGGGTTTTGGCGTGAGGTAATCGATATGACCGATACAACACAACTGACAGCGTGCCCCTTAGCAGGCCACCCTGGTCGACGGTTCACAGATGGAAGACTTAGGCCTCTTTTTGACCGGTCTGCTCGTAGTTAGAAAAGGTCACCGGAAACGGTTCCTGCCAACAAATTGGAGATTGCCATGATGTGGGGAGAGTGGGGTACGGAACACTGGGGCTGGATGCTGTTCGGCGGCATCCACATGATTCTGGTCTGGGCGCTGATCATTCTGCTGATTGCGGCGTTGATCAAGTGGCTGTCCGGTTCGAAAGAACCGCCAACGGGGCGCAAGGACGCGCTGGAAATTCTGAACGAACGCTACGCCCGGGGCGAGATCGATCGCGACACTTACCAGGAGATGAAGCGGGAGCTGCAGCGGGCCGATTGAGTCCCGCGTTGCTGCCAATCTTCCATGCTCCCGGCGCTACGGCTCAGCGCAGATTTGAACAGGGTGTCGGGAAACTGAACCCAGCATTACATTTCTGTAAGGTGAGCCAAAGCCGCTGGCGCAGATAGGGCAAAGGCATTAGATTAGCCTCACCTTTGAATGGACGTTTAGATCACTCGATGTCTGGTTACTATCCCAAGTCCGTTGCCTGCCTGCTGGTTATTGCCGTGCTGACTCTGTTGGTTGCGGGCACCGGCTTCAGGGCTTTCTCGACCAACCCGGGCGAGGGTGCGGACTTCGTCGTGCAAGCGGTTGTGACCCACGTTCATGCCGAACCGCTCCTGATCGACAGGGGCGGCGCCAGTGACTGCGCTACTTTTGATGACAAGGGTAGCCCCCACGATCAGGGAGCGGCGGGCTGTGACAAGACAAGTAACTGTTTCCTTGAACACTGTGGCGGCGGAGATGCTCCGGTCACGGTATCTCATCCAGATATTTCCAATGATCGCGAGTGGGAGTGGCCACGACTCACACCGCAACCGCTACTGATGCCCCATCCTCCGCTGGGGCAACCTCCAAAGATCTTCTGATCCAACGCCATCCCTAACCGGTAACCACCGGGATCCAACTGATTTTCGACAAACATGTTTTCGCAAGCGCGGCAGCGTCGACCGTCGGTCGGCCTGTGCCGCCTTGTTACGGAGTAGATATGCTATCTCTACCAACCCAAAAGAGACAGGTAGCGCGCCTGTTGGCCACCGGGTGCCTGGTTTTGGTCCCGCTGGTTCAGGCCCAGGAATTGACCCTGGACGCCGCCGTGGCGCGGGCACTGGACGCCGATGCCTGGCTCGTTGCCAGCCAATACAACGAAACGGCACAGAGGGCGCAGAGCGACGCGGCGGGGCGCCTGCCGGATCCGAAGTTCAATATGGCGTTGGCCAATTTGCCCACCGATACCTTCGATTTCAACCAGGAGCCGATGACGCAACTGGTGGTGGGGGTATCCCAGATGATACCGCGCGGCGACACGCTGGCGCTGAACGCCTCACGTTTTGAACAGCAGGCCGAGATGCAGCCGCTGCTGCGCGAAGAGCGGCGGGCACGGGTGCGGATGCAGGTCAGCCAGCTCTGGCTCGAGGCCTGGCGTGCCGAACAAAGCCTGGCGTTGATCAATGCCAATCGCGACCTGTTCGAGCAATTGGTGGATGTGGCCACCTCCAGCTATGTATCGGCGCTCGGGCGCACCCGACAGCAGGATCTGGTCCGCGCGCAGTTGGAGCTGACCCAGCTCGATGATCGCCTGAATCGCCTTGCCCAGCAGCGCGATACCTCCGTGGCACGCCTCTCCGAGTGGCTGATGGCGACAGAAGCGGAGACCGTTACCGCAGCGCCCAATCTGCAGCTCTCTGCCGCGCTCCCCCGTATTGCACTCGCACAAGGGGAGGAGAGCGATGGTCAACTGACGGCGAATTCCTTCATCGACCACCCCAGCGTTCGGTTGATTGAACGTCAGATAGATCTGGCCCGTACCGACGTGGATCTGGCCAAGCAGAAGTACAAGCCGGAGTGGGGCCTGAACGCGAGCTACGGCTATCGCGGTGAGGATGCGATGGGTTCGGACCGCGCCGATCTTATGACGCTGGCCGTCAGCGTCGATATGCCACTGTTTTCGTCCCGCAAGCAGGACAGCGGGCTTTCGGCAGCCAACTCCCGCGTCGAGGCGGTCAAAACCGAACGGCTGTTGAAGCTCAGAGAGCTGCTGGCCGGTTACGACAATGCCCGTGCCGCGCACAGACGCATCGGCGAGCGTCTGGCGCTGTACAGCGATCAACTTTTACCGCAGAGCCACGAGGCCGCCGAGGCGGCACTCAACGCCTATACCAGCGACAACGGCGATTTTGCCGAGGTGGTGCGCGCGCGCATCGCCGAACTGAATGCACGGCTGGCCGTAATCGAACTTGAGGCGGATCGGCAGAAGCAGGCGGCGCAGATCAACTATCTGCTCACCCGTACGGACCGCGAGGAGAAGTAAATGGCAAACGGAATACTCAAACCCGCCACACTGCTGCTGGCAGGGATCGCGCTGGGCGGCGCAGGCGTCTATCTGACCGGCACCGGCACCGGCACCGGCACCGGCACCGGTATGAGCGGAGATCAGGCCGCAAATGCCGAACCCCAACCGCTGTACTGGGTGGCGCCGATGGACCCGAACTACCGGCGCGACAAGCCGGGCAAGTCGCCGATGGGGATGGACCTGATACCGGTCTACGAGGAGAGCAATGCCAAAGGGCCTGATGAGGGGGCGGGCACCATCACCATCTCTCCCGAGGTGGTGAACAACCTCGGCGTACGCACCGAAAACACCCGGCGTATGCCACTGAACTTCGAGGTCGGCACCGTCGGTTACATCCAGTACAACCAGGACAGGATCGTACATATCCATCCCCGTGTCGAAGGTTGGATCGAACGCCTGCATGTCAAGACCGCAGGCGAGAAGGTCAGCCGCGGTGCGCCGCTGTACGAGCTGTATTCGCCGCAGCTGGTCAACGCCCAGGAGGAGCTGCTGTTCGGCCTGGGGCGGGGCGATGCGCGCCTGACTGCCGCCGCCGAATCGCGTCTGCGCTCGCTCAATGTGGCCGCCGGCACCATCGAGCGGATCAAGCGTGAGCGTCGAGCGCTGCAGACGGTGACCTTCTATGCGCCATCCGACGGTGTGGTGGACGATTTCGCCGTGCGCGAGGGTTTCTACGTCAAACCCGGCATGACGCTGATGTCGATCGGTGATCTCGACGAGGTCTGGGTCGAAGCAGAGGTGTTCGAGCGCCAGGCCAGCCTGGTCGAGCAGGGGCTGCCGGTCACCATGACATTGGATTACCTGCCCGGGCGGGAGTGGAAGGGGCAGGTCGATTACGTCTACCCGACGCTGGATCCGAAAACCCGCACTCTGCGCGTACGTCTGCGCTTTGCCAATCAGGATCATGCGCTGAAGCCCAACATGTTTGCAGCGATCACCATCAACAAGGCCAGTGATGAGCCGCTATTGAGTGTGCCGCGCGAGGCGGTGATCCGCGGCGGTCAGAGCGACCGAGTGGTGCTGGCACTGGGTGAGGGACGGTTCAAGTCGGTGGCGGTAACCACCGGCCGGGCCGACAGCGAGCGGGTCGAGATTCTGCAGGGGCTGGCCGAAGGTGAGGCGGTGGTGACCTCTGCGCAGTTCCTGCTCGACTCCGAATCGAGCAAAACCTCCGATTTCAAGCGGATGCATGTCGCAACGGCGCAGGAGACTGCCAAGCCGAAGGCGGAGAAACCGACCAGTGTCTGGGTCGAGGCCACCGTCAACGCGGTGATGGCCGACCAACTGAAGATCAACGTGAATCATGCGCCGGTACCGGAGTGGGGCTGGCCGGATATGCGGATGGATTTTGCGCTTGCCGAGTGGGTCGATCTGACCCAGCTGGCACCGGGCGTACAGGCGCAGATCGAGATCGTCCGTCTCGACAGCGGCGGTTTCCAGATCAATGACGTCTATGTCACCGGTCAGCAGTAAGGAGGCGCCATGATCGAATCGATAATTCGTTGGTCGGTGGGCAACCGCTTCTTCGTCCTGCTGGCGACGCTGATACTGCTCGGCTGGGGGCTGTTCTCGCTGAAGAACACCCCGGTTGACGCCATTCCCGACCTGTCCGATGTGCAGGTGATCATCAAGACCAGCTACCCGGGCCAGGCGCCGCAGGTGGTGGAGGATCAGGTCACCTATCCGCTGACCACGGCGATGCTGTCGGTACCGGGCGCCGTCACCGTGCGCGGCTACTCCTTCTTCGGCGACTCCTACGTCTACGTGATCTTCGACGAGAGCACCGATATCTACTGGGCGCGCAGCCGGGTACTGGAGTACCTGTCGCAGGTGGCACCGTCGCTGCCGGAGAACGCCCGTCCGCAGCTGGGTCCGGATGCCACCGGCGTCGGCTGGGTCTACCTCTATGCGCTGCAGGACAAGAGCGGCAGGCACGACATCAGTGAGCTGCGCTCGCTGCAGGACTGGTTTCTGAAATATGAGCTGCAGACCGTGCCCGGCGTGTCCGAGGTGGCGGCGATCGGGGGTATGGTCAAGCAGTACCAGGTACGGGTCAATCCGGACAAGCTGCGCGCACTGGAGATGCCGCTGTCGCACGTGCAGAACGCCATCCGTCGTGGCAACCAGGAGGTGGGTGCCTCGGTGGTCGAGATGGCCGAGGCCGAGTACATGGTGCGCGCCAGCGGCTACATCAAGGGCGTAAGCGATCTGGAGAACATCCCGCTGGGGGTCAACAGCAACGGTACTCCGCTGCTGCTCAAGGACGTCGCCGAGATCGGTACCGGTCCGCAGATGCGCCGCGGCATCGCTGAACTCAACGGCGAGGGCGAAGTGGTCGGCGGCGTGGTGGTGATGCGTTTCGGCGAGAATGCGCAGAAGACCATCGACGGCGTCAAGGCCAAGCTCGAAACGCTGAAGGCGGGTCTACCCGAAGGGGTCGAGGTGGTCACCGTGTATGACCGCTCCGGGCTGATCGGCCGCGCGGTGGAGAACCTCTGGCACAAGCTGCTGGAGGAGTTCATCGTCGTCGCCCTGGTCTGCATGCTGTTCCTGTTCCATATCCGTTCGTCGCTGGTGGCGATCATCAGCCTGCCGGTGGGGATTCTGGCCGCGTTCGGCGTCATGCATCTGCAGGGGATCAACGCCAACATCATGTCGCTGGGCGGTATCGCCATCGCCATTGGGGCGATGATCGACGGCGCCATCGTCATGATCGAGAACATGCACAAGCATATGGAGCGCACCCCGCTGACAGCGCAGAACCGCTGGCAGGTGGTGACCGCCTCCGCCTGCGAGGTGGGCCCGGCGCTGTTCTTCAGCCTGCTGATCATCACCATCAGCTTCGTGCCGGTGTTTACGCTGGAGTCCCAGGAGGGGCGGATGTTCGCACCGCTGGCGTTCACCAAGACCTATGCCATGGCTGCGGCGGCAGCGCTGGCGATCACGCTGGTGCCGGTGCTGATGGGCTATTTCATCCGCGGCAAGGTGTTGCCGGAGCACAAGAACCCGATCAACCGGCTACTGATCGCACTCTACATGCCGACGCTGAAAGGCGTGCTGAGGTTCCCGAAAGCCACGCTGTTCGGTGCGTTGCTGGTGCTGGCCGCCGGGTTCTGGCCGCTGGACAAGATCGGCAGTGAGTTCATCCCGACGCTGGACGAGGGCGACCTGATGTACATGCCGACCACCTATCCCGGCGTCTCCGTGGGGCAGGCGCGGCAGGTGCTGCAGCAGACCGACAAGCTGATCCGCACCCTGCCGGAGGTGGACACCGTGTTCGGCAAGGTCGGCCGTGCCGACTCCGCCACCGATCCGGCGCCGTTGACGATGATCGAGACCTTCATCCAGCTCAAGCCGCGTGAGGAGTGGCGCGAGGGGGTTACCACCGAGAGCCTGAAACAGGAGCTGGATGCCCTGGTCAAGCTGCCTGGCGTGACCAACGCCTGGGTGATGCCGATCAAGACCCGCATCGACATGCTGGCCACCGGTATCAAGACCCCGGTAGGGATCAAGATCGCCGGTCCCGAGCTGGCCGAGATCCAGAAAATTGGCCAGCAGCTTGAAACGATCCTCAAGGAGGTGCCCGGCACCGCCTCGGTCTACTCCGAGCGCGTGGCGGGCGGGCGTTATATCAAGGTGGATATCCAGCGTGCAAGCGCCGCCCGCTATGGCCTCAACATCGCCGACGTGCAGCAGATCGTGGCCAGTGCCATCGGCGGTATGAACGTGTCGCAGACCATTGAGGGGTTGGAGCGCTACCCGATCAACCTGCGCTACCCGCAGGAGTACCGTGACTCGCCGGAGCAGCTGGCGCTACTGCCGATCGTCACACCGTCCGGGCAGCGTATCGCCCTCGGCGACGTGGCGGATATCTATGTCGAGGAGGGGCCGCCGGGGATCAAGAGCGAGAATGCACGTCTGAACGGCTGGACCTTTATCGATATCGACGGCGTGGATCTGGGCTCCTATGTGGCCAACGCGCAGGAGATCGTCGCCGATCAGATCGAGTTACCGGCCGGCTACTCCATCGCCTGGTCGGGCCAGTATGAGTATATGCAGCGCGCCAAGGAGAAGCTGACCTACGTGATCCCGCTGACGCTGGCGATCATCGTCGTGCTGCTGTTCATCAACTTCCGCAACCTGACCGAGGTGGCGATCATCATGGGCACGCTGCCGCTGGCGATGGTGGGCAGTGTCTGGCTGATGTACTGGCAGGGCTTCAACTTCTCCATCGCCGTCGGCGTCGGCTTCATCGCCCTGGCCGGGGTGGCGGTGGAGATCGGCGTGATCATGCTGGTGTACCTGAACCAGTCCTGGCGGGAGATGCTGGGCCGATGCGCCAGCCATCAGGTGCTGCCGCGCGAGGAGACCCTGCGCCACGCCGTGCTGCACGGCGCCGGTCTTCGCGTGCGCCCGGTAATGATGACCGCCGCCGCGATCATCATCGGCCTGCTGCCGATCCTGTACGGCAGCGGCACCGGCTCCGAGGTAATGAGCCGCATCGCCGCGCCGATGGTGGGCGGCATGGTCAGCGCCGTGGTGCTGACGTTGCTGGTGCTGCCCGCCGTCTACTACCTCTGGCGCCGTCGTTCGCTGAAACGGATGACGCTGGACAATCTGCTTTCTGACACAACCCAACCTGAGGAAATGACACAATGAAACAGCTGAAATCGATAATCGCCGCAGGCCTGATCGCACTCTCCGCACCGGCATTTGCGCAGTCCGACATGATGGGCATGATGAGTTCACATCCGATGGATGGCGCCATGGTGATGGAGCCGACGCAAAACCTGGAGATGACCTTCGGTATGGATGTTCGCCTGGTTAACGTCAAGGTGATCGACTCAAGCAACAAGCCGCTGAGCATCGGCTTTAAACCGATGGAGGAGCATGCGAAAACCTTCAGCGTTCCGGTACCGATGCTCAAGCCCGATAACTACACCGTGCACTGGACGGCGATGGGCGAAGATGGGCACCGCATGACCGGCTCCTTCCAGTTTATGCAGCACTGATAGTTGTAATGTCGTGCAAAACGGTCGGCTCAAAATGCCGACCGTTTTTTATTGCGCGTGTAACGTTGCTGTATTTAGCTCTTAACCGATTACAGTGTGCCGATCTTTCTCATGATTGCCGCGCAGGTGAAATCCTTCCGGTCAGCGGGATATCAAGAGCCCCGCTGCTCCAGAACGTAGCCCATACCGCGTACGGTGTGAATCAGCGCCGGAGTGAATGGATCATCGACCTTGCTGCGCAGACGACGTACGGCAACTTCGATCACATTGGTGTCGCTGTCGAAATTCATGTCCCAGACCTGGGAGGCGATCAGCGAGCGGGGCAGCACCTCGCCTTGGCGCCGCATCAATAACTCAAGCAGCAGAAACTCCTTGGCGGTCAGATCGATCCGTTGGCCGGCGCGAACGGCACGCCGTTTTACCAGATCAAGCTCAAGATCCGCCACCTGCAGTTGCGTCGGCTCCAGCGAGACCCGCCCGCGGCGCAGTAGCGTGCGGACTCGTGCCAGGAGTTCGGAGAAGGCGAAGGGTTTCACCAGATAGTCGTCTGCGCCCAGCTCAAGCCCCTTGACCCGGTCCTCAACATCGTCGCGAGCCGTGAGAAAGAGTACCGGCACCTGGTTGCCCTGATCGCGGATCGCTTTCAGTATCTGCCAGCCATCCAGTTCGGGGAGCATCACATCCAGCACGATCAAGTCATAGACTTCGGATGATGCTTGCATCAGGCCTCCAACCCCGCTGCGGACCAGATCGGCGCTAAAACCCGCTTCAGTCAGGCCCTTTTGCAGATAGTCACCGGTTTTGATCTCATCCTCAACGATCAGCAGCTTCACGGTCCGACGCCCTCTGTTCAGTACTCTGTAAACAGGGGAGGGTAACAGGGATGCCGCTTCGCTACACGGGTAAACTCGGCGCTATGCAGGAAAAACGAGGGTGAAGCAGGTTTTATCGAGATCTGAGTGGACGTCGATATGACCGCCGTGCGCCTTGACGATGGCTTGCGTGATCGACAGTCCCAAACCGGTGCCTTCGTGCGCGGTATGGCAACGCGCTTGATCGCAGCGATAGAAACGATCGAACAGGTAGGGCAGCTCCTTGGCGGGTATTGCTTCGCCGGTGTTCCTGATATGGACCAGTAACTCACCCGGCTTGGGTTCAATGTCAACGTCGATAGATCCACCGTCGGGGGTGTGGCGTATGGCATTGGACAGCAGGTTGCTGATCGCCCGGTCGACCATAATGCGATCGCCTTTGAGTTCGCCGCTGCCCTGCATGCACAGGGTCAGATTGTGCTCCTCGGCCAACGCTTCGTAAAAGTCGAACAGCTTGACGATTTCGAACTCCAGCATGAAGCGCTCGCTCGAGGGCAGTTCGATGTTGTTTTCCGCCTTGGCGAGAAACAGCATGTCGGAGATCATTCGCGACAGCCGATCCAACTCCTCCAGATTGGAGGCCAAAATGTCCCGATAATCCTCCACCGAGCGCTGTTGTGATAAAGATACCTGTGTCTGTGTCACCAGGTTACTGATCGGCGTGCGCAGCTCGTGCGCGATGTCGGACGAGAAGTGGGTGATACGGTTGAACGACTCCTCCAGGCGATCCAGCATGGAGTTCAGCTCGATGGCCAGTGCCGCCAGCTCGACAGGGACAGCATCAACCGGCAGGCGTTGATCCAGATGTTTGGCGGTAACGGACTTGGCTTTGCTCCCCATGGCCCTGAGCGGGGACAAACCCTGGCGGGAGACCCACCAACCCAGCAGAGCACTGAGCATTGTCGCCACCAGCATCAGACCCAGTAACTTTCGCGCGAATTGGTGCATGAACATCGTATGCCGCGTCGTTTCCATCGCCGCGGATATGATCAGTTGCTGTCCGTTGCGCTGGTCTTCGGGTAATGCCATGGCGACCCCCCGGTACTCCACATCCCCCTTGTGCCACTCCAGCCGTTGAGGTCTGCCCGGCTCTCGCAGCAAGGTATCGGTTTCATAGGGTAAAGCGATGGCGCTTGCGGAAAACAGACTGTCTCCTGAAGAGGAGACGATCTTGATGATAATGCTGTCGTGGTCAACAACGGAGTTCTTGATCACGGACTCCACTGCCGGCAGCGCGTTGTGACTTTGCAGATTTTTGACAATGTTGGCGGTAACGCGCAGTTTGTCGTCCAGCTCGGAATAGTCCTGGGTTTCGAAATGCTGTCCGATCGAATGCTGAATCAAAAGACCCAGTGCGGTAAAAATGGCGACAGATACCAGTATGAACAACAGGGTCAATCGGGTGGTCAGCGAAATCATAGTCGGTCTGATTCATCCATTACGTAACCCATACCCCGCAGTGTGTGAATCAGTTTGGTCGGGAAGGGGGCGTCTATTTTGCTGCGCAGGCGGCGTATCGCCACCTCTATGATATAGGTATCGCTGTCGAAGTTCATATCCCACACCTGCGAAGCGATCAGCGAGCGGGACAGTACCTCGCCGCGTCGGCGCAACATGAACTCCAGTAACGTGTACTCCTTGGCGGTCAGGTTGATCCGTTGCCCGTTCCGGACTACCCGACGCCTGATCATGTCCACCTCCAGATCGGCCAGCACCAGTGTGGTCGGCTCAACGGAGGGGGTGTTACGGCGCAACTGGTTGCGGATTCGCGCCAACAACTCGGAAAAGGCGAAGGGTTTGACCAGATAGTCGTTCGCCCCCATCTCCAGTCCCCGAACACGGTCATCAACCTGGTCACGGGCGGTCAGAAATATTACGGCCGTTGTATCGTTGTTCTTGCGCAGGGTATCCAGAATCTGCCAGCCGCTAAGGCCCGGTAGCATGATGTCGAGAATGATCAGGTCGTACTCCCCGGTGCTGGCCAGATGCAGGCCATCGGTACCCGTATCGGCGAGATCCACCACATAGCCGGACTCCGTCAACCCCTGCTTGAGGTAGGCACCGGTTTTCAGTTCATCTTCTACCAGCAGTATCTTCATCGCTACACACCTCCGACAGACTACAGTGTGCCAGCAAATCAGCTGCATGAGTGTTGGATTACGAAAATGTAATCGGCAGGTAAGTTTCGTGTCGGCTGCGATTGACCATACTGAAAACAGGGAAGTGAGCGGTATCGGCTACTGCTCGCTCCTTGGTAGAAGCGATGTAGATGGCCGAGGGCGGCAATCGACTAAACGATATTTGACGAAGGATAGTTACATGTCCGCTACACATCATAAACCCGGCGTTCACGAGGCGTATCTGATCAAACGGCACCTGTTGCTTGAGTCGCTGGATGCCGAAAAGGCAGCGGCCATTGCTCAGGAGGTCGAGCCGCTCAGAGGTGTCGATAGTCTTACGCTCGATCCGGACAGCCGGCGGCTGGATATCGCCTATGACGCCTCCGTGCTGCAACTGGAGCAGATCGAGGAGATCGTGCGCCGCCACGGCAGTGACTTGGATCACGGTTGGTGGACCCGGTTCAAGGAGGGCTGGTATCGCTACAGCGACCAGAATATTCAGGACAACGCGAAGCATGAGCCATTTTGTTGCAGCAAGATTCCACCGCGGAAATAGCCCCGGTATTGAGATAACCTGGGGCGGGAGGCATAACGATGGACGGCTTCATATCCTTGCTGGTGTTTGCAGGGCTGTTTTACCTGATGATGCGTTTCGGCTGCGGTGCCCATATGATCCACGGCCATCATCACCGTAATGGCCACTCTGACCATAAGCAGCGGGAAAGTTATAAGGACCCGGTCTGCGGGATGGAGGTAGCGCCAGACCAGGGCTACAGGAAGGTCCATGAGGGGCAGGAATATCGTTTCTGTTCCCGCTCATGCCTGGACAAGTTTGATGCTGATCCCGGGCGCTATCTCCGTAACACAGGAGAGCAATCATGACCACCCGAGTTTCTCTAGTTGCCGTGGGCCACGCCAGCAGCCTGTTTCTGGCGATCTCTTTCAGCCTTTGTGTCGGCTTCGACCTGCTGTTTCCCGAGCAGGCGATGTATCAAAGCTGGCGGGCGCTGCTGCCCGGTTTTGAATGGATCAGTTGGGGCAGTTTTCTACTTGGGCTGGTGGAAAGTTACGGTTACGGCTGGTATTTCGCCCTGATCTGGGTGCCGCTTTATAACGTTTTTTCGTCGCGTGACAGAGGCTGAAAAACCACAGTTCATCGCCCAACTCCGCAGCCTCGTATTACAAAAATGTAATTCTATGGTCAGTTTTATGTTGGACTCCATCGCACATACTGCTGTTCAGGAACGATTTCTATTGCGTGACAGATAATCACTGACATAACGGGTTTCTAACAGGAATCTGACGACCCATCTGGAGTAAACGCTATGAAAACACCAACGCTAATTCTGACGCTGGCGCTGTCGATAGCCAGTCCTTTTGGCTGGGCGCAGCAGGAGCATCATCCGGATGCGGATGCCCAAAGTGGTTCGGTAGCCGCTACGACAGGCGCGACGCTGCAGGCGTCGATGCAGGAACGGCTGGATCGGATGCAAACACTCGCCGATCGGTTGGCAGCCACCGGGGACCCGGCGCAACGACGTGAATTGATGGAGGAACACCGCAAGGCGATGACCGAGTTTCGTGGCATGATGGGCGGAATGCAGCAGCAGGGCGGTGGTATGGGCATGATGGGTGGCATGCCGCAAGGTGGCGGCATGGGCATGGGCATGGGCATGATGAGCATGATGGGCAGCCAGATGGATTGTGTTGGCATGATGGAGGCGTATCGTCAAATGGATAAGCGTCTTGATCTGATGCAGCAACTGCTGGAGCAGCGCCAGGATAAGTAGGGCGCCTGTAACGACAGGGCTCGTTTTAACGGGGCGGGGGCGTAGGAAGGGCGTCTGTCCCAGTAAATAAGGTGATATGACAAGAGGAATATACCATGCCGGTTAGACTATTAAAATTCCGCGCCAGTCTGCTGCTGCTCGCGATGCTGTCGGCGAATGTCGCGCTGGCGGACCATCGCGAGGGACATGTCGATGTTACCGTGGCGGCTCTCAGCAAGATGGGCGAAACCGGCCAGCGCGCGTTCAATCAAACCTGCGCCGAATGTCACGGCGAGAACGGTGCGGGCACGATGAAAGGGCCGCCGTTGGTTCACCAGATCTATAACCCGGGGCATCACAACGATAAATCGATCTACAACGCAATGCGCAATGGTGTACGCCAGCATCACTGGCCCTACGGCGATATGCCGAAACAAGCGAGCGTCGGCTTCATGGAGTCCACCGCTATCGTGAAATTTATCCGCGAAATGCAGGAAGCCAACGGCATCGTTTACCAGCAGCACCGCTGACGGTCTTTATATGAGTGGTTGTTCGCCGGATCATCAGTCGCCGCGACCGCGGCAGATCATCCCGGCCATGAGTACGCCGCTGGCCTCCATATTCCGCGGCGGTAGCCGATACACTGGCGGCCGCATCGAACCTTGAGGAGGTCTCTCATGGACATTTCAAGCCAAGATGGGGCTACCTATTGGTAGGTGCTGCCACAACGGTGTTGGCCTGGACCGGTTCGACCTTTACCGTTATCGCCCTGGCGTCCAGGGCCTTTGCTCTTTACTACTTGTTGCAGTGTCTGGTGGCATTCAGTGTCTGCCTCGGGTGCGCTTCTTTCTGGTTGGCCTGGCGCTGGGGTTCATACTGATACTTGCCGTGCCCGCTGGTGAAGTCAGGGTGGTCGAAACGGGGCGTCAGACAGGGTGAACGACTTGACGCCCCACCACCCTTACCTCAGAACCAGGCGCTGATGCCCAGCACTACTGCTGTTGACTCGATATCTTCGCCTTCGTCGCGAGCATACTCGGCGGTGTTGCCGAACTTCTTCTCCCATTGCACGCCAATATAAGGGGCGAACTTGCGCTTCAACTCGTAGCGCAGCCGAAGTCCCAACTCGGCCGAACTCAAGCCGCTGCCGATTCCGAGTGCCTCGTCGTCGCTGAAGGCGACACTGATCTCGGCCGCAGGCTGCAGGATCAGCCGTTGGGTCAGCAACAGGTCATATTCCGCCTCGAGTCGGGCCGAGGTATCGCCCTCGTCGCTGACAAACAGGTTCGCATCAACCTCGAAGAAATAGGGCGCAAGACCCTGCACGCCGGCAACCGCATAGGTTCTGGAGGGGCCCGGCTGATTGTCGTAGCGGATACCGAACTGGGCGTCAAAAAAATCTGAAACCAGTTGTTGATAGAGCAGCTGATATTCGGCGCTTTCGGTGGGGCCGCCCGACAGGCGTTCGCCATTGGTCTTGAAGGCCAATCCCTGATAGTCGGTGCGCAGGTTGAACTGGCCTTCCCAGGCACCTATCTCTTCACCGCCCGCCTGGTCGCGCAGTTCGAAGCGATCCAGCATCAACTTGGTCATGAAAGCGTCGTCGGCCTCGGCAGCGTTTGCGACGCCGGTGAGGCCAAGCGTCAGCAACGTCAACGCGATCCCTACCGGCGCCTGGTATCTCATTTTTACTGTCATCTCTTTCTCTCCTTACAGTGCCGCCGCAGTCTGGGCAACAGGCGGTTCCACTATCACCTTGCGGAACATGCCCGATGCCATGTGGTACATCAGATGGCAATGGAAGGCCCACTCCCCGAGTGCGTCGACCGGTACATCCACCGTCAACGTGGTATTGGGCGCGACATTGACGACGTGCTTCAGCGGATTGAACTGGCCGTTGCCCTTGTCGAGCTGCATCCACATGCCGTGCAGGTGCATCGGGTGGCTCATCATGGTGTCGTTGACGAATTTGATCCGTACGCGCTCGCCGTAGGTCAGCCTAATAGGCTCGGCCTCCGAGTACTTGGCGCCGTTGATCGACCAGAAATAGCGCTCCATGTTGCCGGTCAGCCGCAGCTCGATCTCGCGATCCGGTGCTCGGTAGTCGGCGTAGGGCGTCATCGCCTTGAGATCGCCATAGACCAGGAACTTGCCGCCGTTGGCAGCGGACGGGGTCAGACCGCTGCCCGGGGCATAGTCGTTGTTCGGCACGGCGGCAGCGCTCATCTGCGAGTGATCCATGCCTGCCATGTTGGAATGATCCATACCTGCCATATTGGCTTGATCCATACCTGCCATGTTGGCGTGATCCATCCCCCCCATACTGGCCATGCTCATATCGGCCATGGTCAGTTGCGGACGTTCGCGCAGTGCGGGAATCTCGCCGGCCAACCCTTCGCGCGGCGCAAGGGTGCCGCGGGCAAATCCCGAGCGATCGATCGACTCGGCCAGGATCGAATAGGCGCGATCCTCCCTCGGCTGCACGATCACGTCGTAGGTTTCGGCGACCGCCATGCGGAATTCGTCGACACTGACCGGCTGCACATTATTGCCGTCGGCCTGCACCACCGTCATCTTCAGACCGGGAATGCGGATATCGAAGTAGCTCATCGCCGAGCCGTTGATGAAGCGCAGCCGTACCCGCTCACCCGACCGGAACAGCCCGGTCCAGTTGTCGTCGGTCGACTCGCCGTTGACCAGGAAGCTGTAGCCGGATACGTCGCTGATGTCGGTGGGCATCATGCGCATACCGCCCCAGGCCAGACGCTCCTTCAGCGTCGTGCCGAAGCCCTTGGCTTTCGCATCCTTGATAAAGCTGCCGACCGTTTGCTGGTTGTAGTTGTAGTAGTCGCTCTGCCCCTTGAGGTTGGAGAAGATCCGGTCGCCGGTTTCGGCCGACCAGTCCGACAGCATCACCACGTATTCCCGGTCGAACTTGAACGGTTCGCGGTTGACCGGTTCGATGACGATCGGACCGTAGACCCCCTCCTGTTCCTGGAAACCGGAGTGGCTATGGTACCAGTAGGTGCCGGCCTGCTGGATCGGGAAGCGGTAGGTATAGGTTTCCCCCGGTTTGATACCGGGAAAGCTGATCCCTGGTACGCCATCCTGAGAGGAGGGCAACAATATGCCATGCCAGTGGATAGAGGTGTCGACATCAAGCTTGTTGGTTACGTTGACTGTGACCTCTTCACCCTCCTGGAAATGCAGCGTGGGGCCGGGGATGGTACCGTTGATGGTCATTGCGGTCTTGGCCTTGCCGTCGATCGTCATCGGTTGCCGGTCGATCACTAGGTCGTAACTGCCGGCCAGGGCGCCGAGCGGCATCAGCGCCGCAAGGGTGAAAGTGGAAGCCGCCGCCAGGCGCCGGGCCAACACGGGATGCTTGATGCACTTCATGGCTACTTCTCTAATAAAGGTTGAAACACCTAGTTTAGTGACGCTGGCTATCGCCAGACTGACGCCGAGATGACATTTCTGTCAGGTTACCAATCGCGTGTTTTTCTGCGCCCCGACGACGCTTGCACTTAACCTGGCAGCGACTGGAAATTAAGATTCGAGATACCGATCACCGGCCGTAAAAATTCACCCTTGACCTTGCCATTGTGGGAAGGTTTATATTCCAGGAGTATCATCATGAGATGCTGGTAAGGAGGCAGATGGTGAATACTCAGGTCAAACAAGATCCGTCGCAATTTTCGACGATAAGCCTACCCATTGAGGGCATGAGCTGCGCCTCCTGCGTTGGACGCGTGGAAGCGGCACTGAAGAAGGTTGCGAGTGTTGAAGAGGTCGCGGTCAACCTGGCCACCGAGCGTGCCGATATACGCTCCTCCGCTACGCTCGACCGCCGGCTGCTGATAGAGGCGGTAGAAAAAGCGGGCTATTCAGTGCCCGCTACAACCACCGAACTCTCCATTGATGGAATGAGCTGCGCTTCCTGTGTCGGCAGGGTGGAGCGCGCGCTGCAGGCGATTCCGGGTGTCATCGAGGCCAATGTCAATCTCGCCACCGAGCGTGCCAATGTACGCGGTAATGTGGACGTCGACACGCTGATTGCCGCGGTGGCGGATGCCGGCTATACGGCGAGCCCGCTGGATAGGAGCGTCACGGAGGCCGATGAGAGCGCCGAGAAGAAAGATGCCGAGCAGGCGGAGCTCAAGCGCGACCTGTGCATTGCCGCGATTCTGTCCCTGCCGGTGTTCATGATCGAGATGGGCTCTCATCTGATCCCTGCGATACATCACTTCGTGATGAGCACGATCGGTCAGCAGAATAGCTGGTATATCCAGTTCGCGCTGGCGACGCTGGTGCTGTTCGGACCCGGGCTGCGCTTTTTCAACAAGGGCGTACCGGCCCTGCTGCGCGCGGCACCGGATATGAACTCTTTGGTTGCACTTGGCACATCGGCCGCTTGGGGTTATTCGGTTATCGCGACCTTCTTCTCCGGTCTACTGCCATCCGGCACCGCCAACGTTTACTACGAGGCCGCGGCTGTCATCGTTGCCCTGATTCTGCTCGGACGTTTTCTCGAAGCACGCGCGAAGGGGCGGACATCCCAGGCGATCAAGCGTCTGATCGGCCTGCAGGCGAAGACGGCGCGGGTGCGGCGGGACGGTAAAACGGTGGAGATCGCCATCGGCGAGGTGCAGCCGGGCGATATCCTCGAGGTGCGCCCGGGTGAGCGGATACCGGTCGATGGCGAGGTGATCGAAGGCGAAAGCTATGTCGATGAATCGATGATCACCGGCGAGCCGGTGCCGGTCGCCAAGAGCAGCGGCAGTCCGGTGGTCGGTGGCACGGTGAATCAGAAAGGAGCGCTGGCACTGAAGGCTACGGCAGTGGGCGGTGCCACAGTTCTGGCGCAGATCATTCGTATGGTCGAACAGGCGCAGGGATCAAAGCTGCCGATTCAGGGTCTGGTGGACAGGGTGACGATGTGGTTCGTACCCGCGGTCATGGCGGCGGCTCTGCTGACGTTTCTGGTCTGGTACCTCTTTGGGCCTTCACCGGCGCTGAGCCTTGCTCTGGTCAATGCGGTGGCGGTGCTGATTATCGCCTGTCCTTGTGCGATGGGGCTGGCGACGCCCACGTCGATCATGGTTGGCACTGGGCGTGGCGCCGAGATGGGGGTATTGTTCCGCAAGGGGGAAGCCCTCCAGATGCTCAGAGACGCCAGGGTCGTCGCGGTCGACAAGACCGGTACGCTAACCGAGGGCAAACCGGCGCTTACCGATCTTGAGGTGGCCGAGGGCTTCGCACGCAACGACGTACTGGCGCGGATCGCGGCAGTGGAGTCCCGCTCGGAACACCCAATCGCCCGTGCCGTCGCCGAGGCGGCCGAAGCCGAGACGTTGACTTTACCCAAGGTAGGCCGCTTCGAGTCGGTGACCGGTTTTGGAGTTAAAGCCGAGGCTGACGGAGAGACGATCGAAATCGGGGCTGACCGCTACATGAACAAGCTTGGTTTGGATGTATCGACCTTTGCCGAGATCGCCGCGCGCCTTGGTGATGAGGGTAAAACGCCGCTCTATGCAGCGATTGGTGGCAAACTGGCCGCGATCATTGCGGTATCCGACCCGATCAAGCGATCTACGCCGGACGCGATCGCGCTCCTGCATAAGTTGGGACTCAAGGTGGCGATGATCACCGGAGACAACCGACGCACCGCCGAGGCGATCGCCCGACAACTGGGCATCGATGAGGTGGTGGCTGAGGTTCTGCCGGAGGGCAAGGTCGAAGCGGTGAAGGCGCTCAAGTCCCGTCACGGCAAGCTTGCCTTCGTCGGCGATGGCATCAACGATGCGCCGGCACTGGCAGAAGCGGATGTGGGGATCGCCATCGGCACCGGTACCGACATCGCCATCGAAGCGGCGGATGTGGTACTGATGTCCGGCAGCCTGAAGGGTATCCCGAACGCCATTGCGCTGTCCCAGGGGACGATCCGCAACATCAAGCAGAACCTGTTCTGGGCGTTTGCCTACAACACGGCGCTGATTCCGCTGGCGGCGGGGGCACTCTATCCGGCCTTCGGCATCCTGCTGTCGCCGATCCTGGCGGCCGGGGCGATGGCCCTTTCCTCGGTCTTCGTGCTCGGTAACGCACTCAGGCTGCGCAGGTTCAGGGCTCCCGTCCAGGCGGAATGAACGCATGTGAGTCTGCCGCGAGGCAGACTCACTTTTTGACAGAAATAGAGAGACAACTTCCGTTCGACCTGAGACATGCGTGAACGGAAAGGAGGAGCGTTGAACATCGGCAAAGCGGCAGCGGCATCCGGCGTCTCGGCCAAGATGATCCGCTACTATGAATCGATCGGTTTGATACCGGAGGTGTCTAGAACCGAAGCCGGTTACCGGGACTATTCCGATAAAGACGTTCACCGGCTGCGCTTCATCCGGCGTGCCCGTGATCTGGGTTTTTCGGTTGAGCAGATGGCCGAACTGCTCGCGCTGTGGCAAGACCGTGGCCGGGCCAGTGCAGATGTTAAACGTATTGCACTTGAACATGTGGCCGAGCTGCAGCGCAAGGCGCGTGAACTGCAGGAGATGAGTGAGACACTCGCGCATCTTGCCGGCCACTGTCAGGGCGATTCGCGGCCGGATTGTCCAATCATAAGCGAACTTTCAGAGCAGGAATGGGCGGAGGATAAGCGGGAGGTTGCTCGCCCACGCTTCGGCATGACCGGGCTTGAACCCGGTCGCAGCCGTAGGTGAGCACAAGACTCAGGCGTCAAGCTCCTGATTTTCGTAACCGGCTTCACGAATGGCATCGCTGATCGGTGTCATTTCAATATCGCTGTTGACGGTCACTTTGCCTGTCGCAAGGTCGGCGGTGACCTCAGCCTGAGGATCGAGACTCTTGACGGCTTTTTCGATGGCAGAGACGCAGTGGCCGCAGGACATGCCGGTAACTTTCAGGTGGTGGTGCATTTTGGAGCTCCTTGGTTAATGAGTACAGGATAAAGATAGAGGTTCCAATACTGGGAAGGTCAAGAGATAAATCGGGACCCGACACCCAATTGATTGACCGCTCTCATCAGCAGCCGGGCGGATTACAAAAATGTAATCCGCCCGTAAGTCTCATGTCGAGCCTCATCATCCATACTGTCCTTGAGGAAATAGGGTTATTTCCGCTGTGGAGTATTGGTCATGCATGAAGCGAAGCATCACACAGAACATTGCCATCATCAGGCAAAGGTGGCGGCGAGTGATTCGACGGAGGATCTACTCCGCGAGAAGGAACAGGCGGATCAGGCCTACTACAAACGGCTGATGCGGGAGATGACGATAGCCCTTGGGCTGGGTGTGCCGCTGATGCTGTATGGTCTGTTCATCGGTGAGATGACCGTCAGCAGCACTGGTGAGCGGATTGGCTGGCTGCTGGTCGGCGTGGCGACGCTGGCGGTCATGCTGTTTTCCGGTCGTCATTTTTATGTTGGGGCGTGGAGATCCTTCGTCAACCATAGCGCCAACATGGACACGCTGATCGCTCTGGGCACCGGCACCGCCTGGCTTTACTCGATGGTGGTGGTGTTTTTCCCTCAGGTCGTGCCGGAGATGGCGCGGCATGTCTATTTCGAGGCCACGGCGATGATCATCGGCCTGATCGATCTGGGTCTGGCGCTGGAGATCCGCGCCCGCGGCCGAACCTCCGAGGCGATTAAACGCCTGATCGGTCTTCAGGCCAAGACCGCGCGTGTGCTGCGCGATGGGCAGGAGGTCGATATTCCGATCGAGCAGGTGTTGCAGGATGACCAGGTCCGCGTGCGTCCCGGCGAGAAGATCCCGGTGGACGGCATCGTTTTGGAGGGCCACTCTTCGGTGGATGAGTCGATGCTGACCGGCGAGCCGATGCCGGTAGAAAAAGCCAAGGATGACGAGGTGGTCGGCGGTACCTTGAACAAATCGGGTACATTGCTGTTCAGGGCGACGCGTGTCGGTAAGGATACCGCGCTGGCCAGGATCATCTCAATGGTGAAACAGGCACAGAACTCCAAGCCACCGATCGGCCGGTTGGCCGACGTGATCTCCGGCTATTTTGTGCCGTCGATCATGATCATCGCCGTTATCAGTGCTTTGGCCTGGCTGAACTTCGGACCTGATCCGGCTATCGCCTTCGCTATCGTTTCCGCTACCACGGTGCTGATCATCGCCTGCCCCTGCGCGCTGGGGCTGGCCACGCCGATGTCGGTGATGGTCGGTGTTGGCAAGGCGGCCGAGGCGGGGGTGTTGATCCGTAATGGCCAGGCGTTGCAAACCGCCTCCCAGATCACCGCGATGATACTGGATAAGACCGGCACCATCACAGAGGGAACACCCAAGGTCACTGAAATTGTCGCCTTAGCCGGCGTGGATGAAGCCGAGGCGCTACGCTTGGCTGCCACGCTGGAACAGGGTTCCGAACATCCGCTTGCACAGTCGATCGTCGAGTCCGCCAAGGAGCGCGGGATTGCACCTGCCAAGGTCGATCAATTCAACGCCATCGCCGGTCACGGTGTCGAAGGCGGAGTCGAGGGACGAACATTGCTGTTCGGCAATGAAAAGCTGATGCGCGACCGCAAGATCGAGATCGATACACATCTTGAGCAGGCCCAGACGATGGCATCCCAGGCGAAGACACCGATGTACCTGGCCGCTGATGGCCAGTTGATCGGTCTGATCGCAGTGGCCGACCCGATCAAGCAGGACTCGATTGCGGCGATCAAGCGGCTGCAGAAAGATGGTATTCGCGTGGTGATGCTGACCGGGGATAACCGCGATACGGCGAAAGCGGTCGCGGAGCAGGTCGGTATCAAGGAGTTTTTTGCCGAGGTACTGCCAGAGGATAAGTCAGACAAGGTCTCCGAGTTGCAAAAGCAGGGTGAGATTGTCGGTATGACCGGAGACGGCATCAATGATGCCCCGGCCCTGGCGCTGGCCGATGTGGGCTTCGCCATCGGTACCGGCACCGATGTGGCGATCGAGAGTGCTGACGTCACCCTGATGCGCGGCTCGCTGCATGGCCTTGCTGATGCGATTGCGGTCAGCCGCGCCACGCTACGCAACATCCGCCAGAACCTGTTTGGCGCCTTCATCTACAACGCCGCCGGTGTGCCGGTGGCGGCGGGCCTGCTGTACCCCTTCGCCGGTGTACTGCTGAGTCCTGTGATTGCTGGTGCGGCGATGGCGTTTTCCTCGTTGACGGTGGTGACCAATGCCAACCGCCTGCGCCTGTTTAAACCCCAAGAACACTGATCGATAGAAACATTGAACGGAGGGAGTCGCGATGATGATTATCAACCTGTTGGGCCTGCTCCTGATCGCATTGATCGTCTGGTGGTTCTGGATCTATCAGGGACCGACAACCCAGCTGGATTCCGGGCAGATCACCATCAATGTCAAAGACGGGGTGTACGATCCGGCCCATATTCGCGTTCAGGCGGGCGAGTCGGCACAGCTCAGGTTTGTGCGCAGGGACCCATCCCCCTGTGCCAGCGTCGTGGTGTTCAAGGATTTCGATATCAGCGAGGAGTTGCCGCTGAATCAGCCCAAAGTGGTGAGTCTGCAGCCGATGCAGCCCGGGCATTACCCCTTTACCTGCCAGATGCAGATGTATCGGGGTGAGCTGATCGTGGAATGAAGGTTTGGAAAATCAAAGGAGGCCCTGATGACCGATCTCGACCATAAACCTGGCCTTAAGGAGGCCAACCTGGTCACACGCAGACTGAAGCTGAACGGCATGGATGGAAGCGGGGCGAGGCTGATCGATGAACTCGACCAGCTGTTCGGCATTGATAGAGTTGAGTACGACCCAGACGCCGGTATCTTGGTCTTTGCCTACGACGCTACGCACTGCAGCGTGGATGTGGTGGAAACGATCGTCAACCAGCATGGCGCCCGGTTCGACACCGGTTGGTGGAGCCGCACCAAACGCGCTTATTACCGCTTTGTCGATCAGAACATGAAGGAAAATGCGAACTACGAGCCCCATTGCTGCAACAAAGTGCCGAGGAAATAGTAGGGCAGAAGGATGCGGTATCCACTGCAAATTGTCGGAACGCTGTCGATTGTTTTTTACTCTGGTCGCTGAGTCTTGCCGTGCCCTTGCGTGCTCCGATACGTCGCCAAGTGACGCTATCGCCAAAAGCTAAGGTTAAAGTGCTTGTCGTGCGGATTTGCGTTTAACCCTTTCTGCACTATGGTTTTTTACATCTGCTCTGGTAATCAGGACTCAAGGACGTAACCGATGCAATCCGAACTGATATTGATGGCACATCCAGCCTTTGGTGTGCTTGCGATTCTCGCCGCGGTCTGGGTCTTCGCTGAGGCCATCACCAATAACGCAACCAGTCGCGGCCGGCTGAGAATGATGAGCCTGGCCTGTGCCGGCCTGGTCTGGCTAAGCTATCTGGTCGGTGGCTACTGGTATGTGGTCTATTACGCTGCCGACAAAGCCTTGATCAAGGCCGGTCCCTGGCCATTCGCTCATGGCTTCGTCATGGAAGTGAAAGAGCACATCTTCTTCAGCATGCTGCTGTTGTCGAGTTATCTGCCGATCGCCGTTTTCAGCCTCACCGCCGGCAAGCAGGCACTTAAGCCGGTGGTGCTTTGGGTTTCGGCGTGGATCGTGGTATTGGGCTTGACCATGGAAGGCGCGGGCGCCTTTATCAGTATGGGCGCCAAGGTGGCCTTGCTTGCCACTCAATCAACAGGAGATACGCCATGAGCGATACCGGAATCGGCAACTACAATCGCGCTTTCGCATTGTCATTCGCCATTACCAGCCTGCTGAGCGCGCTGCTGGTAGTTCTCAAGGAGCAGAATGAGGACACGGTGCTCGCCTGGATGAAGGCGGCGACAGGCCATCACTGGATTACCCACGGTGTTCTGGTTGTGGTTGTATTCATCCTGCTCGGGTGGTTATTGGCGCAGACGAAGCTCGGGTCCCGGCTGACCGGCAACGGGCTAAGCGCGGTCATCTCGGGCAGTGTTGTCCTTAGTGGTGTCGTTATAGCGGGCTACTTCATCTAACAGCGCGCTCCCCAGTCACCGATTGAATGGGAGGATCGGGATGGAGCATAGCGCCGACAACAATCACAACCGCCTCTGCGCGATTCGAATCGGTATCGACACCTACCAGGAATCGGTGGTGTACATGCGCGATGACTGCCATATCTGCCGGGCCGAAGGCTTCGGCGTGCAGACACGGGTTGAAGTCCAGGCTGGCGAAAGCAGCATTATCGCCAGACTCAATGTCGTTGAATCCGATGCCGGAGTGCTACCGCCAGGACATATTGGATTATCGAAGATCGCTTGGGAGAGGCTGGCACTGACCGACGGGAGCGAAGTTGTTGTCGGCCACCCCGCATGGGTCAACTCCCTGAGCTACGTCCGGCGCAAAGTCTTCGACCGCCCTCTAACATCAAACCAGTTCCATGCCATCGTTCGGGACATACTTAAAGGGCGTTACACGGATATTCATATCGCCGGCTTTCTCACCGCCTGCTCCAACCGCCTCGATATCGATGAGATTGCCCATCTGACGCACGCGATGGTGGATGTCGGTAGCCGACTATCATGGCCTGGGACCGACGTGGTGGTCGACAAGCACTGTATCGGCGGCTTGCCCGGCAACAGAACGACTCCAATCGTAGTGTCCATAGTGGCGGCGGCCGGACTTACCATGCCGAAGACATCTTCTCGCTCCATCACATCACCTGCAGGCACTGCCGATACCATGGAGGTGATTACCCCGGTTGACCTCGACCTCGAAAGGATCCGGCGAGTCGTCCGGGAGCAGGGCGGTTGTTTGGCCTGGGGTGGAAACGTGAGACTCAGCCCCGTCGACGATATTCTGATCCGGGTCGAAAAAGCGATGGATCTGGACAGCCAGGGCCAACTGGTTGCTTCGGTACTATCCAAAAAAATTGCAGCTGGCTCGACTCATGTATTGATCGATATCCCGGTTGGCCCGACTGCCAAGGTGCGCTCGAAAACGGCTGCCAAGGCACTAAAGCGGGTATTTGAGCAGGTGGGAGCACGGTTGGGTTTGGTTGTGCAGCCGGTTATTACGGATGGTATCCAGCCAATCGGCAGGGGGATTGGCCCCGCGTTCGAAGCAGAGGACGTTCTCGCGGTGCTGAGTAATCAGGATGGTGCGCCGGATGACTTACGAAGGCGAGCTCTGTTTCTGGCCGGGAAGATCCTGGAGATGGCAAAGAGCGAGGCTCAGGGGAGAGGTGAAGACAGGGCAGTGCACCTGCTAAACAGCGGGGCTGCATGGGACAAGTTCAAATCGATCTGTATCGCACAGGGAGGTTTCAGAGAGCGTCCACCGGTACCGGCGTACCGGTATTCGGTACTGGCTGACAGGAACGGGATGGTAAAGGCGATCGATAACCGCAAGCTGGCCCGTCTCGCCAAACTGGCCGGAGCACCAAATGCGCCCGCTGCCGGCGTGCGTCTCTTGGTCAAAGTGGATGATAGCGTCAGCCATGGCGACTGCTTGTTTGAACTCTGTGCCGAAACTTCGGGTGAACTCAAATATGCGCAAACATACCTTGAACAGACAACCGGTATGATTCAGTTTCGGCCTTCCTGACGCCTCAAATGCCGATAATGCTATTTATCGGCATTCGATCTTAACTCATTGTTTTTGCTAAACTATTCTTTATTTAGGCCTGTGAGTTAAATGCTGAATCTACCACCTGCGATGCCTTTGTTCGATTGCATCGAACACCTTGAGGACGGTAATCCAACCGTTAACCAATACCTCGCCAATATCACCCTGAATCGAGTATCTGATGCGGTATTGATCTACGAGCTAGCAGTTGACTGGCTGTTGGAGCAGCGATTTAGCGAAAACAACTACAAGACCTATCGCAGCGAGCTGACCACCTTTCTGTATTGGGCCTTCGAGGAGGAGCAGATCGCCGTATCCGATATAACCAGGCGAATCCTGACACGATATATCGACTATTGCTGCCGGCCGCCGGCAGATCTCGTTTAAGTGAGCGGACACACGAGACCCTTAAAACGGCTGATCAAGACTCATCAAGAGTAGTGCTGCGCTCAGGTTAGTAGGTTCTTGCATACGCCTTAGCGCCCTCAAACGCTCTATTTAAGAATTCGCATAATGTATATTATGTTAAATTAGATATTTGAGCAGACGTTCGTTACACCCTATTTTTTAGATTCCCAAATTGACCTGAGATCATCTCGAGCACCGCCCGCTTCGACATCGTGCGGAGAGCTTCGGAGATTTGAATTTTGTGGGCTGAGTATCGTTCTTCGCAACGAATGCGATAAGAATGTCACTCAATGCCGGTTACTTTTTGCCTTCTGTCCACAATTCTGCGAACTGACAGTCCTGATGCAACACTTGGCTGGTATAACGCCCGTACTTCTGCCGTGCTTCGATACAGGCCGATGGCTCCAGCGGGCAAGCGTAGTCGGGGCGAATCTGCACGATCCGCTCCACAACTTTTTCCCTTATTTCGGGTGTTCGGTAACTATTACAATTGTTCGCCTCGTCCCAGGCTCCATCTATGAAATCACTGAT
The DNA here is from genome assembly GCF_019084545.1 of Marinobacterium ramblicola. Taxonomy (GTDB): domain Bacteria; phylum Pseudomonadota; class Gammaproteobacteria; order Pseudomonadales; family Balneatricaceae; genus Marinobacterium_D; species Marinobacterium_D ramblicola. The sequence continues at coordinate 37,811 of NZ_JAHREP010000009.1, forward strand.
ATCAAAGCCTCCCCGGTAGCGCCAGTGATACACCAGCGCGCCCGCCCGCACAGAATCGATGACACTGAATTCGCAACTGACATAGGGCCTCAGGAAAAGGTTATCGAAAAAACCGCCAATTGGATCCCGATTGTGTAGCAGGACTCGGTTCCAAAAGCGCCATCCATTGAAATTGGCTGCGAGATCCGCGTAGGAGAAGATCCCTGTGGTGAGATATCCGTAACGTCCCTGCTCCTGTTTCCAGCCCAGGTTTAGGGCCTGGTTCAGCGTACCCTCCTCCGACGAGGTCAGTTCAAAGTACTGCCAGCCCTGAGCGAAAAAATGGCCAAACTTATCAAGGCCTACATAACGACCCTTTACTCTGACGAGCTCGCTCAGTTTTTTGAAATTAACGGAGAAGGCGTCGAGATACCCAAGGTCGCGGTAGATGGACCGCTCCAGAGGTACTGCATGACTTCGGCCTGCCAGGGCTTGTCGTAGCTGCAGATCAAGGTTAAAGCCTTTCAGTCCCAACGACGCGGTGTGGGACTGAAAGAGCGCCTTTCTAAGCTCGTCATACAACCGTGTCTCATCGCAGTACGGTTTGCCGTTCAATCTGGCCAGCAAACTGGCATCTCTGTCATTGGCATTGGCAACACCCTGCGCCAGCCTATCATTGATAAGCGCATTCAAAGAGCTGGTAACGTCGACTGACGCTACCTCCCGTCCCGTATAGCTATCTACTTCCGCTGCGTTAACCGATACGCCGTACAGGCAGGTAACCAGACAGCTCATCAAACGGTACATCAACAATGTCCCCGCCGAAGATAATTAGGTACGAGTAATAGTGACCATCTCGAATATGGACCTCATCAGCCGCCCATGTCACCCATCCCGGCCATGCCAGGTGCTGGTTCTGCATGCGGAATATCGGCAATCATCGCTTCGGTGGTGATCATCAGTCCGGCGATAGAGGCCGCATTCTGCAGCGCCACGCGCACCACTTTGGCCGGATCGAGAATGCCCATGGCGATCATGTCGCCATACTCGCCGCTCTGGGCGTTATAGCCGTAGTTGCCGCTCTGCTCGGCAACCCGGCTCAACACCACCGAGGCATCGAGCCCGGAGTTGCTGACGATCTCGCGCAGCGGTTGCTCCATCGCCCGCAGCACGATGTTGATGCCCACCTGCTGATCGGCGTTTTCGCCTTTCAGCCCCTGCTGTTTCAACACCTGTATTACGCGCACCAGCGCGACACCCCCGCCGGGCACCACACCCTCCTCCACCGCTGCCCGGGTCGCATGCATCGCATCCTCGACCCGGTCCTTCTTCTCTTTCATCGCGGTTTCGGTGGCGGCGCCCACCTTCAACACGGCGACGCCGCCGGACAGCTTGGCGAGGCGCTCCTCGAGTTTTTCTCGGTCGTAGTCGGAGCTGGTTTTCTTCAGTTCGGTGCGGATCTGCTGGATCCGCTCCTGTATCGCCTGCGAGGTGCCGCCGCCACCGACGAAGGTGGTGGTGTCACGGGTGACGATGATGCGCTGCGCCCGGCCCAGATCATCCAGCCCCGCCTTGTCCAGGCTCAACCCCGTCTCCTCGGAGATTACCCGTCCTCCGGTCAGGATAGCGATATCCTGCAACAGTGCTTTTCGCCTGTCGCCGAACCCCGGCGACTTGATGGCGCAGCAGCGGATGATGCCGCGCACGGCATTGACCACCAGCGTTGCCAACGCCTCGCCCTCCACCTCCTCGGCCAGGATCAGGATCGGATTGCCCGCCTTGGCCACCTGCTCCAGCAGCGGCAGCAGCTCGCGGATATTGCTGAGTTTGCGGTCGTACAGCAGCACCAGCGCATCCTCCAGTTCGGCACTGAGCTGCTCCGGCTTGTTGATGAAATAGGGTGAGAGGAAGCCTCTGTCGATCTGCATCCCCTCCACCACCGACAGTTCGTTGACCATCCCCGAGGCCTCCTCGACGGTGATAACCCCTTCACGTCCCACCTTCTCCATAGCCAGGGCGATCAGGTCGCCGATCTCGCTATCGCCGTTGGCGGAAACGGTGCCAACCTGGGCAATTGCGCGACTGTCGCTGCAGGGTTTGGCCAGCGTATTCAGCGCCTCAACCGCGCGTTCAACCGTGCAATCTATGCCTCGCTTGATATCCATAGGATTCAGGCCAGCCGCGACCGATTTCAGCCCCTCGTCTAAGATTGCCTGCGCCAGCACGGTAGCGGTAGTGGTACCATCCCCGGCAATATCGGAGGTCCTGGCTGCCACCTCGCGCACCAGTTGCGCCCCCATATCCTCGAACCTATCGGGCAGTTCGATGGTGCGCGCCACCGACACCCCGTCCTTGGTCACCGTCGGCGGGCCATAGGGCTGACGCAGCGCCACGTTGCGCCCGCGTGGCCCCAGCGTGGCCTTCACCGCCCGCGCCAGAATGCCGGCTCCGTGCGCCATACGTTGGCGCGCCTCATCTCCGAATCGCAGTTCTTTGGCTGCCATGATTTTCTACCTCATGATTGTTAGCCTTTGATACAGACCAGTGGTTCCAGTCGTGCCACCTTGCGCACCAACCCGGCGGCCGCCGCAGCATCGACCACCGCATCCACATTCTTTAGGCCCCCGGGGCCTCTTCCGCGACGCCGCGGGCCGAGGGGCTGCGCACCACGATGCCGCGCGCGTAGAGGCGTTCGATCACCTCATGACCATTCCAGCGTTTGCTCGCCTGACGTCGGCTCTGGGCGCGGCCGGCGCCATGGCAGGCGGATGAGAACGCCAGCGCGTCCGAGCCCTCGATACCCGCCAGCACATGAGATGCCGTTCCCATGGAGCCGCCGATCAGCACCGGCTGGCCGAGTGCACGTAACGGTTCGGGCAGATCAGGATGGCCGGGGCCGAACGCATGAGTGGCGCCCTTGCGATGCACGAACAGTCGCCGCTTGAGGCCGTCGATATCGCGAGCCTCGCCCCAGCCCTGCTCTACCGCCCATGGCGCGCCGCCGGAGAGCATCGCATTCATGCCACGATTGTCGAGATGGACCCGGCCATGGCTGCCGACGCCGACCGGGACACGGTGGAACAGGCGCTCGGCCAAGCGGATCTTCAGCGGTTGGATGGTGGGCGTTTTCAGCCCGGTGCGCAGGCAGCGCACCTCGCAGGATATATCGAAGCCGACGCCGCCGGCGGAAACCACACCGCCCTCATCGGCGTCGAATGCCGCCACGCCTCCGATGGCAAACCCATAGCCCCAGTGTGCATCCGGCATGGCATAGGAGGCTTTGACGATTCCGGGCAGGCAGGCCACATTGGTTACCTGCTCGCGTACCTTTTCATCCATCTCGCCGATAAGTGCCTCGCTGGCGTAGATGATGCCCGGTACGCGCATCTTGCCAAAGCGTTCGATGCGCCATTCATAATCCGATACCCGGGTGAAACTGGCCGGATCCATACCCCATCCCACCTACCTTTTCATAGACTCGCTAAACGTCGACAACGCACGCGCTCGGGGTCTGTAATCACCGCGGTCAGCGCCATCGCCGTCTGCTCGAACGCTCGCTCGATGCTGGAACCCTCGCCGCGCACACCGATATCCGCGCCATGATGAAACAACGACCACACGCTGAGACTCTCCCAAAATTTTCATTCCCGCACTAAGTTTAGGCAATTTCCGCTGCCACGCAGCAAGGCGATCCTGAGTGCCTATACTCTGGTTTATTGGCGGCTATTTAAGGCGGGAGAAGGCGGTCATGGCGGTTATCGGTATCGACCTCGGTACATCCAACTCGGCGGCGGCCGTGCTGCGTGGTGGTCGCCCGGTTATCATTCCCAGCGCCGAGGGGATCAGCCTCGGCGGCAAGGCGTTCCCGAGCTACGTCGCGGTCACGTCCGACGGCGAGACATTGATTGGTGAGTCGGCCCGGCGTCAGGCGACGCTCAATCCCGAGGGTACCGCCACCGCGTTCAAGCGTCGTATGGGGCAGCGTGAGACGATCCAATTACGCAATCAGCGCTTCACGCCGGAGCAGCTGTCCGCCTTCCTGCTGCAGAAGATCAAGCGCGATTCCGAGGCGTTTCTCGGCGAGACAGTGCATCGTGCCGTGGTCACCGTCCCCGCCTATTTCGATGACAACCAGCGCAGTGCCACCAAGGATGCCTGTCGTATCGCCGGTCTGGAGGTGATACGCCTGGTCAATGAGCCCACCGCAGCCTCGTTGGCCTACGGGCTGGATCGCGTCAGAGAGGAGCTGCGCATCGCCGTCATCGACTTCGGCGGCGGCACCCTGGATGTGACCATCATGGAGTTCGGCAACGGCGTGTTCGAGGTGCGCGCCACCAGCGGCGATACGCAACTGGGCGGCACCGATATGGACCAGCGGCTGGTGGAGTACCTGGCAGAGCGCTTCCGTAACGCCAAGGGTATCGACGTGCATCAGGACAGCATCGCCATGGCGCGCCTGCGCGAGGCCGCTGAGATCGCCAAGATCGAACTCTCCAGCAGTACCACAACGCAGATCCACCTGCCCTACCTCACCGCCGCAAATGGCCAGCCGCAACACCTGGAGATAGCGCTCACCCGCAGCGAACTGGAGCGCCAGGTGCGGGAGGTGATTGAGCGCTGCCGCCCGCCCATCGAGCAGGCGCTGCACGACGCCAAGCTTACGGCCCAGCAGATCGACCGTCTGGTCTTCGTCGGCGGCCCGACCCGGATGCCGGTGGTACGCCAGTTCTTCGAGGGGATCTTCAGCCGCAAGGCGGAATCGGGTGTCGATCCGATGGAGTGCGTGGCCTGCGGCGCGGCGATCCAAGCCGGTGTGCTCGGTGGCGAGATCAAGGATCTGGTGCTGGTCGATGTCACGCGATAACGCCAGTCTCGGTGAGTTCTCCCTCAACGGCCTGCCACCGGCGCCACGCGGCATCCCGAAGATCGACGTCACCTTCGATATCGATGCCAGCGGCATCCTCAATGTCACCGCGCTCGACCAGGCCACCAAGCGCTCCCGGTCGATCCGCATCAGCGGTTCCACCCGCCTTTCCGAATCCGACAAGCAACGTATGATCGACGAGGCCAAGCGCTTTGCCGAGGCCGATGCCAAACGGCGCGCCGATGCTGACCAACTGAACGCCGCCGACACCCTCTGCTACCAGGCGGAAAAGCTACTGGCCGTTGCCGGAGACAAGCTGGCCACCGATACGCGCGATAACGTTAAAGCGGCCCTACAGCAGACCCGCGAAGCGGTGGAGAAAAAGGACGCGCAACTGGCCGACGAGCGACGCGAAACGCTGCAGAAGCTGGTTTCCGACGCTGCGACTCAACTTTACCAGCAGGGTCAGCCCGGCCCGCAAAGACGTCCACACCCCACCCCTGACACCAGCGACGCCGGCGGCGATGCCAAGCCTACGGGCGCAGGCCCCGGCGGGCGGGTTGTCGATGCCGACTATAAGGAGAGCGAATAATCCATGGCCGGAGCGCAACAAGACTACTACGAAGTACTGGGCGTCCCCCGTGACGCCGACCTCAAGGCGATCAAGAGCGCCTTCCGCAAGCTGGCGATGAAGTACCACCCGGACCGCAACAAGGCGCCGGAAGCGGAGGAGAAGTTCAAGCAGATCGCCGAAGCCTACGCCATCCTCTCCGACCCGCAGAAGCGCAACGAATACGACGCCCACGGCTTCGCCGGTGTCGAGGGCTTCTCCGCCGAGGATCTGTTCTCAGGCATCGACCTGTCCGATATCTTCGGCGACTCCGGTTTCGATTTCGGCGGCCTGGGCGGGCTCGGCGGGTTGGGTGGCGGCCTGTTCGGCGACCTATTCCATCACCGAGGCCAGCATGCACGCCCCAGTCGCGGTCGTGACATCCAGGTACAACTGGCCGTACCTCTGGAAAAGATCAATTCCGGCAGCGAGGAGATCGTCCACTTCCAGCGCCCGATGCAGTGCCCCGGTTGCAAGGGCAGCGGCGCAGAACCGGGCACCGCACCGCGCAAGTGTGAAGCCTGCGGCGGCAGCGGGCGTCAGGTGCAGAGCCGCCAACAGAAGCAGGGCCAGGGCACGGTACAAGTGCAACAGATCACCACCTGCCCGGTGTGCCACGGCCGCGGCGAGTTCATCGACCACCCCTGCCACAGCTGCAAGGGCAGCGGCCGGATTCAGAAGGATGACAAGCTCAAGGTCACCATCCCGCCCGGTGCCGACGAAGGGATGGCCCTGCGAATCCGTGGCCACGGCCTGCCCAGCGACGAGGCCGGCGGCGAACCGGGCGACCTCTACGTCATCGTCCGCACCGCCGCCGACCCGCGCTTCGTGCGCCACGGCGCCGATCTCTGGCATACGGTGCAACTCGACATCCCCGACGCCGTACTCGGCACCACCCTGCGCATCGATACGTTGGAGGGCAAGGTGGATGTCAAAATACCGCCCGGCACCCAGGCCGACGAAGTGCTGCGCGTTAAGGGCAAGGGCCTGGTCAAGTTCGGCGGCTACGGCCGCGGCGATCTGAACCTGCGCCTGACGCTGCGCATACCGGAGAAGATCAGCGATGAGGAGAAGCGGTTGTATGAACAGCTGAGGGGGGTGCGTAAGGCTTAGTGCTGAGTTCTTTCTTTGTAATGAGAGCATGTCACTCAATGTCGACGAGATATCAGAGCCCTCCTAATTTAACTGGCCTGCCAGTTTCTTGGTAAGGTGAATTTGAATGCCTATCTATTTCTCGTCTTGAAGCCGTCTATTAGATGACGTGCTGTTGCGCGACCGCCCTATTGCGCGCCATGATGAATGCACCATAGGTTCAACACAGGGATAACGGCATGAGCAAGTCGATCAAGGTTGTGGTGAAGCGCAAGGGCGAGGATTCGGCGCAGGATCCGGTGTTAGTGGGCAAGATCGACGAGGCGCTGCATTTCGTCCGAGGGTTGCGCAAGAAGGGTGATAATTTGAAGGTGATGGTGGACAAGCTCAACGAGCATGGTCATTTGCGGCCCGATGGCGAGCCCTGGGATTACGATAGCCTGAACGCATTCATCCACGAACATGGGCTTTGACCGGCGCTGTCAGGCCTCGGGCCATCGGGTGGCGGCGGTTCAGATGTGTAACCGCAAATGGTCCTGGATATGATCGCGCAACTCCGGGAAGACGCCGATCTCATCCGCCCTCTCCCGCCAGCCCATTACAACGGCTTTGATCTCGTCGATCTGGGTGTTGGCTTTGTGTTCGGTCATACCGGGGATCAGGCTGGCCACCTTGAGCAGATCGCCTCGCAGAAATCCGTCACTTTTACCGTTGATCGTCATCTGGTGCCGGCCAACCCTGGGCGAGTCGGGCCGGTAGGAAAAGGCGATATCGTACGCCGGGGCCAGACGCCACTCCAGGTTGTCATCGACGATGAAGGTGGTGTTTTTGGTGTGGTCATCCTGGTTGCGGGCGATAACGTTGAATACCATGCGCTTGAAGATCTGGATCTGCTCTCTGGTGGTTAGATTCAGCTGTCGCGCCACCATCAGCAGCTCTTCATAGCTGTAATGGGCCGGTTTCTTGAAATCGGCATGGACCATCCCGCACAGCGTTAGCGTGTGGTATTTCTGATTCTCTTCGCGATCGAAGCGCTTGGTCATGAAGTGCGCCCGGCCATTCTCCTGAAGCAGCTCGCAGGGCATCATCTCGATGCCGCATTCGGTCGCCATCCTGTAATAGGTGTACTCCATCAGTCCGTAGCCTTTGGGGTCACCGAAGGTTTGCTTGTCCTTGTGATGTTCGGATATGCCGTCGAACTTGAGCAGGTAGTGTTCAAAGCCCTCGGGTGCCGCGACCTGCCCTGACAGAATACGAGTGCGATCCCTGTTGACTGCGATAATCGCCTTGGGCCGTGCGCCCCCTGCCGAGGTGCCCACCAGCAGGAGTTGCTGCATGGCATTTTGATCCTCTGAGCGGATCTCTACCTCTTCCCTGTCGTTCAGGACTTTCTGAGCCAGCTCGATCAGCTCAACCAAGTGCAGATCGCCCTCGGGATTGTTGAACGGGTTGATCTCGTTCTGGTACTCCAGCGCCCCCATGCCGCGGGTGCCGGTATAGAGCAGCCGATCGATGGCGCTGAAGTTGGCTTTGTCCTGACCGGCGCGGGCAAGCCAGGCGTCGATCAGCGCGTTGCCGAAGTCATCCGGAAGCGAGTCCGAAAAGGCCGCGGGCAGCCCTTTGAAGGTCTCGAACGGAATCGCCGGGAAATGAAAGACCTCCGCTGTTAGCGGCATATGCAAAGGGGAGATGGAAAAACCTTCGGCGATCCACTCGTGGTCATACTCGAAGCTGGCAAAGGCGGAAGCGTCGGTATACGCCAGTGTCCCGACCGGGATGCCGTCGAACTCGACCCGGCATGCTTTGGCGACCATCAGCGATCCTCCATGTCGTGCTGCGATTTCAGCTTCTTGCGCTGCGCCAGTCTGTCGCTCACCGATCCAGCCTTGGTCTTGGGCGTTATGCTCGCCTGCCCAGACGCTGTGGCGGGGTTGGCTTGTGCGCTGGCGCCAACAGAGGTATTAGGTTTGCTGCGCGACTGCTTCTTGGGCTTGAGTATATCGGTGGGTCTGACGCTTTGTTCCGGCACCAGCAGGTTCAGATTGTCGATCAGGCCAAGCTGGCGTATCGCAGATAGAAATACACTCATGGTGCAGCGCCCCTCGCGCAGCGTCCGATAGGTTTTGACGTTTACGGCCAGATACTCTTCGGCAAACTGTTTTTGGCTGATCTTCCGGGCTTTGCGGCGCGCCTCCAGGCGCTGGAATAGCGCTTCCGAGACAGCGGCATCCGACATGGCGGCTGTAATTTGTGTCATATGAGTAATTTCCTACCCAAAAAGTCACGAAATATGAAATACAGGGTAGTATGTTACCTAATTTATAGCAAGAGCAGGTTTTGTTTATAGGCAGAATATTACCCTATTAAGTTAATAATAAAATAAAAAGGGTAATATAATGCCTATTAAAATTCGGATTTGGCGTTAAACTACGTCAGCCCATCGTGTGGCCTTTCCGATGCGGCTTTCAGCCGGTCTCGAATGCGCCAGTCGCTCTTCTCTTAAAGTCTTGAGTGCGTTCGCCAACAGATGTCTGCTGTATTATCGTCGTAGCCTCTGGATACAAGATGTATTACGCGAACGGTTGGTTAGCTGGAAGGAAATTTCGAAATGAAGGTCGCTGTCCGGTCGCTTTGTGAGTTTGCCGCCCGCACCGGCAGCCTGGAATACAAGCACACGCCCTCGCCCACGGCCGATGAGGGGATCCGCGGACACAAGACGCTTCAGGCGCGGCGTGGCGAGGGCTATCAACCCGAATACCTGCTCGAGGGCGAGTGTCAGGGAATTTTGCTGCGAGGTCGTGCCGATGGCTATCAGCATGGCGATTCCGAACCGCTGTTGGAGGAGATCAAAACCCATCGCGGGGACCTCTCCCGAGTCGGCGTCGGCCAGCGTGAGCTGCATTGGGCGCAGCTTAAGGTCTACGGTGCACTACTGTGCCTGCGTGATAACCTTCCCCGGGTCAGGCTCAGGCTGATCTATTACGACCTGACGCGCGATCAGGAGAGTCCGTTCGAGGAGATTCTGGGTCGTGAGACACTGCACGATTTTCTGGAGACCCTCTGCACCCGCTATCGCGACTGGCATGAGCAGGAGCAGCAGCACCGTCGGCGCCGTGATCAATCGCTGATGGCGCTGGTCTTTCCCTATCCGGCATTCCGGCCCCACCAGCGACAGCTAAGCGAAACGGTGTACAAAAGCGTCTGCACCTCTCGCTCGCTACTGCTGGAAGCGCCTACCGGTATCGGCAAGACCCTGGGAGTCGTCTTTCCCGCCTTGGCGGCAATGCCTCGGCGTGAGATAGACCGGCTATTCCTGCTCACGGCGCGCACCACCGGGCGACAATTGATCCTGGACAGCCTGAAACTTCTGTCGCCCGAGGCGGAATCTCCCCAGCCCTTGCGCATTCTTGAGCTTACCGCCCGCGACAAGGCCTGCGAGCACCCCGACAAAGCCTGTCACGGTGAGTCCTGTCCGCTGGCCGAGGGTTTCTTTGACCGTCTGCCCGCGGCGCGTCAGGCCGCTGCCGATGCGCTCTGGCTCGATCGAGAACAACTCCGAGCTCTGGCCGCGGAGCATAGGATATGCCCCTACTATCTGGCACAGGAGATGGCGCGCTGGTCGGACTTGGTGGTCGGTGACGTCAATCACTATTTCGATCAGCAGGCATTGCTGTACGGTCTGACCCGGCAGAACGAATGGCAGGTCGTCCCGCTGATCGACGAAGCACATAACCTGATCGACCGTGCCCGCTCCATGTATTCGACACAGCTCAACCAAGCGGCTATACAGCAGGCGGGACGCGATGCTCCCGAGAGTCTAAAAAAGGCGTTTCGTTCGATGCAGAGGGCATGGCGTAAGCTGATCGACGTGCATTTTGACGCCGAGGCGCTATCCGCCGAGGAGTCCGTGCAGCGTCAGTTGTCCAGTGTGCCCACGGAGTTGAATGGTAGCTTGCAGCGGCTGGTGGCCGATCTCACCGACTATATGACCGAGTACCCGGTGGTGCTCGAGCTACAGGCCGTGCTGTTCGACATCATCGGATTCATGAAGCTGGCGGAGCAGTTCGGTGACCATTCGCTGTGTACGCTGAGCGTTACGCCAAGCAGGGGGCGTGGTGAAAGACGGAGCCCCAGCGCCACCCTGGCACTGCGAAATCTGATACCCGCGGATTTCCTGGCGAATCGCTTTTCTCAGGCCAGGGCCTCGGTCTTGTTCTCCGCCACGCTCAGTCCCGGCCGTTATTATCAGGATCTGCTGGGGTTGCCCGACCAGACCTATTGGCAATCGGTGTCCAGTCCGTTTTCGCCATCACAGCTGGATCTGAGGACGCTCCCTGTCAGTACCCGCTTCAGGGACCGAACTGGTTCGATCACCCCGATCACGCGGAGCATCGAGCAGCAGTATCGCGCCGAGCCGGGAAACTACCTGATCTACCTGAGCAGCTTCGCCTACCTGGACCAACTCTATAGCCGTTTTAGCCAACAGAACCCCGATATCCCCACGGCCCTGCAGACTCCCGGCATGAGCGAACAGGAGCGGCTGGCATTTATTGAGCGTTTTCGTCGAGACCGGGGCGTGGTGGGTTTTGCGGTGCTGGGCGGCGCTTTCTCGGAAGGGATCGATCTGCCCGGCGATGCGCTGGTCGGCGTATTTATCGCGACCCTGGGACTGCCGCCCAACGACGAGTTTCATGAGGAGTTAGCCCAGCGACTGCAGTGCCGTTTCGGCGATGGCTATGCGTATACCTATCTCTATCCCGGTCTGCGCAAGGTCATACAGGCAGCCGGACGGTTAATCCGGACATCTGAGGATCGGGGCGTGATCCGCTTGATCGATGATCGCTTCGGCAAACCCGAGATACGACGCCTGTTACCCAGTTGGTGGTCTGAGCCCTGACCGGATCTTCGCCTGCAACGCGGAACAAATTGATAACCTGTTGTGTAAAAAAGGTTTTTGCCATTAGACTTTTATAAAAAGCGAGAAAGGTGAAGGACTGGCTCAATGGCAAAAGTACGCGTAACCCGTAGTCTGAGCATTCCGGACCCGCTTGTCGTCAGCCGCTGCCGCAAGATTCCGGAGCTCGGGCCGCGCGTGCTCTTCTTCAGTGGCGGCTCGGCGCTTACCGGTCTGTCCCGAACCCTGAAGAACTACACCCACAACTCCATCCACCTGGTTACGCCATTTGATTCAGGCGGCAGCTCCGCCAAGCTGCGCGCCGCTTTCGCCATGCCGGCAATAGGCGATCTGCGCAGCCGTTTGATGGCATTGGCGGATGAGACCGTGCTTGGTCATCCGGAGATATCCGGGCTGTTCACCTATCGCCTGCCGATAGATCAACCGCGCGACAGACTGCTTGACCGACTGCAACAGATGGTCGCGGGCAAGGATCCACTGGTCGCGGCGATACTGAACCCAATGCGGCGTTTGATCTGCAATAACCTTGGCTATTTTCTCGACGCGATGCCGGAGGATTTTGATCTGTCCGGCGCCAGTATCGGCAACCTGATTCTGGCTGGAGGTTATATCAATAATCACCGGGATCTGGAGCCGATTCTTTTTCTGTTCTCCAAACTGGTGAATGTACAGGGGACGGTACGTGCAATCGTCGATGACGATCTTCACCTTAGGGCCGTGTTGGAGGATGACAGCCTAGTTGTGGGGCAGCACCGACTCACAGGTAAGGAGATGCCACGGCTAGCCGCGCCCATTCGGACTCTCGGCCTGTGCAACTCGGCAACCGACCCGACGGAAGCAACAGTCCAAGTGCGCGGACGCAATCGCGATTTGATCGAGGAGGCGGATCTGATCTGCTACCCGCAGGGCAGCTTCTACTCAAGTTTGATCGCCAACCTGCTGCCGGATGGAGTCGGGCGCTCCATATCCCGCAACGACTGCCCCAAGGTCTTTATCCCCAACCAGGGTTCGGATCCGGAACAGCTGGGTATGACGCTGGCAGATAGCATCACCACCTTGGTCGACTACCTGAAGCGTGACGATGTAGAAAACCTGCAGGTAAGCGACCTGCTCAATTTTATTATCGTCGACAGCGCGTCAGGACAGTATCCTGGCGGCATCCCTTATCCGCTGCTGGACTCTCTGGGCATTCAGGTGATCGATCTTGACCTGATCCACAGTTCAGCCGACGGCTACTACGACAATGAACGCCTGGTGGCCGCCCTGCTCTCCCTCAGTCGTTGACCGGCGCGTTACTGCAGACGGGCCGCACTCCCGGCAAAGGCCGAAAACGGCTCGGCGATATCCCATTTCAGGATTTCGCAGCCGGTGTGGATCAAATGAAGGATCTGATGCAGTTCTGCGTAGGTCAGCACACTCACCGCAGCGACCGTCTCCGGGTTGTCATGCGTATACAGTCGCAAACGGTAGCGCCCGCCTTTGAAGCTGAAATCCACACGGTGCAGCAGCTTCGCTTCCGTTCCCCTGCCAGTGGGGACCGGATGGTTGCTGGCGTCCAGCACAGCTTTGGCCTGCTCATGTTCGAACTGCGCAGTTGCATCCTTGAACTCCGACGGACTCTCGCTGACACGGCGAGAGGTCTTCTGCACCAGCTCGTTGCCGCCATCGAGCAGCAGTTTTGCCAAACGGCGTGTTAGCCAGAAGTCGATGCGCTGCTGTCCATTATCCAGGTTGCCTACCAGGCGGATACGATCCTCCACCTGATCAAACTGAAACGTAAATGCGCCAATGTTTACCATGCTTACAGTATAGGTCCTTGCATTAGATGGGCTGTGAGCGAACCTCGCTCCCCCTACTCCTGTTCAGCTGATGCTGAGTTGCGATCCAGCTCCAGTTGGGCGCGCTCGACCAGCTCTGGCGGTAGCTCCTTCTGTACGGCGACGCCGAGATCTTTGAACTCCGCCGCCTGCTTGATCAGGTTGCCGCGACCGTCGGCCAGCTGGCCCAGCGCTTTATCGTAGCTACCGCGCGCCAGATCAAGCTTCTTGCCCACATCGAGCATGCTGGTGAGAAAGGCGTTGAGCTTGCGATAGAACTTGTCTGCCCGGTCCGCCAGCTCAGCGGTATGCTTGCTCTGGTCCTCGAAGCGCCAAAGCTGGCGCACAATGTTCAAGCTGGTCAGCAGTGTCGTGGGGGTCGCCACCAGCACATGCCGCTCAATGGCGCGCTGGTACAGGGTGTCGTCATACTTCAGTGCTTCCACATAAGCGGATTCGATCGGGATGAACATGATCACGATCTCCGGCGAGTTGAGCCCCGGCAGGCGGTAGTAGTCGCGATCGGCCAGTTCGTTGATGCGGTCCCGCACCGCTTGGGTATGTTCAGCAAGCGCGGCAATGCGCTCGTTGTCATCCTCGGCGTTGACGTAGCGGGTGTAGGCCATCAGCGAGGTTTTCGCATCGATGATCAGGTGCTTGTTCTGCGGCAGGTAGATAACCGCATCGGGGCGCTGGCGCCCCTCCTCGGTATTGATACTGACCTCACGCTGGTAATCCTCGCCCGCTCTCAGGCCCGACTTTTCCAGCACGTTTTCCAGCATCAACTCACCCCAGTTGCCCTGCATCTTTTTCTGCCCTTGCAGAGCGGTGGTGAGCTTGTGCGCCTGATCAGTGATATCGCGATTGAGCTTCTGCAGGTTCTCCAGTTCGGTCTTAAGCTGGATCCGCTGCGCGGTCTCCTGCTCATGTATGCGTTCAACTTTCTCCTTAAACCCCTTCATTTCATTATGGATTGGGTTCAGAAGATTGCTCAGGCTGGTCTGGTTCAGCTCGGTAAACGCCTTGCCCTTGCGCTCAAGAATCTCGCTGGCTAGCACCTCGAACTCTTTCTTAAGCAGCTCGCGACTCTGCTCAAGTTGCTTAAGCTGGGCCTCAAAATGCTCCTGCTTCTGCGCCAAGGTCGTGCGCAGTTCCGTATGCGCCGACTCCAGCTCCGCATGCTCGGTGCGCAGGGTATCGACCAGCTGCTCTGCATACTGTAGGCGCTGCTGCCGTTCGATCAGGCGCTCATTGAGCTGATCGCGCCGTTCGACAGCTGCCGCCAGCTCCGACCTGCTCTGCTGCAGCTCACTCCCCAGCTGTTCGAGCCGCTCACGCTGCTGGGCGTACTGACTGCGCACCTCGACACCCTGCTCCTCGATATGCTCAAGACGGGTCTCTAGCCGCTCCTTTTCGATGCGCAGGCCGGAAAGCTCTTCTCGGCCGCGTTCATAACTGGCGCGCAGGATCTCCAGCTCCTGCTGAAGTCGCGCTGCTTCGGTGGTGGCGGCATCGGCGCGGGCAGATTCCGTATGCACGAGGCGCTGACCGCGCAGGCTAGCCAGCACCCAGGCCAGCAGGAAGGTCACCGGCACAGCGATAGCCAGCAGGAGAATAGAGTCACTCGACATCAATCAGCATCCTTGGTTTGCCACAACAAGGCGCAAATCATAGTGCAGTTAAACCTGGAGCGACACCCGGGCTCCATATGGCTGGCTGATAGATATCGCTGTCATGCGCCGATTTTTGAGCTGGATTGCCGGCAAGCAGCCTGGGCCTGGAAAGTAGCGAACCACCATAGGTGGCAAGCTTTGGGTTAGATATACATGATACGTAATATGTATTAACAGTATGGCTGGCTGGTTTAAATGTACCCGTCTGCTCCGCTTTGGAGCATTCGGGTACGGCTTTGAGTGCTACAGGGCGTGGCATTTATCCATTTTTATTATTATTTATAACTTTAAAGTAGTGTAATAAGTAATTGAATAAATTGTTAATGATGAAAGCAGATGATTTGATATGACTAATTGGTCAAGTATTTGCTCTATCCAACACAACTCTATCGATGCCGCCGATGTGCTGCCGGACCCAGTGGACCAATTCAAACGGCCTACTAAAGTTGATTGATATGACGGCAGGTAATAACCCGGTGCTGCAATGACTTCGACCGCAAGGAAATATAGAGACATGTCGGCTGACTCTACAGACTCAGAGCTGCTTTACCCTCTCGATGCCAGACCGGGCCCCGTCGAGGCCACATTCGCGGCACTTCAGCATGTGCTTGCCAGCTTCGTCGGCATTATCACACCGACGCTGATCATCGGCGGTGTACTTGGGCTCGGTTCCGAGGTGCCCTATCTGATCAGCATGTCGCTGGTGGTATCCGGCGTCGGCACCTTTATCCAGGCGCGCAGACCCTTCGGGGTCGGGGCTGGCTTGATCTGCGTGCAGGGCACCAGCTTCGCATTTCTAAGCTCGGTACTGGCGGCGGGCTTTATTGCCAAGGCCAAAGGCGGAGGCCCGGAAGAGATGCTGTCGCTAATCTTTGGGGTCTGTTTCCTCGGTGCGTTCATCGAGGTGCTCCTCAGCCAGTTCATCCATAAGCTCCAGCATGTGATCACCCCGCTGGTGACCGGTATCGTCATCACCATTATCGGTATCAGCCTGATCAAGGTCGGCATGACCGATCTGGCTGGCGGCGTCGGCGCTGATGATTTCGGCAGCGGGACCAATTTGGCGCTTGGACTTGGCGTGCTACTGACAATCATCGTGCTCAATCGCGCCAACAATCCCTGGCTGCGGCTATCTTCGATCATTATCGGGCTTAGTGTCGGGTTCATGGTTGCCATCATGCTGGGCAAGGTCAGCTTCGGTAATATCAGCGCACCGCTAATCAGTATTCCGACCCCCTTCAAGTATGGATTCGACTTTGATTGGGCCGCCTTCCTGCCGATCGCGTTGATCTACCTGATCACCGCAATAGAGTCCACCGGCGATCTCACCGCCAACTCCATCGTCTCCAGGCAGCCGGTGAAAGGACCGGTTTATCTGGCACGTATTCGCGGCGGGGTGCTCGGTGACGGGCTGAACTCGGCGCTTGCGGCGATCTTCAATACCTTCCCCAATACCACCTTCAGCCAGAACAACGGCGTGATTCAACTAACCGGCGTTGCCAGCCGCTACGTGGGTTACTACATCGGCGCGATGCTGGCGCTGTTGGGTCTGTTCCCGATTATCGGCGCCGTCCTGCAGTTGATACCCAAGCCGGTGTTGGGTGGCGCAACGCTTGTGATGTTCGGCACCGTAGCCGCTGCAGGGATAAAGATTCTGGCCACGGAGCAGCTTGACCGGCGAAAAATGCTGATCATGGCGGTCTCCTTCGGACTCGGTCTTGGCGTTATCCTGGCGCCAGAGCCACTGTCGAAAATGCCGACGCTGGTGCAGAACATCTTTGGCTCCGCCATTACCAGCGGCGGTCTTGCCGCGATACTGCTGACGCTCTTTTTACCTGAACCGCGCACGGCGCTACCGCCGGAGGCAGGAGAACAACAGAGCTAAGAGGCATAAGCTCATAACCAAAATGGCCATGTGAGAGTGGTCATTTTGCGTATAATGCCCCACTGTCCGTGGGAGAACACACCTCAGAATGTGCTCCTATACTGTGTGCAAAATGGGCTTTGCGGAGCGAGTACTAGATGCTGTTTAAAATCGATGCCGAAACAACCAGCCGGCCGGCGGGGCGCATTCGTCAGAAGAACGAATCGATCATCCTCAGAGCCGCCGAGATCGAGTTCGCCGCTGCAGGATTCAAGGGCGCGAGCATGAACGATATCGCACAGCGCGCAGGACTCCCCAAGGCCAATATTCACTACTACTTCAAGAACAAGCTTGGCCTGTACATGGCGGTGATCAGCGACATCATCGCACTCTGGGATAGCACGCTGAATGTGATCACCCCCGATGACGATCCCTATGAAGTGTTGACCCACTATATCGCCAGCAAGATACGCTTCTCCGCGGAAAACCCGCTGGCCTCGCGGATTTTCGCCACCGAACTGGTCAACGGGGCGCCGAATATGAAGGAGTACTTCCACGAGGACTACAACCTCTGGTTCAAGGGCCGAATTGAGGTATTTCGTGCCTGGGCTGAGCAGGGCAAGATCGATCCGGAAGTCAGTCCTGAGCACCTGATATTCCTGCTCTGGTCTTCCACCCAGCACTACGCCGATTTCGCGGTGCAGATAAAGGCTGCACTGGGCAAGGAGGAGCTGGACGATCAGGTGTACCAGGAAGCCATCGACACCCTCACCCATATTATCCTCAAGGGATGCGGTATCGCCAAATGAGCCTGAAGATCTATCTGGCCGGGCCCGATGTGTTTCGACGCGATGCCAGGGAGCTTGGTCAGGCCAAGGCGGCGATCTGCGCCGAGTACGGCTACGAAGGACTGTTTCCGCTGGATGCCAAAGTCGACCTCTCCGGCCTGAGTCCGTTTCAGTCCGGTATGGCGATCTACAGCGCCGATATTGAACTGATGAACCGCTGCGACCTGATCCTGGCCAATATGACCCCGTTTCGGGGACCCGGCCTGGATGGCGGTACCGCGTTCGAGATCGGCTATATGCGCGCGCAGGGCAAGCCGGTCTGGGGTTATACGCTGGATATTCGTGACTACGGTGATCGCGTCGACCAGATCATGCCGGGATGGGATAGCGAAGATCAGCAGGTGGAGGCGTTCGCCATGGCCGATAACCTGATGCTGGTCGGTGCCATCGAAGCGAGTGGCGGCGAGCTGTTACGCCAGAGTGGCGATCCTCGTGCCATGGCAGACCACCTGCGCGCATTCCGGGCTCTGATCGAGCGTATCGCGAGCCGCTGATCGTTATCGCTGTTGGCGCTGCCGCGCGATCCACTCGCCCAGTTTGGCCCGCTCCTCCTCCGTCATACCGGTCTTGTTCGGAAACGGCATGTCGTGAGTCAGCACCGCCCGCGCCTCGATAGGGTCGAGCAGGCGTCTGATCTGATCCTCGCTGTCGAAGGTAACGCCGGAGGGCGCCAGGGTAAACGCCTCATCGCTTGGGGTCGCACTGTGACAGGTGGCGCAGCGTTGCTGTACCAGTGCTACCGCTTCAGGATCAGCCAGCCGTACTGATGACCGTAGGTGATCGGGTAGTGGTTGCTGAGCATGATGAACAGCACCGGCAGCGTCAGCAGCAGTGCACCGGTGATCCAGGTCGAGTAAGCCTCCCACTTGAACCAGTGCAGGTGTTTGGGCATCGATCACGCCATGCCCCTTCTGTGGACGACCTCGCCCAGTATCCAGGTTTGCGCGATCGCCCGGTCGTCACCCAGGGTGTTGAGCACGAACAGTGTTTCAAACAGGCTGCTGCAGCGATCGGTGCGAAACTTCAGCAAGGGGGTGGCGTGCAGATCCAGCGCGATAAGGTCCGCTTCGCAGCCGCTGCGGAAGCTGCCGATCTTATCTTCCAGATCCAGCGCCCGGGCGCCACCGAGCGTGGCCAGGTAGAGCGCACGCAAGGGGTCGAGCTTGCGCCCTCTCAGCTGCTGAATCTTGTAGGCATCGGCCAGGGTCTGCAGCATCGAAAAGCTGGTGCCGCCGCCGACATCGGTGCCGATGCCGATATTGACCCCCTGCTCCGTCAGCCGGTCCAGCTCGAACAGACCGGAACCGAGAAACAGGTTCGAGGTTGGACAGTGAGCGATGGCCGAACCGCTGTCACTGAGTCGTTTGCAGCTGTCATCACAGAGATGGATGCCGTGTGCAAATACGCTGCGCCGGGTCAGCAGCCCCGCCTGGTCATAGACGTCCAGGTAGTGCTTCGCCTGCGGGAACAGCTCTGCCACCCAGGCGCACTCCTCCGGGTTTTCGGCCAGATGGGTATGTAGATAAACGCCGGGGTGTTCACGCAACAGGCGTCCGGCCAGTTCCAGTTGCCGATCGCTGCTGGTCGGCGCGAAACGGGGCGTTACGGCATACTGCAGGCGGTCGACCCCGTGCCAGCGCTGGATCAGCGCCTTGCTGTCACGGTAGCTCTGCTCCGCCTCGTCGCGGATATAGTCGGGGGCATTGCGGTCCATCATCACCTTGCCGGCGATCATGCGCAGGTTGCGCCGCTGCGCTTCGTTGAAGAACGCATCCACTGACTCCGGGTGCACCGTACCGAACACCAGTGCGGTCGTGGTGCCGTTGCGCAGCAGTTCGTCGAGAAACACGGTGGCGATCTCGCCGGCATAGCCCGGGTCGTCGAACTTGCTCTCCACCGGAAAGGTGTAGGTTTCCAGCCACTCCAGCAGGCGCTCGCCGTAGGCGGCAATCATCTCCGTCTGCGGATAGTGGATATGGGTATCGATAAAACCCGGTACCAGCAGGTGATGTTGGTAGATTTCGATCTCGGTACCGCCAGGCAGTTGCGGCAACACCCTTTCGGCGTCATCCGCGAGTTTGATCAGCCCGTTCTCGATCCAGATGATACCGTCTGCATGGTGGACCCAGGCGTCCTCCCCCGCTGAGGCAGGATCATCGACGAAGTAGAGTAGCTGGCCGCGAAGCGCCTTATGACCGGCCATCGAGTAACCCTTGCAGGCGAAGCCGGGTGATCTTGGCCTGCTCGGTGGCGGCGATCGCCAACTCGCTGATCAGGTCGTTATCCAGCCGCTGGTTGAGCGACTCCAGTATCTCTTGTGCAGTTTTGCCGCTGGCATCAAGGATAAAGATGAAACCGAAACGGGCCTCATACTCGCGATTGGCCTCGGCCAACGCGTTCAGTACCTCGTCGCAGGCTTGAACGGCGGCCGACTGTTCAGCTGCCACCAACGCTTTGGTGTTGGCATATGAGGTGTGCAAGGTTTCCAGGTCGCCGATCCTGGCGTGCCCTTCAAACGCCTCGAGATAATCGGGCATCGACAGGGCAGACCAGATCCGCTCGGCGCTGTCATATAGCGTGTCAGGTGTGGCAAAGGGTCTTGCTGCTTCCATCCCCTCCAGCCAGCGCGTACTGACACAACACTGGCGCAGGGTATCGATACATTGCTCGGGGCTAAGCTGGTTCAACTGTTCAATTGTCATCCCGACTCCTGGTCGATAGTGGATCTGTTTCATGGTTGTCATCGGCCGTTTCAGCCTCTTCGGCCAATAGTGATTGCAGCTCCCGCCACTCGACACCGGTGCGTTTGGGGCTGTCGGCCGTTTGTGATTGATATTTCGAGATCAGCTGTGCAGAGATCGACACGGCCACCTCCATCGGTCTTTTACCGCCGACATCCTCTAGCCCCACCGGACAGATCAGCTTATCGATCTGTGCGTCGGAGAAGCCACGATGGGCCAGGCGCTGGCGAAACCGGCGTGCCTTGGTTTGCGAACCGATCACCCCCAGATAACCTATATCATCCCGCTTCAATGCAGCTTCGGTCAGTTCATAGTCGAGCTGGTGGTTGTGCGTCAGCACCAGCATCCAATGCCCCGGAGATGCCCGCTCGACCTCTTCGACCGGATCATCGCTGATGCAGACTTCAACCTGCTTGGGTATCGGCGCTGGAAACTGCGTTGCACGGTTATCGACCCAACGGATGCGCAGCGGCAGTTCAGCCAGGATCGGTATCAGGGCCTGCGCCACATGTCCGGCGCCGAACACCAGCAGTGATCGACCGCGGGCGGCAAAGTGCTCAAACAGAACAGAGACCTGACCGCCGCAGCATTGGCCCAGGCTCGCACCCAAGGGATACTGCCTGAGGCTTTGACTATCGGCGTCGGTGCAGAGCAGCTCGCGAGCATGAGCGATCGCCTGGAACTCCAGATTGCCGCCACCAATGGTATCGAAACTGTGTTCTGCGGTGACGATCATCTTGGTGCCGCTCTCCCGCGGTGTTGAGCCACGGGTGCCGATCAGTGTGACCATGACATAGGCTTCACCTCTGCGCTGCAGCTCCGCCAGAGCTTCGCCCCATCCGATCATGGCTCTCCTCCTTTTTGACTCCTTGCCTCACGGGTTCGCATTACGGCACGCAGCACCCGCTCCGGTGTTGCCGGTGTATCGAGGTCTGGGCTGATACGGTAATCCGACAGGCTCGATATGGCATCGCGCAGCGCCGACCAGACCGAGATCGCCAGCATAAACGGAGGCTCGCCCACCGCCTTGGAGTTATAGATGGTCGCTTCGGCGTTGTCGCGCTTGAACAGCGCTACCTTGAATCGGGGTGGTGTGTCGCTGATTGCGGGAATCTTGTAGTTGGCGGGGCTGTTGCTGATCAGCTGGCCCTCGGCGTTCCATTTCAGATCTTCGGTGGTCAGCCAGCCCATGCCCTGGATAAAACCGCCCTCGATCTGCCCTATATCCACGCCGGGGTTCAGGCTGCGGCCGACGTCGTGCAGGATATCGACCGCCAGTACCCGGTACTCCCCGGTCAGCGTATCGATCACCACCTCGGAGACAGCGGCGCCATTGGCAAAATAGAAGAACGGACGGCCCCTTGCATGCTCCCGGTCATACCAGATCTTCGGTGTGCGGTAGTAGCCGGTGGCCGACAGCGAAACGCGGTTCATATAAGCGAGCTGGGCCGCTTCGGCAAAGCTGATCGAATCGCTGTCGCTCCAGTACACCCGCCCCTTGTAGAACCTGACTGTGTCTATCTCCTCGCCCTTCTGTTCCGCGATGCATTGGCTGATCCGCTGCTTCAACTCTATCGCGGCGTTGCGTGCCGCCTGTCCGTTCAGATCGGTACCGCTGGAGGCGGCGGTCGGTGAGGTATTCGGTACCTTGTCGGTGCGGGTTGCGGTGACCTGGATCTGTTCCGGCGCCACCGACAATGTCTCGGCGACGATCTGCACCACCTTGGTGTGTAGCCCCTGGCCCATCTCGGTACCGCCATGATTCAGCTGGATGCTGCCATCGGTATAAATATGCAGCAATGCCCCCGCCTGGTTCAGGTGCTGCACGGTAAACGAGATACCGAACTTGACCGGAGTCAGCGCAAGCCCCCGCCTGAGCACCGGATTGGACCGGTTCCACTGACGAATCTCCTCCCGTCGCTGGCGATAATCGCTGCTTATTTCCAGCTGCTCGATCAGCTCCGGCAGCAGGTTGTGCTCGACCTGTTGGTGGTAGGGTGTAAGGTCCCGACCGGGGCCGCCATATAGGTTAAGCTTGCGCACATCCAGCGGATCCCGGCCCACGGTGCGGGCGATATCGTCCATGGCGCGTTCGATGATCATCATCCCCTGGGGCCCGCCGAAGCCGCGAAACGCGGTATGGGATACGGTATTGGTCATGCAGCGGTGTCCGTCGATACTGACCGCGGGAATGAAGTAAGCATTATCGGCGTGGAACATGGCGCGATCGACTATCGCATCGGACAGATCGGGTGAGTGTCCGCAGTTGCCGGTTACCGTGATCTCTGCGCCAAGCAGCCGGCCCAGCAGGTCAAACCCTATCCGGTAGCGATTGTAGAACGGGTGGCGTTTACCGGTCATCGGCATATCGTCGCAACGGGGCAGCCGCAGCTTGACCGCGCGTCCGCTTTTGCTGGCCAGCAATGCCGCCAGGCAGGCCCAGGGGGCGGCTTGGGTCTCCTTGCCGCCGAATCCGCCGCCCATGCGGCGCATATCGACGGTGATGCGGTTGGCCGGCACGTTCAGTACCTCGGCCACCAGCTTTTGCACCTCGCTGGGGTGCTGAGTGGAGCAGTACACCAGCATGCCGCCATCCTCGCCCGGCACCGCCAAGGTCGCCTGCCCTTCGAGGTAAAAATGTTCCTGACCGCCCAGATGCTGCTCCGCCTCCAGCTTGAGCGGTGCGTCTTCGATCTCACTGCGCGCATCGCCCCGCTGCATCCGGTGAGAGGGACGCACGAACGCCAGCTCTTTCAACGCATGTGTCACATCGAGCAGCGGCGCCTTCGCTTCGTATTCGATCACCGCATGTTTTACCGACCGTCGTGCCTGTAGCTCAGTAGTCGCCGCCACGGCAAATATCGGCTGACCGACATAACGAATCTCATCAGACGTCAACAGTGGATCGCCGGGAAACACCGGGCCGATATCGGTGTGGCCTGGTACGTCAGCCAGTTCCAGCAGATCGACAACACCCTCGCTCGCTAGGACACCGCTGAGATCGAGGGTGCGAATATGGCCACGCGCGATACTTGAGTAGCCGACCGCCGCGTACAGGCACCCTCGCGGCTCGACAATATCGTCCACATAGGTGGCTTGCCCGGAAACGTGCTTGGTTGCGCTTTCATGGGCGCGAGGCTGGCCTGTCGCCCTGTCGGTCCGTGTAGATGGATTAGGCATACTGAACCACCTCCAAGGGCTGACTTGCATAGCGTTGGTCTTGTTCCAGCACCGCTCGCAGCAGCAGGTTACGGGCTACGAGGAGACGATACTCGGCGGTTGCGCGCACGTCATCGATAGGCGAAAAGTCTTGTCCCAGCGCCTGCTGAGCCGCTTCTATGCCCCGCTCGGTAAACGGTTGCCCGATCAGTGCCTTCTCGGCGTTGAGCGCCCGGGCTGGTGTTGCCGCCATGCCGCCAAAGCCCAGTCGCGCCTCGGTTACGATGCCCTGCTCCAGTCGCAGGCTAAACGCGGCGCAGACCGCGGAGATGTCATCATCCAGGCGTTTGGAGACCTTGAATACCTTCAGCAGCTGCTCCGGCTGCAGCGGGATCTCGATCTGTTCGATAAAACCGTTCTCAGGCAGCGCCGTCTGCCGGTAACCGGTGAAGAAGTCATCGATCCCGATCACCTGGCAGCGGTTGCCGCTACGTAGATGCAGTTTGGCGCCCAAGGCCAGCAGCACCGGCGGCGTATCGCCGATTGGAGAGGCGTTGGCGACGTTGCCGGCCAGGGTGCCCTGGTTGCGGATCTGCAACGAACCGAGGCGGTCGAGCAGATGGCCGAACTCGGGATAGTGTTTCTGCAGGAAGGGTTCCAGCCGGGTGTAACTGACGGCACCGCCGACCAACAGGCTGCCCTCGGTCTCACTGATCGCATTGAGTTCGGCCACCGCACCGGTATAGATCAACACCTTAGGTTGCTCAAGTTGCTGGGTGACACTTAACGCCAGGTCAGTACCGCCGGCAACCATCTGTGCGCCGGGGTACGCCTGTAGCTGCGCGGCTAGCTCATCGCTGCTGGCGGGAACAAAGAAACGGTGATCGCCTAGCTGCAGAGAACCACTGGGGTGGTCTTCACGGATCTTGCGCAGTCTGGCACCGATAAGCGCTTCATGTGACGAGAAACCATCCTGCCCGCCGCGACCGGCCAGGCTCAGCGCGGCATCGATGATCGGCCGATAGCCGGTGCAGCGGCACAGGTTGCCGGCCAGCGCTCGCTCGATATCGCTACGCGAGGGCGAGTCGATCGACTTGTACAGCGCAAACATCGACATGATGAAGCCGGGCGTACAGAAACCGCACTGCGAGCCGTGCAGATCGACCATCGCCTGCTGCACCGGGTGCAACTGACCGCTGCTTTGCAGATGTTCCACCGTCAACAGCAGTTTGCCATGTAGAGTGCCAACGAAGGTTATGCAGCTGTTCAGCGTCGAATATCGCAGGCGCTCCCCGTCCGGCTCCGCCACGACGACAGTACAGGCGCCGCAGTCGCCCGATGCACACCCCTCTTTGGTGCCCCTGCGCACCAAGACCGTGCGCAGGTACTCCAGAATGGTCAGCTCCGGAGAACACTCATCAAGGGTGAACTCCTGTTCATTGAAAAGAAAGCGGATCATCGGGATGGTCTCGTTCCGATTGAAAAAGGGCTCAGGTATCGACTGATGAGAGCGCACTAACTACCTGTTTGTATACTAGTTTATAACTACGCCTTCAGCGCATTGCCGGTCTGCAATTGAAGTGCAGTCATTCGGTATAAAGGCCGGTATAATTCGCATCGTAAAATATTGTCCGGTTAGTCAGGTATCGCAGAACAGTGCATCAAGCCTGCCATCGCTGACCGTGCAGTGAGATGAAAAGCAGGATAGATAGCCCAACAAGAATTAATATGACCACATGGTCAGCTTTTTGCATATCGGAGAGCGCACCAACCATCCTAAGGCTAAGACAGGTTCGTGCAGGTTGAAACAGAAGAGCGGAGTCCATGGCTGAACCACATATTACCCCTCCCCGTCTGACACTGCGCGGGATCACCAAGATCTACCCGGGTTGCGTCGCCAACGATGCCATCGATCTCAATATCGAAGCGGCCGAGATCCATGCCCTGCTGGGCGAAAACGGTGCAGGCAAGAGTACGCTGATGAAGGTGATCTACGGACTGGTCAAACCCGACCACGGCGAGCTGCTGTGGGACGGTTTGCCGATCGATGTCCGTGACCCGGCTCATGCACGCAAACTGGGCATCGGTATGGTGTTCCAGCACTTTTCCCTGTTCGAAACGCTGACCGTCACTGAAAACATCGCGCTTGCGCTGGGTGAGGATGCCGGTGACCTGCCCGCACTGGCCGAGAGGATCCGTGAAGTGTCAGAGAAGTATGGCATGGCGCTAAACCCGGACCGCGAAGTGCACAGCCTGTCGGTTGGCGAGCGCCAGCGCGTCGAGATCGTGCGCTGCCTGGTACAACCGATCAAGCTGCTGATCCTCGACGAGCCCACTTCGGTACTGACCCCGCAGGAGGTGGGAACGCTGTTCGTGACCCTGCGTCAGTTGGCCGAAGAGGGCTGCTCCATCCTCTTTATCAGCCATAAGCTCAATGAGGTACGGGCTCTGTGTCACCGCGCCACCATTCTGCGTTCCGGGCGCGTGTCCGGCGAGTGCATCCCCACCGAGGAGAGCTCGGAGAGCCTGGCCCGGATGATGGTGGGCGATGATACGCCGATCAGCACCGACTACCCCAAGGTACAGGGGCGAGAGCCCTTCCTTCAGGTCAGAGGCCTGACCCGACTCAGCGAGGATCCATTCGGCGTCGACCTGCAGTCGATCAGTTTCGATGTCCAGGCCGGTGAGATCCTCGGCATCGCCGGAGTCGCCGGTAATGGCCAGGAGGAGCTGCTCGGCGCACTGAGCGGCGAAGACGAGATCGAAAACCACGATGCGATCCACTTCCCGCACGGCGCGGTAGGCCAGCTGTCGCCGCGCCAGCGACGCGCTGCCGGCATGGCCTTCGTGCCCGAGGAGCGGTTGGGCCGCGGTGCCGTGCCGGATATGAGCCTGAAGGATAACGCCCTGCTCACCGGTTTTTTGACCGGGCTGGTCAAGCGCGGTCTGATCGCCCACGGCAAGACTCGAGACTTTGCCGAGCAGATTATCGAGCGCTACCGGGTCAAGACACCGGGCACGGAAACCCACGCTGCCAGTCTCTCGGGCGGCAACCTGCAAAAATTCATTATCGGCCGGGAGATCATGCAGCAACCCAAGCTGCTGATCGCGGCCCATCCGACCTGGGGCGTGGATATCGGCGCGGCGACGGCGATTCACAAAGCGCTGATCGAGCTGCGCGATCAGGGTGCTGCGATTCTGGTGGTGTCCGAGGATATCGACGAGCTGTTTCAGATCTCCGACCGTATCGGTGCGCTCTGTCACGGCCGCCTGTCGCCGATCAAAGCCACGCCGCAAACCAGTATCACCGAGGTGGGGCGCTGGATGGCCGGCGATTTCGGAGAGTCGATGACGCCAGCCGAAACCGCTAGTGCCTGATGTGCAGCCAAGAGGATAAACAATGATCAAACTGGAACCCCGCGGCCAGCACTCCAAGCTAATGGCCTGGCTATCGCCGGTTCTCGCCGGTGTACTGACACTGGTCAGCGGCGCCACTCTATTCGCCCTGCTCGGCCAGGATCCGATCGAGGCCCTGCATACGCTGCTGATCCTGCCGGTCGCCGACCTGTACGGTGTGTCCGAACTGTTCGTCAAGGCGGCGCCGATCCTGCTCTGTGCTATCGGTCTGTCGGTGGTGTTCAAGGCCAAGGTGTGGAATATCGGTGCCGAAGGTCAACTGCTGATGGGTGGACTGATCGGCAGCGCCTGTGCACTGCAACTGATCGACGCCGAGGGTGGCTGGGTGCTGCCTGTAGTACTGCTCAGCGGTATGTTCGGCGGCGCGCTGTGGGCGGCGTTGGCCGCTTGGCTGAAAACCCACTTCAACGCCAATGAGATCCTGACCACGATCATGCTCAACTACATTGCGCTGAATCTGCTGATCTGGGCGGTGCATGGTCCGTTGAAGGACCCCGAGGGGTTCAACTTCCCGGAATCGGCTATGTTCTCCGATTCTGCGCTGCTGCCGACCCTGATCGAAGGCACCCGTGTCCATTACGGCATGCTGTTCGCTCTGCTTGCGCTGGTGGCGGTATGGGTCCTGCTCAGCCGCTCCTTTCTCGGCTTCCAGATCAAGGTGCTGGGGCTGGATGCACGGGCTGCACGCCTGGCGGGCTTCCGCGAAAAACGCCTGACCTGGATCGCGCTGCTGATCAGCGGTGCGCTGGCGGGGCTGGCCGGTGTCGGCGAAGTCACCGGCCCGCTCGGGCAACTGGTACCGCAGATCTCTCCGGGCTACGGTTACGCCGCCATCATCGTCGCCTTTCTCGGTCGCCTGCATCCGGTCGGTATCCTGCTCGCGGGTTTGCTGATGGCGCTGATCTACATGGGCGGCGAGATGGCCCAGATCAACCTCGGTCTGCCGATCGCACTGACCGGTCTGTTTCAGGGCATGCTGCTGTTCTACCTGCTCGCCTGCGACGTACTGATCAACTTCCGTATCCGCATTCCAGCGCTGGCAAAGCCTGTCGCTGAAACCATCGCCATCCAAGAGGAGACTGCTCGCTGATGGATATCGATCTGCTTTCCAATATTCTCTATGCGATGGTCCGTACCGGAACGCCCCTGCTACTGGTCGCGCTCGGTGAACTGGTCTGCGAAAAGAGCGGCGTACTTAATCTGGGTCAGGAGGGTATGCTGCTGATGGGCGCCGTGGTCGGCTTCGTGGCGGCCCTGTTAAGCGGCAGCCTGATAATCGGTTTCCTGCTGGCGATCCTTGCCGGCGTCTCCATGTCCCTGCTGTTCGGCCTGATCGCGCTGGGGTTCAGTGCCAACCAGGTCGCCACGGGCCTGGCACTGACCATCTTCGGCACGGGTCTGTCCGCGTTTATTGGCAGTGAGTTTGTCGGCAAGCCGATCGACGGCCTCGATCCATTCGCTCTGCCGCTGCTCAGCGAGATCCCGCTGATCGGCAAGATGCTGTTTGCCCAGGACCTGGTGGTTTACCTGTCGTTCGCGCTGTTTTTTGCGGTGTACTGGTTCTTCCGCTCGTCACGAGCCGGCTTGGTGGTCAAGGCGGTGGGTGAAAATCCGCATGCTGCCAACGCCATCGGTCTGCCGGTGATGCGTACCCGCTACTTCGCGGTGATGTTCGGCGGCGCCATGGCGGGCCTTGCCGGTGGCTATCTGTCGATCGCCTATACTCCCCTGTGGGCCGAAAATATGAGCGCCGGACGCGGCTGGATTGCACTGGCACTGGTGGTGTTTGCCAGCTGGAAGGTGGAACGGGTGCTGCTCGGCGCCTGGCTGTTCGGCCTCGCCAGCATCCTCCATCTGGTGTTCCAGGGGCTGGGCTTCTCCATCTCCTCCAACCTGCTGGCCACCCTGCCCTATGCCGCGACGATCCTGGTACTGGTGCTGCTGTCGCGCAACCAGGTCCGGGCTAGGCTGCTGGCGCCGATCTCCCTAGGCAAGCCGTTCCATGCCAACAGTTGATCTAAATCCCAACAGTCGGGATATCGCACATATGTTAGTGGCATTATTTGACCAACTGGTTAGTATTTGCCGTTTTTACCTGCAAGGAGATTCAAGATGAGCCATCCCTATCAGATGGATTTCCCCGTTTCCTGGGACGAGCTGCATCGTAACGCTCGGGCACTGTCTCTACGCCTGCTCGACAAGGGGCCCTGGAAAGGGATCATCGCCATCACTCGTGGCGGCCTGGTTCCGGCGGCGATCCTGGCCCGCGAAATGGATATCCGCCTGATCGATACCGTTTGTGTCACCAGCTACGGCAAAAGTGATGAGGCCGGCACTGAGGCGAGTCAGGGCGAGTTGAACGTGCTCAAATCGGTGGAGGGCGACGGCGAGGGTATGCTGCTGGTCGATGATCTGGTGGATACCGGCAAAACAGCCAAGTACGTGCGTGAAATGCTGCCCAAGGCGCACTTTGCCACACTGTACGCCAAACCGGCCGGCAAGCCGCTGGTGGACACCTTTATCACCGAAGTCAGCCAGGACACCTGGATCCGCTTCCCCTGGGATATGGCCTATACCTTCGCCACGCCTTTGGCTGATCGCGAAAAGTAGACACTGTAAACACCTTCCAAAACCGCTCGATGGTAGATAGCTCAACGCAAAGGAGATCGCTGCATGAAACGTCGTCAATTCAACAAGCTGCTGACCGGCATCGCCGCAGGCATAGGATTGGGTACAGCACTGCTCAGCGGGCAGGTAGCCGCTGAAGAGCCGCTCAAGGTCGGATTCGTCTATGTCGGCCCGATCGGGGATCACGGTTGGTCCTACCAGCACGACCAGGGCCGCCTGGCGGTGGAGAAGCATTTCGGCGATAAGGTGAAAACCACTTACGTCGAGAACGTACCCGAGGGTGCCGATGCCGAGCGTGTAATCCGCAACCTGGCCCAGAGCGGTCACGAGCTGATCTTCACCACCTCTTTCGGTTTTATGAACCCGACGGTCAAGGTGGCCAAGCAGTATCCCAAGGTCAAGTTCGAACACGCCACCGGTTACAAGCTGAGCAAGAACCTGGCGACCTACATAGGCAAAACCTATGAAGGGCGTTACGTGGCCGGCTATGTGGCCTCGCAGATGACCAAGAGCAACAAGATCGGCTATATCGCCTCCTTCCCGATTCCGGAAGTGGTCCGCGACATCAACGCGGTGCAGATGGCGCTGAACAAGTACAACCCGGATGCGGAACTCAAGATCATCTGGGTCAACAGCTGGTTCGATCCGGGTAAAGAGGCAGACGCCGCCAATGCGATGATGGACCAGGGTGTGGATGTGATTCTGCAGCACACCGACAGCCCGGCTGCGATGCAGGCAGCAGAGCGTCGCGGCAAGTTTGCCGTTGGACAGGCATCCGACATGTCGAGCTTCGGACCTAAAGCTCACCTGCTCTCGGTGATCGATGATTGGGCTCCTCACTATATTGCCGAAACCCAGAAGGTGATGGATGGAAGCTGGGAAAGCTCGGCAATGGTTGAAGGGATGGCAGAAGGCGCGATTGTGATCCCGTCATTCAATGAGGCGATCCCGGCCGACGTTTCCGCAAAAGCCCAGGAGTTGATCGCCGGTATCAAGGATGGCACCGTTCATCCCTTTGCCGGCCCTATCAATAACCAGGCGGGTGAACTGAAGGTGGCCGAGGGTGAGGTGCTGAGCTGGGAGGAGCTGGAGAAAATGAACTGGTATGTCGAGGGTGTAAACGGCGAACTGCCTAAGTAACAAGCCGGCCGATAACCTGTTTAGAAAACTATAGAGGGCTGCCTGGTGCAGCCCTCCTCTATTCCGCGACGGGCATGACTTTTAACGATTGCGCTATTGAAAACCCCAAAACAGAAACTCTATTGTTGCTATTGATAGTGATTCGCATTACGATGATCATGCTTTGACAGGCTTCGCCGGAAACAGGTGTCCCAACTTCCTGCATTCCGGTTATCACGGCATTACAGCCTGCCCGATGGGGCAGGCTTTTTTTAACTTGCAGATGTTGCCTGGTACGTTCCGGGAAGATAGTTGTCCGTGAATCGGCAGGCGGGTAGAGGCTTGGAAAAATAGTAGCCTTGTCCCATCTGGCAGCGCATCCCTTTCAGAATTTCCATCTGTTGCGAAGTCTCGATACCTTCGCAAATAACCCTGAGGTTCAGTGATCGACTCATGGTAATGATTGCGGTGACCAGGGCTCGGTGAGTCTTGTTGCTCTCAATATCCGTTACGAAGGATCGGTCGATCTTCAGGATATCCAGCGGGAACTTCTGCAGGTAGCTGAGAGAGGAGTAGCCGGTGCCGAAGTCATCGATGGACAACAAACAACCGAGCCGCTTCAGCCTGTTCATGACCTCGAGCGTATGATCCGTGTGATGCATCAGCATCGACTCGGTAATCTCCAGGATCAGGTATCCCGGTCTGATGCGGTAGCGGCTTAGCAGCGTTTCAAGCGTACGCACAAAACGGTAGTCCTGTAACTGCTTGCCTGACACGTTGATCGACAGGTAGATTGCGCTGGCATGCTCCCGGTGCCAAATGCTCAGTTGGCGCAACCCCTCTTCAAGCACCCATTCACCAAGCGGCACGATCAGCCCGGTCTCCTCGGCGACGTCAATAAACTCACCTGGCGCCAGAAGCCCCATCTCGGGATGTCTAAGCCGTACCAGCGCCTCGGCGCCTACGACCATCTGATGTCCCATCGACACTACGGGCTGATAATGGAGCTCGAAATACCCTTCAGCCAGGGACTCGCGCAGCATCGACTCGGTATTCACCCGATGCAGGGTGCGCTGCTCATCTTCGGGAACGAAGATGCAGGCACGTCCCCGCCCTTCCGATTTGGCACGGTACATTGCAAGATCCGCGCTCTTGAGCAGCATATCGGGGGTACAGCCCTCGCCGCGATTGATCGCGATACCCACCGATGCCGAGATATGCATGGTGCACTGATCGATGAGGAACGAGCCCTCAAGCTCCTTGATAAGCTGCAGCGCAAGCTGGGTCAGCGACTCTTCGTCGGTATTGCCATGAACCAGAACCGCGAACTCGTCACCACCGAGCCGCGCCACGAAATCGCCCCCCGGCAATGAGGCCTGAATCCGCTTGCCTGCGGCGGTGAGCAGCTTGTCTCCGGTATGATGGCCGTGGGTGTCGTTGACATACTTGAATCGATCCAGATCGACGAACAGCAGCGCCAGCCCCTCGTCACGAATCTCGTCGACAGATAGCTGCTCATCCAGCAGCAGTTTGAAGAAATGGCGGTTCGGTAGCCCGGTCAGCGCATCGAAGTTGGCCTGCCGTTCGATGGTGCTCAGCGCCTCGTCCAGGCTGGTGATATCGGTCATCACGCCGAGCGCGCCCAAGCCATCCGGACGTGGAGTCGCGTCGATGCGCATGGAGTGGATTTCACCCTTGGCATTGATGATCTTGAGGTAAGCCTGCGCGGTCTGACGTGTCGAGATCTCCACGAGAAGCTGATCGATGCGCGGCCTTTCGCTGGCTTCACATAGCAGCGACCTCAACGGCTGACCGATTATGCTGTCATTCGCATAGCCCAAATGGCTGAGAAAGTGCTCGCTGACACTCTCGATAACCCCTGTAGGCGAGAGGCTGAACAGGAGTGCCGGCGTCTGGTTATACAGGTGGCGATAACGGCTTTCGCTCTCTTTTAGTGAGCGGTGCTTTTTGTCGACCTCTTCAAGCAGTTCGTTGTATGCCTTGATGATAATACCGAATTCGTCGTTGGGTAGCCGGTTGCTCACCCGCACAAACTCACCACTTTCACGGGAGCGGCGAATAGAGTTCAACAGGTTCTGCAGCGGGCGATTGACCACCCGCATCTGAAAAATCAGCAGCGACAGGACGATGGTGACGATGATCAGGAACAGGGTTAACAGACTATCTTTAATACGCCCATGCTGCTGCTGATAGAAACTCTCGGCACTGACCTCAGCCACCAGCCAACCTGCTTCGGTATCTGCGTTCTGCGTTTGGATCGGCACGACGATCCGGCTTTCTACCTGCACCTGGCCATACTTTTCCGATTCACTACTGGCGATGGAATGCACATCGGCATCAAGGACCTCCACCCTCAAAACATCGGGATCTTTCCTGATCAGTTCAAGCAGGCCAAGCACTTGACGGCCATCGTCACTCATCACGGGAGTGGACAACAGATCTGCATAGGTTTGCAGAGAGCTAAATCGATCGTCGAGCTGGTAGCGAAACGCGTCACGCGCTGTGTAATTGCTATACAGGAAGCTCGCACCCAGGGCGAGAACGATACAGCCGATCAGGAGTAGCGACAGCTTGCTGTGAGCAGAGTGATAGCGCTGAAGTCTAGGAGGATTAACCGCCATCGTCGGCCCTCCCCACAGCAGGAAGACTCCGACTCATCACACATCCAGATGTAACAGAATAGTGGCAATACTGACCACTAAGGTCCTGTTTTGACGGCAGAACTCCAGCTAAAAGCGGAGCTTTGAGCAGCATAAAGTCGGATCCCGTGTTTTTATATTTTTGTAATCCGTGGGCATCCTGCCAGCCACTCGTGC
The DNA here is from genome assembly GCF_019084545.1 of Marinobacterium ramblicola. GTDB lineage: Bacteria > Pseudomonadota > Gammaproteobacteria > Pseudomonadales > Balneatricaceae > Marinobacterium_D > Marinobacterium_D ramblicola. The sequence goes on from NZ_JAHREP010000009.1 coordinate 71,374, forward strand.
ACATCATGCAGCGAGTTGTCCCATACGCCAGCAGGAGGGACATAATGCGATTACTGTAAAATAATTACAACTGTTCCTTTGTCCAATAACGAGGGGTCTCAGGTCTTACGCAGCATCGAGCATTCCCTGGCGCACGATAAAGTCGATGATGGTGTCCAAGCCCTTGCCCTCCTTGAGATTGGTGAAAACATAGGGCCGCTCGCCGCGCATTCGTTGGGTGTCGGATTCCATGACTGCCAGGTCTGCCCCTACGTAGGGGGCAAGGTCGATCTTGTTGATCACCAACAGATCGGACTTGGTGATGCCCGGGCCGCCTTTGCGCGGTATTTTCTCCCCCTCCGCCACATCGATAACGTAGATGCACAGATCGGCAAGTTCCGGGCTGAATGTGGCACTGAGATTGTCGCCGCCGCTCTCCACAAAGACCAGATCCAGATCAACATGACGCCTCGCCAGCTCCTCGACTGCCGCCAGGTTCATGGAGGCATCCTCGCGGATTGCGGTATGCGGGCAACCGCCTGTCTCAACCCCCAGGATTCGGTCCTCCGGGAGTGCCTGGGCGCGGGTCAGGATCTTGGCATCCTCCTGGGTATAGATGTCATTGGTCACTACCGCGATGCTGTAACTGTCCCTCATCGCTTTGCACAGCACCTCAAGCAGAGCTGTCTTGCCGGAGCCCACCGGCCCGCCTACACCGATACGTAACGGTGCTTTGTAGTCGCTCATATGTTCACCCTATCCTGCCAGTCGATTATTCAGTAAAGGTCGTCGCATTCATGAACGGAACAACCTTGAGTATTGGGTTTCGTGCAAACTGCTGGCGATAGCCAGCGCCGGAGTGGAGCTGCCCACCTCGTCGTCTGCGATCTTTATCGCTCGGTCAAGCAGCTCCGGAAGACGCTCAGAGAGGCGCATCAGTAACTGCTGCCCATCCGTCTGCCCCAGGGGAACAAGCTTCACGCCGGCCATAACGGCATTCTCCAGCCAGCTCCAGAGGTAACCGCGGCACAGGCTGCGCCCGTCTATTCCCCACTGCCTCGCGGCCAACGCCATACCGGCCAGTTGCGTGATCTCGATACCTGGGTGGACCGTTTCATCTAGCGGTACCTCCAGCGCCGGCAGCAGCCTCGTTAGGGCCTGCGCGCGTTGACGCTCCTCGGCCCTTAGCTCGCTGGTCTCCCTGCTGGCGACGAGATACCGGCACCAGCGGTTGAATCGCGGGTGGTCACCAGCGTCCAAAGCGTCGATCAGCCTGATCAATACCGGAAGCTCAAGACTCGCTACGCTGTGCTCGAGTACCGACGCCAACCATTCACCGAGGCTAGGTTTATCGGTTACCCAACCGCACTCGATCGCCCATTCAAGTCCCTGCGAGTAGGTAAAGGCACCGACAGGCAAGGCTGGACTGATCAGCTGATACAACCGCAGGTCTGATATCACGCACTTACTCCTGAGTACGTGCGGCCTGCTTGGTTACCGCTTTTTTCCTCTTGGAGATAGCGCGACGCAGCATAACCGCACCGCCGATGAGGGCCGCCAGCCCCGCCACCATTGCCAGATGATCGGGTTCGGTTAACACATGGCCGAAGCCACTTATAAGGGATCCGGGGTGTTGGCCTTCATGAGCAAAGCTCAACGAGGGCGTCAGCACGGCAGCAGCGACAAACAGATCTTTAAGCAGATGCATAAATTAACTCCTTGTGTTCGAACTCAGTGGGAGTGCGGAGCATGTTGATGGTGGTGATGACCCTCGCTGGAATAGGCCCCAGCCTCGGGTTCGAACGGAGCCTGCTCGCAGCTCACCTCTGCACCGAGTCCCCGCACCATATCATCGAGCACATGGTCGTGCTGGTAACGCAGCATGCCGGACTCGACCTGCAGCGGCACATGGCGGTTACCCAGGTGGTAGGCGCAGCGCATCAACAGCAATGTATCAGCGCTGCGAATGGTTGAGACAGTTTCTGCAGCGGCCACCACTTCCACCACTTCGCCGCACTCGCTGACCAACCGATCGCCACCGCGCAGTATCAGACCACGGGGCAGGAACAGTCCCGCCTCACGTCCATCCTCCAGTTCAACGCGCAACCGGCTGCGGATACGCGAGTCGATCGGCAGGCACAGACTGGCTGTCGGCGAACGGTTAGAATCCGCTTTCGATATAAGTTTTATCATATTGTTTTATATTCCTTTTTCATCCCGGTCCGGCATGTGCGTCAGAACAGGTAGTATCGCTGAGCCATGGGCAACTCTGTCGCCGGCTCGCACACCAACAGCTCGCCGTCGGCGCGCACCTCATAGGTCTGTGAGTCGACCTCGATCTTCGGCTGGTAGGCGTTCAATACCATCCTGTCCTTGGTCACTGTGCGGCAGTCACGTACCTCACCGATCAGGCTCTCCAGCCCCAACCGGCTAGGGATACCGGCCGCTAGAGCCGCCTGGGACATGAACAGCATCGACGTGCTCTGTACTGCCCGGCCAAGACTGCCGAACATCGGACGGTAGTGAACCGGTTGTGGGGTTGGAATGGAGGCATTGGGATCACCCATCGGCGCGACGGCAATCATGCCGCCCTTGATCACCATGCTTGGCTTGGTGCCGAAGAACGCCGGTCGCCAGAGCACAAGATCCGCCAGTTTCCCCACCTCCACCGAGCCGACCTCGTGGGCGATGCCATGAGTCAGCGCCGGGTTGATGGTGTACTTGGCGATATAGCGCTTGATCCGGCTGTTGTCGTTGCGCTCGGAGTCGCCCTTGAGCGCACCACGCTGGACCTTCATTTTGTGCGCGGTCTGCCAGGTTCGGGTAATCACCTCACCGACACGGCCCATCGCCTGGGAGTCGGAGGAGATCATCGAGAAAGCGCCCAGGTCGTGCAGAATATCCTCCGCGGCGATGGTTTCTCGGCGGATACGGGACTCGGCAAACGCCACATCTTCGGCAATAGCCGGATCCAGATGATGGCAGACCATCAGCATATCCAGATGCTCATCGACGGTGTTGACGGTGTAGGGCCGGGTCGGATTGGTCGATGACGGTAGAATATTGGATTCGCCACAGGCCTTGATAATATCCGGTGCATGACCACCACCTGCACCCTCGGTGTGGTAGGTATGGATCACCCGGCCATCGATCGCCGCCAACGTGGTTTCGACAAATCCGGACTCGTTCAACGTATCGGTGTGGATCGCGACCTGCACATCCATCTCGTCGGCGACCGTCAGGCAGCAGTCGATAGCGGCGGGGGTCGTTCCCCAGTCCTCATGCAACTTCAGGCCGATGGCGCCTGCCTCAATCTGCTCGCGCAGCGCTTCCGGCTGGCTGGCGTTGCCCTTGCCGAGAAAGCCAAGGTTCATCGGCAGCGAATCGGCGGCTTCCAGCATGCGATGTATATTCCAGGGGCCCGGCGTACAGGTCGTGGCGTTAGTGCCGGTTGCCGGGCCGGTGCCGCCACCGAGCATGGTGGTGACGCCGGAACACAGCGCCTCGTCGATCTGCTGCGGACAGATGAAGTGGATATGCGAGTCGATCCCGCCTGCGGTAATGATCTGTCCTTCGCCGGCAACGATCTCCGTGCCGGCGCCGATGGCGATATCGACGCCGGGTTGGATATCGGGGTTACCGGCCTTGCCGATCGCCGCGATACGCCCACTCTTGATACCGATATCGGCTTTGACGATGCCCCAGTAATCGACGATCAGCGCATTGGTGATCACCAGATCCATGGTGCGGGTGCTGGGCCGCTGCCCCTGCCCCATACCATCGCGGATTACCTTGCCGCCACCGAACTTCACCTCCTCGCCGTAGGTAGTGAAATCCCGCTCCACCTCAAGCAGCAGCTCGGTATCGGCCAGCCGTACCCGGTCCCCGGTGGTCGGGCCGAACATCTCCGCGTAGGCGCGTCTGGAAATTGTTGCCATTTTGAACTCCTTTTGCGGCGAGCTTAGAGTGCGCCCATAACCCGGCCCTGAAAACCATACACCTCGCGAGCACCCGCGTAGGCAACCAGTTCAACCGTGCGGCTCTGGCCCGGCTCAAAGCGCACGGCTGTGCCAGCGGCAATGTTGAGGCGGAACCCCCGTGTCTGGTCACGATCGAACTGCAGCGCATCGTTCACTTCGTAAAAATGGTAGTGAGAGCCGATCTGTACCGGACGATCCCCGGTATTGGCAACCTCTATGGTCAGGGTTTCACGGCCTGCATTCAGTTCGATCTCACCGGGCTCGGTTAGTATCTCTCCGGGTTTCATAGCGCCTCCTCAAACAATCGGCTCATGAACGGTCACCAGTTTGGTGCCGTCCGGAAAAGTGGCTTCGACCTGTACCTCGGTGACCATCTCGGCAACGCCGTCCATCACATCCTCGCTGCTGAGCAGGGTTCGGCCATAATCCATTAACTCGGCGACACTGCGCCCGTCGCGTGCGCCCTCAAGGATCGCAGCGCTGATATACGCTACCGCCTCCGGATAGTTCAGCTTAACGCCGCGAGCCTTGCGCCGCTCCGCCAACAGCGCGGCGGTAAACAGCAACAGTTTGTCTTTCTCTCTTGGTGACAGCTCCATGATCGTCCTCTACTTGTGTCAGTCTCCGGATGCCCGCGGCGGGATCAGCCTGTAACCGGTTAAGCCCACGTAAAGCCCATTAAGCAAAATACGTTCCCAAACAAAGATCTAGCACTGGCCCTGCTGTAACTCCTGCCATACGGAGCGGCGCCCCTCCAATGCCTGCGCTCGAGTCGTTAACAGGCGCGTAGTTATCAGGATAGTTGCCTTTGGATAAAGCAGTGCCGGCTTCGAATCGATACCGGTTACCGGCGTCGGCGCCGGCTTGTGAACCACCGGGGGACCAACAAGGCGACCAGTGCATCAATCTGGTGCATATAGCACAGCTGCATGCACTGATATGGGTGCCCAATTCGACATGTGCAGCTAACGGGAGGAGGTCCCGGCCCGCTGAGTAATTGGCTATTTTATGACCTGTGTAGATCATCAATAAATAGTGTATGTTAATGCGTACATCTTCATCTCTAGGCTGAAATACGCCATTACGATGTGCCGATGAAGATCGCTCAGGTTGGCGCACAAATTGCTGCCGCAACAGGGATGTAGCCCGAACTGCCAGGTGCAGTTCTGCAAGGGGGACGAGGTGACAGATCATCAAGCATTCGATGCCCTATGGCTCTTGCTGGCCGCCGTTCTGGTGCTGGTTATGCAGGGAGGGTTTCTCTGCCTCGAATCCGGACTGACGCGCAGCAAGAACGCGATCAACGTCGCACTCAAGAATGCCTTCGACCTTCTCGTGACCACCGCCCTATTCTGGTTGGTCGGTTTCAACCTGATGTTCGGTCTGCATGACGGTCTCTCACCGGACCTCGGCCTGATAGCGGCTGACTTCAGCGATCGCCCGTTCTGGGACGCCGCGTTCTTTTTCTTTCAGCTCACCTTTTGTGCCACCGCCGCAACCATCGTGTCCGGCGCTATCGCCGAGCGTACCCGCTTCAGCACCTATATTTGGCTCACCGCGCTGATCGCGGTGATGATCTACCCGCTGTTCGGTCACCTGGCCTGGGGCGGTTCGCTCAATGGCGTGCCCGGCTGGCTCGCAAAGCAGGGGTTTGTCGACTTTGCCGGCAGCACCGTGGTGCACAGCCTCGGGGGCTGGGTCGCCCTGGCCGCTATCGTCCTGGTGGGCACGCGCCAAGGGCGTTTCGTTGATGGCAAGCCGCAACCGATCCCCAGCAGTAATCTGCCTTTTGCCATGCTGGGCATGATGATGTTCATCATCGGCTGGATCGGCTTTAACGGCGGCAGCACACTCGCCTTTACTACGGCGATTCCCGGCATCATCGTCAACACCTTGATGGCAGCGACCATGGGCGGAATCACCGGTATGTACCTGGGCTATCAGAACAACCAGTCAGCGCAGTTGACGATCAACGGCACGCTGGCCGGACTGGTCGCCATCACTGCCGGGTGCCATGCGGTGACGACGACAGAGGCCGCGTTCATCGGCTTTGTCGGTGCGCTCTGCATGCGCGGTATGGAGTTGCTGCTGCTGAGGCTCCAACTGGATGATGCGATATCCGCCACCCCCGTTCATCTCGGCGCCGGCATTTGGGGCACTCTCGCCGTCGGTCTGTTTGGAGATCCGGCAAAACTCGGCACAGGCCTGGAGTGGCATGCGCAGATTCTGGCGCAGATAAAGGGCATTGTGATCTGCGGCCTTTGGGCGTTCAGCCTCAGCTTTCTGTTTCTGCTACTTCTGCGACGGTTCATGCCGCTGCGTGTTTCATCCGCGGCGGAGCACGACGGCCTCAACAGCTCGGAGCATGGCGCCAGCACCGAGTTGACCGACCTGCTCTACGCGATGAACGAACAGGAGCATAGCGGCGACATGAACCGGAAGATGCCGGTTGAGCCGTTCACCGAAGTGGGACAGATCGCACAGAAATATAATCAGGTGATGGACAAATTAAACCGGATGATCTGTCGCACCCAGCTCATCCTCAAGGATATGCGCGACGGAGTCATCACCTTCAGCGAACAGGGGGTCATCACCAGCGCTAACCCCGGCGCGGAGCAGATATTCGGCCGCAGCCCTCACCAACTGGTTGGACAATCGGTCGGTCTGCTGCTCCACGGCGACAACCAGGTGCTTTACCCCCATACGCCGATCGACCATCTACTGCCATTGATCGCGGCCAGTCAGAATGAGGGACCATATGAACTGATCGGGCGTAAACAGGATGGGAGCGCGGCACCGGTTGAGGTGATGACCTCGGCAAGCCCCACCGCCGAGGGAGTTCAGTACAGTGCGGTCATCCGGGATATCAGTGACCGCAAGCGGATGGAGGAGCGTCTGCACCGCCATTCGGAACTGGCTCAGGTGACGCTGGAGGCGATCACCGAAGCGGTGATCACCTGCGATGGACAGCTCAATACCGTCTACCTCAATCCGGTAGCTCAGCAACTGACCGGTTGGAAAACCGAGGATGCCTTTGGTCAACCGATCGACCGGGTGATCCGTCTGCAGGATGGTCACAACGACAACCTCTCGATTGCCACGCTGTGCATGGAGAGCACTCAGGGTGACGCAAGCCGTCAGCTAAGTCTGCTGGGCTCGCACAATCGGCGTTCGCAGGTGCAACTCAATTGTGCCCCTCTACACGACGCCAAAGGCGCCCCTATGGGCTGGGTTGTCGCGATGCAGGACATCACCCGCAACAGTGAGCTGCAGGCCAAGCTGACGTTTCAGGCGGTGCACGATGCACTAACCGGTCTGATCAATCGTCGCGAGTTCGAGCGCAGGCTGGAGCAGTTAATCATTTCAGCACGCACCGACAACGGCACACACCTGGTCTGCTATCTGGACCTGGATCAGTTCAAACTGGTCAACGATACCTGCGGCCACCGCGCCGGCGATGCTCTGTTGCGCCAGCTCGCCCAGGAGATCAAGACACTGGTGCGTCAGGGCGACACACTGGCGCGCCTCGGTGGTGACGAGTTCGGCATACTGTTGGCCAACTGCCCGGTGGAACAGGGGCGACTGATCGCCGAACAGCTGCGCCAAACGATCAAGGATTTCCGCTTCTCCTGGGAGAATCAGATCTTCTCCGTCGGCGTCAGTATCGGACTGGTCCCCTTCGGTCACGACTGTCCCTCCCTTGATGAGCTGCTCAGCGTCGCTGATGCCGCCTGTTATGCGGCGAAGGATATGGGGCGCAACCGTGTACACCTGTATCAGCCCGATGACGCGGAACTCAGCCATCGCCAGGACCAGATGCAATGGGCGGCCAATATCCAGCATGCGATCGACAGTGACCGGTTCCGGCTCTTCTATCAGGTTATCGAGCCGCTGACCTCCGAGGCCGGGCAGGTACCACACATCGAGATTTTTGTGCGCATGCTCGATCGCCATGACCAACTGGTACCGCCCGGCGCGTTCATTCCGGCCGCTGAACGTTACGACCTGATGCCGCGCATCGACCAGTGGGTGATCTCCAACACTCTCGCCTGGCTGGGCGATCGGCTCCACGCAGACAACAGTCCCCTGCACTGCGCAATCAACCTCTCCGGCGCATCGATCGGTGGCAACGAGTGTCTGGAGCGGATAAAAGCCGACATTGAGCGCCACCGGATCCCGGCCCACTACCTCTGTTTCGAGATCACCGAAACCGCGGCGATGCTCGATCCGGAAGCCGCCTCCTGCTTTATCGAAGAGCTCAGGTCCCAGGGCTGTCAATTCGCACTGGATGACTTCGGCAGCGGCCTCTCTTCTTTCGGGTACCTGAAAAAGCTTGCCGTGGACTACGTCAAGATCGACGGTATCTTCATCCGCGATATGGCAACCAACGAGATCGATCAGGCGATGGTCGCCTCGATCAACAACATCGCCCATATCATGGGGCTGAAGACTGTAGCCGAGTTTGTCGAGGACCTGAAAACCCTGGGGCTTTTGCGAGAGATCGGCGTCGATTACGCCCAGGGCTACCTGATCGGTGAGCCCAAACCACTGGAACAACTGGGCCGGGTACGTGTGATGCCGCGTTAACGCCGATACATCCCATGCATCACCCTCCACTGTCACCTGAGCGAAACCTGAACGCAATAAACTGCGCTGGCGTAAGAAAATCGGAGCCAGCGCATGACCCCATCACCGTTTTACCAGGATATACGCGAGCAGTACGATGCCTTCCTGCAGCAGTCAGCCCGGACATTCAATCCGCATGACACCCTGCGTATCGACCTGCACTGCCATGATCACAACAGCGATATCCCCGACGAGCTATGGGGGCGCCTGCTGCGCCTGCCGGAAACCTGGCTCAAAACCGAGGAGCTGGTGAGTGCGCTCGAGCGTGCCGGCACCCATCTGATCACGATCACCAACCACAACAACGCCCGTTCCTGCTGGGCGCTTGAGCAGCAGGGTAAGACAGTACTGAGCGGGGCCGAGTTTACCTGCCATTTTCCCGGCGACGAGCTCAGCGTCCATGTGCTCATCTACGGCTTCGACCGCGCGCAGGAGCAAAAGCTTAACGACCTGCGCCACGATATCTACGCCTTCTGCGCCTATGCCAAACAGGAAGATCTGCCTACGGTCCTGCCGCACCCGTTGTTTTTTTATACTCACGGCCGTGAGGTCAATCCCGATATTCTGGAGCGCTTCGCACTGCTGTTCGAACGCTTCGAGGTGCTTAACGGCCAGCGTGGCTACTGGCAGAACCTGCTAACGTTGCGCTGGATTCAGAGCCTGACACCGGAGCGGATCGATGCCTGGTCGCGAAAACACGGGATCAATCCTCACGACTACTGCCGCGATCCCTACCGCAAATCGCTGACCGGTGGCTCCGACGACCACAACGGCCTGTTCGCCGGGCGCTGCGGCACGCTGATGGAAGTACCGCACCTGAAGCGGCGGTTGGCGGCCGGCGAATCGCTTCCAGCATTGGCCCTGGAGGCGCTCCGAGAGGGGCGGACCGCCCCCTACGGCTTTGTCGGTGAGGAGGAGAAGCTGACCACCACCATCCTCGACTACTTCGCCCAGGTGGTGCTGAACATGGAGGACCCCGGCCTGCTGCGAATGCTGCTGCATAAGGGCGATCTGAAGGACAAGATGCTCTGCCTGGCGCTATCCAACCTGCTTCAGGAGCTGCGGCGACACAAATATACCCTGAGCTTTCTGGAAACCTTTCATCAGGCACTGAAGGGGCGTAAGCCCAGCCTGCTGGTCAATCTGGGGGTGTCGCGTGAATTCAAGCCGACGCTAAAGCTGATCAAGCAGATCGCACGCACCCAGCGCAAGGAGCCGGATCGCTTCCCCGAGGCGCTGCGCGAGGCGATACCCAAGCTTCACCGTGAGATCAGCCATACCCTGTTCAACCGCATACACGAGCAGCTGGCCCGCATCGACCATGACAGCCTCAGTGACATGCCGATCGACGAGCTGGTGCGCCTGCTCGAGGTACCGACCCACTTCCGCGCCCTGTTCTCCGGCGAGCGCAGCAACGCCTCGGATATGTCGCAGGTCAACCTGGGCCAACTGATGGACAAGCTGACCTTCCCGGCCCTGTCCGCCGGCGTTCTGGCCGGGGCCGCCTTCGCCAGCACCCGCGTGCTCTACTCCAATCGTGAATTTCTCGACCGCCTGGCCGGCCAGCTTGGCGCCACCCGCCACCCACAGCGCATACTCTGGTTGACCGACACCTTTGTCGACCGCAACGGCGTCTCCTCCGTACTGCGCGATCTGCTGACCCAGGTGCAGAAGCATGAGCTGCCGATCGATCTGCTGGTCTGCCACCCGACCCTGAAGCCCCAACCCCATCTGCAGGTGATTCGCCCGCTGACGGCGTTCCACTTCAACCAACTTGGGGAACAGACGATTCATGTACCGGACCTGCTTGAGGTACAGAGGCTGTTCGAGCACGGTGGTTACGACCGCATCATCTGCTCCACCGAACTGTGCATGGGACCGATCGCGCTGTACCTGAAGCAGGCCTACTCTGTGCCCGCCTGGTTCTACATGCATACCGACTGGCTGGAGTTCCTTAGCCGCAAGACCGGTATCGACCACCATGCCCAAGACCGCATTCGCCGCCTGATCCGCGCGTTTTACCAGCGGTTCGACGGTATCTTCGTGCTGAACGAAGACCACCGTGAGTGGCTCACCAGCGCCGAGATGGCACTGCCCGAGGCGCGGGTGAAACTGACCGGGCACTGGGCAGGGGTCGGTTCCGAGGTTGCCAGCCTGATCCCCAAACCGCATAACGAAGCACCGATCCTGCTCTATGTGGGCCGTCTCAGCGAAGAGAAAGGGGTTCTTGACCTGCGCCAGATCTGGGACCGGGTCAAAGCCACCCATCCAAACACCCAGCTCTGGATCGCGGGCAGTGGACCGGCCGAGAAAAAACTGCGCAAGGCACTACCCGGCGCCACCTTCTTCGGCTGGGTGGAGCAGTCGCAGATGCCGCAGATCTACCAGCAGGCCGACCTTCTGCTGCTGCCCTCCCGCTTCGACACCTTTGGCTGCGTGATCCTGGAAGCAATGAGCTCGGGACTCCCGACGCTGGCGTACAACTGTAAGGGACCGAAATCGATCATCAAACATGGACGCAGCGGTTTGCTGGCCGACGATATGGACTCGATGGCACAGAACGCCATCGACTATCTGAACGACCCAGCCTATCAGGGGCGTCTGCGGGTGGGGGCGTTGGCGCGGTGCCTGGACTACACGCCGCAGCGGATTCTCAACAACCTGCTGTCGGACATGGGCCTGGAGGAGAGTCTCAAGTGGCCCAGATCCGAGGGGGTACAGCTTCCAACCCGGTTAAGGCAGGCCTGAGCGAGCACCAGATCGCGGTGAACAGACGCAGGATCGGCTCTGTTCCCGCGCCCAGTGCGCGCACCACCAATACACCGTCGACCTGCGTCGCACCCACCTCGAGTGAGCTGCAGTCGGCCGCCGCGATCACCCCTCGGATATCCTCCAGCAACGCCTGGCCTGAGGTGGCACAACCGCTACCGGGCACGACGAACAGGCTGGACTGCATCGGGTAGCCGCGCAGACCCGCGGCAGCATCGACCAGGCCTCGCCCCTGAGTACGCAACTGATCGATCAGGACCAGTTCGCCATCGATGCTCAAATGGGTGACGCAGTTGACCTGCCCGATATCGAACACCTCCCCGTTTGCCGGTCGTCCCAGGCACTGCAGGTCCCAGCCGATAAAACCCGCCCCCGTCTCCAGCTCGACATGGGTTTCGACCCGGGCGAAGGCGTCGGGGAAGAAAATATTCTCCTGCGGCAGCCACTCCAGCAGGCCGCCGCTGGCGACGGTCAGTGTCTGCCTCTGAGTCGCCAGACGACCGCCGGAGCGGTAGAACTTGGTCGCCCCGGGGGTGGTGATCAGCGCCTGCGCCCCGGCCTCCACCCGCACCTGTATATCCAAGCTGTCGCCGCCGACCACCCCACCGGGCGGGTGCAGCAGATAGGTGTGGCAAACGCCCGCCTGTTCCGGATAGAAGGGGCGCTGCACCGCCAGTGGGCCGCGCCGCTCACGCTCAACAATGCGTGTCTTGTCGCCACGCCGCGCATAACCCAACCGCAACAGCGCTTCCCACCCCTGGGCGGCTACCGCCTGGTTCATCGACACTCCTTAGCAGACGGTTACACCGTCAGATACTCTTTCACCAGTTGATCGTCGAGCTCGGTCATACCGCCTTTCGCGACCGCCCGGCCACGATCCAGTATACAGAATCTGTCGCCGACCTTGCGCGCAAAGGGCAGTTTCTGCTCCACCAACAGCACGGTCAGGCCCATCTCCCGGTTCAGTCGGCGGATGATATCGCCGATCTCCTGTACCACGTTGGGCTGAATCCCCTCCGTCGGCTCATCCAGGATCAGCAGTTGCGGGTCGACCACCAGTGCACGACCGATCGCCAACTGCTGCTGTTGACCACCGGACAGGTCCCCGCCACGACGTTTCATCATCTCGCCCAGTACCGGGAACAGATCGAAGATAAAGTCGGGAACCCTGCGCTTGCCCCGCGGCAGCACCGGCAAGCCGATCTGCAGGTTCTCCTCTACCGTCAGCAGCGGAAAGATCTGCCGCCCCTGGGGCACGTAACCGATACCGACGCGGGGACGCTGTTCCACCGACTTTTTCAGCAGATCCTCGCCCTTGAACTGGATGCCGCCGCTCTTTACCGACTGGTGGCCCATGATGCACTGGAGCAGCGTGGTTTTGCCGACACCGTTGCGTCCCATCAGCACCGTGCACTCCCCCGCCGGCACGCTCATCTCCACATCCCAAAGCGTATGGCTCTGGCCATAAAACTGGTTCAGCCCCTGGATCTCAAGCATCGGCTCCACTCCCCTGTCTCTACTCTCTTCGCTACTCGCCAAGGTACACCTCGACCACTTTGCGATTGTTCTGTACCTGCTCCATCCGCCCCTCGGCCAGTACACTGCCCTGATGCAGCACGGTGACGGTGCGATCCTTGCCCGCCAGGCTGCGCACAAAGTCCATATCGTGTTCGACGACGACCACCGAGTGCATGCCAGCCAGCGAGGTCAGTAGCTCCGCGGTACGGTCCATCTCCTGATGGGTCATGCCCGCCACCGGCTCGTCCACCAACAGCAGGCGCGGCTGCTGCATCAGCAACATGCCGATCTCGAGCCACTGTTTCTGGCCGTGGGACAGGCTGCCGGCGCGCATCTGCGGCAGCTGCTTCAGCCCGATCAGTTCAAGCACCTCGTCGAGCCGATCGCGCTGTTCGCCACTGATGCGGGCGCCGAGGATCTGCAGCACCGCTCGATCCCCGGCCATCGCCAACTCCAGGTTCTCGAACACGGTAAGAAACTCAAATACCGTCGGTTTCTGGAATTTGCGGCCGATACCGGCCTGGGCGATCGCCGGTTCATCCATCTCCAGCAGGTTGATGGTCTGGCCGAACCAGGCCGCGCCACTGTCCGGGCGGGTCTTGCCGGTGATGATATCCATCATCGTGGTCTTGCCCGCGCCGTTCGGCCCGATGATGCAGCGCAGCTCACCATCGTTGATATACAGGTTCAGGTCGTTGATCGCCTTGAAACCGTCGAAGCTGACCGAGATCCCCTCCAGATAGAGCAGTACGCTCTTGTCGACGTTGAGATTGGCCGCACTCTGTGGCGCCATGAACGAGAATACGTGGTCGCGATCGAGCACTTCCGCCATAGTCGATTGCAGGCTCATCACACCGCCTCCTTAGGTCTCAGCAATCCGGTGATACCCCGGGGCAGCAACAGAGTGACCAGTACGAACAGGCCGCCCAGCGCGAACAGCCATATATCGGGCAGCTCCGCGGTGAAGTAACTCTTCGCATAGTTGATCACCAGGGCACCGACCACCGCGCCGTAGAGTGTCGCGCGGCCACCTACTGCAACCCAGACCACCACCTCGATGGAGTTCAGCGGCGAGAACTCGTTGGGGTTGATGATCCCGACCTGCGGCACATAGAGCGCACCGGCGACACCGGCGATCATCGCCGAGATGGTGAAGACCCAGAGCTTCACGTTCTCCACCCGGTAGCCCATGAAACGGGCGCGGGACTCGGCATCGCGCACAGCGACACAGACCCTGCCCAGGCGGCTCTGCATCAGGTAGCGACAGAGCAGATAGCTAAACGCCAGCGCCAGTGCCGAGGCGATGAACAGGCCAATGCGGGTGCTGTCCGATTGCAGATTGAATCCGAGTAGATCCTTGAAGTCGGTCAGGCCGTTGTTGCCGCCGAAACCCATCTCATTGCGGTAGAACGCCAGCATCAGCGCGAAGGTCAGCGCCTGCGTAATGATCGACAGGTAAACGCCGGACACCCGGGAGCGGAACGCCAGAGCACCGAACACGAAGGCCAGGATCCCGGGTGCCAGCATCACCATAATCGCGGCGAACCAGAACTGATCGAACCCCTGCCAAAACCAGGGCAGCTCCTGCCAGTTCAGGAACACCATGAAATCGGGCAGCTCCGGATTGCCGTAGACGCCACGATCACCGATCTGGCGCATCAGGTACATCCCCATGGCATAGCCGCCCAGGGCAAAGAAGGCACCATGACCCAGGGTCAGAATCCCCAGGTAGCCCCAGACCAGGTCCACCGCCACCGCCAGCAACGCCAGGGTCAGGTATTTACCGATCAGGGTCACGGTATAGGTGGGCAGGTGCAGCGCCGAATCGCTCGGCAACCCGTTCAATATCGGCACCAGCACGATGGCTGCCGCCAGCAGTACGAGCAGGATCTGCCCACCGCGATCATCCTTCATTATCCGCCACAGAAACATCGATCAGCCCTCCGCTGCCCGGCCACGCTGCGGGAAGAGTCCGCGCGGGCGCTTTTGGATAAACAGGATGATGAACACCAGTACCAGGATCTTGGCCAGCACCGCACCGGCCCAGGGCTCCAGCACCTTGTTGGCGACGCCCAGGCTCAGACCCGCCACCAGCGTGCCCCAGAGATTACCGACACCGCCGAACACCACGACCATAAAGGAGTCGATGATGTAGGCCTGGCCCAGGTTGGGGCCTACGTTGGTCAGCTGCGACAGCGCCACACCGGCAACCCCGGCCACGCCCGAGCCAAGACCGAAGGTCAGTGCATCGACCCATTCCGAACGCACGCCCATGGCGCGGGCCATGGCGCGGTTCTGCGATACCGCACGCACCTGCAGGCCCAGTGAGGTGCGTTTCAACACCAGCAGCAGCGCGAAAAACACCATCAGGCAAAACAGGATGATGTACAGCCGGCTGGTGGTCAGCGACAGCACCGGGTTGATCTCGATCAGACCGCTCATCCACTCCGGCGTCTCCACGCTGCGGTTGAGCGGCGAAAAGATGGTGCGCACCGCCTGCTGCAGCACCAGCGAGATACCGAAGGTGGCGAGCAGGGTCTCCAGTGGGCGGCCATAGAGGAAGCGGATCACGCCGCGCTCGATGGCGATACCGACCAGTGCCGAGACCAGAAAGGCACAGGGGATCGCTACGATCAGCGACAGCCCGATATGGTTTGGCATCAGTTGCTGAATCACGTAGGTGGTGTAGGCGCCGAGCATGATCAGCTCGCCATGCGCCATATTGATCACGCCCATGACACCGAAGGTGATCGCCAGGCCGATACCGGCCAGTACCAGCACCGAGCCCAGGCTCAGCCCGAAATAGAGGGTTTCGATCCCGCCGTAGAGGTTCGTACGCTGCTCGATCTCGGCCAGCGCCTTTTCCGCCGCAGCTTTCAGTGCCTTGCTGTCGGTGGCGGAAGCGAACTGACTCAGCGCGTTGCGTGCATCCGGCTCCAATGAGCCACCTAGCGTATCGATCGCATCACGGGCACGGGCTTCGTCCGCTCGTGGCAGCTCGCCAATCGCGATAGCCACCTGCATCACCTCACGCACTGCCGCGCTCTGCTCCCCGGCGTAAGCCTTGCGCACCAGTGACAGCGTATCGCTGTCCATACTGCCGAGCATCGCACGCACCGCCGCCAGTCGCCGTGACAGATCGGAGGCCTTAAGGCCCAACTCGGCCTGGATCTGCCTGACCTGCGATCTGAGTTGATTATTCAGCGTTATCTTCTTGAAATCTCTTTTCTTTTCGATAACCAGCCGGTCACCAGTTGTGATCGAGATCGCCGGTTTACCGCTGTCGTAGTCGTCGATCTGGTAAAGCCGGTCATCCTCTTTGTTGTAGTAGAGACGGCTATCCATCAACAGCGTAAGAATCAGTTGCGTCTGCGGGTGATTGTTATCGGCCAATAGTTGAATCGCCTGGCCCTTTTCGTCGAAGCCACGACTCATCAAAAGCTCGGCCGCCTGGCTGTAGACCTCCTGTTCGCCCTCGGCCAGAGCACGCAAGGGTGCGAGCAGGAGCAACAGACTGAGCAGGCATATTCCGCCAATTGTCCGTACTGTCATGGGTCATTACCTGGAAACAAGAAGATGGGAGCCGGTGCCCGTTAAACGGGCACCGGCGATTGGAGCAACTAGCGAGTGGATCAGAAGTTCTGACCGGAGCACTTGCCGGTTTTGACGTTGTAGTTACCGCAGGCTAGCGGGGCACGCCAGTCGGAGACGATATCCTTGGAGCCTTCCAGATAGTCGGACCATGCATCGCCGACCACGGTGCCCGGTGTGCTGGAGACCACGGCAAACTGGCCATCATCCTGGATCTCGCCGATCAGCACCGGCTTGGCGATGTGGTGGTTCGGCATCATGGTCGCATATCCGCCGGTCAGGTTCGGCACGGCCACCCCGATCAGCGCATCCTGCACCGCTGCCGGATCGGTCGTACCCGCCTTCTTCACAGCCTCTACCCACATGTTGAAGCCGATATAGCTCGCCTCCATCGGGTCGTTGGTGACACGGTCCTCATTCTTGATGAACTTGTGCCATGACTCGATGAACTCGTCGTTCTGCTCGCTATCCACGCTCATGAAGTAGTTCCAGGCCGCCAGGTGACCGACCAGCGGGGCGGTATCGATACCGGCCAGCTCCTCCTCACCGACGGAGAAGGCAACAACCGGGATAGAGTCAGCGGTTACACCCTGGGCACCCAGCTCCTTGTAGAACGGAACGTTGGCATCGCCGTTGATGGTGGAAACCACAGCAGTCTTCTTGCCTTCAGCGCCAAACTTCTTGATATCGGAGACGATCGACTGCCAGTCGGAGTGACCGAACGGCGTGTAGTTGATCATGATATCGGACTCAGCCACGCCCATGGACTTCAGGTAGGCTTCGAGGATCTTGTTGGTGGTACGGGGATAAACGTAGTCGGTACCCGCCAGCACCCAGCGTTCGACGCCGAGTTCGTTCTTCAGGTAATCGACCGCCGGGATCGCCTGCTGGTTGGGTGCGGCACCGGTGTAGAACACGTTTTTGGAGGACTCCTCGCCCTCGTACTGTACCGGGTAGAACAGGATGCTGTTGAGCTCCTCGAACACCGGCAGAACCGATTTGCGCGACACGGAGGTCCAGCAACCGAACACGGCAGACACCTTGTCCTTCTCGATCAGTTCACGCGCCTTCTCTGCAAACAGCGGCCAGTTGGAGGCCGGGTCGACCACCACCGCCTCCAGCTGCTTGCCGAGCAGACCGCCCTTCTTGTTCTGCTCATCGATCAGCATCAGCATGGTATCTTTCAGCGTGGTCTCACTGATCGCCATGGTACCGGAGAGGGAATGAAGCACCCCCACCTTGATGGTATCGGCCGCCAATGCAGCAAAGCTCAACATTGACGCACCCAGCCCCAGAGCCACACCCGCTGCCAGCTTCTTCATTCTCATCTCGTATCCCCTTCGGTTTTTTGATTCGCAACAACACCTGCCATCGATTGTCAGCGAACGGGGCAAGGGGCGGTATGCGTTGATTGGCGAGGCGGGGTACGTCATTTGACGTATAGAGGTAGAGACAGGGAGCCGGTCGATCTCGACTATCATCAAGATGTTCGAACACAGATCCCACCCCCCTTTCGAAAGCGGAGGTTAACATGCTGACCGTCGTCGCCCTGGGCGGTAATGCGCTGTTGCAGCGTGGTGAACCGTTGACCGCAGACAACCAGCGCTTGAATGTTCAGCGTGCAGCGGCAGCTCTCGCCTCTCTGACGACTCAACGTCAACTGGTGATAACTCATGGCAACGGCCCCCAGGTCGGTATGCTTGCACTGCAGTCTATGACAGGCGCAGCGGACGACGCTTATCCGCTTGATATCCTCGATGCGGAAACCGAAGGCATGATCGGTTACCTGATCGAGCAGGAGCTGCAGAACCGCCTCCCCGAGGAGCGGCGATGCGTGACCCTGCTGACCCAGATTGAGGTAGATCCCGACGATAGGGCCTTTTGTCATCCGAGTAAGCCTATAGGTCCAGTCTATGAACGGGGTGACGCGCTCCGGCTGGCACGCGACCGTGGCTGGACCGTTGCGCTCGATGGCACTCGCTACCGGCGTGTCGTGCCCTCTCCCCGCCCAATACGCATACTGGAACTAACGGTTATCGAACTGCTGGTATCCCAGCAGATATTGGTAATCTGTGCCGGCGGCGGGGGCATACCGGTGGTAAGGCGCCGGAATGGCAGCCTCATCGGTGTTGAGGCGGTGATCGACAAGGACGCCGCCAGTGCACTGCTGGCCCGACAACTCGGGGCTCGAGCACTACTGATGCTGACCGACGTCGACGCCCTCTACGATAACTGGGGGCTATCGGATGCCCGCGCTATAAGGCGGATCGCGCCGCAAGAGCTCAGGACGCGTTACTTCGCCGAAGGCTCTATGGCGCCCAAAGTCAGGGCGGCCTGCGACTTCGTGGAGCAAACCGGGGGCATTGCCGGTATCGGACGACTTCAGGATGCGGAGGCGATACTGGATGGCGAGGCAGGCACTCTGATCGAGCTGACGCGATCGGGTACCCTCTGGTGGTCCTAGCGCTAACCGCTTTAGCCGAATTGCCCTCATCCGTTGAGTTTTTCCGCGATAAATTGTTCGACGAACTCACTCAACCCCGGCTCGCCAACCTCCTCAAACTCATAACGGGCGCGCACAACGGGCTTGTCGATCTTGATCAACGCTGCCAGATCACAGGGGGTCGCCACTACCACGATGTCGGCATCGGCGGCATTGATCGCCGCACGCAGCTCCTGTAGTTGTGGCCGGTGATACCCCATTGCCGGCAGCACGGCACCGATATGGGGGTAGTCTGCATAAATCGCTGCGATACCGCCCTCGGCCGCCAGTCTCGGGTCGATGATCTCCGCCGCCTGAGCGGCTGAAGCGGCGACATAGCCAGCCCCGTAGGGCATATCGCCGTGGGTGATGCTCGGGCCATCCTCCACCACCAGCACGCGCTTGCCGGTTACCGCCTCTGGCGTGTCGAGCTGGACCGGTGAGGCTGCCCGTACGATGGGCGCACTGGGATTAAGTCGACGAACGTTTTCAGTTACCGCCTGGATATCCGCCTCCGCGGCCGAGTTCACTTTGGCGATCACGACCAGGTCCGCCCTCCTCAGTACAGCCTCTCCAGGGTGATGGCTGGATTCGTTGCCTGGACGCAATGGATCCACCAGCACGATGTTCAGGTCTGGCCTGATGAACGAGAAGTCGTTGTTACCGCCGTCCCAAAGGATGATGTCCGCCTCATGCTCGGCTTGTGCCAGTATGCTCGCGTAATCGACACCGGCGTAGACAGCATTGCCTAGCCGGAGGAGTGGTTCGTACTCCTCCCGCTCTTCGACGGAACAGTTCGCTGCATCCAGATCAGCGAGCGTGGTGAAACACTGAACTGCCTCGGTTTCAAGATCGCCATAAGGCATCGGGTGGCGGATCACGGCGACTCTCAACCCTTTGGCCTTGAGCAGTCGCGCCAGGTAACGCGTGGTTTGTGACTTCCCGCAGCCGGTGCGTACCGCACACACGGATATCACCGGCACCCGCGCATGCAGCATGGTACGATCCGGCCCCAACAGCAGAAAATCTGCGCCCTGCGCAAGCACGATAGAGGCGCGATGCATCAACTCCGTATAAGCGATATCGCTATAGGCAAACACAACCTGATCGATTCGGTTGTCGCGGCATAGCTCGGCGAGTTGACTCTCTTCAACAATCGGGATTCCATCAGGATAGCGATCACCGGCAAGCGATCCGGGATAGCATCGCCCGGCGATATCCGGAATCTGACTGGCGGTAAATGCGACCACACGACTGCCGGGATCATCGCGGTATACCATATTGAAGTTATGGAAATCCCGTCCGGCCGCGCCCATGATCAGCAGACGTTTTTCCTTTTGCCCTCCCCCTTTCTCAAATGCCATATGCGCGCCACCTGTCCCGAAACCTGCCTTTAACGGAAGCCTAGCTCAGACAGATAGCATCTGCCGGAACGGCCTGTGCCGATCCCCGCCTCAATGACAAAGACCAACACATCGAGGTATCGGAAGGTCATGATCCCCGACAGCCAAGTGCCGTGGCTAGCGAACGTCAGCATACTGTTTAACTGCACAGAGCGAGCCATTCGACTGGTGGTGAGAAGGCACTTCAGTGTGTCGCGACTCTGTTTACTGTTACGATAACAGCATTATTTTTTGATCTGGGTTAGAAGAAGCGATATGGCGACAGCGGCGGCACTCCACATACTGGTCAAGACAGAGAAAGAGGCACTGGATATTCTCGATCAGCTGAAGCAAGGCAAGAAGTTCGAGGCATTAGCCAAGCGCTACTCCATCTGTCCGTCGGGAAAGCGAGGCGGCGACCTGGGCGAGTTTCATCGTGGCGACATGGTAAAGGCGTTCGATGATGTGGTGTTCAAACGCCCCCTGCTAAAAGTGCACGGCCCGATAAAAACCCGCTTCGGTTACCACTTGATCAAGACACTGTATCGCAATTGATCACCCAATTGTTTGGAATTGGCGAACGTCGAAACCGAAAGAAGAGATGAGCGGTTGAGCGCCTCCTGAAATTACATCTCTACGAGGCGCTCGGTTTGATAATGTCCCGCTACGCGATCATGAAGCGATCAAAAAACTCACTCAACTCAGCGTGTGCACCGAGGGGCAAGATGTTAGCGACATGCTGGTCAGGTCGAACCACCACCATACAGCCGCTTGAGCGGTCGATGCCGCGCTGCTCGAAAATATCCAACCCCGCCTCTGCATGGAATACCTTTTCGTAATCTCTGAGTCCATATTTTCCTTTGGCAGGCCACAGGTAGTCCGGCAGCCTTTCAATCAAGAGATCCTGCTGCTGGAACACCGCATAGACATCGATAACCGAGTCGATATCGGTTCCCTCAGGCGTATATTTTTTGACCGGCGACGATTTATCACTCTCCAGAAACCTCACCAGCTTGTACACGTCCGAGGCGGTATCTACCGGGCTCTGCTGATTACCGAAAATAAAGATGCGCCAGCGCCCATCCGCCTTAACCAGATGCCCCAGATGTTGTGGCCTGCCATCCGCCACGCGACGCGCTTCGGCCGAATGGAAGCGCTGACCGATCTTGAACCCGGTCGCCAGCTGCTGGTTCTCTTCGCCCATGCAGATAAATGACGAGTCGTAGCCAATCGAAGTGCCCGCGATAAAACCGTTCTGCCTGGAGATAAATTTCTCGATATCCGCGGTACTGGTCCTGGCCTGCCCCGCATCGTTATTTGCTGAAGGGCGCGTTGCCACCAGGGCTGACATCTGTCGGTCGGCATTGATCAGCATCTGTGCAACCTTGCGTCGCTCCGATGCGTAGGTCTGCAGCAATGTTGGATGCGACTTGCCCTGCAGCACCGCCGCCAGCTTCCACCCGAGATTGAAAGTGTCCGGCAGTGATGTGTTCAAGCCCCAGCCACCCTTGGGGCTGTGGGTATGGCAGGCATCGCCGGCCACAAAGGCGCGGGGAATGAGGCCTTGCGGATTGCCCACGGGGGTGTCATCAAAGCGCTCGGCAACACGCTGTCCCACCTCGTAGATCGACCACCAGGCCACCTCCTTAACATCCAGCGTGTACGGATTCATGATCAGCTTCGCCTTGGCGATGATATCGTCGACGGTGAGTTCAAGCTGCGATGCGCGTTGATCCTTGCTCAACAGGTCGAGCTCTACATAGAGCCGAACCAGATACCCCCCTTCACGCGGGATCAGCATCACCGCACCGTTCTCTCTGGACTGGATAAAACTCTTGACCCGGATATCGGGGAAGTCGGTGACCAACAACAGATCCATCACGCCCCAGGCCTTATTGGCGGAGTCCCCCTGCAGCGCGATCGACAGGTTTTTGCGCACCGCACTGCGTGCGCCGTCACAACCCACCACATAGCGCGCTTTAATGGTTTCTACTTTGGCGGATTGAGCCGCATCGTTGCGCTCAAAGGTTGCCGTGATCGGATAGGCACTGAGGTCCTGAGTGAGGTCGGCATCCACATCCAGTTCCAGCAGTCGTCGGCTGTAGTGTGGAACCAGGTGGGTAACGGAGTGTTCCATCCCTTCAAGCAGTAGTTCGTGCAGGCGCGCCTGGTTAACGACACCGTGGGTAAATTCGGAGAGACCCAGTCGTGCATCGGGCACCTTGTGTGTACGTTTGATGTTTTCAGGATGCTCGCTGTCCGGCTCCCAGAAGGCGTTCCGGTGCAGCTGGTAGCACTCTTTAACCAGCATTTCGCTGCAGTTAAAGGCTTCCATGATCTCCATGGTGCGGCAGGATATCCCGTCGGCCTGGCCAAACAGCAAGGGGCCGGGCTTCTGTTCGACGATACAGGTTTTGATATCCGCGAACTCCGCCAGCTGCCTCGCCAACGCAAGCCCCGCGGGACCGCAGCCGACGATCAACACATCCACCTCCTTGGGCAGATCCACCATCGGCGGCGGAGTGGCTGGTTCTCGAGCGGAATCCGGGATCTGGTAGTTACCGGGTTTAAAACCGTTGAGATGATATTGCATCGCGAAATCCTCTTATCCTTATTCGCAGGCTCGCTATGACCTTGGCCTGTCGTGTTGCATTTATTGATGCTGTAAAGCCTACGCGGATAAGGTTGTAGGATTTGTCACCTTAAAATGGGGACAGTGGATTTTGTCAGCCAAGGCGGGGGCGAACCGAAATGGGGGAATCAGAGAACCACGTGGGCACGGGCGCCAATAACCCCGTCTTTAAAGGTTCGCTTCCGGACGCTTATTGGTTATTGACTGGCGACCAGTATCCTTAACGCCACCCCCGCCGCTGCGGTACGATTCTCCACCCCAAGCTTGGGGAATATCTGTTCCAGATGCTTGTTCACGGTGCGCGGGCTCATATCCAGTATTTCCGCGGCTTCACGGTTGGTCTTGCCGTTGGTGATCCAGTACAGGACTTCGGATTCGCGCTCGGTCAGATCCAGCTTTTCGCGCAGCAGCGACGCACCGTCGGTACGCTGACGGTCGAGCAGTTTCATCAGCTTTTCACCATTTTCCTGCCGGTCGATCAGTTTGACCGCGAGCGGGTAGTCGAGGCCGTCCAGGTTGAGTTGCTCCTCCAATTGCGGCCGGTGCTCCAGCCAGTAGCGGATCTGGGGGGCAAGGCTGGTTTGCTGCCAGTGTTCGTCGGCACGGGCTCGGGCCAGCAGGGCGTGCGCCTGCGGTGTTGCCCACTTGACTCGCCCCTCATCGTCCACCGTCAGCAGGTGCTGACCGAGACTGTCGAGCGCCGTCTGCGCACTGCGCGCCAGACGGGCGTTGCCCAGGTGCACCTTCATCCTCGCCAGCAGTTCATTGGGCTTGATCGGCTTGGTCAGGTAGTCCACCCCACCCGCTTCCAGCCCCTTGATCACATCGCCGGTCTCGGTGAGCCCGGTCATGAAGATTACCGGGATCGACGCCAGCTCCGGGTCGGCCTTGAGTGCACGGCAGGCTTCGAAACCATCCATATGCGGCATCACACCGTCCATCAGGATAATATCCGGTCGCATCCGCTTGGCAATGGTCAGCGCCTGGCGGCCCTCCAGCGCCACCAGCACATCGATACCCGCCGCTTCCAGCGCATCGTTGATCAGGCTCAGCGTATCGGGCGAATCATCCACCACCAGGGCGATGTCGGTGCGTGTTCTGTCACTGTTCATGGCTCTGATCGCTCCAGGAACTGGGCCAGCCGTGCGAACTGCAGGCTGACGGTCAGCTGTTTCAAGTGTTCCAGCGTATGCTCATCGAGCATCCCCAGTTGCTCCAGTTGGGTGAGGGTTTCGCGCACGCCCTTGCGATAACCGATTTCGGCATAGGCGCGCAGCTCATGGATCAATTCGTGGTCCGGGAGCTGCAGCCCAGCCTCCGTTTTGATAACCGCAGACGCTACTCGATCTCTTGGAGTGACAGCAGTCTCGTCCCGTTGGTAGACCCACTCCAACTGCAGGTAACGCGCCATCTTGTCCAGCAACGCCTGATTCTCTACCGGTTTCACCAGATAATCGTCATAAACCGGGGCCTTGTCGGGTTCCCCATGATATTCCCGGGCATCGGCCGATAGCATCAGTATCGGCGCATCTACAGCCCGCCGACGCAGTTCCTGCGCCAGCTCCAGTCCGTTCATGCCGGGCATCGAGATATCGAGCAGAAAAAGGTCCGGTTTGCCGTTCTCCAGCAGGCTCAGGCAAGCGTTGGCATCACGCGCTTCCAGGGTAACAAAGCCCAGCGGCGTCAACAGGTCGGACAGCAAACCGCGCAGCACCGGATCATCATCCACCAGACAGACGGTGCGCCGGGCACCGGCATAGCCGACAAGACGCTGAGCACTGGTTTTTTTCCGGGCTTGCGGGTCGAGCCAGGGCAGCATCAGACTGACGGAGAAACAGCTGCCCTGCCCCGGCACGCTGTCAACCCGCAGATCGCCGCCCATAATCTCGGTCAGCAGTTTGACGATGGTCAGCCCTAAACCGGTGCCCGGCAGATTGGGGCTGTCGGCGGTACGCACCCGCTCAAACGGATCGAAGATCCGCGCCAGGTGCTCCTCGGGTATCCCCGGCCCCGTATCGCGGATATTGAACTCCGCGACCTGGTTACGATAATGGATTTCGAACTCGACCTGGCCGCCGGCGGTATATTTCACCGCATTGGAGAGCAGGTTGATCAGGATCTGACGCAGCCGTTTCTCATCGGCACTGACCAGTTGCGGCAGCGGGTCGAGTGTCCGGCAGTGAAATGCGATCCCCTTGCTCCGCGCCTGCATGGCGAACATATCGGCCAGCTGATCGATCAGCTCCGGCAGCTGCACCTGATTGCGGTACAGCTCCAGCCTGCCAGCCTCGATCTTTGAAATATCCAGCAGCCCCTCGATCAGGTCAGCCAGATACTGGCCGCTACGGTGGATGGTGTTCAGCCCCGGTAGCATCCGCTCCGGGGTTTCCGCCTGATCGCCGAGCAGCTGGGCATAACCGAGAATCGACTGCAGCGGCGTGCGCAGCTCGTGGCTGATACCGCTGATGTAGCGACTCTTGGCCGCATTGGCCCGCTCGGCCTGCTCCTTGGCCTGCTGCAGCGCCCTATCGGTCTGTTCATGGGCTTCGATCTCCCGGATAAGCTTGCGGGTCTGCCGGTTGGACTCTTTCTGCGCGACGAGGCGGCTCTCATGGGCTAGCAGGAAGAACCAGGTCACCACACCGGACGCGATCAGCAGAATAAAGAACAGCGTCCACAATGTCTGACTGAGCAGTTCGATCTGTACCGGCTCCTCCGGCCGCATCTGGCGGTAGACCAGTGCCAGCAGCGCCCCCAGCAACAGGTTGAACGGCACCAGCATGCCGACAAAACGGCCAAATCGCGAGTTGATCGAGCGCACCACACGGCGCGGCAGAAACATGCGAAGAAAGGCGACCAACTGAGCCGAGAAGCGTGCCCTCGGCTTACAGCTGTCCATACAGCGGGCATCCAGTGAGCAGCACAGGGAGCAGATCGGCTGACCGTAGGCCGGGCAGTAACTCATATCCTCCCGCTCGAAATGGTTCTCGCAGATGCCGCAATGGATATTCGCGCCAGGCTGGTTACTGCCGTGGGTGATCAGCTCCAGCTCAACGGGTTGTCGGGCCAGATAGAAACGCCCCTTGGTCACCCAAGCGATCAGCGGTACGGCGATAAAACAGGTGAGAAGGCTGACAAAGTGCGACAGTGTCTTGGCCACCTCGCCGAACCAGCCCAGGTAGCAGAGCATTCCCAGTACCGTGGCCAGCAACATGGAGCCGGTGCCCACCGGGTTGATGTCGTACAGGTGGGCGCGCTTGAACTCCACATAGGAGGGGCTCAAGCCAAGGGGTTTGTTGATCAGTAGATCGGCCGCCAGAGAGGCGAGCCAACTGACGGCGACAATGGCGAAGATGCCGAGTATCGCCTCCAGCGCCTGGTAGATCCCCAGCTCCATCAGGATCAACGCGATCGCGACATTGAACACCAGCCAGACCACGCGGCCCGGATGACTGTGGGTCAGCCGTGAGAAGAAGTTGGACCAGGCGATGGAGCCGGCATAGGCGTTGGTGACGTTGATCTTCATCTGCGACAGGATCACCATCAATGCCGCCAGTACCAGCGACACGGAAGGCGACTGGGTCAGGTAGGTGAACACCATCTGGTACATGTAGGTAGGGTCGCTGGCCCGGCTGAACGCCTCGCCCTGGCTGATGGCGAGGTAGGCCAGAAACGAACCCAGCAGCATCTTGATCAGGCCTACGAACACCCAACCCGGA
The DNA here is from genome assembly GCF_019084545.1 of Marinobacterium ramblicola. GTDB lineage: Bacteria > Pseudomonadota > Gammaproteobacteria > Pseudomonadales > Balneatricaceae > Marinobacterium_D > Marinobacterium_D ramblicola. Next base: position 98,052 of record NZ_JAHREP010000009.1, read on the forward strand.
CCGGCCAGAATCAGCCAGAACCACCAGCGGCGTTTGTTGGACTCGGTTTTCGGTGGCATGAAACGCAGGTAATCCACCTGCTCGCCAATTTGCGCCACCATGGCGAAGAAGACCGACGCGGCAGCGCCAAACAGCAAAATATCAAAGTGGTCGCTGCCGGATCGGCTAATCGGCGCGAAGCTGACCCAATCCCCCATGCGCTGGTATTCATACACCACAACCACCACCAGGGCCGTGCATTGCAGCAGCAGCCAGAGGGTCTGCGTTCCCACCTGAAACCGGCTGATCGCCGAGATACCGTGGGTCACCACCGGAATCACCGCCAGGGCACAGATCACGTAGCCAATCGACAGGGGAATTCCAAACAGCGCTTGCAGCGCCGAGGCCAGAATCGCCGCCTCGATGGCAAAGAAGATAAAGGTGAAGGATGCGTAGATCAGCGAGGTGATGGTGGAACCCAGGTAGCCGAACCCGGCCCCGCGGGTCAGCAGGTCGATATCCAGGCCATGTTTGGCGGAGTAGTAGCTGATCGGGAAGCCGGTGATAAAGAACACCAGGCAGACCACCAGCATCGCGATCAGCGTATTGGTAAAACCGTAACTCAGGGTGACCGCCGCCGCGATCCCCTCAAGCGCCAGAAAGGCGGTGGCGCCCAAAGCGGTTTTGGCGACCCGCTCGATCGACATCCGCCGCCCCGTCCTCGAGGTGAAGCGCAGCGCGTAGTCCTCAAGCGTCTGGTCGGCGACCCACTTGTTGTAGCGGCGTCGCACTTTGAGGATGGTCTGGGACGGCAACATGCTGTCGACTCAGTTCCCGGTTGTTCGCCGACCGCAACCGGACAGCGTCAGATGGACGATCGGGCTGCCAGTGCCGTGGAAGGCTTGGTCCAGTTCTGCATCACGCATTGGATACCTCGAACGAACCGACCAGCTGTTGGAGTTTCGAAGCGGTCACGCGCGCCTGATCGGAGCTGTGGTTCAGCGAGCGGATCGCATCGCCCATCTCTGCACTGATATGCGCCACGTCGCCGGCGGTTTTGCCGTTTCGCTGACTGCTCTCATCGATATGCTTGATGATGGTGAACATCTGCTCGACCAGATCGTGCAACTGGGCGTTATCGGTGGAGGCGCTCTGGGTCATCTTCAGGTTCTGATCCACATCCTCGACCCCCTTCTCCATAAACCTGACCGCCTCGCCGCTCTCGACCTGGATACGCTCGATTTTGCTGCCGATATCCTGGGCTGCCGCCTCGGTACGTGCCGCCAGCCCGCGTACCTCGTCGGCAACCACGGAGAAGCCGCGTCCATGCTCACCCGCCCTTGCTGCCTCGATGGCGGCATTGAGTGCCAACAGGTTGGTCTGCGCGGTTATCTCGGTAATCACATTGACGATCTCGCCGATCTCGGAGGTGCGTTGATTCAACCCCTGCATCCGTTCGGCAGAGGTCAGGACCACGTCACGAATCGTCTGCGTACCGGCGCGGGCGCTCTCATAACTGCGCCGTGCCTCCTCAACCACCCGCTCCATCGCCGCCCGCATCTCCTCGGCGGTGGTCGATGCCCTGGAGATATCCTCCAGCTGCGCCGACACCAGTGCCATCATGTCGTCGATAGCATTTTTTACCCGGCTCGCCGAGTGGTGCGCTACCTGGTTGCGCTCCTGCATGGTGTTACTGGTTTGCTCGACACCATCGGCAGCCCTGATCACCTGACCGACGATCGCATCGAGATTGTCGACGAAACTGTTGATCCAGCGCGACAGGTCGTTGGTCTCGTCGTTGGACATGCTGTCGGTATCGATCCGCTGTCGCAGGTTACCCTCGCCCTCGGCCAGGGTGCGGATCACCTTGGTCATTCGTGCCATTCGGCGCGACAGGCGCTTGGGACCGCAGGCCATGTAGGTCAGACCGCCCGCCAGCAGCAAGCCGGCCTCAACCGCGTAGGCGATCAGATCTGGCATCGCAATTAGCTGCTGCGCAGCGATACCCAGGCCCCAGGCAGCTCCCATGGTCAGCGTCAGCAGGCGGCCCTGCTTATAAGCCAGGGATCGGCGCCGGTACACCTCCTCCAGATCCGCTTCGCACATCATCCCCCAGCGATCCGGCGATCCCGGCAGCTGAAAGGTAACGCCCTTGCCGATTACGGGAATGTGCCGATAGTCGGAATAGCCCGGATAGAGCACATAGAGGTTTTCCCCCTTACGGATCGTCTCCCGCACCCCAGGATGCAGCTGTCCGGTAGCGGGATCGGTAAAGCGGATCTCGAACTCGGTGTGCTGCTGGATGCGTACGGTACCGAAACCGGTGTGGATACCGCCCTTGAGGTTCTCGCCATGGGAAAAGGTGTCGTCCTCGAAGCGGGAGCGCGACAGCGCGACGCCCTGCTGTATGCTGCGATCGAAACGCGACTCCACCATAAACAGGTAGTTGTCGCCGGACTCGGGATAGATGTGGCCGGCTTCGCGCTGAATCAGGTCTCCGAGCACATCGTTAGGCACCCGCCCACAGACGCACCCTTTGGTCTCGCCGTCGACGACCAGGGGCTGATAGAACATCAGCGTGACCTGATCGTGAAATCGCGAGCTTGATGGCCCCAGTGTTTCGGTTACCGGGTCCCTGTACGGCCCGTGCAAAAATGGCTGTTTCAGCCCCTCGGCCAGTGCGCGGCTATCGATATCCTTCGCGCCTATGCGGTTGCGGGCCGTTGAAAATGAAACCTCGCCCTCAGGAGTAACAAAAAACAGTTCGGAAAAATCGTCGGCCTGGCTCAATTTCGCCTGGAACAGTGGGGGATCGATCCTGGGGTAGTGGTCGGCCAGTTGATCGGCAAGGTTTTCGACATGGCTCCACTGGCTCTTGGCCCAACGTTCAAGGATTGCCACACGGATACGCGCTACACCATCGAAAGTATGTTCAAGCACTTCGGTGGCATCGCGATTGAGCAGGCATGACCAGCGCATGGCCAACTTACCCGTACTTCCAAACCAGGGTAACCATCGACGTTCAGTGCTGGAAAGATGCATCTGGTGGCTTTTGAACTGCGTCATTCACTCCCTCCTGAATCAAAAGTCGGAAGTGACAAAGCAATAGACGGGCCAACTGCGTGTGAGGAAATACTTGGAAGGAAAATCCTACAAGTGCACAAAAAGCACCGTAATGGTGCTATATGTTCACCTATTGAGCATAATTGGCACCAAAATAGTGCGGATTCCCGGTTTTTTGATAAGGCATATCTTCAACCGACAGAGTCGTTCAAGATTTCACCAATCACGAATTGCGGTAGCGCACTCAAAGCGCACCAAAACGACCCATTGTCTCGCTATACCCCTAAACGATCCCGCATCGAGTAGTACCATGCCCCGACAGCTTTGAACGGCGCCTGCAACAGGTGGCCACCGGGGAAGGAGTAATGCTTGAGCGCGGCAAAGGCATCCTCAGAGTAGTTTTTGAGGCAACCGCATGATCTCCTCCTTTGGCAACGGTCTGCTATAAAGAAAGCCCTGAGCAGCGTTACATCCATGGGAGGCCAGGAAATTGGCCTGCTCAATCGTCTCGATCCCTTCTGCGACCACGCTTTGCCCCAGGCCACGTGCGATGTCGAGCACCGCCTTGACCAGCACCAGGTTGCGACGGTCTGCACTGTTGATGAAAGAGCGGTCGAGTTTCAGTGTATCGATCGGCAGCCGTGTCAGGTAGGCCAGCGAAGAGTAACCTGTGCCGAAGTCATCCACGGCGATCGTTATGCCCATGTTCCGCATTGCGCTCAGCGTCTCGATCGTATCGGTATTCTCCTCGAGCAGCAGGCTTTCCGTGATCTCGATCTCGATCCACTCGGCCCGGCAGCCGCTCTCCTGCAGAATATCGGCGACTCGACCGGCCAGGTTTGGCCACTGAAACTCCTTGGCCGACAGGTTGACCGCCACCTTGTGCGGAGGCCGCCCTTCGGCGTTCATCTCGACCGCGGTTCGGCAGGCTTCCCGTAGCACCCACTGCCCCAGCTCCTTGATCAGAGCCGACTCCTCGGCAATGGGAATAAACTGGTCTGGCGGGATCATACCCTTTTCGGGATGACACCATCTCAGCAGCGCTTCGGATCCGATCATTATTTGATCATTCAGCATCAACTTGGGTTGGTAGTGCAACTCCAGCTCGCCACGTTCGATGGCACGGCGTAGCTCAGATTCCAGCAGCAGACGTTCGTTGGCCAGGGTCGTCAAGTCGGCACTATAAAAACGGAACGCGTTACGCCCCGAGCGTTTTGCCTGATACATCGCCGTATCAGCATATCGCAGAAGATCGTCCGCCTCGGTGCCATCATGGGGATAGGTCGCAAGCCCTATGCTACACGAGACAAACACTTCACGTTCATCCAGCAAAAAGACCTCGTTGAACGCTTCAAGCACCCGTTCGGCGATCTGACTCAGGTACACGGCATTATTGATCTTCGGCAGTACTACGGCGAACTCGTCCCCGCCCAGACGTGCCACCATATCCCTGTCACGCACACAAGCGCACAGACGCTTGGCTGCCTGATGCAGAAGTCCGTCTCCGACAGGGTGTCCCAGCGTGTCGTTCACCGCCTTGAAGTGGTCCAGATCAATCAGCATCACCCCGGCCATATGACCATGCTGTTTTGCATTGCCGAGCATCAGCTTCAGCGAGTCGTTGAAAAAGCCGCGGTTCGGAAGCGATGTGAGCGTGTCGTAGTAGGCCATCCTATGGATCTTGTCCCGGGAAGCGCTCAGTTCGGTTATGTCACGCGCCACACCAAGAATACCGACCGCCGTGCCGTCGGGTCCCGGTACCGGAACCTTGCGCGTTTCAAGCAGGATGGTTTCACCACTGCCGGCATGAGTGACCCACTCTTCGTTGATCAGTGTCTGGCCGGCCGCCAGCGCGGCACGGTCCTTTTCGCGGAAAAAGTCCGCTATATCCCTTCCGAACAGGTCGTAATCGGTTCCTCCGACGATCTCCTTCTCACTCTTGCCGACCAGCCCCTCGAACGCGTGGTTACAGAGTAGATAGGTACCCTCCGCATCTTTCAACCACACCTTATCGGGGATGGTGCGCAGTACGGTGTGCAGGTGCCGCTTGGCCTCATCAATGACCCGCTCCGTCCGCTTGCGATCGGATATGTCGCGTGAAAGTACAATAAATCGGGATGAAGAATGTCCAGAGCCCGACTTTTTGACAATGGTGTGTTCGAACCAGCCGGTTTCACCGTTCTGTTGCTCGATGGGGATGACGAGGCCGCTGCAGCGCCCTTTCATGTCTGCTTCCAGAATTGCCGCCATTGCAGTTCCCGCCGCCTGCGGATGCAGAACCTCCTCGACCGTTCGACCGACCAGGAACTGCTCGTGCAGCGCCAGCAATGCCGGATCCTTGGCCCATACTCTGTGATAGCGCCCATCCAGGTCGACCTCGAACAGGGTGTCCGGGATTGCCTCGAGTATCACTTCGGAAAACTCGACCGCTTCCTGGAGTTGCCGTGCGATCTCGTCCTGAGCGCTGAGTCCGTCCGGAACTGTTGATCGCTGTTGCTCTTTGGATATGGACATTTCGATGTCTTGAAAAAACCTGTCATGAGATACTATCCCGTCATGATCGGATTTCGCAATTACACTTTTCGCTCAGACTCCCAAATTATCTCTTTAAAAACAATAGAGTGGGATTATTCCTACTGAAATAGAAGGCTATTCCTACCGCCGGGATCAAGGCGGCTTTTCACTTCTTTGCCCGCCTATACCCCTAAACGATCCCGCATCGAGTAGTACCATGCCCCGATAGCACTGAACGGCGCCTGCAACAGATGGCCACCGGGGAAGGGGTAGTGTTTGAGTGCGGCAAAGGCGTCGAATCGTTTGGAGTCGCCCAGGATACGCTCGGACAGCAAGCGTCCTGCCAGGTGGGTATAGGTTACGCCGTGGCCACTGCATCCCTGTGAATACAGGATGTTGTCATCCAGCATACCGACCTGCGGCAAGCGTGAAAGTGTCATCAGGAAGTTGCCGGTCCAGCGGTACTCGATCTTGACCGCTTCCAGCTGAGGAAAGGTTTTCAGCATCTTGGGCCGAACCAGGCGTTCGATATCCTGCGGATCGCGGGCACCGTAGACCACGCCGCCACCGTACAACAGCCGTTTATCGGCGGAGAGTCGGTAGTAATCGAGCAGGTAGTTGCAGTCTTCGATGCAGTAGTCTTGCGGAATCAGCGCTTTCGCCAGATCGTCGCCGAGCGGCTCGGTGGCGATCACCTGGGTGCCGCAGGGCATGGACTTGGCTTTCAGCTCCGGCACGAGACCGCCCAGATAAGCGTTACCGGCGATCACCAGGGTTTTGGCCCTGACACTGCCGCCCTTGGTGACGACAATCGGTTGCTCCTCGCGGGAGATGGCGATTGCCTCCGAGCGTTCGAAGATCTGACCACCCAGTTTGCGCACCGCCTCGGCCTCACCGAGCGCAAGGTTGAGCGGATGGATATGGCCCCCGCCATGATCGAGCATACCGCCGACATAACGTTTGCTGGCCACCACGCCGCCTATTCCGTTTGCATCGAGCAGTTCAAGCTTGTCATAACCGTAACGCTCCCAGAGCGCTTTCTGGTGCTCGAGTTCGGTCATCTGTTTGCCGTTCAGCGCCGCGAACACGCCGCCATCCTTCAGATCACACTGGATCGAGTAACGTTCGACGAGCTCACGGATAATGCGGCCGCCCTCGAACGCCATCGCGCCTAACTGCTCCGCTATCCGATTGCCGGCCGTGCGCTCGATAACATCGATATCGCGGCTGTAGCTGTTGACGATCTGACCGCCGTTACGCCCGGATGCGCCCCAGCCCACACGCGCCTGCTCCAGCACCACCACATCGACACCACGCTCCAGCAGGTGCAAGGCCGCCGACAGCCCGGTATAACCGGCACCGATGATGCAGACATCACAGTCGATATCGCCCTCCAACCGGGGATACTCAGGGTGAACATTGGCAGACGCGGCGTAATAGGAGGCGGGATAGTTCAGATCCAGGTTGCTCATAATCACACGCTCAGTAACAGGAATTCACGCTCCCAGGAGCTGATCACCCGTTTAAAGTTTTCATGCTCGGCACGTTTCACCGCAATGTAGCCGTCGACGAAGGCATCACCCAGGTACTGACGCGCTGCCGCCGACTGCTCCATCCGCTCCACCGCACTTTCAATGGTGGTTGGCAGACTGAAGTTCTTGCGCTCGTAGGCGCGGCCGGTGCAGGCCGCCGAAGGCTCGATCTTCTCCATCATCCCCATATAGCCGCACAGCAGGCTGGCGGCGATCGCCAGGTAGCTGTTGGCATCGGCACCGGCCAGGCGATTCTCGATGCGCTGGTTGGCCGCATTGGATTCCGGTATGCGCAGACCGCAGGTACGGTTGGCATAGCCCCACTCCACGTTGATCGGCGCTGAGGTGTCCGGCAGGAAACGGCGGAACGAATTCACATTCGGTGCCAGTAAAGGCAAGAATTCCGGGATGTAACGCTGCATCCCGCCGATGTGGTATTTGAACAGCTCGCTCATGCTGCCATCGGGATCGCTGAACACGTTGTTACCGGTTTTCACATCCAGCACGCTCTGATGCAGATGCATGGCACTGCCGGGCTCGTTGCTGATCGGCTTGGCCATGAAGGTGGCCAGCACGCCGTGCTTCATCGCCGCTTCGCGCATTGTGCGCTTGAACACCTGAACATGGTCGGCCAGCATCAGCGGGTCGCCGTGGAGAAAGTTGATCTCCATCTGCGCGGTACCCTCTTCATGGATCAGGGTATCGATCTCCAGGCCCTGGTACTCGCACCAGTCGTACATATCCTCGAATAACGGGTCGAACTCGTTGGCGGCCTCGATGGAGAATGACTGCCGGCCGGTTTCCGGACGGCCGGAACGCCCGATGGGCGGCACCAGCGGCACGTCGGGGTCGTCGCAGCGCTGGGTCAGGTAGAACTCCATCTCCGGCGCCACCACCGGTTTCCAACCCTGTTCATCATAGAGCGCGAGCACTTTTTTCAGTACATTGCGTGGCGACAGTGCGATAGGGTTACCGTCGCGATCATAGGTATCGTGGATCACCTGAGCCGTGGGCTCCTGCGTCCAGGGCAGCAGGAATACAGCATCTGCGTCGGGCTGGCAGACCATATCGATATCGGCCGGGTCGAGCAGAGAGTAGTAGATATCGTCGTCGACCCAGTCGCCGGTCACGGTCTGCAGCAGCACACTTTCCGGCAGGTGCATCCCGCGCTCGTAGAGGAATTTATCGACCGGCGAGATCTTGCCACGCACGATGCCGGTCAGGTCACTGATAACACACTCCACCTCAGTCACCCGGTTCTCCTTGAGCCAGGTTTCAAGCCGCTGCATCTGATCCCCCTGTACAGGTCTCTTATTGCCGATTGGGTGCGCCGCAAGGGCGCCGAGTACCTGAAAAGCTTAGTTAACTAGACCGCATCCTGCCTCAGCAGGTGCTTTTTCGAACGACGTTACAACCAAAGCCCCAAAGGCGCAATCGTACCGCCGCAGGCTTAATAAAATTAATATGTTGACTTTATTCGGGGCATGGCATTCACTCGATATCAGCGGGAACTGAAGTTTCCCGAGCGTAAAATGGTGAAACATGACTACACAATCCAACGGGTGGTTGGAGCTACCCGATACGGCTGAAGCCGAAACCTTCCTCGAACAACACCCTGACCTGCAGTTTGTCGATCTCCTGATCGCGGATATGAACGGTATCGTCAGGGGTAAACGCATCGACCGATCAGCCCTTAAAAAGGTGTTTGAAAAGGGTGTCGCCCTACCCGCGTCACTCTATGGTCTGGATATTCTGGGCGAAACCGTCGAAAGCACCGGTCTTGGACTGGAGATAGGCGAAGCCGACAATATCTGTTATCCGATCGCCGGCACACTCTGCATGGAACCCTGGCAGAAGCGCCCTATCGCGCAACTGCTGATGACCATGTACGAAGATGACGAAACCCCCTTCTATGCCGATCCGCGGACGGTACTCAAGCGGGTGCTCAAACGTTTCGATGAACTGGAGCTGACCCCGGTTACCGCGTTCGAGCTGGAGTTCTATCTGATCGACCAGGAGAATATCGCCGGTAAACCGCAACCGCCCAAATCACCGATCTCCGGCAAGCGCCCGGAAAGCGTGCAGGTCTACTCGATAGACGAACTGGACGAATACGCCGACTTCCTTTCCGACGTGATCGAAACCGCACGCGATCAGGGCATACCCGCGGATACCATCGTAGCGGAATCGGCGCCGGGACAGTTCGAGATCAATCTGCACCACGTGGCGGATCCGATCAAATCCTGCGATAACGCCACGCTTCTGCGTCGCGTAATCAAGAGTGTTGCCTACGACCATGAGATGGATACCACCTTCATGGCCAAGCCCTACGCCGACCAGGCCGGCAACGGTATGCATCTGCATATCAGCCTGATCGACAGCAATGGGAAAAATGTTTTCGAACTCGATCCCGACAGCGAACAGCCCAACGATATCATGCGCTGGGCCGTGGGCGGGTTGATCGAGGCGATGGATGACTACCTCGCCATTCTCTGCCCCAACATCAACTCCTACCGTCGCTTCAGCCAAGGGTTCTACGTGCCGTCTTGGCCCTGCTGGGGTGTCGAGAACCGTACTACCGCCCTGCGCCTACCGCTGGGTGAACCGGAGGCAGCCCGTATCGAGCACCGCCTGGCCGGCACGGATTCCAACCCCTATCTGTTGATGGCCGCGATGCTGTCGGCGATCCATTTCGGGATCACCCACAAGATCGAGCCACCCCCGCCGATAGAGGGCAACGCGTATGAGCAGCAGGAGACCAGCCTGCCCAATAACCTGCGCGACGCACTGCGCGAGCTGGAAAGCTCCGGCATGATGCGGGAGTATTTCGGCAACGACTTCCTCAACGTATTCATCGCCTGCAAGGAGCATGAGGTGGAGCAGTTCGAGCGCACCATCTCCGACCTGGAATACACCTGGTATCTGCATACGGTCTAGTGGCTAAACCTACGAAGCAGAAACATTAGAGCCGGGCACTGCCCGGCTCAATTGTATGCGTGTTCCAACCGCTTCTTGGGGTTGCAATTAGCCTCCGATCCGCTCCAGAGTCAGCTTGTCACGCTCACCGTTGTAGAACTTGTTCAACAGCTTTTCGAATACACTGCCTTTTTCTGATACCGCCTCGAACAGGGTCGCGCAGGAGCGTACCTTCATATCGTCCGGCATACCGAGGATATCGCGTGCGCTTTTGCCTTCCACAGAGAGCATCGTGTTTGCACACTCGATCAGTCGCGGTCCCAGTATGGGGTGGTTCAGATAAGCGCGGGCTTCGTCCAATGTCTCTATTGCGTAGATATCGGCCCTGACACTGCGCCCCAACCCCGAAATTTGCGGAAAGATGTACCAGATCCAGTGCGAACGCTTGCGCCCGCCTTTGAGCTCCCACAGGGCTACTTTGTAGTCGCGCGCCTGCGCCTCCAGAAAGCGTTTCAGGTTGTACGGATCAACCTCTTTTGTCATGTGTAGCCTCCATACTGACAAGGGCAGCTCTTACATATCGCAGCTCTTACATATCTTAGCCCCTTAACGTGCTGGCGACCTACACTAAACTATATAGAGTAACGGTAAAAATCGGAGTGAGAGATGCTACTGGATCAGACCATCGAAAAGGCACTCATCGAGCTGATTCGCGATGTCGCACGGCATGAGATAGCCCCGCGTTTTCGTCGCCTTCACCCGGATGCCGTACGCACCAAGGCGGCGTTCGACGATCTTGTGACAGAAGCGGACCTCTGTTCTGAACAGGCGATCACCGCGGGGGTCAACCGTCTTCTCCCCGATGCCGTGGTCATTGGCGAGGAGGCGGTGGCGGCCAACCCGGCCCTGCTCGATAGACTGCCCGGTGCAAAGCTTGCCGTCGTTATCGATCCCATCGACGGTACCTGGAACTTCGCCAATGGGCTTGCCATCCACGGTGTATTGATTGCGGTTACCGAGCGGGATGAAACGCAGTTCGGCCTGCTTTACGACCCGGTCATGGACGACTGGATCATGGCGCGTCGAGGCGGCGGCGCCTGGTATTGCAGACCGGACAGCGAACCGGTTCAGCTGTTCGTCAGCAGTGAAAAGCCGCTCAACGCCATGATCGGCTTTATCTCGACCTTCGGTTTTGCCGTGGCTGAACGTGCACATGTCAATAACGCGGTATTGGGCTTCGCCCGCGCCCATGCCCTGCGCTGTGCCTGCCACGAGTATCGGTTACTGGTTCAAGGCAACGTGGATTTCTACATCAACGCCAGTGCCAAACCCTGGGATCATGCGGCAGGCGCCCTGGCGGTGCAGGAGGCCGGCGGGGCCGTCGGGATGATGGACGGGCGCGAATACGCGCCGACCCTCAGGGAGGGTTGCGTGATCGCAGCCAACTCCCCGCAGGCACTGGATGCGATCCGCCAGCAGTTCACCAACCCGGAACGAAGATCCACCATCGAACCCAGCCTGCGCGAAGAGTAACGGAGTTACAACGCAATCCAGGTTGCCTTGACCTCGGTGTACTTCTCGAATGCATGCAGCGACTTGTCGCGCCCGTTGCCGGACTGTTTGTAGCCGCCGAAGGGGGCGGTCATATCGCCGCCATCATACTGGTTGATCCAGACCATACCGGTGCGCAACGCCTTGGCCATCCTGTGCGCCCGGCTCAGGTCCGAGGTCCAGACCGCCGCCGCCAGACCGTAGGCGCTATCATTGGCGATGGCGACCGCCTCCTCCATATCGGTGAAACCGATCACCGACAGCACCGGGCCGAAGATCTCCTCCTGGGCGATCTTCATCGCGTTGTTGACGCCATCGAACAGGGTCGGCTCGATATAGTATCCGCCATTTTCCGATTCGATCCGGTTGCCGCCGCAGCAAAGCTTCGCCCCCTCCTGCTTGCCCGACTCGATATACTCGATCACGCGATTGAGCTGCGTCTGGTCGACAATCGCACCAACCCTGGTTGCCGGATCGAGCGGGTGGCCCGGCTTCCACGTCTTCAGTGCATCGACGACCAGGGCAACAAACTCATCCTTGATCGAGCTTTCGACCAGCAGCCGCGAACCGGCAGTGCACACCTCCCCCTGGTTGAAGGCGATGGCCGCGGCGGCTGACTTCGCCGCCTTCTGCAGGTCCGGCGCATCGGCAAAGACGATATTGGGGCTCTTGCCTCCCGCCTCCAGCCAGACCCGCTTCATATTGGACTGTCCGGCATAGATCATCAGCTGCTTGGCGGTATTAGTGGAACCCGTGAACGCCAGCGTATCCACGTCCATATGCAGTGCCAGCGCCGCCCCTATCTCATGGCCATAACCCGGCACCACGTTCAGCACCCCGGGCGGGATACCGGCATCGATCGCCAACTGGGCAATGCGGATCGCGCTCAATGGCGACTTCTCCGAGGGTTTCAGCACCACCGAGTTGCCCGCTGCCAGCGCCGGGCCCAGCTTCCAGCACGCCATCATCAGCGGAAAGTTCCAGGGTACGATGGCGGCGACAACGCCCACCGGCTCACGTGTGATCATGCCAATCTGGTCGTGTGGCACCGGTGCCAGCTCATCGTAGATCTTGTCCACCGCCTCGCCAGACCAGCGCAGCGCGCGAGCGGCGCCGGGAATGTCGACGCGAAGCGAATCACTGATCGGCTTGCCCATATCGAGGGTTTCCAGCAACGCCAACTCATCGGCATTGGCGTTGAGCAGGTAGGCAAAGCGCATCATCACCTGCTTTCGGTTGCTCGGTGCCAACTGCGACCAGATACCGGAGTTGAATGCGGCACGCGCACTGGCAACCGCCAGATCGGCATCCGCCTTGTCGCAGGCAGCAACCTTGCCCAGCAATCGCCCGTCGACCGGGCTCAAACAGTAAAATGTCTTGCCCGACTGCGCAGGCTGATAGCGGCCCTCGATAAACGCCTGTCCGTTGATCTCCAGCGCATCGGCCGCGGCCTGCCACTCTTTGAAGGTTCTCTTGGTTTTCTGCTTGGCGTTCATTACCCAACACTCCGTCCTGTTGCTGCTCGGCCGGCCGACTCAGGAATCGACTTTCGGCTACGCAGCTTTACTTGCTTACAGTGTAGAGCGAAAACGTAAACCGCCGCCCCTATCAGCTGACCGCGACTTAGCCAATAAGTTGAATGTCAGGCCAAGATTAGCGGCCTCGAACTACGCTGCCTGCTTCCGCTGTAGATGAACCAACACTTCGTAATGTTGGGTGTGCGGAAACAGATCGAACCCCTGAACACAGACAGCCTTGTAGTTATCCAGGCAGTCCAAATCGCCGATCAGCGTCTGGGCGTTGCAACTGGAGTAGATCAGATTTGGTACTCTGCTGGCGTTGATCAACGAGCATAACTCGGCCCCTACCCCTCTGCGGGGTGGGTTCATGATGATCAGTTCGGGGAACTGTGTTGATGTAGCCTGCAGAGCGGTAGCATCGAAGGCCGAGAACAGTACGCTCTGCTCATAGCCCAACCGTCGGGCGCTGGCCTGGGCACAGCGGATCGCCTCGGGCTCTATCTCAATGCCCATCAGGTTGACGCCCTCCTGCAGGCAGTGCAGACCAAAACCACCGACGCCGCAGAACAGATCCCATATGCGTTTTGCCCGGGTGTTAGTCACCCAGGTCGCAGCGGTTTTGTATAGCTGTGCCGCCAACTTCGGGTTGGTCTGAAAGAAGCTCTTTGGACGAATAGCCAGCGGGATACCGTTAAACACCTCTACGATATGCTGCTTTTCGGTTAGGAAAATCTCCTCGTCACCCTCCAATATGGCCATATGCACCGGTTGAATGTTCACACTGACCACCTGGATCGCCGGGAACCTGGTCAATAGCTCAGGCAGGATGTGCTGAACTCGCTCTATCGCGCTGTCGCTGCGCAACACGAAACGCAGCATGAACGAATTTTCCGCCAGGCTTTGGGTCAGCAGCACGAATTTGAGTTCACCCTTTTTCTTCTGAATCTGATACGGCGGTATCCCCGCGCGTTGAATGAAGCGCGGCAAAGCGGTGAGAATCTCCGTCATCGCCTCAGTGTACAGCGGACAGTCCACCAGGCTGACCGGCTCTCCGTTTGGTCCCAGGATACCCAAAATGGGTGCATGGGCAGCGCCCAACGCGACCATTTTCGCCTTGTTGCGAAAGCCCTGCTTCTCACCAACGACGAACGGCAGCCACTGATCGACGGCTCGATCACCAAACAGGTTTTGTAGATGAAGTTGTTTATTCTCTACCTGTTGCAGGTAGGGTGTTGCAAGTTGGTCGCAGGAGCGACACTGGCCAGAGGTGAAATGGATGCAATGCATGGCGCATCTCGGAAAAATCGCTATTTTAGGTTTTTCTTTGATAGCTGCAAGATATCCGTTGATTGTCTAAACAGGCCCTTCCTCCGCATGAAATTGACCCGTTACTTGATACGCGTCATGCCCTGTTCCGGTCCCCGTCAGGCATCCGGTCTAGAATGTTTTAGAGATTGGCATATCCAGATGTTCGTATCTGGCGAGTAGAGTCTTTAACGGCTTGGCGAGAAGAGTCTTAAACGGAGGAACGCTGAACGATGAAATCTAATCAGTTGAAACCTGTCGGGCTTGCAGTGGCACTGGCAATAACCCTATTCGGCGCCTCTTCTACAGCGTCCGCCCACGGGACCGGCATGATGTCCGGTCCGATGATGGAGTATGACGGTTCCGATATGCGCAACTGGCAGTCGCATGGATATGGCATGGGCGCGGGTATGGGCTATGGAATGGGTTACGGCTCGATGATGGGGCCCGGAATGATGGGACCGGGCATGATGGGCTCAGGGATGATGTACGGTTACGGCAGTATGGGTCCCGCGCTCGATCTGAGCAGTGACCAGCAACAGAAGATGCTGCAGATCCACCAGGAGTTGCATGAGAAAAACTGGGCTCTGATGGGCAAGATGTACGATGAGTCTGCCAAGCTTCGGCAGATGTTTTTCTCCGATCACCGGGATCCGAAGGCGATCGGTGAGCAACAGCAGCGGGTATTCGACCTGCAGCGTCAGATGACCGAAGCCTGGATCAATGCTCAGAACCGCACGGAAGCGATCCTGACAGCCGAGCAAAAAGAGAAACTGAAGCAATCCGGCTGGCCCGGCATGATGGGCTGGTAGGTACGGTGCAAGTCGGCGGCTATTGCCGCCGACCTGGCGGCCATTGATAACCTCATATGTACCTGAGAGTCAGCTCATTCAGGCGCGAAACGCACTCGATATTCGCCCGGTGACAGGCCAACAACTCTCACAAAGATCTTTCGAAACGCGCCCGGATCCTTGTACCCGACGTCCCAGGCGACACTCTCGACCGACTGCCGACTAAACCGCAACAAATCCTGCGCCCTTCCTACCCTGAGCCGCTGGCAATACTCCGAAGTGGTCATCCCCGTTGCTTTTTGAAATCTGCGTTGAAAGGTGCGCGCCTGCAGCCCGGCTATATCCGCAAGCCGGTCCAGGGCAATCTCTTGTGCTTCGGTCGCCTGCAACCAGTGCTGCACCTTGAGGATCGCCCTGTCACCGTGCATCAGTCTGGGCGAAAAAACGCTGTAATAGCGCTGCTCCCGTCCCGGCGGATCGACCAGCAAGGTACGCGCGGTCTTGATCATCACGCCCGGCCCCAGGAACCGGTCCAGCAATTTCAGTCCCAGATCCGTCCAGGCCATCACGCCGCCTGCGGTCATTATGTCGCCATCATCGATGATAAGACGGTCGATATCGAGGCTCACCTTCGGGAATCGCTGTTGAAATAGCTCTTCGTAGTTCCAGTGGGTAGTCACCGTGCGGCCATCCAGCAAGCCGCTTTCCGCCAGCACAAACGCACCGGCACAAACTGAGGCCAGCGCTCCTCCGGCTCGGTGGTGCTGCCGCAGCCATTCGGCAAATCGGGCGGCAGTAGCGATCGGCACGGGTTCTTCTAGACTAGGGGGTATAACCAGCATATCCGGAGAACCCGATAGTCCGGGCGCGGTATCGAAACAGCGAGCGATAGGAGCACCGGCGCTCTCCTGCTGCCAATGACTGACCCGGATCGGCCCGCCCGAGCCGGGTTCAACGAAACGGTTGCCGATCTCAAACAGGTCGGTCAGTCCAAGTACGGCCGAACGCAGAACGCCCGGATACAGCAGCAACCCTATTTCAACCGGAAGGCCTGGGTTCATTTGTCGCTATCGCCCCTTATTATGTCAATTTAGACAATGGGCAGCATCGCGATCGAGGCGGAATATGTCAATCCATACCGATGCGCGGTATGTCGCTGCGTTGGCAGCAGCGGATAACCCTTACTCAATATGAGATCAGTATCATGAGCAAACGCGCCGTTATCGTGGTTGATATCCAGAATGAATATTTCCCCCCTGCCGGCAAGCTACCCTTGCAGGGTGTCGAAGCTGCTGCCGCCAATGCGGCCAGGGTGATCGAGGCCTCCCGCGCCAGAGGCGACCTGGTGATCCATATCCGGCACGAATCGCCTACGCCCGGCGCCACCTATTTCGCGCCGGGCACAGCGGCGGTGGATATACATCCTATGGTCAAACCACTGGAGGGCGAACCAGTACTCATCAAACACTATCCCAACGCCTTTCGTGGCACCGACCTGCAGGAACTGATCGATGCAGAAGGAATTAGCGATACGGTGGTCTTCGGCTCGATGAGCCATATGTGCATCGACGCCACCAGCCGTGCTGCGTTCGACTTTGGCTACGACACCACGATCATCCATGACGCCTGCGCGACGATGGATCTGGAGTTCAATGGCACGAGGGCACCTGCAGCACAGGTACATGCGGCGTTTATGAGCGCGCTGGCCTTTCGATACGGCAAAGTGACGACGGCGGAGGAGTTCCTCGCCGGTTGATCGTTTAGTGGGGATCCGAGCCGAGGATAATGTCTGACCAGAGTGGCGGCCACCGACTGCGGTTTGTTGGCTGGGGTTTGCTGACTGACAGACCGCCGTGCAGGTCAGGCTGCACGTTCCAGCGCTTGCGCCTCCATCAGGTCGACGTCCTACTGGCCAAACCCGCATATAGACTTTGCTTAGCCCGAAGTTGCCGCCTATTTGCCCAAATGGCCAACGCACCTCCCGCCTGTACCTCAGGATTAGTTGACAGCGGGATGTGCGTTGGTTCACCAACAGCCTTGGTTAGTCGGAATAAAATGAGTTAGAAAACGCATTTCGCTTTCGAATTAACTTGGAACTCAAGGTCTAAGCCCAAGTTATCGATAACGGTTTCGAACGCATCACGTACGTCACCAATGCCTCCAGCTCCCGTGTATTTAATCCGCTTGTTGCAGGTGCCATCTTCACCGAAACCGCATGAGGTGTTCACGAATATGTTGTAGCCCCTGAGGCGTTCATATACATCCTGGCAACTCTGGATGCTTCGATCAGCACCTGTGAGCATGGAATTATAGTATTTAGTCATGCGATAGCCTCTTCCATATCGACGTACATACCGTCAGAACTGGTAGTTCGCCGCGTCAACATAATAAATATCAACGGTCCAATTACAGCCGCGGTCGTATTCTGACTTCACATGGACCTGGGCTCCGCTTTCGAGAATTATCTGATCACTCGCCTTGTACCAGCTCCCATTTGAACCATCTTGCCAATTTGAATGTACCTCCCAACCGACTATGAGCCTGCTCTGGTCAGGTTCGAAGACAAAGGTATGTTCGCGGAATCCAATGTGCCATTTCTCACTATAGTGTTGTGAGCTGGACTGTATATTGACCGCTTCGCTCTGTGGGTACTTGCTAAAACCGTATAGCCAGACCTGCACTCCTTTTCCTTCGTCAATGATATGGTCCTTCGCAGGCTCGCCTTTCTGTTTCTCCTTTACCTTGAAGTAAAAATCCTGACGTGCGAGGACGTCATTAAGATCAGCCAGCAACACCGTCGCTTGTTTTGCAAGCGTTGCTCGTATCTCCGCGTCGGTAGGTAGGGTGCCTGTACTGGCCATGACATCCGAATTAAACCGCGTCACATCCTCTTCAAATTGTTTTTGGTATACATCCGGGATTGAGTTGAAGCCGTCCAGAATTTCCCAGCGCTTCATATAAAGAACTGATAGCTCAGCAAAGACTGCCGGGTCAATTGGTACCTCCGGTGAGAAATTCGGGTCAAGCGTGCTGAAGTGGAAGAGCTTCGCCTGCACAGGGATTCCTGTCTCGTGTTCAGTGAACCACTGTAATGCGCCCAAAACGGATTCAGGTGTCCAGGGACCAACAGGCGGTGTGCCGACGTACCCTACCATTTCGACCCAGACGTCGACCTCCATGTCCGCCTCTTTCGCTGCCCGTTCAAAAGCGACGCTACCCTCTACGCTGAAAACGTCAGGGGCGTCAGCTCCAAAGCTCGCCATAAACTTGTTCATGCTCTCTACCGATGTCGCATGGCACGTATAGACGGCATTAAAGCTAGAACCACGCTTACGGCCTGCAACGAAATAGTCACCGTAGGTAGCACGGAACTTGTCCCTATCCGTAATGAGTTTTCCGGCTTCCTCGGTCAATTCATACGTTTCAGCTTCATCGTATTCGGAGTAGCTCGACTCGAACTGTGCAACCAGCGAAACGTAAAGCTCGGACAGCTTAACTTGGGTTACGAACGATGATGAAGCACTGAGTGTAACGCCCTCCATGTTGTACGATCCCTTTGCCGAAGCACTGATCTCTTGCTGGAGTTCGCTTTCACTCTTGATGAACCGGTAGCGTGTAGTCGAGGATTTATTCTTCGCATCAATGAGCTCAGCCGGCTTGATAGCATTGGCACCTAGACTGCCGGTCACGGCGTTCAGTCCCGCGCCAATCTCGAAGCCATTGTTCCAACCGAGGCCCGAAATCACGGGGTCCAGGCGGGTCTGTGCGCTACTTGTTATAGCGGGAATTAACGATTGGGTATTCATGTTTTGTCCTCCTTGCCATTGGTGTAAAAAACACCAACACGTAGCGCTGCACGTGTGAAATCAAACGTGACAGCGCGGTTCCAGAGAAGCACTTACATCATTGAATACAAAGGAATTTCAGATGCAACAGCCATTCTCCTCCGCTGAAAACGAGCATGTGCGGTTGAATTCTGGGCTGCGGTGAAATTAAGCAGCCCAACGTCCGTACAATAAGGAGCTTGGTACACACCCGTAGAAAATGCCAACACAATCCAAGGATTATGCCGACGTACAAAAGCTAGACATATGGCGAAGCTATTTGAGGATCCAATTGGTATTCCTGGACTCCGACCATTCCGATTGAACTACTCCTGCTGACCGGCATGAATATGGGTAGCGAACCGATCCACCCGAGCGAAAGTTTAGAGGATAGAGGAAAGGTCCACGATATCGATTTCGAGATCTTTAAGCGTGTCCGCCGTCATCCAACAGGATAGGGTTTCATGATCAAGCCCAATCGTAATCAGACCGAGTGCTCCAGCGCTGATTCCTCCAACAGGTCAATCAGCATCCGCTCAACGTAACTTCCGCCTACTCCGATACGCTGCGCTGAGGTTATTGTTTTCAAGATCTCGGCCGCCTGCCGGTATTCGGATCGCTCGAAATGACGGATGGCCGTGACCAGTTGCAGTGCCAAATCGCGATTGCTGTTCGGCTCTTGCTCTCGAATGTGCGCTTCGCAGCTTTCCAGTGCCGCCCGATCGCCCGTCGCGGCGTGTATACCCGCCACATGCAGGGCAATAAAGGGGTGCGAAAGCATCCCTTCGAATCGAGCGATCAACTCATCAACTGCCGGGCTTGAAGCAGAGATGACACCGGTTTTCAGATAGTCGCGAAGGAGAAATCCGCCGCAATCAGCCAGTGTCAGTACGGGGCCACAGGTCGTCGTCTCCGGCGCGCAGTAGCGCCGATACCGCGCCCAGGCCTGATCCCGTTGCCCCAGTTGCCACTCCGCCAGTGCAAGATGCCACTGCAGATGCCCATAGAGCGCGCCGCCTTCGGCAGACGCACGGTTCATATCAATCCAGCTGTTAATCAGCGCTACAGCCTGATCCGGCACCCCCAGATCATGCAGAATATGGGTATAACCGTGGATCGTGTAGAGGGACTGGGGACGCAGTTTAAGTGCCCGTTCCTGAACCTTTCGCCCCTGGGCGGGATCACCTGCTTCGCTGATCGCAAAGCCGAGCCTTGCCAGGTACGCCCAATCCTCGGAGAGTGTCGATTCGGATGCTTTGAGAATATCAAGGACGCGGGTGAGCTTCTCCGGGCCGCCATAGAAGATCAGATAACCACAGAGTTGAGAGATGATCAGCAGATCGCCCGGATTAGCCGCAACATACTCCTGAGTCTGCTGCAGGTTGCCATAGGGATCTGTCAACAGACCTATCAGCACATCGATATGGCGCTGCTCCCAGGGCTCAGCCTGTTGGGCCAGCGCTTGCGCCTTAACTTTGAAACTTTCTGCCGCGGGGTCGTTGGTGTCCTTCGCCAGCATGTAGCGCGCCACCATCGCCAAAGCGAAATTGGGATCCGTCTCCAGAGCGCGATCAAGTCGCTCGTTGGCGCCGGACTCAGAGCCTAGAATGAGATCTAACGCATCTAGGTAATCCTGCCCCGCTTGCTTGGAGGTTGTTGACAGGATGTTGCCTGGACGCGAATGAAGCATCGATTAACCCTCTGCTGTCAGGACCGGGCTTGCCCTGATCATCTTTTCAGAGATAACAGTTTAGCCGCGATCCCACGAAACACCTTATCGCTCCAGGGATTGACCGGCAGGAGAAACCAGCGCCCCCTGATTAACAGAATCCTTGGTGAGAAGTGGCGAAGTCAGTCAGTTCCGACAATATTTATGGCGTATGACGACCGGACTCTTTAAGCGTCCATCCAGCGCCATTGCATCCCTTTAACCAAGTGAAGTTGTCAAAGGGGATAGGTGTGAACGGAATACCAGAGCGCTGCGCCTTCATCCCCATGAGCGTCTCACGACTTGTCGCGACCTTGCTGGTGGTAATCCTTGCCCTGCAGACAGGTTGCAGCGTATCTCCGCTTATCTCGAACACCGACTACCAAGCCTCCGTTGGGCGTGTCGCTATCGTGTCGATCAACGAGCAACCGGATATCGCGTTTGAAGGTTTTTCCCGCAATAAAGCCGCCGGTGCGGCAAAAGGTGCGGGCACGGGTTTTATCGGGTGTATGGAGCTGCTGGGCCAGGGAAGCTGCAGTGGTTCTGTTTGTGGCGCTTTTTACCTGCTATGGCTGGGCGTATGTGGGGTTAGCGGTGTGGTGGGCGGCATAGCAGGATCGGCTAAAGCCGAGTCGTCGAGCGAGGTCGAACGAGCTGAAGACCGGATGGGTGGCCATCTTAGTGCCGAATCGATCCAGAAGTCACTTGGAGACGAGTTGATACTGGTGGCGCAGGCCAGGGGAACCAACCTGGCCCTACCCGACCTGAGCCAGCTGCCACCAAGCGGCGAAGCCCATGATTACCGCACGTTTTCCGGTAAGGCCGACACAGTACTGGAGGTTGCGCTTACGCATGCCGGCACAAGAGGCAGCGGCATTAATCCCCCATTACAACTGACAATGACCGCCCATGTGCGCTTGGTAAGCACCGTCGACAACAGCTTAATAGAGGAAGTGGACTACACCTATGGGGGTGCCAGCTATACACTGCAAAACTGGTCTGCCGATGGCGCAAAGCGGCTCTTGCGAGGGCTTCAAGCCGGCTATATCGCGCTGGCTTACCACATTCACGATAGCCTGTTGATGCTCTATCCGTTCCCTGACCGCAATCCGAACGCAATCGGACTGTTTGTCGCGGCATTCGGTCTCGCCCCCGAAGAGCCTCCAACCCGCGGTCAGTTAACAGGAGACAAACTCTTCGGCGAGATATTTGAGTGGGCGCGTTCGAGCGGCACTCGCCCCACGCTGCGGTGGCAGGCATTTCCACGTGATGCCGACAGAGCCGCAGCCCCTGAGGATATGGCAGCGGTCCGCGATGTGCGCTACGACCTGATCATTGCGCAGGAACGAAATATGACACCCGGTGAGATCGTGTACTGGCGGGAAGGACTGCCGTATAACAGTCACACACTGACTCAGAGTCTTAAGCCCGATACCCGCTACTTCTGGAGTGTCCGGGCACGTTTCAAACTCAATGGTCGAGATCGAGTAACCGAGTGGGGCGGCGTGAATCTGCCGGCGCTTGAACAGTTCACGGCTCCGTCGACCAGCTCCTATCGTTTCAAGACACCCTGACTTGATCTACACAGGCAGACAAGTCAGGTACGTCCTAAAACTGACCTTTCACACTGTTACGTTTTATTGAGCCACGACTCCCACTGGCCCGAGGGTTCCGCGGCGGATATAGAGCCCAAGGCCAACCAAGAGCAGGGATACCGCGGCCAGCAACATAAATCCCGGCTGCAGTACACCGCTGATGTCGCGGATAGTACCGAGCAACAGGTTGCCGAGCGTTCCACCCAGGCCGAAGGTCACCATGCAGATACCGCTTATCTGCATGGTCGCCGTTGCCGAGTAGTGCTGGTTGACCCAACCGGCCACGATCCCCCACATCGGGAAATACATCAGGCCGTAACCGAAGCTGGCGAGCAAAACCATCTTCGCCGGGTTGAACGCGAATGCGAGCTGACCGGCAGCGAAGACCGCAAAGATCAACAGCAAGGCGCTGGCGTGCCCCTTTTGATCAGCGAATTTACCGGTTACGAAGCCTGCCACCATTCCGGTTATCCCCACCGTGGTCCAGCTGTATCCGCCAAGTTCAGCCGGCAGGCCCAACTCCTCAAGATAGGTGTTCAACCAGTTGGAGAACGGCATGGTGCAGAAACCGACCAGAAAGCAGATGGCACAAGCAAAAAAGGCGGTTCGCTCAGTAAACAGCGTGCGCAGGAGTTTTGATATGGCGATCGAGTGGTCATGGGACACGGCTATTTGAGGATCGGGATCCTGCAGTTTACGCAGCATCAACCAGGTGACGACAAGTACCAGCGCGCCCATCGCGCCTGCCAGTCGCCAACTGCTCTCCCAGCCCCAGATCGGTACGATCCAGAGGATCACCAACCCGCTGATGCCATAGCCCCAGGCGGTGCCGCTGGAAGCACTGGACAAGTAGGTTGAACGGCGCTCACGGGGCGCGCAGCGGCTGATAATTTCGACGATCGCGCCCCAGCTCATGGCGGCACTGGCGGCCATGAAGATCAGGGCTGTGATAATGGTGACCGGTTCACGCAGCAACGGCATGCTAAACAGTAAGGAGGTCGACACCGTGCCACTGACCAGCGCCACCTTGCGAGTCCCCAAACGCGGACCGATAAGGCCAAGAATCATGGCGCCTACCAGATAGGCGAGCTGAGTCAGCGCACCGGCTAACGCCAGGTGCCAATAGCTCAGGCCTGTTGAGTCGCGCATCAGCGGTACAAGCGCTGCGAACAGAAACATGCCGAAGCCGTGGCTGACCACCTGATTCATACCAAAGACAACCGCCATACGCATTTAGAGGACTCCATCAGATACGGGGTGGCGCTACCCCCGTAGCGCCGAGGAGGTCACATTAATTGCTTGCCAGACTTCATGAAAGCGAATTATATTTAGCTCTACGTTCATATATATTGAATTCTAGAGATGACCGATCTCCCCATCACTCTGCTACGTACCTTTGTCGTGGTTGCTGAAACCCTGAACCTGACCACCGCCGCAAGTCGGCTACACCGTGCGCCGTCCACAATAAGCATGCAAATCAACCGCTTGGAGAGCCTGGTAACCGCCCCCCTGCTGCAACGCGGTCAGTACGGCGTAAGGCTCACCGCTGCCGGTGAACAGCTCAAGTCTCACGCGCAACAGCTGCTTGCACTGCACGACAGGATTATGGGCGGGTTTCAGAACGCGGATATAACCGGCAAGGTACGTCTTGGCACCCACGATCTCTATATCACCCGTGCCCTTACCCCTCTGTTGGAGAGCTATGGCGTCAGCTATCCCGAAGCGGAACTTGAGGTTGTCTGCGACCATCGTCCGGGGCATCTTGCCGCGCTCGTTGACGACGGCCGCCTGGATCTGGCGCTGGTCGAGATGCCGGCGCTTTCCGATGGTGGAGTGCGGCTTAGCCGGGACCGGCTGGTCTGGGTTGGCGCCGAGGCGCATCCGTTACACCTGCAGGAGACTATCCCATTGGCGGTGTTTCCCGAAGGCTGTTTCTATCGAGACTCGGCAACCAAGGCGTTGCAACGGATCGACAAGCCCTATCGCATCACCTTTACCAGCCACAGCCGCTCGGGCGTTCTCGCCGCCGTGCGAGCAGGTATCGGAATCGGGGTATGCCCGGAGTCGGCCCTGGAGCCTGGGCTGGTGGTGCTCGATGAGGACCTTCCGGCCCTGCCGCAGACCGATACCACCCTGTTCATTGCCGACCAGGTGAACGCGGCGACCGCCCGGCTGGCCCAGACCATCGAGGAGAGCCCGCTGTTTCGATAGATCTCCTCAGGCACGGGTCAATACAAACAGGCCGACATCGATACACTTCTCTCTGAACCCACCCTCGCAGTACGCGAGATAGTAGCGCCACATACGGTAGAAGTGTCGGTCGAAGCCCTGCGCTTCGATATTGGTGTAGTTGCGCTCGAAAGCCTCCGCCCAGTGCTTCAGGGTACGGGCATAGTCGAGCCCGAACATCTGCTGATGCTCCAGCCTCAAACCATGCTGGTTGAACTTGTGACGTAGCGCTTCGACCGATGGCAGCATGCCGCCGGGAAAGATATAGCGCTGAATGAAGTCGGCCTGCTTTCGGTAGCTGTGAAAGCGCTGATCGTCGATGGTGATGATCTGCAATACCGCCCGCCCCTCGGGTTTCAGGATCCTCTTCAGCTGCTCAAAATAGGTGTCCCAGTGCCGCTCGCCAACCGCCTCGAACATCTCGATCGATACCACCGCGTCGTACTGCCCATCAAGATCGCGGTAGTCGGTCAAGCTTAGCTCGACCTGCGCGTCCAGGGAGGCGGAGCGGATCCGCTGTTGCGCCCAGGCCAGCTGCTCCTTGGACAACGTGACGCCGTGTACCTGCCGCCCCGCTTGCGCCGTCTGCTCGGCGAAGCCACCCCAGCCGCAGCCGATCTCACAGATGCGATCGCCGGGTTGAGTCTGGGTCAACTCGAGGATGCGGCGATTTTTCGCCCCCTGCGCCTCCTGGAGCGACATCGTCGGCTCGCTGAACAGTGCCGCCGAGTAGGTCATGGAGGGATCGAGCCACTGGCGATAGAACGCGTTACCCAGGTCGTAGTGGGCAGCGATATTGCGCCGACTCCCCTCGCGATGATTGTCCCGACTGCGGTGGTAACGGTTGTGCTGCAGATCGGATAGCAGCCGCAACCGGCCCATGGACTCGAGAGAATGCTCGTAGCGTGCGCCCCACTGAATCAACGCGGTCAGGTCAGGGCTATCCCAATCGCCCTGCAGGTAGGCTTCGGACCAGCCGTTGAGTCCGCCGGTAATCAGCTTGCGCAGCGCGCGGTAGTTATTCAGTGTCAGACTGGCGAAGGGCTGCCTGTCGCCGAAGCGATAGCAATTTCCGCTGGGGAGCCGCAGTTGCAGGGTTCCACGGTTGCCATCGATACGTGAGCGCAGCCGGCCGATCAGCCAGCGCTCCAACAAACCGGGTGTCTGCTCTCGCGCTTGTGTCGTGCAGCGCTCGCCCTGTACTTCGGCGGTTTTATACTCATATAACTTCATAGTGTCTGACTCCGTTCTTATCCTGCCAACTGACGCTTAATCGATGACCGTTTTGGTGCCGATAAACGGGAACGCCCTTAAGCCAGAGGCGAAGCGCCTCCCAGTGGATGCCTGCGATCACTTTTAGCGTCATCATCGGGTAGCGAAAAAAGAGCCCTAACGGGGACCAGCGACCAAGCGTCTGCGACTTGCCTGTAAACGTAGCGTGCAGCAGCCGCCGATCGACCGCGTGCTGACTGATACATACCGCGATCCTCTCCGCCGGGGGCTGGATGCGGAAGTTGTAATCGGAGACCGGCGGGGTAAAGGGGCTCACATACATCGACTTGCTGCACTGCTGTCGAATCGTCGTCTCGCCCTCCTCCACCTCGATCAGATAGCTGTGCCGCTCACCGAAGGTGTTGCTCACCTCATAGATCACAACGGCCAGGCGCTGCTGCCTGTCGTAGCAGAAATAGACGCTTAACGGGTTGAACACATAGCCGAGGATGCGCGGATAGCAGAGCACCATGATACGGTCGGTGGCTTCGCCGTAGCCCCGGTTATGCAGCAGCTGTTCGATCTCCCGCCGCAGCTGTCCCTTTCCTGCGCCATGATCCTTTTCATGGAAGGAGAACAGATTGAATCGGTTGAGCGAAAAGCCGTTGATCCTGCGCGCCAACTCGGGCAGCTCATCCAGATCGAGCAGCAGGCTGAAAACCGAGTAGACAAAGCGGTGCCGTTTCGGGCTGAAACGGTGATGCATCACCTGGCCGCAGTAGGCTCTGGAGTTCAGATCTTGATCAGCCATGGGCAAGGTGCGCCCGTCGGTAGTCCACGTGAATCCTGCCGTTCGGCTCCGCGACCTGCCAGGGACGGCTGATACCGCCGAGCTGCTCGGCAACGGCCAGCCCCGACTGCAGACCATCCTCATGGAAGCCGTAGCCGAAATAGGCGCCGCAGAACCAGGTCCGCTGCTGACCCTGCAGGCTCCATAGCTCACGCTGAGCATCGGCAGAGCTGGCACCAAAGGCAGGATGGTCATAAAAGAAGGTGCGGACGATACTGCCCGGTGCCGGTTCCACAAGCGGGTTGAGCGACACGAAAATATCGCGATCTGTGGCCAGGGGCTGCAGCCGGTTCATCCAGTAGGTCACCGAGACCTTGCGCTTGCTCTCCTCCTCACCTGAGGCCAGGTAGTTCCAGCTTGACCAAACCGCCCTGTTGCGCGGCATCAGACTTGCGTCCGTGTGCAGATAGGCGCGATTGCGCTGGTAGGGGAACTGGCCTAGCAGACGCTGCTCCCGCGGCGTTGGCGCATCAAGCAGCTTTAGCGCCTGATCGGAGTGGCAGGCCAGCACCACCTCATCGAAATACTCTCGCTTGCCATGCAGGTCCTCGACAACCACCCGATCGGGTTCGCGGATGATCCTTTGCACATGACGGTTCAGCTGTACCGGATTGCGCAGGGATGCGGTTAGCTTCTCCACGTAGCGACGGCTCCCTCCTACCACGGTACGCCATTGGGGACGGTCGCTGAGCTGAACCAGTCCGTGATTGCGACAGAAGTTCAAGAAGCTGCGGGCGGGATACTCCAACATTCGGTCGACCGGTGTTGACCAGATTGCAGCCCCCATCGGCAGAAGATGATCGTAGATAAACGCATCGCCGTACCCACCATCCCGAAGCAGCTCTCCGAGCGTGAGCCGGTCGATATCCTGCCGCCCGGCCATCCGCTCAGCATTGCGGTAGAAGCGCAGCAGATCGGCCAGCATGCGCCAAAAGCGAGGCCGCAGCAGATTCTTGCGTTGCGCGAAAAGTCCACCAAGATTGGTGCCGTTGTATTCCAGCGCGCCATCGTTGGCTGAGATAGCGAAGGTCATCTCGGTATCGCAGCACTCCACCTCCAGCAGCTTGAACAGCTCCACCAGGTTGGGGTAGTTGAGCGGATTGAACACGATAAAGCCGGTGTCGACATCCACCTGCGTCCCATCCAGCTCGAAGTTCACCGTGTTGCTGTGGCCGCCAAGCCGGTCATCCTTCTCATACAGGGTGACGTCATGATAGCGGTTCAGCAGCCAGGCGCTGCTGAGGCCGGAGATACCTGAGCCAATCACAGCGATCTTCTTCGGGTTTAGTGCTCTAATATTCATGGGCTGACATTCATCTGCGGTTTTTACGCTTTAACGCAACGCCGAAGGAATTGGATCACTCTTCGCTCAAATGAAATTAACGGTGATCCAAAACGGACCAGGGGTCGTAGTGATGGAAAAAGCAAATGAGTCGGGAGACAGCGTGAACAGGGTTGTGCCTTTGCCTTCATCGCGAACGTGTGACGACACCGACTGGTCGCAGCTGTTGGCCAGAATGGCTGAAACCGGTGATCGGGCGTTGTTCGTGCAGATTTTTCGGCATTACGGACCTCTATTGAAAAGCTACATGCTTCGTCTGGGCGTGCTGGATTCGGTTGTAGAAGAGCTGGTCCAGGAGTCGATGCTGACAATCTGGCGTAAAGCAAAGACGTTTAACCCGGAGCGAGCCGAGGCCGGCGCCTGGATCTATACCCTGGCGCGCAACAAGGCGATCGACTGGATGCGTAAGCAGAAATACCCCACCTACTCGCTGGAAGGGCATGAGGAGGAGCCGCAGGAGGGCGAAACGGAACCCGGCGAGCTTCACTTGATACGGCACAAAATGAAAACCGCACTGAATGAACTGCCGCCCGAGCAGGCGCAGGTGATCTACATGTCCTATTACGAGGGTCGCGCCCACTCCGAGATCGCTGCCAAACTGGGCATACCCTTGGGCAGCGTAAAGGCACGCATACGTCTCGCCAGCGCTAAGTTGCGCAATTTCTGGGAGGGTGAACAATGAACACGATTCGACACCATCTCGACGACGCCACCCTGCTCAGCTACAGCTCAGGGTCTTTAACCAACGCCATGGCGCTGGTTGTCGCCTGCCATCTCTCGGTCTGTGCCGACTGCCGTCGGAAAGCAGGCGAGATGGAGCTGCTCGGTGGTGAGATGCTGGAGCGCCTGCAGCCGGCCGATCTCAGCGACTCGGCGCTGCAAAACCTGCTCGACGCCTTGGACGAAGAGCAGCCGCCTGAACCGACGACTGATGCTCCGGCCCTGCCACCTGCCGATGTCCCTGCGCCACTCTGGGCCTACATCGACAAACCGCTGGATGAGCTGGCGTGGAAAAGCCTGGCGCCTGGCTTTGCCTATGTCGATCTACCCTGCCAGGGCACCGGCGCGAGCAAGCTGTTGCGGATCGCCCCGGGCAAGTCGGTGTTACCCCACACCCATACCGGTAATGAACTGACCATGATCCTGCGCGGATCCTATGTGGATGATGTGGGCCGCTTCGCCAAAGGCGATATCGCCGACCTCGATGACGCTATCGAGCACCAGCCGCTGGTCGACAGCCCGGAGAGCTGCATCTGCCTGGTCGCCACCGATGGCCCGCTGCGTTTCACCTCCCTGCTGGGCAGAATCGTGCAACCCCTCACAGGATTCTAACAGCGCGGGATCGGTTGCGTTTAGCGCCGCTGATCCGATCGCCCAACAGTCACGTAGTGATAGGTGACTGCATTCACAGGGCGATAAGGATGAGTTTTCCGGTACATTTTGATCTGTTCGAGTATTTTCGGGGCGCGACCCGCGCCTACGGACTATTCGAAACGCCTTTCGGTCGCTGTCGGCGGCAACTGCTTATCGACCTCAGCGGCCGCGTTGAAGGCGACACCCTGATTCTGGACGAGGCTTTCGTATATGACGACGGCGAACGTCAACAGCGCACCTGGCGGATTCAACGCATCAGCCACAGCCGGTACCGCGGCACAGCCGCCGACCTATCCAAACCGGCGCTGGGCAATGTAGTGGCTAACCGTCTGCATTGGCGCTATCAGCTCAATCTTCCGGTGGGCCAGCGCTCTGTAAGAGTCGACTTCAACGATCAGATGTTTCTGATGGCCGATGACGTGCTGATCAACCGCGCACGCCTCAGCAAGTGGGGTATTCCCATAGGCAGTGTCACGCTGGCGTTTAACCGTCTGGACAGATCCACATCCCCCTAATCCAAAACGCGCCCTGCTACGTAGTTTGAGTACTGCGAATTCATTGGAGCAACGGATGAAGCCGGGTAGAAGTGAACAGATCATTGCCAACCTGATCGGCTTTCAGCTCTGTTGGTGGCTGGCGGTACTTCTGCAACAGCAGAGCCTGCCCTGGCTGATTCTGCTGCTCTGTGCGCATCTGCTCCTGCACAGTGACCGGATGGGTGAGTTGCGGTTGATCCTGATCGCCGCAACGCTCGGCTATGTTGTCGACTCTCTCCTGCTTCTCGGCGGAGTGTTTCAGTTCGAACACTCCCCCACTCTGCCTCCATTCTGGCTGGCGCTGCTGTGGTGCTGCTTTGCGGCAACTTTGCGCCAAGGGCTCAAACCGCTCGCCTCCCATCCCTACCTGTCTGCACTGCTTGGCGGGGCCGCCGGTAGCGGCAGCTATCTGTTGGGCGCCCGACTGGGGGCTGTGGAGTTGAGATATTCCGACTCGACCACTGTGCTGATACTGGCGTCTATATGGGCCCTGCTGCTGCCCGTGCTGCTCCGGCTCAGCCAGCGATTCAATATCAACACCAACGCGAGGGAAGCGGTATGAACGCAAGACTTACAGCCGTGCTGCTTCTGCTCGCGGTGATCGCCAGCCCTGCGATGGGCAGTGTCGAGTATCGATTGGTGGGCGAAGCCAGGCTCAGTGTGCTGCTATGGGAGATATACGATGCCCAGCTGTTTACACCCGATGGTCGATACCGCGGCATCAACGCCCCCATGCTACTCAGAATTCACTATCTGCGTGCGATGGAACGGGACGATCTGATCGATGCCACCCGGGATGAGTTGCAGCAGATCGCGCCGGAACTTCCTGCCCTGGTCAGTGCACAGAACCTTGAGCGGCTGTCCCGTATCTGGCCAGACAAGATCCGGCCCGGCGACAGCCTCAGTTTCGAGCTGACCGCCACCGGCGGCACCTTCCACTTTAACGAGCAACCGATCGGACGTATCGACGATACCCGGTTTGCCAGAGCCTTTATGGCGATCTGGCTGGCAGACAACAGCTCCTATCCACGCTTGAGCCGACGGCTGAGGGGAGAATCATGAACATCGCTACCCGTACAATTACGCTGCTGAGCCTGCTGACACTGGCGAGCTGCGGCACCAATATCGAGCACTACCGCAATAGCCAGCCGGCACTGGAACCCTCGACATTTTTCAACGGCCAGCTGCAGGCAGTCGGTATCGTGCAGAACCGTTCCGGCGAGGTTACCCGACGCTTCACCGCGAACATCGCAGCCGAATGGGACGGCCATCGCGGCGTGCTCGATGAGCAGTTCCAATTCAATGATGGTGAGGAGCAGTGGCGTTGCTGGCGACTGGAGCAGCAGGCCGGCCGTTTGACCGGAACGGCCGGTGACGTAGTCGGTGAAGCCGAAGGGACAATCGCCGGCAATACGCTGAATTGGCAATACGTGCTCAGAGTCGCGCTGGATGATGGCGACAGCATCGATCTCAGCCTCGACGACTGGCTTTACCTGGTCAGTGAAGACCACCTGATCAACCGCACCCGGATGACCAAGTTTGGCTTCGATCTGGGCGAGATCACCCTATCCATCCACCGTATCAGTGATACCCCCACCCGCCCCCTTCGGCCAAGCTGTCGGGTAAAGGAGTAGACGATGAAGCATAGACACAACTGGCAAACCGCCTGGGTAACCGGGGCGAGTCAGGGCATAGGCCGGGCGCTGGCAACGGCACTGTGCGAAAAGGGCGTTACCGTCTACGCCAGCGCCCGGCGCCATGAAGCACTGGAGGAGCTGGCAGACGCCCTGAAGCGTCTACCCGGTGCGCTGATCCCCTGCCCGCTCGACGTTACCGATCAGGCGGCGATAGAGGGGTATTTCGAGCAGTGGGAAAACGACAATCGGCTGCCGGACCTGATCATCCTCAACGCAGGCACGCACGATCCGTTTACCGCCCGGGAGTTCAGCGCCCAAAGGGTCGAAACATTGCTGAATATCAACCTCTGCGGCACGCTCCGTTCGCTCGACCCCAGCCTGAAACACTGCCTCAAGCGCGGCCGGGGTCAGATCGCCATCATGGCATCGGTCGCCGGATATCGCGGTCTGCCAACCGCAGCGGCCTATGGCGCCAGCAAGGCGGCGCTGATCAACCTCGCCGAGGCACTCAGGCTCGACCTGGCCGGGAGTGGCGTCGACCTGCGTCTGATCTCCCCCGGCTTCGTGCGCACCCCGCTTACCGACAAGAACCAGTTCACCATGCCCGCCCTGATAGAGCCCGAGCAGGCCGCACAATGGATTCTCAAAGGGCTCACCTCCAGCCGCTTCGAGATCAGTTTCCCGGCGCGGTTTACCACGGTGCTGAAACTGCTCCGCTGCCTGCCCTATGCGTGGTACTTTCCCCTGGTACAGAAACTGACGACCTGACACGATGACAGAATCCAATAGTGATCACCCGCTGAAACAGTACGCCGATTTACTGGAGACACTGACGCCGGACAACCTGGACGCAATGCAGCAGTTGCTGGCGGATGACGTCGAGTTCAAAGACCCGTTCAACCACACCAGCGGCAAGGCGGGCTATCGCGAGGTGATGGTCGATATGTTCGCCAATCTCGACGATATCCAGTTCCGGGTTAAACAGATCGACCCCACCCCAACCGGTGGCTATCTGATCTGGGAGTTCAGCGCCTATAGCACCATAACCAAGGCGATACGGGCTGAAGGGGTCAGCCATATACTGATCGATGCGGAGGGGAAGATAACCCGGCACTACGACTACTGGGACGGCAGCCGGATCATGGATGGCATGCCGGTGATCGGTTGCATCGTGAGGTGGGTTCGCAAGAGAACGAGTCTGAGATAGCGCGTATGTGGGGTTACTGGCACCGGGTTCGGTGCCAGTCCGCCGAATGGCTCAAGGCGCGAAGCGCTGGTGCAGGTAGTTATTGATATCGGAGGACTCGTACACCCACTCGGTGCGTCCGTCTTCATGCTCGATCTTCAGGCAGGGAACCTTCACGCGGCCCCCGCCCTGCTCCAGGGCTTTGCGGGCATCGGCATCACGCTGCACATTGGCCATGCCGATCGGCAGTGCCAGGCGGTGAATCTCCTTGCGCACCTTGATGCAGAACGGACAGGTGACGAACTGATAGAGCGTCAGCTGACGGCAGTCGCTATCGACCTGGGCTTGAGCGTTCTCGTCTCGCGAAATCGGCTTGGGCTTGGAGAGAGCGGCATAGATCAGCATAAACGGCATCAGCAGACGGCGTAGCAGTCTGAAAAAGAGTCGTATCACCCAGCGCATTCGATCTCCTCGTACAATCTTGCAGGCGGTTCGTTGAAGGCGCGCAGTGTACCAAAATGTGCCGAAAAATCCTCCTGTGATTACATACGCAATGGCTGGCTGCCTTTCGTAGGGGAAACAAAGGCCCGGCAACCCGGGCCTGATGAACTTATCAGCCGTTCAACTCCTCCATCGCCTGCTGACGCAGCAGGTAACGCTGCAGCTTGCCGCTGGAGGTCTTCGGCAGTTCGGTGACGAAGGCGATCTCACGCGGGAAGGCGTGGGTCGACAGACGGTTGCGCACATGCTGCTGCAACGCTTCGATCAGCGCCTCATCGGCATCGTACTCGGGATGCGTCACCACATAGGCCTTGACGATATGGCCACGCTTTTCGCAGGGCTTGCCAACCACCGCGCTCTCGATCACCGCTTCATGCTCAAGCAGAGTGTTCTCCACATCCGCCGGTCCGATGCGGTAGCCCGCCGAGGCGATGATATCGTCGTCGCGGCCGGTATAGGAATGAGCGCCGTCACCGTTGCTGATGACGATATCACCGGTCAGGTAGTAACGGCCCTGGTAGGGGCTCTTCTCGCCCCAGGTGTAACCCTGGAAGAAGTACAGTGGCGAGTTCTCCATATCGATCGCCAGTTCACCGGTCTCCCCCTCACCCACTTCGTTGAAGTCTGCATCCAGTGCCACGAGGCGATAACCCGGCAACGGGTAGCCCATGCTGGCATCACGATGGGTATGGCTCAGCTCATGGAAGTTGGCGGCCGTCATGCCGGTTTCGGTCTGGCCGTACTGGTCACAGACACGGCAGTCGAACGCGCGGCGCACCCAATTGACCACCTCCGGGTTCAGCGGCTCACCGGCGCTGTTGGCCACCCGCAGCTGGATACCGGGGTAGTTGGCGAGCAGCTTGTCGTTGGCCATCAGCATGCGGTAGGCGGTCGGCGCCGCAGCAAAGTTGGTGATCCGGTAGCGCTCCAGGAAGCTGAAGGTGTTGTCGGCACTGAATCCCGCCTCGTTGAAGTGGGTGGTGCAGCCGAGCAGCATCGGGCCGACGATGGCGTAGTAGAGGCCGTAGGCCCAGCCGGGATCGGCCACGTTCCAGAAGTTATCGCTCTCGCGCAGGCCGATGGCGTAGCGCATGTAGACCCAAAACGCGGGCAGTGCGCGTACCGGTACCGATACCCCCTTGGACTTGCCGGTGGTGCCGGAGGTGAACATCTGCAGGAAGGGCTCATCCGGGCCCAAACGTACCGGTTCAAACTCCGTACGTTGACCACTCTGAGACTCATCGAACAGGAAAGTCGCCTCGGCCGCCAAAGAATCATACGCATCGGCCACCAGCATGGTGCTCGGCAGGCCTTTGACGTCGGCGAGCTTCGGCCACTGCTCCGGGTTGGTGATGATCAGTTTGGTCTCGGCGCGCTCAAGGCGATACTCGATGGCACCGCTACCGAAGGCGGTGAACAGCGGTTGATAGACCGCGCCCACCCTCAGGGTACCAAGCAGGCTGATCAGCAGCTCCGGCGTGCGCGGCAGCAGGCAGGCCACGCGGTCGCCCCGCCCTATCCCCTGGCTGGTCAGGAAGTTGGCGAACTGCGCCGAGCGCTGCTGCAGTTCACGGAAGGTCAGCTCGCCGCTGGAACCGTCGATCCGCTCGTAACGCAGTGCAACGCGGGTCGGATCATCGGAGTGGCGGTCACAGATCTCTTCGCAGACGTTAATACCCTTTTCGTAGTCACCGACAAAGCTGTCGAGAATCGTCTCGACGCGGAAATCTCGCATGAAATCGCTGTATTTAACGTTGTTCATCGCAGTACCTGCATATTGTTATTCGCTGTCGTTTAGCAGAACTCAAACATGAGGGGCCCTAGCCCCCTCTGGATCCAGAGAGGGCCACCGATTCTGCTTTGGAGGGAATCGACCGTTTACAGCAGCTCGATCGCCACCGCCGTCGCCTCGCCACCGCCGATGCAGAGCGATGCCACGCCACGTCTGAGTCCGCGTTGCTTCAGCGCATGGATCAGGGTGACGATGATGCGCGAGCCGGAGGAGCCGATCGGGTGACCGAGCGCACAGGCACCACCGTGGACGTTGACCTTGCCGGGGTCGAGCCCCAGCTCGCGTATCGCCAGCAGGGTGACCACGGCAAACGCCTCATTGATCTCGAACAGATCCACCTCATCCTTGCTCCAGCCGGCGCGCTTGAGCACCTTCTCGATGGAGCCGATCGGCGCCAGGGTGAACTCGGCGGGCAGTTGCGCATGAGTGGCATGGGCGACGATACGGGCCAGCGGCTTGAGCTGCCGCGCTTCGGCTTCCGCCTGGGTGGTCAGCACCAGCGCCGATGCACCGTCACTGATCGAGCTGGAGTTGGCGGCTGTAACGCTGCCATCCTTGCTGAACGCCGGACGCAGTTGCGGGATCTTGTCCGGGCGTGCATTGCCGGGTTGTTCGTCGGTATCGACGAGCACCTCACCTGAGCGGCTCTTGACGCTGACCGGCGCGATCTCGTCACGGAAGGCACCGCTGTTGATCGCCTCCAGCGCCCGATTCAAGGAGGTGATGGCGAACTGGTCCATCGCTTCGCGGCTGACCTCGCAGGCATCGGCAGTGCGCTGGGCAAATACCCCCATCAGGCCACCCTCGTACGCATCTTCGAGGCCATCGAAGAACATGGAGTCGATCACCTGGCCGTGGCCCATGCGCATACCGGCACGGGCTTTCGGCAGCAGGTAGGGTGCCTGACTCATGTTTTCCATGCCGCCGGCCACCATGATCTGCGCACTGCCGGCCAGCAGTTGGTCGTGGGCCAGCATCACCGCCTTCATCCCCGAACCGCACATCTTGTTGACCGTGGTGCAGCCCGCAGCATCGGGGATACCCGCCTTGCGCGACGCCTGACGTGCCGGCGCCTGGCCGAGACCAGCCGGCAGCACACAGCCCATCACCACCTCGTCGACCGACTCCGGTGCCAGTCCCGCGCGCTCCACGGCGGCACGGATGGCGACGGCGCCCAGCTCCGGACTGCGAACATCGCTGAGCTCACCCAGCATGCCGCCCATCGGGGTACGGGCGGCACCCACAATTACAACGCTATCTTTGGACATTCTCTGATCTCCTCTCAACACGGCAATATCAACGTGGCGCCATGCGCAACGCACAATCCAGGCGGATGGTTTCGCCGTTCAGCAGCGGGTTACGTACGATCTGCTCCACCAGCATGCCGAACTCCTCCGGCTTGCCCAGGCGCTGCGGGAACGGCAGCGTCGCCGCCAGGCTCTGCTGCACCTCTTCGCTGAATCCCGCCATCATCGGCGTCATGAACAGGCCCGGGGCGATGGTATTGACGCGGATCCCGTGGCGCGCCAGTTCACGGGCTGCGGGTAGCGTCAGCGATACGACACCACCTTTGGACGCGGCATAGGCGGCCTGGCCGATCTGCCCCTCGTAAGCGGCGATGGAGGCAGTGTTGACGATCACGCCACGCTCGCCGTCGCCGTTCGCTGCACGTTCGGCCATATCCGCCGCGGCCAGGCGCAGGATATTGAAGGTTCCGATCAGGTTGATCTGGACGACGCGGGTAAACTGATCCAGTGGCATCGGGCCATCTTTGCCGACGATGCGGCCGGCCGGAGCGACACCGGCGCAGCTCACCGCAATACCGCAAGGGCCATGGGCCTCGCGGGCCGCAGCAAATGCAGCCTCGGCACTCTCGGAGGACGTAACGTCACACTTCACGAAGATACCGCCAATCTCGCGCGCGACCGCTTCGCCACGCTCCTGCTGCAGATCGAGAATCGCCACGCGGCAGCCGGCCGCGGCCAGCACCCGTGCGGCACCCTCACCCAGACCTGAGGCGCCACCGGTTACAACTGCCGGTACTTGTTTAATTTCCATAAATATCTACCTGTTTTAAAATACTTTTCTTGATCATGACGGCGCTTTCGCCCGCTCGAATCCAGCCTGTTCCAGGCGTTCAGTAATCTCATCCAGAATGCTGGCGTCATCGATGGTGGATGGCATCTTGTAGGGCTCGGCAGCCGCGATCTTGCGTAGGGTGGCGCGCAGGATCTTGCCGGAACGGGTCTTCGGCAGGCGCGTGACCACTACGGCACGGCGAAAGCAGGCCAGCGCACCGACCTGGTCGCGTACCCGCTGCACCAGTTCGGCCTGAAGCTGATCTTCGTCGATCTCCTCACCCGCCTTGATCACCACCAGCCCCACCGGAAGCTGCCCTTTCAGCTCGTCGTTAACACCGATCACCGCACACTCGGCCACGGCCGGATGGGCGGAAACCACCTCCTCCATCTCGCCGGTGGAGAGGCGGTGACCCGCCACATTGATCACATCGTCCGTACGCCCAGTAATGTAGATGTAGCCTTCAGCGTCGCGGTATCCGCCATCGCCGGTGTGGTAGTAGCCGGGAAAGGCGGTCAGGTAGGAGCTGACGAAACGCTCGTCGTTGTTCCAGATGCTCCAGGCCACGCCAGGCGGCATCGGCAGCTTGACGCAGATATGGCCCGCATCACCCATCGGCACCTCGTGGCCATCGCTATCCAGTACCCGGATGTCGTAGCCGGGCAGCGGCTTGTGGGTGGAACCGAGGCGCGGCTCTGCCGGGTCAGACAAGCCCATCATCGGTGCGGTCATCGGCCAGCCGGTCTCGGTCTGCCACCAGTGGTCCAGCACCGGAACTTGCAGCAGATCGGAGAGCCAGTAGTAGGTGGAGGAGTCCAGCTTCTCACCGGCGACAAAGATCCAGCGCAGGCTGGACAGGTCGTGTTGCTTGGCCAGCTCGCCGTTCGGATCCTCCTTGCGGATAGCGCGGAACGCGGTCGGGGCACAGAACATGGAGTTGACGCCATACTCGGCGATCACCCGCCAGTAGGTACCGGCATCAGGGGTACGCACCGGCTTGCCCTCGAAGAAGATGCTGCTGCAGCCGCCCATCAGCGGACCATAGACGATGAAGGAGTGGCCGACCACCCAGCCGATATCGGAGGCGCCCCACCAGACATCACCCTCCTGCATGCCGTAGACGTTGTTCAGCGCGTAGCTGAGCGCCACCGCGTGGCCGCCGTTGTCGCGCACGATCCCCTTGGGCTGGCCGGTAGTGCCGGAGGTGTAGAGGATGTACAGCGGATCTTCACCGCGCACCGGCACGCACTCGGCGGGCTCGACACCCTCCTGCACCTGCTCCCAGTCCAGATCCCGGGCGCTGTCCAGATCCGCCTGCAACATCGGCCGCTGGTAAACAATGGTGCAGGCCGGTTTGTGTTTGGCACCGGCAATCGCCTGATCCACCAGCGGCTTGTAGGCGATGGTCTTGTCGAACTCGATCCCGCAGGAGGCGGTTAGAATCACCTTGGGTTCGGCGTCATCGATACGGATCGCCATCTCGTGCGGCGCGAAACCGCCGAACACCACCGAGTGCACGGCACCGAGACGGGCACAGGCGAGCATCGCCACCGCCGCTTCGGGGATCATTGGCATGTAGATCAGCACGGTATCGCCCTTCTCCACACCCTGACGACGCAGCGCACCGGCGAAACGCGCCACCTTGTCGCGAAGCGCGTTGTAGCTGATCGCCTGCTTGCTGCCGGTCACCGGGGAGTCGTAGTAGAGCGCTACCTGTTCGCCGCGGCCCTCTGCGATCTGGTGATCCAGCGCCAGATAGCAGCTGTTCAGCTCGCCGTCCGGATACCAGCTCCAGGTGCCGGATTCGGTCTTTTTCAGCGTTGTCTGCGGTTTGCGGAACCAGTGGATGCGCTCGGCCTGCTCAGCCCAGTAGTGCTCGCCGTTCTCAAGTGCGGCCTGATACTCGTCGGTATAACCCATCGTTCAACCTCTTAATTATTCTTTTAAGGCACAGCCGTCCCTCGGCCATCGCCCGATGGATATCGCCGGCTACCGCGCCGTTAGAGGGGATGGTCGTGGCAGCCAGCAGGTCGGATTAGCGGTATTGAACGTTTACTTGTCCTGGTACAGACGCAGTACGCTGGAGAAATCCAACGTGCCATTGCCTTTGGCCTTGTGCAGGTTGAACAGCGCGCGTGCGCTGGAGCCCATCGGCACCGGCGAGGCACTCTGCTGGCTCAGCTCCATGGCCAGGCCCAGATCCTTGAACATCAGGTCGACCATAAAGCCGCCCTGGTAGTCGTTGCTGGAGGGTACGCCCGGCATTACGCCCGGATAGGGGTTGTAGACCTGCAGCGCCCAGTTATTACCGGAGCTCTGCTTCATGATCTCGGACAGTACGGCAGGATCGAGACCGTTCTTGACGCCCAGGTTCAGCGCCTCGCAGGTACCGGTCATCAGTACGCCGAGCAGCAGGTTGTTGCACGCCTTCGCGATCTGCCCGGCGCCGTGATCACCGGCGTGGAAGATGTTCTTGCCCATGCACTCGAGGATCGGTTTGGCCTGGGCGAACTGCGCCTCCGAAGCACCGACCATGAACGCCAGCGTACCCGCCTTGGCACCGCCGACACCGCCGGAAACCGGGGCATCGATAAAGTTCAGGCCACGCTCGGCACCGACCTTGGCCACGCGCTGTGCGGTGGCGGCATCGATGGTGGAGGAATCGATGATCAGTGCACTCCTCTTCACCACATCGAACAGCGGTTGATCGCCGGTAACGTAGAGCGCCTCCACATGCTTGCCGGCCGGCAGCATGGAGATCACGAAATCCGCGTCGGATACCGCGTCGACGGCGCTGGTAGCCGCCTGGGCGCCTTCGGCCGCAACCTCCTGCACCAGGGTGTCGACCAGATCGAATACATGAACGTTGTGCCCGGCCTTGACCAGGTTGATCGCCATCGGGCCGCCCATGTGACCCAGGCCGATAAATGCGATAGTTGCCATTTTCTTATCCTTATTCTGTTGTCGGCGCCGCAGGCGTATACCGGCGCCCTCTCGGTTAGTTCAGCTCTTCGCTCAGGGGATTGACCGCCCAGGGCGACTCAAAAAACGACTCCAGCACCGCCGGGTCCACATCGGCGATCGACTTGAACATCCAGTCCGGCTTGCCATCCTTGTCGATCAGCAGCGCGCGTATCCCTTCCGGGAATTCGGAGTGACGACAGCACTGCACCGACAGCTCAAGTTCGCGCTCGAACACCTCTTTCAGTGACAGGTGGCGGCAGCGTTCCAGCTGACGGGCGATGATCCGTATTGAAAGCGGGCTGCCGTGGCTCAGCGCTTTCTGGGCCCGTGCCACCCACTTGTCGCTGCCATCTTCTGCAAGCAGCGCCGCCTGTACTGCTTCCAGGCTGTCATGGTCAGTCACACGGCGGATCAATTCGGCGTGCTGGCGAATCGGGCCGGCCATCTCGGCAAGCTGAGGCTGAGACTGCTGCTCCAGCTCGCGTAGCACAGAGTTCACGGCCGATTTTGCATCACCTTGCCAGTCTGCAATCTGCAGACGTTCCACCAGCGTGGTACGCAGTTCGGAGAGGATGAAACGGTCGGCCAGCCCCAGGTAGAGCGCGTCGGGGGCGTTGATCGGGTTGCCGGTCAGGCCCAGAAACAGCCCGGTGCGCCCCGGCATATGGTTGAGGAACCAGCTTCCGCCCACATCCGGGTAGAGACCAATGGTGACCTCCGGCATCGCCATATAGGTGGTTTCGGTCACAACACGGTGGCTGCAGCCGTTCATCAGCCCCATGCCGCCGCCCATGACAATACCGCTGCCCCAGCAGATGATCGGCTTCGGGTAGGTGTGCAGGGTGTAGTCGAGCTTGTACTCGCGGGTGAAAAAGATCTCGGCAAAGTCCTTTGCACCCTCACCCTTGATCGACTTGTACATGTTGACGATATCGCCACCGGCACAAAACGCCTTCTCCCCGGCGCTATCGAGGATCAGCGCCACCACGCTGTCGTCGTCGTGCCAGGCATCCAGCTGCGGCTGGATCAGGTCGACCATCTCCAGCGTCAGCGCATTCAGCGAGCGCTCGGCGTTGAGGCGGATCTCGATGATCCGTTTGCCATCCCGGGTAGGTATCTCATTGAACAGTACGCTGCTCATCGGCAATCCTCTCTCGTCAGTCCGGTTACTGATTCTTCCATTCAGGGGCGCGCTTCTGCAGAAAGGCGTTGACCCCTTCGCGCTGATCCTCACTGTCGAACAGATCGACAAACAGCTCACGCTCCAGGATGTAGCCCTGATTCAGATGTGCAGTACGGCTGTTCTGGATCAACCGCTTGCAGGCGGTGACGGCGATGGGGCTCTGCTGCTCCACCTGTTTCGCCAGCTCCAGCGCGCGCTCATAGGCCTGGCCTTTACCGACCATCTCCTCTACAAGACCGATCTCCAGCGCCTTGGCCGCCGTGATACGCTCACCACAGAGGATCATCCGCTTGGCCCAGCCCTCGCCGACCAGGAGGGTCAGGTTCTGGGTACCACCGGCACAGGGCAGCAAGCCCACCTTCGCCTCCGGCAGCGCCATCTGTGCCTGTTCTTCCGCCACGCGCAGATCGCAGGCCAGCGCTACTTCCAGCCCACCGCCCATGGCGAAACCGTTGATCGCCGCGATCGACACGCCGCGGAACTGCGCCAGGGTTTCAAACGCTTCACCAAAGACGCGTGCCATATCACGCGCTACCGCCTTGTCACCATCGGCAAACAGCTTCAGATCGGCACCGGCGGAGAAGAATTTCTCGCTGCTGCTGCGCAGCACCAGTGCGTAGATGTCGCGGTCGGCATTCAGCGACTTCACCGCGGCGGTCAACGCTTTCAGGCTCTCCGCGGTCCAGGTGTTGGCCGGCGGGTTGTTCATCGTGATTACGGCCGTGTGGCCCTGTTTTTCGACTAGCAGTGCATCACTCATTCGATATCTCCTTCCAGGCGGCGGTTAGAGCAGATCCGCCGCGTCCTGCATCAGCGCCCGGCGGGCGATGATGACGCGCATAATCTCGTTGGTACCCTCGAGAATGCGGTGCACGCGGCTATCGCGCACATAACGCTCCATCGGGTACTCCTTGATATAGCCATTGCCGCCAAACAGCTGCAGCGCCTGATCGCAGACGCGGAAGCCGACGTCGGTGGCAAAACGCTTGGCCATGGCACAGTAGGCGGTCTTGTCGGGGTGACCGGCGTCCAGTTTGCAGGCCGCCAGGCGCACCATCTGCCGTGCTGCTACCAGCTCGGTGACCATATCCGCCAGGGTGAACTGCAGCGCCTGAAACTCGCCAATCTCACGACCGAACTGCTTGCGTTCATGCAGGTAATCGCGGGCGCGGTTCAACGCCGCTTGGGCGGTACCGATGGAACAGGTGGCGATATTGATGCGGCCGCCATCCAGCGCCTTCATCGCGATGCTGAAACCCTGCCCCTCCTCGCCCAGCAGCGCCGATGCCGGAACGCGCACGCCGTCGAAGGTGATCATTCGGGTCGGCTGGCTGTTCCAGCCCATCTTGTCCTCCTTACGGCCGTAGCTGATGCCGTCGGCCTTGGCATCGACCACAAAGGCGGAGATCCCTTTCGGCCCGTCGCCGCCGGTGCGCGCCATCACCACCAGTACGTCGGTGCTGCCGGCACCGGAGATAAAGATCTTGCTGCCGTTGAGTACATAGTGGTCGCCATCGCGACGCGCCGTGGTTTTCAGTGACGCAGCATCGGAACCGGCGTTGGGCTCGGTCAGGCAGTAGGAGCCGAGTTTTTCGGCGGCTGTCAGTTGCGGGCACCAGGTTTCGCGGGTTTCGGCATTGCCGTAGCTGGCGATCATCCAGCACACCATGTTGTGGATGGTCATGAATGCGGTGGTCGAGGTGCAGCCCATCGCCAGCTGTTCGAAGATGATGCTGGCGTCGAGTCGGCTCAGTGCCAGACCGCCCACATCCTCCGGCGAGTACAGGCCCATCAGGCCAAGCTCACCGGCGTTTTTCAGCACGTCGACCGGGAAGTGGTGCTCCTGGTCCCACTGTGCCGCATTGGGCTCCAGCTCGTTCTGTGCAAAGGCGCGGGCCATGTCGGCAAAGGCGATCTGGTCTTCGTTCAGTTCAAAATCCATAGAGGTTTTCTCCTTGTACGGCCGGGACTTTCATCCCGACCTGAGTTTTATATATCAATGGATTAAGTCTGTTACTTAAGGTGAATACTGGTATTAACACCGTGGTCGATATCCTCTTCAAACCAGCGCGCTGTTACCGTCTTGGTCTCGGTATAGAAGCGCACCGCCTGCTTGCCGTAAGCGTGCTGATCGCCGTAGAACGACTTGCGCCAGCCAGTGAAGGAGAACATCGGCAGCGGTACCGGCACCGGTACGTTGATACCGACCTGACCGACCTTGATCTCGTGCTGGTACTTGCGTGCGGCAGCACCGGATGAAGTGAAGATCGAGGTACCGTTGCCGTAGGGGTTCTCGTTGATCAGCTCGATCGCCTCTTCGATGGAGTCCACCTCCAGCGCAACCAGAACCGGGCCGAAGATCTCTTCACGGTAGATCGACATATCGGTGGTCACATTGCGGAACATGGTCGGCCCCACCCAGTTACCGTCCGGGTAGCCTTCGACCACGCACTCGCTGCCATCGAGAATGCATTCCGCGCCGGCAGCCTTGCCCTGCTGAATAAAGTTCAGCACGCGCTCTTTCGCCTGCGGATTGATCAGCGGACCGTAGCCGGCGCTTGGATCGTCCCAGGCACCGGGGCGTACCTTGGCCAGAGCGTCACGTACTTCGGGGATCCACTCGCGCGACTCACCCACGAACACCGCCACAGAGATCGCCATGCAGCGCTGACCTGCGGCACCGACAGAGGCACCGGCGATGGCGTTGACCACCTGGGTTTTGGACGCATCCGGCATCACCACCATGTGGTTCTTGGCGCCGGCAAACGCCTGCACCCGCTTCAGGTGCTCGGTACCGGTACGGTAGATATGCTCGCCGACAGCGACGGAGCCGACGAAGGAGATCGCCGGGGTGTCCTTGTGGGTCAGCAGC
The DNA here is from genome assembly GCF_019084545.1 of Marinobacterium ramblicola. Classification (GTDB taxonomy): domain Bacteria; phylum Pseudomonadota; class Gammaproteobacteria; order Pseudomonadales; family Balneatricaceae; genus Marinobacterium_D; species Marinobacterium_D ramblicola. The sequence goes on from NZ_JAHREP010000009.1 coordinate 142,107, forward strand.
TGGTCGACCACCTCTTTACCGCCGTGCACGATCTGCAACAGGCCGTCCGGTGCGCCGGCCTCCTTGAACAGCTCGGCCAGACGCATCGGCGTCAGCGGGTCCTGCTCGGAGGGCTTGAGTACGAACGTGTTACCGCAGGCGATCGCCATCGGGAACATCCACAGCGGGATCATCGCCGGGAAGTTGAACGGGGTGATACCGACGCAGACGCCCAGCGGCTGGGTGATGCTGTAGCAGTCGATCTTGCGTGCCACGTTTTCCACCGTTTCGCCCATGCTCAGCGATGCAATGTTGCAGGCATGCTCGACCACCTCGATACCGCGCCAGACGTCGCCCTTGGCATCCTCGAAGGTCTTGCCGGTCTCCTGCGACAGGGTCTTGGCCAGATCATCGTGATGCTCCTTCAGCAGCGCCTGGTAGCGCAGCATCAGACGGGCACGATCGCCGACCGGGGTATCTTTCCAGGTTTCAAACGCGGCCTTGGCTGCGGCGACGGCGCGATCAACCTCTTCGCTGGTGGCGCAGGGCAACTGAGCAATCACCTCCTGCGTCGCCGGGTTGGTTACCGGGATCAATTTGCTCGACGCGCTCTGTACCAGTTCGCCGTTGATCAGGAGGGGGACTTGCTGGGTCATGGTGCTATCCTCTTTATCATTATTAGTGTCAGGTAATGATGTAGTTTTAGCATGCCTCCCGAGGGTGCAGGATTGATAATCTTGTTCAGTTGATGGACTATATTGCGATTAGATTAGGAATATCACTTATTAGAAAACTGATGCCATGAGTACCCCTTCAAACTGGCCGTTACCGCCCGAGAGCATCCGCTTCGTAGTACCACGCAGAATCGTTCAGCAACTGGCCGAACACCCGCTCAGCCGGGGCCTCTATCCGCTTGGTATCGGCTACTATCACCAGGCGTCCGGGCATCATATGGAGCGCGTCGAACACGACGATTACCTGATGATCTACTGTCTGGAGGGCGCGGGGCTGTTGCAGGTAGAAGGACAGAAATACAGCGTGCATGCCGGTGATCTGGTGCTGCTGCCAAAGGGGGTCAGCCACAGCTATCGAGCACTGAAGAGCCGCCCCTGGACCATCTACTGGGCCCACTTTCACGGTGAGGATGCGGAAGCGTTCTACGACCACCTTCGCGAGCCGCGTCAGAACGCACCGCTACTGCTTACGCCTCTTGGCCTGCAGTCGCGTCTGGCAAGCGATTTCGAGGCTCTGCTGGAGCTGCGCGAGTCGACCTACAACCTCAGCGCCTACCTCTGCGCCGCCAACCAGCTGCGCCAGATACTGACACATATTGCGCTGCTGCAACCGCTGGCGCGCAACCGCGACAAAAGCGACAGCCTGGATCTGGAGCGGGTGCACAGCCTGATGCAAGCCCATGTCCACGAGCATCTGGCACTGGAGACTCTGGCAGAGAGCGTCAATCTGTCCAAGTACCACTTCGTCAAGCGCTACAAAGAACTGACCGGCACCACACCGATCAACCATTTCATCCAGTTGAAGATCGAGCGCGCCTGTCACCTGCTGGATACCACAGGCAACAGCATCAACGAGGTCGCATTTGCCGTGGGTTACGAAGATGCCTACTACTTCTCCCGCATCTTCAAGAAGATCATGGGCGTCTCGCCCAGCCAGTACCGCAATCTGCGCACCGGGGCCTATGCCTATCGAGGTGAGTCAGCGCGTCGTTAATTAACAGGCATTCAGCCCGGGCTTCGCTGAACCTGAAGGAGCCGGGACTTCGTTCAGAAGTACAAAATTAATTTGCGAACTCGCACTTCTTGACCAATTCTTAACCGGCAGCAGGACAGGAATTACTCCAAGTGCGAGGGATGCGCGATGCCAGAATCCGAACTGTTCCAGTTTTCCGAACCCGCAGCAGTCAACGAAAAACTGGTTACCCCTTGGAAAGTCCTCAGCGTCGAGGATGACCTCACCTATCAATCATCACTTATTTATAGCCTGCGGGGCTTGATCGTCCGCGGTCGGCCGGTAGAGGTGCTGACCGCCAACTCGATGAGCCAAGCCGCAGTGATCATTTCACGCCACAGCGATATCAGCGTAATCCTGCTCGACGTCGTAATGGAGGAGGATGACGCCGGGTTGAGGCTGGCGGAAACTATCCGGGATGTACTTGGCAATTCATCGGTACGCATCATACTGCTGACCGGCCAGCCAGGCATGGCACCACGCAACGAGGTGATGACGCAGTACGATATCGATGAATACTGGAACAAGTCGGACCTGACTCGGGACACCCTGCACACGGTGGTCAGCAGCCACATCCGCACCTGGCACTACCTCACCGAGTTGATTCAGGCCAAGCAGGGGCTACAGATGGTGGTCGATGCCGCGCGCAGCATCAGCAGCAAGCAGAACCTGATCAGCTTTACCGAAACGGTGCTGAACGAGATCGGCCGGATCATTGGCGTCAAACAGGGCGGCATCCTCTGTATCGCCTACGAGGGTGATACGTTTATCCCTGACGCACGCATACTGGCCGCCAGCGGCGTCTACAGCGGTTCAACACGAAAAGCACTCTCCGAGCTGCGGCTGGATGAGTATTACGCCACCTTCGCCACCGCGTCCGAGCAACGTGCGCATCAGTTTGGCCAGGATTTCACGGTTCTCTATTTCGAGACTCCCAAGGTGGACCGGGCGCACTACTTGATGTTGGTACGATCCAGCACCCGGCTCACCGAAAGCCATATCAACCTGTTGCAGGTATTCAGTGAGAATATCAGTAGTGGCTTTACCGCCGTCGCCCTGGTCAACCGGCTGACCGATCTGGCCTATCGCGATCAGATTCTCAAGTCCTACAACCGCAACTGGCTACAGCGTGAACTGAGTTCGATGACGCGGGAGGAGATGCAGACAAGCGAACTGTTGATCGTAGAGGTCAATGATTTTACCGGAATGATGGTAACCTTCGGCGACCGTTATTGCGAAGAGCTGCTGGCCTCTCTACTGGTCAGTCTCGACGCTCTATATCCCGAATATCATGCCATCGCTCACATCGGTGCCTACACCTTCGCCATGCTGTTCAGCAAGGAGAGTTCACCGACAGAGGAGCAACTGCTCGACATGATCGACCAGCGCCTGGTACTGAATAACACCATCCATCGGTTGACCCTGACCGTCGCACGCGTTGACCTCGCCCTGCTCACCGACCTCAAAGCCGCACAGATACTTCAGCTGTCAGAGTCTGCCGTTAACATTGCGCATGCAAGAGGTGACAGGATAATCGGCTATCAGCCGGAGTTCCTGGAGTCGATTACCGAGAGCCAGCATCTGGTGATGGACCTGCATAACGCCATCGATAACCACGAACTGTTTATCATGCTGCAGCCCAAGATACGTATGGATAGCCTGGAGGTCGTTGGCTTCGAAGCGCTACTGCGCTGGCGCAAGCCGGATGGACAGTTTGTTCCCCCGGACCGTTTCATCCCGCTCGCCGAAACAGCCGGTCTGATCAACCACCTGGATATCGAGGCGGCGAAACAGACGATTGCCGCGGCCTTGAGGCTGCAACAGTCCGGTTACAGCCTGCCCATCGCCTTCAACGCGAGTTGCCTGGACCTGCGCCAGCAGGACTATGTCGATTCTCTGCTGCAGATCATCAACCAGAACGGACTTGATGGCCGACTGCTCGAGATCGAGGTAACCGAATCAAAGGCGATGCAGAACTACGAAGGTATCAACCCGATCCTGAAACGGTTCTCAGATCTGGGCATGGGCGTCAGCATCGATGACTTCGGCACCGGCTACTCCTCGCTCGCCCATGTCGCCAACCTGGCGGCCACGACACTGAAGATCGATAAGAGTTTTGTCGGGCGGCTGGGGCAGGATGGTGCAGGTGAACATGTGGTAGAGATGGTGATCCGTCTCGGCGAGCAGTTTGGTTTTAACATCGTCGCAGAGGGGGTCGAGACGGAGGTTCAGCGCCAGCGGCTATTGGACAAGGGGTGTACGATCGCCCAAGGGTATCTGTTTGCCCGCCCCATGCCCGTGGACTCCGCCATCGAATGGTTAACCGCCCATCAAGCGCGATGAATCATGAATACCCCCTATATCGATATTCAGCTGCCCGATGCAGCCGAGGCGCGCCGCCGGGTCAGGCAATTCCACCGTAAACGCTTTGTCTTCGCCGCGGCGCTAATCGTTTTGGCGCTGCTCAGCGGTGCGATTCTCTATATCTGGATCAAGGAGGGCAAGAGTTCCGAGCTCAGGGCTCAGCATGAGGAGCAGATCACCCTGGCCACCATCGCGATCAATCGAGAACTCAACGACATTCGGAACACGCTACGCTTGCTCTCCACCGACAGCGATATTCTAGACAGCCTGTCGGTATTCAATCCGCCGGACAAAACACGCATTGGCGCTGTCTTTAGCCAGTATGGTCGGTCACTGGATCACCTGTTGCAACTGCGCTGGCTCGACGATACCGGTCAGGAGAAGGTGCGGGTAAACATCGAGCACGGCATAGCACGGGAAGTGCCGGAAAGTGCGCTTCAGGATAAAAAAGACCGCTACTACTTCAAAAGCGCCATGCAGGTGCTACCGCCGGAACTCTATATATCCCCCTTCGACCTGAATTCAGAAAACGGCACGATCCAGAAACCTTTTCAGCCCGTGGTGCGTATCGGAGTGCAGACCACCCGAAGTTACGGCATGCACCCAGGGCTGCTGCTGATCAATTATGACCTCTCTCATCTGATTTACGAGCTTAGAGCCCTGAGCACCGCAGAGATGGATATGATACTAGCCAGCAGCCACGGGGACTGGATCGTACACCCCAATGCAGCACTAGAGTGGGGGGAGGTGTTAGGCAAGTCTCAGAACAGCGTCAGGAATACCGATCCATCGCTTTTCAACCATATCGATAGTGAAGAAAATCGGGTCATGCAGCCCTATAGAGGCCAGTTGATCAGTTACCGTCAGATACAGCTCTCTCCCACTGCATCAGAAAAGCTCTATGTGATCGCAAGCACCCCCGCCCAGGTGGTCAACAAAATCGAATTTGCAGCACTACTGCCCTCGATACTGACGGCGCTTGGGATCCTGCTGATTGGCGGTCGTATCCTGTTAAGAGACTTCGCACTTCAGCGCAACCTTCACTCGCTGACCGAAACCCTCGAGCACGAAAAATATGAACTGAAGCTCCTGAACACCGAACTGGACGGCTCTCTGACCAGGCAACGATTGCTGCAGAACGAGCTGGTCGAGTCACGCAAGCTCTCGTCGTTGGGGATGATGGTTGCCGGCGTGGCGCACGAACTCAACACCCCGATCGGTGGTGCCCTGATATCGGCCTCCAGCCTGAGAGGCCAGCACGGCTCACTGCAACATGCGCTCGAATCCGGTCTCACCCGTCAGGCGCTCGACAGCTACATGGGCAGCACCGCCGAGGGCCTTGAGCTGGTCGAAAAAAACCTGACCAAGGCCGCGGAGCTGGTGAAAAGCTTCAAACGTCTTGCGCTTGATCGCTCCAATGAAGAGGAGATCGTCGAGTTCGAGCTGGACCAGGTGGTCATCGACCTGCTGCGCTCTCTGACCCCCAAACTCAAAAACTCGGGCACCCAGATCATCAACCGTATCGATAGCGGGTTGGCCATGAGCGGCTATCCCGGTGTGGTATCGCAGATTCTGCAAAACCTGATAATCAATGCGATCACCTACGGAACCGAAGGTATGCACAGCGGTGAAGTGATATTGGAAGCCACGCGGCAGAATGGCTGGATCCAGTTATCGGTTACCGACAACGGCAAAGGCATTGCGCCGGAGTTGAGAGACAAACTGTTCGATCCGTTTGTGACCAGCGGCCGCGGACGCGGCCATACCGGGCTAGGCCTCCATCTGGTTCATCAGTGGGTCACGCGGCTGATGCATGGCCGCATCAACGCGGAATCGCCCGATACCGGAGGCGCGCGTTTCATCATCCAGTTGCCGGAAAAAGTCAGCAAGACAAGCACTGACCATGCCCAAGGCGGTTAAAGCGCTGCAACCGATGAATGCAAGGAATACCACCCGACATAAGAATTAACGACTACAGGGGTAAACAATCATGATCTCCAGATCGAATCTACAGCGAAGCCTTCAAGCTGTAACACTTGTAGGCGCACTATTCATTGGTTCGCCCGTGTCGGCGGCATCCGATTACATCCGTCTCGATGCCTATCTGGAAGAACACCCGGAGCAACAGCCTATCGCGACCCATTTCGCCGACATAGTGCGAAATCAGGCGATACCGATTACAAAGCCCCCTACCCGGCCGATAAAGATCGCTATCGTCTATCCAGGCCTGCAGGCCTCCGATTACTGGCGCCGAAGCCAAAGCTCCTTTGAACAGCGCCTGCACAGCCTGGGTATACCGTTTGAGCTCAAGTCCTTCTTTTCGCACCCGTCGGTGGAAACCGGATTACAGAGCCAACAGCTGGCCCAGGCGCTGGACTGGAAACCGGACTATCTGGCGTTCACGCTGGATGTGGCGCCCCAAGGCCGGATGATCGAACGCATATTGGCGAAGGGAACGCCCAAGCTGATTCTGCAGAATATCACCACCCCGCTGGTACGCTGGCATGAGCATCAGCCCTTTCTTTATGTCGGCTTCGATCACGCGACGGGAACGCAGTTGATAGCCGACTGGATGCTCAACCGAATCGATTACCGGGGAAAATATCTTCTGCTCTACTTCTCACCGGGATATGTCAGTCAGATGCGAGGCGATACCTTTGCAGCAGAAGCGGCGAAATACCCCAATATTGAGCAGGTCGGTGCCTTTTATACCGACGGCAATCAGGAACGAGCCTATCAGGCTACGCGTAAAACCCTGGGAGCCCACCCCGATCTCAAAATGATCTATGCCTGCTCCACCGATGTCGCCCTGGGAGCCCTGCGCGCCCTGCGTGAAATGGACCGCACCGATGTTCTGCTCAATGGTTGGGGGGGCGGCGATGCGGAGCTGATCGAGCTGCAGCAAAAAGGGCTGGATGTGACCGTGATGCGCATCAACGACGACAACGGCATCGCGATGGCCGAGGCGATCAAACTGGATCTGGCCGGGCAACCCCAGCAGGTTCCCCAAGTCTTTTCCGGTGATATCAAGCTGCTGGATAGCGAGATGTCGGCAGCACAATTAGAGCAGTTGAAACAACAGGCTTTTCGTCTTAGCGGCATGCCTTCTGCGGCTCAGTGAGTATCGGGCTTTAATCTGTTGGCCGAACCCCGCGGCACGACCAACAGCCCGTCCATCAGCTAACCCACCCTATGAGTTAACCCGCTCTATGAGTTAACCCGCTCTATGAGTTAACCAAAGTTACGCTTGATCAACCGCTGCAGCTCGCCGACGATGCCGTTGCGGAACAGCAGCACGCAGATGATAAAGATGACTCCCATGATGATGCTGACGTAGTTGCCCAGCTCGCCACCGGACAGATAGTTCTGAATCGTCACCACCACACCGGCACCGACCAAGGGACCTGCGATGGTGCCCATGCCGCCAAGCAGCGTCATCAACACCACCTCACCGGACAGGTGCCAGTGCACATCGTTAAGCGAGGCAAGCTGGAACACAAGCGTCTTGGTCGAGCCCGCCAACCCCGCCAGCGCCGCCGAGATCACGAATGCAACCCACTTGTACTGAGTGACGTTGTAACCAAGGGAGATCGCCCGCGGTTCGTTCTCGCGGATCGCCTTCAGGATCTGCCCGAACGGCGAGTGCACGGTGCGGAACACCAGCCAGAAGCCGAACAGGAAGATCGCGTACACCACATAGTAGAGGTAGGTGTTGTTGGTCAGGTCGATCAGGCCGAACAGGAAACCGCGCGGTACACCCTGCAGACCATCCTCACCGCCGGTAAACGGCGCCTGCAGGTAGACAAAGAACAGCAGCTGCGCCAGCGCCAGGGTGACCATGGCGAAGTAGATCCCCTCACGCTTCACCGCCAGCTTGCCGTACACGGCACCGACCACACCTGCGGCCAGTGTGCCGCACAGGATACCCAGCTCAGGGGTAATCCCCGTGTTGATCATCAGGTAGCCGGTGACATAACCGCCGGTACCGAGAAATGCGGCATGGCCGAACGAGAGCAGACCGGTGAAGCCGAGCAGCAGGTTGAACGCGCAGGCGAACAGCGCGAAGCAGAGCACCTTCATCAGGAACACCGGGTAGATCACCAGCGGTGCCAGCAGGCCAAGCAGGACCAGCAGTGCGATTCTGGGTTTTGTCATTGTCATGATTACGCCTCCTTACCGAACAGGCCGGCGGGCTTGAGCAGCAGCACGATCACCATCACGGCAAAAATCACCGTGGTGGAGGCTTCCGGGTAGAAGTATTTGGTCAGCCCCTCGATGATGCCCATGCCGAGGCCGGTCAGGATGGCGCCACCGATGGAGCCCATGCCACCGATGACGACAATGGCGAACACCACGATCAGCATGTTGGAGCCCATATCCGGCGAGACCGAGTAGACCGGTGCCGCCATCACCCCGGCAAAGCCCGCCAGGCCGACGCCGAAACCGAAGGTCAGGGTCACGATCAACGGCACGTTGATTCCGAACGCCTGCAGCATGGCCGGGTTCTCGGTACCGGCGCGCAGATAGGCGCCGAGCCGGGTCTTTTCGATCATGTACCAGGTCAGGCTGCAGACCACCACCGAGGCGACGATAATCCAGGCGCGATAATCGGGCAGGTACATGAACGGCAGTTTGGTACCGCCCTTCAACGCATCGGGAATGGAGTAGGGCTGACCGGAGGCACCGTAGATCTGGGTGAACAGGCCCTGCAGCACCAGCGCGATACCGAAGGTCAGCAGCAGGCTGTAGAGGTGATCCTCGCCGGCGATCGGCCGCAACAGAAAGCGCTCCACCAGCACGCCAGCAAACCCCACCACCAGCGGTACCAGAATCAGCGCCGCCCAGTAGTTGATGCCGAAATAGTTCAGCGCCATCCAGGCCGCGAATGCGCCGAGCATATACATCGCGCCCTGGGCGAAATTGATGATCTTCAACAAACCGAAGATGATCGCCAGCCCGAGACTGAGCAAGGCGTAAAAGGAGCCGTTGATCAGTCCGACCAGCAGTTGGCCGAACAGGCCAAACAGATTGATGCCGAGAAATGTTGCCATATCCCACTACCCGCTTTTCTTATTCGAATGTGGCCGCAAAGGCCTTTTGCGAACTCAGGCGCCGATCGGGGAACCGACCGGCACCGTCGTTCTGAGACATCAAGTTCCGCTTATTTGAAGTCGCACTCGGCCAGCATCGGGCCGAAGGCTTCCTCGCCGGAAATCACGTTTTCAATGGCAAAGATATCGTCCGGATTCTGGCGCTCATCGGCGCGCTTGATCCGCACCTGGTACATGTCGTGAACCATGCGGCCATCGTTACGCAGCGTCGCGTTGCGAGCGAAGAAGTCGTCCGGCTTCATCTCCTTCATCTTGCGAATAACAACGTCGGAGTCGTCGGTACCGGCGGCTTCCACCGCTTTCAGGTAGTGCATGGTCATCGAGTAAGCACCCGCCTGCCCCATCGCCGGAATCGCGCCATGACGCTCCTTGAAGCGCTTGGACCACTCGCGGGTCTGTTCGTCCATATCCCAGTAGAAACCGGTGGTCAGCTTCATGCCGCCGGCGATCTCCGGATCCAGCGCCTGGGCGTTGGAGGTAAATACCAGCAGGCCGGCCACTTCGGCAGACTGGGTCAGGCCGAACTCGGCGGCGGTCTTCAGCGAGTTGGTGAAGTCGGTGCCGGCATTGGCCAGTGCGATCACGTCGGCGCCCGAGCTCTGTGCCTGCAGCACGTAGGAGGAGAAGTCGGTGGTACCCAGCGGCGCGCGCACGGCCCCCAGCACCTCGCCACCGCTGGAGTTAACCACCTCGGTGGCGACGCTCTCCAGGGCATGACCGAACGCATAGTCGGCGGTGATGAAGAACCAGCGCCACTTGCCGGCTCCGACCATCGGTTTCACGGTACCGTTAGCCAGTGCCACCACGTTATAGGTCCACTGCACGTTGTAGGGTGAGCAGGCCTTCGTGGTGAAAGCATGCGAGGCGGAGGTGGAGATCAGCGCGATCTTCTTCGCGTCTGTCAGCACCTGAGCCACCGCACCGGTCACGGAGCTGGCCACCAGGCCGGTGACAGTGTCCACCTGCTCGTTGTCGATCCACTTACGCACGATGCTGGAGCCCACATCCGGCTTGTTCTGATCGTCGGCGCTGACGATCTCGATCGGCTTGCCAAGCACGGTGCCGCCGAAATCCTCGACCGCCATCTGCACGGCGGTAACACAACCCTCACCGCAGATATCGGCGTATACGCCGCCCATATCCGCCAGCACGCCGATCTTCACCTTGTCGTCGGAGATACCGGCGGCCTGGGCTGCCGATACGGTCATTGCTGCTGCGATACCGGTGCAGAGCAGGGTTTTCTTGATTGCTTTCATCCTTTCGCCTCCATGAGGTTTTTATTGTTATTGCGCTTTTAATGGCACTTAAAATTGCACTTAAGGGGGTGGAGCACTAACGGGTAGAGCAAAGTAACCGGGCTTAAACGCCCAGATAGGTGTTGAGCATGTCGGCCCGGGCTTCGAGCTCATGCGCCCCGACCTCCTCTACGATGTGACCATGCTCCATGACGTAGTGCCGATCGGCGATCGGCGCCGCGAAACGGAAGTTCTGCTCAACCAGGAGGATGGTCAGCCCGCGCTGCTTCAGCTTCTGCAGTACCTCGCCAAGCTTCTTCACGATCACCGGGGCCAGGCCTTCGGTGATCTCGTCGAGCAGCAGGATATTGGCGCCGGAGCGCAGGATGCGGGCCAGGGCCAGCATCTGCTGTTCGCCGCCGGATAGGCGGGTGCCCTGGCTGTAGCGGCGCTCGTACAGGTTGGGGAACATGTCGTAGATCTCCTCTACGCTCATGCCGTCGCTGCGCACCGCCGGCGGCAGCATCAGGTTCTCCTCCACATTGAGGCTGGAGAAGATGGCGCGCTCCTCGGGGCAGTAGCCGATGCCGAGGTGGGCGATGCGATGGGAGGCCATGCCGATGGTCTGGCGCCCGTTGATATTGATTGTGCCGCTGCGGCGGCCCACCATGTTCATGATCGCGCGCAGCGTGGTGGAACGACCGGCGCCATTGCGCCCGAGCAGCGTCACCAGTTCGCCCTGCTTCACGTTCAGGTCGATGCCGTGCAGGATGTGCGACTCGCCGTAGAAAGCGTGCAGGTCGCTGATACGGATCTTTTCGCCGTAGGTACTCATGCTGTTGCCCTCTCCTGCTGTTCAACCTCGCCGGAGGCACCAACGGGCTCGCCACCCTCCTCCTCCTCATCGGCGGCAACACCGAGATAGGCCTCTTTTACCCGCGGGTCGGCAGACACGGTGTCGTAGTCGCCCTCGGTCAACACCGCACCGCGTTGCAGCACGGTGATGCGATCGGCCAGGCGGGACACCACATGCAGGTTGTGCTCGACCATCAGGATGGTGCGGTTGGCCGAGACCTTCTTGATCAGCGCCGCGACCACGTCCACATCCTCGTGGCCCATTCCCTGGGTCGGTTCGTCGAGCAGCATCAGCTCGGGATCCAGCGCCAGCGTAGTAGCAATCTCCAGCGCGCGCTTGCGACCGTAGGAGAGATCGACGGTGGTGGTTTTGGCGAACTCGCGCAGCCCAACCTGATCCAGCAACTCAAGCGCTTTCTCATTCAGCGGCTCCAGCACCTTTTCCGAGCGCCAGAAGTGGAAGCTGTTGGATTCCTTGCGCTGCAACGCGATGCGCACGTTCTCCAGCACTGTCAGATGGGGAAACACTGCCGAGATCTGGAACGAGCGGATCAGGCCAAGACGGGCCACAGAGGCCGGCTTCATCGCCGTGATATCGCGGCCGTTATAGAGGATCCGACCGCTGGTCGGACTGAGAAACTTGGTCAGCAGGTTGAACACCGTGGTCTTGCCCGCCCCGTTGGGGCCGATCAAGGCGTGAATGCTGCCGCGCTCGATATTGAGACTGACGTTGTCAACGGCGGTAAAGCCCTTGAACTCCTTAACCAGATCAGTGGTTTGCAGTACGTAGTCGGTACTCATGTCGTAATCGAAACCCGTGTTCTTATTGTTATTTTCACCAGGCATAACCGCCCTGGACGTCGCTTACGTCAACGTAAGCTCGGAACCGAACTTAACAACCCCAAATACGCAGGTACCAGTACGACTTTAGTCTAATTCAAGGCTTTTTGTGCCCAAAAAACAGATTCAAACTATTAAATATCAATGACTTAACTTCAAATGTAACCAATGGTTTCAAATAAGGGTATATACTTATTTCCGCTTTACGTTAACGTAAACTTCCTCTAGCCTGAATAGAAAGCGCAAAGGAACAAACGGGACCATGGCAGAGAAACAGAGAAGCTATTCCATCAGCGAGCTGGCCAGCGAGTTCGATGTCACCACACGTAGCATCCGCTTCTATGAAGACCAGGGGCTACTGCATCCGACACGTCGCGGCCAAACGCGGATCTACAGCCGCCAGGACCGGGTGCGGATGAAGCTGATCCTGCGCGGCAAGCGGCTGGGATTCTCCCTGGCCGAGATCCGCGACCTGTTTTCGCTCTGGGACGAGACCCCCAGCGGCAGTCAAAAGCAGCTCAATCTGCTGATGGAAATCATTCACCAGAAACGCGCCGAGCTTGATCAGCAGTTGAAAGATATCGCGATGGTGCAACTGGAACTGGACAACGCAGAGCGCCGCTGCCGCGATGCTTTGGACGAGTTACGCACACAAAAACAAAAAGCCAGCTAAGTGAACCGAATGCAGCAGATCGCAGGCTGACATTCGGTTTCAACAGCAACATAGACAGGTAGAAAGAGATGATTTCAGAGTTCACCAGCCTCAACTTCGGCCTCGGCGAAACCCTCGATATGCTGCGCGAGCAGATCAACACCTTTGCCAGCCGCGAAATTGCCCCGCGTGCCGAGCAGATCGACCGAGACAACCTGTTCCCGGCCGATCTGTGGCGCAAGTTCGGCGACATGGGCCTGCTCGGCATCACCGTGAAGGAGGAGTACGGCGGCGTCGACATGGGTTACCTGGCCCACGTCATCGCGATGGAGGAGATCAGCCGCGCCTCGGCCTCGGTGGGCCTCTCCTACGGTGCCCACTCCAACCTCTGCGTGAACCAGATCCACCGCAACGGCACCGAAGAGCAGAAGCAGAAATACCTGCCCAAGCTGATCAGCGGCGAGCATATCGGCGCGCTGGCGATGTCCGAGCCCAACGCCGGCTCCGACGTGGTATCGATGAAACTGCACGCCCGTGACAACGGCGATCACTACCTGCTCAACGGCAACAAGATGTGGATCACCAACGGCCCCGACGCCGACACCTACGTGATCTACGCCAAGACCGATATCCACGCCGGTCCCCGCGGCATCACCGCCTTTATCGTCGAGCGCGACTTCCCCGGCTTCTCCCGTCATCAGAAGCTGGACAAGCTCGGCATGCGCGGCTCCAACACCTGTGAGCTGGTGTTCGAGGATTGCCCGGTGCCGAAAGAGAACATCCTCGGTGAACTGAACGGCGGCGTTCGCGTGCTGATGAGCGGACTCGACTACGAGCGTCTGGTGCTGTCCGGCGGCCCGCTGGGGATCATGCAGGCGGCGATGGATATCGTCGTGCCCTACTGCCGCGACCGCCAGCAGTTCGGCAAGGCGATCGGCGAGTTCGAACTGGTCCAGGGCAAGCTGGCCGACATGTACACGCTGCTGAACGCGTCCAAGTCCTATATCTACACCGTCTCCCGTGCCGCCGAGCGTGGCGAGACCAGCCGCAAGGATTGCGCCGGCGCCATCCTCTACTCGGCAGAGAACGCCACCAAACTGGCTCTGGATGCGATTCAGCTGCTCGGCGGTAACGGTTACATCAACGAGTTTCCGACAGGACGTCTGCTGCGCGATGCCAAGTTGTACGAGATCGGTGCCGGTACCTCGGAGATCCGCCGTATGCTGATCGGACGCGAGCTGTTCCTGAATAACTAAGTCTCGAATAGCTAAGTACTGAACAGCTAACCACTGAAGAACTAAGCCGGGCGCACCCAACCGCCCGGCCTGCACAAAAACAATAAGTATTGGAGAACGCTATGCCCGTTCTGCACACCAAGATCAATGCGCGCAGCGACGAGTTCCTCCGCAACGACGCCTCCATGCGCGAGGCGGTTGCGGACCTGCGTGACAAGGTCGCTACCGTCGAACTCGGCGGCGGCCCCGACTACCAGCAGCGTCATCTGGCCCGCGGCAAGCTGCTGCCCCGCGAACGTATCAACGCCCTGCTCGACGAAGGCTCGCCCTTCCTAGAGCTGTCCCAGTTGGCCGCCTTCGATGTCTATGAAGACAACGTACCGGCCGCCGGCATCATCACCGGCATCGGCCGGGTCAGCGGAGTCGAGTGCATGATCGTCGCCAACGACGCCACCGTGAAGGGCGGCACCTACTACCCGCTGACGGCGAAAAAACATCTGCGTGCGCAGGAGATCGCCGAGCGCAACCACCTGCCCTGCATCTACCTGGTGGACTCCGGCGGTGCCAACCTGCCGCGTCAAGATGAGGTGTTCCCGGACCGGGATCACTTCGGCCGCATCTTCTACAACCAGGCGCGCATGTCCGCCCAGGGGATCCCGCAGATCGCCGTGGTGATGGGGCTGTGCACCGCCGGGGGCGCCTATGTCCCGGCGATGGCCGACGAATCGATCATCGTGCGCAACCAGGGCACCATTTTCCTGGCCGGTCCGCCGCTGGTGAAAGCGGCCACCGGTGAAGAGGTTTCCGCCGAGGATCTCGGCGGCGCCGATGTGCACTGCCGCACCTCCGGCGTGGCCGACCACTACGCCGAGAACGACGCCCATGCACTGCAGATCGCCCGCAGCTGCATCGCCAACCTGAACAAGCGCAAGAATCCGCAGCTCGACCTGCGCGAACCCGTCGCCCCGCTCTACCCGGCCGAGGAGTTGTACGGTGTGGTCGGTACCGACCTGAAGAAGCCCTACGATGCCCGCGAGGTGATCGCGCGACTCGTCGACGGCTCCGAATTCGACGAGTTCAAGAAGCTCTACGGCACCACACTGGTAACAGGTTTCGCCCATATCTACGGCTACCCGGTCGGCATCATCGCCAACAACGGCATCCTGTTCGGCGATTCGGCGCAGAAAGGCGCGCACTTCGTCGAGCTCTGCTGCCAGCGCAATATCCCGCTGCTATTCCTGCAGAACATCACCGGCTTCATGGTCGGTCAGAAAGCGGAATCCGAGGGGATCGCCAAGCACGGCGCCAAGATGGTCACCGCCGTCGCTTGCGCCAACGTGCCTAAACTGACCGTGCTGATTGGCGGCTCTTTCGGTGCCGGCAACTACGGCATGTGCGGCCGCGCCTACAGCCCCAATTTCCTGTGGATGTGGCCCAACGCCCGGATCTCGGTCATGGGTGGCGAACAGGCGGCAGGAGTACTGGCCACCGTGCGCCGCGACGGCCTGGAACGCCAGGGCAAGAGCTGGTCCGCCGAGGAGGAAGCCCAGTTCAAGAAGCCGATCATCGAGACCTACGAGCACCAGGGCCACCCCTACTACGCCTCCGCACGCTTGTGGGACGACGGTGTCATCGACCCGGCGCAGACCCGCGAAGTGGTGGCGATGGGCCTGTCCGCGGCACTCAACGCACCGCAGCGCGAGACACGCTTTGGCGTGTTCCGTATGTAAGGAGGGCTTCAGATGACTGCACAGTATGTAGAACTGACCCGCGACGCTCAGGGCGTCGCCTGGCTGACGCTGAACCGCCCCGAGGTGCACAACGCCTTCGACGACACCATGATCGCGCAGATCATCGATGCCCTCGAAACCACCGACCGTGATCCAACGGTACGTGCACTGGTACTGCGCGCCAACGGTAAGAATTTCTCCGCCGGGGCCGATCTGGCCTGGATGAAGCGGATGGCGCAGAACAGTCATCAGCAGAACCTGGAGGATGCCGGCGAGCTGGCACGGCTGATGGAGCGGTTGAACAACCACTCCAAGCCGACGCTGGCACTGGTGCAGGGTGCAGCCTACGGCGGCGCCGTGGGCCTCGCCGCCTGCTGCGATATCGTCATCGCCACCCGAGAATCGCGCTTCTGCCTGTCCGAAGTGAAGATCGGCCTGATCCCGGCCGTGATCAGCCCCTATGTGGTACGCGCCATCGGCGAGCGTCAGGCTAGGCGCTACTTCATCAGCGCCGAGCCGTTCGACGCGGCCACCGCCCAGCAGTTCGGCCTGGTACATGAACTGGCCGACAGCGCGGAGCAGCTTGGTGAGATTGCGAACAACATGCTCGCCCAACTGCGTCGCAACAGCCCGCAAGGGATCACCGAGGCCAAGAAGTTGATCCAGGCGGTCAGCCAGAAACCGATCGACCAGACCGTGATCGACGACACCGCCCGGCGCATCGCCGATATCCGCTCGAGCGCCGAGGGCCAGGAGGGGCTGAGCGCCTTCCTGAACAAGCGTCAGCCCAACTGGGTCGAGGAATAAGCATCATGTTTAACAAGATTCTGATCGCTAACCGTGGCGAGATTGCGTGCCGCGTTATCAAGACCGCACACCGCCTCGGTATCAAGTGCGTCGCGGTCTACTCCGAAGCGGACCGCAACGCCCGCCATGTGGCGATGGCCGATGAGGCCTACCTGCTCGGCCCGGCGCCGAGCAGCGAAAGTTACCTGCGCGCCGAGCGCATTATCGAGATCTGCAAGGAGTCCGGCGCCCAGGCGGTCCACCCCGGCTACGGCTTCCTGTCCGAGAACACCGAATTCGCCAACGCCTGCGAGCGCAACGGCATCGTGTTTATCGGCCCGCCCTCCAGCGCCATCGCCGCCATGGGCTCCAAGTCCGCCGCCAAGGCGATCATGGAGAGCGCCGGTGTACCGCTGGTGCCGGGCTACCACGGCAACGACCAGTCACCGGAAACACTGAAGAAAGAGGCGGAAAAATGCGGCTTCCCGCTGCTGCTGAAAGCGGTCGCCGGTGGCGGCGGCAAGGGGATGCGCGTGGTCGAGTCGCTGAAACAGTTCGACGAGGCGCTGACCTCCGCCTGCCGCGAGGCGAAAAACGCCTTCGGCAACCCGGATATGCTGATCGAGAAGTACCTGACCCAGCCGCGCCACGTGGAGATCCAGGTGTTCTGCGACAGCCAGGGCAACGGCGTCTACCTGGCCGAGCGTGACTGCTCGGTGCAGCGCCGCCACCAGAAGGTGATCGAGGAAGCCCCGGCACCAGGCCTGCCCGAACATACTCGCCGCGCCATGGGCGAAGCCGCCGTACGTGCGGCGCAGGCGATCGACTATGTCGGCGCCGGTACCGTGGAGTTCCTGTATGACGTGGACGGCTCCTTCTACTTCATGGAGATGAACACCCGCCTGCAGGTGGAGCATCCGGTCACCGAGATGATCACCGGCCTCGACCTGGTTGAATGGCAGCTGCGCGTCGCCGATGGCGAAGCACTTCCGCTGAAGCAGGATCAGATCAAGATCCGCGGCCACGCCCTGGAAGCGCGTATCTACGCCGAGGATCCGGACCAGGATTTCCTGCCCGCCACCGGCACCCTGCGCTACCTGCGTACCCCGGATGAGAACGCCCATGTGCGCGTCGATACCGGTGTCATCGAGGGTGACGAGGTCAGCGTCTACTACGACCCGATGATCGCCAAGCTGATCGTCTGGGACGATAACCGTGAAGCGGCGATCAACCGCATGGTGCAGGCGCTGGAGCAGTACCGTATCGGCGGTCTGAAGACCAACACCCGCTTCCTGCACCGGCTGGCCGATGCCGCCCCGTTCCGCGAGGCGCAGCTGGATACCGGCTTTATCGAGCGCCACCGCGAGCTGCTGTTCGCGCCGGGCCGTCTCGATCAGGACCGCTGTCTGGTCAGCGCCGCCGCCTGGTTCCTGGAACTGGCGCGCAAGGGAGACCGCATCCGCGGCGACGAGCACTCCCCCTTCTCCGCCCAGAACGGCTGGCGGCTGAACTCCGAGTACGCCCGTCCGCTGAAACTGGTGGTCGGTGAGACCATCCATCAGCTCAGCGTGCGTGAGCTGCAGGAGGCGTACGAGATCACCCTGGACGGTGCCAGCCACCGTGTCAGCGCCCGGCTCGACAGGGATGCGCTGAACCTGGTGGTGGACGGCCACCGGCTGACGCTGCACGGCTACCAGGATGGCGACAACCTGACGCTGTTCCACGAGGGCGACCAGTTCACCTGTCGCCAGCATCGCGATACCTTTCTTCAAACATCGGCCGAGTCCGATCAGGGCGGCTCGCTGTCGGCACCGATGAACGGCGCCGTGGTCGCGGTACTGGTCAGCAAGGGACAGCAGGTCGAGGCCGGCGAGACCCTGGTGATCATGGAAGCGATGAAGATGGAGCACAGCATCCATGCGCCTCATGACGGTTGCGTCAGCGATATCTTCTTCACCGAGGGCGAACTGGTCAAAGAGGGAGATGCGCTGATCGCACTCTCCTCCGAAGATGAGGAGGCCGCCTGATGACATTCCCGCAACAGGTACGCCTGGTCGAGGTCGGCCCGCGCGACGGCCTGCAGAATGAGCCGGGCGCGGTGATCGCCACCGCGATCAAGGTGGAACTGATCCAGCGCCTGGCCGACGCCGGTCTGCACCATATCGAAGCCGCCAGCTTCGTATCGCCGAAATGGGTGCCGCAGATGGCCGATGGCGCCGAGGTGATGGCGGGCATCGACCGCCGCCCCGGCGTGATCTACAGCGCGCTGACGCCCAACCTCAAGGGGCTGGAGGCGGCGCTGGCCGCCAAGGTATCGGAAGTCGCCGTGTTCACGGCCGCTTCCGAGGCGTTCACGCAGAAGAACATCAACTGCTCCATCGCCGAGAGTCTGGAGCGCTTCGCCCCCCTGATCGAGCGCGCCCGCGATGCGGGCGTGCCGGTGCGCGGCTACGTCTCCACCGTGCTCGGCTGCCCCTACACCGGTGAAATTGAGCCGATCCAGGTCGCCAGCGTCTGCCGCGATCTGTACCAGCTCGGCTGCTACGAGATCTCGCTCGGCGACACCATCGGCGTGGGCACGCCGCTGAAGGCTAAACGGATGCTGGACGCGGTCGCGCAGGAGGTGCCGATCGGCAACCTGGCCGCCCACTTCCACGACACCTACGGCCAGGCGCTGGCCAACCTCTATGCCGTGCTTGAAGAGGGCGTAGCGGTGATCGACTCCTCCGTCTCCGGTCTCGGTGGCTGCCCCTATGCCAGGGGCGCCTCCGGCAACGTGGCCACCGAGGATGTGCTCTACCTGCTCAACGGACTTGGCATCGACACCGGTGTCGATCTGGAGAAGCTGGTCGCCACCAGCTGCTGGATCAGCGAACAGCTGGGACGGCCACCCGCCTCCCGGGTCGCACAGGCACTGGGGTGCATTAGCTAGGCAGCGCAAACAACTGGATTGAACCTGAAAACCTCCACCATCAAGGGGAATCGCATGTACACCCAACCGGACCATATTACGGCACTGGACCTGCCGATCCCGGAGCAGGATCGTCTGCCCGAGGCGTTTCAGAAGTACTTCTCGATCTGCGAAGAGAAGCTGGGCATGGTGCCCAATGTACTCAAGGCTTACAGTCAGAACCCAGCGCAACTCGATGTTTTCTCTAAGCTTTATAACGAACTGATGTTCGGCGAGAGCGGCCTGTCGACGCTGGAGAGGGAGATGATCGCGGTCGCCGTCTCCTCCAGCAACCGCTGCTACTACTGCCAGGTCGCCCATGGCGCCGCGGTACGTGAATACTCCGAATCGCCCCAGCTCGGCGAGATGATCGTCATGAACTACCGCACCGCCGAGCTTTCACCACGCCACCGCGCCATGCTCGATTTTGCCGTCAAGCTGACCGAAACCCCGGACCGGATCCTGGAAGCTGACCGACAGGCGCTGCGCGATGCCGGGTTCAGCGACAGGGATATCTGGGATATCGCCAACATCGTCGGCTTCTACAACATGACCAACCGTGTCGCCAGCGCCGTGGATATGCAGCCTAATCCCCAGTATCACGCGCTACATAGATAACAGGTGCGCAACCCGGACCGAGACAACAAAAATAAACGACTCTTTGGGAATACACAGATGACTACGCAGCCCCAAAAGCTCCCAAGCTACACCAGCGGTACCAGCACCAAGCCCCTGATCGGCATGACAATCGGCGACAAGTTCGACCAGATCGCGGCGACCTACCCCGACAACGAAGCTCTGATCGTACGCCACCAGCAGATCCGCCTGACCTACGCCGAACTGAAAGCTCAGGTCGACAACGTCGCCCGTGCCCTGCTCGCGATCGGCGTACGCCGTGGCGATCGCGTCGGCATGTGGTCGCCGAACAACGCCCAATGGCTGATGACCCAGATCGCCACCGCCAAGGTGGGCGCCATCCTGGTCAACATCAACCCCGCCTACCGCCTGCACGAACTGGAGTACGCCCTGAACCAGTCGGAAGCGCGCTTCCTGGTCACCGCCGACAGCTTCAAGAGCTCCAACTACACCGAGATGCTGCAGACCCTGGCACCGGAACTGGCGCACAGCGAGCCCGGCCATCTGGAGTCACGCAACCTGCCGCACCTGCAGGGGATCATCAACCTGTCGGAAACCGCCTACCCCGGTATGTGGCGCTGGAACGACTTCGTTGAGCGCGCCGACGAGATCGACGCCGGTCAGCTGGCCGACGCTCAGCGCGAGCTGCAGTTCGACGACGCCATCAATATCCAGTACACCTCCGGCACCACCGGCTTCCCCAAGGGCGCCACCCTCTCCCACCACAACATCCTCAACAACGGCTTCTTCGTCGCCGAGTCGATGGGCTTCACTCATAAGGACCGTCTGGTGATTCCGGTGCCGCTCTACCACTGCTTCGGCATGGTGATGGGCAACCTGGGCTGCATCACCCATGGCGCGACGATGATCTACCCCGGCGAAGGTTTCGATCCCGGCGCGGTGCTGGAGACGGTGGCCGAAGAGCGCGCCACGGCGCTGTACGGCGTGCCGACCATGTTCATCGCCGAACTGGACCACCCCGACTTTGAACAGTATGACCTGTCCAGCCTGCGCACCGGCATCATGGCAGGCTCCATCTGCCCGGCCGAGGTGATGAAAGCGGTCAACTCGAAGATGCATATGCAGGAGGTGCAGATCGCCTACGGCATGACCGAGACCAGCCCGGTATCGACCCAGACCGCCGCCGACGACCCGTTCGACAAGCGTGTCACCACCGTCGGCCGCACCCAGCCCCACCTGGAGTCCAAGATCATCGACCCAGCCACCGGCTACATCCTGCCCCGCGGCGAGATCGGCGAGCTGTGCACCCGCGGCTACAGCGTGATGCTGAAGTACTGGAACAACGACGACGCCACCCACAGCGCCATCGACGATGCTGGCTGGATGCACACCGGCGACCTGGCCACCATGGATGACGAGGGTTACGTGCAGATCGTCGGCCGCATCAAGGATATGGTGATCCGCGGCGGCGAAAACGTCTATCCGAAAGAGGTCGAGGAGTTCCTCTACACCCACCCGTCGATCTCCGACGTGCAGGTCACCGGCGTGCCGGACAAGAAGTATGGCGAAGAGCTGATCGCCTGGATCAAGCTGAAACCGGGCATCAACGAGGTCGACCCCGAAGAGCTGCGCGCATTCTGCAAGGGCCAGATCACCCACTTCAAGATCCCGCGCTACTTCAAGTTCGTCGAGGAGTTCCCGATGACCGTGACCGGCAAGATCCAGAAGTTCAAGATGCGGCAGATCTCGATCGAGGAGCTGGGGTTGGATAAGGAGTAAGATTCAGCCCGCGATCCCCAAAACGCCGGCTTCAATTGCCGGCGTTTTGGCTTTATCAGGTGTCGGTTTAAAACTCTTACCAGGCTAACGCGAAGCTATGAGGCAATTATCGAATCGCATTCATCCACTGGGGTTTCCATCCCCTCACGAATAGACTCTCGCATACCCGGTACGGAAAGCAGGTAAAGCGTTTCCTGAATTGCCGACCAGTCCTCTTCGGAAACCAAAACGGCTTTGTTCCGCTTACCCATGATGACGATTGGCTGGTGGGACTCGGCAGTCTCATCAATCAACCGATATAGGTTGCTATGCACCTCGGTCTCTGTGATTCCGGTCATGACGCACCTCTTACGTGTTCAACTTTTCACCAATGTACGCCTTTATGTACTTACTTCAAAACGGACGTTCCGCATCATACTTTCGGTCCAGTGCAACTTGTTGGGCGATGCTGTGTCGCTTGGGCATAGGTCACAATATGGAACGAAAACATCTAGTCGTGATTAAACGCAGGGCCACAGCTTCGCCCAAGACATGGAATGCCCATAACCGTGAACTCGACAGCCAGCACACCGCCCTCCTTTCTCGACGGATATTAGCAACTCTCCAGAATATAGCTGCGAAGCTGCCGCTCCTCTCTCATTACGTAGAGGATTAACACGCGATCGTCATCTTCACGGTAAAAAATGCGACAGGGAGGCACTATCACCTCCCTGTAGATCGAATTGGGCAATTCGGGAGGAACACGCCCGGATTGCGGAAAATCTCTCAGCCGTTCGGTTTTGTCGAAAACTGCCTCGACCAGCTTACGAGCGGCGGCGCGGTTATCGAGTGCAATATACTCAGCAATGGCGTCCAGTTCCTGAAGAGCCGGTTCCGTCCAGACTACTTCAGCCATTTACTCATCTTCTCCCTGGCTTCATTTTGGCTGTACGTTCTTCCCTCAACGACAGCTCGCTCTCCTCGGGAGAGCCCCTCAAGCAGCTCTAGTCGACGCTGCATAAACTCATAATCCTGCACATCAACGAGATAAGCGGATGGCTGACCATGCTCGGTGATCAACACCGGTTCTTTTGACACGTGCAGCTCCGCCAAGATCTTTGTCGCCTGCCGCTTAAGGTTGGTAACAAGCTCGACTTTCATCGGTTCACCCTGAAAGGAAACTAAAGTGACACTATAGTAGCACTTCTCGCGCACGGAAATCACAGCCAAGGCAGTCTGAGGATGATGAGGAGATGCACGCAGTCGGAACACGATCCGCCTCCAGGGGCCTTATAGAAGGGGTCTACTGTTCGTGGCGAACTCGGTACACTAGCGCCGTCTCGATTTATTGTAAGCGGTGCTTGTTCATGAGTTTTTCCACCCTGGGTCTTCACACGGATCTGCTGGCTGTCCTCGATACGCTTGGATATCACACGCCAACGCCGATTCAACAAGCGGCAATCCCCGAAGTCCTGGCCGGTCACGATCTCATGGCGGGGGCGCAAACCGGTACGGGTAAAACGGCCGCGTTTGCCTTGCCTTTGATTCAACGTCACCTCGTTCGAGAAACATCTGAGAAAGCGATCCGTGTGTTGGTGCTGACGCCAACGCGGGAGCTGGCTCAACAAGTTCACCAAAGCTTCGTCAAATACAGCCAAGGCTTGGGTATCAACTCAGTCGTGGCTTACGGGGGCGCGAGTATTAACCCGCAGATCGATGCGTTAAACCAAGGCTGTGATCTGCTCGTGGCGACACCGGGCCGTTTGCTGGAACTTGCCATCAAAGAGCTGATCGACCTGAGCACGGTCGAGACACTTGTGCTCGACGAGGCGGATCGCATGTTGGATATGGGCTTTATTGTCGATATCGAGCGCATCCTGAAACGCCTGCCTGAATCGCGCCAAACGCTGTTCTTCTCCGCAACCTTCAACGATGAAGTGTTTGCCCTGAGCAAAACCATTTTAAAGCAACCGAAACTGATCGAAGTCGCCGAACGCAATGCAACGGCAGCGAAAATTGAGCAACGCTTTTACGAAGTCGACAAGAAACGCAAAGCGGGTTTGGTGGCGTACCTGATCGGCTCCAAAAATTGGCAACAGGTGCTTATCTTCACGCGTACCAAACAAGCGGTGGATGAGCTTGCCAAAGAGCTTGAGAAAGATGGCATCAGTGCGGCGGCGGTACATGGCGACAGATCCCAAGGCGCTCGCGATCGCGGCCTGGAAGAGTTCAAAACCGGCCAGGTGCGTGCGCTTGTCGCCACCGATGTGGCCGCGCGCGGGCTGGACATCGAGCAACTGCAATACGTGATCAATTATGAGCTTCCCTACAACGCCGAAGACTATATTCACCGTATTGGTCGAACAGGCCGTGCAGGTCAAGCGGGCCTGGCCGTCTCGCTGGTCTCGAACAAAGAGAAATACCTACTTCAAGACGTAGAAAAACTCACGGGCGAACATTTTATCCTGCAGTGGATGGAAGGCTTCGAGCCGAATCCAATGGCGCAAGACGAGGCGAGCAGCACTAAGCGTAAACCGTCCAAGAAAAACCTACGTGCTAAAGCGCTTGGGCAGAACGGTAGCAACAAAGCTAAAACAGGAAGACCGCGTCGTCGCTAGGTTTTTGTCGAAGTATTTGAAGAATAGTAAGTCTCTGGGGTCAAGTCTCTGGGGTCAGAGTCAAATTATAAGTCTCTGGGGTCAGAGTCAAATTATAAAACTTTGCTCTTAAAACTTTACTCTGACCCCGATTATTCACCGTCCTGCATCCGTCTGGCCAGTAGGCTCCGAAGATGATCATGGGACAGATTTTCGAAGAATTTCCGAATATCC